>NZ_JAVTJN010000036.1:998466-1180364 GCF_032144035.1 Bradyrhizobium sp. WYCCWR 12699
CGGCGCCGGCAAGAAGGCCGACATCGAGGCGCGCGTGGCCCAGATCAAGGCGCAGATCGAGGAAACCACCTCGGACTACGACCGTGAGAAGCTCCAGGAGCGTCTGGCCAAGCTCGCCGGCGGCGTCGCGGTGATCCGCGTCGGCGGCGCGACCGAGGTCGAGGTCAAGGAGCGCAAGGATCGCGTTGATGACGCGATGCATGCGACCCGCGCGGCTGTGGAAGAAGGCATCGTCCCGGGCGGCGGCGTCGCCCTGCTCCGTGCCTCCGAGCAGCTCAAGGGCCTGCGCACCAAGAACGACGACCAGAAGACCGGCGTCGAGATCGTGCGCAAGGCGCTGTCGGCTCCCGCTCGCCAGATCGCGATCAACGCCGGTGAAGACGGCTCGGTGATCGTCGGCAAGATCCTGGAGAACAAGACCTACAATTACGGCTTCGACTCCCAGACCGGCGAATATGCCGACCTCGTCAAGAAGGGCATCATCGACCCGACCAAGGTGGTCCGTACCGCGATCCAGAACGCAGCCTCGGTTGCGGCCCTGCTGATCACCACGGAAGCCATGGTCGCCGAGCTGCCCAAGAAGGGCGGCGCCGGCCCGGCAATGCCCCCCGGCGGCGGCATGGGCGGCATGGACTTCTAAGTCCAACGACCTCTCAAGAACGACGAAACCCCGGCAGCGATGCCGGGGTTTTTGTTTGGGGGGAGATACACGCTAAGATGGTCGTGGGTTCGTCATTCCGGGGCGGCGCGTAGCGCCGAGCCCGGAATCCATAACCACAGGCGGATGGAATGGCCTACTATGTCTACATCCTCGCAAGCAAAAAGCACGGCACACTCTACATCGGCGTGACCAGCGATCTTGTTCGCCGTGTGTATGAGCACAAGACAAAAGCTGTTCCCGGATTTACGACCAAGTACGACGTTGGGAAGCTCGTCTTGTTCGAGATCTACGACGATGCAGTTACCGCCATCACCCGCGAGAAAGAACTCAAGAAGTGGCGTCGCGACTGGAAGACCCGGCTAATCGAGGAGCAGAACCCAAACTGGGATGATCTCTATCCGGGGATAGCCAACTAAGACCTGTGGTTATGGATTCCGGGCTCGCGCCCAAGTGGGCGCGCCCCGGAATGACGAAGGAGAGGGCTTTGGGCCCTCACCTCACCTTGCCCAGCCGCTCCATGTGCGGCTCGCCGTCTTCGTCGAGCGACCAGAAGATCCGCGTCACCTTGCCGATCAGATTGTTCATCGGCACGAAGCCGAAGCTCGACATCATGCGGCTGTCGGTGGAATTGTCGCGGTTGTCGCCGAGCACGAAGACATGGCCCGGCGGCACCGTGACAACGTTGGTGTTGTCGAGGAAGCCGTTGTCGATGCAGTCGTTGGTGACGTACGAGGCGCCGTTCGGCAGCGTCTCGCGCCAGCGATGGACCTTGACGCCGCCATCCACTCCGCAGGCGTTGTCGGCGAGCGCGTCCGCGAGCCCGACGCGCGTCACCGGGCGATCGTTGAGGATGAGCGCCCCTCCCCGCATCTGGATGCGATCGCCGGGCAGACCGACCACGCGCTTGACGTAGTCGACCGAACCGTCCTTCGCCGTCCGGAACACGACGATGTCGCCGTGTTCGGGGTCGGCGGCGAGGATGCGGCCCGAGATCCAGGACGGCGCGAACGGGATGGAATTGCGGCCGTAGCCGTAGGCATATTTCGCGGCGAAGACGTAGTCGCCGACCATCAGCGTTGGCGCCATCGAGCTGGAGGGGATGCTGAAGGGCTGGTACAGGACGAAGCGAAACAGGATCAGCGGCGACCACAACACCGGGACCAGCAGGATCAGGATGAGAATGGCCTTCCATTCCCGCGATTGCGCCCTCGAGGGCCGGATCGTTTCGGAAAGAGTGGTCATGCGCTTGCCCCGGTCAGGTCTCGTCACGAGATTACGCAACCTTGGCGCGCGCGCAATCCCGGCTCCGTGATTTTGGTCGCACATCGCGCGGACTGCGTTCAATGCGAAGGCCATGAACGCCGCCGATGATCAGGCCTGCGGGACGTCCTTGAAGCAGTGCCTGACCCAGTCGATCGTCACGCGCGTCGCCGCGTCGCGCTTCAGGTGATTCTGCACCAACAGCCAGATATCGCGCCGTTTCGGCAGCAGCGTGACACGCAGGCCGCGGTCGGCGAGCAGATCCCCACAACTATATTCGGGCAGCACGCCGGCGGCTTGGTGGGCGCGGATCAAATTGCGGATGACGCGAACGTTGTCGGTGACGCAGCGCACGCGGATTTTCCTGGTCCGCAGGAACTGCATCTCGGGAATGGCACCCAACTCATCCGGATAGGTGCAGAGCATCGGCTCGCCATCGCTCGCAACAGGTTCGAAATAGTAAAGCTTGATGTCGCCGAGTCTCGAGATTGCAAAGTCGCCCTTGTCGGGCTTGCGCAGCCGGATCGCGAGATCGGCTTCCCACCGCGAGAACTTGACGTTCTCACTCGAGGTGAGGAACTGCAGCATCAGACCGGGATTGGCGCGCAGGAAATCGCTCGCACGCGGCGACAGCACCTGCTCGGCGACCGTGTTGGTGGATGCGATGCGCAGGCGTCCCACGGGACCCTCCACGCCCTCGCTGAGGCGATCGATCTCGGCCGCATGCGCGGCCATCGCCTCGACATGCGCCAGCACCGCCTCGCATTGCCGTGTCGGCCTGCGAACGCCGTCGGCAGCCTCGAACAGGCGCAAACCCAACGCACGCTCGATGCGCGACAACCGCCGCCCGACCGTGGTCTCGTCGATGCGCAGGCGTGCGCTGGCGCCGGCATAGGTGCCCTCGTCCCTGACGGCGGCGATGATGCGGAGATCGTCCCAGTTCATGGGATGAGGCTACATCGACCGCGACAAGCCTGCAATATCGCAGCCATCCGCTGCAATATCCCTGCATATCGGCAGGCCGCCCTAGGGACTATGTTGAACCTGCCATTCGCTTTCCGGAGATTCCAGAGATCATGACGACCGCAAAGACCCTGCTGCGGCTCGCCGGCGCCGACCTAACCCCGCCGCGTCTTGCCGATGCTGCGCTGGTGCTGATCGACATTCAGAACGAATATCTCGCAGGTCCCGTCGCCCTGCCCGACGCCAGGCCCGCGATCGCGCGCGCGGCTGCCCTGCTGGCCAAGGCGCGCGCCGCCAATGCCGCGATCATTCATATCGCCCATCGCGGCAAGGCGGGCAGCCTGTTCGATCGCAGCGCCGACCGCGGCGCCATTGTCGCCGAACTGACGCCGCATGCCGGCGAGCTCGTGATCGAAAAGGAGTTGCCCAACTCGTTTGCCGGCACCGATCTGAAGGCGCGCCTTGACGCGATCGACAGGAAAAACATCGTGCTGGCCGGCTTCATGACGCATATGTGCGTCAGCTCCACCGCGCGGGCCGCGCTCGACCTCGGCTTTCGCACGACGATCGATGCCGATGCCTGCGCCACGCGCGACCTGCCCGACGGACGCGGCGGCACGCTGGACGCCCGGAGCATTCACGAGGTTGCGCTCGCCGAACTGTCCGACCGCTTCGCGATCATCGCGCGCGGCGATGCACTGATGTGACGGAGCAAGACGATGCTGCAACTCTACTTCTCGCCGATGGCCTGCTCGCTTTCGAGCCGCATCGCGCTGATGGAAGCAGGTCTCGATGCGACCTATCATCAGGTGCATCTCTGGACCAAGAAACTCGCGGATGACGGTGATTTTCACGGCGTCGCCCCGAAGGGCGCGGTTCCGGTGCTGGTGCTGGAGAACGGCGAACGCCTGACGGAAAGCGCGGCGGTGCTGCAATACATCGCCGATCTGAAGCCCGCCAGCGGCCTCGCGCCGCGTCCGGGCGAGATCGATCGCTACCGCTTGCAGGAATGGCTGAGCTTCATCGGCACGGAGATTCACAAGGCGTTCCTGTTTCCGACCTTCTGGTACAAGGACGACGGCTCGCTCGCCAAGCCGCGCGCAAGGATCGCCCAGACTCTGTCGATACCGTCTGCGCATCTGGCGGAGCGCGAATTCCTCGTCGGCAACAGCTTCACGGTGGCCGATGCGCACCTCACCTGGGCCTTGCTGCTGCTCCGTCCCGCCGGCGTCGACGTCGCGCAATGGCCGTCCTTGTCGGCCTACCTCGCGCGCATGCAGATGCGACCGGCCGTGCGGGACGCGATTGCGACGGAAATGGCCCTGCGCAAGGCGATGGCAGCGTGACGGAACGTCACGGCCGCGAAATCTGAGCGTTTCCCCGGCAGGGGCATTGAAGTCGGCGTGGCATGCGCTAATCTGGAGAGATATTTTCGATATTTCCTCGGAAGGCATTCATGAGTGCTCTTTCCAGATTCTGCTTCGCCGGATTTTGCCTGCCCGGTTTGTATCTGGCGCTCTTCGCCTCGCTCTGCGTCGGACCTGCGTCGGCGGATACGCGGGTGGCACTGGTGATCGGCAACGGCGCCTATGCCTCTACGGCGCAACTCCCCAACCCCTCACACGATGCCGAAGACGTGGCAGCCTCGCTCAAGCGCAGCGGCTTCGAGGTGATCCAGGGCGTCGACCTGCGCCAGGCCGACATGCAGGACCTGACCATCCGCTTCGCGCGCGCAGCGAGCAGAGCCGACGTCGCCCTGTTCTACTACAGCGGCCATGCGATGCAGTACAACGGCGTGAACTATCTGATGCCCGTCGACGCCACGCTGACCGATGAAGCCGACCTCAAGCGTTTCGTGCGGGTCGACGACATCGTGAACGACCTGCAGCAGGCCAAGAACCTGCGCATCCTGGTGCTGGATTCTTGCCGCGACAATCCACTGGCGGAAATCCTCAAACGCTCCGCCGGCTCGACGCGAGCCGCCTCGATCGGGCGCGGCCTGTCGAAGGTCGAGGCACCGCGCGGCACGATCGTGTCGTTCTCGACGCAGTCCGGCCAGGTCGCCGCCGACGGCGTTGGCCGCAACAGCCCCTACACGACGGCGTTCCTGAAACACATCGAGGAGCCGCAGGAGATCGGCGAAGTCTTTCGCGACATCAGCAGCGACGTCTATGATTCCAGCGGCAAGACCCAGCTGCCGGAGCTGTCGCTGTCGATCATCGGCAAGTTCTACCTGAACGGCCCGGTCACGGTCACGGTCGCTCCCGGGGCGTCGCAGGCCGCGCCGCGGGCCGACCCGTGCGCGGCCGCGGAGGCCCATTGGAAGGCCGCGGACGGCATCGGCACCGTCAGCGCCTTCGAGGATCACCTGGCGCGATTTTCGAGCTGCAGCTTCGCCAGTCTCGCCAAGGCGCGGATCGACAGCCTGAAGCAGAAGGTGGCGGTCGCGCCGAGCGGCAGCGCCAGAACCACCGGCAGCATGGATTTCGACGGCAGCTGGGACGTCACCCTGCACTGCCCGCCGACCGGCAAGGCGCAGGGTTTCACCAGACCGCTGGCCGGCACCGTGACCAACGGCGTGTTTCATGCAGAGGTTCAGGGCAAGGACGGAGGCAACCGCCTGGAGATCGACGGCCAGATTCCGGCGGACGGCAAGACGACGCTGAGCGCGCGCGGCACGACGGGAGCAAGCGCCTACACGCTCAACAACCTCGCGCCGGGCTCGCCTTACGCCTTTACCGTCGACGCGCAATTCGATCGCACCCGCGGCACCGGCAAACGCAACGAGGCCCGCGCGTGCAACTTGGTCTTCGTCAAGCGATAGCGGCGGTCATACGCCCGTCTGGCTGATGAATTTGGTGTTGAAATAGCCGTCCATGGCCTCGGTGCCGCCTTCCGAGCCGTAGCCGGAATCCTTGATGCCGCCGAACGGCACCTCGGGCAGCGCGAGACCAAAGCTGTTGATCGACATCATGCCGGCCTCGACAGCCGCCCCCACCGCGGCCGCAGTCTTGGCCGAGTTGGTGAAGGCATAGGAGGCCAGACCGAAGGGCAGACGGTTGGCTTCCTCGACGACCTCGTCGAATGACTGGAAGCGCGAGATCAGCGCAAGTGGGCCGAATGGCTCCTCGTTCATGGCGCGCGCATCCTTCGGCACGTCGCTGACCACGGTCGGCTCGAAGAAATAGCCCTTGTTGCCGATGCGCTTGCCCCCGGTCTCGAGCTTGGCGCCCTTGCCGACGGCATCCTGCACCATGCCTTCGATGGCGCTGACGCGGCGCGGATTGGCGAGCGAACCCATCCTGGACTCGGGATCGAGGCCGTTGCCGACCTTGAATGCCCTGGCAACGTCCACGAACTTGTCGACGAACTCCCTGAACACCTCGTCCTGGACCAGCATGCGGGTCGGCGAGATGCAGACCTGGCCGGCGTTGCGATACTTGGCGGCCGCCAGGATTTTCGCAGCCGAGGTGACGTCGGCGTCCTTGAACACGATCGCGGGCGCGTGGCCGCCGAGCTCCATGGTGGCGCGTTTCATGTGCAGGCCCGCAAGCGCGTTGAGCTGCTTGCCGACACTGGTCGAGCCGGTGAAGGAGATCTTGCGGATCACCGGATGCGGGATGAGATATTCGGAGATCTCCGCCGGCACGCCATAGACGAGGTTGATCACGCCGTCGGGCGCGCCCGCGTCGGCAAAGGCGCGGATGAGCTGCGCGGGAGAAGCCGGCGTCTCCTCCGGCGCCTTGACGATGATCGAGCAGCCGGCCGCGAGCGCGGCGGAGAGCTTGCGGACCACCTGGTTGATCGGAAAATTCCAGGGCGTGAACGCCGCGACCGGGCCGACCGGCTCCTTGATCGCGAGCTGGTAGATGCCCGGCCCGCGCGCCGGGATCAGCCGGCCATAGGCGCGCTTGGCCTCCTCCGCGAACCACTCGATCACGTCGGCCGCGGCCATCGCCTCCATCTTCGCCTCGCCGAGCGTCTTGCCTTGCTCCATGGTCAGCAGCGGCGCGATCTCGTCATTGCGCTCGCGCATGATGGCGGCGGCCTTGCGCATGATGCGGCAGCGCTCGAACGGGGCGACGTTGCGCCAGGTCTTGAAACCCGCAGCGGCAGCGGCCAGCGCCTCGTCGAGATCGGCCTTGCCGGCATGCGCGACGGTGCCGATCACCTCCTCGGTCGCGGGATTGAGGACTTCGATCATCTTGCCCGAATGAGCCGGGCGCCATGTGCCGCCAATGAAAAGCTGGGTGTTCGAATAAGCCAAGGGAAGTCTCCTTTACATCGATTTGCGGCAGATAGCGTCCGCGGCGCGCGTCATCTCCGGTCCGAGATAGGCGCGAAAGCGCGGCTCGGCGGCGAGGCTGCGGAAGTCCGTCATCCGCGACACCCCGCCGCCGGCCACGAACAGGAATTGCTCGGCGATCTCGGCGAGGATATCGAGGTGCCAGCTCGCCGTCGGGTGCATGCAGAGGATGACCAGCCTGCCCTCGTCGCGCAGCTTGCGGAAGAAATCCAGCATGAAGCCGATATAACCGTCCTGCAGGTTGAACTGCGGCTCGTCGAACAGGTGCACGAGCGGCGTCCGGGTCGGCGATGGCGCGAGGAACGCCGAAGGAATCCGCTTGCGAAAGCGCCTGACCTGGTAGGATTGGTGATAATGGATCGCGAGACGATCGCGCTCGCGATACTTGACCCCATGGATATCCGTGCCCGCGACCAACACGCGTCCCGAGGTCGGCGCATTGGAGCCGGTCATCATCTCGAACAGGGTCGTCTTGCCGGCACCGTTCGGCCCGACGACGCCGACGATACCCGGCTCGTCCAGCGCCAGGCTTGCCTGAAGCGTGAACGTCGGACGGCGAACGATGCGGCCCGTCGTATAGACCTTGCTGACATCATCGAGCACGAGCAGCGGTGCGGCCACTTATTGTACTCCCAGCAAGCGCTGCCGAAGGGAACGATCATCGCGCAACACAGCGGCCTCCCCGGTCCAGACGATCCGGCCGCGGTCGATGACCGCGGCATGGTCCGCGACCGACAGCGCGATCTCGGCATTCTGCTCGACGACCAGCGAGGCGATGCCCTCGTCCTTCATCCGCAAAATCGTCGCGAGCACGTCGCCGACGATCTTTGGCGCCAGCCCCTGGCTAGGCTCGTCGAACAGCACAAGCCCGGGCGAGCCGACCAGCGCACGTGCAATGGCCACCATCTGCATTTCGCCGCCCGACAGATTTTCGCAATCCCGCTCCATCAAATATTCGAGCGGCGAGAAGATCGCGCAGGCCTCCTTGACGCTCCATCGACGGAAACGCGTGCCCTTCTGCGCGATCGACAGATTACGCGCCACCGACAGGGTCGGGCACAGCCGCCGGTCATCTGGCACCCAGCCGATACCGGCACGCGCGACCTCATGGGTCGGATCGTGCGTGACGTCGCGCCCGTCGAAACGCACCGCGCCGCGCCGCGGCCTCGTCAGCCCGAGGATCGAACGGAGCATGGTGGTCTTGCCGGCGCCATTGGGCCCGAGCAGTGCAAAGACCTTCGCCTGCTCGATCGCGAGCGAGGCGGCGAACAGCGCCTGGGTCTCGCCGTAGAACGTATCCAACCCGTCGACTTCGAGGATCATGCGAACTTCCCCAGATTGGAGCGCCGGACCCACTCGTTCTGCTGCAATTCGTGCGGCGTGCCGCGCGCCACCACCTGGCCCCAATGAATGACCGAGATGCGGTCGGCGAGCGAGAACAGGAACTCCATGTCGTGTTCGATGGCGACGATGGTGAGCTTGCCTTTGAGGCGAGCGACCAGGCTTGCGAGCCGCTGCACGCCGTCGGAGCCGAGGCCGGATGTCGGCTCGTCCAGGCACAGCACCCGCGGCGCCTGCGCCAGCGCGACGGCGATCTCCAGCGCGCGGCGGTCGCCGTAGGACAGGTCCTTGGCGCGAACATCGCCCTTCTCCGCAAGCCCGACTGTCGCAAGCGCTTCGGAAGCCTGCTCGGCGAACTTGCGATCACCGGCCGCGGCGCGGGCGAAATCGAGACCGCGCGCGCGAAACGCGGGCAAGCCCATCATGACGTTGTCGCGCGCGGAGAATTCGTCGAACAACGTCATGATCTGGAACGAGCGGGCGATGCCCTTGGCGGCGATACGGTGCGGGCTCAAGCCGGTGACATCCTCGCCGCCGAGACGGATCTTGCCACGATTTGGTTTCACCCGGCCGGTGAGGACGTTGAAGAAGGTGGTCTTCCCGGCACCGTTCGGGCCCATCACGCCGTGAAACTCGCCCTCGCCGACCGCGAGGTCGACGCTTTCCAATACGACACGATCGCCGAAGCGGACATGCACACCTGCGGCCTCGACCATGCTCATCGCCCGCTCCCGACCAACAACCGCATCGCGGACGTACCGCGCCGCCTCAAGGCGTCGAGAGAATGCTGCCGCACCAGGGCTGAGAGCGCGCCGGCGATGCCCTCGGGACGGAACAGCACGATCGCCATGAAGAGAAGACCGAAATAGAGCATCCAGGCATTGGTCAGCGCGCCGATCACGTCGCGTGCAGTGAGGAAGAGGACCACACCGATCACCGGGCCCCAGAAGCTGACAAGCCCGCCGCCGACCAGCGTCATCATCACGACGTAGCCGGACTGGTGCAGACTCATCACATCGGGAAACGCGGCAAGCTGCGCCATCGCGAACAGACCGCCGGCAAAGCCTGACAGCGCGGCCGAGAGGGTGAAGACCGACACCTTGTAGAGCCACACATTGTAGCCGAGATGGGCGGCACGGATCTCGCTCTGCCTGATCGCGGCGACGACGCGGCCATAGGGCGAATGCACCAGCCGCCACAAGGCGGCGACGCCAATTGCGAACGCCGCGAGCACGAAATAGTAGAACGCGACATTGTCGGTGAGGTCGAACGACACCAGGCCGAAATCCGCAGGCAGCCGCCTGATCTTGAGCAGGCCATCCTCGCCGCCGGTGATGCCGTGCGACTTGATCGCGAGCGTCCAGAATATCTGGCCGAACGCGATCGTCATGAAGGCGTAGTAGATGCCGCGCCGGTGCGAGATGAAGAGTGCCACCAGCGCGCCGGCGAGGCCGGCCGCGAGCGTCGCCAGGGCAAGGCATATCCAGAGATTGGCGACGATGTCGAACTGGCACAGCCCGAAGGCATAGGCGCCAATGCCGAAATAGGCGCCGTGGCCGAACGACGGCAGGCCGGCGGTGCCGAGCACCAGGTTGAAGGCCAGCGCATAGAGCGACCAGATCAGGATCTCGATTCCGAGATAGGGATAAAGCCCGACCCGCGTGATCCAGAGCGGCACTGTCGCAAGCACCAGCCAGAGCACCAGCATGGACGGCGTGACAAGCCGCGAAGCGTCGGATGAGGTCGTCGAACCCACGATCATATCCCCTAGACCTCGAGCACGCTCTTCTTGCCCCAGAGGCCGCGCGCGCGGAACGTCACGACGGCAACGAGCAGGATGTACATGGACAGCAGCGACCATTCGGACGCGTAGGCTCCGGCGAGGCCGACGCACAGGCCGACCAGCAGGCCGGCGACGACCGCGCCCCAGAAACTTCCGACGCCGCCGAGCACGATCACCAGGAATGCCGGGATGACGGCATCGACGCCCATATGCGGGCGGATGCCCCAGATCGGTGCGACGATGATGCCGGCGATGGCCGCCAGCATGGTGCCGAACACGAACACCAGGAGCCGCAGCCGCGACAGATTGATGCCGAGCGCGCGGACGATCTCGCTATCATGGGCGCCGGCCTTCACGGTCGCACCGAACGAGGTCTTCTCGATCAAGAGCCAGACGAGGCCGATGATCCCGGCCGCGATGCCGGCTGCATAGAAGCGGTAGGTTGACCAGATGAGGTCGCCGAACAGGAAGCCGCCATTGACGGCTGACGGCACCTGCAGCACATAGTCGCGCGTGCCCCAGACCAGGCGGATCAGCTCTTCGATCACCATCGCCGCGCCGAAGGTCAGCAGCAGTCCGTAGAGCGGGTCCTTGCCGTAGGTGCGTCGCATGCAGAACTCGATCAGTATGCCGACCAGGCTCACGATGACGGGCGCGATGACCAGCGTCGCGGCGTAGCGCCAGCCGAGCGGCAGCGCGAGCCACAGCTTTGCAAGCTCGGCCGGCAATGGCGGACGCGGACCGGTGAGTTGCATCGCGACGTAGGCCCCGAGCGCGAACAACGACCCGTGCGCCAGATTGATCTGCTCCATCAGCCCGACGATGAGCATGAAGCCGAGCGCGATCAGCGCGAATAGCAAGCCAAGCGTCAGGCCATTCACAAGGTGAGGAAGGATGTCGAACAAGGCTTAAGTCTCGCAAACTGGCATTCCAGGAGCAGGCTGACGGCGCGACGAGCGCGCCGCCGTTACCGCGATGGGGCGAACCGTCGTCAGGAGTCGACGGTCGGCACTTGCTCGTAGGGCGCGAGCTTGCATTTGCCGGGTGCGGCGTCATCGGCCGCGGATTTCGGCTCGGTCCAGCTGATGATCTCATAGAGATCGGTGTTGTCGGCCGGTTTGGCGTTGCGGCGCGCCAGGTAGATCGTCTGCTGCATCTGATGCGTCATTGGATCCATGTAGGCGTCGAAGTGCTGCATCCGGTCGGTCGCCGAGACCTTGAGATTCTCGAGCTCCTTGATGATCTTGACGTTGTTGGTCGACCCTGCCCGCTCGATCGCGCGGAGCAATTCGCGCGTCGACATGTAGCCGTTGTAGGAGACGTTGCCCGGCACCGGGATCGGGCCATCCTTGTTGGCGGCCTGCCATTTCCTGACGAAGTCGGCGACCCCAGGCAATTGCAGCTTGTGATACCAGGTGGTGCCGAACACGCCGAACAGGCTGTCGGGCGCGCCCCAAACGTCGGGCCAGTCCTGCTGGTTGTTGATCCAGGCCGGCTTGCCGTCGAGCTTGAGCTGCGCCACCTGCTCGCGCAGCGCCTTGATGTCGTCGCCGCCGATCGCGGTCGCGACGACGTCGGGCTTTGCCTGCTGGATCTTGAGCAAATAGGCGGTGAAGTCGCGGGTGTTCTGCGGCACCAGGAGATTGTCGACGATCTTGCCGCCGGCGGCCTCGACCTGCGCCTTGGTCGCGGCGGATGTCGTGTGACCCCAGACATAGTCGTTGGTCAGCAGCATCCAGGTCTTGCCGATGGAGTCGACCGCGTTCTTGACCGATGCCTTGGAGAAATTGGTGCCGTTGCCGTCCCAGACGAATTTCACGCGCGAGCAGTTCTCCCCGGCCTCGCTCGGCGCGGAAGAATTGGTGTTCATGTAGATCACGCCATATTTGCTGGCGACCTGGGTGATGGCGTTGGCGACGCCGGAGTGCAGCGCGCCGATCAGGATGGTGCAGTCCTCGCGCGTGATGAAGCGTTCGGCGACACGGCTGCCGGTCGCCGGCGTGGTCTCGGTATCCGCGGTGATGAAGGTGATTTGGCGCCCGAGCACGCCGCCTTTGGCGTTGAACTCATCGATCGCCATCTTGATGCCGCGGAAATCATCCTGTCCGCTGTTGCCGTATTGCCCGCTGGCATCGCAGGTCAGGCCGAGCTTGATCGGCTTTGCGCCCTGCGCCCACGCGTGATTCTCCTTCCACGGCCCAAAGAAGCTGCCGGTGCCGCCGATGACGCTCGCCATCAAGCTGCCCTTCAAAACGCTTCGCCGTGAGATCTGACGCCCTCTCATCGTTTCCTCCCGTTTTCGAAGTCTTTTGCTTTTTTCTGCGATTAGAATATTCATTCCATTTGCCATGTAAAGTAGAATATTTGGTCCAGACGGTGAAATGCCGTTAAACATGCGACCGATCCGGAGACCCGAGACGATGAACAAGGCACAGGGAGCCATGAGCTACGACGAGCTGCGCGGCGCCATTGCGCAGCGGCACCGCGCTTTGTCGGGCCGGCTGCAGCAGATCGCGGAGTTCGTGCTCGATCACCCGACGGATGTCGCACTGGGCACGGTCGCCGAGGTGGCGCAGCGTTCGGGCGTGCCGCCGTCGGCGATCGTCCGCTTTGCCCATGCGCTGGGCTTCGGCGGCTTCACCGAAATGCAGCAGGTGTTCCGCTCACGCCTCGTTGCCGGCGTGGCGCCGAGCTACAAGGCGCGGCTCGCCCGTATGAAAAGCGAGGAGAAATCGGTGCTCGGCCGCCAGCCGGCCGCGGTGCTGTCGCGCTTCGTATCGGAAGCGCAATCGTCGCTGGTCACGCTGAGCCAGTCCGTCCATGCGCGCGAGCTCGACGCCGCGACCGCGATCCTTGCGAAAGCGCGCGACATCTATCTGCTCGGCCTCGGCGGCTCGTTTCCGGTTGCGACCCACCTCGCCTATGTGCTGCGCAAGCTCGGACGACGCGTCGTCCTACTCGATGGCACCGGTGGCAGCATCCACGAGCAGTCGCATGCCGCAACCGTGGAGGACGCACTGGTCGCGATCAGCTTCCGGAATTATTACCCCGACACGGCGCGGCTGTTTCCCGAACTGGTCGCGCGCGGCGTCCCCACGATCTCCATCACCGACAGCCTGCTGAGCCCGATCGTCGAGGGAGCGCGCGTCGTGTTCGAAATCCAGGACATGCCGGAGCCGGCGCTGCGCACGCTGGTCGCGCCGATGTGTCTCGTGCAGGCGATGGCGATCGGCCTCGACCTCGCGGCTGACTAAGTTTCAAAACAGGAGAAGATCATGGTTGCACATGACGCGAGAGTATTGGCAGGCCAAGTCGCGCTGGTGACCGGCGCGGGCCGCGGACTCGGGCGCGCCTTCGCGGAGAAGCTCGCCGCCCTCGGCGCCGATATCGCCGTCCACGGCATGCGCGAGAACGGCCCAGCCGAATATGGCGAGGGCACCACCCTCACCGCCGTCGCCGAAGAGATCGGTCGGCAGTTCAGCGTTCGCACCACGCGTGTGCTTGGCGATCTCACCAGGGGCGAGGACATCGCGCGCGTGATCGCCGAGACGGAAAGCGCGCTCGGCCCGATCGACATCCTCGTGCACAACGCCGGGGGCGACATCGCGGCCGCCGGCGGCAAGCCCGACCCGAACGACGCGGTCCACATCAAGGAGGCCGATGTCCGCGCGGTGCTGGAGCGCAATTTGCTCTCGACCATCCTGACCTGCCAGGCGGTCGCCAAAGGCATGATGGAGCGGCGGCGCGGCCGCATCGTCACGCTCGGCTCGGTCGCCGCTTTCAAGGGACGCACCCAGGGCTCGATCTACGCGGTGGCGAAGGCCGGCGTGACGCATTACACACGATGCTTGGCCGACCAGCTCCGCCCTTACGACATCGCCGTCAACTGCATCGCGCCGGGCGACACCCGCACCGGCCGCTTCCTCGGCACACGGGCGGTGGCTCCTGACAGGATGGTCGAGACCGGCACGCTCGACCGGATCGCGACCGTCGACGAGGTCGCGCGCGTCGTCGAGTTCTTCGCAGGTCCCATGGGAGCGTTCGTCTCAGGCCAGGTGCTGAGGATCGACGGCGGCGGACAGTGCTGGCCGGGCTGAGTGCATCCGGCAAGCCGCAAAGAAAAAGGGCCGCTGAGGAGCGGCCCTTTGGACATCCGAATGAACCAGGATTACTCCACCCGCGCCAGCACCGCGAGCTTGCGGATGCCCTTGTTGCGGTAGGCGTCGAGGAACGCGTAATAGTCCTTGAACGACACGCAGCCGTTGGAATCGCCGTTCGGTCCGAGCATGTAGGTGTGCGCGAGCAAGCCGTCGCGGCCGTAGATCGCGCTTTCGCCGCCGATCGGGGTCAGACGCAGTGCGGGCACGCCGTGGAACAGCGCCTCGCGCGGCTTCAGAGTGTAGATGTGCGGCGGCGTCACGCCGCGCATGCGGGTGCGCTGCGAGCGCGGATCGTCGAGACTGGAGCCGAGGCCGGAATGCGCCTCGAGCTTGGTGCCATCGGGCAGATAGACCGTCTTGGCGGTGATGTCGTAGACGGCGGTATCGCGCTCATAGGGCGGCGCGCCGCCTAACATCGGGTTCTGCTCCTTCGGCGCGATCGCCGCCGTGATGCTGGCGTCGGCCGAGGCATAGGCCAGGAGCCCACCGGAGGGCTCACGCTTGCCCCAGAGTTTGTCGACCATCGACTGGCGCGGACCGGTGATCGACATCACCGCGGCTTTGGCGCGCTCGGCGATCGACTTCTTGGCTTCGGGCGCCGGCACGATCTGGGCCGGATCGGCCGAGGCGAGCTGGATCTGCGCATCCGGCGCACGCTTGGCCTTGTCCGCGGTCTTGTCGGTCGTCTTTTCAGCAAGTTTGGCCGGGGCCGCCGGCTTCAGCGCTTCCGCCACCTTGGCGATCACGCTCTGCTTCGGCGGGTCTTTCACCACCGCAACCTGTGTCGCCGGCGCCGCGCTGGCCGCGTTCGAGGCCACGCCTTGCGTCGCAGCTGCGGCAAAGCGCTCGTTGAACATCTCGCGCGAGATCGGGGCTGCGACCTGCAACCGGTCGGGCAGCAGCGCAAAAGCTTCCTTGATGGCGTCGCCGGCCTCGCGCAGCGCCACCTTGGGCGCACGCTTCACCACCGGCTCGTCGTAGCCGATGCTGCCGACGGTGGGATAGACGCTCGCGCCCAGGACGTTGTTGTAGATGGTCCAGCCGGCGCCCATCACGACGCAGCCGATCGCCGCGGCGCCAAGCCAGTTGGTCGTGGTCATTTTCCGGGAAGATTTCCGCGAGTGGCCTTGCGAGAAATTTTTCGACTTCCGTGCCGCGTTACTCTGCGCAGCGATACTCGTACTCATACGCCTTGCGTCCAGGACGGTGTCACTCAGTCCCCCTTCAAAGTGCCGCTGGTCACGATCCGGGAACAGCATCTCGCAGAGGGTCGGAGCGTCATTAAGGCGACTTTTAGTTAAATGCGGATTAAGTTCGGGCGGATCTAGGGCGGCTCGTTAACTGTCTCATTCTGAGAAAAAAGCCCGCAGAATTACGGACTTAGGCGCGTCTGTTAACCATAACTCTCGGCCGGATTTGGCGCATTCAGCGGACCTCTTCGGCCGCCTCTCTAGACCCACCAACCGAGTCCTTTTCGTGGCTTCAATGCCCCGCACGATAACGGGGAAGCATTGTGCGAGGCTGGTGCGCGAGGCGCCCCCTCCGCGTCACGCGATGCAGCCCTGACCGAAAGTTGATCGCGCTGGGCTGGAAAATGCCGCGGCCAGGAAATAGCTGCGAGACCGGCACTTTTCAGCAGCCTCTGCGTGTGATACGGTACCGTATCAACATCGCCTTGAACTGTGCCAAGCACGCAAAGGGAGGCTGGCATGAGTGGGTTCGCGCGCGCCCGGTTTTTCGCCCTGGCGGGGTGGTTTTTGTTGATCGGCTCCGCACATGCGCAGCCTGCTCCCAATGCGGGCTGCACGGCATCGCCATCCAACGCAGGCACGCAAATTTGGCGCTGCGACAACGGCATCACCATTGTCGCGGAAAACGGCGCCAGATTTGAACTAAAGGACGCCAACCGCGACGGACATATAGACTCCGTCGAGTTGAGCAGCAGAGCGCTGCTGGTCGAAGTGCCCAAAAAGCCCGGCGGCAATCCCTTCAAGGTGCTGACGCCGCAGGCGATCGCCGCGGTGCGCGGCACCCGATGGGCCGTCGATGTTGCCGATGCCAAGACCTCCGTCTTCGTCGCTGACGGCCATGTCGGCGTCAGCCGCAGGAGCCGTGGACGCGGCGTCGTTCTGGGCCCCGGCGAAGGCGTCGACGTGGAAGCGGCCGGCCCGTTGACCGTCAAGACATGGGGCCAGCCGCGCGTCGACGCACTGATGAGACGGCTCGGCCGATAAGGCTTGATCAACAAGATTTGGCCGATAGGACTTAGAACAAAGAAGATTGCAGTACGTGGTGACGAGACGCGTTCAGATCCTGGTGGCCCTTGCCCTCACCGCGCTGTGGGGTGCGGGCATCTATGCCGCGCACGCCTACGGCCATCTGCGCTTTCTCGACCGCCTCGAGGCAACGCTGACCGATTGGCGGACCCAGGTCCGCGGCGTGCAGCGTCCGCCCGATCTCGTCACCATCGTTGCGATCGACGACACCGTGGTGAAGCGCGGCGGCAGCTATCCACTGCCGCGTGCCGATCTCGCCCGTGTCATCGACACCATCGTGTCGTTCAAGCCGAAGGTCGTTGCGATCGATCTCCTGCTCGTCGACCGCAGCGCCGCGATCGGCGACGCCACGCTGGCCAACACGCTTGCCACCGGCCCCATGGTGCTCGCCGCCGCCGCGATCTTTCCCAGCGACAGCGAAACCGTGGAGCCGAGCAGCCAGGGCCCCCTCGCCGTGCTGCCGCAGGCCGAACGCTTCCTGCTGCCGCTGCCGGCGTTCGCCGACCACGCCGAGGTCGGCGTCGTCAATGTCGCGACGGGACAGTCAGGCTCGCCGCTTTCGGTGCCGATGCTGTTCCGGACGCACGACAAGGTCGAGCTGTCGTTCCCCCTGCGCGTCGCCAGCCGCGCGCTCGACAAGCCGCTGACGATCGCGCCGGACCAACTCATGCTCGGTGAGCGCGCGGTGCCGACCGACACCGATTTCGCGCTGCCGATCACCTATTACGGCCCGCGACGCACCATCCGCACCGTCAGCGCGCAGAGCATCTTCGACGGCACGCTCGATCGCGCGGCGATCGAGAACCGGATCGTCGTGATCGGTGCCTCGGTCGCCGGCGGCGGCGACTTCTATCCCACGCCGTTCGATTCCCTGATGCCCGGCGTCGAGGTGGTCTCGACTGCGATCACGCATCTGGTTGCCGGCGACGGCATCGTGCGCGACCGCAGGGTTCGTATCGCCGACGCGCTCGCGGCGATCCTGCTGCCGATGCTGCTGGTCGGCCTGCTGGCCTGGCGGCGCAGCGCGCCCGGCATCGTGGCGGCGGCCGCTTTGATGATCGCCTGGGCCGGCCTCAACGCGGTCGCGTTCACACATGGCGTCTGGCTGAATGCCGCAACCACGCTCGCCGCAGCCGTGCCTCCGGTTGCGATCTTTGCCGGCGTGCAGCTTTGGGCCGGAGGCCGCCGCACGCAATATCTTGCCGCCAAGAGCAGATCGCTCGCCCAGTTCCAGGCACCTGCGGTGCAGGAATGGCTGGCCCGCGATCCCAATTTCCTGTCAAAACCCGTCCGGCAGAACGCAGCCGTGGTCTTCATCGATCTCTCCGGCTTCACGGCCTTGAGCGAGCGGACCGATCCGGACGCGATCCAGGAGATCCTGAAGGCGTTTCACGCGCTGATCGACAGGACCGCGGTCGATTGCGGCGGCACGATCACCGGCTTTCTCGGTGACGGCGCCATGATCCTGTTCGGGCTTCCGGCCGCGATGCCCGATGATTCCGCGCGTGCACTGAAATGTGCCATCGACCTGCATCGCAGCGTCGAGCGCTGGATCGGCTCGCTACCGCCGGCCATCGGCGACCGGCTCGGATTCAAGATCGGCGCGCATTTCGGCGAGATCATTGCCTCGCGTCTCGGCGGAAGTCACCAGCACATCACCGCGACAGGCGATACCGTCAACGTCGCGAGCCGGCTGATGGAGGTGGCCGTCCAGAACGGCGCGCGGCTCGCGATGAGCGATACGCTGCTGGATGCCGCCGACTTCCACGGGGCTCCCGACGGCGTTCTGTCAGGCCCCCTGCTCGCGCAGGTTCGGGGCCGCTCAGGCATCGTGACCGTGTGGTTCTGGCGTGATCAGGACAGGCCGGGCCAGGCTGCGGCCAGGGCCGAGATGATCGACTGAGGTGCTTACCTCGCTTCCGGCGGCGGCGAGCGGTCGAGCACGTCGCCCTTGGCACCTTCGAGCAGATCGATGCCGTAGGTCTCGACCACGAGCGGCCCGCGCTTGCGCTGCAATTGCGCGACCTGCGTGACCTTCGCGAAGAGATCGTTGAGGACGGGGTGACCGCCCTCACGCAGCTCGTCGACATAGAGCAGCTTGCCGGCAAGCAGCTTCGGATCGGGCTCGCCCATGTTGACCCAGCGGATGCGCTGGGTCCGCTGCAGCACGCAGGTGCCACGCGGCAAATAGAACGCGAGCCAGCCCGTGGTGCCGTAGTCCTGCGCGAGCACGCAGGTCGCGCCATGGCGCGCGCGCTCGGCTTCGATCCCGGCAGCGAGCTCGCGCCAGCCGACGCCGACGCTGCGCACGGTGGCATCGCGGCGATAGCCGGACAGCCAGCCGGTGTTGGCCTGCACGATCAGCGCGGCAAACATCACGATGCCGGCGGGCGCAGCCCAGCGCAGGCAGAAATCGACGAGGCGCCGCGCACGCGGCCCCCACGGCGCGAGGCTGGCGGCGGCCGCGGCGACAACGAAAGGCGGATAGACCGGCGCGAACCAGTTGGCCTCGACGCGGGCATGCAGCGAGTGCCAGACGAAATAGGCGACGATGGTCCAGAACATCGCCGCGATCAGCACGCGCGAGGCCAGCGCGCCGACGCGCTGCCAGGTCAGCGCGTGCAATCCCATCGCGCCGAGGATGAAGACCAGCGGGGTTGCGAACGCGATCTGGGTCGGGATCAGCTCGGCAATGAAGACCGGACGGAAATCCTCGATCTTGGCGCGGCCGAGCTGCTTTGCGAACGAGACCCATTGATGGTCCGCATTCCAGAGGATCACGGGCGCGAACAGCGCGAGCGCAACGAGGCCGCCGAGATAGGGCCATGGCGAGAGAAACCAGCGCCTGAGTTCCGGCACGCAAGCGAGCCAAATCAGGATCGCAGCGCCAAAGAACATCGCGGTGTATTTCGACAGCAGCGCCGCACCGACCGCCGCGCCGACCGCGAGCCACCAGACGCCTCGGCCGGTCTCCAGCACCTTGGCGAGGAAAAACAGCACGAAGCTGGAGGCGACCAGCAGCGGCGCATCGGGCGTCACGATCAACGTGCCGACGGAAGCCAGCAGCGTCACATTGAGCAGGACGGCGCTGGTCGCAGCAATCCGCACCCCGCCGAACAGGATCGCCGCGGAGCGATAGATCGCATAGCTCATCGGCAGCGCGAGCAGGATCGAGACGAGGCGGACGCCGAGCTCGGTATCGCCCGCGATCATGGTGCCGGCGCGGATCACGTAGGCGACCATCGGCGGGTGATCGTAATAACCTCCCGCGAGGTTCTTCGACCACATCCAGTAATAGGCTTCGTCGAAGGTGATCGGCGTGAACGCGGCCGCGACGAGCCGTAAGCCGACCAGCGCCAGAATCAGCAGCGCGGTGTTGCGGACGATCCGCGCGTCAGCGTCGGCCATCTCGCGCTATTTCTTGCGCCAGACGAACAGGCCTGACATCGCGTAGTTCCACACCACGCCCATCAGCGCACCGGCCATGCCGGCCAGCCACCAGATCGGCTCCTGGTCGTACACCGAGAAGGCGACGCCGACATTGGCGAGCAGACCGACGCTGCACACGATGTAGAAGGCGATCAGGCCGCGCAGCAGCGCAAAACCCTTCAGCCGCTGGTCGCGATAGGTGAGGAAGTTGTTGAGGATGAAATTGCTGGTCATGGCGACGATGGCGCCGGCGGCCTGCGCCTCCGCGAACGGCGCCTTGAACAGCTGAAGTCCGATGAACAGCGTGGTGAGGTGCACCACGAGGCCGATGCCGCCGACCATCGCGAACAGGATGAAGCGCAGCGAGACGATGTCGTTGCTCAGCTTGGCGAGCACGAGACCGAGGAAATCGAGCGCGACCATGGAATCGAGCTTGCTCTCGCCGTGCTGGCGGGCGCCGAACGTGTAGGGAATCTCGACCGCCCGCAAGGTGCCATGCGCGGTCGCGACGACGTCGAGCAGGATCTTGAAGCCGTGCACCGACAGCTCCGGCGCGAGCTGCTCGAACCGGTCGCGGCGGATCATGAAGAAGCCGCTCATGGGATCGGCGATCTCGACCCGGAGCATCTTCCTGGCGACTTCGGTCGCCAGCGCGCTGGCGCCGGCGCGCTGCTTGTTGAAGCCTTCGCTCTTGTAGCCCTCGATGTAGCGGCTGCCGACCACGAGGTCGGCCTGGTCGCTCGCGAGCAGCAACAGCATCTTCGGCAGCTGAGTCTCGTCGTGCTGGAGGTCGGCATCGATCACGGCGACAAAGGGCGCACTGGAGGCGAGGATGCCCTCGATGCAGGCGCCCGACAGGCCACGGCGGCCGATGCGGCGAATACAGCGCACGCGGCTATCCTGCTGCGCCAGCGCGCGCACGACGTCCCAGGTGCCGTCGGGCGAATTGTCGTCGACGAACACGACCTCCCAGGCGACGTTGACGAGCGTCGCCTCCAGGCGCCGATACAGCACCGTGACGTTGTCGCGCTCGTTGAAGGTCGGGACGATAACCGACAGTTCCGGGCCCTCTTGGGCCTGCTGCGGAACGTCGGAGCCCGGTCTGATCGCTTCATTCATGACGGCAGCGTATATCTGCCGCATCCTGCGCTGCCAAGCCGGGAGGTCTGTGGGAAACGCCCCAAAAAGGGGCCCTAAAATGCCAACGACCCCGGAACGGCGGGCCGCGCGTACATCCGGCGCGAGCCCAAGCTATTCCAAGGTCGTCCCAGCGCCGGAGTTTTCGCTCAACGTCGCCGTTAAAAGCTAGATAGGAACGACAAGACCGCTTCGCAAGGGGCCGGAAACCGGAATCCTTGTGCCTTATTGGTTGGGCACTTCCCGGATGATCGGGCCCCGCGGCGCCGGCGCGGCAGGGGCTGCGGGTGCCGCAGCCGGAGCCGGCTCGACCTTGGCCGGTTTGGGCGGCTTGCCATACTGGCCGATCGGCCCGAACACGACGGCAACTGCAAGCACGATCGCGGCAACGATCGCGCCCAAAATGCCTCCCACCGACTCAGACGCCATGGAAACCCATCCCTGTTCCAGATGCGTCCTGTGATACCACGGATGCGCGCGGCGCCGGAAGGGCCACGCCCTACTTCGCCGGCGGCCTGTGCTTGACGAAGGCCGTCACGATGTCCTTCTGCGCGGATTCCACCGCCCTGTTCGCGGTGGCGAGATGGGCGCCGGCATCGATATCGGGATACTGCGTGGTGAGGTAGTCGAGCAGCGCCACCCGGTAATATTGGCGCTCCGACGGACAGGCGCCCGCGACCGAGCGGCCAAAATCCTGTTCCGTCATTCCTTGATTGCTGTCACGCGAATATTCCCGCGCCAGGCAATGCCAGTAATCGTCGCGGCCCTGCTGGGCGAGCTTCCGCGCGCCCTTGGCATCGTCGTCATCCGCCATGACCGAGGACATCATGGCAGCAGATGTCATCATGACGAGCGCCGCTCCCAGCATTGGCATCCGCATCTTGTTCTCCTTTGTCGCAGATCGCATTGCCGAGATTAGGCTGGAGGCGAGAACTGGCCAATCACATCTCGTTTGACTAGGATGACGTCTTCCCTCCCCGTCGATGCGAGATCCTCCGTGGCCAAAGCAAAAACCGCGTCCAAAAAATCCGGCAACATCTTCATCGGCATCGGCGGCTGGACCTTCGAGCCCTGGCGCGGCGTGTTCTATCCGGAGAAGCTCACGCAGGCGAAGGAGCTGTCTTACGCGGCCTCGAAGCTGACCTCGATCGAGATCAACGGCACCTATTACGGCTCGCAGAAGCCGGAGAGCTTTCGCAAATGGGCGAGCGAGGTGCCCGACGGTTTCGTGTTCTCTGTGAAGGGACCACGCTTCGCCACCAATCGCCGCGTGCTGGCGGAGGCCGGCGATTCCATCAAGCGGTTCTATGATTCCGGCGTGCTGGAACTCGGCGATCATCTCGGGCCGGTGCTGTGGCAGTTCGCGCCCACCAAGAAGTTCGACGGCGCCGATTTCGGCAAGTTCCTCGAGCTGTTGCCGCGCAAGCTCGACGGGCGCGCACTGCGCCACGTCGTCGAGGTCCGCCACGACAGTTTCTGCACGCCGGATTTCGTGACGTTGATCCGCGAGTTCGAGACGCCCGTCGTATTCGCCGAGCACGGCAAATATCCCGCGATTGCCGACGTTGCCGGCGATTTCGTCTATGCCCGGCTTCAGAAAGGCAATGACGAGATCAAGACCTGCTACCCGCCAAAGCAGCTCGACGCCTGGGCCGCGCGCTTTCAAGCATGGGCTTCGGGCGGTGAACCGGACGACCTGCCGAAAGTCGACAAGGCCAAGCCGAAGAAGGAGCCGCGCGACGTGTTCGCCTACGTCATCCACGAGGGCAAGGTGCGCGCGCCGGCCGGCGCCATGGAACTGATCGCGCGGGTGAGTTGAGGTGATCCATGGCAAAGGCGAAAAAGCTATTCACCATCGGCTATGAGCAGACGCCGCCCAAGGCGGTGCTGGACGAACTGGAAGACGCCGGCGTCAAGCTCGTGGTCGACGTGCGCGCGGTGACGTCGTCGCGTCGTCCGGGCTTCTCCAAGAAGCAGTTATCGGCCGGGCTCGACGAACGCGGCATCGCCTATGTCCACCTCGCCGCCCTCGGCACGCCGAAGGAAGGCCGCCTCGCCGCGCGCAGCGGACAGTACGACGTGCTCGAGAAGATCTTCTCGAAGCACCTGAAGGCGCCCGAGGCCAAGGAAGCGATGGACGAGCTCTCGGCACTGGTGAAGAAGGCCGGCCCAGTGTGCCTGCTCTGCTATGAGCGCGACCACACCCATTGCCACCGCCAGATGATCGCGGAGATCATCGAGGAGCGCGATGGGGTGACGGTGAAGAATTTGGCGGGACGGCAGGTGTAGTTGCCGCCGTCATTCCGGGGCGCGCCTCTTGGCGCGAACCCGGAATGACGGTTAAGCCTCCCCCGCGAGCCGAAACGTCCCTTCCATCATCTGCACGCAGCTGCCGCCGACATGGGCGGAGACGATCTTGCCGTCCTGCTTGCGCACGCGCGTCAGCAGGATGCTCGGACGGCCCATGTCAAAACCCTGGCCGACGGTGAGCTTGAGCTCGCCATCCCGAGCGGGGTCGAGGTCGGCAAACAGCGCGGCCGCGGCGACCGTCGCGCTGCCGGTTGCTGGGTCCTCGGCGAGGCCGCCGGCGCCCCGCATGAACATTCGCGCCTGGCGTTCGGTAGGCGCCTCCGACGCGGGCACGTCGCGCGTATAGAACCACACCGAGCGGGCGTCATCGCGCGGCAAGAACCTGCCGAACGCGGCCGCATCTGGCCTCGCTCGCTTGAGGGCATCGCGCGAATGTACCTCCGCCACCAGGAACGGTGTTCCGACGCCGACGACTTGCGGCGCATGGTGATCGGTCCGGATGTCATCGGCGCTCAACGAGAGGCAGGCTGCAACGTCAGCGGCGGAAACTTCCGCCAGCCGCGACAGCGGCTGCGGGGCAGTGAGCTCGGTGCTGATGACCCTGCCCTGCTCGCGAAAAATGTCGACCGGCACGATGCCCGCTATCTCCTCGAACAGCAGACGCGGCTTCGGCTCCTTGGCGAGACTCGCCAGCACGAAGGAGGTGCCGACATTGGGATGCCCCGCGAACGGCATCTCCCTTACCGGGGTAAAGATGCGCACCTCCGCATCATTGGCCTTGTCGCGTGGTGGCAGCACGAAGGTGGTCTCGGAGTAATTGAACTCGGTCGCGATCGCCTGCATCTGCGCCGTGGAAAGCCCGCCGGCATCGAGCACGACGGCAAGCTGGTTGCCGCCGAAGGCGCGATCGGTGAACACGTCGACGGTGATGTAGCGGCGCTGCATCGTCACTTCCCCATGAAAAAGGCGGCCGCAACCGGCCGCATCGCCGGCAGTCTACAAGCCGAAAACATCACGCGTCATGCCCCAAAATTCGGAGCAATCGGAGCAATTGCAATGACGCGTTGGAAGACGACGCTACAGAGATACGCAACGCCGGGCCGGCAAGCTTTGCGCCAGCCCGGCACCGTGTATGCGTCAGTACGTCGTCATCGTGTTCGGCAGGCACGGCGGCTGCGTGTACGGCGCAGAGACATACGCTCCCTCTGCCGGGGCCCTGACGCAGGCGTCGGTCGCCGCCTGAGTGACAACAGCGCGATGCGCCGCGGCATGGCGCACCGTTGCGGCCTGAGTTGGGGTGACGGCAGCTGCAATCAAGGCGGCCGCAACGAGGGTCAATCGGGTCATTGGCTTTCTCCGTGTCACAAAGGGAAGCCGAGACGTTTCAGCTTCCACAGTGCAATACGCGAAAGCTAACCGAGATATTTCATCACGCGCCTTCACCGAAGCGCGACCCCGCTTCAACGAACCGCGACTCACATGTGAAAGGCGCGTTAGCCCAGCTGAAACACCGGCACCTTCTGCTCATAGCCGCGCACCTCGACCTCGCCGAGCGCGACCGCGTCGCTGCCGTCCTCGCCCAGCGTCTCGCGCACGGTCGCCGAGATCAGCAATTGCGAGCCGAACTCCTTGTTGAGCGCCTCCAGCCGCGAGGCGAAGTTCACGGTGTCGCCGATCACGGTATATTCCTTGCGCCTGGGCGAGCCGATATTGCCGGCGACGACCTCGCCGAAATGAATGCCGATGCCGATGCGCAGCGGCCAGCTCGTCTGCGCGTTGATGCGGTCCATCGCGCTCAGCATCTCACGGCCTGCGGCAACCGCACGCTGCGCGGCGTCGGAAGCCTCCAGCGGCGCGCCGAACAGCGCGAGAAAGCCATCACCCAGGAACTTGTTCACGATGCCGCCGTGACGGTCGAGGATGTCCACCAGCACCGCGAAGGCGCCGTCGAGCCGGTCGACCACCTCCTGCGGACTGCGCGACTGCGCAGCGGCGGTGAAGCCGCGGAAATCGACGAACATCACAGCAACACGGCGCACGTCACCGCCCGAGCTGGTTCCTGCCGCCATCAGCCGCTCCACCACCTGCGGAGAGACGTGCTGGCCGAACAGGTTCGTCACCCGGTCGCGCGCCGTCGCCGCCGCAATGCTCGCGGCGAACTGCCGGCGCAGCTGGGCGCCGACGGCGCCCGCCAGCACGCCACAGATCAGGATGACGACGCTGCGCACGGCGTGCAGATAGATCAGGGGGTCGCCGGCCTCGTCAGCCGAGTTGAAATACAGCGCGACGGAGAGAAGCCCGGCCGCTGCCACGAAACCCGTGAATGCGGAGAGCCAGAAGTCGAGCCGCAGGGTCGAGAGGATGACGAAGATGAAGTACATCAGCGGCACGGCGAAGCCGAGCGCCTGGGCCGCGCCCATGGTCCGGATCTGCAGAACGAGAATCAGCGTAGGCAGCGACGTCTCGATCAGCGTGCCGATGTAACGCCGGAATACGGGCAGGTCGCGATCGAGGCGGAGATTCTTCCTGATCTGGGTGTGGACCCAGACTTCGAACAGGATGAATCCGACCAGAAGGCCGTAGACCTCGACGATCCCCTCCGTTCCGCGCCAGACCCGGTTCACCACACTGGGGTCGATCAGATAGATCGCGGTGAGCAACACCATCATGATGCAGCCCGTCATGATCAGCGCGCGCACCCGGAGCAACTCGGTGCGCAGCACTTCCCGCGTCAGCTCGCGCTCGAAATCCTCCGATAGCACCGCGTGGTGCCGTGTCTTCCTGCTCGCAAACCTGACCATTCCGCCCCCTTGTCATCCCGGGGCGCGGCGAAGCCGTGAACCCCGGAATCTCGAGATTCTCAGGTGCGCAATTGCGCACCAAAGTTCGATGCCAGCGCATCGCCCCGGGGACAGTTTGCCTCAATCCAGCGTGCGGCGGAAGCGCGTCACGGCGATGGTCATGGCGAGCAGCATCAGGGCCGCCAGCGCCAGCGTGTCGAAGCGCAGATTCTGCATGGTGGCGCCCTTCAGCATGATGGCCCGGACGATTCGCAGATAATGGGTCAGCGGCAGGCATTCGCCGACATATTGCGCCCAGGTCGGCATCCCCGCGAACGGGAACATGAAGCCGGACAGCAGGATGCTCGGCAGGAAGAACATCATCGACATCTGCATGGCCTGGAGCTGGTTCTGCACCACGGTCGAGATCGTGTAGCCGATCGACAGATTGGTGGTGATGAACAATGTCGAGAGCAGCGCCAGCAGGAACAGATTGCCGAGCACGGGGACGCCGAACAGGCCGACGCCGATGCCGATGATGAGGAAGGCCTGGACGAAGCCGACCAGCACGTAAGGCACGATCTTGCCGAACATCACCTCGACCGGCTTGATCGGCATCGACAACAGGCTCTCCATGGTGCCGCGCTCGACCTCGCGCGTCACCGACAGCGCGGTGAAGATCAGCATGGTCATGGTGAGGATGGTGCCGACGAGACCCGGCACGATGTTGAGGCTGGAGCTAGCTGCCGGATTGTAGCGGGCATGCGCGCGGATCTCGAACGGCATCTCGGGGGGATCGCCGATATAGAGATCGTGCTTGAGCGCGGTCTGCACGACCATGCCGAGCGAGCCGATCGCCGAGCTCGCCGCCACCGGATCGGTCGCATCGGCCGCAACCAGCAGCGCCGGCCTGTCGCCGCGCCGCACCGCCCGCTCGAAGCCGCGCGGAATCTCGACGCCGAACAGCACCTTGCCGGATTTCAGCAGGTTGTCGAAATCCTCGACATCGTGCACCTCATAGAGGAAGCGGAAATAGGCCGTGTTCTCCAGCGCCTTCAGGATCGAGCGGGCGAGATCGGAATCCTCCTGGAGCAAGACCGCGCTCGGCAGATGGTGCGGCGTGGTGTTGATGGCATAGCCGAACAACATCAACTGCATCACGGGCAGCATCACGATCATCGCAAACGAGACGCGGTCGCGCCTCAGCTGGATGAACTCCTTGATCAGCATCGCATAGGAGCGCCGCAGGAAGCCGAAGCGCTCCCGGATGTCGCGCCGTGGCGCGGAATGTTCGACGGCGCTCATTGGAAATTATCCTTTGAGCGCCCCATCAGCTCGATGAACACGTCTTCCAGCGAGGGCGACGATTTGTGCCAGTGCAGGCCGCTTCTTTCCCGCCACGGCCCGATGCTGGCTTCGAGCGCGGCGACATCGCGCCCCGAAACGTGCAGCGAGGTACCGAACGGTGCTACCATGTCGATCCCGGATTTGCCTGTGAGCTCGGCCGCGAGAGCGTTGAGGTCCTCGCCCGTCACCGTGTAAGTCGTCAGCGCGGATTTCGAGATCACCTCCTCCACCGTACCGTGGGTCAGCAGATGGCCGTAGGCGATGTAGGCGATCTCGTGGCAGCGCTCGGCTTCGTCCATGTAATGGGTCGACACCAGCACGGTGAGGCCCTCGGCGGCCAGCGCGTGGATCTCGTTCCAGAAATCGCGCCGCGCCTTGGGATCGACGCCGGCGGTGGGCTCGTCCAGCAGCAGCAATTGTGGATTGGGCAGCGTGCACGCCCCCAGCGCCAACCGCTGCTTCCAGCCGCCCGAGAGCTCGCCCGCGAGCTGCTCCTCGCGCCCGGAGAGCCCGAGCCGCTTGATCATGTCGCGCGCGGCGCCTCGCGCGTCAGCGAGGCCATAGAGCCGCGCGACGAATTCTAGGTTCTCGCGCACGGAGAGATCCTGGTAGAGGCTGAAACGCTGGGTCATATAGCCGACCTGACGCTTGATCTTCTCGGCATCCTTCAGGATGTCGTAGCCAAGGCAGGTGCCCTCGCCACTATCGGGCGTGAGCAACCCGCAGAGGATGCGGATGGTCGTGGTCTTGCCCGAACCGTTGGGACCGAGGAAGCCGTAGATCGAGCCGCGCTTCACCTGCATCGACAAATCGTGCACGACCTCGCGGCCGCCGAACGATTTCGTCAGGCCCTTGACGTCGATCGCGATGCCGTTGCCACCGTTCATCGCTTGTCCGCCACCGGGGTCTTGGGATTGAGATAGACGTCGATCGGCTGTCCGACCCGCAGGGCATCAGGGCGCGAGGGCCGCGCCTGGATCAAATAGACCAGCTTGTTGCGCTCCTCGAGGCTGTAGATGACAGGCGGGGTGTATTCGGCCGAGGTTGCGATGAAATAGACCTTTGCGGTGAGATCGGCCGCGCAATTGTCGCAGGAGACGCGCACCGTATCGCCGATCGAAAGCTTCGGCAGCGCGGTCTCCGGCACGAAGAAACGCAGCTTCATGTTGCCGGGCGGCATGATCGACAGCACCGGCCGCTGCGCCGCCACCATCTCTCCCTCGCGGAAATAGATCTGCTGGATGGTGCCGGCGACCGGCGCAAAGCCCTTGCGCCGCGCCATCCGTGTTTCAGACGTCGCCACCCGCGCCTCCGCGACGCGCAATGCCGAAACAGCGGAGTCGAGATTGGCCTGCGTGCCCGAGCCGGTCTTGCTCAATGAGGCCGCGCGATCATAGGTCTGCTGCGCATTCGCCAGCGTCGCCTTTTGCTGATTGAGATCGGCAAGCTGGAGGTCGTCGTCGACGGAATAGAGGGCGTCGCCGACCTTGACCTCATCGCCCTCGCGGACATTGAGCTTGGTCACCCGCCCCGCTTCGTCCGGGCTGACGAAGATCATGTCGGCCTCGACCCAGCCCTGAAAGCCGGGATCGCGCTTCTCGTTGCAGCCGGCCAGAGAGGTCGCGAGCGCGAGAACCAATGCAATACTGAGAAGTGCGTGCGACGACCTCATGTCGTCCTCCGTTCGCCAAAAATCAAATCGAGATGGACGCGCACCATCTCCTGCGCGTCGAGCGGCGCATGCCGCGCAAACAGGCTCTGCCAGATCACCGCGATCATCGCCGGCGCGACCAGGATCTGCGGATAGCGCGCGAGGTCCTTCTGACGGATCTCGCCGCGGGCAATGCCGAGCTCGATCAGGGCGCGCATCGCCGCGACGCCGCGCGAGACGACCTCGCGATAATAGAAGTCGGCGACGGCCGGAAAGCGCGGCCCCTCCGCCACGATCAGCCGCACCAGATCGCCGCGCCTGGTGCCGATGACCTCTTTGAGGAAGTTGCCGGCAAAGGCCTCGACGAGGTCGCGCACCGAGCCCGTCGGCGGCGGCAACCTCGTCAGCCGCTCCACCACCGGCACGATCACGATGCGCACCAGCTCCTCGAACATCGATTCCTTGTCCTTGAAGTGCAGGTAGATCGTGCCCTTGGCGACACCGGCACGCTTGGCGATGTCGTCGAGCCGCGTCGCGGCAAAGCCGCGGGCGATGAATTCCTCCATCGCGGCCTCCACGATCGCCGCGCGCCGCTCCAGCGCGCGCGCAGCGCGGTTCGACGCGGGCATCCCCTCGCTGCCTGCGCGCGCAACGCCTTTCGCGCCGGCACGAGCTCCGGATGACGACGCGGCTTTGGAGGGCTTCTGAGTCATTGTAAATTTATGACTGACTGGTCAGTCATAGTCAAGACAACAGCGCAGACCTGTCGTCCACGAACGAATTAGCCTTGACTAATTCATTAGCGATTGCTAATTGAAATCCATGATCGAAGCTGCTCCAAATTCCGTCACCACCGTGATGCGCGCTCTGGCCGATCCGACTCGCCGCGCCGTGTTCGAGCGCGTGTTCGAGAGCAAGGAGATCAGCGTCGCCGAGCTGACGCGCGGCAGCGGCGTGACACAGGGCGCGATCTCGCAGCACCTGAAGTCCCTCAAGCAGGCCGGCCTCGTCGCCGAGCGTGCCGAGGGCCGCAACGTCTATTACCGCGCCGCGCCGCAAGGGCTCGAGCCCCTGGTCACCTGGATGGACCATTACGGCGTGTTCTGGCGCGAGCGCTTCCAGAACCTGCGTGACCTCTTGAAGGAGATCGATCCGTGAGTGCAGTTGCTTCCAAAGTCCAGACTCAAGACATCGTCATCGACGAGGTCTTCCCTCACGCGGTCGCGACGATCTGGAAGGCGCTGACCAGCGCCCAGTTGATCGCGCGCTGGCTGATGCCGCCGACCGGTTTCGAGGCCGTTGAAGGCAACACCTTCACGTTCAAGACCAATCCGGCCGGCGCGTGGGATGGCACGATCCATTGCCGCGTTCTGGAGGTCGTGCCGAACCAGCGCTTTGCCTATGCCTGGAAGGGCGGCGACGAGGGTAATACCGGTTACGGCTCGGCGCTGGATACGGTCGTCACCTGGTCGCTCACACCGGTCGAGGCAGGGACGCGCGTGCGCGTGGTGCATTCCGGCTTCGTGATGCCGAAGAACGATACCGCTTACCGCAACATGAACGACGGCTGGGTCAAGGTGCTGCAGCGCCTCGATGCCATCTCGGGCGAAGACAAATAAGGAAGCCTCGCGATGGACAAGCCCTATACCGGCGGCTGCGCCTGCGGCGCGATCCGCTACTCGATTGCCGGCGAGCCCCTGTTCAGCAATCACTGCCAGTGCCGGGACTGCCAACGCGAAAGCGGCGGTGCGCACGGCTCGTACGCGACGTTCGCGCGCGCCGGCGTCACGCTCACCGGCGATGCCAAGCATTGGGACATGGTCGCCGACAGCGGCAACGTGAAGACGCGCGGCTTCTGCACGCAATGCGGCGTGCCTGTGTACATGACCTTCGCAGCGCACCCCGGCGTCTTCACGATCCGCGCCGGAAGCCTCGACGAGCCGGCCCGCTACAAGCCGCAGGTGGTCACCTTCGCCGCGCGTGGTCACAACTGGGATCAGATTGATCCCAGCCTGACGAAGTTTGCAGGCATGCCGACAGGCTGAGGCGCTCAGCCGAAATCCAGCACCATGCGGCCGTCGATCTTGCCGGCTTTCATCCGGTCGAAGACCTCGTTGATTTGCGCGAGCGGCACCTTCGTCACCTCGGCCTTGACCTTGCCGTCCGCAGCGAATGCGACGGCTTCGTCGAGGTCGCGCCGCGTGCCGACGATCGAGCCGCGCACCGTGATGCGCTTGAGGACGACGTCGAAGATCGGCGTCGGGAATTCGCCCGGCGGCAGGCCAACGAGGCTGACAGTGCCCTTCCGGCGCACCATCTTCAGAGCCTGGCCGAACGCGGCGGTCGAGACCGCCGTCACCAGCACACCGTGAGCTCCGCCACCGGTTGCCGCCAGAACCTTGTCGACCGCGCCATCCGTGAGCGCATTGACCGCGAGATCGGCGCCGGTCTCGCGCGCGAGCGCAAGCTTGTCCTCGGCGATGTCGACGGCGGCAACCTTGAGGCCCATCGCCTTGGCGTACTGGATTGCGACATGGCCGAGCCCGCCGACGCCCGAGATCACCACCCACTCGCCGGGCCTGGCCTCGGTCTCCTTCAATCCCTTGTAGGTGGTGACGCCGGCGCACAGGATCGGCGCGATGGCGGCGAAGTCGACCGTCGCCGGCAGCTTCGCGGCAAAGGCGGCCGAGGCGATGACATATTCGGCAAAGCCGCCGTTGACGCTGTAGCCGGTGTTGTGCTGGTGCTCGCAGAGGGTCTCCCAGCCGGTCTCGCAATATTCGCAGGACATGCAGGCATCATGCAGCCAGGCGACGCCCACGGCATCTCCCACCTTCAGATTTTTCACGCCGGGCCCGAGCGCGGCGACGATGCCGGCCGCCTCGTGGCCGGGAATGAAGGGCGGCACCGGCTTCACCGGCCAGTCGCCGGAGGCCGCGTGCAGATCGGTATGACAGACACCGCACGCCTTGACCTTCACCAGGACCTCGCCGGGACCGGGCTGCGGCACCGGCACGTCCTCGATCACCAGTGGCTTGCCGAATTGCTTGACGATTGCGGCTTTCATGGTCGGCATCTGCTGCTCCTCTGCGCTTTGGAAGCAGACTAACGATGCCGCCGCGGTGCTCCTTTGACGGGGGTCAAACAGCACAAAGTTTGCGCAAGACCAGCTCCATCATGACACCACAATGACGCTGCGCGAATGTCGAATTGTCAGTTGTGGAACTTAAGACCGTCGAGGATCTTGTCGATCACCTTACGCTCGGCGCGCATGGCGATGCCGACGAGATTGAGATCGTCGCGCGCTACTGCCCTCACCGCCTCGCGGTTGGCGGCGTCGTGCGTGGTGCTGAACATCTCCTCGGTATAGACCGCCGGCTTGACGTTGCGCGTGAGCGCACGGTCCAGCGCGCGCGACAACGCCGGACCGTCGGCGCCATAGATCAGGATCGGCTGACCGATCAGCGCATGATATTTCGTGCCTGAGGCGTCTTCATAGGCTTCGCCGATGCATTCGGGAAAAGCCGCGGCGATGCCGCTGGTGAGAAAGGACGCGACGTTGAGCTTCTGCCAGGCCTGGAGATCGGTACGGATCACGACGGCGATCTTGGTGTCGAACTGCATATGGTTCCTCAGTGTCATTCCAGGCGCGCCAATTGGCGCGAGCTACGGTGCGCAATTGCGCGTCGAGAATCCATATTCACGATGGTGGTCATGGATTCCGGGCGCGATGCTACGCATCGCCCGAAATGACAGCAAGATAGATGGACGGAATCAACCCTTGGCGTCGCAGGCCCAGGCGCGGATCACGCATTCCTTGCCGCCGTATTTGTAGCATTCACGCGTGGCGGCGTTGAGCGAGGCGGAAATCTTCGGCTTGACGGCGTAGCCATAGGCGCCGCAGGGATTGGCGAGATCGACCGACATTGCCGCGCAGGCGCGCTTCATCGTCACGGTGGTGCAATCGCCCTTGCACTGCTTCTGCGCCGCGGCGCGCGCGTCGTGCTCGTGACCATAATCGAAGGCCTGGCCATAAGCGCCACACTTGCCGACCGCAAACGCGCCGGCGGCATGGGCTTCGGTGATGTAGCGTGCGCCCGTAACGGCAACTGAAAAGACAAAGACAAACATCGCGCAACGGCGCGCGACGACGTTCGAAGCCATGGAAAAACCCCTCCCCCCAAGGCAGGTGGAGGCAACTCTAAGCGGCGGTCGTTTCCACTTGGTGAACGGGTGGTTGAAAAGCGATGCCGGACGAGTGATGCCGCACTTTATAGTTGTATTTTTCCATCGTATTATTTAAGGTCGTCAGGTGGCAAGCAGGGCCAAAGGAGGCGACCATGCGTCCAAACAAAACAATGCTGCTGGGATGATAACATCAGCCTGTCTGATCGGACTTCCGTCCGCGCATGCGCGAAGCCGTCGCATGGAACGGCATCAGCGCCGGGGCTGATACATTCACGTTCAGCAGCGGCAACAAGGCGCAGCTGACGAAGCAAGGCGTCGAGCTGAAAGCCGGCGGGGTCGAGAAGCTCTCGAACACCAAGAAGTAACAAGCCAGGAACGTGCGCGAGGTGGATTGGCGACGCGCCATCCACCTCTTTCGTTTCCGCGAAGGGACGGTCAGTGCGGCCCCTCTTGACGGCACCTCATCGCGCCAACGGACGTTGCCAATCAAAACCCTCTGGCCTGATCGCGCCCGCCTGTTTAGGCTTGCCGTCGCAAGCCCGGGAAGCTCGATCGCTATGAAGTACCTTTTGCTCATCATACTCGCCGTCTTGTCGACGACGTCCGCCTGTTCCGCCGCGCAACAAGGCGCGTTGTTTCGCGACGCTTACGCCTGTCCGGATCGGGGGCGGTCTTCCATCTGCGTTTACGGCACAATTCCGAAGGGAGCGCAGGTCACCGTGATCGCCAAGGGCTGGAAGAGCGCAGCCGAGGTCAAGGAACGGTTCTCGAACAAGAACGAGGAATTCCGCAACGGCATTGACACCAGCACACGGCTCAAGGTTGCGACGATGCCGCCGAAGAACGCGCCCATCATCGCCGTCCTGGCTGCGGCAAATGCCGTCAACGAAATCAAGCCAGAGAACGTTCAGGATCGACAGATCGTCGAAAGAATTGGCGGGCACATCAAGAAGGCCCAGGAGCTCAACCTCGAACCCGACATTCGCCTGTTGCAGACGCGCCTGCTCAGGCTGTCTTCGGCGATTCTTCTCTCCGAGACATTTCTCAGTCCGGCCAGCGACGTGGCTGAGCTGCAAAAGCAACTGCCGACCGGATGCGAAGGTTGCGAGAACGTACCGCTGATGGTCGGCGGAAGCGGCCTGCACGACCTGTTCAAGCCGGTCCGCTCATCGAAAAAGAACAGCGTGGAGCACCTCTGCGGCGGCATCAAGCTGGCGTTCACGGTGTCCGACCGAACCTATGCTCTCAGTCACGCCTTCATCTGCGAAAGCGACGCGATGATGGCAACTCTGGTCCACGATCTCTCGGGGCCAGCTCCAGCACTGGTGCTCAAAGTGGTTGGCGGGCTTTAGGCGTGGCTTCGACAGGGCGGATTAGCGAAGCGTAATCCACCGCCTTCTGTTGCCGCGGACAGGTGGACTACGCCTTCGGTTAATCCACCCTACGGCACCGTCATCCCCGCCGGGCCGCTTCAAGCGCCTGAGGCGTGTCGATATCGAGGAAGGCGCTCTCGCCATCCACCGGCACGTCGGCCACCGCCTCGGTATGCTTGGCGATCAGATGCCGCGCGCCGACGTCGCCGTCGAGCGTCATCAATTCCTTGAAGAACCGGCGCGACCACAGCACGGGATTGCCGCGGCGGCCTTCGCTGACGGGCACGACGATGAGGTTGCCGCGGTCCGGCGCAAAGCCGTCGATGAGGCGGTCGATCAGGCCGGCATCGATAAGCGGCATGTCGCCGAGACAGATCAGCGCGCCGTCGCAAGTTTCCGGCACGGCCGCGATGCCTGATTTGACCGAGCTTGCAATGCCGCCGGCGAAATCCGGATTGCGGACGAATTTCACCTTCAGGCCCTGCAGTGCCTGCTCGACCAGCTCGGCCTGATGCCCGACGACCACGATCACCTCGGACGCCTTCGAGGCCAGCGCCTGCTCGGTCGCGAGGCGCACCAGCTTTTTTCCGTCGAGTTCGGCGAGCAGCTTGTTCGGTCCGCCCATCCGGGTCGAACGGCCCGCCGCGAGCACGATGGCCGCGACCTGGCTGTTGCCCTCGGTCTCGGGCTTTGCGCGCGGCTGCGGGCGCGTGACGATCTCCATCAGGAGGCCGCCGACGCCCATGCCCATCAGCTCGGCGCGCGTCACCTTGATGCCGGCAAGAAGCCGCATCAGGACCCAGTCGAACCCGTTCTCGACAGGTGAGCGGGCGCAGCCCGGTGCGCCCAGCACCGGCACGCCGCCGGCGCGCGCGATCAGCAAGAGATTGCCGGGATCGACCGGCATGCCGAAATGCTCGATCTCGCCGCCAATGCCGGTGACGGCCGCGGGGATGACGTCACGGCGATCAGCGATGGCGGACGCTCCGAACACGATGACGAGCTCGGCCCCCAGCGCGAGCAATTCCTTGATCGCGGCTGACAGTTCGCGTTCATCGTGCTGGACACGCCGCTCGGCGATGATGCTGGCCCCCGCAGGCGCGAGCCGCTCGGCGGTGACGCGCAGCGTCTTGTCGATCACCTTGGAGGACAGGCCCGGCAGCAGGGTCGAGACCACGCCGACACGCTGGATCACGTAAGGCGCGATTCTGAGCACGTCCTTGCCCGCCGCCTTTACCGCGGCATCGCGCAAGCTTTCTTCGACGCCGAACGGGATGATCTTGACGGTGCCGACCATCTCGCCCTCGACCACCGGCTTGTAGGCGGAGAGCGTCGCAAAGGTGATGGCTTCGTCGATATTGTTGATGCGGTCGACCGCGGCGCGGTCGATCACCAGCACGCCGGGGCGCGCGGCAAACAGATTGGCGCGGCCGGTGAAGGCGCGCTCGACATGGATGCCCTCGCCGCCGACGGCCAGCGCAATGCCGGCGGCCGCGACGTCCTCGGAGACGTCGCCCTTCTCCATGCGCACCACGACGATGTCCTTGATGCCCGCACGCGTGAGCTGCTCGACCTCGGCGGGGCCGATCGTCGTGCCTTTCTTCAGCACCAGCGGCCCCTGGCGCAGGGTATGGACGGTCACCCCGCCGATCGCATCCTTGGGACTCGCTGGGCCGAATTTCATGCCGCCTCTTCTTTTTCCTTGGGAGGCAGGCGGAGCACCGCCGTGATCTCTGCCATGATCGCGACCGCGATCTCGGAGGGAGAGACCGCGCCGATTGCAAGCCCGATCGGCGCGTGGATGCGCGCGATGTCGCTCTCCTTCGCACCCTGCGCCCGCAGCCGCTCGCCGCGCTTGGCGTGCGTTTTCCGCGAGCCGAGCGCGCCGATATAGAAACAACCGCGCTCGAAGGCATGCAACAGCGCGGGATCGTCGATCTTGGGATCGTGCGTCACCGCGACGAAGGCGGTGTAGGCATCGACATTGAGCGGCGGCAGCGCGGTATCAGGCCATTCGGCCACCAGCGGAATATCGGGGAAGCGCTCAGGGCTCGCAAAGGCGGTACGCGGATCGACCACCGTGACGTCGTAACCGAGCGAGCGCGCCAGCGGCGCCAAGGCCTGGCTGATATGCACCGCGCCCACGATGACGAGCTTTGCGGTCGGGGCGTAGACGTTGAGGAACAGCTTCTTGCCACCGGCCTCGACACTGGCGCTCTTGCCCATGCGAAGCTGCTTCTCCAGCTCGGCCCGCAGCGGATCTTTGGCAAAGTCCTTGGCCTTCACCAGGCGCTGCTCGCCGCTCTCGGTGTCCGTCACCAGGATCGCCGGCCGGCGCGCGGCCCGCTCGGCATTGAGTTCGTGCAGGATCTCGAGCTTCACGGCTAACCGACCTTCTCGACGAAGACGCGGATGGTGCCGCCGCAGGACAGCCCGACATTCCAGGCCGTCTCGTCGGCGACGCCGAACTCCAGCATCCGGGGTTTGCCGCTCTGGATCACATCCATGGCCTCGGTGACCACGGCGCCCTCGACGCAGCCGCCGGAGACCGAGCCCAGGAACGTGCCCTCGTCGTTGATGACGAGGCTCGAGCCCGCCGGGCGCGGCGCCGAGCCCCAGGTCTCGACGACCGTCGCCAGCGCGACACCATGGCCGGCCTTCTGCCAGTCCTCCGCCGCCTTCAGGATATCCTCGTCGCGATCGAGCATGGCTGGCCTCTCAAGCTGCGGAACGGATCAGGCTGCGGTGATGCGGCGGCAGCGGCCGGGAGAGCGTCGTGATCAACTCCTGGATCGAACTCAAATTATGTACCGGGCGGAATTCGTCAACGTGCGGGAGCATCATTTTGATGCCCTGCGCCTTGGCCTCGAAGCCGCCGAACCGCAAGAGCGGGTTGAGCCAGATCAGCCGGCGGCAGGAGCGATGCAGCCGGTCCATCTCGAAGGCGAGCTTGGAATCAGCCTCCCGCTCCAGCCCGTCCGAGATCAGGAGCACGATGGCGCCCTGGCTCAGCACGCGCCGCGCCCATAATTTGTTGAAGTTGTGCAGCGAGGCCGAGATCCGGGTACCGCCGGCCCAGTCCTCGACCGAGGCCGAGCAGCTCGCCAGCGCCTCGTCGGGATCGCGCTGGCGCAGCGCGCGGGTGACGTTGGTGAGGCGGGTGCCGAACAGGAATACCAAAACGCGCTTGCGGGCGTCGCCGATGGCGTGGAGGAAGTGCAGGAACAGGCGGGTGTACTCGCTCATCGAGCCCGAGATGTCGAGCAGCGCCACGATCGGCGCCGGCTTCTCGATCCGCCCGAGGCGATGGATGTCGATGATGTCGCCGCCGGTGCGCAAGGACGCGCGCAGCGTGCGGCGGAGGTCGAGCCGAAGCCCGCGCGGATCGGGCAGGTAGCGGCGCGTCAAAAGCTCGGCCTGCGGCAACCTCATCCGCTCGATGGCGCGCAGCGCCTCGGTGATCTCGGCCGCACTCATCTGGGCAAAATCCTTCTTCTGGAGGATTTCCCTGTCGGAGACCGACAGGCGCAGATCCTGCTCCTGATGCTGCGGCGTCTCCGTCATGCGCGGCTGCGACATCGCCTCCTGCACGCGGCGGGAGCCGGCCTGCGGCTTCTTCTTGGCCTCGTCCGGCAGCGGCACCGAATCCAGCATGTGCTTCCACTCCTCGGAGGCGCGGAAGAACAGGTTGAAGGCTTGCTTGAAGATCAGCGCGTGCTCATGGCGCTTGACGAAGATCGCCTCCAGCGTGGTGAAGACGTCGGCGCGGTTGCCGATGTCGATGACCTGGAGCGCGCTCATGGCGTCGATGACGGCACCCGGCCCCACCGGCATGCCCGCAGCACGCAGCGCGCGGGCAAAGCCGACGATGTTGTCGGCGAACTGCTCGGTCTGCTCCGGGGCAAGGTGGTTGATGGCCATGGTCTATCCCCGCTCCGTCATTCCGGGGCGTCGCGCAGCGACCAACCCGGAATCTCGAGGTTCCGGGTGCGATGCCGCGCATCGCCCCGGAACGACGACGATCAATTCTCGCTCGTCGCGTCCTTCAGCACCTTCTGCAGGGTGTCGCCCTGCATGCGGGTGATGTCGTCCTGATACTTCAGCAACGCGCCCAGCGTGTCGCCGACCACTTGCGGGGTCAGCGAGCGGGCGTCGAGCTCGGACAAAGCAGTGGCCCAGTCGATGGTCTCGGCGACGCCCGGCGACTTGTAGAAGTCCTGGTCGCGCAAAGCTTGCACGAAGCGCACGACCTGCTGCGACAGCTTTGCGGAGATGCCGGGCACGCGCGACTTGACGATCGCAAGCTCGCGCTCGGCGGCGGGATAATCGACCCAGTGATAGAGACAGCGCCGCTTCAGCGCGTCGTGAATCTCGCGGGTGCGGTTGGAGGTGATGATGACGATCGGCGGGCTTGGCGCCTTCACGGTGCCGAATTCGGGGATCGTCACCTGGAAGTCGCTGAGAATCTCGAGCAGGTAAGCCTCGAACGCCTCGTCGGCCCGGTCGAGCTCGTCGATCAAGAGGACCGGCGGGCCCGCGACGTCGGGCTCCAGTGCCTGGAGCAGCGGCCGCTTGATCATGTAGCGGTCGGCGAAGATGTCGCTCGAGAGCTGATCGCGGTCGGTGTCGCCCGCGGCCTCCGCCATCCGGATCGCGATCATCTGCGCGGCGCTATTCCACTCATAGACCGCCGAGGAGACGTCGAGGCCTTCGTAGCATTGCAGACGGATCAGTTTCCGCCCCAGCGCCGCCGAGAGCACCTTGGCGATCTCCGTCTTGCCGACGCCGGCCTCGCCTTCCAGGAACAGCGGCCGGCCCATGCGCAGCGAGAGGTACGTCACCGTCGCCAGCGATCGCTCGGCGAGATAGCCGCGCGAGGTCAGGAGTTCGAGCATCGCATCGACCGATGCCGGCAATACAACTGAAGTATTGGCCCCGGAAGTGTTGGCCGCTGAAGTCATGAAATAGCCAGTCTCGCTAAGCCCTCACCGGGGACAAGTTTGGGCCGAGGCGTGAGATCACCTCACTCCTTGGCGTTGGCGGCATCGAGCGCGCGCCGCGTCAGCACACCGATGAGATGCGCGCGGTATTCGGCACTGCCGTGGATGTCGCTGTTGAGACCTTCCGCCGGCACCGCGATGCCTTCAATCGCCTTCGACGCGAAGCGCTTCTTGAGGGCTTCCTCAAACGCCTCGACGCGGAACACGCCTTCGGACCCGGCGCCGGTCACGGCCACCCGCACGTCCGACGGACGCCGTGCCACGAACACGCCGACCAGCGCATAACGCGAGGCCTGGTTGCGGAACTTGATGTAGGCCGCCTTCTTCGGCAGCGGGAACATCACCTTGGTGATGATCTCGTCGGCTTCGAGCGCGGTCGTGAACAGGCCCTGGAAAAACTCTTCGGCCTTGAGGCGGCGCTTGTTGGTGACGATGGTCGCGCCCAGCGCGAGCACGGCAGCCGGATAGTCCGCGGTCGGATCGTTGTTGGCGAGCGAGCCGCCGATCGTGCCCTTGTGGCGCACGGCGGGGTCGCCGATCTGGCTCGCGAGATTGGCCAGCGCCGGGATCGCCTCGCCGACGATCGCGGAGGTCGCGACCTCGGCGTGCCTGGCGGTGGCGCCGATCACCAGCGAACGGCCCTTCATCTCGATCGTGTTGAGCCCCTCGATGTGGGAGAGGTCGACCAGATGCGGCGGGCTCGCCAGGCGCTGCTTCATGACGGGAATCAGCGTGTGGCCGCCGGCGATCACCTTGGCGTCTTCGTTCTTCACCAGGAGGTTGGCGGCCTGCCGCACGGTCCCGGGGCGATGGTATTTGAATTCGTACATCTGAATGTCCTGATCGCGGGATGCGCGTTACGCGAGGTCGGATTTGGCCATCGCCTTGGCGCCGGCGGAGATCGAGGCGACGATGTTCTGGTAGCCGGTGCAGCGGCAGAGATTGCCTTCCAGCTCTTCCCGGATCGTATGGTCGTCGAGCTCGTGGCCCTTGCGATGCACGATGTCGATCGCGGTCATGATCATGCCCGGCGTGCAGAAGCCGCATTGCAGGCCGTGGTGCTCGCGGAAGGCTTCCTGCATCGGATGCAGCGGCGCGCCGTCGGCGGCCAGCCCCTCGATCGTCTTGACCTCGTGGCCGTCGGCCATCACCGCGAGCGTGGTGCAGGACTTCACGGCCTTGCCGTCGAGATGCACGACGCAGGCGCCGCACTGCGAGGTGTCGCAGCCGACATGGGTGCCGGTCAGGCGCAGATTTTCGCGCAGGAACTGCACCAACAGGGTGCGGGGATCGACGTTGGCCGTAACAGGATTGCCGTTCACGATGAGGGAGATTTTTGCCATAAGCACTCTCTATCAGCGCCCCGACGGGTCCCATCGAAGCGGTTCTTATAATTATTCCAACCCATCATATGGGCCATTATGCCCCGGGGCAACATCGCCCAGGGCGCAAGCCGCCATGCCGAAGGCGATGACCTTCAGCTCTGTACGGCCTTGGCGAAGTTCGCGAAAAACTCGTCGGCGAGCTTCTTGGCGGCGCCGTTGATGAGGCGCTGGCCGAGCTGCGCCAACTTGCCGCCGATCTGTGCCTCGACCTCGTAGGAAAGCAGCGTGCCGCCGTCCTTCTCCGCCAGCTTGACCACCGCGCCACCCTTGGCGAAGCCGGCAACGCCGCCCTCGCCCTCACCCGAAATCTTGTAGCCGTTCGGCGGGTCGAGATCGGACAGCGTGACCTTGCCCTTGAAACGCGCCGACACCGGGCCGACCTTCATTTTCGCCGTTGCGCGAAAGCCGCCGTCGTCGGTCTTCTCGAGCTCCTCGCAGCCGGGGATGCAGGCCTTCAGCACCTCGGGATCGTTGAGCTTGGCCCACACGGCCTCGCGCGACGCCGCAAGCTGGACTTCGCCGTTCATCGTCATGGCCATGAGGGTGCCTCCCGGATCGCGTAACTATAGTGCTGATCAAGTAACGCAGGGACGCGGCAAAGGAAAGGCCGGTGCCCGGTCACGTGCAATGCATATTCGCAACTGCAAAAAGACGTGTGCGGGCGGTGGGGGATTGGCACAGCCGGGCCATGATGATTAGGTCGCGCGCAATATGAGCACATCCCTCTCCCCCCTGCTCGCACCGATGCTGTCGAGCGCCGCCATGCGCGCCGTCTGCGACGACCGGTCGACCCTGCAGAACATGCTTGATTTCGAGGCAGCCCTGGCCCGCGCCGAGGCCGCCACGGACGTGATTCCGGCATCCGCCGTCGGCCCGATCGAGGCCGCGTGCAAGGCCGATTCCATTGACATGGCCGCACTGGCGGAGGCCGCGACGCGATCGGGCAATCTCGCGATTCCCCTGGTCAAGACCCTGACGGCCAATGTCGGCAAGGCCGACAAGGAGGCCGCGCGCTATGTGCATTGGGGTGCGACCAGCCAGGATGTCATCGACACCGCGACCATGCTCACGCTTCGCGCCGGCATCGATGCGCTGGACGCCGACCTCAGCCGCGCCATCAAGGGCTTTGCCGCCCTGGCGCGCAGCCATCGCAATACCGCGATGGTGGCACGGACCTGGCTCCAGCACGCACTGCCGATGCCGTTCGGCCTGAAGGCCGCAGAATATGCTTCGAGCCTCGCCCGCGCCCGCTGCCGCCTGCGGCGGCTGCGCCGCGAGGGCCTCGCGCTGCAATTCGGCGGCGCGGCCGGCACGCTCGCGGCCCTCGGCGACAAGGGCCTTGCGGTAGCGGAACGCCTCGCGCACGAGCTCGACCTGCCGCTGCCGGAAGCGCCCTGGCACACCCATCGCGACCGGATCGCGGAGGCCGCGTCCTGCTTCGCCATTCTGGCGGGAAGCTGCGGCAAGATCGCGCGCGACGTCTCGCTGATGATGCAGACCGATGTCGCCGAAGCATTCGAACCGGCCGGCGAAGGCCGCGGCGGCTCCTCGACCATGCCGCACAAGCGCAACCCGGTCGCCGCCGCAAGCGCGCTGGGCGCCGCCACCATGGCTCCGCAGCTTGCCGCCACGATCTTCGCGGCTCAAGTGCAGGACCACGAGCGCAGCGCCGGTCCCTGGCACGCGGAGTGGCCGACGCTGCCGCAATTGATGCTGGTCACCTCCGGGGCGCTTGCCGCCATCGTCGACATCGCGGAGGGATTGGACGTCGATGCCGCGCGCATGCGCAGCAATCTCGATGCGACGCACGGGCTGATCATGGCGGAAGCGATCACCTTTGCGCTGGCCGAGACGATCGGCAAGAGCGATGCGCATCATCTCGTCGAGGCCGCCAGCAAGCGCGCGGTCGCCGAGAAGAAGCATCTGCGCGAGGTGCTGTTGGCCGATTCGCTAGTCACCGCGCAGCTTTCGCCGGAAAAAATTGCGGCATTGTTCGAGCCGATGGCCTATCAAGGGGCCTCCCAAGCCCTGATCGACCGGCTGCTCGACAGCCTCGACCGCGAATAAGAACTGCAAGATACGACGGAGACGCCGCATGCCCATGATCGATGCCGACGGATGCCTGCTCAACGTCTCCGTCGAGGGCCGCGACGGCGGGCCGACCTTGATGCTCTCCAACTCGCTCGGCTGCACGCTGCAGATGTGGGAGCCGCAGATGAAGGCGCTGACACAGGTGTTCCGCGTCATTCGCTATGACCGCCGCGGCCATGGCAAGTCCAACGTTCCGCCCGGCCCCTATACGATGGAGCGCTTCGGCCGCGACGTGCTCGCGATCCTCGACGACCTCAACATCGAGAAGGTGCATTGGTGCGGCCTGTCGATGGGCGGTATGGTCGGGCAGTGGCTGGGCGCGAACGCGCCAGAGCGCTTCGGCAAGCTCATCCTCGCCAACACCTCCTGCTATTATGCCGAGCCGACCAAATGGCTGGAACGCATCGACGCCGTGAAGAAGGGCGGCATCGCCGCGGTCGCCGATGCCGTGATCGCGGGGTGGCTGACGCAGGATTTTCGCGAGCGCGAGCCCGACATCACCGCCAGGATGAAATCGATGCTGCTCGCCTCGCCGGTCGAAGGTTATCTCGCCTGCTGCGAAGCGCTGTCGACGCTGGACCAGCGCGAGCTGCTTCCCAAGATCAAGAGTCCGACGCTGGTGATCGCCGGCCGCCACGACATGGCGACGCCGATCTCGGCAGGTGAATTGATCCGCTCGAAGATCCCCGGCGCGAGCATGACCATCATCGACGCCGCACATATTTCCAACATCGAGCAGCCGCACGCATTCACGGATGCGGTGGTGGGATTCTTGACGCAGCGCTAGCCACCATCTTCGTCATCCCGGAGGACAGAATGGACGACCAGAAGCGCCGCGATGCCGGCATGAACGTTCGCCGCAAGGTGCTGGGCAATGCCTGGGTCGACAAGTCGATCGCGAACCGCAACGCCTTCAACACCGATTTCCAGGACATGATCACGCGCTACGCCTGGGGCGAGATCTGGACGCGGCCGCATTTCGACGAGCGCACGCGGCGGGTGCTGGTGATCGGCACCATGGTTGCGCTCGGCCAATGGGACGAATTCCGCCTGCACGTGCGCGCGGCGCTCGCCGAAGGCGGCTTCACGCCCGACGACATCAAGGAAATCCTGCTGCAGCAGGCGATCTATTGCGGCGTGCCGGCAGTGAACCACGCCGTCAAGGAAGCCTCAGCGATTGTGCAGGAGCTCGGCCTGCTCAAAGCCTAGGGGAGCTGCGATCGCGGCGGTCTCTTGAACCGCCTTGTGGACCGTCTTGGGCGCGGTCTCGGGCCGTTCGATCACCACCACGATGGCGGCGCCGAGCAGGAGCAGCAGCTCGGTGGCATGCAGCCGGAGCGCGGCCATCTCGCCGACCTTCGAGGCCATGACCATGCTGGCGAACGAGATCAGGCTGCCGATCGCCAGGGCAATGCCGAGCGCCTCGTCGCTGCCGCCATTCCTGCGGATGCGAGGAATGCAGAGCAGCACGAGATAGATCGCAAAGAACGCCACGACCGTCAGCCGGCCCAGCGCAAGCAGCCACGCGGCGCGCACCGTGTCCATGCCGGCCATCTGGAGATGGTCGCTCAGGTACAGCGCAACCGCGACGCTCGGCCGTTCGTAGAGGCCATGCACGGGTGCGATGATGATGTTGAAGGCGACAAGCGCCCAGGCTGGGATGAAATAGGCCGCCAGCAGCGCGCCGTTGACCGAGCCGATCCGCCAATTCCCGAACATAGCCGCTTCCCGCTTCGCCTGCCGTTCGCCTTCGACCGAAGGCTTTGCGGGGAGCTAACTCGCATCAGACTGTGGCGGCAATTTAAACCCTTTGTTTACCTTAACTGCCCTCGCGATCGTAATTCCGGGGCGGGCTCGCAAAACCGAACCCGGAATCTCGAGATTCCAGGTCTGGCGCCAACGCACCGTCCCGGAAGGACGCGGACAAGCGCTTGACCCGAAAAAAAAAGGCCCCGCCTTCCGGCGGGGCCCTCTCTACTCCTCGGCTCCCAAACTCGCTATTCCTGGTCGCGCTGGCCGCCCTGCTGCTGGCCGGGCCGATCGCCCTGGCGCATCGGGTCGTTCTGCTGCTGCTGTCCGGGTTTCTGACCACCGCCCTGCTGCTGCCCGGGGCGCTGCTGGCCGGGGTTCTGACTCTGCTGACCCGGATTCTGGTTCTGCTGCTTCGTCATTCGGGGAACTCCCTTGTTGGACGTCAGAGCCGAGACAACGGCCGGCGGCCATATTGGTTGCTCTGCGGAACCCAGTTCCTCGCAGCTGCGGAACCCGAGCTCCAAATCACCTCTGTACAAGATCTCCTGCCGTCGCGTGAGTTGTTGCAGCCGTCAGTTCCCTCCTGTTACAAAACGGCAAGAACGCTGAGGGGCTGCCGGGGCCCAATAAAAACACGCTCAAACCACACTCCAACCCACTCTCCTCAGAGCTCACCTTGAGCCCGCGTCAGGTTTGGTACGGCAGCCCATGGATTATTTCACCCAGCAGCTCATCAACGGTCTCGTCCTGGGCTCGATCTACGGCCTGATCGCCATCGGCTATACGATGGTCTATGGCATCGTCGGCATGATCAACTTCGCCCATGGCGACGTCTTCATGATCGGCGGCTTCATTGCCTTGATCACCTTCCTGATCCTGATCTCGCTCGGGTTGACCGCGATACCGCTGATCCTGCTCGTCGTGCTGCTCGTCTCGATGGCGATCACCGCGCTTTATGGCTGGACCATCGAGCGCATCGCCTACCGGCCGCTGCGCCATTCCTTTCGCCTCGCCCCGATGCTGTCGGCGATCGGAATGTCCTTCGTGCTGACCAATTATTCGCAAGTGGCGCAGGGCGCGCGCGTCAAGCCGATCCCGCCCTTCATCACCGGCGGCTACACCCTGCACGAGAGCACGGACGGCTTCGTGATCCAGCTCTCCAACATCCAGATCATGGTGGTCGTCACCACCATCGTGCTGCTGGCCCTCTTCACCTGGCTGGTGTCGCGCACCCGGCTCGGGCGCGACATGCGCGCCTGCGAGCAGGACCAGACCATGGCGGCGCTGCTCGGGGTCGACGTCGACCGCACCATCTCCATGACTTTCGTGATCGGTGCCGCGCTCGCCGCGGTCGCGGGCCTGATGTACCTGCTCTATTACGGCCTCGTCGATTTCTTCATGGGCTTCGTCGCGGGCATCAAGGCGTTCACCGCCGCCGTGCTCGGCGGCATCGGCTCGCTGCCCGGCGCCATGCTCGGCGGCCTTGCGATCGGCCTGATCGAGACGTTCTGGTCGGCCTATTTCTCGGTCGAATACAAGGACGTCGCGGCGTTCTCGATCCTGATCGTCGTGCTGATCTTCATGCCGACCGGCTTGCTCGGTCGTCCCGAAGTCGAAAAAGTCTGACGGTCGCGCGTGGCAGCTTCCTCACCCATGAAGGCCAAATCTGGCATCCCCGCCATCCTGAAGACGGCTTTGGTCAACGCGCTGGTCGCGCTGGTGCTGTTCTCGTTGATGGTCGGCATCCGCACCGAGGCGGGTACCTCCGGCCAGCTCACTTATTGGACGCGCTTCGGCGAGCTCGCGTCCCTCGTCGCTGCGGTGTTCGGCGGCTCGATCGTCATCGAGGTGCTGCGGCAATGGATCGGCCCGACCGGCGCCGAGAAACTGGTGCCACCGGCGGTCTCGAACGGCATGTCGTTCATCGGCCGCTACCTCGCTCCGGCGCTTTTGATCTTCACGCTGCTGGTGCCGGTGATCTTCTATAACCAGCGCTACATCCTCGACCTTGCGATCCTCGTGCTCACCTATGTCATGCTGGGCTGGGGGTTGAACGTCGTGGTCGGGCTCGCGGGCCTGCTCGATCTCGGCTACGTCGCCTTTTATGCGGTCGGCGCCTATTCCTACGGGCTGCTTGCGACCAATTTCGGCTGGTCGTTCTGGATCTGCCTGCCGCTCGCCGGCATCCTCGCGGCGTTCTGGGGCGTCCTGCTCGGCTTCCCCGTGCTGCGCCTGCGCGGCGACTATCTCGCCATCGTGACGCTCGCCTTTGGCGAGATCATCCGCCTCGTCATCATCAACTGGCAGGATCTCACCGGCGGCCCCAACGGCGTCTCCGGCATTCCCCGCCCCACCTTCTTCGGCATCCCGCTCGACAACAGCGATGACGGCCTCGCCGCCAAGCTCGGCATCGAATATTCGCCGACGCACCGCATCGTCTTCCTGTTCTATCTGATCCTGGCGCTTGCGCTGCTCACCAACTGGGCGACGATCCGCCTGCGCCGCCTGCCGATCGGGCGCGCCTGGGAAGCCTTGCGCGAGGACGAGGTCGCCTGCCGCGCGCTCGGCATCAACACCACGACCACCAAGCTCACGGCGTTCGCGACGGGTGCGATGTTCGGCGGCTTTGCCGGCGCGTTCTTCGCCACTCGCCAGGGCTTCATCAGCCCGGAATCCTTCACCTTCCAGGAATCGGCGCTGGTGCTCGCCATCGTCGTGCTCGGCGGCATGGGCTCGCAGCTCGGCGTCGCGCTGTCCGCGCTCGCCATGATCGGCGGCTTCGAGCTGTTCCGCAGCCTCGAAACCTATCGCATGCTGGTGTTCGGCATGGCCATGGTGCTGATCATGATCTGGCGGCCGCGTGGCCTGGTCGGCCATCGCGCCCCGACCGTCTATCTCACCAAGGCGCACGCGATCTCTTCCGACCTCGTCAAGGAAGGTCACGGATGAGCGACGACAAGATTCTCGACGTCGACCGGCTCACCATGCGCTTCGGCGGCATCGTCGCCGTGCAGGACCTGTCATTCTCGGCGGCGCGCAAGAAGATCACTGCCCTGATCGGACCGAACGGCGCCGGCAAGACCACCGTGTTCAACTGCATCACCGGCTTCTACAAGCCCAGCGGCGGCGCCATCCACCTCACCCATGACGACGGCAGGACGGTCGCGCTGGAGCGGCTGAATGATTTCCGCATTGCCAAGCAGGCCAAGGTCGCCCGCACCTTCCAGAACATCAGGCTGTTTCCCGGCATGACTGCGCTGGAAAATCTGATGGTGGCGCAGCATAACGCGCTGATGCGCGCCTCCGGATTCACTCTCCTCGGTCTCCTCGGCGTTCCTACTTACCGTGACGCCGAAAAACGCGCCATCGACCTCGCCATCGACTGGCTCAAGAGGGTCAACCTGCTCGACCGTGCCGACGATGCCGCCGGCAATTTCGCCTATGGCGACCAGCGCCGGCTCGAGATCGCGCGCGCCATGTGCACCGAGCCCGCGCTTCTGTGCCTGGACGAGCCAGCCGCCGGCCTCAACGCGCGCGAGAGCGCGGCCTTGAGCGAGCTCCTGCTCTCGATCCGCGATGAACTCGGCACCTCGATCCTCCTGATCGAGCACGATATGTCGGTCGTGATGGAGATCTCCGACCACATCGTGGTGATGGACCATGGCGTCAAGATCGCGGAAGGCACGCCGCGCGAGATTCGCGACGATCCCAAGGTGATCGCCGCCTATCTCGGCGCCGACGAGGAAGAGGCGGCTGCTGTGATGGAGGGCGGCTCGTGACGCCGGCACCCTCTCCTCTGCTCGTGATCCGCGGCTTGCGCGCCGCCTACGGCAAGATCGAGGCGCTGAAGGGCGTCGACGTCGAGATCAATGCCGGCGAGATCGTGGCCCTGATCGGCGCCAACGGCGCCGGCAAGTCGACGCTGATGATGACGATCTTCGGCAAGCCGCGCGCCCGCGCCGGCCAGATCCTGTATGAAGGCCGCGACATCACCGACGTCCCCACGCACGCGATCGCGCATTTGCGCATCGCCCAATCCCCGGAGGGCCGCCGCATCTTCCCGCGCATGAGCGTGGCGGAAAACCTCCAGATGGGGGCGGACGCCACCGAATGCACCGAGACCGAACGCGAGGCCACGCTCCAGCGTGTCTTCACGCTGTTTCCGCGGCTGAAGGAACGCTACGCCCAGCGCGGCGGAACCCTGTCCGGCGGCGAGCAGCAGATGCTGGCGATCGGCCGCGCCTTGATGAGCCGTCCTCGCCTGCTGCTGCTCGACGAGCCCTCGCTGGGCCTCGCGCCGCTGATCGCGCGCCAGATCTTCGATGCGATCCGTACCCTGAACCGCCAGGACGGCCTCACCGTCCTGATCGTCGAGCAGAACGCCAACCATGCCCTCAAGCTCGCCCATCGCGGCTATGTCATGGTCAATGGCCTGATCACGCTGGCCGGCACCGGCGCCGAATTGTTGCAGCGCCCCGAGATTCGCGCCGCCTATCTGGAGGGCGGCCGGCACGGCTGACCGAACCACAAGCCAGCCGGCGTGCGGCCGAATGCGGCGAGATATCTACGCCAATGCCCGTATTTTGCCGGTGACTTCTCCTGAGATTCATTCAAGAATGGCGCCGGTTTGAACCGGGCATGCCCGGCAACGTCCACAGGCGACCACCCGCGAGGTATCTCATGAAATCACTGAAGCTCATCGGTCTGGCATTCGGCGTGTCGATCGCGCTGTCGAGCGCGGCATTCGCGCAGGATGTCACCGTCGCAGTCGCAGGCCCGATGACCGGCGGCGAGTCCGCCTTCGGCCGCCAGATGAAGAACGGCGCCGAAATGGCCGTGGCCGATATCAATGCCGCCGGCGGCGTCAACGGCAAGAAGCTCGCGCTGTCCGTCGAAGACGACGCGTGCGACCCGAAGCAGGCGCGCTCGATCGCCGAAAAGATCGCCGGCGCCAAGATGCCCTTCGTCGCCGGGCACTATTGCTCCTCGTCGTCGATCCCCGCCTCGGAGGCCTATGCGGACGGCAACGTCCTGCAGATCACCCCCGCCTCGACCAACCCGCTCTTCACCGAGCGCAAGCTGTGGAACGTGGCACGCGTCTGCGGCCGAGACGACCAGCAAGGCCTGATCGCGGCGCAGTACATCGCCAAGAACTACAAGGGCAAGAACATCGCGATCCTCAACGACAAGACCACCTACGGCAAGGGTCTTGCCGACGAGACCAAGAAGGCGCTCAACAAGGCGGGCGTCACCGAGAAGATGTACGAGTCCTACAACAAGGGCGACAAGGACTTCAACGCGATCGTCTCGCGCCTGAAGCGCGACAACATCGACCTCGTCTATGTCGGGGGTTACCACCAGGAGAGCGGCCTGATCCTGCGTCAGATGCGCGACCAGGGCCTCAAGACCGTGCTGATGGCCGGCGACGCGCTCGCCGACAAGGAGTACGCCTCGATCACCGGCCCCGCCGGCGAAGGCACCCTGTTCACCTTCGGCCCCGATCCGCGCAACAAGCCGACCGCCAAGAAGATCGTCGACGCCTTCAAGGCCAAGAACATCGATCCGGAGGGCTACACCCTCTACACCTATGCGGCGATGCAGGTCTGGTCGCAGGCGGCCAAGAAGGCCGGCACCACCGACGCCAAGAAGGTCATGGAGGCGATGAAGGCCGGCAAGTGGGACACCGTGATCGGCCCGATCGAGTATGACGCCAAGGGCGACATCAAGCAGATCGACTACGTCGTCTACAAATGGGACGCCAAGGGCGGCTACTCCGAGATCAAGGGCAACGGCACCTGAGCGCGGCTCCGGGACTCAAATCCCGCCATGCGATCATCGTCACGCCCCGGCTTGCCCCGGGGCGTTTTCTTTGTGGCAGGATCAAACGGCCGCGGGCAGCTCGCCGGCGGCCGCGGCCTGGGCCTTGCGAAGCGCCTGCAGGAGGTCGTTCGGACGAAACGGCTTCTGCAGGCAAATCACGCTGGCCAGGTGGGGCGACTGCTCCATGAAATCCAGCGCCGTCATTCCGGACACGGCAACGACGGGAAGCCCCGGTGCGCGCTCGCGCAGGGTCGCAATGACGTCGACACCGCTGATATCGCCGAGGAAAATATCGACGATCACCGCGTCAAAGCGGCCTTCTGCGAAGGTTTTCAGCCCGGCCGCACCGCTTCCGGCCTCGGCAACCTCGTAATGGTTGACCCGAAGCACGATCGCGACCATCGCGCGGACGTCCTTCTGGTCGTCGATGATGAGAACGCGAGGCATGGGAACAACTCCCGCAGATCGATCAAATGATATGATTCAAACCTGGAACCCGGCACCGTGGCAGGGCATTATGACACCACCCAGTAAAGCGCATCTTACCTGGTCCCCATTCCGCGTTCCCCCTCAAATTAAGTAAGCTGTAACCTTCGGTTGAGTCGTCGCGGTATCAGTTCACGACACGCGCCCGGAACGGGCTACCGTAGGAGGTCAGGACTGCCGATCTTGGAACTGCGGAGATGCTCAAAACGGGTCTGCACGAGATGAACGCGCCTGCGATCGACCGAAGCACATTTCTTTCGACTCTGCCGGCCGCGTCGACCGACCGGACCGCGGCTTTGTGGATCGTCGGCATCTCCTCGATCCTGTTCGCATTGGCCGTTCCGTTCGCAGGTATCCCGCTGCCGCCGGTCCCGGCCTTTGTCGCGAGCTATCAATCGGCGCTGGCCGTCAGCGACATCATCACGGCCGTGCTGCTGCTGTCGCAGTTTTCGGTGGTGCGGACCCGCGCCCTGCTGTGGCTGTCGACCGGCTACCTGTTCACCGCCGCGGCAGCGCTGGTCCATGCCCTCACCTTCCCCGGCCTGTTCACGCCGACCGGGCTGTTTGGCGCGGGCAGCCAGACCACGGTCTGGCTCTATATGATCTGGCACGGCGTCTTCCCGTTGTTCGTGCTGGGCTATGCCTGGCTGAAGGAACAGGACGGCGGCCCCAGGATCCAGGGCCCGACCAGCACCGCGATCTACGCGACCGTGCTCGGCGTCGTCGCGACCATGGGCGCCTTCGCCTGGATCGTCACCGCCCAGCACGATTTGTTGCCGGTTCTGCTCCGCGACGGCCGTTACACACCGACCATGATCGGCGTCGTCTCCTTCGTGTGGTCGCTGAGCTTCGCCGCGCTCGTATCGCTCTGGTTCCGCCGCCCGCATTCGGTGATCGACGTCTGGCTCATGGTCGTGATGTGCGCATGGCTGTTCGACATCGCGCTGTCCGCGATCGTCAACGTCGCGCGCTTCGATCTCGGTTTCTACGCCGGCCGCCTCTATGGCCTCTGCGCGTCGAGCTTCGTGCTCGCGGTGCTGCTGATCGAGAACGTCCGCCTTCAGGTGCACACCGTCGGCCTCGTCGGCAGGCTGCGCCAGCAATCGGCGTCGGAACGCGACTATTACGGCAAGCGCCTCGCCCTGTACGGCGCCGTCGTCGAATCCTCCAACGATGCCATCATCACGAAGACGCTCGACGGCATCATCACCGGCTGGAATAAGGCCGCCGAGCATCTGTTCGGCTATTCCGCCGCGGAGGCCGTCGGCAGGTCGATCGACATCATCGTGCCGCCGGACCGAAAAGGCGAAGTCAGGAGCATCCTCAACCAGATCGCCGGCAATGAATCGATCGCCCAGCACGAGACGGTGCGGATTCGAAAGGATGGCCGCGCGCTCGACGTCGTCCTGAACGTATCACCCTTGAGATCGGACAACGGAGAGATCATCGGGGCCTCCAAGATCGCCCATGACATCACGGAGGAGAAACAGGCGCGCGAGAAGCTGCGCCGCGAGACCGAGGAGCGCCAGCGCATCTTCGAGACGTCGCAGGACCTGATCCTGGTCACCGATGGTTTCGGCAATTTCATCCAGGTCAGCCCGAGCGTGAAGGACATTCTCGGCTTCAGCCCGGACGACATGATCGGGCACAGCGCGACCGAGTTCATCCACCCTGACGACCTCGAGAGGACGCGCGACGAGATGCGGGCGGCACGGCGCGGCGCGGTCAAGCGCAGCTTCGAGGCGCGCTACTATCATTACGACGGTCACGAGGTCACGCTGAACTGGATGGGCACCTGGTCCGAGCCGGTGAAGCGCCATTTCTTCATCGGCCGGGACCTCACGGAGAAGCAGGCCGCCGAAGCCCAGTTCCGGCAGGTCCAGAAGATGGACTCCATCGGCCAGCTGACCGGCGGCGTCGCGCACGACTTCAACAACGTGCTGACCGTCATCACCGGCACGATCGGCATCCTGGCCGACGCGGTTGCCGACCGCCCAGAGCTGGCTGCAATCACCAAGCTGATCGATGACGCCGCCGAGCGCGGCGCCCAGCTAACCAAGCATCTGCTGGCCTTCGCCCGCAAGCAGCCGCTCCAGCCCCGCGAGATCGACGTCAACGCGCTGGCGCTCGAAGCCGCCAAGCTGCTGCATCCGACGCTGGGCGAGCAGATCACGATCATGCCGCAGCTCACCGAGGACGCCTGGCCGACGCTGGTCGATCCCGGCCAGCTATCCACCGCGATCCTCAATCTCGCATTGAACGCGCGTGACGCCATGCCCGAGGGCGGCACCTTGGTGCTGGAGACCCGCAACATCTTTCTCGACGACGGCTATGCCAGCATGAATCCCGACGTCGTCGCCGGCAGTTACGTGATGATTGCCGTCAGCGACACCGGCAGCGGGATTCCGCCGGACCTGATCGACCGGGTGTTCGACCCGTTCTTCACCACCAAGGAGGTCGGCAAGGGCACCGGTCTCGGCTTGAGCATGGTGTTCGGTTTCGTCAAGCAGTCGGGCGGCCACATCAAGATCTACAGCGAGGTAGGCCACGGCACGAGCGTGAAGATCTACCTGCCGCGCTCGACCGGGGTGCAGGAGACCGAGTTCGAGGCGCAGCAGAACGCGCCCATCACCGGCGGCAACGAGAAGATCCTGATCGTCGAGGACGACGCCCTGGTGCGGCAATATGTGGTGACCCAGGTCAAGAGCCTCGGCTATACCGCGCTCGAGGCCGCTAACGGCGCGGAGGCCCTGACCATCATCGACAGCGACAAGACCATCGACCTGCTCTTCACCGACATCATCATGCCCGGCAACATGAACGGCCGTCAGCTCGCCGACGAGGCCGCTCGCCGCCGTCCCGACCTGAAGACGTTGTTCACCTCGGGCTACACCGAGAATGCCATCGTCCATCACGGCCGGCTCGATTCCGGCGTGCTGCTGCTGGCAAAGCCCTACCGCAAGTCCGAACTCGCCAAGATGCTCAGGACCGCGCTGGCGAGTTGAGCCTGCGGCGTCCCTGCGCTATCGCAAGGCGAACTCCTTTCAGCGCGCGAGGCCACCTTGAAGGATCTGCTCACCGACATTGCCGGGGTCCGCGTCGGCCATGCCGAGGATGCCAAAGTCGCCACCGGCACGACCGCAATCATCTTCGACCAGCCCGCGGTCGCGGCGATCGACGTGCGCGGCGGCGGTCCCGGCACGCGCGAGGATGCGCTGCTCGATCTCGCCAACACCGTCGAGCGCGTCGACGCGATCGCCCTGTCCGGCGGCTCGGCCTTCGGTCTCGATGCCGGCGGCGGCATCCAGGCATGGCTCGCCGAGCAGGGGCGCGGCCATCGGGTTCGCGAGGCGCTGATTCCGATCGTGCCGGGGGCCATCCTGTTCGACCTGCTCAACGGCGGCGACAAGGCCTGGGGACGCTTCTCGCCCTATCGCGACCTTGGCTACGCCGCCGCGGCCGCTGCCAGCACCGACTTCCCGCTCGGCAGCGTCGGCGCCGGCTTGGGGGCCACCACCGCGACGTTCAAGGGCGGGCTCGGCTCGGCGTCGGCGGCGACACCTGACGGCGTGAAGGTCGCGGCGATCGTCGCCGTCAACGCGGTGGGCAGCGTGACCGTCGGCAACGGGCCGTGGTTCTGGGCGGCACCGTTCGAGGTCGGCAGCGAGTTCGGCGGGCGCGGCCTGCCCGACAAATTCACCGACGACATGCTCCGGATGCGCATCAAGGGCGGTCCCGCGGCGAGCGCGCGCGAAAACACCACCATCGGCGCCGTCGTCACCGACGCGGTGCTGACCAAACCCCAGGCCAAGCGTCTGGCGATGATCGCGCACACCGGCTTTGCCCGCGCCATCTATCCGGTGCACGCACCGACCGATGGCGACGTGCTGTTTGCGGCGGCGACCGGCGAGAAGCCGATCGAACCGCTGGTCGGCCTCACCGAGCTCGGTACGGTCGCCGCCAACGTGGTCGCGCGCGCGATCGCCCGCGCCGTGTACAGCGCGACGGCGCTGCCGTTCCCGGGGGCACAGCCGGCGTGGAAGGACAGATTCGGTTAGAAACGAAACGGCCGAGACGGCATTACCCTGGCGGCCTCAGGTGTACCGCCATGCCGTCATCCGTAATCCGCTTCGTTCGCTATGCCCCCGACACGCGGGAGCTGAAAGTGACCTTCGTCAGCGGACGCTCCTATGTCTACGAGGACGTTCCACCCGAGGTCGCCGCAGCGTTCCGGGACGCGCGCTCAAAGGGCGCGTTCTTCAACCACGAAATCCGTGACCGCTATGCCTATCGTGACATCACGCGCGAATATGCCGGCTGATCCCGGATGGCGGCTCACACGCTCATCGACATCGACGAACCGGCAGCCGCCGACGCGCCCTGCCCCTGGCCGCCTTGCTGCTGCATCAACTGCGCGAACAGATCGTAAGCCGAATTGCGCGGGCTGGAGGCGCCCGGCACCGTCGTCGACATCTTGAAGCCGTCGGCATAGGTGACGGTCGTCGTGGTCGAGCCGTCGGCAGCGGTCGTCGTCGTGGAGGTCGATCCGCCCTTGGAATTCGACGAGGAATCCGATCCATCGCCCGAGCCGTCGGCACCTTGCGCGTGATGGTGGCCGTGGTGGCCGCTCTTCAGCGCCTTCGACATCTCGTCCAGGCTCACGCTGCCGTCCGCGTTCGAGTCCAGCTTGGAGAATACGTCGTCGGCTTGCGCGAGGTTGGTTCCGCCGGCGCCCAGCGCGTCCTCGAACTCGGACTTGGTGATGTTGCCGTCGCCGTCCCCGTCGATCCGGGAGAACAGGTGCTTGAGCGCGGCCTCGCGGCTCGTTGACGTCGAGGACGTGGAGGTCGACGAGGTCGAGCTGTCTGTGCTGGTGGTGTCCGAGGACTGGCTTTGCGCGGCGAACAACGCGTTCATCGTCTCCGGCGCGATCTGCGGATATTTGCCCGAGTTGACCGACGAGGTCGCGCCGCTGGTCGTGTTGCTGCTGCCGCTGTCGATCGCGAAGGGATTGGTTGCACCCTGCGCTGACCCCGTCTTGTGCGTCGAGGCGGACGATTTCGAGTTCGTCAGCGTCTGAATCGCATCGAGTGCGCTCGACACGGCACCGACGGCACCAAGGGCAAACAACATTGCACAACTCCAACCGATGCGGCACGCCGCGGCCAATGTTCTGCAGGTGACGTCAGCAAGCGTCGTGCCAGCGTAAAAAGCTCAATGATATCCGCGACCGTTGCGCTTTGGACGGCCTGGGATCACCGGCAATTCGTGCCGGCCGCGGCAGATTTTTCCGCCCACAGGAAGCACGTCTCCCCTGCATTGCCCGCCATGGAGGCCCATGTTAGGCGAGGCCATCTTTCACGCCCCCGCCTCCGGGAAACCGCGCCATGACCCAAGCCTTCGCCCCCCGCCCCCTGGCAATCGCACCCTCGATTCTGGCTTCGGATTTCTCCAGGCTCGGCGAGGAGGTGCGCGCCGTGGATGCCGCCGGCGCCGACTGGATCCATCTCGACGTGATGGACGGCCATTTCGTTCCGAACATTTCCTACGGCCCCGACATCATCAAGGCGATGCGCCCCCACACCAAGAAGGTGTTCGACGCGCATCTGATGATCTCGCCCTGCGACCCCTATCTCGAGGCCTTTGCGAAGGCCGGCTGCGACCACATCACCGTGCACGCGGAGGCTGGTCCCCATTTGCACCGTTCGCTGCAGGCCATCCGCGCGCTCGGCAAGAAGGCCGGCGTCTCGCTCAATCCGGGCACGCCGGTCAGCGCGCTCGAATACGTCCTCGATCTCGTCGATCTCGTGCTGGTGATGTCGGTCAATCCCGGCTTCGGCGGTCAGGCCTTCATTCCCTCCGCGATCGGAAAGATTCGCGACATCCGCGCGATGACGGCGGGACGACCGATCGACATCGAGGTCGACGGCGGCGTCGGCCCCGATGTCGCCGGCGCGCTCGCCGCGGCCGGCGCCAACGCCTTCGTCGCCGGCACATCCGTATTCCGGGGCGGCACGCAGGAGGCCTACAGGACCAACATCGCCGCGATCCGCAACGCGGCGCTCGGGGCCCGCGGCGAAGCGATTTGAGCCGGATCAAACGGCGCACGCGGACGAGGCGAAATCCCGCGGCTTTTACGGGTGCTGCAGCGCCCAATATCTAAAATTGCAATGGTGATCCGTACTCATCCGGACTTCACTGATTCGCGCAAATCACCGCAAGTGAGTCCTGCCTGCTTTTGACGGGAGGACATCATGACGACGACCCTGGTTTGGACTGGCGTAGCGTCGTGGTTGGCGTTCAATGCAGCGATTGCGGCTCGTAGCCTCTACGTGATGCGACCGGTGAAGGCCGAGGCTTCTGCCCGCATCATTCACCTTCACCGTCGCCGGGTCTGAGCGCCATGCAGATCGCACTCGTGAAGCGTCAGCCGAAACGCAGGTGCCGGATCCCGCGGCGCCCACATCCGGGCCTCGATTATTTCTTCGGCCGCCTCGAGAGCACCGATAGCAGGCTGGACGACGACGCCGCGCTCGACACGACGGACCCCGATCATTCGTTTGCCTCGCAGCACCGACACTGAGACTTTCCTTTTTTCGGACCACTCCATGAAACCGCACTGCCCGAACTGCCTGAAGGAAATGACCAAGGCATCCGCGTCGCGTAACCTGTTCAATTGCGAGCCCTGCCGCGAGATCATCCAGTATTTCGGCGGCAGCCCGGATCACGGCGAGCCCGGCCCGCAATTCTCCTGGCCGATCCGCCGCAAGCGCGTCGCTCATTCCGCCCACGCGGCCTGACCGCCCTTCAAGCCGGCGGGCCTATCCCGGCCCTTCGCCGGCGTCGGTCTCACTGATATCCCCTGCCATCCGCGGCGGCCGCACCACCGTGACGGTGCAGGCCGCTTCCGAGGCCACCTTGGCCGAGACGCTGCCGAGCAGCGTGCGGCGGAACGAGCCCTGCCGCGCGCCGATGATGACGTGGTCGACGTGGTTGACCTCGGCGAACTCCAGGATCGCCGCAGCGGGATCAACCGCCTCCAGCACATGAGCCGACAGCCGGCTCTCATCCAATTTGAGCGGCGTCGCCCAATGCCGCAGCGCGACCAGACGGTCGATATGCTTGTTGGACCCCTGCTCGTCCAGGGTACGGTCGATCGCGATCCGGTTCAGCTTGAGCACGTTGACGCAAGCGAGGCGCGCTGACGGCAAGGTGGCGAGGATGCGCTCGGTGGTCACGCGCAGCGCCTCGTTGAGCTCCGGCGCGCCTTCCACCGTGTCGAGCGCGACAGCGAGGATCGGGCTCGATGCGATTTGCGCTGCGACATCCGATTTCGCGCGCGGCGCCATGACGCCCAGATTGAAGCGGCGACGCCAGGCGACGCTGAGCGGGTCGCGCTTGACCCGCTCCGCACGCGTTGTGAGCTTGACCTGATCGGGATGGGCGAGATCGAAGGCGAGCTGGGACGCCGTCGGATAGCGCCACACCGGCTCGATCTCGAGACACCGCAGCACCACCTCCTGCAGCCAGGGCGGATAGTCGGCGCGCAAGCTTCGCGGCGGATGCGGATCGCGCCACAGCCGGCGCCGCATCGCGCGCAGCGTCTCGCCCTCGCCGAACGGCCGTTCGCCGGTGGTGAAGAAATAGAGCAGCACGCCGAGCGAAAACAGATCGCTGCGCGGATCGTCGCGCACCCCGGACAGCCGCTCGGGCGCCATGTAGGGCGCGGTGCCGTAAGGCAGGCGGAACTCCTCCTGCAACAGATCCGGCAAGTGATTGTGATGCGACAGGCCGTAGTCGATCAGCACCGCCTCGCCGCTCTCGCGGAACATGATGCTGCTCGGCTTGATGTCGTGATGGATCACGTTCTGGCGGTGCAGATCGGCCAGCGCGGTTGCGATCCTGGCGACGAGCTGCCGCGCCTCGTCATAAGGCAGCGGGAGCTCAGGCAACCGCTTGTAGAGCGTCGTGCCGCCGATGCGCTCGATCACGACATAGGCCTGGTGCGCGAAATCGCCGGTGCCGAAGCAGGTCGGGACGTGCGGACCCGCGAGCCGCGGCAGGATCATCATCTCCATCTCGAAGGAGACGATCGCGGCGGGGTCCTCGCCCTCCGAGACCCGCGGGATCTTCATCAGCAGCGGCACGTCGATGCCAGGATGGGTGACGGTCCACAGCGTCGCCATCCCGCCGGCATGAACGCATTCACCGATGGTGTAGCCATCGATCACCGCGCCTGTTGTGACCAGTGATTTCGGCATCGGCCTCTAGCGCCCCTGCGACAGCCGGTCGGCGAGCCAGTGCGGCAGACCGTTGTCGCGAATTCTGCTCGCCGCGGTCGCGATGTCGTAGGGCGCGCGGCAATAGGTGATCTGGCAGGACTCGGTGTCGAACAAGACGAAGGCCGCCGACGGATCGCTGTCGCGGGGCTGGCCGACCGAGCCGAGCACGGCGAGCCATTGCCGTCCGCGCAGAAGCTGCACCGGGACGTCGGTCTTCGGCACGAAGCTCGTCATCTTCGCCGTCACCGACATCGAATAGAGCGCGGGGCGATGGATATGGCCGCAGAACGTGACATGCGCGGGTGTCGCGATCAGGCTCTTGGCGGCGTCCACTGTGGAGCGGACATAGTGCCAGCGCTGCGGGTGAGAGGCTTCCGAATGCACGAACAGACGGTCGCTGTCCTCGACCAGCATCGGCAACTCGCTCAGAAATCGGCGCTGCGCTGCGCCAAGCCGGCCGCGGGTCCATTCGATTGCCACCTGCGCCTCGGCATTCATAGTCTCCGCCGAGGAGTTGACCGCCTGGTCGTGATTGCCGCGCACCGCGATAGCACCTTGGGCCACGAGCTCCATCGCGGTGTCCACCACCCATTCGGGATCGGCGCCATAACCGACGAAATCGCCGAGCAGGACGAACCGCTCCGCGCCCTTCGCACGCGCGACCTTCAGGCAGGCCTCGAAGGCCTGCCTGTTGCCGTGGATATCCGAGAAGACAGCAAGAAGCACGCACCCTCCACCCTTCAATTCTTATTGAAGCCCGATACGGCCAAATTGAGGGAGGTCAAGACATGCGCCAGCGCCGCGCCGATTACCAGCCCCCCGCGGACGATCGCGAAGAGCCTATTGCTCGTCCTTCGGGGGCATTCGGGGCGGCGGCAGCGGGGTGAACACGGCGCCTTGTGCGCCGGCCGGCGGGGCGATGAACTCGCCGGTCGAGGAATCGCCGCCGGTGGTCTCCATGATCGTCTTGGGCGTCACATATTCGCGGACCATGTCGAGGAGGCTGCCATCGCCGCCGCCGAAATCTGCGGCGCGACCACCTTGCGGATGTCCCAGGGCGATTTCGTTTTCCGCGGCATGGGTCTTGTCGGCGAGCCCATCGTTGTAGGGCACGCGGAAGGCCCTCGGGATACCGCTCGGACGATTGTCCTCGTCGAGCTGCTCGACCCACAGATAGATCGAGCCGGGATCGCCCTGAAGCGAATGCGGCTCGACGATGCGGGACTTCAGCAGCTTGAAGGTCGTCGGCAGCCGGTCGGTACTGGCCCAGCCGAGCAGGCCGCGCATCTCGGTGAAGCTGACGACGTAGAAGGCGCTGGTCACGACCACCGCGACCGCCTTGAACGACCAGTGCAGCCGCGCATAGACCAGCACGACCAGCAGCAGCGCGCCGATCACGGCGTAGGCGACCGACAGCGTGAGGATGACCGTTTGCAGATCAGTCACGGCGTATCCTCTTGGCGTTGCTGCTCACACCCGTCCTCGGGTCGAGATCGGCCCCGTTGCGCCAGCTGCTGCGGAACGTCTCGAGCAGCGATTTCGGCCGCTGACTCACATCGACGACCTTGCCCTCCGTGTCGAGCCGGAATCGCACCGCGGTCTTCTCGTCGCCGGTGTGGTCGAGCGTGAACTTGTTGTCGAACACGACCTGCGCTGTCGGATTGAGTTTCTGCACCTTCACATTCGCCGTCACGGGCTCGCCGGTGGTGGCGACGAAATGCGAGACGTTGACGGTGTATTCACCGGGGATCATGCCGCGCAGCGTCACGATCTCCTCGCGGATCGGCGAGGCGATCTTCTTGCCGGCGACCATGATGAAGTCGTTGGCCCCGCCGCGGTCGTCGCGGTCGAGCGTGAGGAAACCGGCCTCGCGGTGGCGGTACCAGGCGATGTTGCCGGCGGGATCCTGCACGAACAGATCGAGATCGTCGGGGTGATTGTCCGGCCAGTCCAGCGTGATGATGAACTCCGCCTTGGAGTCGATCTTGCCGTCCTTGGCGTCCGGAGAGACCGCGAGCAGCGCCAGGAAGAACAGAAACGCGATCACCTGGAGCGCCTTGAACAGCATCACGCCCAGCGGATCGAACGGCTCCTCGCGCGGATAGAGACCGAAATCATCCATCATGACGGGGATCCGGCGCCTTTGCGCTCGAGCACCGGCGTCACATAGGTCTCGGTCAGCACCACCGCGTCGGAGAACACCTTCTGGGTCGCGGCATCCAGCATGTAATACTGGATGCGGACCAGGATCGAGCCGACGAGACCGGCAAGCGTCGTGTACATTGCGACCGCCATGCCGTCGCTCATTAGTCCCATCGAGGAGCGCATCGCGACCTTGTCGGCGGCATCCAGCCCCGCGATCGGCGCCAGCATGATGATGAAACCGACGATGGTGCCGAGCAGGCCGAGCTTCATCAGCGTGTCCGAAACGAAGGCGCCGAATCCGTTGGAGCCGCGCAGGCGATCGGCGAGCGTTCGCAGCAGCAGCGTCTGATCCACCGGGCGATAATCCTGCGCGGCGGCCTTGGTCACCAGGCTTTCGATGTGATCCCGCACCAGCCCGCGCGGCAGCGCCGTCGCACGCGCATCGAGGACCTTGCCGCCATCAGGCGCCGCGAGCGCCGCACGGCAGCGCCGCGCCGCCGCGCCTTCCCGCGCGATCGCCCGCGTGCGCAGGAAGCAGTGGCCGCAGGTCAGGATATAGAGCACCGCGATGACGCTCGAAATGTAGGTGCGGTCCGAGGTCAGCATCAGGTGGATCAGGCCGAACCGCCACAGCAGCACGACGGCGAAGATCGAAAGCCCGGTGAAAATCATCCAGAACAGGAGCGCGCTGCGCTCGGATGGGTCGGTCGTGACAGGCGCGATCGGTCCAATCGTCATCGAACTCATGCTGCACCGCTCCTCGGCCGCAACGATCGGCCCATCAAGATTTCCACCCGATTAGATCAAAGCCGCCGTCTCAGGTCCAAAGACCCATGCCCAATCCGGCTTGGGAAATTTGCCCGAACTGCGATCGTGCAGAACCCTGCGATTGGCAAGGCGCGGCGGCGTTGTTAGGCTGACCTTATCAAACGTTGAGGGTGATCGCATGCGCCTCGTGCTTCAGCTCGTCGCCCGTCTGCTGCTCATCGTGGCGCTTTGCCTCGGAGCCGCGACCGTATGGGCCACAATCGACGCCTATCGCAGCGTTGACCGGGCGACCGCGGCCTCCGCGCAGCGGGTCGCGCAGGCCCTTCAGGCCTTGTACTGGCATGAGTTCTTGTTGCGCAGCAGCAGAACGCGCGAGCAGCTTCTGCCAGTTCCGGAATGGCGCACATTGGAGACGATGAAGCTGATTTCGCCGGGCGTCTGCGTCGAGTTCCAGCCGGCCATCGCATTCGAAAAGCCGCTTTGCGGCCAGAGCGAGGGACTCGGCAAGACCCCGCCGCACTGGTTCGCATCGATCGTGCCGTTCTTCCTCGGCAGCCACGCCGAGGTGGTTCGGCCGGTCAGTCCCCGCGCCGCTTCGGCCGGCACCGTGGTCGCGACGCCGGACGCAGCGGCCGCGATCTCGCTCGCCTGGGAATACATCCTCAACGTGATCGATGTCGCGCTGTTGATGGCCGCGGCGATCGCGCTGCTGGCATCGCTGGCGATCGCACATGCGCTGGCCCCGGCGCGCGCGATCGTGACCGCCTTGCAGCGCATGGCGCGCGGCCAATATCGCACCAGGCTGCCGCGTTTCCGCTCGATGGAGCTGGCGATGATCGGCAACGCCGTCGGCGAGCTCGGCACCCGCCTGGAGGAAGCCACCGAGCAGCGCGCGTCGCTGACGCGGCGCCTGATCGAGATCCGCGACGATGAGCGCCGCGCCCTCGCCCGCGAGCTGCACGACGAGTTCGGGCAAAATCTCTCCGCTATCCTCGCCTTCGCCAACACGATCGAGACGGCCAGTGCGAAAGGAAACACCGACAGCGGCATCGCACAGGATGCGCGCATGATCTCGCAAGCCACCCATCATTTGATGGCCTCGCTCCGCGATGCGCTGAAGCGCCTGCGCAATCCCCTGCCCGAGGAGCTCGGGCTCGAGGCGAGCCTCGTCAATCTCGTCGACAGCTGGCGCTCGCAGAGCGCGGCGCGGCCAACCATCCAGCTCGATCTCAGGGGCGACCTGACGAACGTGCGGGGAGCAGCCGCCACCACGGCCTATCGCGTGGCCCAGGAATGCCTGACCAACGCGTTGCGCCACAGCGCGGCGCGCGAGATCACCTTGCGCATCGAGCGTCGGGCCGGCGACGACAACGCGCTGCTGATCCGCGTCGAGGACGATGGCGGTGGCGATGCGGAACGCGTCGCCCAATCGGCCGGCTTCGGCCTCACCGGCATCCGCGAGCGCGTCACGGCGGCCGGGGGAACGCTCTCGATCCTGCCGGCCCGCGGCGGCCTCAGCGTTGCCGCCACCATCCCGCTCGCTGCGTGAGGCCGGCATGAGCGAGGTGGCAGCAACAGGCATCTCCGTGCTGCTCGTCGACGACCATCCGATCGTCCGGCAGGGCTACCGGCGCGTGCTGGAGAGCCAGGACGACCTCCACGTCGTGGCGGAAGCCGACAATGCCGCGGACGCCTATGGCGCGTTCAAGGCGCACGACCCCGACGTCGTCGTGCTCGACATCTCGATGCCGGGCGCGAGCGGGCTGGAGGCGATCCGCAACATCCGCGCGCGCAGCCCGCGGGCGCGGATCCTGGTCTTCACCATGCACAACGAGGCCGTGCTGGTGAAAGCCGCCTTCGGCGCCGGCGCCAGCGGCTTCGTCACCAAGAGCAGCGAGCCGTCCTCGGTGGTCGGCGCCATCCGCAGCGTGGCGCGCGGCGAACGCGCCATGAGCGACGATATCGCGCATATCCTCGCTGAAGACAGCCTGTCGTCGGGTTCGGTGCTGGATCAGCTGGGCGAACGCGAGATCGAGATCTTGCGCCAGTTCGCAGGCGGCGCCACCACCGAGCAGATCGCGACGCATCTCAATCTCAGTGTAAAGACGGTGCAGAACTATCACTACCTGATCAAGACCAAGACCGGCGCACGCACCGATGCGCAGCTGGTGCGGCTCGCCGCGACGTGCGGGCTGACGAGGATTTAGCAGCAGGACTGCCGCAATCCTTCGAATGGCGTGAAATTTCTCAATCTGCCGGGCTGATTGGAACAGAGCCTATTCCGTTCCGGTTAGCAGTAGAGTGAAGGAGTTAAAGGTCATGAGTAAGGGTCATCACAAAGCAGTCGCCCCTCCCTCGATCATCACGGTGGGCGAGCTCATCGACGAGCTCTGCCGCCTGCCGGATACCGCTGTCGTCCATTTCCGCTGCCCCATGCTCGGTCAGGAGCTGGCATTCGAGCGCCTCCGAAAGCGATCAAAGGACGACGTCGAGATCGCCATCAATGCCTATCCGGAGAGCCCGCCGGTCGTACCGTCATCCGACGGCGCTTTCAGCCCGCGAACGTCTTCGCCGTCGCTTCGCACCGGCGCACTTCTTCACAAGGCGAGAGGTTGATCGGCCGCAGCGTAACGATCAGCAGCAGCGGTCTAACAGACTTTCAATCCGCGCAGCACCAGCGCCAGGGTCGCATCGACGCGCGCGGAGAGATCGGCGTCCTTCCACTCGTCGGCATGGGCCGGATGATGGAAACGGACGGTCGCATCGAAGATCGCACGCGCTGTGGTCTTCGTGTCGGCCACGTCAAACACGCCCTGCTTCACGCCGTCGGTCAGGATCGCCGCGATCTGGTCGATCATGGTGTCCTTGTGACACTTCACGGCCGCGCAGGCCTCGCGCGCCAGCGTCAGATAGGTCTCGAACATCTCGGGGTCGTCGAGCACGCGCGAACGCTTGGCGGCGAACAGCGTGCGCAGCCAGCGGTCGAGCCTCGCCGGCGCCGGGCCCTGCTCCCCGGCGATCTGGCGCAACGGCGCGTCGATGCGGTCCAGCCAGCGTTTGGCAACGGCCTCGCGCAGCGAGGCCTTGCTCGGGAAATGGCGATAGACGCTGCCGTGGCTTACATCGAGCGCACGGGCCACGTCGACCACGGTGGCCTTGGCAAGTCCAAAGCGCCTGAGCACGTCCTCGGTCACTTCGAGGATCCGCTCCGGCGTCAAGACAACAGCTTCATTCATGCCAGCACCATGTTCCCGTTCAGGGCTCAGTTACCCGGCAGTAGGGCTGCTTCCGAAGCGCCCTGGCCGGTCGTCTCGGAAAGCCTATGCCTTAATGAGGCAGTTTTGCAGCCTGCGCCGCGATCTGGCGCGCCACCAGCAAATTGAGCCAATGCCCAATCACGCCGGTCAAATTGAGGATTTCGGTCGTCATCGTCTTAAGTCTCCATTCGTCCGCGGTCCCGTTCTTCAATTTGCCCTCCGATCCGCTTTGGATGTCGGGCTTTCCGGGCTTGTCGCGGGACGCCCAATCGGAGCGTCCGAGAACGGATATACATGTCTCGCTGACAGATTTCAATATCTGTCAGTCAATGATCCGTGATTGACAGCAGATTTTTGACCACCGGCGGGCCAGCTCGGCCCCCAGCGGTGGATTAGCCCTCCCCAAACCCGTTCCGGGGGTCGGATCGTTTGTTTCGCCCTCCCTGCTCTGTTAAATCACGGCGTAAAAAACATTCCGGCCGGACCTGCCCCTCGGACCATTCCTTGGGCCGCCCGCCCACCTTCCTGGAGCCGCCCCATGATCCCCCGCTATACCCGTCCCGAAATGGCCTCGATCTGGGAGCCGCAGACCCGGTTCAAGATCTGGTTCGAGATCGAGGCGCACGCGGCGGACGCCCTCGCCGAACTCGGGACCATCCCCAAGGAGGCCGCCAAGACGGTCTGGGCCAAGGCCAAGAACGCCACTTTCGACGTCGCCCGCATCGACGAGATCGAGCGCGAGACCAAGCACGACGTCATCGCCTTCCTCACCCACCTCGCCGAGATCGTCGGCCCCGAGGCGCGCTTCGTCCACCAGGGCATGACGTCCTCGGACGTGCTCGACACCTGCCTCAACGTCCAGCTCACTCGCGCCGCCGACCTCTTGCTCGCCGACCTCGACAAGGTGCTGGCCGCGCTGAAGAAGCGCGCCTTCGAGCACAAGATGACGCCGACCATCGGCCGCAGCCACGGCATCCACGCCGAGCCGGTGACGTTCGGCCTCAAGCTCGCTTATGCCTATGCCGAGTTCACGCGCGCCAAGGAGCGCCTGATCGCGGCGCGCAAGGAGGTCGCGACCTGCGCCATCTCGGGCGCGGTCGGCACCTTCGCGCAGATCGATCCGCGCGTCGAAGAGCACGTCGCGAAAGCCATGGGCCTCGTCCCCGAGCCGATCTCGACCCAGGTGATCCCGCGCGACCGCCACGCGATGTACTTCTCGACGCTCGGCGTGATCGCCTCTTCCGTCGAGCGCATCGCGGTGGAGATCCGCCACATGCAGCGCACCGAGGTGCTGGAGGCCGAAGAGTTCTTCTCCGAGGGGCAGAAGGGTTCGTCCGCGATGCCGCACAAGCGCAACCCGGTGCTGTCGGAGAATCTCACCGGCCTGTCGCGCATGGTGCGGGCCTATGTGACGCCGGCGCTGGAGAACGTCGTGCTCTGGCACGAGCGCGACATCTCGCACTCCTCGGCCGAGCGCATGATGGGCCCCGATGCGACCGTGACGCTCGACTTCGCGCTGGTGCGCCTCGCCGGCCTGATCGAGAAGCTGCTGGTGTACCCCGCCAACATGCAGAAGAACCTCGACCGTCTCGGCGGCCTCGTCCATTCGCAGCGCGTGCTGCTGGCGCTGACGCAGAAGGGCGCAAGCCGCGAGGATTCCTACAAGCTCGTGCAGCGCAATGCGATGCCGGTCTGGCGCGGCGAAGGCGACTTCCTCCAGCTCCTGAAGAAGGACGCGGAGGTGAAGAAATATCTCACCGACGCCGAGATCGAGGAGCAGTTCGACCTCGGCTATCACCTCAAGCACGTCGACACGATCTTCAAGCGCGTGTTCGGGGAAAGCTGACAACTTCGCGTAGGGCGGATGAGCGCAGCGTAATCCGCCTTCCGTCCCAGCATCGCGGCGGGTTACGCTACGCTGACCCGCCCTACGAACAAGAAACGGATCCCCCCAATGCCCATCGTCAACCGCGTTGCCGCCCTCTCAGACGAAATGGCCGCCTGGCGCCATGACTTCCACGAGAACCCGGAGCTGCTCTACGAGGTCCATCGCACCGCCGGCATCGTCGCCGACAAGCTGCGCGAGTTTGGCTGCGACGAGGTGGTGACGGGTATCGGCCGCACCGGCGTGGTCGGCGTGGTCCGCGGCCGAAAGTCCGCTTCCGGAAAGACCATCGGCCTGCGCGCCGACATGGACGCACTGCCGATCCTGGAAACCTCGGGCGTCGCCTACGCCTCAAAGGTCCCCGGCAAGATGCATGCCTGCGGCCATGACGGCCACACCGCGATGCTGCTCGGCGCCGCAAAGTACCTGACCGAGACGCGCAATTTCGACGGCACCGCGGTCCTGATCTTCCAGCCCGCCGAGGAAGGCGGTGGCGGCGGCAAGGCCATGGTCGAGGACGGGCTGATGACGCGCTGGAACATCCAGGAGGTCTACGGCATGCACAACATGCCGAACCTGCCGGAAGGGCATTTCGCCACCACACCCGGCGCGATGCTCGCCTCCTCCGACAACATCCAGATCACGGTGCACGGCAAGGGCGGCCACGCCGGCGCGGGTCCGCACAAATCCGTCGACAGCGTGCTGATCGGCTCGCAGATCGTCAATGCGCTGCAATCGATCGTGGCGCGCAACGTCGATCCGCTGAAGTCGGCGGTCATCTCGATCACGCAATTCCACTCCGGCACGGCCTTCAACATCATCCCAGAGATCGCCGAGCTCGGCGGCACCGTGCGCACGCTCGATCCCGAGGTGCGCGATCTCGTCGAGCGCCGTATCGGCGAAGTCGCCGACAGCGTCGCGCGCGCCTATGGCGGGTCGGCCGAGACCAAATACACGCGGATGTATCCCGTGACGATGAACCATGCCCGCGAGGCCGGCCTTGCCGCCGACGTCGCCCGCGACATCGTCGGCGCCGATCGCGTCAACGACAAGTTCATCCCCATGATGGGCGCGGAGGACTTCTCGTTCATGCTGGAGGCGCGCCCCGGCGCCATGGTGCTGGTCGGCATGGGTGACGGCAACGAGTGCCACCATCCGTCTTATGTCTTCAACGACAACATTCTGGGCCACGGCGCGTCATTCTGGGCGCGTCTGGTCGAGACGCGAATGCCGGCGGGCTGAGGCCGCCCGTACGCTGCTGTAGCTCGGGTGAGCAAAAGCGACACCCGGGACAGTAGCTTCCCCGGATATCGCTCCGCTCATCCGGGCTACAATCCAACGCAAGCACCTATGCCTGCACCACCTCATGCCGCATCACGAACGGCGCGAGCAGCGTGTGGACTTCGTCCGCAACCGCTTCGCGCTGGTCCGGCGGCAGCCCGGCAAGCGTGACGGTCGCGATGGACCCGTGGCTGCCATGGGCACCGACCTTGACCTTGCAATCGATGCCGCGCTCGACCAGTGGCGATAGCACCTTGGTAAAGACGCGCTCGGCCGCGTCCCAGCGCAGCTGCGGCTTGAACACCTTGCCGACGCCGGTCACCGGCATCGGATCGATCGGGATGACCTGCACCGGGACGGCGGCCCGCTCCGGCGTGCGCTCACGCACCCACGTTTCCAGTTCACCGGGCTCGACCTTGGCGCCCGGCTTCAACTGCACGTAGCCCACAGGCAATTCGCCGGCATAGGCGTCGGGCTGGCCGACCACGGCAGCGAAGCCGACCGCGGGATGGCGGAACATGATCTCCTCGATCGGCGCCGGGTCGATGTTGTGGCCGCCGCGGATCACCAGGTCCTTGGCGCGGCCGGTGATCCAGAGATAGCCGTCGGCATCGAGCCGGCCGAGATCGCCGGAATTGACCCAGACGTCGTCGATGAAGGCGCCCTTGTTGTGCTCGTCGTTGAGGTAGCCGCTGAACACGCCCGGCCCGGCCATGATGACGACGCCGATCTCGTCCGGCTTGCAGTCGCGGATCAGGCGGCCGTCGGCGTCGAGCTGCACGATGCGCACGCGCGCATAAGGCATCGGCAAGCCGACGGAGCCGAGCCGGATCGGTCGTGACGGATAAGCCAGCGTGTGCACGCTCGACGTCTCGGTCATGCCGTAGACTTCGACCACCGGCAGCTTCAGCTTCTCCTGGATCGCAGAGCCGACGGCGACGGGGATCGCCGAACCGCCGCCGGCGGCATATTTCAGGCTGGAGATATCGGCATTGCCCGGCGGCACCGCGAGCGTCGCGGCCAGCACCGTCGGCACGCTCGACAGCGCCTCGGGCTTGAAGCGCTCGACCAGTCCCCAGATGTTCTTGACCGCATTCGGATTGCGCCAGCCGCTCGGCGACAGCACGACCAGCGAGCCGCCGCTCGACAGCATCGTCAGCACCTGAGTCAGCGATCCCCCGACGTGAAACAGCGGCATGCCGAACAGCAAATTGGTGCCGGGCTTCCCCTTCAGCAGCAGATTGAGCGCCCACGCCTGATAGACCTGGTTGGTATGGGTGTGCCGCACCAGCTTCGGCGTGCCGGTGGTGCCGCCGGTGTGGAAATAGGCGGCGATGTCACTGCCGCGAATCTTGCGCCCGCTGACGAGCCGATCCGACGGCTGCTGCTTGATCAGGTCGCCAAAGGCGAAGATGCCCTTGTCCGGATCACCGCCGCCGAACACCTGCACGGTCGCCTTGAGGTGCTTGAGCTGCGGGCGGATCTGCTCGACCTTCTGCCAGATGTCGGTGCCCGGCATCGGCCCGAGCGCGACCAGGATCTTGGTGTTCGCAGCCTCCAGGATTTCCGCGATCTGGTGCGGTTCGAGCAGCGGATTGACGGGATTGGCGATGCCGGCGGCCTCCGCGCCGAACAGTGTCACGAAGGCATCGGGCACCAGCGGCAGCATGAAGCTGATGACGTCGCCCTTCTCCGCACCGAGCGCGTGAAACATGTTGGCGGCCTGCGTGACGCGCGCGATGAAATCGCGGTACGTGACCACGACCGGCGTATCGGCGGGATCGGCGTTCTGCAGAAACTGGAGCGCCGCTCCGTCGGGGTTGCGCGCCGCGCCTAACGTGATGGCGTCGTAAGTGCTCTCGGCTGCGATGCGCTCGGCGTAGGGCACCTGCTGGAAGGCCTGCACCTCCGCGTCGGTCTGAAGATCAGGATAGTCGTTGCCGATGAGCCGATCGAGCGCGTGGATGCCCGCCATGGAATTCCGTCCTCCCTCAGGTTCATTTCCCCGCCTCCTGTCTTTTGACATTTTGGGTCGACGAGGCCCGAACCGGTGACCGGTCGAGCGCGGACAGAATGATGGATGATTTGGCGTTCGTCCATTCCCTAACGAGTGCGGCGATCAGGCTCGGCCTGGACGGCCATTGAACCTCCACGCCCGATCCGGGGACCAAAAACCGGCACTGGACTTCCTTGCCAGCGTCCTGCCGCAAGACTCGAGGTTATCATGATTGGGCCCCTGCGAGACCGCTTCACACGGCTGATCGTCGCGCTCGTCCTCGTCCCGGCCATCGCCCTGCCCTGCACCGCGCTCGCCGACAGCCAGTTCGACAAGATGCGCGCCAAGATCGCGACCGTCGTCGCCGACAAGATGGAGAAGCTGGGCGGCTCGCGCATCATCTACAAGGTGGACAGCGAGGGTTTGCGCGAGAGCGTCGTCACGGATTTGCGCGACGACGTCTACAAGACCCTGCGCGAAGGCAGGATCGCCTTTTCGGGCCTTGCGATCCGCGACGGCGGCGTCGAATTGAGGATCGCGGACGCCAGGGGCCGCGAACAACTCGCTCGCAAGCTCGCATCAGACGCGGAGGGACTGCCTTCGCACGCGCTCACCGTGACGGATGGCGGCGACGGGCTGGTCAGGCTCGCGCCGACCGATGCCGCGTCGGCTGCGCGGCTGCACGATCTCGTCGACGATTCCATTGCCATGATCGAGCAGCGCCTCAAGGACGCCGGCATCAAGCTCGCCAGCGTCCAGCCGGATGGGACGGATCGCATTCGCATCTTCCTGCCCGGCATGATGGAGCCCGAACGGATCACCGCGACCTTTGCCAGGAAGGTCAAGGTCAGCTTCCGCCTGATCGATCTCTCGATGGCGCCGGAGCAGGCACAATCCGCCACGCCTCCGGCGGGCACGGAAGTCCTGCTCGGCCTCAAGGACAACAAGCCCTATCTCGTTGCCAGGGACAGCGCGCTCGAGGGCGACGATATCAGCCATGCGGGCCCGGGATTTGCGAGCGGCACGAAGGAGCCGATCGCCTCGTTCCGCTTCAACGGCCGCGGCACGCGCCGCTTCGCCCATATCACCGCAGAGAATATCGGAAGGCCCTTCGCCATCGTGCTCGAGGACAGGGTGATCTCCGCCCCCGTGATCCGCGAACCCATCACCGGCGGCTCGGGGCAGATCTCCGGCAATTTCACCCTGGAGGAAGCGAGCAGCGTGGCCATGATGCTGCGCGCCGGCTCACTGCCGGGACATCTTGGCCTCATCGAGCAGCAGGTCGTGCAGCCCGCCGCCAAGCCATAAGCCGAAGATCGCCCCCCGCCCTGGGGCAGCAGCCCCCTCCGCGCCGCCGTCCCTGCCCGAATCACGGCCGCCGCGGCTAGCGGGACAACCAACGGGCAATTGCCGAAACGCCCGATCGGGCTAAAATTTGTCTCTTGCGACATGGCGGCTGAAGGCTTCATTTCAGGCGGCCGTCATGCGATTTCGGCTATACGTGTCGAGCACACCGACCAGGACTGAAGGCCTTACGCGGGATTAGTACCATGCCGTCCGGCAGCGCAGACATTTCCTCGATCCTCGACCGCATTCTCGAGGCGGCCACGGACAACCTCAGGATCGCGAAGATCCTGGTGCAGATGGGCCTCGATCCCAACAACGTCACCTACGACGCGATCTTCAACCGGCTGCTGGAGATCTTCGTCAGCAACATCACGCTGGCCAATATGTTCGCCGTGGTCGGGGCGGTCTTCTTCGTCGCCACCCTCTTGATGCGGACGATGGTGCCGCTGCGCGTCGCCAACATGATCGGCTGCGCGTTCTTTGCGATCTTCGGCGCGCTGTCCGCCAACGTCGCAACGTTCCTGCTCTATCTGCTGATGCTTCCGATCAACGCCTTGCGCCTGCGGCAGATGCTCAAGCTGGTCAAGAAGGCGCGCCATGCCGCGGAAGGCGACATGTCGATCGAATGGCTCAAGCCCTTCATGACCGAGCGCAGATATCGCCGCGGCGACACGCTGTTCAAGCTGGGCGATCCCGCGAAGGAAATGCTCCTCACGGTCACCGGCAAGTTCCTGGTCAAGGAGATCAACGTCGAGATCGGGCCGGGCGCACTGATGGGCGAGCTCGGCTTCCTGACGCCCGACAACCGGCGCACCGGAACGATCGAATGCATCGAAGACGGCCAGGTGCTCACGATCACCTATGACCGGCTGCTCGAGATCTACTTCCAGGATCCGCAGTTCGGCTATTATTTCCTGGTGCTGACCAGCCAGCGCCTCCTGCAGAACATCGATCGCCTGCAGAAGCAGCTGGCGACGGAACGGGCCGCCACCACGAACAGGATCGCGTGACCGCCACTCAGCTCAGCAGCAGCGCCATGCCCGGATCGCCCTTCTCCATCGCGCGCCTATAGGCTGGACGGCCGCCGATGCGGCCGAGATATTTGACCACGTTCGGGTAACGCTGGAGGTCATAAGGCTGGAAGTAGCGCATCGTGGTGAGCGAGAAGCCGATCATGATGTCGGCGGTGGTGAAGGTGGTGCCGGCCAGATATTCGGCATCGCGGACGCGCGCATCGACCAGATCGAAGGCACGGCCGACGCGCCCTTTGGTGGCGACCAGCATCGAATTGTCGTCGGCGAGCTTGAGCCGGCTCAGGATCATCAGGCGGCCCATGCCGGCCTGCAGCGTGCCGTTGGCGAAGTGAAACCAGTACAGGAACTGGGCGAAATCCGGATCATCGGGCCGGAGCACGAGGCGCCCATTGCCGTATCTGGCCATGATGTAGTCGACGATGGCGCCGGATTCGGCCAGCACGAGATCGCCGTCGGTGATCACCGGCGCCGCCCCGATCGGATGCAGCGCCTTGTAGTCGGGCGGCGCCAGCATGGTGACGGGATCGCGTGTGTAGCGCTTCAGCTCGTAAGGAATTCCCAGCTCCTCACAGAGCCAGACGATGCGCTCGGACTGCGATTTGCCGAGATGATGGACAGTGAGCATGACGCCTCCTGGAAGCGCAAATTGGACCAGCCGCGAGGTATCTTACGCCCTCGTTCGGAGAGGTGTGCGTCGTACCTACCTCTCCCCCCGGAATTTTGCGGATATGATCGGGCGCGCGAAATGAGCCTCGCCAACGCGTTCTGGGTGCTCCGCCGCAAAACCGCCCCAAAAACCGAATGGTAACCATGGTGGGCTAGGGTAATGACGTGACCAATTCTCCGACGATCCTGATGTTCGATTCCGGCCTTGGCGGGCTCACGGTGCTGCGTGAGGTCGTGGCGGCGCGCGCCGACGCGCACTTTGTCTACGTCGCCGACGACGCCTTCTTCCCCTACGGCCACCACAGCGAGGACGAGATCATCGCCCGCGTCGTGCCGCTGATGGGGGAGCTGATCGGCACGCATGACCCTGATATCGTCGTCATCGCCTGCAACACGGCGTCCACCCTGGTCCTGTCTCACTTGCGCGCCGCCTATTCCGTGCCCTTCGTCGGCACCGTGCCGGCGATCAAGCCGGCCTGCGCGCAGTCGAGGACCCGCCGCGTCTCGGTGCTCGGCACCAAGGGCACGGTGAAGCGCGAATACACCAAGGCCCTGATCCGCGATTTCGCGCAAGGCTGCGAGGTGACGCTGGTCGGCTCACCCGAGCTCGCCTCGCTCGCCGAAGCCGCGCTTGGCGGCCACCCGATCAGCGACGGCGACGTCCTTGCCGAGCTCGCCCCCTGCTTCGTCGGCGATGCCGAGGACGCCGGCGCACGCACCGACACAATCGTGCTCGCCTGCACCCATTATCCGCTACTGCTGGACCGTCTGAAGCGGCTGGCACCCTGGCCGGTCGACTGGATCGATCCGGCGCCGGCAATCGCCCGCCGCGTCTCGGATCTACTCGGCCCGCGCACTGGTGACATCGTGCAGGCCGGCGCCGAGATGATTTTCACTTCGAACCGCGCGCACGGCCTTTCGGCCACGCTGACGCCGTTCTTCGGCGGGCGCGCGCTGGCCTGACTTTGCGCCTCGGTGCTGCGCTGTTAGGCTTCGCCGTCGTCACCTAGCTGCAGGCCTTCCCATGTCGATCCCGTCCACGCCACTCAACCGTCTCCGCCAGCTCTGGCGCGACGGGCGCCCCGCCTTCGGCGCGATCGCGACCATCCCGAGCGTGCAGACGGTGCAGATCATGGCGCGCTCGCTCGACTGGATCATCGTCGATCTCGAGCATGGACCGATCGGGCTGACCGAAGCGCACGCGATGATCGCCGCGACGACGGGCACGCCGTGCACGCCCCTGGTGCGGATCGCGGCCAACGAGCCGTGGCTTGCCAAGGCGCCGATGGACATCGGTGCCTTCGGCATCAACTTCCCGATGATCACAAGCCGCGCGGACGCCGAAAAGGCGGTGCGCAGCGTGCGCTATCCGCCGCGCGGCGATCGGCTCTGGGGTCCCTTCCATGCCCCCTTCCGCTGGGGCCAGTCGATGCCGGACTACATGGCCAGCGCCGACGACGAGATGATCTGCATGATCACCATCGAGCATGTCGAGGCCGTCAACCGCATCGACGAGATCATGGCGACGCCGGGCATCGACGTCGCGGTGATCGGCCCCGGCGATCTCGCGACGTCCATCAACAAGCGCGGCCAGATGGACGATCCGGAATTGCTGGAGCTGGTCGCGCGCGCGGAGGCCGGCATTCTCAGAAGCGGCGTGCCGATCGGCGGCGTCGCCCGCACCGCCGACCAGGCCAACGCGCTTGTCGATCGCGGCTACCGCGCCATCGCGCTCGGCTTCGACTGGTCACTTTTCCAGCGCGGCATCATGGCGGCGTTCGACGGCATCAAGCGCTGAGCCAGCTGATTGCCACCTTGCCGGGAACCGCGACGCTGCTAGGGTCGCGCCCGGGAGGAAAACAACCATGCTAAAAAGACTTTGCTCGCTTTGACCTTTGCCGGCCTTGCCGTGGCCGCCTTCGCCCAGCAGCCCGGAATCAAGCGCACCCCGCTTCAGAAGGTCGAATTCCCGGAGGGCTATAATACCGTCACCGCCATCGCGGAAATCCCGGCCGGGGGCACCGCCGGGCGTCATACCCATCCCGGCATCGAGACCGGCTACGTCCTGGAAGGCGAGCTGAACCTCCTCATTGATGGGCAGCCCGAGAAAACCCTGAAAGCCGGCGATTCCTACCAGATCCCGGCAGGTGTCGTGCACGACGCCAAGGCTCATGGCGATAAGGCCATGAAGGTGCTGGGAGTTTACGTCGTCGACAAGACCAAGCCTCTGGCCTCGCCGGCGCCCTGATGCGTCGAACCGACCGGCCCCAGGCGGGTTGGTTCGTGCTAAAGCAGGCGGCGAGCGGGAACCCGCTCGCTGCACATTTTTTCATCTGCGGGAATTGAACGAGCGATGCGCGGGACGCCCAAGACCATTTCGCTGCCGCGCCGCCTGATTTGCGACCTCATGCGGGCGTCGATGGACGTGCCGTTCGTGTCGCTGTCTCGTTCGCTCCAGATCTGCCCCCTGCTGGAGGCCCGCGCCGGGGCAGCCGCGCCCGCCGGCTGGGCCGCGATGTTCGTCAAGGCCTTCGCCCTGGTCGCCCGGGACGAGCCGATCCTGCGCACCGTCTACGCCAAATGGCCCCGTCCCACGCTCTACGAGCTGCCCAGGAGCGTGGCGCTGGTGGCAATTGCCCGGGTCGAGGCTGGCGAGGAATGCGTGATGCCGCAGCGAATCGCGGCGCCCGAGGCCATGGCGCTGGCCGCGGTCGAGGCGGAGATCCGGCGCGCCAAGACGGCACCGATCGACGACGTCCCGATGTTCCGCAAGATCATGCGGGCGACCCGCCTGCCGCTGCCGCTGCGCCGCCTGTCCTGGGCGATCGGCCTGAATTTCGGGCGGCAGCGCGGCAACTGGTTCGGCAGCTTTGCGGTCAGCTCGGTGGCCGCCTATGGCGGCGGCGAGCTCCATCCGGTCACGCCGGGCCCCTTCATCGTCAGCTACGGATTGGTCGAGCCCGACCAGACCATCCACGTCGTGATCCGCTGGGATCACCGGGTCACCGACGCCGCCCCCATTGCCCGGGTCCTGACCCGGCTGGAACAGGTCCTGAACACAGAAATCGCTGCCGAATTGCGAGCGGCCGGCGCAAAGCCCATCCGGGCAGTCGGGACGTGATTCCGGGCCATTCGCATTGACAGCGAACCCCAAACTCCCCTAAAAGCCGCCTGCTCGCGGGCCGATTTCGGCCCGCGAAGCGTTTCGCGACCCGTGGTCCACTCCCTTAAGCTTTGGGGATCGGACCTGTCGGTGCCGGGATCCATCCCGTCACACAGGAGGGCGCGTTTCCTCAAACCATGCAACCGAAGAGGACGCGATGACTAAGCGCAGTGAGGCGAAGTACAAGATCGATCGCCGTATGGGCCAGAACATCTGGGGCCGCCCGAAGAGCCCCGTGAACCGCCGCGAGTACGGCCCCGGCCAGCACGGCCAGCGCCGCAAGGGCAAGCTCTCCGACTTCGGCGTGCAGCTGCGCGCCAAGCAGAAGCTGAAGGGCTACTACGCCAACATCAGCGAGCGCCAGTTCCACGGCATCTATGTCGAGGCGAGCCGCCTCAAGGGTGACACCGGCGAGAACCTGATCGGTCTGCTCGAGCGCCGTCTCGACGCGGTCGTGTACCGCGCCAAGTTCGTCTCGACGATCTTTGCCGCCCGCCAGTTCATCAACCACGGCCACATCAAGGTGAACGGCCGCAAGGTCAACATCTCGAGCTACCAGCTCAAGGTCGGCGACGTGATCGAGGTCAAGGAAGCCTCCAAGCAGCTCGCCCATGTGCTCGAAGCCAGCCAGCTCCCCGAGCGCGACACGCCCGATTATCTCGAAGTCGACCACGGCAAGATGACTGCGAAGTACATCCGCATCCCCGGCCTCTCCGACGTGCCGTTCCCGGTGCAGATGGAGCCCCATCTGGTCGTCGAATTCTATTCGCGCTAAGATCTGAATATCGAAAGGCCCCGGTTCGCCGGGGCCTTTTTGCTTAAGAGCCACACTTCAGTGGCCGCAACGCGTTAGGAGCCGTCGTATGCTCTACACCCCTCCCCCCATCGATCCCAAGGCGCCGCCGGTGCGCATCAATCTGCTCTCGGATACGCAGACCAAGCCGACCGCGGGAATGCGCGAGGCCATGGCGCGTGCCGAGGTCGGCGACGAGCAGGTCGGCGACGATCCGACCGTGAATGCGCTGTGCGAGCGCGTTGCGGATCTGCTCGGCAAGGAAGCCGCGGTCTACATGCCCTCGGGCACGATGTGCAACGTCACCGCGACGCTGGTGCATTGCCGCCCCGGCGACGAGATCCTCGCGCATGAGACCGCGCACATCATCGCCCGCGAAGGCGGCGCGCATGCCGCGATCGGCGGCTTCCAGGTCACGCAGCTCAAGGGCCCCGACGGCCAGTTCACGCCGGAAACCTTTCGCAAGGCGCTGCATCCGCGCACGCGCTACCAGCCGCCGCAGACAGTCGTGAGCGTCGAGCAGACCGCCAACATCGGCGGCGGCACGATCTGGAAGAAGGCCGCGCTCGACGAGATCGTCGCGATTGCCAAGCAGCATGGCCTCGTCACTCACATGGACGGCGCGCGCCTGCTCAATGCCACCGTCGCCAGTGGTATCTCTCCGCGCGACATGACCGCCGGCTGGGACTCGGCCTGGATCGATTTCTCCAAGGGCCTCGGCGCGCCGATCGGCGGCGTGCTCGCAGGCTCGCGCACCTTCATCGGCGCGGTCTGGCAGTGGAAGCAGCGTCTCGGCGGCTCGATGCGCCAGGCCGGAATCTGCGCCGCCGCCTGCATCTACGCGCTCGACCACCACGTCGACCGCCTCGCCGACGACCATGCCAATGCACGGGCCCTCGCCCGCGGGCTGTCGCAGATCGCAGGGATCGAGGTGCAGGAGCCCGAGACCAACCTCGTGTTCTTCAAGCCCGACGGCGCCGGCATTGCCGGCGACAAGATGGTCGCGGCGCTGCGCCAGCGCGGCGTCACGCTCGCGATGATGGACGGACGCATCCGCGCCTGCACTCATCTCGACGTCGACGCGGGCCAGATCGAGGAGACGATCGGCTACGTGCGCGAGATCGTGCGCGGAGCGTAATTGAGCTGCCGTAGCCCGGATGGAGTGCAAGCGTAATCCGGGTCATCTTTCGGCGGCAAGACTCCCGGATTGCGCTGCGCTCCATCCGGGCTACGAAGCCATCCGCGCTCACCGCCCCATCGCCTGATAGATCAGCGTCTTCAGCGCCAATTGAATCCGGCCGCGCTGCGAGGGCGTCTGCACCATGAAGATTCCGAACAGATCGTCTTCGGGATCGATGAAGAAGAAGGTGCCGCCGACGCCGTCCCAGCGATATTCGCCCAGTGGCCATGACGTCCCCGGCGGCACCGAGGTGCGCACGGCGAAGCCGAGGCCGAAGCCGGAACTGCCGCCCGGATAATAGTTCTGGTCGCGCCCGATGTTGGTTTCGGGGCCGACGTGATCCGACGCCATCAGCGCAATGGTCTCGGGCTTAAGATAGCGCCGGCCTTCATACGTGCCGCCATTCAGCAGCATCTGCGCGAACCGCGCATAGTCGCCGACCGTGCCGACCAGGCCGGCGCCGCCCGATTCCCAGGTCACGGGCCGCCTGACGTCGCGTATTTGCGTCGTCGGACTGATGTTGCGATCCTCCGGCATCGGCTCGGCGATACGCGGAAACTTGGCGGCATCGGCGACATGAAACGCGGTTTCGCTCATGCCGAGCGGATCGAGCAGCCTTTCCTTTTCGAACTGGAACAGCGTCTTGCCCGAGATGATTTCGACAATGCGGCCGAGCACGTCGGTGGCAAAGCCGTAATCCCACACCGTGCCCGGCTGCTCGGCGAGCGGCAGCGTCGCGAGCTTCGCGACGAAATCGGCGTTGGACAGATCGCTATTGAAGAGATTGGCCGCAGCGTAGAGCTCGCGCACCGTGCTGCCGCCCGTGGCTCCGTAGGGCAGGCCCGCGGTATGACGCAGCAGATCCTTGATCGTGACGGGACGCTGTTGCGGCTCCAGCGTGAGCGCAACCTTGTCCGCCGTGCCCCTCCTCTCGACGCCGACCTTCATCTCGGCAAAAGCCGGAATGTACTTTGCGACGGGATCCTCAAGCGCAAGCCTGCCCTCCTCGACCAGCATCATCGCCATCACCGACGTGATCGGCTTCGACATCGAATAGAGGCGAAAGATCGTATCCGCGCTCATCGGGATCGCGGTGGCGACGTCGCGGACACCGAAATTCTCGCAATAGACCGGCTTGCCGTGCTGCTGCAGCAGCAGGATGGCGCCGGGGATCTTCCCGGTCGCGACCTCGTTCCTGATGTAGGTGGAGACCTTCGCCAGCCCTTGGGCCGAGAGCGTGCGGGCAGCACGCGTCTCGGAGCCGGCCTTCGCACCGGCCACTCCGACCAGAAGAACGAGCGCCGCGAGAAAGGCGCGGCGCCTGCTCATGTCACTTCTCCATGGCTTCGTAGACCAGCTGCTTCAAGGTCCGCTGCACGCGCTGGCGCTCGGTCGGGGTCTGCTCCAGCAGCACGAAGAACATGTCCTGCTTGGGATCGATCACGAAATAGCAGCCGGACGCGCCGTCCCACTTCAATTCACCGAGGTCGCCGGGCGGCGGCGGCTTGGCGTTGCCGGGATCGGTGCGGACCGCGAGCCCGAGGCCGAAGCCGAAACCGTCGCCGGGGAAGTAGAAATAATCGCGATCGACGCCGGAGCCCGGGCCGATCTGGTCGGTGGTCATCAGCTTGAACGTCGCGGGCTTGAGGATGGTCTTGCCGTCGAGGCTGCCGCCATTGAGCAGCATCTGCGCGAAGCGCTCATAGTCGGCCATGGTCGTGACCATGCCGCCGCTGGCGAACTGGATCTTCTTGACGACGGTCGGATCGTTGATCCGGCCGACCCGGAAATCAGCATCGTTCGGCACCGGCTGCGCCATCAGCTTCTGCTTCTCGGGGGCGGTGACGAAGAAGCCGGTGTCGACCATGCCGAGCGGATCGAGCAGCTTCTCCCGCATGATGTCGATCAGCGGCTTGCCGGCCGCGATCTCCATCACGCGCGCCAGGACGTCGGTGGAGTGGCCATATTGCCAGAGCGCGCCCGGCTGGTTGTGCAACGGCAGTTTCGCGATGCGCTCGGCGAACTCGGCAAGATCGAAATCGCCGGCATAGATGTTGGCGTCGCGATACGCCTTGCGGACCAGGCTGTCGCCATAGAAGCCATAGGTGATGCCCGAGGTGTGCGTCATCAGATCGTGCACCGTCATCGGCCGGTTGGGCGGCACCAGCTCCAGCGACTTGGTGCCGTCCTCGGCCTTCTTCTCGACGCCGACCTTCACATTGGCGAAGGATGGAATGTATTTCGAGACGGGATCATCGAGCTTGATCTTGCCATCTTCGACCAATTGCATCGCTACGACCGAGGTGATCGCCTTGGACATCGAGAACAGGCGGAAGATGGTCTTGTCGGTGATCGGCGCCTTGCTGACCACATCCTGCACGCCGAAGGCTTCGTGATAGACCGGCTTGCCGTGCTGCCGGATCAGGACGGTTGCGCCGGCGATCTTGCCGGTCGCGACCTCGTTCTTGAAGAACTCGCTGATCCTGCCGAGCTTGTCCTGGTTGAAATGCGCGCCGGCCGGAATCTCGTAAGTGCCGTCCGCCCGCGCCAGCGACATCGCGCCGAGCGATACCAGCGCGCCGCAAACCAGCGCACGCAGTCCAGACTTTGAAGTCATATCCCCTCCCCGGAACATGGTCCGGCGGAGTGTACCGACCGCCTCAGTCGGCACAAGGGCCGGCGTGGCGAGCAAGCGCCTCGGCATGGAGTTTGGCGCCTGGCTCGGCGAAGCAGCAGAACACGACCCGGGTCACGGACGGCGCAGCCGCCAGGCCCTTGATCGTCGTGCGCACGGCGATGTCGGCAGCCCGGTCGGCGGGAAAACGGAAAACGCCGGTCGAAATCGCGGGGAATGCCACCGAGGCCAGCCTGTGCGTCCCGCACAGCTCCATCGAACGGCGATAGCAGGAGGCGAGCAGGCCATCCTCGCCGATCGTGCCGCCGTTCCAGACCGGCCCGACCGTGTGGATCACATGGGAAGCCTTGAGCCGGTAGCCCCCGGTGATCTTGGCATCGCCGGTCTTGCAGCCGTGGAGTGTGCGGCATTCGGCAACCAGATCGGGGCCGGCTGCCCGATGGATCGCGCCATCCACGCCGCCCCCGCCAAGGAGCGACGTGTTGGCTGCGTTGACGATGGCGTCAACGCTCAGTGTGGTGATGTCGGCAACAATGACCTCGAGCACCGCGCCGCCAATCCGGCGCGTCGGCACGGTCACGATCAGGCGGCGACGACGACGCCCTTCTCGGAGAACAGCTGCTGCAGTTCGCCAGCCTGGAACATCTCGCGGACGATGTCGCAGCCGCCGACGAACTCGCCCTTCACATAGAGCTGCGGGATGGTCGGCCAGTTGGAGAAGGTCTTGATGCCGTTACGCAGTTCTGCGGATTCGAGAACGTTGAGGCCCTTATAGCCGACGCCGATATGGTCGAGGATCTGGACGACCTGGCCGGAGAAACCGCACTGCGGAAATTGCGGCGTGCCCTTCATGAACAGAACCACGTCGTTCGACTTCACTTCGTTTGCGATGAATTCCTCGATGCTCATATCCATGTCCTTTTGGGGCGAAGCCCTCACCGATCGCTTCGGGCTGGCTCAGCCGATCTAACCCGATACCTGCCTATATATGTAGCCCAAACCGTTGTGCATCCAAAGTAAAATGGCGGCGACAAGCTCCCCGGTGGCCGGCTTGACCCCAGCGGGCCCCAAGCCCGGTCCATAGGCTGATGACATCAATATCATCGCCCGAGAGGACTTTCATACCGTAACGGAGCCCCTATCTAGGACGAACCCTGGTTTTGGAACCGGGCAACGCCAACAACGTTCTCTTGTCCTGTCTGGAGAAAAACGTGACGAAACAAGCCTCCGCTACGGCCACTGCCCCGCTTTCGTCATTGTCCGGTCAGGGCGGCCTCGCCCAGAGGCTTCACGACGCATTTCTTGCCGTCCGCAATGAGACCGAACGCCGGGCCGCGCCGCTTTCGCCGGAGGACCAGCAGATCCAGTCCATGCCGGATGCCAGCCCGACGAAATGGCATCGGGCGCATACCACCTGGTTCTGGGAGCAATTCCTGCTTGGCGAGCACGCCGCGGGCTATCGGTCCTTCCACCCCGATTTCGCGTTCCTGTTCAATTCCTATTACGTCAGCGCCGGCCCGCGTCATGCGCGCAATCATCGCGGCGACATCACCCGTCCCAGCGCCGACGAAGTCGGTGCCTATCGCAGACATGTCGATGCGGCCGTCGTCAAATTCTTCCGCGAGACCGGCGCGGACAAGCTTCGCGAGATCGCGCCGCTGGTCGAGGTCGGGCTGAACCACGAGCAGCAGCATCAGGAATTGATGTTCACCGACATCCTGCACGCTTTTGCGCAGAACCCGGTCTATCCGGCCTACGACCCGGACTGGCGCTTTCCCGCTGCGACCCGCACCGGTGATGACTGGCTGCACCTCAACGAGGGCATCCACACCGTCGGCCATGTCGAGGACAGCTTTCATTTCGACAACGAGAAGCCGGCTCATCGCGCTCTCGTCGGGCCGGTCAAGGTCGCGCGCAACCTCGTCACCAATGGTGAGTGGCTCGCCTTCATGCGCGACGGCGGCTATCGGACCGCGACGTTGTGGCTGATGGACGGCTTTGCCGCGGCCAGCAAGGACGACTGGCAGGCACCCGGCCATTGGCGCGAGGCCGATGGCGGGTGGCAGATGATGACGCTCGCCGGCCTCAGGCCGGTCGATCCGGACGCACCGGTCTGCCATGTCAGCTATTACGAGGCCGACGCCTATGCCCGCTGGGCCGGCAAACATCTGCCGACCGAGATGGAATGGGAGGTCGCGGCCCGCGCGGGCCAACTCAACGACGCCTTCGGCATCGTCTGGCAATGGACGCGCAGCTCCTATTCGCCCTATCCGGGCTATCGCGCCGTCGAAGGGGCGCTCGGCGAGTACAACGGCAAGTTCATGGTCAACCAATTGGTGCTGCGCGGCTCCTCGCTTGCAACTCCGGAGGGCCATAGTCGTATCACTTATCGGAACTTCTTCTATCCGCACCACCGCTGGCAGTTCACCGGGCTGCGGCTCGCCGACTACGAGTAGAAACGATCCCACGACAAATGCGCGCCGGACAGCGCGTTCAGGAGAGTATCATGAATGTGCACGCCAGCGCTTTGGCCGAAGCCCATCTTCCCGACGAGCAGACGACCGCCTTCGCCCGCGAGGCGATCGAGGACCTCTCGCAGCAGCCGAAAAAGCTGTCGCCGAAATACTTTTATGACGCGACAGGATCGGAGCTGTTCGAGGCGATCACGAAGCTGCCGGAGTATTATCCGACACGCACCGAGCTTGCGATCCTGACCGAGCGCGGCCGCGAGATCGCGAAGATCATTCCGGAGCACGCAGCGCTGGTCGAGTTCGGCGCCGGCGCGACCACCAAGGTTCGCCTGCTTCTGGATCATTGCAAATTCGCGGCCTATGTCCCCGTCGACATCTCCGGCGACTTCCTGAAAGCGCAGGCGAATGGCCTGAAGCGGGATTTCCCTGCGCTCGGCATCTATCCGGTCGCGGCCGATTTCACCACGCCGTTCGAGCTGCCGAAGGCGGTCGCGTCCATGCCCAAGGTCGGCTTCTTCCCCGGCTCGACCATCGGCAATTTCGAGCCGCAGGAGGCGCAGGCCTTCCTGAAGAGCGCACGCAAGATCCTCGGCCGCGGCGCGCAGATGATCATCGGCGCCGACCTCGAGAAGGACGAGCGCGTGCTCCATGACGCCTACAACGATGCTGCCGGCGTCACCGCGCGCTTCAACCTCAATGTCTTGGTCCGCATCAACCGCGAGCTCGGCGGTAATTTCGATCTGTCCGCCTTCACCCATCGCGCAATCTACAACCGCGAGCGGCACCGCATCGAGATGCATCTGATCAGCAAAAAGAGCCAGACCGTCCGCCTGCTCGGCACCAGCTTCTCGTTCCGCCCGGGCGAGAGCATCCACACCGAGAACAGCTACAAATACAGCCTCGAGCGCTTTTCCGCGCTGGCGCAAGGCGCCGGCTGGCGAGTGCGCGAAAGCTGGACGGATGCGGCGAAGATGTTCTCGGTGCACGCGCTGGAGGTCGCGGAGTAGGCTTCCCGCGCCTACTCCTCGGTTGCCGGCCCCAGCGACACCGACTCCCACACCGCGACGACTATCATGATCGCGCTGCTGGCGACCGAGAGCCAGAGTGGCGAGAGATCGGCGGCGAACCACCATAGCACCAGCAGCAGGATGATGCCGATGCCGTGCGAGAGCTGGAGGAAGCCGCGGATCGCGTGCTTGAACAGGATGGTGCCGACCAGGAATACCAAGGGACCGCCGATCGTGCTCACGATGGTCCTGAAGTCGGAATGGCCGGTCGGATGCTTCAGCACCAGCTCATCCGACACCGCAGTCAGAATGATGCCGGCGATGATCGGCATGTGCAGATAGGTATAGGCGAGCCGCGCCAGCCGGCCGGATTCGGCGGACTTCGAGATCCGCTCGGCGCCGGCTTCCGCTCCCTTGTGGAAATAGATCCACCACATGGCGATGGCGCCGACCAGCGCGGAAACGAAGGCAAGGATGTTGGCTGCGGTCCATTCCAGCTCGGCAAAGGTCGCGCCGTTGACGACGACGGCCTCGCCCAGCGCGATGATCACGAAGAGGGAGCAGCGCTCGGCCATGTGGCCGCCTTCGACAGCCCAGGCTTCAACCGACGAGAAGCCCAGCTTCGGCACCCAGAACCGCGCCGCCGGCGAGACGTACTCCCAGGTGACGGCCGCAATCCACAGCCATAGCCGCGTCTCGCCCTCGTATAGGCCGCCTGCGATCCACAACATCGCGGAGATCGACAGCCAGGTCAGGATGCGGATCGCGTTGTGGCGCACCGCAGTCCGATGCCGCGGCGTTGCGAACAGCCAAAAGGCGGTGCGTCCGAGCTGCATGGTCGCATAGGCGATCGCAAACCACAGGCCCCGCCCCTCGAACGCGGTCGGGATCGTCGTCGACAGCACGAGGCCGCCCAACATCATGAGGAAGAGCATGACGCGGACAGGCGTCAGCTCGGGATTGAGCCAATTGGTGACCCAGGCGGTGTAGACCCAGACCCACCACACCGCGAGAAACAACACCGTGACATGCACCGCGCCGAGTGGCGTGAAATGGTGCAGCAGCGTGTGCGAAACCTGAGTGACCGCGAAGACGAAAACGAGGTCGAAGAACAGCTCGACATTGGTGACGCGGCTGTGCTGGTTCGGCACGATGACGCGAAACATCGCGCCGCGAGGATTGTCCGCAGCCATCATCCTTCCCCCGTCGCGCGATCAGATCAGGCAGCCGGTCAGATCAAGCGCCCGGCACGCCGGTTTGCAGCGCCAGCGCGTGCAGCACGCCGCCCATCTGGCCGCGCAGGGACTGATAGACGATCTGGTGCTGCTGGACGCGGGACTTGCCGCGGAAGGATTCCGAGATCACGGTCGCGGCATAGTGGTCGCCGTCCCCGGCGAGGTCACGGATGGTCACCTCGGCATCGGGGATCGCCGCCTTGATCATCGCCTCGATATCGTGGGCGTCCATGGGCATTCGGGTCGTGCTCCTGTCTCGTCGAATCGCGCCGGGGTCCCCTTGCCGGCTGGGTCAAACTTAGCGTGAACAGTCTTCTTCGTCACGCATTCCGGCACTATATCCCTGATCCCATCGGGATAAACGCACGACAAAGTGCCGCGCAAGGCAGATCGATCGAAAAGGCGTGACATCATGAAGCTTCCAGGGCCCGACCACCCCATCACCATCACCCAAAATCCCCGGCGCGTTCGGGTCACCGCGGGCGACATCGTGATCGCCGAGACCAGCAAGGCGCTGACCCTGAAAGAGGCGAAATACCCGGCGGTGCAATATGTGCCGCGGGAGGACACCAATATGGCTCTGCTGGAGCGCACCGAGCGCACCACCCATTGCCCCTACAAGGGTGACGCCAACTATTTCAGCGTCAAGGCCGACGGCAAGACGCTCGACAATGCGATCTGGACTTACGAGACGCCCTTCCCCGCGATGACGGAGATTTCCGGCCATCTCGCCTTCTATCCGGACAAGGTGAAGATCGAGGAAGTGGGGTAGGCCCTGCTGTAGCGCCACGTCATGGCCGGGTTATCCCGGCCATCCACGTTCTTGGATAATCGCAGATACCGAAACACGTGGATGCCCGGGACGAGCCCGGGCATGACGATGAGTGCCGCTACCGGTCGGGCTATGCCCTGAAAATCGTCAGCCCCAGTATCAGCAGCACCAGGAAGATCACGACAAACACGTAGAACAGGAAGCGGGCGATATCGGCGGAGGCAGCCGAGATTCCGGTGAAGCCGAGCACGCCGGCCACAATCGAGATCAGCAGGAAGATCAGCGCCCATTTCAGGATCGTCATCGCCAGCTCCGCAATCGGTTGCCGCTTGCCGCGGCTCTCTACGCCCTTTCGCGAATGCTAACTTTGCTACGCGGAACTGGTTCCTCCGGTTGCCGCTGCCGAAACGACACTTGCTGAATCCGGTTCCCGGCGGCACAGTCCCGGCGGGACGGGACGCGGGGCGACCATAATGACGATGTCACATTCAGCGACGATGGGCGCGGAGGCGCAGGCTGCGCCGAAGAGCAAGGCGCGCAATCTCTCGCTCGATCGTGCCCGTACCTTCCTGACGCTGGTGGTGCTGCTGCATCACGCGGTGATTCCCTACACGCATTTCGGTCACACCGATCCGGCCTCCTTCGCCGGCTTCGACATGATTGTGCTCGCCACCGACAGCTTCTTCATGGCGATGTTCTTCTTCCTGTCGGGCCTGTTCACCTGGCCCGGCATCGCGCGCAAGGCACCGTCGGTCTTTTTGCGCGACCGCCTGTTGCGGCTCGGGCTGCCGTTCGCGATCGCGGCCCTCACCGTCATCCCGCTCGCCTACTACGCCATCGCGCTGCGGGCCGAGCCCGAGTTGACCTTCGCTGCATTCTGGTGGAAGACCGTGACGGCGGGGCCGTGGCCGAGCGGCCCGATCTGGTTCGTGTGGGTGCTGCTCGCCTTCGATCTCACCGCGAGCCTGCTCTACCGGGTCTCGGCGCATCTGGTCGACCCGATCAACCGCGTCTCGTTGCGCGGATTCGACCAGCCGGCCGCGTTCTGGCTGGTGCTCGCCGCGATCAGCATCCTCGTCTACGTGCCGGCGCTGGTCTATTTCGGCGCCAATAAATGGTTCGAGTTCGGACCGTTCTCGGTGCAGGCGAGCCGCATCCTGCTCTACTTCAGCTACTTCTTCATCGGCGCCAGCGTCGGCTCGGCGAACTTCGATCGCGGCATCCTCAGCTCGGACGGTCAGCTGCCGAACGACCGCTGGCGGTGGGTGTTCATCACGCTGGTGCCGTACTGCCTGATGTGGGGCATGATCTACATCAAGCGCGAAATCCTCGGCAATCCCGATCCGCTGCCGCACTGGTACCACGCGTTCTACGGCACGTTCCTGGTGCTGTTCTCGGCGTCGATCCTGCTCACGATCCTCGCCTTCTTCCTGCATTCGAAAGCGCCGGGGCCAACCCTGCTCGACCGCATGCAGGCCGACGCCTACGGCATCTTCCTGGTGCACTACCCGATCGCACTGTGGATCCAGTATGCGCTGTTCGATTACGAGCTGCCTGCGATCGTGAAGGCCGCGATCGGCTTCGTGCTCACGGTGATCCTGAGCTGGGGCCTGACGGCGGCTTTGCGCAAGATACCGGGGGCGTCGTCGGTGTTGTGAGAGCGCGCGGTCTCTCGGCTCGTCAAGGAGCCCTTGCGACGACGGGATCGTAGCCCGGATGGAGCGCAGCGCAATCCGGGAGTGTTGCCACACGCGATAGCGGTCCCGGATTACGCTTTCGCTCCATCCGGGCTACGGCTCTGAGTTTGTGGAAGCGCCTTACGCCGCCTTGCCGCCCATATATTCCGGCAGCCAGCGCTCGTGCGAGATCCGCAAGCTGTCGATCGTGACAGGCGCTTCGCCGGCAATGGCGATCGCGTCGCCGCCGGTGGTACCGATACGGACGCAGGGCACCTCGCAGCCGCGCATCTTGGCGAGCACGCGGCCGGCTTCCGTTTCCGGCACGGTGACGAGATAGCGCGCCTGGTCCTCGCCGAACCAATAGGCCTGCGACACCAGCGAGGTCGGCGCCGCCAGCAGCCTGGCGCCGATGCCGCCCGCCATCGCCATCTCGGCGAGCGCGATCAGCAGGCCGCCGTCGGAGAGGTCGTGCACGGCTGTGGCGGTGCCCGCGTGGATCATGCCGCGCACGCAATCGCCATTGCGCTTCTCGGCGGCGAGATCGACCGGCGGTGGCGCGCCCTCCTCGCGGCCGCAGATGTCGCGCAGATACACCGACTGGCCGAGCCAGCCATGGGTCTCACCGACCAGGAGGATCGCTTCGCCCTCGGCCTTGAAGGCAAGCGAGGCGGACTTGGTGAAATCGTCGAGCAGGCCGACGCCGCCGATCGAGGGCGTCGGCAGGATCGCGCGGCCATTGGTCTCGTTGTAGAGCGAGACGTTGCCGGAGACGACCGGGAAATCCAGCGTGCGGCAGGCTTCCGAAATGCCCTTCAGGCAGCCGACGAACTGGCCCATGATCTCGGGCCGCTCAGGGTTGCCGAAATTGAGGTTGTCGGTGATCGCGAGCGGCTTGCCGCCGACCGCGGTGATGTTGCGCCAGGCTTCGGCGACGGCCTGCTTGCCGCCTTCGAACGGATCGGCTTCGCAATACCGCGGCGTCACGTCGACGGTCAGCGCGAGGCCCTTCGGCCCGTCCTGCACGCGCACCACTGCGGCATCGCCGCCGGGACGCTGCATGGTGTTGCCGAGGATGACGTGGTCGTACTGCTCCCAGACCCAGCGCTTAGAGCACATGTCGGGCGTGCCGATCAGCTTCTCCAGCGCGCTGCCTAAACCCATCGGCGCCGGCACTTCGCGCGCATGCACGACCGGCAGCGCGACGGACGGGACATGCGGGCGGTCATAGAGCGGTGCCTCGTCGCCGAGCTCCTTGATCGGCAGGTCGGCCATGACGTCGCCGCCATGCTTGACCACGAAGCGCTTGCTCGGCGTGGTGTAGCCGACGACGGCGAAATCGAGGCCCCACTTTTTGAAGATCGCCTCGGCTTCTTTTTCCTTCTCGGGCTTGAGCACCATGAGCATGCGCTCCTGGCTTTCCGAGAGCATCATCTCGTAGGCGCTCATGCCGGTCTCGCGCGTCGGCACCGCGTCGAGATCGAGGTCGACGCCGAGATCACCCTTGGCGCCCATCTCGACGGCCGAGCAGGTCAGCCCCGCCGCGCCCATGTCCTGGATCGCGATGACGCAGCCCTTCTCCATGATCTCGAGGCAGGCCTCCAGCAACAGCTTTTCGGCGAAGGGATCGCCGACCTGCACCGTGGGGCGCTTCTCTTCGGACTTGTCGTCGAACTCGGCCGAGGCCATCGAGGCGCCGTGGATGCCGTCGCGGCCGGTCTTGGAACCCAAATAGACGATCGGCATGTTCACGCCGGAGGCCGCCGCATAGAAGATCTTGTCGGCATCGGCGAGGCCGACCGCCATCGCGTTGACCAGGATGTTGCCGTCATAGCGGGTGTGGAAGCGCACCTGGCCGCCGACAGTCGGCACGCCGAAGGAATTGCCGTAGCCGCCGACGCCGGCAACGACGCCGGAGACGAGGTGCCGGGTCTTGGCGTGCTCGGGCGCGCCGAAGCTCAGCGCATTGAGACACGCGATCGGGCGCGCACCCATGGTGAAGACGTCGCGCAAGATGCCGCCGACGCCGGTGGTCGCGCCCTGGTAGGGCTCGATGTAGCTCGGGTGGTTGTGGCTCTCCATCTTGAAGACCACGGCCTGGCCGTCGCCGATGTCGATCACGCCGGCGTTCTCGCCCGGGCCCTGGATCACCCAGGGCGCCTTGGTCGGCAGGCCCTTCAGATGGATGCGGGAGGATTTGTACGAGCAGTGCTCGTTCCACATCGCCGAGAAGATGCCGAGCTCGGTGAAGGTCGGCTCCCGCCCGATCAGCTTCAGGATGCGCTCATATTCGTCGGGCTTAAGCCCATGGGCGGCAACCAGTTCGGGGGTGATCTTGGGTTCATTCTTCATGGCTTCAGGGGCTTTCGGCGGCGGTTTGGCCGTTCTTAGGAACATCCGGGGCTCGCGAAAAGCCCTTTATGGCGCATTTTCCCGCTGTCCCACGTTTTGCAGGCAGGGACGGCGGGAACAGGAATTGCACGGCGCCGACGGATCGGATTTAAGGGCTCGAGACCCGCAATTGAAGGCCTATTTCCTTGCACGAATTGACCAAAGCGCCCCCACCCCGCCGCCCCGACCTCCACGTCGCCACCGAGGGCGAATTTGTGGGCTGGCGGACCTGGATTCGCGACAGTTTCGAGGCCCATGTCGGCCCCTTCTGGCACCGGATCGAGGCGGACGGCAGCGTCCGCAGCGCCTTCCGGGTCGAGAAAAAGCACCTCAACGGCTCCGGGAACGTCCATGGCGGCTGCTACATGGCCTTCGCCGACTACTCCCTGTTCGCGATCGCCACCCATGTCCTGGACAGCCGGGCGGTGACGACCAACTTCGCCTGCGAATTCCTCGACGCGGCACGCGAGGGCGAGCTGATCGAGTGCACCGGCGAGGTCACCCGCGCCGGCGGCTCGCTGATCTTCCTGCGCGGCAAGATGATGTCTGCCGACCGGGTTCTGCTGACCTTTTCCGGCACGATCAAGCGGATGAAGCGGAAGGCGCTCCCTCAGCCAAACGCATAGCTCGGCGCCTTCCCTTTTCGCTCGCCCTCGCCCAGACTTCCCGGCAAGCGCTGTCGCGCCGGGGAGCAAGAACAAGGTGCCGCAGAGCACATCGGAGGCGGGTCGCGCGACGGCGGCCGCATCAACGCCGTTGCCGTCCATCGCCACCGGCGCCCGCAACTGGCGCGACTATGCGCTGCTGCTCGCGCTCGCCTGCTGCTGGAGCTCGACCTATCCGCTGGCCAAGCTGGCGCTTCCCACCATCCCGCCCATCACCTTCATCTCCGCACGCTCGCTGGTCGCGGCCGCCTTCCTGTTCGCGATCCTGTGGATGCGCGACATCAAGGTGCCGACGGACGCAAAGGCCTGGAAGCTGTTCGCGACCCAGCAGCTGATCAACTCGACCTTCCCCTTCCTGATCATCACCTGGTCGCAGCAATACGTGCCGGCATCGAGCACGGTGGTGCTGGCCTCGACGACGCCGATTTTCGCCTTCCTGATCACCTCGCTGATCACGCGTCACGAGCCGGCGACGCTGCTCAAGCTCGCGGGCGCGGTGCTCGGCCTCGCGGGCACGATTCTCATCGTCGGCCTCGATGCGCTGCACGGCTTCGGCAACGAGATCGTGGCCGAGATCGCGATCCTGCTTGCCACCATCTCCTTTGCCTGCGCGACGATCTTCGGTCTGCGCCTGTCCGACTACGATCCGATGGTGGTGGCTGCCGGCTCGCTCTTGTTCGGCGGCCTCATCCTGCTGCCGCCCTCGCTGATCATCGACCAGCCCTGGACGCTGCAGCCGACGCCGACGGCGATCATTGCCACCATCGTCATGGGCATCGTCTCGAGCGCGCTCGGGCTGATGCTGTTCTACGTCTGCCTCGGCCGCCTCGGCACGCTGACCACCAACGCACAAGGATATTTGCGCATCCCGATCGGCGTCGGCCTGTCCGTGGCTCTGCTCGGCGAGAGCGTGCCGTCGAACCTGGCGCTCGGGCTGTTGCTGGTAATGGCCGGCGTCGCCGCGATGACGGTGCCGGCGGAGCGGCTGAAGCGACGCTAACGACTACTTGGCGTCGTCCGCCAGCATCTTCCGGTACTTTTCGACGTCGCGCGTCACGAGCTTCTGCAGCACTTCGGGCGCGTGCTCGTCCGCATCAGGGGCGACAGTGGAAAGATCGGCAAAACGCTTCTTCACGGCATCGGTCTCGACCGCAGTGCGCGCAGCGGCGTTCAGCTTGGCGATCACGGCCGGCGGCGTGCCCTTGGGCGCGAACAGGCCGTTCCAGCCCTGCGCCTCGAATTCGGGCAAACCCGCTTCAGCCGAGGTCGGCAGGTCCGGCAGCGTGGCGAGCCGCACGGTCGAGCCGACCACGAGACCCTTTACCAGCTTCTCGTTGATCGACTGCGAGACCGAGGCCGCCGCATCGCAGACGCCGTCGATCTGGCTGCCGACCGCATCGGTCAGCGCAGGCGCAGCACCACGGTAGCCGACCAGCGTCGCGTCGATGCCGGCAGCGGTGACGAAGCTCTTGCAGATCAGATAGTTCGACGAGCCGACGCCGGCATGGCCGAGATTGATCTTGCCCGGATTGGCCTTGGCGTAGGCGATGAACTCTTTCAGGTCCTTGGCCGGAAAGTCCTTGCGCAGCGCGATGATGCCGAATGTCTTCGCCACCATGGCGATCGGCACGAAGGACTCAGGCGTGAACGGCAGTTTCGGATAGATCGTGTAGGTCGCCGCATTCGTGCCGGCATTGCCGATCGCGATGGTGTAGCCGTCGGGCTCGGCGCGGGAGGCGCGCGCCAGCGCGGTCGAGCCGCCGGCACCGGCAACGTTCTCGATCACGATGGTCTGGCCGAGCGCGATGCCCATCTGCTCGGCGACCGTACGCGCGATCACGTCCGAGGTGCCGCCGGCCGCGAACGGCACGATCATGGTGATCGGACGCTTGGGATAGTCTTGGCCAAACGCGGCCGTCGCGAAAGCAATTGCGGCGACCGCGATCGACAGCCGCTTCAGCACGAACGAAATCACGCGGCTTTTTCCAGATGCTGAGCGAGGCCGGCGAACAGGCCGCGGCCGTCCGTGCAGCCCATGATGTCTTCGACGTGGTTTTCCGGATGCGGCATCATGCCGAGCACGTTGCCCTTGTCGTTGACGATGCCGGCGATGGAGTGCGCAGCGCCGTTGATGTTGCTGTTATCGTCCACCACACCCTCGGCCGAGCAATAGCGATAGAGCACCCGCCCCTCGCCTTCGAGCCGCTTGATGGTTTCTTCGTCCGCCTCGTAATTGCCTTCGCCATGGGCGACCGGCACACGGATCACCTGCCCGGCATTGTAGCCGCGGGTGAACGGCGTGTCGGAACGCTCGACGCGCAGATGCACGTCGTGGCAGATGAACTTCAGCCGCGCGTTGCGCATCAGCACGCCGGGCAGCAGGCCGGACTCGCAGAGGATCTGAAACCCGTTGCAGACGCCGAGCACGAGGCCGCCCTTGGCCGCGTAGTCGCGCACCGCGTCCATCACCGGCGCACGTGCCGCGATGGCGCCACAGCGCAAATAATCGCCATAGGAGAAACCGCCCGGCACCACCACGAGGTCGGTCCCCGGAGGCAGCGAGGTCTCGGCGTGCCAGACCATCGCCGGCTCGTGGCCCGAGATCAGCCTCAGCGCACGCGCCATGTCGCGCTCGCGGTTGATTCCGGGAAAGACGAGGATGGCGGCTTTCATGTTCGGGTTCCGACGGTGACGGGAATCGGGCTGGCCGAAGGGGCCAATTCGCTGGGAGACATAGCCATTTGACGGGGATTTTACCAGTGCTAGCCTCGCCGGGCGGCCTTGTACACAGGCCATAGCCACGGCAGTTTTGCCCAACGATCTTGCCCGGGATTGCAGCCATGAACGTCCCGTCGCTGCCCACCTCCCTCGCCGAGCCGGTATCCGCCGAGGGCGTCGTCGCGGCCGGTGCCTATGTCGACGGCCGGCGCGTTGCCAATATCGCGATCAGCGAGGCCTCGAGCTGGCGCGCCAAGCCCGGCCACGTGGTCTGGATCGGCTTGCATGAGCCCGACATGGCGCTGCTCAGCGCGGTGCAGAAGCAGTTCGACCTGCACGAGCTCGCGATCGAGGACGCCAACCACGCCCATCAGCGTCCCAAGATCGAGCAATATGGCGAGGCCCTGTTCATCGTGGCGCGCACCGCGCAACTGATCGAGGGCCGCATCGCCTTCGGCGAGACCCACATCTTCGTCGGCGAAGGCTATCTGGTCTCGGTGCGCCACGGCGCTTCGACCTCCTACAAGCCGGTGCGCGAGCGTTGCGAGAGCTGCCCGCGAGCGCTGGCTCGCGGCGAGGATTACATCCTCTACGCCATCCTCGATTTCATCGTCGACAATTACTCGCCCGTGCTCGAGAGCATTCACGACGAGGTCGAAGGCATCGAGGATGACGTGCTGTCGAAGCCGATCAGCAAGGCGCAGATCGAGCGGCTCTACATGCTGCGCCGCGACCTCTTGCGGCTGCGCAACGCGATCGGGCCGCTGGTGGAGGTCTGCCGCCGGCTGGAGCATGACGAGCTGGCGATGGTGCGGCAGGCCATGCAGCCGCTATTCCGCGACGTCACCGACCACGTCCGCAACATCCAGGAGCGCATCGATTCCATGCGCGAGGTGCTGGCCTTCGCCTTCGAGGCAAGTCTTCTGGTCGGTCAGGCGCAGGAGACGGCGGTATCGAAGAAGCTCGCCTCCTGGCTTGCGATCATCGCGATCCCGACCGCGCTCGCCGGCATCTACGGCATGAACTTCAAGCACATGCCGGAGCTGGAATGGGAGTACGGCTACTTCATGCTGCTCGGCGTGATGCTGACCGCCTGCGGCGCGCTGTACTGGCGGTTTCGCCGCGCGGGATGGCTGTGAGCCGTCCTGCTCACCCGATCAGCTCGACCCGATAATTCTCGATCACGGTGTTCGCGAGCAGCTTGTCTGCGGCGTCCTTCAGCGCGGCTTCCGCCTTGGCCTTGTCGGCGCCGGCGAGCTCGATGTCGAACACCTTGCCCTGGCGGACGCTGGCGACGCCGTCGACGCCGAGCGACTTCAGCGCGCCTTCGATGGCCTTGCCTTGCGGATCGAGGATGCCCGTCTTCAGGGTAACGGTGACACGTGCCTTCACGTCAAAATCCTCTTCAGCTCTTCACCAGCACCGGGCCGGAGCCCTGCGGACGCTCGTTCTCCATCAGGATGCCGAGACGCTTTGCAACTTCCGTATAGGCCTCGAGCAGACCGCCGAGATCCCTGCGGAAACGATCCTTGTCGAGCTTCTCGTTCGACTTGATGTCCCAGAGACGGCAGCTGTCCGGCGAGATCTCGTCGGCGACGATGATGCGCATCATCTCGTTCTCGAACAGGCGCCCGCACTCCATCTTGAAGTCGACGAGGCGGATGCCGATGCCGAGGAAGAGGCCGGTGAGGAAGTCGTTGACACGGATGGCGAGCGCCATGATGTCGTCGATCTCCTGGGGCGTCGCCCAGCCGAAGGCCGTGATGTGCTCTTCCGACACCATGGGATCGTTGAGCTGGTCGTTCTTGTAGTAGAATTCGATGATCGAACGGGGCAGCTGGGTGCCCTCCTCGATGCCGAGGCGCTGCGACAGCGAGCCGGCGGCGACGTTCCGCACCACCACCTCGAGCGGCACGATCTCGACCTCGCGAATCAACTGCTCGCGCATGTTGAGGCGGCGGATGAAATGGGTCGGCACCCCGATGTCGTTGAGGTGCTGAAACAGGTACTCCGAGATCCGGTTGTTGAGGACACCCTTGCCCTCGATCACCTGATGCTTTTTCGCATTGAACGCGGTGGCGTCGTCCTTGAAGTGCTGGATCAGGGTACCGGGCTCCGGGCCTTCATACAGAACCTTTGCCTTGCCTTCATAAATACGACGCCGACGGCTCATGGGGATGTACCGTGTTTTGTTGAAATCCATGTATTTGGTGTGCTCCGGTTACTAGGATTTACGACCCACAGCGGAGCTGCCGTGAACAGCCCGGAACCCATCTATAAACCCTTGGAAACAGAACGGGAACCAAGCCTTTAGGCAACCTATCCGATTGGCTGTCCGAGCACAATCGATCCGGCCGTCCGGCGCCAACTTATACCGTCTTGCCTGCGGCTTAACGGCCCGTTGTTTTGCCGATATGTGCTATCTATGTAGGCACGCAGCCGGGCGGTCGCAACGGAAGGCCCCCCGCGCCATCAGAGGGATTTGGAACAAGGCATGAGCGAGTTCGACAAGCGCCAGGAAGGTTTCGAGAAGAAATACGCCCTCGACGAGGAGCAGAAATTCAAGGCGGAGGCCCGCCGCAACCGGCTGCTCGGGCTGTGGGCCGCCGAAAAGCTCGGCATCTCCGGCGATGCCGCCACCGCCTATGCCAAGGAAGTGGTTGCGGCCGACTTCGAGGAGGCCGGCGATGCCGACGTCGTGCGCAAGCTGACGGCTGATTTCGCCGCCAAGAACGTCGCCGTCACCGAGCAGGCGATTCGCGCCAAGATGAGCGAGCTGCTCGCGGTCGCAGCCGCCGAGGTCAAAGCCGGGAAATAATTGAGTTAAGCAAGGCGCCGGCGCGCAATACCCTTGCGCGCCGGCGATCGCTTTCCGGTGTCCCGCGTGGTCGGGACGTCCCGCCCGGCATAGTTGCGCCGGATGGTCTCGAGCAGGCGCTCGGCCGCAGCGCTCAGAAAACCACCGCGGCGCGTGACGAGAACGATGTCCTGATCCGCCGCAAGATCGTCCACCACGATCGTCGCGAGCGAGGCCGCACGCAGTTCCTCCGCCATGTGGCTCCGTGCCAGCAGCGCAACACCGAAGCCCGCCTCGACGAGCCGCTTCTGGGCGGTGAGGCTATCCACGGCCGTCCACTCCACTTCGCCGAGCCCTTGCGTGAGAAACAGCGCAAACACGTGAGCCGCGGCGATCTCGCGGCGCCCGCGCGTCGCCGGGAATGCGATCCAGCGCTCGCCGCTGAGCTCCGCGAGGCGCTTCACGCGCTTTCCAGCCAGAGGATGGTCGGGCGCACAGACCACCTGCAACGCCTCGCTCAGCACCAGCTCGCAGGTGAGGTCGCCGGAGCGGTCGGTGTTGTAACGCAGGCCGATCGTCGCCTCGCCGCGCCGGACGAGATCGCTGACCTCCGCGCTGGTCGCGGTCTGCAAGGCCAGCGTGACGGCCGGATTCTCCTTTGCGAACCGCTTCATGATGGTCGACAGGCGACTATCGGCCAGCGTTCCGGTCACCGCGAGCGACACCGGCCCTGCATTCTGCTTGGTCAATGCGCGGATCGCCTGTTCGGCGTCCTCTGCCGCGGCAACCGCGCGCTCGGCATAGGGAATCAGCACGCGTCCGGCATCGCTGAGCCGGGTGCGGCCTGCCACTCGTTCGAACAGGGGCACGCCGAGCTCATGCTCCAGCAGCGCGATGCGGCGCGAGATCGCCGGCTGCGAGCGGTGCAGGAATTTCGCGGCATTCGAAATCCCTCCCTTGCGATGAACGGTCAGGAAGGTGTTGAGGGCGTCACTGTCCATTACGACCTCATGCAAAAAACTGATGTCTTCCGTAAGAATAACAAATTTGTCGGATGGCGAAAATGCTCCTAAGCCTGCCTCGACCGACAACACGGAGACGAGCCATGATGAGCCAGCTGGACAAGGCGACAGCGTTCCGCGCCCTGCACGCGCGCCGAGGCGCCTTCATCATTCCCAATCCATGGGACGCCGGCACCGCCAAGTTGCTCGCGGCGATGGGCTTCGAGGCCCTGGCGACGACGAGCCTCGGGGTCGCCAACATGCTTGGCAGGAGCGGCGTCAGCCTCGATGTCATCCTCGCCAACGCGCGCGCGATCGTCGAGGCGACCGACCTGCCCGTCAGTGTCGACCTCGAGAATTGCGGTGCGGACGAGCCGAAGCGTGCCGCCCAGGCGATACAGCGCGCCGCCGAGGCCGGCGCCGTCGGCGGATCGATCGAGGATTTCAGCGGCGACCGCGATCGCCCCATTTACGACTTTTCCCACGCGGTCGAGCGCGTCCAGGCCGCCGTCGAAACGGCGCGTGCGCTGCCGTTTCCGTTCACACTGACCGCGCGGGCCGAGAACTTCCTGCACGGCCGCAAGGACATCGACGACACGGTTCGCCGCCTGCAGGCCTTCGAGGCCGCGGGCGCCGATGTCCTCTATGCGCCCGGCCTGTACGACCTCGGCACGATCCGGACCGTCGTCTCCTCGCTCGGTAAGCCGTTCAACCACGTCATGGGCTTTGCCGACCCGACGCTGACGGCCGAGCAATTGTCGGACGCCGGCGTCAAGCGCATCAGCGTCGGCGGGGCGATGTCGCGCTACGCGCTTGCCGCGTTCCTGACCTGCGCGCGCGAGATGAAGGACAAGGGATCCTTCACCTATATTCGCGAGATGGCAGAGGTCGGCGCGTTGCGCGCCGCCTTCGCCGCGGTCACTCCTCCTTGAAGCCGTATTCCGGCACGTTGCCGCTGGCGCCGTAATATTTGTACGGCAGGAATTTGCCGCTCATGGTGATCTTGACGCGGTCGCCCTTCGGGTTGGGCTGTCGTTCCATCACCATGTCGAAATCGATCGCCGACATGATGCCGTCGCCGTACTCCTCCTCGATCAAGGCCTTCCAGGCCGGCCCGTTCACCATCACGAGTTCGTAGAAGCGATAGATCAGGGGATCGGTCGGGGGCATCGGCATGCCGCGCATTGGCGTCTCGTTCAGCATGGCGACTTCAGCCTTCGACAGGCCGAACAGCTCGCCTGCATTGGCCGCCTGCGGCTTCGTCAGCTTCATCTGGCCGAGGATGGCGCCCGTGATCAGCACCTCGGAATAGCCGCCGATCTTGTCGCAGATGTGCTTCCAGCTCCAGCCCTTCTCGCGCTTGATGTCGAGCAGCTTTTCGGTGAGGTCTTCGCGTTTCATGTCAGGGTCTCCTCTCAGGCGGTGAGTCCGGGACTGGGCCCGGGTATCCAGGTCTGTCTTTGCTCCTCGACGTTCGAGGCGATCGTCAGCCCGGGCTTGCCGATATGTACCGTCGGCACGTTGCGTGGATCGTGGCCCAGCGTTTCGGCGGCAAAGGTCTTGCTGCGCGTCACCAGGAAATCGATGATGTGGTTGCGCAGCGCATAATAGAGCGGATGGCGGTGAAGATCGATGCGGCCGCGATCCCGCGGCAGCGGATTTTCGACGACCTCGGCCAGCACCGCACCCGGCCCGTTGGTCATCAGGAAGATCTTGTCGGCGAGATACATCGCCTCGTCGACGTCGTGGGTGATCATGAATGCGGTCTGCCCGGTCTCGAGGCAGATACGCCGGACCTCGTCCTGCAGCGTGCCCCGCGTCAGCGCGTCCAGCGCCGAGAAGGGCTCGTCCATCAGCATCATCTTCGGCGTGATCGACAAGGCACGCGCGATACCGACGCGCTGCTTCATGCCGCCCGATAGTTCCGATGGCCGCTTGTGTTCGGAGCCGGCGAGGCCGACGAGATCAATGAAGTTCTGCGCGTGCGCCCTCACCTTGGCGCGGTCCCAGCTTCGCCATTTCGAGCTCACGGCGTAGCTGACGTTGCCGAGCACGGTGCGCCAGGGCAACAGCGCATGGCTCTGGAAGATCACGGCACGATCGAGGCTGGTACCGGAGATCGCCTGTCCGTCGACGATGACCGCGCCCTCGCTCGGCGCGTCGAGGCCGGCGAGGATGTTGAGCACCGTGGTCTTGCCGCAGCCGGAATGGCCGATCACGCAGGCAAACTCGCCGCGCGCCATCGACAGCCAGAGATTCTCGAAGATGGTGGTCGTAGCGCCACCCGCGCCGGGATAGCGCTTGGCGATGCCCTCGATGGAGATGAATTTATCGGTCATGTCTACTCCGGAAACGTGACCATGCGCGTGAAGCGCGCCAGAATCTGGTCGAGCAGCATGCCGATGACTCCGATCAGCAGGATTGCGATGATGACGTTGGTGATCGACAGATTATTCCACTCGTTCCAGACGAAATATCCGATGCCGGTGCCGCCGACGAGCATCTCGGCGGCGACGATGACGAGCCATGCGATGCCGACCGAGATGCGCATTCCGGTCAGGATCGTCGGCGCCGCGGCGGGGAGGATCACGGTGAAGGCGCGCCTGACGGTGCCGACTTCGAGCGTGCGCGCCACGTTGATCCATTCCTTGCGCACGCTGGCAACACCGAACACGGTGTTGAGCAGCATCGGCCAGATCGAGCAGATGAAGATGACGAAGATCGCCGAGACCGAGGAATCCTTGATGGTGTAGAGCGCGAGCGGCATCCAGGCCAGCGGCGAGATCGGCTTGAGCACCTGAATGAAGGGATCGAGCGCCTTGCTGAGCAGCGGCGACATGCCGATCAGGAAGCCGAGCGGGATCGCGACCAGCACCGCAAGCAGATAGCCGGTGCCGACGCGTGCGATCGAATAAGCGAGCTGGATGCCGAGGCCCTTGTCGTTCGGGCCGTTATCGTAGAATGGCCGTTTCAAATGCTCCAACAGCTTGGCGCCGACATCGAGCGGTCCCGGCATCGTTGATTTGCCCTGCGTCGCGGTGAGGCCCATCAGCTTGGCGTATTCCGGGCTCATCGTCGTGGTTGCACCGGTCGAGCGCGTGGCCAGGTGCCAGATGCCGAGAAACGCAGCGAGCAGCACGATGGAGACGAGGCCCGCACGGAGGCGGAGGGAGGAATTCATCGCGCCGACCTCACCCCATGTGTCCCGGACGCGATGCAGCACGCAATGCTGCTTCGCAGAGCCGGGGCCCAGCCGGGCCGGCTGGGTCCCGGTTCTGCGTCGCACCGCTTTGCGCTGCGCCGTGCCCGGGACACGAGAGCCCAGCCCATCACGACGCCTTCCTGATCTTGAAGCTCGCCACATAATCCTCCGGCTTGGCCGGATCGAACGTCTTGCCCATCACCGCGAAAGACTTGTAGGCGCTCGCCGGCGGCGACAGGCCCATTTCGGTCATCAGCTTCTTGGTGTCGGTGGCGAGATACACCTGCTCGGCGACGGCCTTGTAATCGACGTCGCCCTTGATCTGGCCCCAGCGCTTCATCTGCGTCAGCATCCACACCGCGAAGGACTGCCAGGGGAACGGATCGAAATCGACGCGCTTGGCGTCGGTCTTCACTCCGCCGAGCCCGTCGGCATAGGTGCCGGTCAGCACCTGCTCGAGCACCGTCACCGGCGCGTTGATATAGTTGGCCGGCGCAATCGCTTCTGCGATCTGCTTGCGGTTCTCCGCTTTCGATGCAAAGGCGGTGGCATCGACGATGGCGCGCGTCAGCGCTGCAAAGCTGTTCGGTGCCGTCGTGATGAACTCGCGACTGGCAGCGAAGCTGCAGCAGGGATGGCCGTCCCAGATCTCCTTCGACAGGATGTGCATGAAGCCGACGCCGTCATAGATCGCGCGCTGGCAGATGTTGTCGGGAGCGAGGAAGCCGTCGATGTTGTCGGCGCGCAGATTCGCGACCATTTCCGGCGGCGGCACCGAGCGCAGCTGCACGTCGGTGTCGGGGTCGAGACCGTGCTCGGCGAGATAATACCGCAAGAGATAATTGTGCATCGAATAGTCGAAGGGAATTGCGAACTTCATCCCCTTCCAGTCCTTCGGATCGCGCTTGTCCTTGTGCTTCATGGCAAGCGTGATGCCCTGCCCGTTGATGTTCTCGATCGCAGGGACGGCAAATGGAACCGGGTTGGCACCCAGGCCGAGCGAGATCGCAATCGGCATCGGCGCCAGCATGTGCGCGGCGTCGTATTCCTTGTTGATGGTCTTGTCGCGAACCACGGCCCAGCCGGCGGTCTTGACCACCTCGACGTTCAGACCGTGCTTGGAATAGAATCCCATCGGGGCCGCCATGATGATGGGCGTGGCGCAGGTGATCGGGATGAAGCCGACCTTGAGGTCCTTTTTCTCCGGCGCGCCGGCTTGCGCAAACGCCTCGGTCGCGGTCTTGAGCGGGAAGAACTGCGACAGCGCGGCGAGCGCAGTGGAGGCCCCGACCGATTTCAGGAATGCGCGCCGCGCCCCATCCTGCGGAAACATGGCGCGCATCACGGCAGACGCAACCACGCCCTCGTAGCGCTTCTCCTCGCTCTCAACGGGCTCGCATCGCAGGGTCAACGCGGCCTCGTGCTCTCCCGCCGAAGCGTGCTGGCCGCACACACATCCGGACTGAAGATTGCGGTCGGCATCGAACGGATCGTTAAACGTGGACATGTTTCTGCGCCCCTTTGTCACACCGTGCGGCGGACGCCGTTGTCCGCCGCGTCGGCTCAAAATTCCTTCGTGGCCCGGCTGCCCCCTTGCGCAGCCGGGCCACGGGAAACATGCAGGTTCTATGCCGCCTTGCCTGTTACCTGGGCAGCCACCGGCAGCCCCTGCTCAATCGGCAGCGACGGATCGCGCGACCATTCGTTCCAGGAGCCGAAATACATCCGCACGTCCTTCACGCCGGCGTTCTTCAGCGCCAGGAACGTGTTCGAGGCCCGCGCTCCCTTGAAGCAGTAGAGATAGACAGGTGTGGTCGGCGAGATGCCGACGGTGGCACATTCCGCCAAAATCTCGTCCTTGGACTTGAAGCGCGGGCCTTCCGCGGTCGGCTTCATCATGCGGTACCATTCCAGCCACACTGCGCCGGGGATACGGCCCTTGCGCGGGCAGAAATCCTTGCCGTAGGGCGAGGAGCTGTCGCCAATCCACTCGTCGACGTCGCGCACGTCTAGAATGGCAATGCCGGGCTTGCCGACCGCGGCGAGCATGGTCTTGGCGTCGATCAGGATCTCGCCGGCCTCGGGTACGATCGCGAACGAGGCTTTCGCCGGCGCCGGGACATCCTTCGTCACCGGGAAGCCCGCCGCTGCCCACGCGTCGAAGCCGCCATGCAACACCTTGACCTTGGGATAGCCAAGCATGGTGAGGAGGTAGTAGCCGCGGCAGGACTGGCCGAAGCCGGAATTCATCGACTGCTCGTAGATCACGGCCGTTTCCTTGCCGGAGAGGCCGGCCGCGCCGAAAGCATCGGCGAATTTGGTCTTCAGCTCGCTGATGCCCTCCGGCGTCGAGGTTGCAAGGAACGTGAAGATCTCGTGCACGTTCACGGCATTGGGCAGGTGCCCGGCAGCATAAGCGTCGGGATTGCGGGTGTCGATCACGACACAGGGTTCAAGCTTCAAGAGATCGGCAAGTTCGCTGGCAGAAATCAGAACGTCCGTCATTGGCGGCCTCTCCGTTGAGGTTGGGGGTCTTCTGGGTGGACTCGTGAAGCTCAGCAATCGGCGAGCATCTTGCGCAGCTGCTTGGTAGCCGGCGTGACGATCGCAATGAAATAGGCCTCGCGCAGGCGCCGCTGTGCGCGGTGGCTCTTGAGGTAGCCGCGCGCGCCACAATGCAGCATCGCCGCATGCGCCGCCGCGACGCTGGCCTCGCCGGCGCGAAGCCTGAGCGCGATCACCTTGCGCCAGTAGGTTTCCTCCTCGTTGTAGGGATCGCGCGCCAGCGCCATGGTCTCGGCCTCGAGCTCGGCGGCGAGATCGCGGAAATGCACCGGCTGCTGCGGCAGATAGCGGTTGATATGGCCGAGGGGATTGTCCACCTCATCCATGATGTTGATGCAGTCCTTGATGAGGCCGAGCGCCATGCCGGCCTGCAGCAGGATGAAGCCGGCGCGGATCTTCTTGACGAAGGGGCCGGCGGGATCGGCGAGGATCAATTCGTCCGGCACGAAGACGTCGCGGAACTGCACGCCATAGGTGCCGGTGCCGTCCATCGCCATGAACGGCTTGCACGGCGTCAGCGTGATCGCGGGATCGGCGCAATCGGCGAGGAACATCACCGTTTCCTCCGCGTCCTCGCGCTCGAAAATCGTGCCGAAGTAATGATCGGGACCGAGGTTGGAGACCCAGGGCAGCGCCCCCCGCACGACATAGCCACCCTCGACCCTGCGCCCCTTCAATTTCAGCTTCTCGATGCCGAAGAAGCTCTTCATCGGATTGGAGAGCCCGGTGCCGCCGAGCACCCGGCCGGTCGAGAAGGCATCGCCGAAGCGCTTGGCGAGCTTCAGGTTAGTCGAGTTGGCGGCGTACCAGACCAGGGTGTTCTGGCACCAGGCCATGAAGGCCGTGGCTCCGCAGACCTCTCCGATCGCCTCAATGGCCTGGATCGCGCAGCGCAGGTCGGCGGGACCCTCTTGCGGGACGTGACTTCCCCAGGCGCCGACCTCGCCGAATTTGCGCAGCACGTCGGCTGGATAGACCGAACCGTCGTCGATGCCGGCCGCGAGCGGCGCGAGTTGCTCCCGTGCGATCCGCGCCACTTCTCCTGCAATGGAAGGTGCGGGCTGATCCAGAACTTCGACCCGCGATAAAGCCAGTGAACCCATGATCGTCTCCCGCACCTTGTCCTGGTTGCTATTCAGCTAGATGCCGACCTCGAGATTGACCGGACGGGTGAAGGTGTTGGCGACCGGCGACCATTTCTTGACATGGGCGACCAGCGCGTCGATCTCGTCCTGCGCGATGCCCTCGCATTCCATGTCGACCTTGACGCGGACGTCGGTGAAGCCGACGGGCTTGTCGGAGGTGTCGCCGGTGCCCCACACCGCGGTGATGTTGAGGTCGCCTTCGAGCTCGAGCTCGAGCTTGTTGACGATCCAGCCGCGGTGCACCGCATTGGCGTGCAGGCCAACTGCAAGGCACGAGCCGAGCGCGGCGAGCGAGGCTTCCGACGGATTGGGGGCGGTGTCGTCGCCCAGGAGCCCCGGCGGCTCATCGACGATGTAGGGCGGCAGATTGCGGATATAGTTGGCGTGGCGGAACTTGCCTTCCGCGACCGTCTTGCACTTCAAGGTCTTGACGACCTTCGGATTAGCCTTGCCGCTCGCGATCAGTTGCTCGAGGCCATTCTTGTCGATGGGCGCAAGGCACCCCGTCAGCACTGTCTTTTGAACGACGGCAGTCATCTTTTTCTCCCTGGCAGCCGTGAAAAACGGCAGGATACCGAACGGTCTGTTTCCTTGCATAGGGCGTGCCAAAGCGGGCGGAAAACGAAATGCGAGGCGATGGAGCCGCTTAAGCGTCGCTGCCCGCGGATTGATCAGCCGCGCTCTGCTCAAAGGCGATGCAGATGCGCGCGCCGATGCGAATCTTTTCGGCGCGAAACAGATGCGGCTTGATGATACCGCGCGGCTGCGGGTAAGTTCGTCGCCATGGCCAAGACGTCATCGAAGAAGACCTCGCCCCACGCCGCCATCGGCGACGACGAATCCGCGCGCGGGCGCCTGCTCAGCGCCGCATCGCATCTGTTCTGCAAGAACGGAATCAATGCCACCGGTATCGATGCGATCATCGAGGAGGCCGGCACCGCGAAGACCACGCTCTACAAGCTGTTCGGCTCCAAGACCAACCTCGTCAACGCAGTGCTGGAGAGCGAAGGCAAGCAGTGGCGCGAATGGTTCATGGCCGCCATGGAGGAAGGCGGCGGCGACGCGCAGGCCAAGCTGGCGCGCATCTTCCCGGCGCTGAAGAGCTGGTTTGGCGAAGAGCGCTTCTACGGCTGCCCCTTCATCAACGCCGTCGGCGAGCACGACAAGGACGCCAAGCAGTTCCGGAACATCGCGCTGAAGCACAAGAAGATCGTGCTCGGCCACATCGAGAAGCTCGCCGGCGAGCTCGGATCAAACGAGCCGGTCGTGCTCGCGCATCAACTCGGCCTCCTCATCGATGGCGCGATCGTCGCCGCGATGGTGTCGCGCGATCCCGGCGTCGCCGATACGGCCGCGCTCGCTGCGGGCCCCCTGCTCGGTCAGGCAAAGACGAAGAAGAGGCGCGGGGCGGAGCATTTGGAGGCGGTGTGATCGCTCTCACTTTGTAGCCCGCATGGAGCGGAGCGGAATGCGGGAACACCCTCCCGGATTGCGCTCCGCTCCATCCGGGCTACGGCGGAGGACGATTCAACGTCTCCACAAACTGCCCGATCGCCGCCAGCACCGGCTGCTGATCGCCTGCGAAGAACCAGTGATCCTCGCCATCGAGCTCGACGAACTGCGCACCCTTGATCCGGCTCGCGATATCGCGCCCGGCGGCGATCCGCACGGCCCGGTCGCCGCGCCGGTGCAGCACCAGCGTCGGCACGTTGATCTCAGGCAGAAGGTGCCGCACGTCGGCGTCGCGAAAGGCTTCGAGCACGGCCGAGATGCCGCCGGGACTGGACGCCGCGCGCAGCAATCCGGCCCACCAGGCGCGCGCCTTCGGATCGCCCGCAAGGCTCGGCGCGAAGGTCTCGATCCCGACCGGCCCGCCCCATTGCGCGACCAGATGCCTGCTCCAGGCGTCATACTGACTGGCGCGCAAGGCATGCGGGTAATCCTCCGACCAGCATCCCTTGGCCAAGGCGCCGAACAGGATGAGCCCGGCCACGACGCGCGGCTGATCGACCGCAAATTTGACGCAAGCCGGCCCGCATTCGGACGCGCCGAACAGTACGACGCGGCGGGAATCCACCGCGCGCAGCACGGTGCCGATATCCTCCGCGGTGACGTCGATACCAGGCGCCGATCCGACCCGGTCGGACAGCCCGATCCCACGACGATCGAACACGATGAGGCGCCCGAGCTTCATCAATGACGCCAGGAACGTCCGGCTCGCAGGGCTCTCCCAGGCACGCTCCACATGCGACACGAAGCCCGGCATCACCAGAATATCGAGCGGGCCGCTGCCATAGGTCTGATAGGCCAGATGCACGCCGACGCCCTTCACGTAGCGCGTCGTCGGAGCGGCGTGCGGTGCTGCGGCCGGACTCATGAGCGCCTCGGTCTCGGCCTCCGGTGCGACCCCGAGCTCATCCCGCAGCCGCTGCGTGAGTGCCGCGTGATAACGTTCTGCCGCGCTTCGGTCGCCTGATAGCAGCAGGCTGCGGATCAAGTGCCGGCCATAGACTTCGCTGAGCGGATCGAGCTCGACCAGGCGCTGCGCATGTGCCGTCGCGGCAAAATGATCTCCGGCCGCGTTCTTGTCCTGCACGAGACGCTCCAGCGCATGCACCAGCCGTCCCCGCAGCGCCTCGCGGCGGAAGAACGCCCAGTCGTCGAACTCGGGGCAGTCTCCCGGCGCGAAGCCCGCCAGGAAGTCGCCCCGGTAGATCAGGCACGCTTGTTCGAACGCGCCGCGATCGCAGGAATCCTCGAACAGACGTGAGTCGAGCTTCAGCTCGAGGTCCGGCGACCATCTCAGACTGGTGCGGTCGGTCTCGAACACCGCTTGGCCCAGCGTGAGCTCGACGCGGTGAAGCAGCCGCCGCAAGCGCGCAAGGCCGGTCTCCCGGGGCGTCTCCGGCCACAGCAGCGTGGCCATGATTTCGCGCGCGACGGCGCCCTTGGCCTCCCCGAGATAGACCAGCAGCGCAAGCCCCTTGCGCAAGGCCAGCTTGATCGGGCGGCCGTCGGCGTAGAGCTCGGGGAACCCGAACGTCTCCAGCGAAAAAGCCGTCATGGAAATCCTCTTCTTCCGGCTTGCGTTCTCCGGGGGACGCGCAGGGGACGGTCCGGCGGATACAGTCGGGCCAGATCGAGCCTGCTCGCCGGCGAGCGCCCAGGCTCTGCATGCGGCACCGTCGCCATCGGCACAATAGGAAAACCCATGTTCGCACGCCTCGCAATCCTGCTCTACGCCCTCGTGAGCTATGCCGTCTTCACGGTTTCATTTCTCTACGCGCTCGGTTTCGTCGGCAATTATGTCGTGCCGAAGTCCATCGATGTCGGGCCCGCTTCGAATGTAAGCGAGGCCGTCGTCGTCGACCTCCTACTGATGAGCCTGTTCGCCATCCAGCACAGCGTCATGGCGCGTCCGGCCTTCAAGCGATGGCTGGCCGGATTCATTCCCGAGGCCTGCCAGCGCAGCACCTATGTGTTGCTCTCGAGCCTGATCCTCCTCTTGCTGTTCTGGCAATGGCGGCCGATCCCTGCACCGGTCTGGCAGGCGAGCGGTATTGCGGCGGGGGTGCTGACCTCCGTGCATTGGCTCGGCTGGCTGATCGCGTTCGCCTCGACCCACATGATCGATCATTTCGATCTGTTCGGCCTGCGCCAGGCTCTTTTCGCGCTGCGCGGGGCCGAGATGCCGAACCAGTCGTTCCGGACGCCGCTGCTCTACAAGATCGTGCGGCATCCGATCATGCTCGGCTTTCTGCTCGCGTTCTGGGCCACGCCCGTGATGACATCAGGCCATCTGCTGTTCGCGCTCGCCAACACGGCCTACATCCTGGTCGCATTGCAGTTCGAGGAGCGGGATCTGATCGCCGTGTTCGGGGCGACGTATCAGGACTATCGCCGGCGCGTTCCCATGCTGCTGCCGCGCCTGTTCGGAGCGCCCCGATGAAAGCCGTGGTGTGCCGTTCGTTCACCGGACCGCAAGATCTGCGAATCGACGAGATCGACGAGCCGAAGCCCGCCGCAGACGAGATCCTGATCGACGTTCATGCGGCCTCGGTCAGCTTCATGGACCAGTTGATGGTCTCGGGCCTCTACCAGATGCGGCCGCCGACGCCCTTCGTGCCTGGCACGGAAGCAGCCGGTGTCGTGGTCGCGGTCGGCGAGCGGGTCACGGCGTTCGCGCCCGGCGATCGCGTGGCGTGCAGCAGTTGGACCGGCGGCTACGCCGAACGGATGATCGCGAAGGAATCGAAGAGCGTGCGCCTGCCCGATGGCGTTGCGTTCGAGACCGCGGCAACGATCCTGCACAATTACGGCACGGCCTGTTACGCGCTGGCCGAGCGGGCACGGGCGCAAGCCGGCGAGACCGTGCTCATCACCGGCGCGGCCGGCGGGGTTGGCCTTGCCGCCATCGATCTCGGCCGGCATCTCGGCCTGCGCGTCGTCGCCGGCGTCGGCGCCGACGACAAAGCGGCCCTGGTCCGCGGTTACGGTGCCAGCGAGGTCATCAACTATCGCAGCGAGGATCTGCGCGGGCGGATCAAGGCGATCACATCGGGAGAAGGCATCGACATTGGCTTCGACAATGTCGGCGGCGCGATCTTCGAGCAGATGGCCCGACTGATGGCATGGGGCGGACGGCTAATGCCGATCGGCTTTACCTGCGGCGAGATTCCGTCAATCCCGATGAACCTGCCACTGTTGAAGAACTATTCCATCATCGGCGTCTTCGCCGGCGCCTGGGCGGAGAAATATCCAGACGAAGCCGCGCGGATGAATCACACGCTGGTGCAATGGCTGGCCGACGGAAAAATCCGCCCGCACATCGATCGCGTCCTCCCTTTGGAGGAGGCCGGCAACGCCATGCGTGCCGTCGCGGGCCGCACGGTTCAGGGCAGAATTGTCCTGAAGATCAGATAGACTGGACCCGGGAAGGCAAACGAGGACAGCGGAATTGACAGAAATCATCATCGCCAAGCGCTTTTGCGGTCCTCCGAACTCCGGCAACGGCGGCTATGTCTGCGGTCGGCTGGCCCGGCACATTCCCGGCAGCGCCGAGGTGATGCTTCGCGCGCCGCCTCCGCTGGACACGCCGCTCGATGCGGCCGCGGCCGCCGATGGCACGTGGGAGCTTCGTGACGGCGACAAGGTCGTTGCAACGGGGCGAGCGGCGAATGTCGAGCTCGCGCAGCTCGAAACGGCCAGCTTGCAGGAAGCACGCGCCGCCGGATTGCTGGCGCTGTTCGAGCCGCACGAGCATCCGCTACCGAACTGTTTCGTCTGCGGTCCCGCGCGGTCGCAAGGCGATGGGCTGCGCGTCTTCGCCGGGCCGCTCCGCCGTCGTGCAGAGAACGCCGTTCTTGCGGCGACGTGGACACCGGATCCGAACCTCGCCGAGGAGGATGGCCTGGTCGCGCCGGAATTCCTCTGGTCGGCGCTCGATTGCCCCACCGGCTTCGCCAGCAATTGCAACCCGCAGAGCGGCACCTACGACAAGACACCGCTGCTCCTGGGACGGATGGCGGCCCGGATCGAGGCCAGCCCGCGACCCGGCGAACCCTGCGTCATCACGGCCTGGCCCACCGGCCGCGACGGCCGCAAGCGGACCGCGGACGCGGCGCTGCATGATGAAGGTGGCAGGTTGCTGGCGGTAGCGCGGACAACATGGATCGCAGTGGAGCGCGACGTGCTGCTCGGGCGATAGATGCGTGAGGGTAGTGTAGCCGAAGGCATAATCCAGCACGGCTCTTTCCGTTCGGATCGCAAAGAGGCGGGTTACGCTACGCCAACCTGCCCTGCGAACCACAAGCGCGGTCCCGGGGGTGTGCCCACGACTTCTGTTTCAGCTCCCTTGATCGAGAGGATGGGTACATTTTCGCTTTCGCTCTTCGAGCTACGGCGGACAAGTCGCTTTGCCGACCCTGCGAGACCTTCCGCGACGGCACCTACGTTGCCTGCTCCATCATCCCAGCAAGCCGCACCAACTCCGCCTCCAGATCCCGCTCCACATCCGCGGCGCGAATGTCCAGCACCCGATAGTCGCGCGCTTCCAGCCAGCTCCGCCGCCCCGCCCGGTCGGCCGCGATCGCCTCGCCTTCGCCCGGGTTGACCAGCTCGATCGCGATCCGGTGCGGGAAGGAGACGAAGTCCGGGATGTGCCGCCCCACCGGGGTCTGTCGCTTGAACTGCCCGGCGAAGCGGCGGTCGCGGGTCAGCGCCTGCCAGAGCAGCCGCTCGGCGTCGGTCGGGTTGCGCCGGAGCAGACGGGCGAGCCCGCGCACGGTCGAGCCACTGTCTGAGACGCCGCCGCCCTGCCCGTGTTCGGCCAGAAGGGCGCGCAGGCGCGTCGCCTGCTCGCCGTCGAGCACGCCGCCCTTGGCCGGTCCCTTGCGCCCCTCGGCAATCGCCATCACCACGCCGTGGAGGGTGTGCATGTCCTGCTTGGTCGGCTCCATCCGCGTGAAGATGTTGCGCAGGTTCACCAGCATGGTGTCGCGCTTCTCGGCCGGCCGCAAAAATTCCACCTTGTCGAGCTCGCGCACGAGGTTGTCGAAGAAGGCCTGCATCTGGTGCTGCGAGGCGCGCTCGGAGCGCTCCGGTATGGTATGCGGCAGCTCGCCGGAGGTCGCGCGCTTGAACCATTCATAGCCGACCAGCAGCACGGCCTGGGCGAGGTTGAGCGAGGCAAAGCCCGGATTGACCGGGAAGGTGATGATGCGGTTGGAGAGCCCGACCTCCTCATTGGTCAGCCCCCAGCGCTCCCTGCCGAACAGGATACCGGCCTTGCCTCCTGCGGCGACGTGCCCGGCGATCTCGCTGGCCGCAGCCTCCGGCCCGACCACCGGCTTGGCCTGGTCGTGAGGGCGCGCGGTGGTGGCGAACAGGAGGTCGAGGTCGGCGACCGCCTCTTCCACCGTGCCAAACAATTCGACCTTTTCCAGAATGTGGTCGGCGCCGGCGGCGGCGCGCTGGGCAGCGATGTTGGGCCAGCCGTCCCGGGGGTTGACGATGCGAAGGGCGGACAGCGCAAAATTGCCCATGGCCCGTGCGGCCATGCCGATGTTTTCACCGAGCTGCGGCTCGACCAGGATCACGATGGGACCGCCGAGGGACAGGCCCGCTTTGCTCTTGTCAGTCCCCGACATCTCGCTTCGCTTTCACTTCGTCTCAAGGCCTTGGCAAGGCCGCCTGAGGAATTGATTCAGGGCGGCCCCAGGATCGGGGCCTGCCCTCGCGGTCTGTCGTTTGCCTGTCCTGACGAAATTCTCAAGGGAAATAACGGGTTGGATTCGACTTTTGAATCGATGCGGGATCCCCCGGATTCGGCCCTGCGGCAGGGCGGCTCCCCGCCCCCCGTCTGGGGAAGCTGGATGAGCTAAAAGTGCATAATCCCTTGGCTTTCGCCCGCCGCGTCTGGGTGCTAAGAGGCGGCGGATATTCCCGTGGCGCGTCAAAAGCGCCGTTCCAAGAGGCTTCCCCGATCATGGCAAAAATCAAGGTATCCAATCCCGTCGTCGAACTTGATGGCGACGAGATGACCCGGATCATCTGGCAGTACATCAAGGACAAGCTGATCAACCCGTTCCTGGATGTCGAGCTGCTCTATTTCGACCTGGGCATGGAATACCGCGACCACACCAACGATCAGGTCACGATCGACGCGGCCGAGGCCATCAAGAAGGTCGGCGTCGGCGTCAAGTGCGCCACCATCACCCCCGATGAAGCGCGGGTGAGGGAGTTCAACCTCAAGCAGATGTGGAAGTCGCCGAACGGCACCATCCGCAACATCCTCGGCGGCTGCATCTTCCGCGAGCCGATCATCTGCAAGAACGTGCCGCGCCTGGTTCCCGGCTGGAGCAAGCCGATCATCATCGGCCGCCACGCCTATGGCGATCAGTACCGCGCCACCGACATCAAGTTCCCGGGCAAGGGCACCCTCTCGATGAAGTTCGTCGGCGAGGACGGCACCGTGATCGAGAAGGAAGTGTTCAAGGCCCCCGGCGCCGGCGTCGCCATGGAGATGTACAATCTCGACGACTCCATCATCGACTTCGCCCGCGCCTCCTTCAACTACGGCCTGCTGCGCAACTACCCCGTCTATCTCTCGACCAAGAACACGATTCTGAAGGTCTATGACGGCCGCTTCAAGGACATCTTCCAGGACATCTTCGACCGCGAGTTCAAGAAGGAATTCGACGCCAAGGGTCTGACCTACGAGCACCGCCTGATCGACGACATGGTGGCCTCGGCGCTGAAATGGTCCGGCGGCTATGTCTGGGCCTGCAAGAACTACGACGGCGACGTGCAGTCCGATACGGTTGCGCAGGGCTACGGTTCGCTCGGCCTGATGACCTCGGTGCTGCTCACCCCCGACGGCAAGACCGTCGAGGCGGAAGCCGCCCACGGCACGGTGACCCGCCACTACCGCGAGCACCAGAAGGGCAAGGAGACCTCGACCAACTCGATCGCGTCGATCTTCGCCTGGACGAGAGGCCTCGCCCACCGCGCCAAGCTCGACAACAATGCCGAGCTCGCCAAGTTCGCCAACACGCTGGAGAAGGTCTGCGTCGACACCGTCGAGGCCGGCTACATGACCAAGGACCTCGCGCTGCTGGTCGGCGCCGACCAGCGCTGGCTCTCGACCACCGGCTTCCTCGACAAGGTCGCCGAGAACCTCACCAAGGAGCTGGCGGCGTAAGCCGACCGCAATTTCGCCCGACTGGGCCAGACATCATCGCGGGCCGCGCCTTCAAGCGCGGCCCGTTTCTTTTGAGGCCCCGCGCGGAGATGCGACCATGTCGATCAAGCTTGCCGTCCCCTGCCTGTTGCTGCTCGCTGGATCTGCTGCGGCCGCAGAATCCCTTCCCGACGCCATCGCCGCGCCGGGCGAGAGCATGGTGCTCAGCGTCCACGCCGAGGGCGCGCAGGTCTATGAGTGCAAGGCTGGCGCCGACGGCAAGCTCGGCTGGGCGTTCCGCGAGCCGATCGCGACGCTGCTGTCCGAGGGCAAGACGGTCGGACGACACTATGCCGGCCCGAACTGGGAGCTCACCGATGGCAGTGCGGTGGTCGGCAAGGCCGCCGGCAACGCGCCGGGCGCGACGGCGGCCGACATCCCCTGGCTGAAGCTGGAGGTCACCGCCCGCCGCGGCAGCGGCACCCTGACGCCGGTCACGACGGTCCAGCGCATCAACACGCACGGCGGCAAGCTTGACGGCGTCTGCGACAAGGCCGGCGAGTTCAGAAGCGCGCCCTACTCGGCCGAGTATGTTTTCCTGAAGAAGGGCTGACCGCTCAGCGGTCGGTATCGTCCTTCTCCGCCTGCGCCAGCTCCGCCAGCGCGAGGTCGCCGGTGTCGGCGAGCCTCGCCTTGGCGGTTTCGTGGACGTGGTCGGCGAGCGTCGGCATGCGCGCGATCAAGGCGTGAAAATCCTGGGCGTCGAGCACGAGCAGGCGCGTCTTGCGCGTCGCCGTCACCGTGCCGCTGCGTTTTGTCTTGTGCAGCAACGCGATCTCACCGAAGAAGGTGCCGTCGGCAAGCCGCACATGCTGGCTCGGCAGCGCGATCTCGACCTCGCCCGCCGTGATGAAATACATCGAGGACGCTGCATCGCCCCGCCGCACCAGGATCTCGCCCTGCTCGATCGTGCGCGCGCGCAGCAGCCGCATGATGTCGGCAATCTCGGCGGCCGACAGATGCGAGAACAGCGGCACCCGCGCCAGCATGCCCCAGGTGACGACGAAGTCGCGCCGCTTCACCTCCTCGGCAAAGGCGGTCGAGATGATCGCGACCGGCAGCGCGATCATCGCAAAGCCCGAGATGATGGCGAAGGTGGAGACGAGCTTGCCGAGCGGCGTCACCGGCACCACATCGCCATAGCCGACGGTGCCGAGCGTCACGATCGCCCACCACATCGCCTGCGGGATGGTGCCGAGCTTGTCCGGCTGCACGTCGCGCTCGATGGCGTAGAGCAGCGAGGCGAAGGTCAGGACCGCGCCGATCAAGATGACGATGCAGCCGATCAGCGCCCGCCGTTCGGCATGCACGGCGGCGAGCAGCGAGCGCATCGCCGGCGAGTACCGTATCAGCTTGAAGAACGGCAGCACGCCGAGCGCTGCCAGCGTCGCGTGCCGGCCGGTGGCGAGCACGATGGCCGCAGGCAGGAATGCCATGAGGTCGATGATGCCGAGCGCCGACAGGGCATAGCCGAGCCGGTCGGACAGCGCGGACGCCTTGCGGGGAGTGTGGCCCGCCACGGTCCACAGCCGCGCCAGATATTCCAGCGCGAACACGATCACGGACATGATGGTGATGGCTTCGAACAGCGCGCCGAACTGCGCGTCCAGCTCCGGCACCGAAGCGAGGATCATCGCGACCACGTTGAGCACGATGACGCCGATGATGATCTGGATGAAGCGCGACCCGGCCGAATAGGCCAGCGGGTCGTGCTCCAGCAATTCGTAGAGGCGATCCCTCACATCGGGATCGCGAAGCCCACGCCCTCGCGGACCGGGGCGCATGGCTTCACGCAGCCCCCATCGCTTTTTCGATCGCCGCCAGTGCGTCGGTCGCATTGGCTCCATCGGGGCCGCCGGCCTGCGCCATGTCGGGCCGGCCGCCGCCGCCCTTGCCGCCGAGCGCCTCGGAGGCCACGCGCACCAGGTTCACGGCGTTGAAGCGCGCGGTCAGGTCCGCGGTGACGCCGACCACGACGCCGGCCTTGCCGTCCTCGGTGACGCCGACGATGGCGACGACGCCGGAGCCAATCTGCTTCTTCGCCTCGTCGGCGAGGCTCTTGAGATCCTTCATCTCGATGCCCTCGACCGCGCGCGCCATCAGCTTGACGCCGCCGGCGTCGCGCACGCTGGCCGCGGCGCCATCGCCGCTCGACGCGCCGCCGCCCATCGCCAGCTTCTTGCGGGCGTCGGAGAGCTCGCGCTCGAGCTTCTTGCGCTCTTCCATCAGCGCGGTGATGCGCGCCGGGACATCGTCGATCGAGGTACGCAGCTCGCTCGCCGCGGTCTTCGCCAGCGCCATGGTGTCGTTGGCGTGCCGGCGCGCATAGTTGCCGGTCAGCGCCTCGATGCGGCGCACGCCGGAGGCGACCGCGCTCTCGCTCGTCAGCGTGATCAGGCCGATGTCGCCGGTGCGCTTGACATGGGTTCCGCCGCAGAGCTCGACCGACCAGCCGAGCGCGTTGGTGCCGCGCTCGCGCGCGGTGCGGCCCATCGAGACGACGCGGACCTCGTCGCCGTATTTCTCACCGAACAGGGCGCGGGCACCGGCTTCGCGGGCTTCATCGACGCCCATCACGCGCGTGGTGACCTCGTCGTTCTCCAGCACCACGTCGTTGGCGATGTCCTCGACGCGCGCGAGCTCCTCCGCCGTGATCGGCTTCGGATGCACGAAGTCGAAGCGCAGGCGATCCGGCGCCACCATCGAGCCGCGCTGGGCGATGTGATCGCCGAGCACCTGGCGCAGCGCCTCGTGGATGAGATGCGTCGCCGAGTGATGCGCGCGGATCGAGGAGCGCCGCGAATGATCCACTTCGAGCTGCAGCGCCGTGCCGATTTTCAGCTCGCCGCTCTCGACGGTGCCGACATGCACGAAAAAATCGCCGAGCTTCTTCTGGGTGTCGGTGACGCGGAACTTGATGCCGCCCTCGCCCGAGAGCACGCCGGTGTCGCCGACCTGGCCGCCGGATTCCGCATAGAACGGCGTCTGGTTCAGCACGATCGCGCCCGTCTCGCCGGCCTTGAGGCTTGCGACCTCCGCACCATCTTTCACCAGCGCGGACACCACGCCCTCGGCGCTCTCGGTCTCGTAGCCCAGGAATTCGGTCGCACCCAGCTTCTCGCGCAGCGGGAACCAGATCGCTTCGGACGCAGCTTCGCCAGAGCCCTTCCAGGATTCGCGCGCCTTGGCCTTCTGCCGCTCCATCGCGTCGGTGAACGCGGCCTGGTCCACGCCGATGCCGCGCGATTTCAGCGCGTCCTGCGTCAGATCCAGCGGGAAGCCATAGGTGTCGTACAGCGTGAAGGCGACGTCGCCGTCGAACATGTCGCCCTTCTTCAGCGACGCGCTCTTCTCGTCGAGGATGGCAAGGCCGCGGACCAGCGTCTTCCGGAAGCGGGTCTCTTCCAGCCGCAGCGTTTCCTCGATAAGATTTTCGGCGCGCATCAAATCCGGATAGGCCTGGCCCATCTCGCGCACCAGCGCCCAGACGAGGCGATGCATCAACGGTTCCTTGGCGCCGAGCAGTTGCGCATGGCGCATCGCGCGGCGCATGATCCGGCGCAGCACGTAGCCGCGGCCCTCGTTCGAGGGCAGCACGCCGTCCGCGACCAGGAAGGCCGAGGAGCGCAAGTGGTCGGCGATGACGCGGAACGAGGCGACGTTCTGCTCGTTCGGCCCGCTGCCGAGCGCGGACGAGGTCGCGTCGATCAGATGACGGAACAGGTCGGTCTCGAACACGCTGTCGACGCCCTGCATGATGCAGGCCATGCGCTCGAGGCCCATGCCTGTGTCGATCGAGGGACGCGGCAGGTCGACGCGCTCCTCCTTCGTCACCTGCTCGTATTGCATGAACACGAGATTCCAGAATTCGAGGAAGCGGTCGCCGTCCTCTTCCGGCGAGCCGGGAGGCCCGCCCCAGATGTGATCGCCGCGGTCGATGAAGATCTCCGAGCACGGGCCGCACGGGCCGGTGTCGCCCATCGCCCAGAAATTGTCCGAGGTCGGAATGCGGATGATGCGATCGTCGGAAAAGCCGGCGATCTTCTTCCAGAGCCCGTGCGCCTCGTCGTCGGTGTGGTAGACGGTGACGAGCAGCTTGTCCTTGTTGAGCCCGAAATCCCTGGTGATCAGCTTCCAGGCCAGCTCGATCGCGCGCTCCTTGAAATAGTCGCCGAACGAGAAGTTGCCGAGCATCTCGAAGAAGGTGAGATGGCGCGCGGTGTAGCCGACATTGTCGAGGTCGTTGTGCTTGCCGCCGGCGCGCACGCATTTCTGCGACGTGGTGGCGCGCTGATAGGGCCGCTTCTCGACGCCGGTGAAGACGTTCTTGAACTGCACCATGCCGGCATTGGTGAACATCAACGTCGGATCGTTGCGCGGCACGAGGGGCGAGGACGACACGATCTCGTGGCCGTTCTCGGCAAAGAAGTTCAGAAAGGTCGACCTGATCTCGTTGACGCCGCTCATGTTCATCCAATCGGGTATGCTTGGACCCGCTTCCCAGCCATCCAAACCGCGCGTTTGGGCTGATATCTGCGGGCCAAAGCGCTTTTAGACAAGGCCAGCTTCGCTGTCCAGAAACTGTGCAGAGAGATCAGAGGGTTGCCGCAGGCGCTCAGTCCCCCTTGCAATCCCGTTGAAAGGCACGGATGCCGCGTTGACAGGCTTGGCCAGCCTGTGGTCTTTACCCATTTGTATCGTACGGCCACGTCGGGAGAGACCGGCTTTAGGCAGCCGGCGCCGAAGGAGCAACCGCCCCGGAAACTCTCAGGCAAAAGGACCGCGTGGCTTTGACGACATCTGGAAAGAGGCGCCGGCGGGCAAATACCTTCTAAGGAAGGTTGGCCCGAATAGCGTCCGCCGACGGGATAATACTCTCAGGCACAGCGACAGATGGGGCTTCGACTGGTTTGTCTCGGGGAATCGTCCCCGGGGAACCGCCGAGGGCCCCTGTGATGCTGGCGCGTGACGACAAAGACTCCCTGAAACGTACCCCCCTCTACGACCTGCATGTGTCGCTCGGCGGCAAGATGGTGCCGTTCGCGGGCTATGACATGCCCGTGCAATACTCCGCGGGCGTCCTCAAGGAGCACCTCCAGACCCGCAGCTCCGCCGGCCTGTTCGACGTCTCCCATATGGGCCAGCTCGCGCTACGGCCGAAATCCGGCAGGGTGGAGGACGCCGCCCGCGCGCTGGAGCGGCTGGTGCCGCAGGACATTCTGGCGATCGCGCCCGGCAGGCAGCGCTACGCCCAGTTCACCAATCCGGACGGCGGCATTCTCGACGATCTCATGGTCGCCAATTTCGGCGACCACCTGTTCCTGGTCGTCAACGCCGCCTGCAAGGCCGAGGACGAGGCGCATCTGCGCGCGAATCTCTCGGACGATTGCATCATCGATTCGCTCCAGGACCGCGCGCTGATCGCGCTGCAGGGCCCGAAGGCGGAAGCGGCGCTGGCGAAATTCTGTGCAGAGGCGCCCGCCATGACGTTCATGGATGCCGGCCCGCACGAGGTCGCCGGCATCAAGTGTTTCGTCTCGCGCTCCGGCTACACCGGCGAGGACGGCTTTGAGATTTCCGTCCCGACCGCCGATGCCGAGCGGCTCGCGAAGACGCTGCTGGAAAACCCCGACGTGATGCCGATCGGCCTTGGTGCCCGCGACAGCCTGCGGCTGGAAGCAGGCCTCTGCCTCTACGGCCACGACATCGACACCGCGACCACGCCGGTCGAGGCCGCGCTGGAATGGTCGGTGCAGAAGAGCCGCCGCAATGGCGGCGCGCGCGCCGGTGGCTTTCCCGGCACTGAGAAGATCCTCGCCCATTTCGACAACGGCGCATCCCGCCGCCGCGTCGGTCTGCGTGCCGAGGGCCGCGCGCCGGTGCGCGAAGGCGCGCTGCTGTTTGCGGACGCCGCCTCCGGCGAGCCGATCGGAAAGGTCACCTCGGGCGGTTTTGGGCCGACCCTGAACGCGCCGGTCGCGATGGGCTACGTGCCCACGGCCATGAGCGCGCTCGATACGAAACTCTTTGCCGAGGTGCGCGGCCAGCGGCTGCCGCTCACCGTCGCCGCCATGCCCTTCGTGAAAAACACCTACAAACGCTGAGGACTTGAAATGACCACGACGCTGTACACCTCCGACCACGAATGGCTGGCGATCGACGGCGATGTCGCGACCGTCGGCATCACCGATTATGCCCAGCAGCAGCTCGGCGATGTCGTATTCGTGGAGCTGCCCAAGGTCGGCCGCACGCTGAAGAAGGCGGAAGCCGCCGCCGTGGTGGAATCGGTCAAGGCCGCCTCCGACGTCTACGCGCCTGTCACCGGCGAGGTGCTCGAGACCAATGCCGAGCTCGCGGCCGAGCCGGCGCTGGTGAACTCGGATGCGCAAGGCAAGGCCTGGTTCTTCAAGATCAAGATCGCCGACAAGAACGAGCTCGGCGGCCTCATGGATGAAGCTGCGTACAAGGCACATACGGCTTAGGGACGATGGAGCAAGCGATGACCGCGCACCGCAAGACCAACGGCGACACCGCCGCCAGTTTCGTTCGCCGCCATATCGGCCCTTCGGCGCGCGATGTGGCCGCCATGCTGGAGGCCGTCAGCGCAAAGAGCGTCGATGCCTTGATGGCGGAGACGCTGCCGGCCTCGATCCGCCAGGCCGCGCCGCTCGATCTCGGCAAGCCGCTGAGCGAGACCGAGGCGATCGCGCACATGGCCGAGCTGGCGCGACAGAACCAGGTCTTCACCTCGCTGATCGGCCAAGGCTATTCCGGCACGATCCTGCCCGCGGTGATCCAGCGCAACATTTTGGAGAACCCGGCCTGGTACACGGCCTACACGCCCTATCAGCCCGAGATCAGCCAGGGCCGGCTGGAAGCGCTGCTCAACTTCCAGACCATGATCTGCGACCTCACCGGGCTCGACGTCGCCAACGCCTCGCTGCTCGATGAAGCCACCGCGGCGGCCGAAGCCATGGCGCTCGCCGAGCGGCATTCGCAGGTCAAGGCGCAAGCCTTCTTCGTCGACAAGGACGTGCATCCGCAGACGCTGGCGGTGATGCGCACCCGCGCCGAGCCGCTCGGCTGGAAGCTGATCGTCGGCGATCCCCTCACCGATCTCGACAAGGCCGACGTGCTCGGCGCGCTGCTGCAATACCCGGGCTGTTCCGGCGCCGTGCGCGACCTCAGGCCCGCGATAGCAGCGTTGAAAGCCAAGGGCGCGCTCGCGATTCTCGCCGCCGATCTCCTCGCGCTGACGCTGCTCGCCTCCCCGGGCGAGCTCGGTGCCGACATCGCGATCGGCTCCGCTCAGCGTTTCGGCGTGCCGATGGGCTATGGCGGACCGCACGCCGCCTATATGGCGGTGCGCGATGCGCTCAAGCGCTCGCTGCCCGGCCGCATCGTCGGCCTCTCCGTGGATTCGCGCGGCGCACCCGCCTATCGGCTCGCGCTGCAGACCCGCGAGCAGCACATCCGCCGCGAGAAGGCGACCTCCAACATCTGCACCGCCCAGGTGCTGCTCGCCGTGATCGCCTCGATGTATGCGGTCTATCATGGCCCCGAGGGCCTCTCGCAGATCGCGCGCAATTTGCATCGCCGCGCCGCGGTGCTCGCGGCCGGCCTGCGCAAGCTCGGCTTTGCGCCGCAGTCGGAGGCCTTCTTCGACACGCTGAGCGTCGATGCCGGCGCCAGGCGCGCCGAGATCGTCGCGCGCGCGGCTGCTGAGAAGCTCAATCTCGGCGTCGGTGACACCGCCCTGCGCATTGCGCTCGACGAGACCACGACGCCCGCGACCGTCGAAGCGGTCTGGCGCGCGTTCGGCGGCACGCTGTCCTACGCCGAGATCGACGCGACCACGCGCGAGGCGCTGCCGGAGGCGCTGAAGCGCACCACGGCTTTCCTCACCCACCCGGTGTTCCACGCGCATCGCTCGGAGACCGAGATGCTGCGCTACATGCGCAAGCTCTCAGATCGCGACCTCGCGCTCGACCGTGCGATGATCCCGCTGGGATCCTGCACGATGAAGCTGAACGCAACCACCGAGATGATGCCCCTGACCTGGCCGGAATTCGCGACGCTGCACCCGTTCGTCCCGCGCGAGCAGGCGGCCGGCTATCACGCGCTGTTCGCACGGCTGGAAAAGTGGCTGTGCGACATCACCGGCTATGACGCGATCTCGCTGCAGCCGAATTCCGGCGCGCAAGGCGAATATGCCGGGCTGCTCGCGATCCGCGGCTACCATGCCGCGCGCGGCGAGAGCCACCGCAAGATCTGCCTGATCCCCTCCTCCGCCCACGGCACCAATCCGGCTTCGGCCGCGATGGTCGGCATGGACGTGGTGGTGGTGTCCTGCGAGAAGAACGGCGACGTCGACGTCAACGATCTCCGCGCCAAGGCCGAGAAGCATTCGAACGACCTCGCCGCGGTCATGATCACCTATCCCTCCACCCACGGCGTGTTCGAGGAGCACATCCGCGAGATCTGCGACATCGTGCACGGCCATGGCGGCCAGGTCTATCTCGACGGTGCCAACCTCAATGCGCAGGTCGGCCTCTCCAGGCCCGGCGATTACGGCGCTGACGTCAGCCACCTCAATTTGCACAAGACCTTCTGCATCCCGCATGGCGGCGGCGGTCCCGGCATGGGCCCGATCGGTGTGAAGGCGCATCTCGCGCCGTTCCTGCCGGGTCATCCCACGACGAACGGCGATGCACCGGTCGGTCCGGTCTCGGCCGCGCCGTTCGGCTCGGCGTCGATCCTGACCATCTCCTACATCTACATCCTGATGATGGGCGGCGACGGCCTGAAGCGCGCCACCGAGATCGCAATCCTCAACGCCAACTACATCGCCGCGCGCCTCGATCCGCACTTCCCGGTGCTCTACAAGAACGAGAAGGGCCGCGTCGCCCATGAGTGCATCGTCGATCCCCGTCCGCTGAAGGTTACGTCCGGCGTCACCGTAGACGACATCGCCAAGCGCCTGATCGACTACGGCTTCCACGCCCCGACCATGAGCTTCCCGGTGCCGGGCACGCTGATGATCGAGCCGACCGAGTCGGAATCCAAGGCCGAGCTGGATCGTTTCTGCGACGCCATGATCGCGATCCGCAAGGAGATCGCCGAGGTCGAGGCCGGCCGCTTCAAGATCGAGGCCTCGCCGCTGCGCAACGCCCCGCACACCGTGCACGATATCGCGGATGACGATTGGACGCGCGCCTACACCCGCAGCGAAGGCTGCTTCCCCGCGGGCACCTCGCGCACCGACAAATACTGGAGCCCCGTGGGGCGCGTCGACAACGTCTATGGCGACCGCAACCTCGTGTGCTCCTGCCCGCCGGTGAGCGATTACGCGCAAGCCGCGGAGTGAGGCTTCTTAGGGTGGGTTAGCGGGCGGCGGCGCGAAGCGCTGTCCGCCGGCGTAGCCCACCACTTCACTTCTGCGGAGACGGACGTTGTGGGTTACGTCTTTGACTAACCCTACGGCGGTTTCTGAGCATCATTCTGCGCCGAGCTCGTCCTCTGACGGCCCGGCTTCTTTCTCGTCATCTGGTTCATTCATTGCTGCGGCTTGCCGTTCCAGCAACTCCAGAAAGTTGTGCTGATCATAACGAAACGGGCACCGAAGACGTCGGCAACTCAACGTCCTCAATGCCCGCTCCTCGCGATAACTCTGTACTCGAAAACTACTCGTCCGTCGGCTCCTCGCCGTCGGCATCGCGCTCGGGCGTGCCGGCCAGGATCTGCTCGGCGATCAGGCCGGAGTTCTGGCGGATCGCGGTCTCGATCTTGGCGGTGATGTCGGGGTTGGCCTTCAAGAACGCTTTCGAATTCTCGCGGCCTTGGCCGAGGCGCTGGCTGTCATAGGAGAACCAGGCGCCGGACTTTTCGACGATGCCGGCCTTGACGCCGAGATCGAGGATCTCGCCCATCTTGGACACGCCCTCGCCGTACATGATGTCGAACTCGACCTGCTTGAACGGCGGTGCCAGCTTGTTCTTGACCACTTTGACGCGCGTGGTGTTGCCGACCACCTCGTCGCGCTCCTTGATCGCACCGATGCGGCGAATGTCGAGGCGGACGGAGGCGTAGAATTTCAGGGCATTGCCGCCGGTGGTGGTTTCGGGCGAGCCGTACATCACACCGATCTTCATGCGGATCTGGTTGATGAAGATCACCATGGTGTTGGACTTGTTGATCGAGGCCGTCAGCTTGCGCAGCGCCTGGCTCATCAGCCGCGCCTGCAGACCCGGCAGCGCATCGCCCATCTCGCCCTCGAGCTCGGCCTTCGGCACCAGCGCCGCGACCGAATCGATCACCAGCACGTCGACCGCGCCGGAGCGCACCAGCGTGTCGCAGATTTCCAGCGCCTGCTCGCCGGTGTCCGGCTGCGAGATCAAGAGCTCGTCGATGTTGACGCCAAGCTTGCGGGCATAGACCGGATCGAGCGCGTGCTCGGCGTCGATGAAGGCGCAGATGCCGCCCTTCTTCTGCGCTTCCGCCACCGTATGCAGCGCCAAGGTGGTTTTACCTGAGGATTCCGGCCCGTAGATCTCGACGATGCGGCCCTTGGGCAGGCCGCCAATGCCCAGCGCGATGTCCAGCCCGAGCGACCCCGAAGACACCGCCTCGATGTCCATGGAGCGATCGTTCTTGCCCAGCTTCATCACCGAGCCCTTACCGAACTGGCGCTCGATCTGAGAGAGCGCGGCGGCCAGAGCTTTACTCTTGTCCATGGAGGATCCTTCGACGATACGCAGGGCAGTTGCGGACATTGGGTCGTGCTCCTTATGGCGAGGATTCGCGTGAGGGACAAACGGTTGCGAGGGCGGCTCGGCGATAAAAGCAACGTACCCCATTTGTTCTAGGTTCGCAATATGTTCTTTGCGGATTTGGGGGTACTGTCCGTATTTGACCCCGGGTGTCCTAAGTTGACTTTAGGCGTGTCCTAAATCCGTAGTTCTCCGGGCGAGAACGGACGCGAAATAAATAGGTCCGAATTTGTTCTGCTGGCGTGTATTTATAAGCGGAACACGTAGAAGTAAGGCCGCCTCAGTGGGCGGCCTCTTTCATTCAAAGGATAGTGAGCAGATATGCCAGTTCCCGCTGGTAACGTTCGGCGGACGAATTCACCTGCAAGCGCTTCCCCTCGACCATATGGAAACTGCCGATCTTCAAGCGCGAGATCGGGATGCTCTTCGCGCCACTATGCGGCCAGACGTTCAGGCTCAGCTTAGCGATGACGGCGTGCCAAACCCCGGACCGGTTGGCTGAATTAATTTCACTGGCCTGATTTGATTTTGCGAGTGGCCTATTTCGGCCAGTACCGGATTTGGGTGCTGTCCGTATTTAACCCCCCGCCAAGCGCCCCGGCGGCGACAGTTCGAGCTTCAATCCCGGCTCGCCCCTGCGCGTTGTGCGCACAATTGAACAGACGCCGTTCCGTTTCTGGATCCTAATCCATCATCATCCGCGAGGGACCGCGGCAGCTAACGGTGATGCGAACGCCGATTGCGCTCCCCGCCTTCCTCGCACGGACAATGGCGGGTCATGCTCAAGCGGCGACGGTTCAAGCAACAACTGACCCTTCAAGACCGGCTCTCCGCATGGGTGAAGCAGGTCAAGGAGGACGCTGCCAGGCTGCCTCCCGGCCCAGAGCGGGATGCCCTGCTCAAGAAGGCGCGCCAGGCCGAGTTGGCAAATCATCTGCAGGACTGGGTCAAATCCCCCGGGCTGCAACCGCCGAAATAACAGCGCGGCCACGACATTCCTCCCGACCGAAGCTGACGTGCGTCGAAGGCCTATGACCTGTCGTCGTCATAATTCCGCAATCCTGCGGCACCGAACCTTTTCGCGGTCTCAGCCTTGTCCAAGACAAGACCGCAACTATTGGGGATCTCAGTCATGACGGACAACGAGCACCGCGAAACGTCCAGGCGCAAACCCCTGCTGCAGGCGGCGCAGGAGGAGATGACGAAGTTCGAGCGCAAGGAGAACGAGTTCCGCAAGAAGGACCGCAACGAGCGCGCCAGCGAGCTCCGTCTTCCCCTGAACGAAATCAAGGTCCACTGAAGCCTGTCGAGACTCGCCTTCGGAATCGACGACGACGCGCTGTCAGAGGAGCTTCAGCCGCCGGGCATGGGTGCGCATGGCGGGATGACGCGCCGAGTTCATACAGCCTGCCGCGCACAATGACGGTATCTAAACACTACCTATAAGCCATTGAAAGAACAACAAATTTCCCATGAGGCCTACTGTGCATGGGGTTGTTTTCCAGTTTTGAGATTGGCGGCATGCCCGTTGCCCGCGATCATCGCAGGGTACGGCCGCTGCCTGCACGATCCCCTACAGCAGCGCCAGCAGCACGAGGCCGATCACCAGCACCACGAAGCCAGCCGCGGTCGCGGCGGCAAATGACCGCTCTACGTTATCCATGATGCCACCCCGTTGCCGGCGTGCCACGTTTCCCCCATGGCTGCGCCGAACGGTGTGAAATCTTGCCGACCTGTGTGTCGGCAGTTGTGCGAACGGATGTCGAAATTGGGACCGGTGCGGGGCCAGTCTGCGGCCTGTGCCAGGCTCGGAAAGCTGCCGCCTGTCAGGCTGCCGTAAGCGGAGCCGGCTAGGATGATGCGGCTATGGTGTTGCAGCCCAGCACCTCAGCCTCCAACAACTCTCTGCCCCGCTTGGCTCTCCCCAGGCGGGGCTTTTTCATGCCTGACGGCCGGCCGCCGACTCACGTTCCTCTCGCGTCAGGCGCAGCGAGAAGGCGCGGATCGCGGGCGCAGCCAACAGCACGATCGGCACCATGGTGGCCCAGGCGATGAGCCACGACACCATCCAATGTTCAAAGAAGATCATGCCATCGCCGGCAGGAAAGCTGGCGACCCACGCTGCAATCAGCGAGGTCAATCCGGACTGGATGATTCCAAAGACGAAATGACTGTACCGCCGGGGAATGCCGAGCATGTCGAGCCCATGATGCTTGCTCTCATCAAGCAAGCAAAGCACATGCCGCCGCTGGCAGGGAACCGGAACCCACTGCAGCGCGAACACCTTAAGCCTGCGGTTCAGGAACTCTGTTCATGGTCGGAGAACCACGGGCTTCGCCCGGCAATCTGCAGATTTTGCTTGTGCCCGGAATATTATGACGACCACCATGTTAACAGTCATGAGGGTGAATCGTGGGAGGTCGCCATGAATCACAGGGGCATCGAGTTCACCGTCGCCAAGACGGCGATTCCCGGAATCTGGCAATGGCAGTTCCGCATCGGCGAGCAGATCAAGACCGGCAAGACCGAGACGAAAATTGATCTGCTCGCGATCCGCCGCGTGCAGTTGCGGATCGATCGGGAGCTGAAGCGATCGGCCGGACAACGGCCTGAACCGGCCGGATGAATTGTCGGCAATCGCGAGGCGCCTTGCGCCCCGCCACGGCTGGCAGGCCCGCTGCTGCAGCATCATCCGTAGCCGCCCGGAATTGATCTGACGCCGGTTTGGGATTGGACTGCGCGCGCCCATGGCCGTGGGGACGAGGCCATCACGCGTGCGACCGGTGCTGCCCATGCCGCTCTATTTCTTTCGAATCCGGAATGGCCGTTATTCCGGCTGCGCCGACCAGGCGACGGAATTCGCCGATCGCGATTCGGCCTGGAAAGAGATGACCAGCGTCTGCGCGGACATGACCGCCGGCATCGCCCGCAAGCTCCAGGAAAATTCCGAATGGCACATGGAGCTCCTAGACGAGGCCAAGGAGCCCGTGTTCCGGATCCGCATCGTCGCCGAAACCCTCGAATAGCATGAGCCCTCGGAGCAGGCCCGCCTAGTCCGCGCTGGGCAGCCGCCGCATGGTGAATTCGATCTCGCCGCCGGGCAGTTCGCGCCAGGTCTCGACCGCGCTCATATAGCCGGCCTTGGGGTAGCGGGCGAAGAAGGCCTGCGCCCGTTCCCGCGCCGCGGTGCGCGGCAGCGTGAAGGTCTCGCGCAGATAACCGTCGCCGCTTGTTCGGCCGGGCTTGCCGGCCACCTTGCGCCGGCGCGCCATCCGCTCGGCGAGATCCCGCGGACGATCGGCCATATCCTGCCCTCCTCTACGCGCTACGCTCAGAGGCAAATGTAGGGCGCGGGCCGGCTGAAGAGGAGTCCCGTTCGCAAGGCGTCGGACCGTCCCCGACGCGGCCAAAATCAGTTGGCGGCCGTGCCGCTCTTGGACTTCTTCGGCGCGCTGGTTGCAGCCGATGCCTTCGGCGCCGGCTGTTTCGGCGGATCGGAGCGCATGCCGCCCCAGGGATCGTTGGACGCCTTGTTGTCCGGAATCTTCTTCAGCGTTTCCTTATAGGCCTTGTCGCGCTCGGCTTCCGCGGCCTTCTCTTCGGGGGTCTTGCTCGGGGCGTCCTGCAGCAAATTGAGCTGGGGCATTTGCGCGTAGGCCGGGCCGGCCAGCACGGCCAGCACCGCGGCCAAACGGAAAAGCTTCATCATCCACTCCTTGATCAATCCATGACGCACGGATCGCCCGCGCCGTGCCATCCGTGTCGCCCCCGGGCGCGTTCGGAGCCCCGCTAGAGCCGATCCGACCGGCACGATTTGGGCCCATGCAGCCAATCGTCCCAGATCGGGCCGCATCTGGTGCACCCACTCAGCGCGAGGCCGAGCGCGACCATACAAAAAACCAGGACACCCCGACGCAACATCATCCACCCGTACCCCAAGCGAGGCATCATACCGGGCCAAGTCAGGCATTTTCAAGCCGGCGGGACCGCCGCGACCGGGTGACTTTGCCGCGCCGATGCGCGCACAATGGGAGCGAAACATCCGGCAATACAGGAGTGTGCGACAGCAATGCAAAGGCAGCCAGACGCCGAATTCGGCCTCCCCGACGCCAGACGCATCCTCGGCGAGGTTTTCGCGCCCTGGGTCCAGGATCTCAACCTCGCGATCGAGCGCCTCGAGCACGCGCAGCCGGCGGATGTCCCGGACTGGCAACCGGGCGCGCTCCTGCGCATGCCGTTTTCGGAACGGTTGTGCCGGAACGGCGGCGTGGTCTGCGGCCAGGCCCTGATGGCGCTCGCCGACACCGCAATGGTGATCGCGAACCTCGCGGCCAATCGCGGCTACCGCCCCATGACCACGGTCGACCAGACCACGCATTTCATGCGCGCGGTGTCCTCCTCGGACGTGCTGGCGGACGCACGCGTGGTGCGGCTCGGGCGCACCATGAGCTTTGGCCGCGTCACGCTGCTCTCGGCGACCGACAACAAGCCGGTCGCGATGGTGTCCAGCGCCTTCGCGATGTTGCCGGGCTGATCCAAAAAACGAGAGCCGCGTGAGCGCAAAGCGCACCCGCGGCTCTCCATCACGATCGCATCGAAGCAGTCGCGCTTCGGCCCGCGTGCGTCACATCACTTGCCGAGCACTTCGTCGGCCGCGGTGACGATGCTGGCCGTCGGGTTCTTTCCGCAATAGGCACCGAATTTCTTGGCGTTCTCGATGAACACGTCGGTGTCGATGATCGCGTTGTCCTCGTCGCCCTTGTACCAGCCATCCATCCAGGTCAGCACCACCTGGATGTTGTCTTCGCCGCTCTCGAGGAACTGCTTGCAGCTCATGGTCGAGAGGTCCCACTTGACGGCGTGGGCGGGCATCGACGACAGCGAGAACGCTGCAGCGAACAGAAGCGAAAGCGTGGTCTTCATCGGAATCTCCATCGGCGCGTAACGCCATAAAAGAAAGGCTTGTCGGGAAAGTCGGCGGAGAGCCTCTCCGCTCGAACGTCGTAAACGAAGTCTGAAACGCCAGGTAAGTAGCGCCAGTATTGAATTTAGTTCAACGCAATTTCTATGCACTACTCCTTGATCATCATGATGGATCGACTCGGATGATCGAGAGGCGTACAGCGCAGCGTCACCGTGTTTTCAAGGGTGGAACGATCACCTTCGAAAACAACGGCATCGCTTGCACGGTGCGAAACATGTCGGCGGGCGGCGCGGCGATCGACCTCGACGCTCCCGTCACGTTGCCGCAATCGTTCACGCTCTCGATCGCTCGCGACGACTTCGTACGGAATTGTCGCACAGTTTGGCGCAGTAACAAGCGCGTCGGCCTCGCCTTCGTGCAATAGCGCGCGCGATGTGAACGAGTGTTCGCATCACATCCACAATACGATGATGATTGCGCGACACGACGAGAGCGCTGCCTCGCGAAGCAGGCGATTGTGGGTACTCGTCGTCGATCCCGCCGGAACATGATTCGAAAAGCCCGAATCAGACCCGCTACTCTATTTCGGCTTCTTGGCCGGTTCGCTCGGGCGGGCGCCGCCCCATGGGTCGTACTTGTCCTTGGGCTCGGGAATGCGCTCGAGCGCAGCCTTGTAGACCTTCTCGTCGACCTTGGGCTTGTTGTCCCCGGGCTTGGCCGAGTCCTGGGGCGGCCGCCGGCCCTGTGCCTGCGCCGGGGCAGCCGTCAGCGCCAGCGCCAGCGCGGCGGCCGCGATGACCAAAGTCCTCATTGCTGCAATCCCCTTCGTCTGGGGTGCACGCTAGCCTGCAATCGCGGAATAGCAAATACCGCGGGCTCCAAGGATTGATCTCAAGGCTTAGTGGAGGCTTCAGCAAATCTTGATCGGCGAGGACTTCGCCGGACCGCATTCGTGCCTATCTGTTGGCCCGCAGGGGACTTTCACGGATGTTACGGATTGTTGCTCAAGCGGCGCGGCGCGCTCGCGCTCGGCGCCTGCGGCTTTGCCGACAGCCGCGCGCCGGTGCCTGAGTTCATGCGCATGAAGGAGACCGAGCAACCGGCGCCCGAAGCGCCCCCCGACGTCAAGCGTGTGGTGCGCGAACAGATCGACGTTGTCTTCCTCACCACCTCCTATCCGCGCGAGGTGCACGTCGCCCCGCCCCATCGCGAGGTGCGAGGACCGGGCTGGACCGCCTGCGTCCGCGCCCAGCTCACCTCCGCGACCGGCACGTCGCTTGGCGCCCAGACCTACATCGTGACGATCAATGGCGGAAAGGTCGTCGACCGCCGGCGCGCCGAAGCCGACGACATCTGCGGGACCGAGACTTACGAGCCGATCTAGGAGCGCTGAAAGAGAAAGTTCCGGGAAAAACCAGCATTTTGGCCGGGAACGATAGCCGCCTCCCCTTCTTGTTACCGCCGAGGGCAGTTTCGAGGAGGACATGATGAAGACATTTGCGATTGCGCTGCTGGCGGGCGTGGGTGCCCTGGCGGCCGCCTCGGGCGCGAAGGCTTCCGATATCTACACGACCAGCGAGTACACCAATCCGGATCTGGTTCAGCAAGTGCGGCTCGTCTGCGACGACGCCGGCCGCTGCTATCGCACGCGTGGCGGCGCGCGCGTGATCGTGCGCGATTCCTACAACTACATGCCGCGCGAACGCTATTACGAGCGCCGAACCTATCATCGCGATTGGGATGACGGTCCGCGCGCCGGCGTCGGCATCCGCGCGCCTGGCGTCAGCGTCGGCGTCGGTGTCGGCGACCGCTGGTAATTGATGACGGCATGACAGTCGGGACCGGACGAGACAGCTCGCCCGGTCCCGTTCGCATGCCATCGGGTGACGAAGATCAGCCGGCGGACGATTGCTGCTGAAACTGCTCGTAGGCCGCGATCGCATCGGCCGCGTACATCAGCGACGGCCCGCCGCCCATGTAGACGGCCATGCCAAGCGTCTCCTCGATCTCCTCGCGGGTTGCGCCGAGCTTGACGAGCGCCTCGGCGTGGAAGCCGATGCAGCCGTCGCAATGCGCGGCGACGCCGAGCGCCAGCGCCATCAGCTCCTTGGTCTTCTTGTCCAGCGCGCCGTCACGCGTGGCGGCCTGGGCGAGCGCGGAAAATCCCTTCATGGTGTCGGGAATGTCGCTACGAAGCTTCTTCAGATTGGCCGAGATGTTCCTGGTGATGTCGACGTAGTTCTTGTCCATCGGACCCTCGTTAGTTGGATTTGGATGCGCTCGGAGCCGCCTCGCGCGGTGCGCGCAGGGCGATATAGATCGCGGGGATCACCAGCACGGTGAGCAGCGTCGACGAGGCGAGCCCGAATAGGAGCGAGATCGCCAGCCCCTGAAAGATCGGATCGAGCAGGATGGTTGCGGCCCCGATCATGGCGGCGAGCGCGGTGAGCAGGATTGGCTTGAAACGCACAGCGCCCGCCTGCAGCACCACATCGCGCAGCGACTTGCCGTCTGCGTTGCTGTGCCGGATGAAGTCGACCAGCAGGATCGAGTTGCGCACGATGATGCCGGCAAGCGCGATGAAGCCAATCATCGAGGTCGCGGTGAACGGCGCACCCAGCAGCCAGTGCCCGATCAGGATGCCGATCAACGTCAGCGGAATTGGCGTCAGGATGACGAGTGGCAGACGGAAGCTCCGGAACTGGGCGACGACCAGCACGTAGATGCCGAGGATGGCTGCCCCGAAGGCGGCGCCCATGTCGCGGAAGGTCACCCAGGTGATCTCCCATTCGCCGTCCCATAGCAGCGTCGGCCGCGACTCGTCCGAGGGCTGGCCGTGCAGGCTGATCGCGGGCTTCGGCAGCCGGCCCCAGTCATGAGTCTCGACGCGATCGGCAACCGCGAGCATGCCGTAAAGCGGCGCCTCGAAGCGCCCGGCGAGTTCGGCCATCACCATGTCGGCGAAGCGGCCGTCGCGGCGGAAGATCGTCGGCGAGCCCTCCTCCATAGTCGCCTTCACGACCTGGCCAAGCTCGACCACCGTCTTGCTGCCGGGCAACGTGTTGGCCGGCACCGGTGTCGAGGCCAGCGCCTCGTCCCAGACCAGATCGCGCTTTCCGAGATGCACCGCGATCTCTATCGGATTGCGGTCCTCGCCGCGATGCGAATAGCCGATCGAGATGCCGCCGAACAGCGCCTGGATGGTGTCGTAGACGTCGCGCTGCTCGACGCCGAAGAATTCGAGCCGGTCCTGGTCGATCGAGAGCCGAAGCCGCGGCCGCTTCTCGCCGATGGAATCGTCGATGTCGACGATGAACGGCACGTCCGCGAACACCTTCTTGAGCTCGGCCGTGACCGCACGGCGCGTGGCCGCATCGGGACCGTAGACCTCGGCGAGCAGCGTCGACAGCACGGGCGGCCCCGGCGGCACCTCGACCACCTTGAGGCTGGTGCCCGCGGGCGTATCAAGCGCCTTCAGCTTCTCGCGCAGCTCGAGCGCGATCTCGTGGCTCGCGCGCTTGCGCTCGCCGCGCGCGGCCAGATTGACCTGCACTTCGCCGAGTTCGGGCCTCTCCCGCAGATAATAGTGACGTACCAGGCCGTTGAAATTGAAGGGAGCCGGCGTGCCGGCATAGGATTGCAGCGAGGTGACCTCGGGCAGTTGCCGCGCGATCTCGGTCGCGCCGAACAGCGTGCGCTCGGTCGCCTCCAGGCTCGCGCCTTCCGGCAGGTCGACGACCACGGCGATTTCGGACTTGTTGTCGAACGGCAGCAGTTTGACCGTCACCGACTTGGTCGCGAACAGCGTCATCGACAGCAGGGTCGCGATGCCGACGCCGAGCAGGAAGATCCAGGCCGACCGCTTGCTCCGCACGATCGGCGTGGCGAAGCGACGGTAAAGCCGGCCGAGCCGACCTTCGTCGTGCTCCGCATGCGCGGAGGCCGTCTCGCCCTTCGGTGCGAGCTTCAGCATCAGCCAGGGCGCCACCACCATCGCGACGAAGAACGAGAACAGCATCGCCGCCGACGCATTGGCCGGGATCGGCGCCATATAGGGACCCATCAGGCCCGACACGAACAACATCGGCAACAGCGCGGCGACCACGGTCAGCGTTGCGACGATGGTGGGATTGCCGACCTCCGCAACCGCCTCGATGGTCGCCTGCAGCCGCGGCCGGCCGTCGCGCATGCCCCAGTGCCGCGCGATGTTCTCGACCACGACGATGGCGTCGTCGACCAGAATGCCGATGGAGAAGATCAGCGCGAACAGGCTGACGCGGTTGATGGTGTAGCCCATCAAATTGGCCGCGAACATCGTGAGGAGAATCGTCGTGGGGATCACGACGAAGGTCACCAGCGCCTCGCGCCAACCGATCGCGACCGCGATCAGGACGACGATCGAAACCGTCGCGAGGCCGAGGTGGAACAAGAGCTCGTTGGCCTTCTCGTTGGCCGTCTCACCATAGTCGCGCGTCACCGTCACCTGGATATCATCCGGGATCAGGCGCGACTTCAATCCGTCGAGGCGCTTGGCGATGTTCTCGGACACGACGACAGCATTGGCGCCGGCCCGCTTCGCCAGCGCCAGGCTGACGGCGGGCGTGCGCGTCCACTGCCCGGCGGGCCCGCGCGAATCCGTCCAGACCCGATGCTCGATGGTGCTCGGACCGACGACGACGGAGGCGACGTCCTTGACATAGACCGGCCGGCCGTCGCGGCTCGTGATCAGCAACAATCCGATGTCGGGAACGCCTGACAGCGTCTGCCCCGCTGCAACGCCTCGGACGATGCCGGCATCGCGGACCTGCCCGGCCAGGAACGAGCGGTTGGCGTCCTTCACCTTGGCCACGAGCTGCTGCAGCGTGACGCCGAACAACGACAGCTTCTCCAGATCGGGCTCGACCCGAATCTGTTGCGCCGCGCCGCCGGAAATGTAGGTGAGACCGATGTCGTCGACCTTCATCAGCTCCGCGCGCAGCTTGTCGGCGAGCTCATAGAGGTCCTTGTCGGTCCAGCGGCTGGCCGCCTCCGGCTTCGGCGACAGCGTCAACACCGACACCGCGACGTCATTGATGCCCCGTCCCACGATCAGCGGCTCGGGGATGCCGACGGGAACGCGGTCGAGATTGGCGCGGATTTTCTCGTGCACCCGCAGGATAGCATCCTCGAACTTGGTGCCCACCAGGAAGCGCGCGGTGACCATCACGCGGTCGTCTTCGGTCTGGCTGTAGACGTGCTCGACGCCGTCGATACCCTTGACGATCGATTCCAGCGGCTTGCTCACCAGTTCCACGGCGTCGGGCGCGCGCAGGCCGTCGGCATTGACGCGGATGTCCACCATGGGAACGCTGATCTGCGGCTCCTCCTCGCGCGGGATCACGACGACGGCGATCAGCCCCACGACGAGCCCGCCGAGCAGGAACAGCGGCGTCAGCGGCGATGCGATGGTCGACCGGGTCAACCGTCCTGACAGACCGAGATTCATGGCCGCACCAATTCGTCGCCGGCCCGGATGCCCGACAGGATCTCGAGCCCGTCAGGAAGCGAAGGGGTCGGCATCTCGCGGCCGCGCTGCACCGGCACGTCAATCGTCCCATCCGCTTTCCGAAGCTGGACGTAGTCGACGCCGAACCGGGTCGTCACATAGCTGGAAGGAATGACGAAGGCCGACCGCACGCCGCCGGCGATCCAGACCCGCAAGCGATCGCCGACGAAATACTCGCCGAGCCCCTCGACCGTCGCGTCCGCGATGACCCGCCCCTCCTCGATCTGAGGATAGACGAGGTCGACCACACCCCATTTAGAGGCTTCGCCTGCCAGCTCTGCACCATCGACGCGGACCTTATCGCCGGCTTTGAGGAAGCGCGCGTGGCGCTCCGGCACGCGCAGCCGCAGCTTGAAGTTCTGCTCGGCGACCGTGACGATCGGATCGCCCGCAAGCACGACGGATCCCATGGTGATCAGTCGCTTCAACACGCGTCCGTCCGCCGGCGCCAGCACTTGTCCCTGGTTGAGCTGCTCGTTGATGACGGCGCGCTCCGCGGTCCTGGCGCGCAGGCCGTTGTCGGCGACGTTGAGCGCCGTGCGCTGCTCGTCGAGCTTGACGCGCGGCAGGATGCCGCGCTCGACCAGCCCTTCAGTCCGGGTGAAGTCGAGCTGCGCCTGCTTGGCCTGGGCCTGCAGCGCCTCGATCTGCGCATCGAGCGATGTCATCTGGAGGACGAGCTTCTCGTCCCCGATCGCTGCGATGATTTGACCCGCGGCGACGCGATCCCCTTCCCGCACCTTGAGCTGAACGACGGTGCCGCCGATGCGGCTACGCGCCGGGACCACGCTGATGCTCTCGACGGTCGCGAAGACCGCCTTCTCGTCGGCGACCTTCTGCTGCGCAACGCCAAACGTCTCCGCGGCGGCAAGGGATGCCGGCGGTACCCCGATCGCCGCCCACGCGGCCAACAGCCCCAGGCGCGCCAGATATTGCAAGGGACGCATCCGTGTCCTCATTGGTTCATCGCACCGCGCCGCGGTGTCCTCTCATTTCATCGACATCGGGCGGAGGCGCGTTGATCTCGCGCAAGGCGCACCCGCCCGCCATTGCCTAGGCTTCACTTTGTCCTTGCGGACTTCGGCGCGCAAAACACCTGATAAAGCGTCTTCAGGATCTCGCGCGCCGGCTCGCTGGCGATCGAATAGAAGATCGTCTGCGCATCACGCCTGGCGGCAACGAGGCCGTCCTTGCGAAGGAGCGCAAGATGCTGAGAGACCGTAGAGTCCCGCAGGCTGAGGAACTCAGCCAGCTCGCCGACCGACCGCTCGCCGTCGATCAACTGGCAGATGATGAGAAGACGGTGGCGGTTCGAGAGTGCCTTGAGCAACTCGCTCGCCTGATCCGCCGCCCGCTCCATGATTTCGCTATCTATTTTCATACTTGCGTATATACGTAATTACGAATATATAGTCAAGCGCTGCACGACAGCCGGCACAGAACCGGTGATGCGGCCTGATCCAACGGAGGTACCCATGGCGGAAGTTGTCGTAGTCGGAGCCGGTCTGAGCGGAACGCTGATGGCCTATGAATTGCTGCCCCAGTTGCGAAAGGACGACCGCCTCAGCGTCGTCTCGCAAGGCGCGGTCTATCATTTCGTGCCCTCGAATCCGTGGGTAGCCGTCGGCTGGCGCAAGCGCGAGGAGATCGAGATCGATCTCGCCGACATCATGAAACGCAAGGGCGTGCGGCTGCTGACGCAGGGGGCAAAGCGCGTCCACCCCGAGGAGAACCGTGTCGAGCTCGGCGACGGCACGTCGATCGACTATGATTATCTGGTCGTCGCGACCGGTCCTGAACTTGCCTTCGACGAAATCCCCGGTCTTGGGCCGCAGGGTCATACGCAATCGATCTGTCATGTCGATCACGCCGCGCACGCCCGTGAAGCTTTCGAGAAGCTCGCGGCCAATCCCGGTCCGGTCGTGATCGGTGCCGTTCAGGGCGCCTCCTGCTTCGGGCCGGCCTACGAATTCCTTTTCATCCTGGAAACGGAGCTGCGCCGGCAGAAGCTGCGCGACCGGGTGCCGATGACCTTCGTCACCTCGGAGCCCTATATCGGCCATCTCGGTCTCGACGGCGTCGGAGATACCAAGGGTCTGCTTGAAAGCGAGATGCGGGAGAAGCACATCAAATGGATCACCAACGCCCGCGTCGACAAGATCGACGCTGGCCTCATGACGGTCGAGGAGTTGTCCGACAACGGCACCTCTCGCAAGGCCCATGAGCTGCCATTCGCCTATTCGATGATGTTGCCCGCCTTTCGCGGCGTCGAAGCGGTTCGCGGCATCGAGAAGCTGACCAACCCGCGCGGCTTCGTCATCGTCGACAAGCATCAGCAGAACCCGACCTTCCCCAATATCTTTGCAGTCGGCGTCTGCGTGGCGATCGCGCCGGTCGGCGCGACGCCGGTGCCGGTGGGCGTGCCCAAGACCGGCTTCATGATCGAATCCATGGTGACGGCGACCGCGATCAACATCGGCGCCCTGCTCCGCGGCAAGGCGCCCACGGCGCAGCCAACCTGGAACGCGATTTGCCTCGCCGATTTCGGCGATTCCGGCGTCGCCTTCCTGGCGCAGCCGCAGATCCCGCCGCGCAACGTCAATTGGTCCTCAAAAGGCGAATGGGTACACTTCGCCAAGGTCGCCTTCGAGAAATACTTCCTGCGCAAGATGCGGCGCGGCGAGAGTGAGCCGTTCTACGAGCGCTTCCTGCTCGACAGGCTGAACATCGCCAAGATCAAGGAGGTCCGAACCGGCACATGAGCACGACACGCCAGATCGTCTGCGGACATTGCGGGCGCATCAACCGCCTGCCCGCCGAGCGCGCACCGGAAGGTGCGCGCTGCGGCGCCTGTCATCAGCCGATGTTCACCGGCCATCCGATCGAGGTGGACGAGAAAGCCTTCGACCGCCATGTCGCCAGCAGCGACATTCCCGTGCTGATCGACGTCTGGGCGCCGTGGTGCGGACCCTGCCGCGCCATGGCCCCGATGTTCGAGCGTGCGGCGCAACAGCTCGAGCCCGGCGTGCGGCTGTTGAAGCTGAATTCGGACAACGCGCCCGCCTTGTCGTCGCGGCTCAACATCAGCGGCATTCCGACGCTGCTCTTGATGCGCGGCGGCCGCGAGATCGCCCGCCAATCCGGCGCGATGGATACGCGCAGCATCGTCACCTGGACCGAAGCCAACCTGACCCGGACCTAAGAAGGAGCCTGCCATGAATGTCGATAAAGCCGTCCTCGCCTTTGCGGGGTTCGTTGTCCTGCTCGGTCTCGCACTGGGCACCTATGTGAACGCGTATTGGTACCTGCTGACGGCCTTTGCCGGGCTCAACATGTTGCAGGCCTCGATCACCGGCTTCTGCCCGGCAGCGATCGTATTCAGGAAGCTGGGCCTAAGCAGCGGCTGCGCGTTCTCCTGAACGCGCGAATCCAGCCATTGATGCGGGGGAATTTGCCATGACCGACGACACCTTCATTGAAGGGCCTCTCTACGAAAAACGCAGGAAGGTCTATCCGCAGTCGGTCCATGGGCCGTTCCGCCGCATCAAATGGGCGATCCTCTGCGTCACACTCGGGATCTATTATCTCCTGCCGTTCGTGCGGTGGAATCGCGGACCCGGTCTGCCCGACCAGGCCGTGCTGATCGACTTGCCACATCGCCGCTTCTACTTCTTCTTCATCGAGCTGTGGCCGCAAGAGGTCTATTATTTCACCGGTCTGCTCATCCTCGCGGCGATGGCACTGTTTCTGATGAACGCGGTCGCGGGACGGCTGTGGTGCGGCTATCTGTGCCCGCAGACGGTGTGGACCGACCTGTTCTACGCCGTGGAGCGCTGGGTCGAGGGCGACCGCCGCGAGCGCATGCAGGGCGACAAGCGCTACTGGACGTTCGATCACATCCGGAAGGTCGCGCTGAAGCATTTTCTCTGGATCATGATCGCCTGGTGGACCGGCGGCGCCTGGGTGCTCTATTTCGACGATGCGCCGACGCTGGTGAAGGAGCTCGCGACCTTCCAGGCTCCGTTCATCGCCTATCTCTGGATCGGCATCCTGACCGCAACGACCTACGTCTTTGCCGGCCACGCCCGCGAGCAGATGTGCATCTATATGTGCCCGTGGCCGCGCATCCAGGCGGCCCTGACCGACGAATGGGCACTCAACGTCACCTATCGCCGGGACCGCGGCGAGCCCCGCATGTCCGTGAAGAAGGCGGAAGCCGCCCGCATCCAGGGCGATCTCGCCGGCGATTGCGTCGACTGTCACCAGTGCATCAACGTCTGCCCGACCGGCGTCGACATCCGCCACGGCATCCAGCTCGGCTGCATCCAGTGCGGCCTCTGCATCGACGCCTGCGACAACGTCATGCAGGAGATCGGACGGCCCAAGGGCCTGATCGGCTACGACACCGACATCAACATGCAGCGCCGGCGCGAGGGCAAGCCGCCGATCTATCGCATCATCCGCCCGCGCACGCTGATCTATACGGCCGCCATTGCCATCGTCGGCACGATCATGATCTACACCCTCGCCACGCGCGCGACCATGGACGTCAACGTGCTGCACGAGCGCAACCCGCTGTTCGTGCAACTGTCGGACGGCGGCGTGCGCAACGATTACACCGTGCGTATTCTCAACAAAGGCGCACAGCGATCGTTCACGCTGGACGTTTCGGGACTGCCCGGTGCAACCATTCGGGTCGCCGGCATCGAAGCCGCTCCCGATGGCAAGCCGATCGTCGAGGTCGGGCAGGACCAGACCCGCGAGGTCAGACTGTCGGTGCAGGTCGGGCCGGCCGATCTGCCGAAGAGTTCGCGCGATCTCGAGGTCACGATCACCGATACGGCCAGCGGTGGACAAGCGAGCGCCCGTGATCACTTCCTGCCCGGCGACAAGTGAGGTTCAAATCGAGCATCCGGCACCGGATGCTCAATAAGACGTTAACATTACCGTTCGAATTGAAACGGCGCGCCAACGGTATTTTCCAATCTTTGCGCTAATCATGGCCCCGTGACGCGGCATTTGCCCGCGCGAACGGGACGAGGGGACGTGGTCGACATCGCGCAGCAGGCAGCGATCCATCCGGCATCCGCAAAGGATGCCATGGCCGCGCGCGTCCCGCTCCATGCGATCGACCCCGGACAATGGCGTGCTCTCGCGCAGCGGGCGATCGAGCCGAACGGATATTACCTGCCTGCCTGGGAGCTCGCCGTCAGCGCATCCGCGCGCGGCCGCACCTCGGCCTCGGCGTTGCCCGCGTTCGACGGCGCTTCGACGCGGCTGATCGGGCTGATGCCCGTGATCTCGCTGTGGCAAGCCTTGAAGATTCCCCTGCCCGCGCTGGTGAGCGCGCATCCCTACGGCACGCTGTGCAGTCCGCTGATCGACCGCGACGCCCCGATCGATGCGGCCACGCGGCTGTTGCAGCAGGCCCGCGAGTCCGGCGCACACGCGCTGGTGCTGAACGATGTCGCGATCGACGGTGCTGCGATGAATGCGCTCAAGCAGGTCTTGAACCACGACGGCCTGAAGCCGCGCGTCCTGTCCTCCTATCTCCGCGCCAGCCTCGATGCGACGCAGGATGACGAAACGCTATTGCGCGAGGCCCTCGGCGCCAAGAAGCTCAAGGAGCTGCGTCGCCTGCGCCATCGACTCGACGAGCACGGCCCCGTCACGTTCGACGTCGCGGGCCGGCCGGACGAGATCGGGCCCGCGCTCGAGACCTTCCTGCAGCTTGAAGCCAGCGGCTGGAAAGGCAAGCGCGGCACCGCGCTGGTTCAGCACGCCGGTGATGCGACCTTCATCCGCCGCGCCGTACCGGCCCTGGCGGAGACCGCGCAGTGCGAGATCGTCACGCTTCGCGCCGGGACGACACCGGTGGCCGCCGGCATCGTGCTGCGCCATCAGGATCGCGCCTTCTTCTTCAAGCTCGGCATCGACGAGCGCTTTGCAAAATATTCGCCGGGCGTGCAGCTCACGCTCGAGCTCACGCGGCACCTCTGCGCCGATCCCGCCATCGCCAGCGCGGATTCCACCGCCAGCGCCGACCACCCCATGATCAACCCGATCTGGCGGGAACGTTTCGCGATCGGCGACGTGCTGATCCCGCTGCGGCGGCACGATCCGGTCGTCGCGCTCATTCACGGCGCGTTGGTCGGGCTCAACGCCGCGCACGAGACCGCGCGACGCTTGGTTCGCAGCCTCCGGAAATAAGCGAACGCTACTCCGCCGCCTCGGTGTTGATCTCCTCAGAGACCTGACGGATGGCGCGAGCGAGCAGGTTCGCATCCTGCGCGCCGGAGACGGCGTATTTCTGCGCGAAGACATAGGTGGGCACGCCGGAGATGCCCTTCTCGGCGGCCTCCTGCGCGTCCGCCGAGACGCGTGCGACGTCCTCGTCGGTGGCAAGGCGCTTGCGCACGTCGTCGGCATCGAGGCCGATATCTGCGGCCGCCTGCACCAGCACGTTGACGTCGGTGAGATCGCCGCCGTCGCGGAAATACAGCTCCATCAGGCGCTGCTTCATCTCGGGCGCCTTGCCGATCGCTTCCGCCCACAGGATCAGGCGATGGCAGTCGGTGGTGTTGGGCTGGCGCGCGACCAGCTCGGGCTTGTAGACGAGGCCCTCCTCGCTTGCAGCCGCAACGACGCGCCCCGCAATGCCCTTATAGGCCTCGACCGAACCGAACTTCTGGGTGAGGTAGGCCTCGCGGCTGATGCCCTCGCGCGGCACCCAGGGATTGAGGAAGAAGGGGCGGAAACTGAGCTTGACCGGAACGTCAGGAACGAGCGCCAGCGCGCTCTCGATCCGGTGCTTGCCGATATAGCACCAGGGGCACACCACGTCGGAGACGACGTCGATCTGGAGCGGTTTCAGCGTGCTCATGTCAGGCGCCTCCTTCGGGCGGATACCGGGTTCGCCGGAAGATAAGCCGAACCGGGGACGGCGCAAGGCACCCGTCCTGCATGGCTCACGACTGCACCTCTGCGGTTATTGTGACGGCTCCGGCCCGCCGGGATACTCGCGGCCAGGATCAAGGCCGAAGGAGACCGCGATGAGCGCCATTTTCAGGCCGGAAGGCCAGCAATTCCGGGCCACCGAGCATGCCGGCGGGCCATGGTCGCCGGAGATGTTGCAGGGTAGCGCCACCACCGCGCTGATGGCTCGCGAGGTCGAGCGCCTCGCCACCGCCTCCGGCTTTGCGGTGCGGCGCCTGACCTTCGATCTGTGGCGGCCGGCGGGCCTCCGTGCCTTCGGCACCATTGCCGAATTGCTGCGCGACGGCCGCAAGGCAAAGACCTTGCAGGTGCGGCTGATGGACGGCGAGACCGAGATCGGCCGTTGCACGGCGCTGCTGACGGCACCGAGCGGAGAATCGCCCGTCGATCCCTTCGCAGGTCCCGCAGCCGTCGACGAGGCACCCGAAGCAGGCAGCCCGCCGCCGGCCTTCGCGCAGAAATGGAGCCGCTATTTCCAGAACGTCTCGGTGCGGCTGATCGAGGGCGCGCTGGAGAAGCCGGGCCCGGCGGCGGCCTGGATGCGGCTCGATGCGCCGCTGGTCGAGGGCGAGCCGAACACGCCGTTGCTGCAGGCGGTGCAGGCCGCGGACTTTTCCAGCGGCGTTGCGCAGATCGTCGACATGCGCGACTGGACCTTCATCAACCCCGAGATCAGCCTCTACTTCTTCCGTCCGCCGGAGGGCGAATGGATCCTGATCCGCGCGGCCACGCGCGTCGGCGCCAACGGCGCGGGCCTCACCACGGCGACATTGAGCGACCGCAAGGGTCCGTTCGCGGAGGTGATGCAGGCCATGAGCTTCGAGCGGCGCGAGGCCGCGCAAGCTCAGGCGTCCTGAGCCGCAAGCGCGACCAGGGCGGCTTCGGATGCGGCATCGGCCGGCATGAACATCTCGACGCGAAGCTCCTGCAGCGTCACATCCTGCGGCGTGCCGAGCGTCAGCACCGCACCAATCAGGCCGATGCCGACATCGTCCCTGCGGAGGCGCACCTCGCAGAGCGGCCCCGGCACGGCGTGATCCTCGACCCCACATGCGGGAAGCTCCGGCAGCCGCATCAATTCACGCCAGGTCGATTGCAGGGCTTCGTCGAGCGGCGCTGCCATCGCCTCGTGGCGCGCACGCGACAGCAGCGCGGCGGCCACTACGGGCCAGTTCTCGACGAACGGCTTGAGCTCGTTCGGCGCGAGGAACATGCGCATATGGTTGAGCGGCCGCTGCATGCGCTCCGCGCCGAGCAACATGGTCATCAGGCGTGAGGCAGCGCCATTGGCCTGCTTCACGTTCCAGCGCCGATCGGTGACGATTGCGGGAAACGGCTCGTGCCGCCGGAGCAGAAGATCGATGGCACGCCGCGCGTCGGCGAGCTCCGGCGCGGCGAGATCGCGTTCGCCATATTGCCGGGCAAAGCCACCGGCCTCGAGCAGCGCGTTGCGGTCGCGCAGCGACAGATCGAGCGCGGATGCAAGCTGCAGCAGAATGTCCCGGCTTGCTGCCGCCTTGCCGGTCTCGACATAGCTCAGATGCTTGATCGAGATGCCGGCCTCGAACGCCAATTCCGCCTGGCTCAAGCTGCGTCGCGTGCGCCAGCCGCGCAGGAGATCGCCGACGGGGTTGGCCGGCCGCATTCGCCGGAACGCGCGTGTATCCATCCCGAGGATTATGCGGGGGCCGCCGCTGTCTGTAAACGCCGCTATGACAGCCCGGCCGCCATCTGCTTCAACCGTTTGGCGGTGCGCTCGTCCGCCGGGAAGAATGTCTCCAACGCCAGTTCCGACAGGGTGATGTCGACGGGCGTGCCGAACACCATGGTGGTGGAGAAGAAACTCAGTATCTCCCCGCCATGGCGCAGCTTGAAGGGAATCGCGACATTGTCGCTCGACAGCGGCCCTGCGCGCGCGGGAATCGGGTAGCTCTTGAGGTCGTTATAGAGCTTGATCAATTCAGGATCGGCCGTCGCCTCGCATTGCCGATGCAGCCGCTCCAACAGATGTCCGCACCATTCCGCGAGATTGACCGTGCGCGGCGCCAACGCCTCGGGATGGAAGGCGAGCCGCAGCACGTTGAAGGGCTGGCCGAGCAGATGCTGCGGAATGCCGTCCAGCAGCGGCGCCACCATGCGATTGGCCGACACCAGGTTCCAGTGCCGGTCCACCGCGAGCGCGGGGTTGGGCTCATGGGCTTTGAGCACGAGATCGATCGCCTGGCGGGCTGATTTCAAGGCGGGATCCTCCAGCGGGCGCTGCTGGAAGGCCGGCGCGTAGCCGGCCGCGACCAGCAGCACGTTGCGGTCGCGCAAGGGCACGTCGAGACGTTCGGCGAGCCTGAGCACCATGTCCCGCGAGGGCGCGGCGCGGCCGGTCTCGACGAAGCTCAGGTGACGCGCCGAGATTTCGGCTTCGCCCGCAAGATCGAGCTGGCTCATGCGGCGGCGCTGCCGCCATTCGCGCAAATGGTCGCCGATATGGACCGGTTGGCTTCGATCAGTACGTGCCGTGGCTGCATGTGCGTTCATGACCGGAAACCTATCACGCAGGTTTCGGCCCTTCCATTACCTCAGAGGTCATGGTTTCCGCGTTGCCTAGCCCGTCGCCGGTCGAGCTTGCGGCATGCCGCCGCGGTCGACGATCAAATCCGTGAGGCCCGCTCCCAGCCACATGCCGCCGAGCACGAGCCAGGCGGTGAGCGCGAAGACCGAGGCGCCGGTCACGCCGGCGCCGACCGCGCAGCCCCCGGCGAGCATCGCGCCGAACCCCATCAGCACCGCGCCGAGCAGATAACGGCGCATGCCGAGCCCGTCCGAAAATCCTTCCAGCTTCAGCTCACCCGCCTGCGCCGCCGCGGCGAACGAGCCGAGGAACACGCCCGGAATGATGCCGAGGTCGAAGCCAAGCCGGAGCTGGGAGCTGTTCAGGACCAGCATCAGCAATTCGGCCGACGGTCCGCTGAAGGTGAGGCTCTTCAGTGTCACCGGCGCGAAGGAGGCCTGCGACAGCTGGTAGGTGAAGAACCAGCCGGCGACGACGGCCGCCCCTGCAGCGAGCGCGGCCAGAAGCAGCCGACGCGGCAAATGGCTGCGAAAAGCAAAGGCGAGTCCTGCGATCAGCCACGCTGTGCCAAAAGCGAGCTTCTCCTGTGTGCCGCCTCCGAACACCGCCATGATGTCACGCGACGGCCCACCGTCGACGAGCCACAGATTGGTGACCCACTCGCGCGCGGGCGACAGCAAGCCGCGATAGGAGGCCTGAGCGGTGACAGCAAACACCAGGCCCGACAGCAGCGCCCTGAGATTGCCGTTGGCCGAGAGCACGAGCAGCCGGCTGGCGCAGCCGCGAGCGAGGATCATGCCGCAGCCGAACATCACCCCACCGGCCAGCGCACCGGAGATACTTCCTTGCTGCGCGAGCTGCCGCGCCTCGGAGACGTCGAGCCAGCCGAGCGCGACCAGGCCTTGCGTGCCCACCAGCGCGGCGGCGAAGGTCAACAGCCACACCGCAAGGCGCGGCCCGCCCTCGCCGCGGGAGAACTCGACGGCGGCAGCGCGCAGGCAAAAGCGGCTGCGCTGGGCGAAGAATCCAAAGAGGCCGCCGACCAGGAGGCCGCCCAGCCATGACAGCCGGTCTTCCCCCATGAAATCGATGAGTGTCGTCAGCACGGCCGCCTCAATATGCCCTGGACTTGCCAATCTATCGCGCGGCGCGGCCGTGCTGTATGAGCGAGATCAATCCCGGCGCATAGCCGTGTGCCTGTTCAGGGACGCAAATACGCAAATCCCTGCTGTTGCAGCTCGGCGAGCCGCACCACGCCGCCCTTCTCGGCGACGACGAAGCCGGGCGTGAGGTCGTCGAGCTTGACGCCCTGGGCCTTCATCGTGTTGGCGCAGGCGTCGAAGCCGACGCCGGCAGCGACCAGCTTCGTCATCATCGCAATTGTGTGGTCCTGGGCCGCGAGCGCGTGGAAGGCCCGCAGCGCCGGTCCGTGCACGACCAGCCTGATGTCGGCCTTGCCGGGTCCGCCGACGCCGTCGACATGGTTCTGCAGATTGCCGAGAACGAAGGCGACGCGATCGGCATCGGCGAGATGATAGACGACGCGCTGCCGCGCGGGCGTTTCCGTCGCCGCGGACGCCTGGCGCACTGCGAAAGCACTAAATAGTCCGGCAAGGCTCGCGCGAAGCATGGATCGACGCTGCATGGTCCCCCTCCTATCGTGTCTGCTTGATGAACTCGGCGATGCGGTCGGCGACGTCTTCCGCGAACAGGTCGCGGAAGAAATGATCGGCATCTTCGATCGTGTCGAGCTGGACCCTGCCGCCGCTCGACCCAGCAAGCGAGCCGAAGGCGGCTGCGACGTCGGGCACGACGCTATCCTTGGTCGCGGCAAGCACCAGCACCGGCGGCTTCGTGCGCGCCACGAGCGCGGCGGTATCCTGGCCGGCATCGGCAGCGTAAAATGACGCAAAGGCCCGTGCCGTCACCACGGCATTGCGACAATGGATGAAGCCGGGCACGTCCATCCACTCCCCGCCGCGGCCGGCTGCAATCGCCTTCGTTGCCAGCTCCAGAATCGGCTCGAGCGGCTTGCCATAGGTCGTGGCGTAGGAAACCCGCACATCGGCCTCGGCTTTTGCGGTCACCGGCGCCAGCAGCACCGCACCCGTCACCGGCGGGGTTTCGCTTGCTGCGAGATACCGCGCGACTTGGTTGCCGCCGCGCGAATGACCGAGCGCCAAGACGAGCCGGGACATGCCCCTCGCCCGCGAGACCCAGGCGCCGATCTCGGCGACCGCATCCTCAACGACATAATCATGCCGCACGGCGCAATCGTACATGCCCTTGCGGCGATCGAGCCCCAGCGACAGCGTATGGGCGAGCGAGGCGATGCCGCGCTGCTCCAGTGCCTTCGCAACGCCCTGGATGACCTCCATGTCCTTGTGCGCGAGCGTGCCGTGGGTCATCACGACGAGCGGCGTGTCTGGTGTCATCGCCGCCGGTGTCCGCAGTGTTGCGAGCGTCGTGCGGCCCTCGACCGACAGTTCGAGCTCCTGCTCGGCGGCACAAGCGGGCCAAGCGAACACGAGCACGAAAGCAAGTCCCATCAACCATCGCATCGTCGGCTATCTCCCCTACGGCCGGACAATCGTCCAGTTCTTTTCGGCGAGATCTATCAGCGCGGCAACCCCGACCTGCGTGACGCCGATGCCTTCGAGCAGCGCGGGCCGCCTGCCCTCCTTCACCGCCAGCGTCTCCAGCGTATTGCCGCAGGCAATGAAACTCACATTGGGCATCGATTTCAGGAAATTCACCAGGCGCTCCCTCACCGGCGAGCGGTCGTCGAGCAGCATGTCGAGGCCGCCGTTGAAGGCGATGACCACGATCTCGACGTCCTCGCCCTGCCCGGAATAATGCCGCGAGACGTTGGCGGCAACATCGAGCACGGCGCGCATCTTGACCGGATCGTCGTCGCTGATCTGCAGCGCGAGCCTGTGAGGCTCCGCCGCCTGGACCACGGCCGGATGGATCGTGACGAGCAGGCCGGCCGCGAGAACCGCATGCAGCAGCGTGCGGCGGCTCGCCCGGCCGTGTCTCACTCCACGCCCCGCGACTTCTTTTCCTTGCCGTCCTCCGGCGTCACGTCGATGGCGGCAGCGCGTCCGGTGATCTTCACCGGGGCGATGCAATCCTTCATGCAGGGATCCTTCTGCCAGAACGACTTCTCGCTGGTGGCACGGTCGTCCATCACGAAGCCCTGCTCGTTCGGCATCTTGATCGTGGCGAGGGTCTTCCTGTTCACCTCGAAGTTCTGATCGGTGACGACGTCGTTCAGATACAGGACGTAGGCGACCAGCGCATAATATTCATCGACTGACAGGGAGCCCGTGTTGCCGTATGGCATGGCATGACGGACGTAGTCGAACACGGTGGAGGCGTAGGGCCAGTAGGAGCCCACGGTCTTGACCGGATTGTCCGATGTCAGCGAGCCCTTGCCGCCGGCCAGCACCGGCCAGCGGCCGTTGCCATCGCCGAATTCGCCGTGGCAGCTCGCGCAATTGTCCATGAACAGCTTCTCGCCCTGCATGGCGGTGCCCTTGCCTTCCGGCAGGCCCTGGCCGTCCGGCCGCACGTCGATATCCCAGCCGCGGATCTCGTCCGCGGTCGGCGCGCGACCTATGTGGTAGCGCGGACCGCTCTTGGCATCCGCCTTCTGCTGCGCAAGCGCCGGCGCGCTCAGCGTGGAGGCGAGTAGTGCGGCTGCAATGAGCTTAAGCGACTTCGACATTCTCGACCTCACCATTGGCCTGCACATGCCAGGTCTGGATGCCATTGTTGTGATAGATGGAGTTGACGCCGCGGATCTTGCGCAGCTCGGCCTTGCTCGGCTGCACGTAGCCGGTCTCGTCCTGCACGCGCGATTGCAGCAGCAGCGGCTCGCCGTTCCAGTCGAACTCATAGTAGAAGCGCGTCAGCGCCTTGTCGAGAACGGGACCATCGAGGCGCGCCGGCCACCAATTGCGGCCGCCGTCGAGCGAAACGTCCACGCGCTTGACCTTGCCGTTGCCGCTCCAGGCGAGTCCTGACACGACGGTAAAGCCCTTGCCGTGCCTGATCGGCGCCTGCGGGCTCGGACTCGTGATCACGGATTTCGCATCCATTGACCAGGTGAAACGGCGTGCCTTGCCGTTCGGCATGAGGTCCGTGTACTTCGACGTCTCCTCGCGGGTGTGCCAGGGCTGGTCGCCGACCTTGATGCGGCGCAGCCACTTGACCCAGAGATTGCCCTGCCAGCCCGGCACCACGAGCCGCATCGGATAGCCCTGCTCGGGATAGAGCGCCTCGCCGTTCATCTTGTAGGCGATGATGCAATCGTCGAGCGCCTTCTCGATCGGCAGGCTGCGGTCCATCGCGGCCGCATCGGCGCCCTCGACCAAGAGCCACTTGCCGTTGGTCTTGACGCCGGCCTCCTCCAAGAGGGTGCGCAGCGAGACGCCGGTATATTGCACGCAGTGGATCATGCCGTGGGTGAACTGGCAGCCATTGAGCTGGGCGCCGCGCCATTCCATGCCCGAATTCGCCGCGCATTCCATGAAGTGGATGCGGTTGACGCGCGGATAGCGCTTCAGCTCCTCCAGCGTGAGGATGAGCGGACGCTCGACGAGGCCATGGATCATCAGGCGATGATCGGCGGGATCGACCTCGGCAATGCCGCCGTGATGCCGCTCGAAGCAGAGACCGTTCGGCGTGATGATGCCCTCGAGCTCGTGCAGCGGCGTGAAGCTCACTGAGGATTCGCGCGAGGCGGTCAACCATTCGACGTCGCGCCGCACGACGTCCTTCTCGAATTTCGACGGCTTGCCGTACGGGCGCACAGCGACGCCCTCGCCGAGCGATTTGGTCCATTCGGGAACGTTGGGCGGCTGGTTGGCGGGATTGCCGGCGCCGGCCGCGGCGGGCTTCGCGAGCACGGACGCCGCAACGCCGGCGCCAGCGGCCAGGAAACTGCGTCGGGATTGCCGGGGATTGTCCATCTTCGACATCGCTTCTTACGCTCCGGTAACTTTGACGGCCCGGTTGGGTTCGAGCCGAACGGTCTTTTGTCGCGCCAGATAGTTCGCGACGACGTCCCAGATCGGCGGTCCTTCGGTGCCTTCGTTGACGCTGGCCCAGCCCGCGACCTGATATTCCCTGGCGGGATCGATCGGCGCGCCGGTCTTGACCATCTGCATGTCCGAGATGCGCTGCCCCTGCGGCTTGGCGACGTCGATCGCGTAAGCGAGCCCGCCGATGCGCACCATGTCGCCGCCCTGCTGGTAGTAGGGATCGATGTTGAAGAGATTGTCGGCGACGTCCTCGATGATCTCTTTCAGTCGCGCGCCCGTCATGCCCATGCGGTAGACGGCGGGATAGGTAATCGCGGTGGCGTTGGTGACGTCCTCGAAGGTGATGTCCTGCCCCGGCAGCACGCTGGTGCCCCAGCGGAAACCGGGCGAGAGCGCGATCTCGGCGTCGCGCTCCTGCAGCAGTGCCTGACAGATCAAATCGTCGAACGTGCCGTTGAAATTGCCGCGCCGGTACAGCAGCGAGTCCGTCTTGCCGAGCACCTTGGCGAGATCGGACGCGAAAGGCTTGCGTACCTCGGCGATCTTCGCGGCCATCTCGGCGTCCGCGCCGATCACGTCGGAGAACAGCGGAATGAGCTTGTACCTGTAAGCCTTGATCTCGCCGTCGCGGACGTCGAGATCGAGCCGCGAGACGAACTTGCCGGACGAGCCCGAAGCGATCAGCAGCGTCTTGCCGACCTTGACGGCTTCGGGCAATGCGTCGTGGGTGTGTCCGGTCAGGATGACGTCGAGGCCTTTGACGCGGCTTGCGAGCTTGCGATCGACGTCGAAGCCGTTGTGGGAGAGCAGCACGACCAGTTGCGCGCCGCCCTTGCGCGCCTTGTCGACCTGCGCCTGCACGTCCTCCTCACGCACGCCGAACGACCAGGTCGGAATCATCCAGCGCGGATTGGCGACCGGCGTATAGGGGAAGGCCTGACCGAGCACCGCGATCTTGACGCCGCCGCGCTCGATCATGGTCGAGGCGTCGAACGCGGCCTCGTTCCACTCCGTGTCGCGGATGTTGAGGCCGAGGAACGGAAAGCCGAGGCCTTCGATCGCCTGCTTGACCCGCTCGGTGCCGTAGGTGAATTCCCAATGTCCGGTCATGGCGTCGGGCTTCAGCAGCGCCATGCAGTCGATCATGTCCTGGCCGCGCGTCTTCAGCGACGACCACGAGCCCTGCCAGGTGTCGCCACCGTCGAGCAGCGCGACCTTGTCGCCGCGCTCGGCGCGGATTGCCTTGATCACGGTGGCGGCGCGATCGAGGCCGCCGATCCGGCCATAGCTCTTGGCGAGCGACTCGAAATCCTCCGAGGTCAGCGCGTAGGCCGCCGACGAGCCCGGCGCGATGCCGAACCGCGTCAAGAACTCCTTGCCGGTGACGTGCGGCGGAAGGCCCTTGGCCTCGCCCACCCCGAGATTGGTCGAGGGCTCGCGGAAATACAGCGGCATCAGCTGACCGTGGATATCGGTCACATGCACCAGCGTGACGTTGCCGAGCGGCTCGAAGGCCAGCAATTCCTTTTCGGTCAGGCGCTGCTGGGCGACCGCACGCGTCAGGCCGGAGCCGACGCCGCTCGACAGGGCCGCCGTTGCCGCGGCAACCTGAATGAACTCGCGGCGAGAGATCATGCGCAGTGCTCCTACAAGCTCATCGTTTCAGTTGCGCACCGACGGCGTCTCGACCGGCAGACCGATGCCGCGCCAGGCCACATAGAGCTCGAGCGCGAGAAACTCGTCCGAGAGCGGCTTGAACGGCTCGGCGCGCACGTCGAACATGCAGCCTTCGAAACGCTCATGCAGCGGCACCAGGCGCTGGTCGCGCAGCCGGTAGGTCGGAAAGCCGTTGGTCTGGCCCTGGCTGAGGAAATCGGCGCGCATGAACTTGCCGTTGTTGCGCTCGTGGCAGGATTCGCAGGCGAGGTCGAGCTGGCCGTAGCGCGTATAATAGATCTGCTTGCCGCGCTCGAACCAGGGCGACATCGGCCCGTCGGTCTTCACCGAGACCTTCATGCCGTGCGACTGATAGCGCACGAACGTCGTCATGTCAGTCAGCTCGCGGGACTTGAACTTCCAGGGCTCGGCCTTCATCTGCTCGCTCCGGCAGATGTTGATGCGCTGCTCGAGATTGACCGGCTTCTTCAACTTGTCGTCCCATTTCGGCATGGCGGCGCCGACGCCCTTCATGCTGGTCTCGGCCTCGCCGTGGCAGCTCATGCAGGACTTGCCCTCGCTGCCCTCGGCCTTTTTCCAGGCATCCGCCGCGCGTTCCACGGCGAGGAAGCCCGGATTTTCGAGATCGTCGTCCTGCAGCGCGCGGGTCTCCTTGCTGCGGAACTCGTAGCCGGAGATGATGGTCTTGAAGACGTGGCCGGGCGGCGCCGCGATGCCCTTGCGCTCGGTTTCCTCTGCGTAGGCGAGCGTCGCAACCGATGCGGCGGCCACGATCGCAGCGGCCAAAGCAAGATATCGTGGCGCCATTCGAGTCTCCCTCAATGCGCGATGCGCATCATGCCTTGAGCGCGATCTTCTCTTCGGCCGTGATCACCGTGCCGTCGTCATCCGTCCAGGAGAACTTGAACGTGCCGGCCTCGTCGATCCTGGCGTCGAACTGGACGTAAGGATTGGCCGAGATCGCCGGCTCCAGCGCGCAGGAGAACACCGGCTTGCCGTTGAACTCGCACGCGAACTTGTTGATGATCTTGCGCGGAATGGCCTTGCCCTGCGCGTCCTTGCGCTGGCCCGATTCCATGACATGCGAGACCAGGGTCTTGATCTGGATGACCTCGCCCTTGGCGGCTTCCTTGGGAAGCTTGATGCGCGGTTTGTCTGCCATCTGTTTTCTCCTGACGCCCTTAGCCGCCGCAGCCGCCGATGGTGACCTTGACGGTCTTCTGCTCGGTGAACAGCGAGCCGTCGCTCATCTTCGCGATCGCCACCACGTTCTGCGTGGACGCGAGCCGGATCCGGATCGAGGCTTCCGCCTTGCCAGACAAGGGGGTGAACGAGAGCGTCGCCACGCCCGCATTCGGGTTGCCGTCCGCGATGATCAGGACGTCCTTGACGTAGGCCTCCGCGGTCATCGGGCTCTCGATGTTGATCGACAGCGGAACGGTGTTGCCGTTCTCCGCGATCTCCGGCAGGTCGAGCGAGATCTTGCCCTTGGCCGGCTGCTTGCCGCCGGTGAACTTCTCGATCCACTTCGCCGCATCGTTCGTCACTTCGGCATCGGCCGCCATCGGCATCAGCGTCAGCACGACGAAGCCGCCCCCGAGCGCAAATGCCTGCCGTCGATTGATCGCCTTCATTCCTGATCCTCCTCGCCGTCAGTTCAGCGTCTTGAGAAAAGCGATGACGTCCTCGACCTGCGCGGCCGTCAAAATGGACTTGCCGACGAATTCCGGTCGCACCCGGCTGAGGCCGTCGTTCCTGAAGAACGCCGGCATGACCGTGTTGGTGAAGATGCGCTTGGGGTCTGCGACGATGAGGCGGAGTTGCGCCTCGCTGTAGCGGCCGGCGACGCCGTCGAGCGACGGACCGAACTCGCCGTGGAATTCCTCGGACTTCAGGCTGGTGACCTGGTGGCAGGCCAGGCAATTGCCGAGCGTGCGGGTCAGGAACACCTTCTTGCCGGCGGCGGCATCGCCGGGCGCGCCGGTCAGGGATTTCGGCAAGGCGTCGTCGACGATGTCGAGCTTGATCGGCTCCTTGACGGGCTCCTGGGCGACAACGCCGCCAGCCGACAGACAAAGTGCAAACGCAGCCGCAAGCGAGCGCCGCATGTTTCCTACCCTTATCGCGGGGTGACGCCCGCTTCCGATCATGATGGACTCACGATCCATCAAATTCACTTATCAAGATATGTTCATGTGAATGACGGCGTCAAGCGAAATTCGCTGGACGCGTCCCTTCAGCCGTTCGCAGCCAGGAAATCCCGGAACGAGCCGCGCTCATAGCCGCCCTCCCGCACGAAGCGAAATATCGCTAGAAAGTGCGGCGGCTTGAGATAGCCGGGTGCCCGCGCCACCTCGCGCGCCATCGCGTCCTTCGCTTGGAGGCCATCGACGGATGGCGGAAAGAACTGGAAGGTTGGCGTGAAGCGGATGCCGTATTTCCGGGCGAGGTCCTTCTCCGCCAATTCCTCGCGGTCGAAATCGGTCACCTTGCGCGAGCCGATCAAATTGAGCTGCAACACCTCGAAATTGTCACGGATATAGCTCGCGATGCCGGCATCGGCGAAGTTCACCAGATGCGTCTCGCGGCAATAGGGGCAGCCGCGCAGCTCCCACATGATGGCGAGGCGCTTGCCGCCCGCCGCCGCGCTCTCCAGGTCCTCGCGCAGATCGAGGAAGCTCTGCAAGAACCAGGGCTCGTGATAGAGCCCGTCTTCTCCGACCGTGGGCTCTGCGGCCGCAGCGCGGCGCCCGGCGAGGGCCGCGCCCACAGCGAGTGCAAGGAGGCCGCGCCGCGTCGGCAGAAGCGATAGCGGGGCTTGGTGCGTCGGAAGATCTTGCGCAATGCTCATTTTCATTATGATATTCGAATACACGAATGTGACAAGGAGTTCCGATCTTGCGTTGCACCATCGTGCTGCTGGCGTGGCTGGCCTCGAATACGCTCGCGCTCGGCGCGGAGACCGACAGACGTGCCGAATTTGCATCGGCGATGGCGCCGGTTATGGCCAATCTTCGCACGGCCGCGAGCTATGCGCGCACCGGCAACGTCGCGCTGGCGCAGATCGAGACGGACGAGGCAGTCACCCGGTGGCGGCGGTTCGTGCAAGACAGCTCCCTGCCCGCCGACGTGCCAGCCGAATTGGCGGGATTTCTCGCGCGGGGGCGCGACCGACTCACGGCGATCACGGGGGCGCTGGACCGCGGCGACAATGTCGCCGCCGGCCGCGAGCTGCTGGGGCTTCGACAGGCTCTTCACGCGCTGAGGCAAGATGCTGGCCTCTACGATCTCGGCGATTGCATCTTCGAGATCGCGCCCGCCATGGAGAGGTTGCGGGTCGCAGCCGTCAGATTCGGCGAGCAGCCGGCGCCAGCGAACGCCGAGGAGACGGTCGCGGCCGCAAGCGCGTTCCGCGATCGGCTTCAAAGCTGCAACGAACAGGCAAATGGCGAGATCGCCGCTCAGGGCGAATTCCGCCGCCTGATCGATGGCGCCATCGCCAGCAGCGGCGAGATCGCCCAGGCCGCGAAGGCCGGCGACGGCCCCCTTGTGCATCGCTACCTCATCGAGTTGCAGTCCTTCGCCCAGTTGCTCGACTTCCGCTACGGCTAGCCTCAGCCGATGCTGGTCAAAGCAGGGAAATGCTCGAGCAGCCATTCCGAGACCGCAGGCATCAACCCGGTCAGGAACATCAAGCCGGTCGCGACCAAGAAGACGCCCATCGTCTTCTCGATCAAGCCGAGATGCCGGCGCATACGGCCCAGCGCTGTGATGAAGCGGCCGGTGAAGGCCGCTGCGATCAGGAAGGGAATGCCGGTCCCGACCGAATAAGCGAGCAGCAGCAGCGCCCCTCGCCCGGTCGTGTCCTCCGAGCCCGCCATCAGCAGCACCGCGGCGAGGATAGGGCCCGCGCAGGGCGTCCAGCCGAACGCAAATGCCAGGCCCATGACGAAGGCCCCCGCTACGCCGGCCGGACGGTTGTCGACCTGAACGGTCGCGCTGCGATAGAGCAGCGGAATCCTGAGCAGCCCGAGAAAATGCAGGCCCATGACGATGATCAGCCCGCCCGCGACGATGCCGAGCGTCGACAGATGCGCGGAGACGAAGCGCCCCGCGATCGAGGCGGTCGAGCCGAGCGCGACGAAGACCAGCGAGAAACCTGCAACGAAGGACAGCGCGGAGACCAGGATACGGGGCCGCAGATCCGGCCTGTCGCCGGACAGATTCGTGACGGAGACGCCGGCCATGTAGCACAGGAAGGGCGGGACCAGCGGCAGGATGCAGGGCGACAGAAACGACAACAGGCCCGCGACGAAGGCCGCACCCAGCGTGACGTCCAAGGTCATTTCCGCCCCATCCCTAGCACATATACGAATTTAATGATATAAAGCGCCAGGCACGTTTGCAATGCAAGCCCGTCAGGCAATCCAGAAGACCGGTCACGCAGCATGACAAGAATCATCGTTTTGCTCGCCCTCGCCTTCGGACTGGCGCTGCCGGCGACCGCCTCGCGCGCCGCCGAGCTCGTCATGTTCGAACGGGCCGGTTGCGCCTGGTGCGCGCGCTTCAACGCCGAGATCGCGCCGATCTACGGCAAGACCTGGGAAGGCAGGACCGCACCGCTGCGCCGGGTCAACCTGAACGGCCCCGTTCCCGCCGATCTCGCCGGAATCGATCCGGGTGCCTTCACGCCGACTTTCGTCGTGGTACAAGAGGGCCGCGAGATCGGACGCATTCGCGGCTATCCGGGGGATGCCTTCTTCTTCGGCCTCTTGGACCGAATCCTGTCAAATGCGGGTTCGGAACCCGAGAGGTCGTGATTGGTCTTGCGGATTTTGGTGAGAGGAACTTGACGCGATGCCGTTGCCGAAGCTGAAGGAGATTGAAGGCTCCGCCGAACTCGAGCAGATGATCGAGAAGGCGCGCGAGGCCAGCGACATGCTCAAGGCGGTGTCGCATGAATCCCGCTTGCTGCTGCTTTGCATCCTCGCCGAGGGCGAGAAGTCCGTGACCGAGCTCGAGCAATTCCTCGGCGAGCGGCAATCGACGGTATCCCAGCAGCTCGCGCGGCTGAGGCTCGACCGTCTGGTCACCACGCGCCGCGACGGCAAGACCATCTACTACAGCCTCGCCAGCGAGGACGTCCGCAAGATCCTGACCGCCGTCTACGACGTATTCTGCGAGCCGGTGCGCCGGCGGCGCAGGTAATTGTCCGCTCTGGATTTCCACAACCCTCCGGCACAAACTGCCGGAAGGAAGAATGAACATCCCCGGGAGGAATGCTGAACCCCTCGACCATAGCGTTCGCATGCGGGCTTGCGGCCGGCGCCATGCTCGGTGTCGCGGGTCGCGCGGGACGATTTTGCACACTGGCGATGCTCGAGGATGCGTTCTTCGGAGCGGATCTGCGCCGGCTGAAATCCTTTGCGCTGGCTGCGGCCGTGGCGCTGCTTGCGACCCAGGCGCTCGCCGAGTTCGGCATCGTCGATCTGTCGCGGTCGATCTACCTGACGCCGTCGATCGGACTTGGCGGTGCGATTCTGGGCGGGCTGACGTTCGGCATCGGCATGGCGCTGGTCGGCACCTGCGGCTTCGGCACGTTGGTCCGTGTCGGCGGCGGAGACCTCAGGGCCATCGTGGTCTTTCTCGTGCTCGGCCTCTCGGCGCTCGCGACCATGCGCGGGATCACGGGCATGCTACGCGTGACGCTGATCGAACCGTTGTCGCTGCGGCTCTCCGAGGGCAATAACCAGACGCTGACCTCGCTGCTGGGTGCGGGAGGTGGGTTGCGCGCGCTCCTCGTCGTGTCGATCGCCGCGGCGCTTGCCTTCTGGGCGCTTGCCGACGGCAGGCTGGTCCGATCGCCTCGGCTGCTGGCCTCCGGCCTTGCCGTCGGCGGCGCGGTCGCATTCGGCTGGTTCGCGACCGGATGGCTCGCCGATGACGAATTCGATCCCGCCCGCGTCTCGTCGCTCAGTTTCGTCGCACCGCTCGGCGACAGCATCCTCTACATCGCGACCTTCTCCGGGGCGCGGCTGAATTTTGGCATCGGCTCCGTCGCCGGCGTCGTGGCCGGCTCGTTCGCCGCAGCGATGCTCGCGCGCGGCTTCCGTTGGGAGGCCTGCGACGACGCGCGCGAACTGAAGCGTCACATGACCGGAGCGCTGCTGATGGGCATCGGGGGCGTCATGTCGATGGGGTGCACGATCGGCCAGGGATTGACGGCGTTCTCGACGCTCGCCGTCTCGGCACCGATCACCCTGCTGGCGATTGCCTGCGGAGCCCGGCTCGGGCTCGAGTTCACGATGACCGGCGAGTGGTGGCCGGCGCTGCGCAGGCTGTTCGGCGCCTCGACGTAGCCAAAACGCCCGCGATCCTCGCGAATCGCAAACCGCGTTGAAAATCCCAAAACTGTCCTGAATAGCGATCTGCCTTACCCCTGAGGTAATCGAATTGGCCCCTGGGCCGGCGCATCTTCTGTTGCAACAGGAGATGACCATGATCGCGCTGCTGCTCTACCGGACCGTCGCAGACCACCTTGTTCCCTGGGCCGTGACGTTCGCGACCCGCATGCTGGCGCGCAGCCTCAACATGCCCGAGCCGCTGGTGCATTCGACCGGCGATTATGTGGTCGCACAGGTCATCGCCTTCGAGCACGGCGTCGGCAAGAGCCTCTGTCCGTTTCGCCTCGCCCGCCTGCTCCGCGCCCGCTGGCGCGGATGGCGCTGAGTTTCACCCCGAGCCCCCCAAGCAAGGAGACCTACGATGATCGACGCTTCCACCTTCCTGCGCCGCGCCCTGCTCGCAGATAGCATCTTCAGCGGCGTCGCCGCGCTCGGCTTCAGCTTCGGCGCGAGCGCGTTCGCAACTCTATTCAACCTGCCGGAAGCGCTGCTGCGCGAGACCGGCCTGTTCCTGATTGCCTACGCCGCGCTGGTCGGCTGGCTGGCCTCGCGCGCCTCGGTGGCGAAGGCGCTGGTACTGCTGGTCGTGGTCGGCAATGCGGCCTGGACCGTCGGCAGCATTGCGCTACTGCTCTCAGGCGCGGTGTCGCCGAATCTCACCGGCGAACTCATGGTCGTCGCGCAGGCGATCGCGACCGGCGTGTTCGCAGAGCTGCAATATGTGGGATTGCGCAGGAGCGAGCGCGCAGCGGCGGCGTGAGGCCTTTCGTGTCCTGGACGCGCTGCAACGCTTTCGGCGTTGCGGCGCATCGCCAAGGGGCGCTGCGTCCGGGGCACGAGAGCAGAGGCTACGCCCGCACGCGACCGTTCGCCTTGACAACGGCATGACCGTTGAGCTTCTTCTTTTTGGCGGCCTTGCTCTTCGAAGCCTTCGCGAGCACGTTCTTGGCCACCACTTTCTTGGCCTTGCGCGCCTTCACCTTGGCGGCTTCCGCCCGTGCCTCGGCGCGCAGCTTCTTGCGCTTCTTCTCGCAGGACTCGCATTTGCAGCCGATCGGCTTCAGATAGGCTTTGAAATAGTCGGTGCCGTAATCGTAGTTGATCTCGTCGCCCGGCTCGATGTTCCTGATGGCGCGGATGAACACCTTGCGCTCGCGCGGCCTGACGTCGGACTCGGCGTTGGGCCGGCAGGAATGATTGATGTAGCGGGCGAGATTCTTGCGCACCGAGCCGTCGATGGTCCAGCGGCCGTTGAGCTCGAACAGGTATTTGTTCTCGATGTCGTCCTGCTCGGGAATCCGCGAATCCAGGATCGGTCCGAAATAGCGGATGATCCGGGTACCCTTCTTGATTGGCTTGGTGGCGAAGAGGCCGAGCCCGGTTTTGGAACGGCCGACGCGATAGGATTTGCTGGAAGCGATGGCTGGCATGATCAAGAGAAATGAGGACGCGAACGAGGCACGATGCCTCAGGCGAAGCCGCTCTTCTAGAACGATTCCGCGCCGCTGTCAGGTATATCCCAGGCCTGTTTGAACCTTGCCCACAATGAAGACGTCAGATGGTACGGAGTTCCCGTATCATCAAGACCCCATGATGAAGCACATCACCCGCATTGGCCTCGCTGCCCTGATGATTTGCATCGGCCTGAGCAGCGCCGACGCCCAATCGGTGGGCAGCACGTACACCTCGACCGCGCCGAAGGATTGCCGGCAGATCGGCAAGCCCAGCGAGCTCGACGGCAGCACGACGCGCCTCTGTCCGGGCAAGAACGGCTTCCTGGTGCTGATTGCCGAGGACGATCTCCGCGAAATCGTCTCGGTCGGCCGCAATCGCAAGCAAGCGGCCGAGGAACCTGCCGCCAAGGTCTGGTTCGCCCCGTTCAATTCGTCGGAGACCACGATCGAGTGGCGCGCAATGGCCGCAAAGCCGTTTGCGATCATCCAGCGCTGGCACATCGCCGACAACACGGATCCCGACAAGCAGGGGCGGCCCAACACCAAGGCCATGCTGGTCGTGACCCGGCTGCCGCCGGGCCCGGTCTGCCACGTCGCCTATGTCGATGCGATCGCCAATCCCACCGCCAACGAGCTGGCGCGCAAGGCCGCGGACGATTTCGCCCGCAGCTTCACTTGCGGCAAGGACGAGGTGAAGATCATCGGCACGCGCGGCCGCGCGGTCGAGCTTGCGACGATGCGCTAGGCTCTCACCTTGGCGCGCCGATAGCGCGCCAGCAGCCGCTCGCCCTTCGCGGCAATGCGCCGTGCCGCCGCCACCGTCTTCGGAACCGGCTCGCCCCAGGCATGGGCCGACAGCGCGTGCCGGGTCGGCTGCCCCTTCCCATCGACCAACGGCGGCAGTTTCGCGCGGCCATAGAAGCGAACGGCCCAGCTGCCTTTGCGTCGCATCTCCTGCGGCGTCATCTCTGATTCTGGCTTGGTGACACCCGGCCGCAAATGAGCGCCCTGCTTGCGGGCGAACGCCTTGCGGCCCGCTGCGGTCAGACCGCCGCGCGGATCCTTTTCGCGCGCGGATGCGCGGTGCTTCCGGGCCTTGGCCGTCTTCGCGTTGCGCTTGCGGGTCTTCTTCGCGGATATCGTCGACTTTGCCTTTGACGCCTTCGACTTTGACGTTTTCTTCGAGCTCTTCTTCTTGGAGGACTTCTTCTTTTTCTTTGCTGCCATGCGCATGTTGTCCACGAGGTTGGGATAGCGGCGGCCGGCGCGGCGGGCGCGGGCTTTCGCCGCTGATTTCTGCGCGGGACTGAGATGCTTGGAGGCCTTGCCGGCCCGCTTGCGGGGATTTGAGCGTTTCCAGGGAGCGCGCGTTGATTTTGCCATGTGGCGTCAACGCCTGACCACCGCAAGAGTTGCGCTCGCACCTGATGATCAGGAGCCGAGCGGCTTCGCGGCGATCGGCGCGGTCAGCATCGCCTCGAGCAGGCGTTCGGCCGTCGTTCCCTCGGGCAGCCGCTCCAGGATATCCTTGAGGCGCCCATCGAGCAGCAGCGTGGTGAAGCCGTGCACCATCGACCAGGCGCGCGCGATCGCGGCGCCCTGGTTCAGCGTCAGCGCATCCTCGCTGATCTGCTCCTGCCGCATCGCGCCGATGGCATTCGCCAGGCCGGCAAACGAGGCTTCAGCCGCCTCGTGCAGCGAGGGTCTGGAATAATCCAGCCGCTCGGTGCGAAACATGATGCCGTACATGCCGGGATGAGCCTGCGCATAGGCGACATAGGCTTTCGGCCGCGCCAGGGCGCGTTCGAGCGGCGTGCTGGCAGCGTCAGAGGACGAGGCCATCGCGGCATTGAACTGACGGAAACCGACGGCCGCGAGTTCGCTGAGCAGGCCAGTGAGATCGCCGAAATGATGGGTGGGTGCGGCGTGTGAAACGCCCGCCTCGCGTGCCACCGCACGCAATGTGAGGCCCGCGAGCCCGTCGCGTTCCAGCACCCGTTCGGCAGCCTGGAGCAGCGCATCGCGCAGGGCGCCGTGATGATAAGGCGTCTCGGCCTTCGCGCTCGCCGTGCGACGCGAGGTGCGAGGTGCCGCGCTCGACGTTGTTCGTTTGGGGGCACGCGAGCTTCGCGCGGTTTCGCTCTTGGTGTCGGTCTTCGTCATTTACAAGCTATATGACGCAATATTGACAGTGTAAAGATTTCACTTGACCGGAATGGCAAGTGGCGCTATCTGATCTTTACGCTGTAAAGATAGGGAGGATATGCCGTGCAGCACGACGCCATCGCCGAGCGCCGCAACAATATCGCGCCGATCCCGTTCGAAGCGGACGCACCATTCTTGCCGGTCATCGGCGAATTGCCGCGCGATCTGAACGGGGTGCTCTATCGCAACGGTCCCAATCCGCAGTTCTCTTCGCCGGGCGCGCATTGGTTCGTCGGCGACGGGATGCTGCACGCCTTCCACCTCGAGAACGGCCGCGCCAGCTACCGCAACCGCTGGGTCCGCACGCCGAAATGGCTTGCCGAGCACGATGCCGGCCGCGCTTTGTTCGGCGGCTTCGGCCGCAAGCTGCCCGATGCCCCGGCGGATCTCACCGACGGCGGCGTCGCCAACACCAACATCGTCTTCCATGCCGGCAAGCTGCTGGCGCTGGAAGAGGCGCATCTGCCGACCGAGATCGAGCCGGGCACGCTGGCGACGCGCGGCTATCACAATTATCAGGGCCGTGTCGCCGGCAGCTTCACCGCGCATCCGAAGATCGACCCCGTCACCGGCGAGCTCGTGTTCTTCGGCTACAACGCCGCGGGTCCGTTGACGCCCGCCCTCTCCTACGGCTCGATCGATGCCTCCGGCAAGGCGACGCGCTTCGAACGGTTCGAGGCGCCCTATGCCAGCATGGTGCACGACTTCATCGTCACCGCGAACCATGTGCTGTTTCCGATCCTGCCGATCACCGGCAGCATGGAGCGCGCCATGAGCGGACGGCCGCCCTACGCCTGGGAGCCGGACAAGGGCGCCTATGTCGGGGTGATGAAGCGGAACGGCACGGCCAAGGACATCGTCTGGTTCCGCGGTGAAGCCTGCTACGTCTTCCACGTCATGAATGCGTGGGAGGACGACAACCGCATTGTCGCCGACGTCATGCAGTTCGAGGAAGCGCCGCTGTTTCCGCATCCCGACGGACGGCCGACCGATCCGGAGAAGTCGCGCGCCCGACACTGCCGCTGGACCTTCGACCTCTCGGGCAATACCGATCGCTTCCAGCAGACCTATCTCGACGATCTCACCGGCGAATTCCCGCGCATCGACGACCGCCGCGCCGGGCTGAAGAATCGTCACGGCAGGTACGCCTGCGCCAATCCGAAACTGCCGATGTTCGGCGCCCTCGCCGGCGTCGTCCATGTCGACGACAACGGCAGGCGGCTCGGCCATTATCTGCTGCCCGCCGGCGACACCATCTCCGAGCCTGTGTTCGTCGAGCGCTCGAAGGATGCGAGCGAGGGCGATGGCTGGCTGCTCGCGGTGGTCTGGCGCGCGCGCGAGAACCGCAGCGACCTCGCGGTGTTCAACGCCACCGATGTCGAAGCGGGCCCCGTCGCGCTGGTGCAGCTCGGCCATCGCGTGCCCGACGGGTTTCACGGCAATTGGGTGGGCGCGCAGTAACGCCCGTCATGCCGCGGCGCGCCATTTGGCGCGCCCGGAGCCACAGCACAGTCGTGTTACGAAGAGGTCGTATGCAGATGCCCTCAATCACCGCAGACTTCCTCGCCGTCCTCGCCCTGATCTGCGCCGCGCTCGCACTCGAGGTGGCCCATCTGCGGCGGAGCGGCCAGGTCATTTTCAATGGCGGCATCCTGCTCGCCCTCGGCCTCGCGATCATCTGCGCGCTGCCTCTCTTGTCGGGGCTGCCCTGGGCGGAATTGGCTGACGAGGCATTCGACCAAGCCATTGCAACGCTTCAGCTTTTGCACATCGCCTACGTCATTTTGACACTGTAAAGATTTTGCTTGACCCCGCTCCACGCCTGAATTATTTATCTTTACATCGTAAAGATCGGCCTTACCGAGGTGGCCATGGCGATTTTCCTGATTCTCGCGCCCTACGGCGCCTACACGTTCCTGATGCTGGTGACCTCGGCCACGGTGAGCGTGTTCGCGGCCTCCGCGATCTGCCTCACCACCGTCGCGATCGATGTGGCACGCGGCCGCTCGGTGAAGACCCTGGCCGCAGGGTCGGCGGTCGTATTCGCCGCCATCGGGCTCTATCTCGCGCTGCTCGATCCGCAGCTCGGCACGCTCGGCGTCAAGCTGTCGGTTGATATCGGCATCTTCATCATCTCGCTCGGCTCGATGCTGATGCGCCGCCCCTTCACGCTGCAATATGCGCTGGAAGCGGTGCCGGCCGAGACCGCGGCGATGCCCGGCTTTCTCTATGCCAATTACGTCATCACCGGCGCCTGGACGGCGGCCGCGCTGTTGATGGCGGCCGCCAATCTGGTGCTGCTCAACGTCCCTGGCCTGCCGCTCTGGTCAAGCCTTGCCGTCGCCTTCGCCGCCCGCAACAGCGCGATCTACTTCACAAAGTGGTATCCCGAGTATCGCCAGATCAAGTACGGTACGCCCGCCCGCGCATTGCCCAACGCCCGCTGAACAGGATTGACGATGAAGGACGTATTCGCCCGCCTCGCCTCCGATCTCTTCTCCGCCATCCTCTTCCTGGTCATCTATCTCGTCACCGACAACGTCATCCTGGCAACCTCGGTGGCGGTCGCCGGCGCGGTCGCGCAGGTGATCTACGCCCGCATCAAGGGGCAACAACTCAATTACATGACCTATGCGAGCCTCGCGCTCGTCGTTGGCCTCGGCACGATCACGCTGCTGACCAACGATCCTCGCTTCATGATGGCAAAGCCCTCGATCGCGCATTTCGCGATCGGCGCGATCATGCTCAAGCGCGGCTGGATGCTGCGCTACATGCCGCCGCTCGTCGTCGAAACCGTTCCGGAATATGTGACGGCTGCGGGCTATGCCTGGGCGGTGCTGATGTTCGTGATCGGCGCCGGCATGATCGTGGTCGCCTCCACCGGCGATCTGAAACTGTGGGCATTCTACCTCACGGTGGTCGCGGGCGGCGCCAAGATCCTCGCCTTTGCCGTGCAATATGTCGTCCTCCGGCTCATCGTCACCAGCCGCCGGCGGGCTGCCGCCCGCGCCTAAATGCCCTATTCCAGGGTTAGGCAGGAACTGCGAGTTGGGCTATAGGCTCGCTTGGGACTGGCCGCGGATCGTCGCGGTCCGCCGGGATTTGTTCGGGAGACGGGAATGGCCGTAGACGGCAACTGGAATCTGACGATGACGACGCCGATGGGCGAGCGCCAGGCGACGCTGAGCCTGAAGGCGGCGGGCGGCACGCTCACGGGCACGCAGGGTGCGGAAGGTAATACCACCGAGATTTTCGACGGCACCGTCTCTGGCGACAACGTCTCCTGGAAGGTCTCGATCGACAAGCCCATGCCGCTCACGCTCGAATTCACCGGCACCGTCTCCGGCGACAGCATCAACGGCGAGATGGGGATCGGCCCGATGGGCAGCTTCCCGTTCACGGGCGCCCGCGCCTAACGCCTCACGTTGAATGACCATGCGTGCGCTCCGTTTCGTCGCGGCAACGATCCTGTGCGTCGTGACGCAAGCTGCGCGTGCGGACGACACCGAACCGGCGTGGCGCGCAAGCGCGCTCGCTCTGGTGCCGGCGGGCTACGTCGCAGGCCACGCCTATCGTACTGAAGGTGCGACCGGTTACCTCGCCGTCTATCCCGCGACATCGAACGATCCGAAGACACCGGCCAGCGTGTTCGCCGCGCGTCTGGCCCTCGTCGTCACGCTGACCCCAGATGCGACGCGCGCGGTCTCGGCCGAATTGAAGCCGCGCGCCGAGCCGGCCCCTGACGACGACGAGACCGATTTCGCCAAGCTGCATGCCGATCTCGCCGCAAAGCGCTCAACACTGCCCGAGGGCACCGAGCCCTGCAGTCTCGGCGCCTGGTCCATCGACAAGGATGCGAGCGGCCTCAACGTGCGTGCCGAGCCATCGGTGCAAGCGCGCGTGCTCGGCACGTTGCCGCCGCCTTATATGCTGAAGCTCGGTGGCGCCGAGAACACGCCCGATGGCGGCTGGCTCACCGAATTCCGCATCATCGGTTTCAAGAGCGGCTGGTTCCTGATCGAAGGTGCCAAGCCTCCGGGCAAGGACTACGAGGACGAGAAGCGATATCCGCGCAGCGCACCGAGCCCTATGCCGGTCGCGGCTGGGTCGCGTCCAACAAGGTCGGCGCGAACTACGCCAATGGCGGCACGCGCGCCGGCGGCCTGTTTCAGGCGCCCTTCGTCGACGCCAAATGGATGCCGGCCCAGCGCGAGCTCGGCGGCCCGATCGACGGTGACGGCGGGCCGAAGCGCCTGCTCGCTTGCAGCGGCTTCTGGGGCCTGGTCGAGAGCTATGACGGCGTGCGCGGCTGGTGGCGCGCGCTGTGCTCCAACCAGGTCACGACTTGCAGCTGAGCGGGTAAATCTCGTGTCCCGGACGCGATGCAGCGCGAAGCGGTGCGTCGCAGAGCCGACCCATGCCGCCATGTGGACCCCGGATCAGCAGCGCATCATTCCATGCTGCGCAGCGTCCGGGGAACGTCACCTCAACCCAGATTCAACTCCTTGAAGAAGTCGTTGCCCTTGTCGTCGATGATGATGAACGCCGGGAAGTCGACGACCTCGATGCGCCAGATCGCTTCCATGCCGAGCTCGGGATATTCGAGCACCTCGACCTTCTTGATGCAGTGCTCGGCGAGGTTCGCCGCGGCGCCGCCGATCGAGCCGAGATAGAAGCCGCCATATTTCTTGCAGGCCTCGCGCACGGCGGGCGCGCGGTTGCCCTTGGCGACCATCACCATCGAGCCGCCCGCGGCCTGGAACTGGTCGACGAAGGAATCCATGCGGCCTGCGGTGGTCGGACCGAACGCGCCGGAGGCGTAGCCCTCGGGCGTCTTGGCGGGGCCGGCGTAGTAGACCGGATGGTTCTTGAAGTAATCCGGCAGCGGCTCGCCCTTCTCCAGCCGCTCGCGCAGCTTGGCGTGCGCGCTGTCGCGCGCGACGATCATGGTGCCGGTCATCGAGACCCGCGTCTTGATCGGGTGCTTCGAGAACGTCGCCAGGATGTCCTTCATCGGCTGGTTGAGGTCGATCTTGACGACCTCGCCGCCGAGCGACTGCTCGACCTCAGGCAGATATTGCGCTGGGTTATGCTCGAGCTCTTCGAGATAGACGCCGTCCCTGGTGATCTTGCCGAGCACCTGGCGGTCGGCCGAGCAGGACACGCCAAGCCCGATGGGAAGTGATGCGCCATGGCGCGGCATGCGGATCACGCGCACGTCGTGGCAGAAATACTTGCCGCCGAACTGCGCACCGACGCCGAGCGACTGCGTCATCTTGTGGATCTCCTGCTCCATCTCGACGTCGCGGAAGGCGTTGCCGTCGGGCGAGCCGTGGGTCGGCAGCGCATCGAGATAGCGGGCGGATGCCAGCTTCACCGTCTTCATGCAGAGCTCGGCCGAGGTGCCGCCGATCACGATCGCGAGGTGATAGGGCGGGCACGCCGCGGTGCCCAGCGTCAGGATCTTCTCCTTCAGGAACGCGAGCAGCCGGTCCTTGGTCAGCACCGAGGGCGTGGCCTGGAACAGGAAGCTCTTGTTGGCGGAGCCGCCGCCCTTCGCCATGAACATGAACTTGTAGGCATCATCGCCCTCGGCGTAGATCTCGCACTGCGCCGGCATGTTGTTGGCGGTGTTCTTCTCCTCATACATCGAGAGCGGCGCGACCTGTGAGTAGCGCAGATTGCGGCGGAGGTAGGCATCGCGCGCGCCTTCCGACAGCGCCGCCTCGTCGTCACCGTCGGTGATGACGTTGCACCCCTTCTTGCCCATGATGATCGCGGTGCCGGTGTCCTGGCACATCGGCAGCACGCCGCCGGCCGCGATATTGGCGTTCTTCAAGAAGTCCAGCGCAACGAACTTGTCGTTGGGGCTCGCCTCGCCGTCCTCCAGGATGGCGCGGAGCTGCTTCAGATGGCCGGGCCGCAGGTAATGGTTGATGTCGCCGAAAGCCGCCTCAGACAGCGCCCGCAGCGCCTCGCGCGACACCACCAGCATGTCCTTGCCCAGGACCTTCTCGACCCGGACGCCCTCGGCCGTGATCTTCTTGTAGGGCGTCTCGTCCTTGCCCAGCGGAAACAGCGGCGTGTGCTTGTAGGGCGGGACGGGCTTGGACTGGTCGGGGAAGGCGGTGGGAGCGTTCATGGGCGAATCCAGGGGGTTTGGGGCCACGCGCAGGCCCTCGCGTAGAAGCGTTCTAAGCCCATTTTGGACGGAAAAGGAAGGGACTGGTGTGCATGAGACAGGGCCGCCAGGGCTCGGAAAAGCATTGGCGCAGCACGTGGAAAGCCCAGATCCCACTCTTGCGCTTCGCGGCCGCCGACGCTTGAATGCGCGCCCTAAGGGGCTTTTCATCATGACATTGAACTTGAACGTCCGCGGCGCGATCCTCCTCGCCGCCGCCATCACCGGCCTTGTGACCCTCACCTCGCCCGCGCGCGCCGATCGCTGCGACGACAGCGCCAAGGAACTGGCGAACCAGGTCGACCGCCTGAAGGTGAATTTCCGGGCCGCCAACGTCGTCTATCTCACGCATCCGGCTGCCAAGGAGCTGTCGGTCGGCTGTCGCGGCGACAAATATTCGATCGAGCTCTACGCCAAGGGCGATCGCAAGCCGAAGCCCGAGTTCTATACGCTGGTGGGGTCGATGGCCGCGATCGTCTTCACCGTGACCAAGGACGACACCACGACGGGCGCGACACGCTGCCTGAAGCGGATGGGCCTGCTCCGCGGCGACAAGGTCACCATGCGCTACCGGCGCCTCAACATGGAATGCACGCGCACCAAGACAGACGCGTCGATCGCGATCACGCGCGGCAAGGACGAATAGGGGCACGGCCCTTCGTTCCGCATGCTGGCGGCACACGCATCGCGACGCCGCTCGCCATACACTCCGTCATTGCGAGCGTAGCGAAGCAATCCAGAAATCTCTCCGCCGAGGGACACTGGATTGCTTCGTCGCAAGAGCTCCTCGCAATGACGGGGAGAGGCGCCTCGTGTGCCTTGGCACCGCGGGGACACAGCCCTCCCCGCACCAATTGCCTCGCATTTTAACGATTGGCTTGAAGGAATTTTCGCTCCTCACGGCGCAGGCTCAATTGTTTCCATGTGTGAGGATTTGCGGATGAAGGTTTCTACCGTAGCACCGCCGCCGATCGCGATCGTGGTTCCGAGCTACGACACGACCAAGCAGCAGGACGACCAGACCAAGACCAAGGACGCCGACCCGACCTACAAGCCGCAGCCGCCCGCGCCGCTGCCGCCGGGTCAGGGCACGCGGATCGATCAGCTCGCCTGATCGATCCCCCCGCGGGCGGATTCGCCCGGTCCGATCGATCAGACCTGTTCGCATCCAGCCGCATCTTTGCCGGATAGCGGGATCAATATCGTGCGCGGCCAGCCCGGGACCTGCGCATGATCGCAACACTGCAACTGCCCGAACACGGTCTTCGCCGCCAGGGCGGCGCGGCTGCTTGCGTTCGCGCGAAAGTTGCGCTGGCCCTGGGGTACTCCCCGCCGCGGCAATGTCCCCTTGGCGCACGATGGGCTCGCAAACCGCCGCCTTTCGAATCGGCGCACGCCTTCAAGTGTGATCCGGCTCATCAAGTTTCCGCATTCGGCGTGCTCATCTGCGAGGCCGATCGAGTCCATCCCAACGTCTGGTGGGCAAGCGTCTGTGGGACAAGCCAATGGAACTGAATGAAAAGCTGCTGTCGCTAGTGGCGGACATCTACGATGCCGCGCTTGACGATTCGCGATGGTCCACGACACTTGCAAGTATTGTCGACCTGGCGGGCGGCCAGAGCGGCGGGCTGGTCCGGATCGGAGCTGCCGGCGAGGCCGTGATCTCGCATGCCGTCGGCGTCGACCCCGCCTATATTCAGTCCTACATCGAGACCTACGAGCCATTCGATCCGTCGCGCGGCGTGCTCCACGCACCGGTCGGCCAGATCCAGACCATCAGGGACTGGATCGACGTCGACGAATTCCGGACCACCATGTTCTACAACGAATGGACGCGGCCGCAGGGCCTCGAAGATGCCGCCAATATCCTGCTCGACAAATCGGCCGAGGGAATATCCCGCCTCTCGATCATGAAGGCCGGCGGTCCCGTCGACCGCAGGATGTACCAGGTGATCTCCCACCTCACGCCGCACGTGCAGCGAGCCATGCTGGTCAGGCAGAAGCTGCAGCAGCAGAATGAGCTGGAGACGAATTCGCTCAGCACCCTCGACGCCCTGCGAACCGCCGTGCTGCTGCTCGATGCAGAGGGGCATATCACGCACGCCAATGCGAGCGCGCGCGACTTCCTGGGCGAGGGCGAAATCCTTCGGTCGGTTCGTGGCCGGCTGGTGACGAACGACCTGAATGCCGATCGCGTGCTGCGGCAGGCGCTGGCGGGCACGGTGGTCGGAGACCGGGCGATAACGAGCGCGAGCATCTCGCTGCATATGACCGCCCGCGACGGCTCGCATTATGTCGGACATCTCCTGCCGCTGACCGCCGGCCGCCGGCAGAGATTCGGCGCCAGCTACGACGCCTGCGCCGTGCTGTTCGTCAGCAAGGCAGCACTCGATACGATCGTCGCGCCCGACCTCATCCGCAAGCTGTTCAAGCTGACGCCGACCGAACTGCGGGTCTTCCTGTCCATCGTCGAGATCGGCGGGGTGCCGGACGTGGCCAGGAGCATGGGCATCGCCGAAACGACCATCAAGACCCATCTTGCACGGATCTTCGTCAAGACCGGAACCAAACGGCAGGCGGATCTGGTTCGGCTCATCGCGGCCTTTACACCGCCGATCAAGGTCTGACACCCGGACGAGATCGACCATGATCGCCAGACTGCTGCTGCAGAACACGATCACCACCGTCGCGATGGGCGCGCTGCTGTTCGCATCCGCAGGGACCTTGCGCTGGCCCGCAGCCTGGGCGTTCCTCGCGGCATGCATCCTGCTCGGCCCGCTCTGCGGCTGGTGGCTGTACCGGATCGATCCGGCGCTGCTCGCCGAGCGTCTGCGACCACTTCTGCAAAAGGATCAGCCCGCCGCCGACAAGGTGTTCATGGGCGCCCTCATTGTTGCGATGCTGGCCTGGCTGGTGCTGATCGGCATCGACCGGCGCGTTGAAGGGTCCGACATGCCGGTCGCGTTGCAGGCAGCCGGCGTCGCGCTGTTCCTGCTGTCGACGCTGTTCACGCTGTGGGTCTTTCGCGAGAACTCGTTCGCCGCCCCCGTGGTGAAGCTGCAAGCCGAGCGCGCACAACGCGTGATCTCGACCGGGCCCTACGCCCATGTGCGTCATCCCATGTATAGCGGCATGGTGCTGTTCTTCACCGGGTTGCCACTGCTGCTGGGCTCGTGGTGGGGACTCGCGATGGTCCCGCTCTTCATCGCCTTGTTCGCGGTCCGTATCGGCATCGAGGAACGCATCCTGCGCGACGGCCTGCCGGGCTATGCCGACTACGCGGCCCGGGTGCGCTATCGCCTGGTGCCGGGCGTCTGGTGAAGGCGCCACTGCACAGAAAATCGTGCCCCCTCCTCCGATCGACTGACGTCGCGGCCAGCGAGCCCCGCTAAGGGAACCCGCACCTTTGCGACGGAGACGCGACGATGTTCTGCAAGCCCCCCTGCCCCGACGAGCACGACCTCTCTCCCGTCCCCGATGATTCAGACGAGCGATCCGGACTGGAGCGTTCACGGACGCTCCCCGGCCACGACGCGTTCGGGCGACTGATCGCGCCCGAAGCGGCCGGTCCGGAACGGAGGCTGCCGCCAGTCTTCGTCCGGACCGGCTAATTATCCAGCTCGCGATACCGGCGGAAGATGCCCTGCTCGTTGAAGGGAATGCGGCGCGGGCTTGCGAGATAGGCCTTGATGTTCGGCCGCGCGGCGATCCGATCGTGCAGGCCGAGCAGGCCCGGAATGTCTGTCTCGAACGCCTTCATGCGCTTGGGAAAGGCATAGCGCAGCCCCGCGACGATCTGGAACAGCGAGAGGTCGACATAGGTCAGCCTCCGGCCGGTGACATAGGCGCCGCCATTGGCCGCGAGAAGCTGCTCGAAATAGCCGAGATATTTCGGCACGCGCTCGTCCCAGAAATCGGCCGTGCGCTTCTTCGCCGGCGGCTTCTGGTCCTCGTAATAGAGCGAGGGTCCGAGCGGATGATGGGTGTCGTGAATCTCGACCACGAGGTCGGTGATGGTGAGCTGGAGCTGATGCACCCAGAGCTTTCCTGCCTCCGTCTTCGGTGCGAGTCCGTGTCGGCTACCGAGATAGAGCAGGATATTGGCGGTCTGGCCGATGACGAGCTTGCCCGCTTTCAGGAATGGCGGCGCAAAGGGCGGCGTGCCCTTCTGCGCGTCCATCATCTTCATCATCGCAGCCGTGCCGCGCGCTCCCCGCGCGACATCGACGTAAGCCGCACCCGCCTCCTCCAGCGCCAGCCGCACATATTCGCCGCGGCCCTGGATCTCGGGCCAGTAATAGAGCTCGTATTTCATGGGAGGGGTCCGTGAGCGTGGATGCTACTCGACCAATGTAACATGTGGCCTCGGGTTCCGTTAGGGTGAGACGGAACCCTCTCTCAACACGCGTCATTGCGAGCGCAGCGACTTGTCCGCCCAAGCCTTGGCGAAGAGACGAAGCAATCCAGAGTGTCTCTGCGGCAAGATTCTGGATTGCTTCGTCTCTTCGCTCCTCGCAATGACGCGTGGAGAGAGCCCAGCCTTCAATTCGCAGCGAAACAATACAGCAGCCCGTCGCCGCCGGTGCTCTTCAGATCGGCCTGCGAGCAGCCGCCGTCGGGGCCGCGCGAGGGGTGCGAGCTGTTCCAGGATTTCGACGGTTCGTCGTCGCGCAAGCCTTGACGATCGGCGTGGCCGACGACCGCCGCACCTTGCGTGCTCGATGTCCAGTTCTTGCAGGTCTTGTCGTCACCGGCGGCGAACGCGGTGCCGTCGGGCTGCGTTCCCGTCAGGATGTCGTGCCGGTTCGGCGTGTCGCCGCGGCCGTTAGTGACCTCGCCCTTCTCGCTGAGGGCGGTCTGCTTGGTGAGGTTGTTGGCGGGGCCGTGCAGCTCGGCCACGTCCTTGGCGATCACCGCGCCCTTCGCGTTCTGCCACGGTCCCTTGCCGATGCGGTCCTTGGCATTGACGGCCGGCTTGCCGTCGGCGGCCTGCGCCGAGAGATAAGCGCGCCAGGTTTTGGCTGCTGCGCCGGAGGCCTGGGCGAGCCTCGTACAGTGCGCGTCGGCTCCCTCGAGGCCGCCGAGATCGGCGCCCTTGCCCGGCCGCTGGAGGTCACGAAGAACGTCATGTCGGCCGATTGCGCCTGCGCAGTTGGCGCCGCCGCCAAGGCCAGCACCAGCGCGAGCCCTGAAATCGTCACGGATCTCTCGATACGAATCATCTTGTCCTCCCAATCGTGTTTGTCGTTGGCCGTCTGAATTTCAACCCAAGTCGCATCCGCTTATTCCAATGCCGCGTGAAGCGCCCAAAGAAAAAGGGCGCCGTGCGGCAAGCACGACGCCCTTCTCGTCTCGATCGCGTTGCGATCAGTTGGTCTGCTGGATCGCCGACAATTCCCAGCCGCTGCCGGGCCGGCGGGCGAACGTCCAGACCTCGGTGACTTCGCCCGGCTGTTCGCTGCCGGCGACCACCGTGCCGCTGTTGCGGTCCAGCGTCTTGTCGGTGAGCGCGAAGCGCAGCGCCACCGTGGCGTAATCGGTCTCGCCTTCGCGCCAGGCTTCGGCAAGGTCGCCCTGCAGCAGCTTGACGTTGGTCACCTTGTTGACGACGTTGCGCGCGCGGTTCTGGGCGAGGTCCTGCTCGAAATAGGAGACCATCTCCGGCGTCGCGAGCGTGTGCAGCTTGGCCACGTCCTCGTTCGACCAGGCGGTCTGGATCTCACCGAGCAGGCGCTCGAACGATTCGTAATCGTCCGGCTTGATCTCGAGCGGCGCGTTGTTGGCATTGGCGCCGAAGCCGAAGCCGCCGAGACCACCACCAAGGCCGCCACCGAGACCGCTGCGCTGGTTCGGCTGCGGTCCGGAAGCTGCGCCTGCGTCGGCATTGGCATAAGCCGCCTGCGGCGTGTGACGGCGCTGCCACCAGGACATCGCCAACCGCACCACCAGCACCACCAGCACGATCTGGATGATCAGGCCGAGGATCGAGGACAGGCCGCCGAGGCCGCCAAACAGGCCGCCGCCGAACAGCATGCCGAGCAGGCCGGCGCCCAGGAAGCCGGCCGCAAGGCCGCCCATGAAGCCGCCGGCGCGGCCGCCGAACAGGCCGCCGCGCGCGGGCGCGGACGCAGCCGAGTTCATGCCTGCACCCGGCTGGGTGTAGGTGCGGTTGAATTGCGAGGCCGAGCCCGGCGCCGTGGAGGTCGAGGGCGGTGCCGAAAAGGTGCGCGAGCCGCGTGAGCCCGACGAGCCGCCGCCGCCGACGCGCGCGTCGGCGGACGAAATGACGAGCGCTGTCGGCAGCGCAAGCGCCAGCATGACGGCGAGCGTCTTGAAGAGATTGCGGGAGCGTAGCGAGAAATTCATGTGCGTTTCCCAAATCCCCGGCATGGGGACGTGCCCCTAAGATGGGCAGACTTCCCAAAAAGTGAAGTGTGTTTGGGAACTTGCGGCTGCGGCCCTCAGTCGCGGGGATGTGGCAAAAGCCCATATTTGGCGGGGGCTTGGCCGGGTGGCGGGGGAACCGTGGTCACCGGCTACCGGCGGTTTCGGGGGGAGATTTCCACCCTTTCCCCCCTCATTGCGAGCTTCTCGCGAAACCTCACCCCTGCTTCGTCATCGTCTCCTTCACCGCCGCCACGAGCTGGCTGAGCGTGAACGGTTTCGGCAGGAAGTCGAACTGCTGGCCCTCGGGCAGGCTCTTCTCGAAGGCGTCCTCGGCATAGCCGGAGACGAAGATGAACTTGATGTCGGGGTTCTTTTCCCGCATCGCCTTCAGGAGCGTCGGGCCGTCCATCTCGGGCATGACGACGTCGGAGACGACGAGATCGATCCCGCCGCTCTGCTCCTCCAGCATCTCCATGGCTTCGACGCCGTTCTCGGCCTCGACCACGGTATAGCCGCGCGAGCGCAGGCCACGTGCGTTCAGCGCGCGCAGGCCCTCTTCGTCCTCGACCAGCAGGATGGTGCCCTGCCCCGTGAGATCGGTGCGCGGCTTGGCCTCGACGGCCACAGCTTCCTTCGCGGCGCCATTCGTCGCGGTGGCAACGGCCGGCTGCTCGACCTGCACCTCCGGCTCGGCGTGATGGCGCGGCAGGAAGATGTGGAACGAGGTGCCCTGCCCCGGCTCGGAATCCACGTAGATGAAACCGCCGGTCTGCTTGACGATGCCGTAGACCGTCGAGAGGCCAAGGCCGGTGCCTTTGCCCACTTCCTTGGTCGAGAAGAACGGCTCGAAAATCTTGTCGCGGATATCGGCGGGAATGCCGGTGCCGGTGTCGGCGACCTCGATCCGCACATAATCCGCGGCCGGCATGCCCTTGTAGGCGAGCTTGCCCGCGTCCTCGGTGGTGACGTTGGCGGTGCGGATGATCAGCTTGCCGCCGTCGGGCATGGCGTCGCGCGCGTTCACCGCGAGGTTGACGATCACCTGCTCGAATTGGGAGACGTCGACCTTCACCGGCCAGAGATCGCGGCCGTGGACGAGGTCGAGCTTGACCTTCTCGCCGATCAGCCGGCGCAGCAGCATGGTGAGATCGGAGAGCGCATCGCCGAGATCGAGCACCTGCGGCCGCAGCGTCTGCCGCCGCGAGAACGCCAGCAGCTGCCGCACCAGCGTCGCGGCGCGCGTCGCGTTCTGCTTGATCTGCATGATGTCCTGGAACGACGGGTCGGTCGGTTTGTGTGCGTTCAGCAGGAAGTCGTTCGCCATCATGATGGCGGACAGCACGTTGTTGAAGTCGTGGGCGATGCCGCCGGCGAGCTGGCCGACCGTCTCCATCTTCTGCGACTGGTTGATCTGGTTCTCCAGCGCGCGCCGCTCGGTGGTCTCGAGCATGTGCACGATGGCGGCTTCCGTCTCGTTCTCGGCGGAATCGACCGGCGTGACGAAGAACTGGCCCCAGCGCTCCTTGGTCCCTTCCAGCGCCACCTCGACCGGCGCGATGTCGGCCTGGCCTTCGGCGGCCTGGTTGATGGCGGCGATCAGGAGATGCCGGTCGCGCGAATTGACCGCGCGGAAGATCGACTTAGAGGCGCTGTCGAGCCCCAGCGCCTGGCCGAGCTTGGCGTAGCGCGCATTGGCACGCACGACGTTGCCGCCGCGGTCGACGGTCGCGATCGCCATCGGCGTGTGGTCGAAGAAGCGCATGAAGCGCACTTCGGCGGCACGATCGGGATCGCTGCGCTCGTCGCGGGCGCGGCTGATGACCAGCGTGCGCGAGGGGCCCGGCGCACCGTCGGCGCCGAAGGCGAGCTTGTGATAGAGCCGCACCGGCATGGTCTTGCCGGTGCGCATGCGCAGGTCGATGTCGAAGACTTCCGTCTTCACCTCTCCCGGCACGGCCACGATCGAGGTCAGCAGCGATGCGCCGTCGCCGGAGACGATGTCGGTCAGCTTCAGGCCGCCCGAGCCGATCTCGGCGAGGTCGTAGTCGAGCCAGTTCGCCAGCGTCGCGTTGACATAAGCAAGCTCCCCGGCCGGATTGACCGAGAAGAAGCCGCACGGGGCATGATCGAGATATTCGATGGCGTGTTGCAGCTCCTGGAACACGTCTTCCTGGCGCTCGCGATCGCGGGTGATGTCGGCGATCGACCATACCGCGTATTTGGACTCGCGCTTGCCGGTGCCGAGCGGGCGCACCCGCATGCGCAGCCAGCGGCCCTGGCTGCCGTCCTGGCCGGAGATGCGCACCTCCTCCTGCTGGCGCTTGCCTTCGCGGGCCGCTTTCAGCAAACGGAATACGGCTTCGGAAACGTCGGGATTGCCGATGAAGACGCGTTCCACCGGGCGCACGTCCTGCGGCCCGGCGGCACCGGTCAGCGTCAGATAGGCTGCATTGGAATAGACCACGTGGCCACGGGCATCGGTGACCGCCAACCCGTCGAACCCATGATCGGCGATCCGCCCCACCACGGGATCATCGAGATTGCGGTCGGCGAAGCGGATGATGCCGGCGGCGAAGGCGAACAGGTTGAACAGGCCGACCATCGCCAGCACGGCGAGGATGCCGAGGATATAGGGCTGCGCCTGCGCGCGGCCGAGCGTCATCAGCCCGACGGCGACGGCGACGAGGCCGGCGGCCACCAGCAGCACCAGCGCAATGCTGCCCGAGCGCTGCGACGGCTCGTGCGCCGCAACGGGCTCGCGTGTGAGGTCGTGGTCGGTCTCGGCGGTCATCTCAAGCTGGCGCGGCCTGTCGGCAGAGAATCAACGCGCCACGGGGCGCATGGGGTCCTCCCTGCCTGAATCGGACCCCGAGGTGCAAGGGCAGCGGGAGCGAAAGGTAAGCTGATTCCCAGATTACAGCCATTTCCGGACCTTTTCGGGTGTTTTAGCCGCGTCCGGCACGGAATCCCTGCTTCAGCCGCATGACGTAACCGATCACCTCGGCGACCGCGTGATAGTGCTCGGTCGGGATTTCCTGGTCGATCTCGACGGTGGCGTAGAGCGCGCGGGCCAGCGGCACGTTCTCCACGATCGGGATGTCGTGCGCGCGCGCAATCTCCCGGATCTTGAAGGCGAGGTTGTCGACGCCCTTGGCGACGCAGATCGGCGCCGACATGCCGCGCTCGTAGGACAGCGCGATCGAATAGTGGGTCGGGTTGGTGATGATCACCGAGGCCTTGGGAACCGCCGCCATCATGCGCTTCTTGGAGCGCTGCTGCCGCAACTGCCTGAGCTTGCCCTTGATGTGCGGATCGCCTTCGGACTGCTTGAACTCTTCCTTGATCTCCTGGAGCGACATCTTCTGCCGCTGGAACCAGCTGCGATACTGGAAGAAATAATCGGCGATGGCGACGACCGCGAGCGCCGCGACCACAGCGCCGAGCAGATGAATGGTCATGCTGGTGCTGGCGCCGAGCATGGCGGCCGGATCGAGCCTGACCATCGCCTCCATGCGATGCCGCTCCGGCCACAGGATCATGGTCATGACCACGCCGAGCAGCACCAGCTTGCCGATGCCCTTGAGAAAATTGGCCGCCGCCTGCTTGCCGAAGATGCGCTTGAAGCCGGCGCCGGGCGAGATCTTGCTGAACTTCGGTGTCAGGGATTCGGTCGACCACACCAGGCGGTGCTGGAGCATGTTGCCGGCGACCGCCGCCAGCATCAGCATCAACAGCGGCACGCCGATCGCCGCGAGAATGGCGAATTCGATGTGCTGCATCAGCGCCAGCAGCGCCTTGCCGTCGGTCTTGATCATCCAGGAATTGGCGAGCAGATTGCGCATCGGCGCCAGCAACCCGCTGCCCACCGAACCCGAGAAGGTCGAGACCACGAGCGTGCCGCCCGCCATCATGAACCAGGTGTTGATCTCCTGGCTCTTGGCAACGTCGCCGCGCTCGAGCGCATCGTCCAGACGCTTTTGTGTCGGGTCTTCTGTTTGACTCTCTGGATCGTTGTCTTCCGCCATCGATCCCTCGTTACCTGAGCGGCATCAACTGGTGCATGACACCGATGAAGTAATCCAGATAGGTGCCCATCATCGCCGTGAGCACCACGGCGAGCACCAAAAAGCCCGCGAAGATCGAGAGCGGCACGCCGACGAAATAGACCTGCATCTGCGGCATCAGCCGCGCCAGCACGCCAAGGCCGATGTTGAAGACGAGGCCGAACACCAGGAACGGCCCCGAGAGTTGCAGGCCCAAGCGAAACGCGGCGGCGAAGGCACGCGTTGCCAGCGCGGCGACGTCGCCGCTCGACACGGTCTCGCCAGGCGAGAAGATCGTATAGCTGTCGTTCAGCGCCGCGATCACCAGATGATGGCTGTCGGTGGCGAACAGCAGCGTCACGCCCAGCATGGTCAGGAAGTTGCCGACCAGCACGCCCTGCTGCCCCTGCGTCGGATCGACCGAGGTGACGAAACCGAGCCCCATCTGCTGCGCGATCACGGATCCCGCGACCTGCAGCGCCGACAGCGTCACGCGCGCGGTCGCGCCCAGCACGATGCCGATCGCGATCTCATGCAGCATCAGGACCAGCAACGGCGCCAGCGAGCCCATGTCGACCTGGTAGGCGTTGCGGTGCAGCGGCAGGATGATCATCGTCAGCAGCAGCGCGATCGAGAGCTTGATCCGGGTCGGAATATTGGTCTCGCCGAGCCCCGGCAACAGCATCACCATCGCGCCGACCCGGGCGAAGACGAGCATGAAGGAAGCGGCGAGCGCCGGCAGCAGCGAGACGTCGATGCGCATAATTGCCGCATCTTGCCTCAGCCGCCGATGATTCGCGACGAGATCCGCAGCATGTGGGAGTGCAGCGCGTCGGCCATGAACGGCAGCGCCAGCAGCATCGTGGCAAAGATGGCGAGGATCTTCGGCACGTAGATCAGCGTCTGTTCCTGGATCTGCGTCAGCGCCTGGAACAGCGACACGATGACGCCGACCACGAGGCCCACCACCATCAGGGGTGAGGACACGATCACGATCGTCCAGATCGCATCGCGCGCAACGTCGAGGGTCTCGGGTCCGGTCATTTGGGAATTCTCACTGTAAGTATTTCCGTCATTCCGGGGCTCGCGAAGCGAGAGCCCGGAATCTCGAGGTTCCGGGCTCGGTGCTTCGCACCGCCCCGGAATGACCGGTGCAAATCAGATCGGCATCTTCATGATGTCTTCATAGGCCGCGATCATGCGGTCGCGGACCGAGACCAGGGTGGACACCGCGACGTCGGTGTCGGCGACCGCGGTCACCACGTCCATCACATTGGCCTTGCCGGAGGCCATCGCGACCGTCTGCGCATCGGACTTGCGGCCGGACTCCATGACGCTGCCGACGGCGTCCTTCAGCAGCGAGGCAAAGGACTGCCCGCCGGCCTCGGTGCCCTTACCGGCACCGGCACCGGCGCCGGCGCCGGTGTTGTCCAGCACGCGGGCGAGGTTGGCATATGCATTGGCGGCGACTGACGGTGATGCCATGGCTCAATTGTCCTGTTCAGCTCTTGAGGATGTCGAGCGTGCGCTGGATCATCCGGCGCGTCGCACTGATGATGTTGAGGTTGGCCTCGTAGGACCGCTGCGCATCGCGCATGTCGGTCATCTCGACCACCGAGTTCACGTTGGGATATTTGACGTTGCCGCTGGCGTCCGCGACCGGATTGTTCGGCTCGTATTTGACGCGGAAGTTCGACTGGTCGGGCTTGATCTTGCCGAGGGTGACGACCTGCGCGTCGAGCGAGCGGTCGAGCGCGGAGGAAAAGGTCGGAACCTTGCGCCGGTAGGGATCGCCGCCTGACGTCTGCGCGGTCGAATCCGCGTTCGCGATGTTTTCCGAGATCACCCGCATGCGGCCGGCTTGCGCCCGCAGACCGGAGGTCGCGATCGCCATCGAGCGGGCAAAGTCGCTGCTGTCATTGGCCATGATGCGCCTCCCCTAGCCGTTCTGTTCCGTCGATCATGCGGCTAGCCCTTGCCGATCGCGGTCTTGAGCAGATGCAGGCTCTTCGAATAGAGCGAGGTCGCTGCCGCGTAGTCCATCTGGTTGCTGGCGGCCTTCATCATCTCCTCTTCGAGATTGACGGCGTTGCCCGCGGGGCGGGTTTCGAAGCCCGCGTTCTTGTTCTGGTCAAATCCGGACGCAGCGCCCGACGGGGTCATGTGAGAGCCGCTGGTGCGCATCATCGCCAGGGGTCCCATCGAGCCGGTGACGGCCCCGGACTTGTCGAGTTTCGGCTCCACCAGGTCACGCGGCCGGAATTTGGGCGTATCGGAATTGGAGACGTTCTCGGACAGGACGCGCTGGCGTTCCTGGTGCCACTGCATCTTGGTGCGAAGCGCCGACAGTACCGGGAGGTCGTTGATGGACATCGTCGCGGCTCCTTCCGCCTCTCACGGACCCCTGAGGTCCGCAGCTAGGCAGAATTTGCCGTGTGTATGGTTAACAGCTGGTTAAGAGGATCCCCGACACCTGTCCCCGTGCGGGACAGTCATCTACGCCCCCGTGATTCTACGTCTCCAAAAGTGGCATTAACCCAACCGTTTGGCGGCGCCGGCACGGGCCAAGAAGTCGTTTTGGATCGAGCGATTCATGGGTTATTAAGAGTTGGGGACGGCAAAACTTGCCGTGGGACGTTAAGAAATCGCAGTTTGGGGCATCGTAGGCCGGTGGTTGGCGCATCCGACCATGGGCACGACTGAAGCGCCATTTGTCGGGGACAAGTATGCAAGGCAGCCCTATCACCTTCATCGTCGCGTTCATCGTCGTCCTGGCGTTGATCGGCGTCGCTGCTTGGCTGGTTCGCCGATTCGCCACCAGCCGGCTCGGCGCCAACACCCAGCGCGGCAGGATGCCCCGTCTTGCCGTGATCGATGCCGCCGCGGTCGACGGAAGGCGCCGCCTGGTGCTGGTCCGGCGTGACAATGTCGAGCACCTCCTGATGATCGGCGGCCCCACCGACATCGTCGTCGAGCCCAACATCGTTCGCGCCGCGCATGGCCGCGATCAGCTGCCGCAGCGTCCCAATGCCGCCGAGCCGCCGCGCCTTGCCCCGATGCCCGATGCCGGCGGCTGGGCCGACGAAGCGCCGCGGCCCGAGCTGCTCGATCATCCCGAGCCGCAAATGCCGGAGCCGCCGCCGCGGCCCGCACGCCCGTCCTTCGCCGACGAACTGCGCCGGCCCGCTCCCGCGCCGGCCGAACGCCGCAGCGAACCGCCGATGGGCGGCTTTCCACCCGAACCGATCGCGCCCCGTCCCGAGCGCGAACCACGCCCCGAGCCGCTGCCGCCGCGCGTCCCGCGCAGCGAGCCGCCGCTGATGCCGCGTCCGCCGCGTCAGAGCGAGCCGGCCAAGATGCCGCCACCGCGCGCCGAGCGCGCC
>NZ_JAVTJN010000037.1:0-12775 GCF_032144035.1 Bradyrhizobium sp. WYCCWR 12699
CTGCGTTCTTGGCACATTACGATGCCGTCTGGGGAGGGCGGCAACCATCCCATCTCATCTGGTGATCTGTGATGTGTCGGCCGGGCACGCGAGTGATTCCTCTTGGCGGAAGAACCACTTGCATAATCCCGACCGGCCGCGATCACCAGTCGGCGCGGTCCTCCTAGGGATCGCGCCGACGCTGGGCTCGTAACTCCGGTCGGGCTACGCCCTCCCTACGTCACGAGCCCAGCGAAACTCTCTCACCTTGATTGACGCTGCCTTCCATCCTGATCGCCGCGCGACAAGACGATCACGTGCGCAATGGCCGCTTCGGTCGGCGGCCCGCTGAGTACGACGTGCTCCGGCGCATGCGCCTGCACGACAGTGCCGGAGTAGCGGCGGCAGATGTATTTCGGGCGGCGTGTGACCAGCACGCGCCATTGCGCCGGGATCACGTCAAGGCGCTTGCTGACGTCCTCGCCGATCTTCGTCATGGTCCGCAACCGCACGGGCAGAGCGTGCTCGCAGGCTCGATGATCCGTTCCACGCGCGGCAAATGGGCAGGCAAGCAGCCGCGATTGCGATGAGAACCTTGATCCGGTACGCTCCGCGATCGGCCCTTGATCACAGCCTCGGCTCTCTCCTGCGCCGCGTCCAGGATGCCTTGCGCGATCTCCACGTCTTCCAACGGTAAATGATACTGATCTGGCCGCAGCTTCTCGGATTTCGCGCCGAACCTGTCGCGCCGCAATTCGCCGAGGATGACCTCCAGCCGACGCTGCGCTTCCTCCGACGCCGCCAGCGCCCCCTGATGCTCGCTCAAGGCCGCCCGCGTTTGCGCCAAAAGGGCTTTCAGTTGTTCATTTTCGTCGCGCAGCGCCGCGATGCTCATGCGCTATTTCGAGCACATCGCCGCCGCGCGTGCCACGCTCAAAATAGCTGCCGAGTCATTCTGCCGCAGTTATCCCGCCGCCTGGGGGCGCCGTGCTTCTTCCGGGCGGACCAACCTCCAATCCAGCCCCTCGAACAGTGCCGCGAACATCGCCGGTGATATCCGCATCACGCCGTCTGCGATCGTTGGCCAAACGAACTTGCAACCTTCAAGACGCTTGTGCACCAACACCAGGCCCGTTCGATCCCAGACAAAAGTCTTGATCCGGTCCGCTCGTTTCGATCGGAACGCGAAGGCGCCTCCGCTGAATGGATCAAGACGAAGTATCTCCTGCACTTCGCCGTAAGCCCATCGTGGCGACAGTGGAAGTCGATCGGCCGGTTGCAATGTAACTCTTATCAGCAGCGGCCGCGATCATCGTGACGCTCGCACCTTGCGGATCACCCCGGACAGCTGCTCGCCATCTGTCGCCGTATCCGTCTGCAACACGACATCGTCGATTGCGGCGTCTCAAGCTTGATCGCGGAACTTGACACTCCTCCGACGCATCTCCCACGATCAGCGGCGCGAATGTCGGATGCGACTCGGATAAGTCGCCGAGAGTCTGTTATCCCGTGTCGCGGTGGCCGAGGGGCGCGCAAGCACGGAGCGACGCGCTAGCAGATCTACGATTGGCGACGGCAGTTTCGGGAGCGAGGCGTGTTGCCGCCGTGCGAGGCGGCTCTCAGCCTCCGAACGCACGCGGCGCCCCGAAGGTCCTCCAAGAACCTCCAGCCGGCTCACCGACCTCGCCGATGAGACGTCCAAATGGACATCCTTTTTGCCGTCTAATCCCATCTAAACCTCGATCCAAGCCGGACGCTTCTTCGCACAGCTATCCGCTCTCGCTAAGCGCTTACGCGCTCTCGTTCCGCATTCAACAAAAGCCTATAACGGCGTATACATCCGGGCCGCAGCCGGCACGCACTGTCAGCTATCATTTGCTACACGAGCCAACACGCAACATCGAGCGCCGCAGGCGCCTTCGTTCGCCTCGAATTCCGACGCCTGCGCGCCATGCTCGCACTATCTCTTCACAACCTGACACTACGTCAGGTTCGGCTCTGCTATCGTCGAGCTCTGTTGCACTTCAGGTACAGCAATTCGCGTAAGCGCTGATACAACGGCCACACTGGGGGCCATTAAAGAGAGTAACAACCGAAATGAAAAAGCAGTCACTCGTTTGCGCGAGCATTCTTGCGATGGCCGCTGCGACGTCCGCGTCTGCCGCAGATCTCGCCGCGCGTCCCGCATTTCCGAATACGCCGACGCCCAGCCCGGCTGTCATCGCGCTCTACGACTGGAGCGGCTTCTATGCCGGCGTCAATGGCGGCTGGGGCTCGAGCCATAACTCCTGGGATTTTCTCGGCTCTATCCCCGAGGGCTCTCACGACGCAACCGGCGGCACAGTAGGGGGCCAGATTGGATATCGTTGGCAATTCGGCAATACCGTGCTCGGACTCGAAGGGCTGGGCAACTGGGCCGATCTCAGCGGCTCAAACGTTAGCATTGCCAACCCGGGCACCACCAATCACACAAACATCGACGGTTTCGGCTTGCTGACCGGCCAGATTGGCTATTCGGCCGGCAACGTACTGCTCTACGCCAAAGCGGGCGCGGCTGTGGTAGGGAGCACTTATCGGATCACTAATTCGGCTGGCTTTCTGGGCGACGCGGATACCACACGTTGGGGAGGTACGGCCGGTGCCGGTCTTGAGATTAGCCTAACACCGAACTGGTCAGCTGGCATCGAGTACGACCACGTGTTCATGCCGGCTAGTGACGTTAGCTTCGCAACAGGACTAGGAAACGACCGCATTCGTCAGGACTTTGATCTCGTCACCGCCCGCCTCAACTACAAGTTTGGCTGGCCACTCGCGAGCAAATAAGGATCTCAGTTTCTCAATCAATGATCGAGGGCCCCGGCGCCTGCCGGGGCTCTTTGTCCAGGGTCATCGTCCTGTATCGCCGTCGGCCTTTCAATAGGTGTTATCAGCTCTCTTGATCCATGAGGGCTGCGTATAATTAGGCTCGCTTCGCCCGGCGATCACGGTCTGGCCTCCGACGAGTCCCTATATCGCCGCCTCAAGCTCGATGTTGGAAGCTTGATATTGCCACGGCGAGCCGTCCGGCATCGGCAACAGTGCGCATGCCAGCCGTATTCAAGCCGCGCTTAGTGAATGGCCTCCTGACCAAACCGCAACAGCGTCGCACCGGCTCGACGATTCTCCCTCGCTCGACGAGGGACTACCAACGCTGAGAGGTTTAATATTCCGCATGGTGGAGTATGTCACGTGCACCAGCCATATTCATGGACAAAGTGAAGGTGCGATCATGAATAACTCTGCCGACCCCTCACGTACTCTTCGAACGTTAGAAACGTTGGAATCCAACGTTCGCCTGTACTCGCGTCTCTTCCCAGCGTGCTTTAGTCATGCGCGCGGGCCCTTTCTGCTAAGCGAGACGGGCGAACGGTTCATCGACTTCTTTTCCGGGGCTGGAGCGCTCAATTACGGCCACAACAATCATCAGCTAAAGGCAGCTATTACAGAATATCTGGGATCTGATGCTGTCGTTCACGGCCTCGATATGGCCACTCCGGCCAAGGTCGACTTTATGGAGACTTTCAACTCAGTTATTCTTCGTGAGCGGGGCTTGGATTATCGATTTCAATTTACTGGACCTACAGGTGCCAATGGCGTTGAGGCGGCATTGAAGCTGGCGCGTAAAGTAACCGGGCGCCACAACATCATTTCATTCACACGTGGTTATCATGGCCTCAGTCTCGGCGCCGCGGCTGCGACCAGCAGTCGCTTTCTTCGCGAAGCCAGTGGAGTCCCCCTGTCCGGCGTCACGATAATGCCCTATGATGGTTATCTTGGAGATGAGATTGATACGGCGGAGCACCTGCGGAACATATTGCTGGACTCTAGCAGCGGCATCGATGCGCCAGCCGCCATTCTCCTTGAAACAGTACAGGGGGAGGGCGGCATCAACGTCGCTCAAAAGGAATGGCTACGATCCGTACAAGCCCTAGCGGCAGAGATTGGAGCCATATTTATCGTCGACGATATTCAGATGGGTTGCGGCCGTACTGGCGATTTCTTCAGCTTTGAGTTCGCCGAGTTGTCACCAGATGTCGTAATATTGTCGAAGTCCTTAAGTGGATATGGTCTGCCGTTATCCATGTTGTTGATCAAAGAGGCAATTGATATATGGGAACCGGGAGAGCACACGGGCACCTTTCGAGGAAATAACCTAGCGCTTGTCTCTGCAACTGCAGCTTTGAATATCTACTGGCGCACTGAGATCTTTTCGCAAAGCATTTATCGACTGGGAACGCTGATGCGTCACCGGCTTAATGCTATTGCGCGCGCGCATGGAGACCACTTCACTGTCCGCGGCCGCGGAATGGCGCTCGGCTTTGATTGCCGAAATACTCACCTCGCTGAGACTGCAGCACGCAAGGCGTACGATAGGGGCCTCATCATTGAACGATGCGGCCCGGCGGACGAGGTCATCAAATTCTTTCCTCCGCTAACGATCGACCCGGAGACGCTGACTAAGGGTTTGGACATCTTTGAAGATAGCTTAGCGGAAGCAGCCCCGCTCTGACATGACATCTGCATCGGGCCTCGCTGCCTCGGCGAGGCCTCACGCCAGACGCTTGATCACCGCGGCAGGCTAGCACCTGTTCCGCATCTCGCTGGTGCTACACTTCGAGTACCACGACCGTCTAACTCTTGTTTCTCCCTGAACATGTTCCAGCTTCAGTCGACTAGCTCCCTGGGGACGGGCCTAGTCGTCGGGCAGGTCGCCTACCCGCATCACACTGCGGCCCAGGTCAACCTGGACTCGGATACGGATACGCTAACCGCCCGCACTCACGGTGAGCCCGGCTACAGAACCAGTAGGCTAACGAAGGCCGTTTGCATGTTGGGCGCGCGGTAATTGGTTGCGCATCACTTGCCTGGCAGGCACCTGGCAGATCGTGCGTTCTGGCGTTGCGTAACTCAACTGCCCAGTAGCGGAATGCACTTATCGAAGGATCGGTCCGCTCGGCGATGGTCATCGTGACAAGCCATCTCAAGACTTCTACAAGGGAGGTGAAGTTGCCGCTGACGACTCATTTCCGCGGTGAGTAGCCGGCTCTCCCGACCTGCAGCGCGGTATATCGCCAATCAGGAGGTGATGGCTAGTGAGGTGCTTCCACCCCACTAGTGCGGAGCTCTGCATGGACCCTCTGAGCACAGTAAGAAGCGGCCTCAAGATCTCGCAATTCGTATGTCTTTGGCTTGGACCCGGTGAGCGCTAAAACAACAATCTTCTGCGCACTCCTCACGGGGTGGATGCCTTCCCGATGCAGAGCGGTAAGCGCGGCCTCCGCGTCATGCGTCAAATACCCCTCGGGGCTTTCATCCTGCTCGAGATCGATCCACATGATACCAAGCCTTCGTAAAACGTCTTCAGCATTACGTTTTTCGAAGACGCTTTGAAATGCAACCCGTGTTGCTGACGGGTTGATGACCACGCAAACCCCGCCTCCTGCGTCAGTCACCAAAGTACCGGCCATCTCATTCGGCAGTAACGATTTGCAGGAGATGGCTATTCTCCGGCCGGCAGCATAGTCGATTGCGCCATGGTGAAGCACTTTCGCCCCGCAGCGTGCTATCCGACTTGCGTTGGCATAGGAGACTGTCGGGAGCAGCCTTGCTTGCCTCACAATCCTCGGATCGGCGGAGTAGATGCCACAGACATCCGAGTAGACTTCGCAAACGCCACTTCCCACCATATCGGCGGCTATTACCGCAGTCAAATCCGAGCTATTGCGGCCGAGCATTGAGACCCGTCCACCTTCATCCAGACCCTGCGCTCCGGCAAGGATTACCACGCGGCCATAATCGAGCGCCTTTAGCAGCGGTTTGTTGTCGACCTCCTCGATGACCGTCCTACCTAGAACCAAGGATGTCTTGATTCCAATCGAATAGCCAAAGAGCGATGATGTCGGCACCGAGTGTCTTTGCAATGCTGCCTCAAGAAGTCCAGCGGAAATCATTTCTCCCGCTGTCAGGACGGTGTCCAAGGCAACGGTGCTGCAGATTTCATTCACAGAGAGCGCTAGAGACTTCAGTACGTCCGTCTGGCCGTGCATCGCGCTAACGACGACCACGACTTGCCGCGCGTCATTTGCAAGCCTATCTACTATATGTCTGGAGACAGCGCGGTACGCCTCCGCATCACGAAAGCTCGATCCCCCAAACTTCATTACTTTGATTGACATGCGCCGTGGCCCAACGTGCGAGATCACTTGCTTTAACTCACCCGGCGCCGCATTAGATCAGACGACGAGCCGCTTCGCGCGCTCGACATCCGGCTGCTTCTTGAGAGCTGCTCCTCGCGCTAGGCTTGTCATCGTCGCAGCAATAGCTGTACCACGAGATAGCTCACGATTAGCGCCGCCCGGCATCTCGCTGGCGGCTTGGGCGTGTTGCGGCAGCACAGGACGATGCACCTAAACAATGGCGCGCTAGTTGCCTGAGACCTCCATCCCGCGTTGTTCGATGTCGCCCATCTTGATTGTTGCGGTTGCCACAAAGGTCGATCGGGCCGCTAGTTCACACACCGCAGCGAGCTCCGTCGTACTGCATCACTACCTGAGATCATCAACAAGGGACATGAGCGGCATCCGGCGTACTGGCTTGGCACACCTCTTGCTGATGCTTCCACTGAACAGATCTCGGGAGGCCTCTTGCTCAGTCCGTTGAATGATGTCCGGCACGCCGCGTTGTTGCTGCCCGGTCTCCGGCACTTGCCGCCCCAGACCTGCGATGGAGCGACGTGTTTCGCCCGGTTCACTCGAACGGGCGACCCACTGCGCCGAGCCAGAATTTGGCCAAATACGGCCTTGCACGGAAGAGCTCGCCTCTGGGAACGCGTTCCCAAGATGGTGCTGCGACCGCAGCGGCAAGCGGAGCGTTGCAAAAAGCGCTCCGGACCCTATGCCACCCTCGGCGGGGACAGCACCAAGCGATTATATGCGCTCTACCTCAGCCCGGGCCCCGCCGGGACACAAAGCCCTCGCTTTTTTTCAGCTGGAGCGACCACCGCCGGTAAGCAGTCCGGTCCTGCGCCTGTTAACAATCGAGGCGCGCCAATCGTGTCAGGCCAAGAACGTATTGTGTGGAAAGGCCGGACGATGACACACGCCTGCGGCGTAGGTCGCCGCGACAACTTCGATGCGAAACCCGGCAAAAACTATGGCCTCTGGCAATCAGAACGCAGATTCTATTTGCCAACTGGACAGTTCATTGTCGTGGCGCCCTCGTCTCGGTTCACCAGAACCAGACTATCAACAGCAGGCCGCATCCTTGGCCTCCCCACAGGCGGCCATCAAACATTCTATGAAGATAGAGCGAGAGGGGACTCTGCGCCTGTAGGGCGGGAGATCGCCTTGCGCTTCCATATCCACAACCGTCTGCGTGCCGAACATCAATTGGTAACTCGCATACAGACGCCGTACATCAGCCGGGGAGAGACCTTACAATGAGCCTGGGATATCAGCAGAATGTTCGGCAATCGCAATCAGCCGTACTATCGCCGCGCCTGGCGAAGGCGATAAAGCTGCTGAAATTGTCTAATCTCGATCTGGCTGATTTCGTGGAGGAGGAGCTCGAGTGCAATCCATTGCTGGAGCGCGACATAGACATGCTGACGCAAGAGGATGCCGGAACAACGACCGACCTCTTCAGCGAAGCCAGCGGTCCGGACGACGCTAGTGATCTTGACAGCGACGCGTTCGACAATAGCCAACAAGACGGCTTGAGCGTAGACCCTGGCACTCGCCCCGAGCTCGACGCGGCGCCCAGCCCGGAGCTTGACGATCTTCATTCCGAGCCATTTGATGAGGACATTCCTCAGAATTCGGACCAAGATCGGCTGGACGTCGGCACAGAGGCGTCCCGCAGCCGATCTTGTCAGGAAGACTATAATCTAGAGGCGTGCGTACCGAAAGAGATCACCCTCCGCGATCATTTGACCGAGCAGCTCGGACTCGCGCTGACGTCGCCCACAAAGCGACTCATCGGACGCTATCTAATCGACCTCGTCGATGACGCCGGATACTTGCCGCAAGACCTAGGAAATGCCGCCAAACGGCTGGGGGCCTCGCAAACAGATGTTGATCTCGTTCTGGCAACATTGCAGACGTTTGACCCTCCTGGCGTCTTCGCTCGTTCTTTGAAAGAATGTTTCGCGATCCAGCTGCGCGAGCGCAACCGCTATGACCCAGCGATGCAGGCACTGGTTGAGAACCTCGCTCTTGTACCTGAGGGGGTTCCTGCCCTGCGCAGCGTTTGCGGAGAGAGCGATGAGGACATCGCCGATATGATTGCGGAACTTCGGTCACTCGACTCGAAGCCGGGACATAAGTTTGGTTCGGTGCGCCTGGAACTTTTGATCCCAGATGTCTTTGTTCGCCGGGGTCATCACCACAATTGGGTAGTCGAGCTGAACAGTGAAGCGTTTCCCAGCATTTCGCTGAATCAGGTTTATTATCGCGATTTCAAGGGCAAAATGCGCAACCGTAATGACAAGGCCTACCTGGCCAATAAGTGGTCTGATGCACGCTGGCTGGTAAGTTCACTTGAGAGACGTGCGAACACAATCTTGAAAGTTGCGAGCGAAATTGTGCGTCAGCAACATGACTTTTTCTCCTACGGCGTAGAGCATCTACGACCCCTCAATCTGAAAGCAGTGGCCGACGCCGCGGGGGTGCATGAGTCCACCGTTTCACGCGTAACGAACAACAAGTACATGGCCTCCAATCGTGGACGGTTCGAGCTCAAATACTTCTTCAAACCATCCATTGCTTCAGCCGTCGGCGAGACGGCTCACTCGGCAGAGGCTGTTCGCCACCGCATTAAGAGGCTCATCGACTCCGAGGCCCAAGCATCAGTGCTCTCAGATGACGCAATCGTCGAGCTATTGCGTTCCTCTGGGATCGATATAGCGCGCCGGACGGTCGCAAAATACCGTGGCAAAATGGGCATCCCTCCGTCCGTGGAGCGACGGCGCCAGAAGCAAGCTGCTCTCGGCTATGTTTCCTCAACGACTCCGCTCAATTCCCCAGACCGTACGGAGGCGGCTTGATCCTATTGAAGGATTTCGTTCACAGCGGCGGAGAAACGCATAGTTGAGCTGTCAGGCAGGACCATCAAGCTTGCTAGGCGCCGGGGATTGCCCCCAACCGCCTAAAGCCCTTAGATTGAAGACGGCCAATTGGGGCGTTAAGTCGCCCCGACGGCCGTTCTGCTAGGCTCAGGGGCAACGGCTGCATCCTTTCGCAGCCCCGATGGCCCCGCGTGAGCGTGATCCTCTCTCAGGCTGCTACGCGATTTTCATAAGCAAGAAATGGGTTGACTGGTTTAAGCAGGGCATCCGAAGCATCGATTGGAGCTCTGCCGCTAAATTGCTTGGTCAACCCTGCACTGATGAACCATAAGATGCCATCGGCGAGCATCCTGTGGGACGCTTGAACACTTCGTCTCACAAGATCGCCGTGTTGATGCCTAGGCCGCTCCTCGACGGGTAGATACCGCGCCTCAAATGCTGAGAAACGAAGAGACGTTCGATCCAATTGACGCAAGCTCCGCTGCCAGCACCCTGCCGGGGCATGGTGTAGCTGACGGTAGGTTACCTGCGATTTTCCGGCAGGCGGGTCGGAAGGCATCAGCCTGCCACGTCGGGCAGACCGACGATGAATTCATCGCTTAATGGCGCGATGCTTTCCGGCGTCATGTAGCGGGCGCCTGGACCGCACATTCGTCGTTCTGCTCGACAGGGTCGCATCGATTAGGTCGGCGATTGCGTCTCCGTTAGGGAAGATGCCGACGACCTCGGATCGCCGCTTGATCTTGCCGTTGAGGCGCTCGATCGGATTGGTAACCGGTATTTGAGTTTCTCGGTGCCGATGTCCCGCTGCGATATTCAAGATAGTGGCGTATGGTGCAACCATCGGGAGAGAGGCACCGGGAGCACCAAGGTGCGGGCAGGCCGATGCATACGATCAGCCACGAGCTCGGGTTAGTAGCTGGCCGCCTCTGCGACCAGCCCGGTTGCGCTGAGAGCGCGCATCCGTAGTTGTCGTGTCGCCCGTAGCTCCCGTCATGTGGTCTGATTTGGCAGGAGGTGCAAGTGCGACGGGTGATTGACATCGACGTCCGAACCTCGGAGAGGTGGTGGTTTGGGAGGATGGCAGCCTCCGACATGCGGGCCGTATTGATATAGACGCGGACTGCGTTGGACGGTTTTGGCAAGACCCTGCTGGCCAGTGATGCGGTGGTGGTCGAAGCGACCGCGAACAGAGTGGCGGTGTCGCCGGTTCTGGCGTCGTTCGTGGCACGCGTGATTGTCGCCAATTCGCATCAGGTGAAGGCGATCGCCCAGGCTCAAGTCGAGACCGACAAGATCGATGCCGGCACACTCGCGTGTCTGCAGGCGCCCGCGGCACCTGCCGCAGATCCGGACGCCTGACGCAGAGACGGAACGCAAGCGTCGGCTAGCGGCGCGGCGCTACCAGGTCGTGCGGCATCGCGCGGCTCAAGAACGAGGTGCAATCGATCCTGCACGCGCACCTGATCCCGAAGTGCTCCAGGCCTGCTCGCGGTCCCCGAGATCGTCCGCGCCACTTGTCGGGCCAAGCGCGCGTCCGCCGGGTTTCAGCAACGGTGCGCTTGATCTAACACCAGGCAGTACGATTATTGTTAGTTTTGCGCCAGCTGCCCATGTTAGATGTCCAACGATGGCAGCATGGGCGCTGCAACTGCTGCCGCGCATACCGTCATGGACCGCCTACATGCGGCAAGAGCCTCTCCCTCATAGCGCCAGGACCTATCTCAGGAGATTGAGCGTCACTCTCAAGCTTCTGGGCAACGGCCCAAATGTTCTGCGGCCGAGGCAATGCTGCGAGCAGGAGCATAGTCTCTCCCACACTCCTACATCACCAGAACCAAAACGGCAGAGCAACCTAGTCGGCAGTTGGTCCCGTTGTCATAAGGCGCGGCACGCTACTTGCTTAACGGCCAATGAGAATAGATGCATTGGTCTCTCGCGAGAACAGGTGCTCGATGACTTTTGTCAGGATACTTCTGCCAACACTTTGGCGCCGAGGCGCTGCAATCGCAAGCGGCGGTGCATCTTATATCCGAAGTAGCGACATGAGCTCTCGCTTGGATTCCATGCGAGCGGCCACAGCTGCCCCCACTAGCGCCGTGTCCGCTTTCACCGCCGTAGATCTCATCCAAACCGACCGGCGCACTTGCTCGACCGCTTTGCGCCGAGCGGTGCGCCTGACGGCGAATGACGGTCACCACCACCTTTCACTCTTCTTCCAACCTGCGTCGCTCGGACATGCGATAATGACGCCTTGCGTTGAGCAACGGCAAGCTGACAGTGCACCAAAGTCCGCAATCTTGTCGCGCCGCGATCGCACTTTTCATGGAGCACAAGCGAGCGCATCAAGTGAGATACGCAATTGTATGGCATACCGACGGCTTTTTACCTTCTTTCGCAATCTTACATTGTTCTACAGCGCCCTTGCGTGCGGCATGAGCTTCGCTGGCTGAGTGCGTACTTTTTGTTAGCTTTTGAAGACGCCGGAGTTCGACACATGGCAACAGGTATCGTGAAATGGTTCAACGCAAGAAAGGGATATGGCTTCATCAGACCGGATGACGGAGGTCCGGACGTATTCGTACACGCCAGCGCGGTCGCAAAAGCCGGAAGAAGCGACTTAGCCGAAGGCATACGAATTTGCTACGAGCTCAGGACCAGTGCGGCAGGCCGAACCTTTGCAGAGGACCTCAGCATCCCCTAGACCCTTTGTCCGCCCTGTGAGGTGACGGGCGGCCCCGCGGCAAGCTCCTATCGAGGGTTGCGCCGGATGGTCCGGCGCCGAACCCCAAGCATGGGGAGCGGGCCTGATGAACCATAGCATTTTCGTAGGGCTGGATGTACACAAGGCAACGATTTCGGTTGCGATGGCCCAAGGAGTGCGCGGCGAGGAAGTTCGCAACTTAGGGATCATCCTAATCGCGCCGACCAATCAACAAGCGGGCAAAGAGCCCAGGTCAAGCTGTGCATCCTCTATCACCCCTTGTCGGCGGCCAGCAAAGCCGGGGTGATCGTCACCACCGCCATTGCACGCGAGATGGTCGGCTGCCTGTGGGCGACGCTCTTCAAGTAAGAACTCGGCCCGGCCGCGTGTGAAGAGCGCTGGTCGAGCGTATCGGTGCCAGGGCGGGAGGCAGGGCGCGGTGGGGACTCCTCGTATGAGCCGGCATTGTCGACGCTCGCTCGCAGATCTCGCCGCAAGTCCAGCACGGGACCTATTTGACGCTGGATCGAACGAAGCCACGTCTTGTGAGCGTGTAACTATGGGGGCTTGATCTAGGCTGTAGCGCGGCAATCTGGGTAGGAAGTGCGCGGCAATCAGGATGGCGAGGCGTGTCGCGGCCTGATGATGATTGCCGCGATGATTGTCGCGCGCAAGAGTTTTGTTGAACTCTGATTGTCGCGCAGCGTCAATCAGCGACGGTTTTGGGTGTCGCGTGCGATGGCGGCCGTCCGGGACCGCGTTTTCGTTCGAGGGCGGTCCGTCTGCGATAGCTCTCGACGTTCATCTCGACGATGGTGGCGTGATGAACGAGGCGATCGATAGCGGCCAGGGTCATGGCGGGGTCCGGGAAGACCCTGTTCCATTCGCCGAATGGCTGATTGGCGGTGATCAGCATCGAGCGGCGCTCGTAGCGTGCACTGATGAGCTCGAACAGCACGCTGGTCTCGGCCTGATCCTTGGTGACGTAA
>NZ_JAVTJN010000037.1:12785-13730 GCF_032144035.1 Bradyrhizobium sp. WYCCWR 12699
AATCAGGAGATCGAAGCGATCGAGACGATTGATGGCCGCCTCGAGGTTAAGCTCGCGTCGCGCTAGCTGGAGCTTCTGCACGAGATCGGTGGTCCGGGTGAAGAGGACGCGCCATCCGTTCTCGATGAGGGCCAGGCCGATCGCTGCCGCCAAGTGGCTCTTTCCGCCGCCGGGCGGGCCGAACAACAGCAAATTGGCGCCCTTGCCCAGCCAGCTGTCACCGGCGGCGAGCGCCATCACCTGCGCCTTTGAGATCATCGGCACGGCTTCGAAGTCGAAGCTGTCGAAGGTCTTTCCGGTGGGCAAACGTGCTTCGACAAGGTGTCGTTCGGTCCGACGGCGGCCGCGTTCGGCAATCTCGTGCTCGGCGATGGTCGCGAGGAAGCGGCCGGCCGGCCAGCCTTCCTTGTCGGACTGTTCGGCAAATTGCGCCCACAGCACCTTGATGGCAGGCAGACGGAGCTCATTGAGCAGCAGATTGAGGCGCGCGGCATCAACCGTGTTCGTTACGCTCATGCGGCACCTCCGGTCTCGGCGGCACCGATGAGGCATTCGTAGGTCGCAAGCGGCACGAGCTGCACCACGACGTTCGGCAGGTTGGCGGGATCGGGGGCGAAGTAAGCACGTAGCCGGTTGAGGTCGGGCAGTTGGCCGGCCTCGAGATCGGCGGTGAGCTGATCGGCGAGTTCGGCCTCGCAGCCGCGTTCATGAGCGAGCGCGAGGAGATCGACCATGATCCGGCTGGCTTTTTTGTCCGGCAAGCGTTCGCGCAAGCGATCGAAGGTCTTCCGATAGGCATCCCGCGGGAACAGCTGATCTCGGTAGACCAGATTGAGAAGTGCCATCGGCTTGCGCCGCAGGGAATGGATCACGTGCCGATAATCGACGACCTGGTCGTACTTGCCATTGGGATGCGGCCGCCCACGCGGCAAGGTGACGAGATGG
>NZ_JAVTJN010000037.1:13877-14866 GCF_032144035.1 Bradyrhizobium sp. WYCCWR 12699
TCGGTGACCGATCAGGCGCGATGGCACCGTGTAGAACACCTTGCGCAGGGTGAAGCCGCCGGACGAGGTCACGCGGACGATCACCTCTTCGTAGTCGGAGGTGCGCCGATCGGGCAGCTCCTGCAACACCACGCGCTCGCTATCGATCCGCTTGGCGTTGCGGGCATTGCGGCGGCTGACGATCTCGTCGATGAAGCCGCGATAGGTGGCAAGATCGTCGAAGTCGATAGTTCCGCGCAGCAGCAAGGCATCCGCGATTGCTCGCTTGAGATGACCGTGGGGCCCTTCGATCGAACCATTCTCGTGAGCAACGCCTCGATTGTTGCGGGAAGGCCGCATGCCGTAATGGGCACAAAGGGCCTCGTATCGCTGCGTCAGATCGTCCCGTGCATCACGATTGAGATTGCAGAATGCGGCCGACAGACTGTCGGTCCGATGCTCCCGCGGCGCCCCACCGAGCGACCAGAGGGCATTCTGCAGGCCTTCCGCCAGGGCGACGAAGCTCTCGCCGCCAAGCACGACGTGGGCGTGCTCGAACCCGCAATAGGCCAAACGGAAGTGATAGAGACGATGATCCAACGGAGCACCCGCGATCGTAACACCCAACTCGTCCATGTCTGTGAAGTCGGAGAGGCCGAGTTGGCCAGGCTCGTGGGTTTGGCGGAAGATCACCTCCTGCTCCTCGCCGTGGACCGCCCGCCATGCACGGATCCGACGTTCCAGGGTACGACGGATACCGATGCCGAGATCCGGATGACGCCGTAGCATCTCCTCGAACACCGCCACCGGGCGTAAGCCAGGTGCCGCCTTCAGGATCGGGACGATCTCGGTCTCGAACACCTCGCTCAACGGGTCCGGTCGTTGCCGGCCGCGGGGCGCCTTCCTTTGCGATGGAAATCGGGGATCTCTCTCGATCCGATAGGCGGTCGACGCACTGAATGACGCCTTGGCCGCCGCCACTGGCGGGCTATCGGTCTGACGGTACTTCA
>NZ_JAVTJN010000038.1:0-1043 GCF_032144035.1 Bradyrhizobium sp. WYCCWR 12699
GGCTCATCGTAGCCATCTGGGTCTCCTGTCTTGAGAGGGGTGGTGCGAAGACCAACATCCTCTCAGACAGGACACCTCAGTTCAGCAGGTTTGCCCCCTACTGCCGCGTAGCGGGTTCGTTCAATCCTGGGCGAGATCAAATCGGTACACCCCGGCGAGATCATTGGAATCAGCAAGTTCGGCTCCGACCCGGTGCAGGCCTTTCCCGGTCACGGGCAGATGAAGCCGGAGCAGCAGGAGATCGAGCGGCTGCGCCGTGAGGTCGCCAAGCTGAAGGCCGAGCGGGATATCCTAAATAACTGTCCAGCGTCGTGGCGCGCCTGCGCGGGATAGAAACAGCCTTGTGCTATCCTTTAGCTCGGAGGGTAGCGGCCGTCAGCTTATTGGAGGCACTGTCCCCGTTAAAAAACGTGGTCCATGGGCGCATGCGGACTTGAGAGTGGTGACGCCGTTTCGACGGCGATCCCGATTAGGAAGATGACAAATTGGCATAGCCCTGACCCTCCAGCCCATCATCGGACGGAGGAGTTGCGATGCCTAACAGGACAACCGACCGCGGCCCGGACCTAAAGCTGGTCAACCTCAGCCCGGCCGCTATCGATATCGGATCAAAGATGCACATGGCCGCGGTAAACCCGGCCTGCACCGACAAGCCAGTGCGTGCATTCGGCACATTCACGCAAGACCTGCATGAACTGGCGGACTGGTTCAAGATGTGCGGCGTGACCAGTGTCGCGATGGAATCCACTGGGGTCTATTGGATCCCAGTCTACGAGATCCTAGAACAGCGCGGGTTTGAGGTCATTCTGGTCAACGCGCGGTACGCCAAGAATGTACCTGGCCGTAAAACCGATCTCAGCGATGCCGCTTGGTTACGCCAGCTCCACTCCTATGGCCTGTTACGGGGCAGCTTCCGACCGATGCCGAGATCGCAACGTTGCGAGCCTATCTACGCCAGCGCGAGCGGCTCGTGGAATATGCTGCCGCCCATATCCAACATATGCAAAAGGCTCTGATGGAGATGAACCTGCAGCTCCATCATG
>NZ_JAVTJN010000039.1:0-210652 GCF_032144035.1 Bradyrhizobium sp. WYCCWR 12699
GGCCGGGCGACCGGCGGAGGCGGCACCGGCCGCGCCATGGCCGGCGGAGGCGCCGGCCGCGCTGCCGCCACGGGCGGAGCCACCCGTGCCGGTGGAGGCGAAGCGACACGCGGCGGAGGCGGTGGTGTCGGACGCACGACGGCCGCAGGCGGCGGGGGTGTCGGTCTTGCCACGGCTTGCGGGTGCGCGGGTGGTGCAGACGGCCGGGTTGCCTGCGCCGGAGCAGCCGACGGCTGATTCTGCGGCCTGATCGGCTGGCGCGCGGCCGAGGGCGGCGGTGGGACCGGCCTCCCCGCGGCGCCAGGAGCGGAGCCCGGCACAGCCGATGGTGGCGTGCCAGCCGGCTCGCGGATGGCAGATTTGGCGCGGTCCGCGGGGGCGGTCCCGGGCGGTGTCTGCGCCACCGGCGGCTTCGGCGGCTGGCCGGGCGCAGCGACAGGGTTTGTCGCGTTGGGCGCCACAGTCGCCGGGGCGGCCGCCGTTGGCGCATTGGGATGAGCCTGCGCTGGCGCACCGGGAGTTGCGGTGGTCGACGCTGCCGGATGGGTCGGCGGGCTCGTGGGGGCGGTGGCCGTCGGAGCGAGCCTGCTGCCCGGCACACTCCCTGCCCCCGCGGGCGGCGTCGGCGGCCCGCCTTGGGCACCGGGAACCGGCAGCGAGTTGGCCTGTGGCAGCCTGGGCTGTGGCGCGACGGATGGCGCTGCGGTCGGCGCGACGGCGGTCGGCGTGGCCGGAGGCGTCGCGGTCCTCGCCGTCGGCTGGATCGTCGCGCTCGGCGGCATCGGCGCCTTGCCCTGCTGAATCAGGGTAGCGCGCTGCGTGGCGGCCTGCGGCAGGGTCGGGCCCGCGGGACTGGCGCGACCGGCAATCGCCGGCGCGAGACTGGCCGGTCCGCTCCCTGCTCCCACGCCCGCGGCTGGTGCCGGCGGACGATTGATCACGGTGTTGATGACAGTCGCATTATGGATGTTCTGGTAGATGATGTTGTTCGGCGGCGGCGCGACATAGACCGGCGGCCGGACAAACACCGGGATCGGCACGAACACCGGCTGCGGCAGCACGAACAGGCCAACCACCGGCATCGGCGGCGGCAGCACGACGAAATCCGGCGGCGGCGGCGGCAAATAATAGACCGGTGGCGGCGGTGGCGGCGCGAAGCCGAAATCGGGATCGCTGAAATACAGCACCGGGCGATCGACATAGACCACCTCCTCCGGCGGCGGTGGCGGCACGTCGTAGTCGATCATCGCAAAGCTCGGCGGCGGCTCGACCGGCGCGGTGAGGATCGCAAGGCGGCGGCGCGCATCGCCCGCGTGCGGCCCGCGCGGATAGCGGCGCAGATACGACCAATAGGCTTCCGGCGTGTCGGTCCGGTAGGTCCGACGCCAGGTGATCGCTTCGCGGCGCGCCGCGACGATCGCCATCACGCGCTTCGCTAGGGGATCGCCGGGATAGGCCGCGAGGAATTCCTCATAGGCAGCAAAGGTGTCGCGCTCGAGCGCGGCGGCATAGGCGTCCTGCACGCCGAGATCGCGGATCGGCTTGCTGCGGATGGCGGCGACCTGGTCGGGTGCGGCCTGCGACGGCGGCGCGTCGGGCCCGCGCTCGAAGAACGAGAACGGCGCCGATATCTTCTGCTCGTTCCAGGGCACCTGCGCGCCCTTGCTGGCTTCGTTGACGCGCAGGCGGACGCGGTCGAACACCTCCGCCAGCGGCAGGCCGCCGGTGCGGATCATCTCTGCCAGCGACTGCGCATAGATACCGTACGGCCCCGGCTCCTCCGGCGCGACGGTGCCGGGCGCCGCGTTGAACGCAATCAGCATGTTCGGGTCGGGCTCGACCAGCGCCAGACCGCTCGCGATCGGCTGACCGCCCTCGATGAAGGGCTGCGCGCGGGCAGCGTCGAGCACGACGATGTTGGCCTTGAGCGGAATGGCGGCGAGCTGGCGCGCATAGTCGCTGATGCGCAAGGCCTCGGTCGGAATGTCGGTGTCGCGGGTGATGTTGGAATCGACCGGGATGAAATAGTTCTCGCCGGCAATCTGCACGCCATAGCCGGCGAGATAGATCATCGCGACCGTCCCCGGCCCCGAGGCCTGGGCCTTCTGGATGAAGTCGCGAAAACTCTTGCGCAGCGTGTCGCCGTCGAGATCGCGCGCGCCGACGACGTCGAAGCCGGCCGCCTGCAGCGTCTGCGCGATCAGGCCGGCATCGTTCGCCGTCGTCGCCAGCGGCGACTTGGCATAGGCGCCATTGCCGACCACGAGCGCGATGCGCTTCTCCGGCTGCTGGGCGCGGGCCGCGTCCGGCGCGCCGGCCGCAAGGGCCATGATCGGCAGGAGAAGGCAGATGAAGACTTTGAACGTCCCGCGCATGGCTCTCTTGCCCGCTTTTGTTGTTGAGATGGCACCACGCATCAGGCGCGCGGCCGGCTGAATGGCCGTTGAACGAAAGGCTCGGATTGAGGCGATGGCGTGGCTGCGCCGTCACCGGTGTCAGCCTGGCGTCAGTCTCGCTGCGACGGCGGTCTCGCCGCGGATCTCATTCGGCCAATTTCAGTTCGGCGACGGTCGTCCGCGCAGCCGCCTCATCGACGGGCGAGAAATCCACCGGCCCCTGATTCTTGTAGGCCGACGTCATCGCCAGGGTAAGTCCGTATCCGAGGAGCCCGGTGCTGGCATTCGCGATCACCGCATTCTTGCGATCGCTGTTTCGGGCCAGATAGAAATAGGTTCGGCCGGACTGGACTGCGATGTCCTGATGCGTCTCGCCGGGAAAACCGGGCTCTGCCGCGAAAAACTGGTGCTGGCCGGCCGGCCGATCGACATAGAGGTAGGTGCCGGTCTTCAACCCCTTGAGCACCGCGCCATCCAACGCAAACTCCCAGCCTGCGTCGGCTACGCCACCGAACCCCTTCTCGCGAAACACCACGATGCGCGCCTGCCCCGCCTTCGGCGGTCCGATCCTCCGCATCGCGGTCGCGTAATCCAGTCCGCTCCGCTCTGTTTGACAGCCAACCAGCATTGCCGCCGCAATCAGCAGCACAGCCCCACGCAAAATCATCCACGCCCCCGCCTGTCCCGGCGTGAGGCTAGCGCAAGACAGCTTCTGATTGCAACACGCGCAGCATCGCTGCCCTATGCCGAAGCCGTGCGGCCGGCCTCTGCGGGAAAGAGGCGCGGCCATCCGGCATCCGATGCGCTCAGCCCTGGGTCTCAGCCCTGAGGCTCAGCTCAGGGCAAGCAACTCGACGGCCCCCGTGCTCAGCCGATAGATACCGCCGACCACCTTGAGCTTGCCCTGCTCGACCGCTGCATTGAGGAGCGGGGCGGCCGATTTCAGCTTGGCGACGTTGTCGATGACGTTCTGGCGGATGGCGTTGTCGAGCGCGTTGCCGCTCTGCCCGGCCGCGGTCTTCACCGACGGCGCGATCGCGGAGACCAGCGTCGGGATGTGCCCGGGCAGCGGCTTGTCGTCCTTCAGCGACTTGATGGTCGCATCGACGGCGCCGCAATTGTCGTGGCCGAGCACCAGGATCAGAGGCGTGCCGAGCACCGCGACGGTGTATTCCATGCTCGCGACCGTCTCGTCGCCGGCGAAATTTCCAGCAACGCGGCACACGAACAGATCGCCGCGTCCGCTGTCGAAGGCATATTCGGGTGCGATGCGTGAATCGGCGCAGCTCAGGACGGCTGCGTAGGGATTCTGGCCGCCGACCAGAGCCTCGCGCTCATGCGTGAAGTCGTGGCGGCGCGACACACCCGAGACGTAGCGCGAATTGCCGTCCATCAGCCGCTTCAGCGCGGCATCGGGCGACAGCACGTTTTGCGGCTTCGGCGGCGCCTTCGCCTCCTTGGCCAATGCAGGCCCGCCAAACGCGGCCACCCCGAGCGCGGAGGCGGCGAAGAGCATCATCGAGCGGCGGGAGGAAGCCACCGATTGATGCAGATTTTCAGAGCATTTGTCACACATGGTTGTTCTTCCTTGATTGCGCGCCGGGCCACAACTGATAGCTGTGCCCGGCACACTTCGAAACCATGCATGAGCTTGTTAGTTAAGCTTTGGTTTGCGGCAATGCGCGCAAGCGTCAGATCTGCTGCACGTCCACCACGCCCGCGACCGCCTTGATCGCGCCGGCGATCTGCGGCGAGACCTTGAAGCGGCCGGGCAGCTTCATCTCGACCTCGGTCTCGAGGTCGAGCATCATCACCAGCGAGACCTCGCCGTCGCCGTTCGAACGCGGCGCGATGCCCGGACTGCCGATCTTCGGCGCCGCGCCGTTCGATGCCGCCATGTCGGGACCGGCCAAACGCTTGGCGATCGACTCCAGCGGCTTGGTGTCGCGCACGAAGATGCGCAGACCCTTCTGCGTCTTGGCGGCGGCATCGTCGAGCGGCTCGGCATGCAGCACGCGGGCGCGGACGTCCTCGCCCTGCAGCTCGGCGCCCAGTTGCAGCAGCACGGCGGCGCCCGGCTCCAGCACGTCGCGATATTGCGCAAGGCCTTCGGAGAACAGCACCGCCTCGAAATGGCCCGTGGGATCGGAGAGCCCCATGATGCCCATCTTGTTGCCGGTCTTGGTGCGCCGCTCCATGCGCGAGACCACGGTGGCCGCGACCTTGCCGGCGGTGGCGCCCGTCTTCACCGCGCGCGAGAATTCCGCCCAGCTCTGCACCCGCAGCCGCTTCAGCACGGTGGCGTAATCGTCGAGCGGATGGCCCGACAGGAAGAAGCCTACGGCGTCGTATTCGCGGCGGAGTTTTTCGGCCGGCAGCCACGGCTCGATCTGCGGCAGCATGATGGTCGGCGCATCTGCCGACATGCCGAACATGTCGTTCTGGCCGATGGTCTCGGCCTGATGCGCGCGCTGGCAGGCGGCGAGGATCGAATCCGCGCCGGCGAAGACGCGGGCGCGGTTCGGCTCCAGCGTGTCGAAGGCGCCGGCGGCGGCGAGACTTTCGATGATGCGCTTGTTGATCGCACGCGGATTGACCCGTGCTGCGAAGTCGGCGAGCGAGGTGAACAATCCCCGCTTGGTGCGCTCCTCGATGATCTGCTCGATCGCCTGGATGCCGACGCCCTTGAGCGCTGCGAGCGCGTAGTAGATCGTCTTCTCGCCGACCTCGAAGGTCGCGCCGGAGCGGTTGATGTTCGGCGGTTCGACCTTGATGCCGAGGCGCTGCGCCTCCGAGCGGAATTCGGAGAGCTTGTCGGTATTGTTGAGATCGAGCGTCATCGACGCCGCGATGAACTCGACCGGATAATGCGCCTTCATGTAGGCGGTGTGGTAGGACACCAGCGCATAGGCTGCCGCATGGCTCTTGTTGAAGCCGTAATCGGCGAACTTCGCCAGCAGCTCGAAGATGGTCTCGGCCTGGCCCTTCGGCACGCCGTTCTTCACCGCTCCCGCGACGAAGATGTCGCGCTGCTTGTCCATCTCGGCGCGGATCTTCTTGCCCATGGCGCGGCGCAGGAGGTCGGCGTCGCCGAGCGAATAGCCCGACATCACCTGCGCGATCTGCATCACCTGTTCCTGGTAGATGATGACGCCGAAGGTTTCCTTCAGGATCGGCTCCAGCACGGGATGCAGATATTCCGGCTCCTCGTCGCCGTGCTTGCGCGCGCAATAGGTCGGGATGTTTGCCATCGGGCCCGGCCGATACAGCGCCACCAGCGCGATGATGTCCTCGAAACGGTCCGGGCGCATGTCGACCAGCGCGCGCCGCATGCCCTGGCTTTCAACCTGGAACACGCCGACCACCTCGCCGCGGGCCAGCATCTGGTAGCTCTCGGCGTCGTCGATCGGCAGCGTGGCGAGATCGACGTGGATGTCGCGCGGCTTGAGCAGCTTGCAGGCGACGTCGAGCACGGTCAGCGTCTTCAGGCCGAGGAAGTCGAACTTGACGAGGCCGGCCGGCTCGACCCATTTCATGTTGAACTGGGTCACCGGCATGTCCGACTTCGGATCGCGGTACATCGGCACGAGTTCGCTCAAGGGGCGATCGCCGATCACGATGCCGGCCGCGTGCGTCGAGGCGTGGCGGGTCAGGCCTTCGAGGCGCTGGGCGATGTCGAAGGCGCGCGCCACGACCGGATCTTCGTCGCGGAACGCCTGCAGCTTTGGCTCGCTCTCGATCGCGGCCGCCAGCGTCACGGGCGCGGCCGGATTCTGCGGCACCAGCTTGGTCAGCTTGTCGACCTGCCCATAGGGCATCTGCAGCACGCGACCGACGTCGCGCAGCACGCCGCGCGCCTGCAGCGTACCGAAGGTGATGATCTGCGCGACCTGGTCGCGGCCATAGCGCTCCTGAACGTACTTGATCACCTCGCCGCGGCGGTCCTGGCAGAAATCGATGTCGAAGTCCGGCATCGAGACGCGTTCGGGATTGAGGAAGCGTTCGAACAGCAGGCCGAACTTGATCGGGTCGAGGTCGGTGATGGTCAGCGCCCACGCCACCAGCGAGCCCGCGCCCGAGCCGCGGCCCGGCCCGACCGGAATGCCCTGGCTCTTCGCCCATTTGATGAAGTCGGACACGATCAGGAAGTAGCCCGCGTATTTCATGCGCATAATGACGTCGAGCTCGAACGCCAGGCGCTTGTTGTAGTCCTCCTCGGTCGTGCCTTGCGACAGGCCGTGGACGCTGAGGCGCTTGGCGAGCCCCTCCTCCGCCTGGCGCTTCAACTCGGCGGCCTCGACCGAGGCTGCGTCCGAGCTCTGCGCGGCGCCGACGGTGAAGAACGGCAGGATCGGCTTGCGCGTCATCGGGCGGAACGAGCAGCGCTCGGCGATCTCCACCGTCGAGGCCAGCGCCTCCGGAATATCGGCGAACAGCACCGCCATCTCGGCGCGCGTCTTGAAGCGATGATCGGGCGTGAGCTGCTCGCGTTCGGTCTCTGCGATCAGCCGCCCGCCGGCGATGCAGAGCAGCGCGTCATGCGCTTCGTAATCGTCCGTTGTCGCGAAATACGGCTCGTTGGTTGCGACCAGCGGCAGGCCCTTGGCATAGGCGATGTCGATCAGGCCGCTTTCGACGCGCCGCTCCTTCTCGGTGTTGTGACGCTGCAATTCGACGTAGAGGCGATCGCCGAACAGGCCGGCCAGACGCTCGCAGCGCAAGGCCGCGAGCTCGGCATGACCGCCGGCCAGCGCCAGCGAGATCGGCCCGTCCGGTCCGCCCGTCAGGGCGATCAGGCCCTCGGTCTCGCCCTCGAGCCAGTCGAACTTGATGTGGCAGGCGTGGGTATCGGGCGTCTCCAGGAATGCGCGCGAGTTCAGCCGCATCAGGCTGCGATAGCCGCGCTCCTGTGCTGCCAGCAGCACCACGCGCGACGGCCCGATCGCGTTGCGCGCATTCGGATCCTGATCGCCGAAATCGATCGCCAGCTCGCAGCCGACGATCGGCTGGATGCCGGAGCCCGCCATCTTGTCGGAGAACTCCAGCGCACCGAACATGTTGTCGGTGTCGGTGAGCGCCAGCGCCGGCTGGTGGTCTTTCTTCGCAAGCTCGGCGAGCTTGGCGATCTTGATCGAGCCCTTGAGCAGCGAATAGGCCGAGTGAACGTGAAGGTGGACAAATCCGGCGCTCGGCATGGTCGCGTGACGGCCTCTTGCAGATGGGGATGGAGCGGTCGCCGGCTCCCTGGGGCATCATGCACCCGCATCTGCCCTGTCCTGCCGACTCGCCTCGCAATGGTGAGGTGTCGCAGCTTCAGAGTCCACGCCGGAGCGGCCGATTGGCCACATCGTCCCTCTTTTCCCCAAGGCCGACCGGCGCCTCCCGCGTCAAGCCGGGGAATCAGAGCTGCGGTATGACCTGGGCCCAGATCGCGATCATCCCGACGAACAGCGTGATCGACGCCAGTGCGGCCGCTTCTTCGACGAAAACCCTGAACATGTCTCGCTCCCTTGCTAGAACGTATGAAGAACATTGTTCTCATTTCGTTCTCAGGAGTCAAGCGCGACGGACGATCTCCAGGGGCAATGGTTAACTCGCTGAATTCGCGCAATAAAAAAGCCCCGGCCAAGGCCGGGGCTTTTCGACGACCGCCCGAAGGCGAGCGATCAGGATCAGTAACGGCCGAGCACCGGGCCGCCGAACTTGTAGTTCAGGCGGACGAGACCCATGTCGACGTCCTGCTTGATGCGGTCGGTACCCGCCAGGCCAGCGAACGTGACGTCCTTGTCCGACAGGAAGATGTGGTTGTACTCGACGCCAACCGACCAGTTCGGTGCGAAACCGTATTCGAGGCCGGCACCGACCGTACCGCCCCAGCGGGTCTGGTCGTTCGAGGACAGCAGCGCGCCCGAGGCGGTGCTGAACACGTCGTACTTGACGCCGACCACAGCCGCACCGCCCTTGACGTAGAGCAGGACGTTGTTCCAGGCGTAGCCGACCTGACCGGTGATCAGACCGAACGAGTCGATCTTCGAGCGGTTGCGCGTTGCGAACAGCGCGCTGACATTGTCGCCCGAGAAGTCGGCCCAGTTGCCCTGGCCTTCCACGCCGAACACGAACTGGCCGGACTGCCAGCGATAGCCGATCTGGCCACCGACCGTGCCGCCGGTCGCATCGTGCGAACCTTCACGGCCGCCGCCGACGAGATCCCAGGTCGAGTGCGCCGAACCGCCGCCGCCGTTGATGCCGATGTAGAAGCCGCTCCAGTCATAGATCGCGGCGACCATCGCAGGCGCCTTCGTGTAGGGCCGCGCTGCGAGGTCAGCAGCCAGCGCCGGCGCAGTCGCGCTCAGCGCGACAAGGCTCACAGCAGCAAGCAACAAATTCTTCTTCATTTGAGTCCCGTTCCAGTTTCGTCGTTAGGCCCCCTGGCCGTGCGCTGGTCATAACAGCGATCGACGGAATTGCTGTAACCTCGACGCCACAGTTCGCGCCAAAGGCCCGCGCTTCATTAATGAAGATTTATCAGAGCGCGTCCGAAACCCTTTGAAACAAGTGTTTTCTGTAGTTCCATTGTCGGCGGCACAAGATAAATTGCATGCGCGCGTTACAACGTCGCGCGCACATTCGCGTGATGGAGAATTGAGATGCGAAGACGAACTACGCTCCCCATTGCCGCCACATTTTCGCTCGCTTTCGCCACATTTGCACTCGTGTCGAGCGCGAGCACACCCGCGCGCGCGTTCGGCACGCATCACGCGTTCTGCCTGACCGGCGATGAATGGCCGGGGCTCAGCAATTGCAGGTTCGACACCTACGCGCAGTGTCAGGCAAGCGCTTCGGGACGCGCCCTGACCTGCATCGCGAATCCATATTTCGCCGGACAGAGCGATGATCCCTACGCCTATCAGAATCGTCCGCGCGCACAGACGCCGGGCTATTCACCCGGCTACTACCTGCCGCGCTGAGATGCGCAGCTCCGGCCTCGCGCTCGTTGCAATCGGCCTGCTCCTCGCGGGCGGATCCGCATGCGCGCAGACCTATGACCCCAGCTATCCCGTCTGCATGCAGATCTACGGCCCCGTCGGCTATTTCGACTGCCGTTACGGCTCGCTCGCGCAGTGCAAATATCTCGCCGTCGGACGCTCGGCGAGTTGCGTGGTGAACCCTTATTTCTCTGCGCGGAAGAAGTCGCCGGCCCCTCGCCGCTCCAGAGGCGCCGCTGGCGCCGGATAAGCCAAGCAGTTGCGCCGGCTCAGCTTTGCCAAGGGGTGTTGCGGATGCGTGTGCACGCGTTCGGCTTGCGGAAGCTGGGGTCGTGATCCTCGATGTAATCGAAATTCACGGTCCCGAACGTCGTCTGCGGCTTCTTCAGTGCCGAGCAGGTCTGTACCTTCAGGAACTCGTTCTTGAAGTCACCGCGCGGAAACGCCGATATCACCTGGTCGCGCTGCTCCGGGGTGTAGTCGTCGTATCCAACGCCGACGACGTCCACCAGAACGCCTGCGTTGGTGAGAGCGATCTCCGGCCTCATATATTGAGGAATGCCGGGCGTGGTGTGGAGCGCGATGGCTTCCCAGACCAGATCGGCCTGCGGCTCGGCGATCCCGCGTGCCCGAAGAAACTCCCGCGCAGCATCGGCCCCGTCGACCTCAAACCGTTTTGTCGGCGTGTGGTAGTGATCGACCAGGCCGAGATCGTGAAACAGCGCCGCGACATAGAGCAATTCGGAATCGAATTTCAGCTTCTGACGCAGCCCCTTCATCGCACCGAACACGTAGACGCGGACGGAATGATTGAACAGCATCTCGTCTTGATAGCTGCGCACGAGGTCGGTGGCTTCGCGCGCCAGTTGGCTGTCGGGAATTCTGACGCCGGAAATCACGCTCGTCATCTTCAGACTCCTGCCTTTCATTCGATTGATGCCGCGCGATCCGTCAGGCCGCCTTCTCGAGCGCGGCCTGCGGGGTGTTTCTGAAGCTGATCGACATGCGGTTGTAGGCGTTCATCATGCTGATGGCGATCGTGAGATCGACGAGCTCGCGCTCGCCGAAGACCGCGCGAACGGCCTGATACGCCTCGTCCGGAACGCCCGTCTCCGCGACGCGGGTCACCGTCTCGGCCCATGCGAGTGCGGCGCGTTCACGTTCGTCGAAGAGATGACCGGCCTCGGCCCAGGCCTGGACCAATGCGAGTTTTTCGATCTTCACGCCGTTCTTGAGCAGGTCGCGCGTGTGCATGTCGAGGCAATAGGCGCAATTGTTGATCTGCGAGACGCGCAGGTAAACGAGGGTCACCAGTGTCGCAGGAAGCCCGCTCTGCATGACGTAGCCATAGACGCCGCCCAGTGCCTTCGCGCCGGCCGGTGCAATGTGGTTGTAGTTGAGACGCTCACCCAGCTGCATTCTCCTTGATAACCGAGGGAGCAAGCACTCCCTTCCTTTCCTCCCTCAGATGCCCCTGCCATGGTTCATAAAAAAGGACCAAGAACGCACGAAAATCGTGTACCAAGAACCATGACCAAACCGCTGCGGCTGGTGCTCGATCGGTCCGCGAAGACACCGCTGGCCGAGCAGATCCACAAAGGGATCCGGGCCGCCATCGAAAACGGCGTGCTCGCACCGGGCGCGCGCCTGCCCTCATGGCAGGATCTGGCGGCCCAGCTCGGCGTCGCGCGCGGCACCGTGCGCTCAGCCTATGAAAAGCTCGCATCCGCCCAACTGATCGTCGCGGCCCGCGCGACCGGCACGCATGTCGCCGACCGACCGCGCTTCCCCGTGCGGCGGGACAAGGCCCCGGCACCGGGCTCGTTCATGGAAATGTACCAGGAGCTCATTGCGGGCCCGGCGATCTTCCAAATGGGCGTGCCTTCGCGAGAGACCTTTCCCGCGACGCTGCTCGCGCGCATGCACGCACGGGCGGCTCGTGTCGAAATGAGCGCTCCCGCGATCTACCCCGATCCGCGCGGCGAGCCGGACTTGCGACGCGAGATCGCGGCCTATCTTGCGCTGGCGCGCGGGATCGAATGCATGCCGTCCCAGATCATCATGACCAGCGGCTTCGCCGGCGGCCTCGGCCTGGCGCTCCGAGCCCTCGGCCTCGAGCAGAAGAAAAAGGTCTGGATGGAGGATCCCGGCTTTCCTTTCACCCGGCATGGGCTCGCGCTCGCGGTATTGTCGATCGTGCCGATCCCGGTTGACGCGGATGGCATCGACGTCGACGACGGCCTGCGCCATGCACCCGACGCGGCGCTGGCTGTCGTGACGCCCGGGCAGCAAGCGCCGCTCGGATCCACGCTGTCACTGGCACGACGCGCGCGCCTGCTGGACTGGGCGACCCAAAACAAGGCGTGGGTGATCGAGGACGATTATCTCAGCGAACTTCAACTCAAGGGCCGGGCCACGCCGGCGCTCGCCTCGCTCGATCGCTCCGGCCGCGTCGTTCACATCGGCTCGTTCAGCAAGACCATTAGCCCTGCCTTGCGGCTCGGCTTTGTCGTGGCACCCGCCGCTCTGGCGTCGCGATTTGCCGAGACTGCGGCGTGCCTTGCTCCGGCGCCTGGGCGCGCGGTGCAGCTCGCCACCGCCGATTTCATCCGCGAGGGCCATTATCTCCGGCATCTGCGACGCACCAAGCGCGCCTACGCCGCGCAAGGCGAGGCATTGCTCAAATACCTCCGGCCGCGGACCGTAAACGTTGCGATGGCCGGATTGGCCGCGGTGCTGCGATTGCCGGACCGAGCCCCCGACCTTGCCATCGCCAGGGAAGCAGCAGCGCTTGGACTGGCGCCGACGCCGCTGTCGCTCTGGTACGCGTCAAAGGCTTCGGCGCGCCCAGGACTGCTGCTGGGCATCGCAACGTCCCCGCTCAGGCGTATCGCGGCCTCCTCCGACCGGCTCCTTCAGATCATCGACCGCCTGACGTGATCGGACTTAGGCCTCGGCGGCCTCAACCGGCCATAGTCACGATCAACGGTCCGTTGCGCGTGGCGATCACGGTGTGTTCGTACTGCACGGTCGGCGCCTCGGGACTGCTGTAGAGAGTCCAGGGGTCATCGCCATTCTCTGCCCACGCGGCGCCCATGGAAAGGAACGGCTCGACGGTGAACACCAGGCCATCGTTCATGATGCGGCGTTCGGAGCGGTCGGGCCATGTCGCGATCTCCGTCGGCTCCTCATGGAGCGACAAGCCGACACCGTGACTGGCGAGATTCCTGACCAGGCTGTAGCCGTTCTTCCGCGCAAAGGTCCCGATGGCCTGGCCGATCCCGGCAATCGGCTTGCCGGCGCCAACCTGCTGCAGGCCTGTCCACATCGCCCGCCGGCCGTCCCGGCAAAGCCGTTCAATCGCGCGGGCGACGGGCGGAACGGCGAAGGAGGCGCCCGTATCGGCGAACAAGCCGTTCTTCTCGGCTGACACGTCGATGTTCACGAGGTCGCCGCGCGCGATCCGCCGCTCGCCCGGGATGCCGTGCGCGATCTCCTCGTTCACGCTGATGCAGGTCGCGCCGGGAAAATCGTAAGACAGCTCCGGGGCCGAACGCGCGCCGGCGGCTTCCAACAGCTTTCGCCCGATCCGGTCGAGCTCGGACGTGGTCATGCCCGGCTCGATCGCCTTCCCCATCGCCTCCAGCGTATTGGCGACGATGCGCCCGATCTCTTTCAGGCGCGTCAGGTCGTTGTCATCGGAGATCGTCATGTCGGGGCTCTCTACGAAAGCCGGGACATAGCGCTTGCGAGGGCGGCTTGCAAATCAGACGGATTCTTCGCCCGATATGTCCTCATCCCTCGTCGAGTAGATTGCGAACCTTCGTCGCCAGGTCTTCGATCGCAAAGGGCTTGGAGAGCAGATGCTTGCCGGCATCGAGCATGCCGTTGTGAACGATCGCGTTGCGCGTATACCCGGTCGTGAACAGCACCTTCAAATCCGGGTATCGTTTCGACAGCTCGGTAGCAAGTTCAGCGCCGGTCATGTCGGGCATGACGACGTCGGTAAACAGCAGGTCCGGAATGAGACCATTTTCAATGGTCCTGATCGCTTCCCTGGCAGTCGCGGCTTCGATGACCGTATAGCCAAGCTCGCGCAGGCTTTCGGATGAGATGCTGCGGACCCGCTCGTCGTCCTCGACAACGAGGATGGTCTCGCTCTGAAGGCTTGCACCAGGATGTGTAACGCCCTGCGACGACGTTGAAGGCGCCTCCTCGCCCGCAAAGCGTGGAAGATAGATTTTCACCGTCGTGCCAACGTCGACTTCCGAATAGACTTTGACGTGGCCGCCCGACTGCCGCACGAAGCCGTAGACCTGACTGAGGCCGAGGCCGGTGCCCTTGCCCACGACCTTGGTCGTAAAGAACGGATCGAACACCTTCCCCAGCACATCGGCCGGAATTCCGGTGCCGTTATCCGTGACGGCGATGAGAACGTACTGTCCGGGCGACAGGGCGTATTCGCGGGCATATTTCCGGTCGATCGAGGCATTGCTGGTCTCGATCGTCAGCCGGCCGCCCTTCGGCATGGCGTCGCGCGCATTGACCGCAAGGTTGATGACGGCGCTCTCCAGCTGGGCCGGGTCCGCCTTGACGCGCCAAAGCCCGGCCGCCAGGACGGCCTCGAGGCGAACCAGCTCTCCGAGCGAGCGCTCCAGCAGCTCGCTCATCCCGCCGACCATCTTGTTGAGGTCCACGACCTCGGGCGCCAGAGGCTGTTGGCGCGAGAACGCGAGCAGCCTTTGCGTCAAGGTTGCCGCGCGATTTGCGCCATCGATCGCGCCCTCGATGAAGCGGTCGATGTTGACCTCTCCCTTGCCGAGCCGCCGCTTGGCGAGATTCAAGCTGCCGAGAATAACGGCCAGCATGTTGTTGAAGTCGTGCGCGATCCCGCCGGTCAACTGCCCAACGGCCTCCATCTTCTGGGATTGCCGCAACTGCTCCTCGGCCTTCATGCGCTCTGCGATCTCGTCGGCGACACGTTGCTCCAGCCCGGCGTTGAGCGTCTCGAGCCGGGTCAGAAGCCGGGCGTTGTCGATGGCCGTGGCGGCGTGGCCGGCGATCCCGAGCAACGCCGCTTCATGCTCGGGCTGGAACATGGCCGTCTCGGCATGACCGAAGAAAAGCCCTCCAAGCACCTCACCCGTCCGCGAGATCACGGGGACCGCGAGATAGGATCGAACCGGAAGATGCCCCTCGGGCATGCCCTTCCGCGGTGTGTTCTTGCCATAGCGCGGGTCTTGCAGGATGTCGTCAGACCTCACCACGCTCGTGCCTTTGAAGGTCGGCTCGAACACGGCCGTGTTGCGAGGCATCGGGAAGTTCTCGAAGGCCGATCGCGGCACGCCGGACAGCGAATAAAGCATGTAGCTGCCGCCATCCGAGGTCAGAACATTGTAGAAGAAGGCGCCGAACTGGGCGCCCGTCAGCTCGACGCCGGCGTCCGTGACGATCTGCACGATCTTCTCGAGATTGCGCTCGCGGGCGACCGATGCACCCGTGTCGTTCAGTATCCTGAGATGACGCTCGGTTTTCTTCTGCGCGGTGATGTCCAGCACCGTTCCGATGAAACGAACAGCCTGGTCGCTGGAGAAAATGGCCTGTCCCGTCGCTGCAATCCAGCGTTCGATGCCATCCTCGATCCCGACGGTTCGATACTCGATGTTGTAACTCGACGGCGCATGGGGATTGAGGGCCGCGGATACGGCTTCGTGGGCGCGCTGCCTGTCGTCGGGATGAATGCCTCTCAGGAACGCCCCTTCGTAGCTGACCTCGGCATCCGGCGAGAGACCGAAGACCTCCTTGCAGCGACTGTCCCATCGCAAGACGTCGTTGACCGGATCGTAATCCCAGGTGCCGATGCCGGCTGCCTTGTTCGCCAGAACCAGCCGTTCGGCAGCTTCCCGGGCTGCCTGCTCCGAGCGGACGCGCTCGATATGCGCCCATGATCGCTCGGTGACCTCGGTGAGCAAGGCGAGTTCGCGCGCCGTCCAGCGATGCGGGCCGCGGTGATGAATGGCCATCAGGGCAGTGAGCTGCCCTTCCTTGACCAGGGGCATGCAGATCGTCGAGCCTATGCCGATATTCTGGAAGGTTGCGGCCTCCTCGGGCGCGATCTCCTTCAGATTGTCGTTGATGATGAGGGGCCTGCCGGCGCCGAGTTCTCGCACCGCCTTCTTGCCGAAATCTGCCAGGCTGTAGTGCCCGAGGATATGCATCGCGCCTGGGGCAGCCCAGTCACCGCGAATGGTGAAGCCGTCCTGATCGGGATCCATGTCGGCATAGGCGCAATTGGAGACGCCGAGATGCTCACCCAGCATCCTGGTCGTCACCGCCATCACCCCGTCGGCATCACGAGTCCTCGCGGTCTCCTTGTTGAGCGCGTCCAGGAAGAGCAGCCGGGCCTCGTTCTCCCGCACGGCCGTCTCCGCGCGTCGGCGCTCGACCGCGGTGCGCGTGCGCTCGGCAACATCGCGGATCAGCTCCAGTTCGTCGGGGCTCCAGTCGCGCGGCGCCGCGTTGTTCAGATAAAGCAGCGCCACGACCCCGTCGGGCTCGGAGATCGGCATGTTGACCAACGCGCGCGCAGAGATGGCCTCGAGCGCTTGAGCGCGGTCGCCGACGCGAGGGTCCTTTTCCGCATCGGCACAGACCACCGTCTCGCCGCGCTTCAGGTCTTCGATGTAGCTGCCGTAGTCGCGGAAGCGCAGCACCCCTGCGAGGCTCTTGATGCCCGGAGCGTTCCAGTCGCGGGCGATGGTGATGGTCTCGGCCGACGTGTCGACGGTGCCGTAGCCGGCCCTGCTGACCCTCAGGCTCCGGCCAAGCAGCTCAGCCGCGGCGTAGGCGAGATCGTCTGGGTTATTGATCTCTCGGATGTAGTCGCCAAGTGCAGCCAGGACGGCATTGCGATCGGTCGAGGTCTCCCCGGCCGCCGTTGTCATCTGACTCCCCCCGATGCTTTGCTCGTTTCGCCGAATACCGTTTCACAGCAATCCTGCAGCATCCGCGTCCAGCCGGCGGCGACGCCAGCGAGAGGCTTGCATCCCGCGCGCCCTGATAACCTCATGAAGGCGTTAAGGTTCCGCGAGGTCGCGCGGTGGGTCGCGGCTCCGCCCCGGCTGACATTGCAGGCAAATTAGCGGAGGCCAAAGCCGGTGAGCACATCGCGAATTGAAGTGCGGCCAGCTCCACGTCGTGACCAAATAAACGTGAATCGGCGCGCCACCGAAAGTTGTGAAAGCGCCGATCGTCCTGTAGCCTCGGTGTCGATATTCACTTGGTGGTTTCATACTTGATGCTCGTCCGAGTCCTGCTTCTCCTGTGCTGCCTGTCGATTCCCGGTACCTTGCGCGCCGAAGAAGCCCCGGCCGAGAAAACCGGATTTGTCTCCAGGCTGACGATCTATCTCGCAAGAGGCGCACCCGACGCGTGCGGGCCGGGCTGCGACCGCTGGATCGCGATCGAGGGCCAGATCGACCAGGATGCGGCATCGCGTATTCGCCGCTTCCTCGCCGGCGTCAAGGATACGCAGCGGCCGATCTACCTGCATTCGCCCGGCGGCAACGTCGAGCAGTCCTATGTGATCGGCCGGCTGCTGCGCGGCCGCAAGGCGATCGCGCGGGTCGGCCGGACGATCGCGACGGCGTGCGCCGCCGGCACGCAGGTGGATGCCGCCTGCCTCAAGATCAAGAACACCACCGGCGAGGTCGAGTCCGAGCTCACCACCTATCACGCGATGTGCAACTCGGCCTGCGGTTACCTGTTTATCGGCGCGACCTCGCGCGAGGTTGCCCCCGATGCCGCGCTGGCGGTGCATAATTCCAGGCTGATCCTCACGTTTCGAGGCAATCCACCTCCGGAGATGGTTGCGGAGGCGCGGCGGCGCCGGATCGCCAGCGCCGACCGCGACCGCGCCGCGTTCATTGCGTCGATGGGCATCAGCCGCGAGCTCGATGCGCTGATCCGCACCGTGAAATTTGAAAGCCTGCACGTGCTGACGCGGCCCGAGCTCTACCGGTTCGGGATCGACACACGGCCGCTGGCCGAGACGACGTGGCGGCTGGAAAAAGGCACGCGGCCGTTCATCAGCAAGGTCGCCGCGGTGAAGAAGGACAGCGACGCCTCGTTCCGGACCATGGAATGGCGCCTGTATTGCGAAAACAAGAAGCGCGTGCCGCTGATGGTCGCAAGCGAGATCGATGCCGCCGCCACGGCCAAGAAGACGATCCTGATGGCCGCCAGCGCCGATTTGAGCAAGGAGGCTGGAGGGCCTCCGGTGCGACTCGGAAAGTACGAGGTCTGGAGCGGCGCCGTCGACCCCGACATGGTCAAGGCGGTGCTGGCCTCGCACTCGCTGCAGGTCCGCGAGACCACGCCGGAGCCGGAGGGAAAGGCTGACATCACCAGCTTCAACATCGACATGACGGGTTTGACGTCGGTGTGGACCCAGCTCGGGACCTCCTGCACTTCGGCGGCGGCAGGCCCGGCAAAATCGTGGCCGGCAAATGCTCTGCGACCGACGCCCTGGACGGACACGCCATGGACGGCAAGTGGCGCACTGCCGAACGTCAGCGCAACGCCTGCGGCCACGGCCGCGCCATAGCGCAAGCTTGCCAATCGGTCTTCAGCCGCTGTCGCCTGTCCCGTCCGTCAGCCCTCGACCGGCGTGTAAATCACCAGCTTCAGCGCGGGATCGTCGTTGGCCTGGAAACTGGTGTGCTCGAAGCGGAGCAGGCCCCTGGTCGGATGGTTCATGGTCTTGAGGCCGGACATCGTGCTGCGGATGTCGTGGGCTTCCCACCATTTGACGAATTCCGGACTCCCCTCGCGCAGCCGCGTCAGCAGCTCCGTAAAGGCGGGATCGCCGGCCCAGACGTCGTGGGTGGCGCGAAACATCGCAACCATGCTCTTGGCGACGTCGGCCCAGCCCGCGCCATAGATTTTTCGCGTCTGCTTGTTCGTCAGCACCAGCAGCAGCGTGTTGCGGTCCTGCTCCGGCAATTGCCCGAACGCAAAGACGTCTTCGGCCGCATCGTTCCAGGCCAGCACGTCCCAGCGCCGCCCCGTGACATAGGCCGGCTGCTTCAGACTCGCGATCATCCGCCGGATTGGCGGGGGCACGATCTCGCGCGTGAACGCGCTCCTGGCACCGTCGCGCGCCAGCGCCTTCAGATGTGCGTGCTCGGTCTTGCTGAGGCGCAGCGCGCGGGCCAGCGCGTCGATGGTGGTGACGGACGGGCTGACGGTGCGGCCCTGCTCGAGGCGGATGTACCAGTCGACGCCGATGCCGGCGAGCTGCGCGACCTCCTCGCGCCGCAGCCCCGCAGTGCGCCGGCGCCTGCCGATCGGAAGCCCGACGGTCTTCGGCGACAGCTTCTCGCGGCGTGACCTCAGAAAATCGCCGAACTCGACGCGGCGTGGGTCGGCCATTGTCGTCGCTCCCGCGGATGGAGGGTCTCGATAATACTAGGATAATACCAGGCCTTCCTGTCCCCGCCAAGGCGGCGCATATCGGCTTCACCCAACTTTGAGGTGAAACAACATGAAAGCTGCCGTGCTCAAATCCTTCGGCTCGCCGCTGGCGATCGAAAATGCCCCGGATCCGGTGCTCGGCACCGGCGAGGTCATCGTCGACGTCGTCGCCACACGCGTCCTGTCCTACATGAACGAGGTCTTCGATGGGACGCGCAACTACGCCCTCGACCTGCCGATCATCCCGGGCCCCGGCGGCATCGGCCGGGTGCGCGCGATCGGGCCGGACGCAACCAAGCTCAGCGTCGGCGACTGGGTGTTCTGCGATCCCACGGTGCGCTCGCGCGACGACGTCGTGGCGCCCGACATCGCCTTGCAAGGACTGACTGCCGCCGGCCCCGGCGGGATGCGCCTGCAACAGCACTTTCGCCACGGCTCGTTTGCCGAGCAGATGCGCGTGCCGACCGAAAATGTGAAACGGCTCGGCGCGATCACGTCGGAGGATGCGACGCGATGGTGCGCGCTGGGGACACTGCTGGTGCCCTATGGCGGCTTCCTCGCCGCCAATCTCCAACCAGGCGAAACCGTACTGGTCAGCGGGGCCACCGGCAATTTCGGCAGCGCAGCCGTCTCGGTCGCATTGGCGATGGGCGCGGCCTGCGTGGTCACGCCGGGCCGCAACGAAAAGATCCTTGCCGACCTCGTCCGCCGCTTCGGCAGCCGCGTGCTACCGGTCAGGCTCACAGGCAACGAAGATCACGACCGCGAAGCGATGAAGCGCGCGGCGCCCTCGCCGATCGATTGCGTGCTCGACATCATGCCGCCCTCGGTCAGCCCGACCGTCGTGCGGGCCGCGATCATGACGGTGCGCCCCTATGGGCGCGTCGCGCTGATGGGCGGCGTCGGCATGGCCGGCGGCGCGGGGCTCGAACTGCCCTACCCCTGGATCATGCGCAATTGCATCAGCATCCACGGCGTCTGGATGTACCCGCCGGATGCCGCGAGCCGTCTGATCGCGCTGGTGCGCGCGGGACTGCTCAGGCTGGACGAGTACGACGCGACGGCCTTCGACCTCGACCATGCCAACGAGGCCGTGGCGCATGCCGCCGCCAATGGCGGGCCGTTCAAGCTGACCGTGATCCGGCCCTGACGTCCAAGGGCGCGGGGCAGCGCCGCCCACTTTTTTTCGCAAGTCCCGCCAGGCACTTGGCTACTGTGCATGGGGTTGTTTTCGCAAAATTAGCTAGTCGAGCTCGATCACCTGGCCGTTCGACAGCGAGACCCGCCGGTCCATGCGGCCGGCGAGCTCCATGTTGTGGGTCGCGATCAGCATCGACACCTTGGTCGCCTTGACCAGCTGCATCAAAGCCTGGAACACGTGGTCGGCGGTGTGGGGATCGAGGTTGCCGGTCGGCTCGTCCGCGAACAGCACCCGCGGCGCGTTGGCGACCGCGCGGGCGATCGCGACGCGCTGCTGCTCGCCGCCTGACAACTCGGCGGGACGATGCGTGATGCGGTCACCGAGGCCGAGATAGCCCAAAATCTCTTTCGCGCGCGTGACGCTCTCGGACTTCTTCAGGCCGCGGATCATCTGCGGCATCATCACGTTCTCCAGCGCGGAGAACTCCGGCAATAGCCGGTGCGACTGGTAGACGAAACCGATATCGGTGCGGCGCAGCTGGGTGCGCTCGATGTCCGGCAGCTGCGAGGTCGGCGCGCCGTTGACATAGACCTCACCGGAATCCGGCGCCTCGAGCAGCCCCGCGATGTGCAGCAGCGTCGACTTGCCGGAGCCTGATGGTGCGACCAGCGCGACCGACTGGCCGGCCCACAGCGCCAGCTTGGCGCCGTCCAAAATCGTCAGCGGCACCTCGCCCTGCAAGTACTGCCGCTTTATCTCGTGGAGATAAATGACCGGTACATCGTCAGCCCCCTGCTCAGCCCCTTGGCTCTCCATCAACCCCTCACTCGTACCGGAGCGCTTCGACGGGATCGAGGCGCGCGGCGCGCCACGACGGATACAACGTCGCCAGGAACGACAGTGTCAGCGCCATGATGACGACCGCCGTGGTCTCGCCGATGTCGATCTCGGCGGGCAGCTTCGACAGGAAGTAAAGCTCCGGCGAGAACAGCTCGGTCGAGGTCAGCCAGGACAGGAATTGCCTGATCGATTCGATGTTGAGGCAGATCACGAGGCCGACGAAGAAGCCGACCATCGTGCCGACCACACCGATCGAGGCGCCCGTGATCAGGAAGACCCGCATGATCGATCCCTGCGAGGCGCCCATGGTGCGCAGGATCGCGATGTCGCTGCCCTTGTCCTTCACCAGCATGATCAGGCCGGACACGATGTTCAGCGCCGCGACCAGCACGATCATGGTCAGGATCAAGAACATCACATTGCGCTCGACCTGGAGCGCATTGAAGAAGGTCGAGTTGCGCTGCCGCCAGTCGACCAGGAACACCGGACGTCCCGCGGCCTCCGTCACCGCCTTGCGGAAGGCATCGATCTTGTCGGGATTGGTGGTGAACACCTCGATCGAGGTGACGTCGTTGCTGCGGTTGAAATAGGCCTGCGCTTCGGCGAGCGGCATGAACACGAAGCCGAGATCGTATTCGGACATGCCGATCTCGAACACCGCGACGATCTTGTACGGCTTGATGCGCGGCGTCGTGCCCATTGGGGTCACGGCCCCCTTCGGCGCCACCAGCGTGATGCTGTCGCCGGCATGCAGCGAGAGCTGGTCGGCGAGGCGCCGGCCGATCGCGACGCCCTGCCCCTCGTCAAACCCTTCGAGCGAGCCCTGCTTGATGTTCTTGGCGATCGAGGTGAGGTTGTTGAGGTCGTCGGAGCGGATGCCGCGCACCAGGACGCCCGAGGCGTTCCATGGCGATGACGCCAGCGCCTGGCCGTCCACCACGGGCGCGGCGAGCCGGATGCCCCCGACCTGGCTGAGGCGGTCGGCGACGTCCTTCCAGTCGGTCAGCGGCGATTCCAGTGGCTGCACCAGGATGTGGCCGTTGAGGCCTAGGATCTTGTCGAGCAGCTCTTTGCGGAAGCCGTTCATCACGGCCATGACGATGATCAGCGTCGCCACGCCCAGCATGATGCCGAGAAAGGAGAACCCGGCGATGACCGAGATGAATCCCTCCTTGCGGCGCGCCCGCAGGTAGCGCGCCGACAGCATCCATTCGAATGGCGCAAAAGGCGCGGTTTGCACGGTTTCGGTCATGGTCTCATCCATCGCTCGATAATCCCATGATTCGGGGTCAATTGTGGCCGGATTGGCGGCCGCGATATCGCGCGATGAACAATATTCAGCCGCTCAGCCCACAAGCCTTGCGACCGCGTCCGCAGGCGACATGGTCTCGCGGGAGCCGTCACTTCGCCGCTTGATCTCGACCTTGCCGTCGGCGAGCCCCTTCGGGCCGATCATGATCTGCCAGGGAATACCGATCAGGTCGGCCGCGGCGAATTTGGCGCCGGCGCGCTGGTCGGTGTCGTCATAGAGCACATCGACGCCCTTGGCCGCCAGCTCGGTATAGAGCTTCTCGCAGGCGGCATCGACGGCCGCATCGCCCTGCTTGAGGTTCAGGATCGAAACACGGAACGGCGCCACCGCCTCCGGCCATTTGATGCCGGCATCGTCATGGCAGGCCTCGATGATGGCCCCCAACAGGCGCGAGACGCCGACGCCGTAGGAACCGCCATGGATCGGCACGTCGACGCCATCGGGCCCTGCCACCAGCGCCTTCATCGCGTCGGAATATTTGGTGCCGAAATAGAAGATCTGCCCGACCTCGATGCCGCGGGTGTTGACCCGCTTCTCCGCGGGCACTTCCTGCTCGAAGCGCGCGGCATCGTGGACGTCCTCTGTCGCGGCGTAGAGCGAGGTCCACTGCCTGATGATCGGCGTCAGGTCGCTCTCATAATTCACGTCCTCGCCGGGCACCGGCAGGTCCAGCACGTCGCGATTGATGAAGACGCCGGATTCGCCGGTTTCGGCGAGCACGATGAACTCATGGCTGAGGTCGCCGCCGATCGGGCCGGTCTCGGCGCGCATCGGGATCGCCTTCAGCCCCATCCGCGCAAAGGTGCGCAAATAGGCCACGAACATCTTGTTGTAGGCGACGCGCGCCGCGGCCTCGTTGAGGTCGAAGGAATAGGCGTCCTTCATCAGGAACTCGCGGCCGCGCATCACGCCAAAACGCGGGCGCTGCTCGTCGCGGAATTTCCATTGGATATGATAGAGATTCAGCGGCAGGTTCTTGTAGGACTTCACATAGGCGCGGAAGATCTCGGTGATCATTTCCTCGTTGGTCGGCCCGTACAGGAGCTCGCGCTTGTGGCGATCGGCGATGCGCAGCATCTCCGGGCCATAGGCGTCATAACGGCCGCTCTCGCGCCAGAGGTCGGCGAGCTGCAGCGTCGGCATCAACAGTTCCAGCGCGCCGGAGCGGTCCTGCTCCTCGCGCACGATCTGCTCGATCTTCTTCAGCACACGGAAGCCGAGCGGCAGCCAGGCATAGATGCCGGCCGCCTCCTGCCGGATCATGCCGGCGCGCAGCATCAGCCGATGCGAGACGATCTCCGCCTCTTTCGGATTTTCCTTCAGGATGGGCAGAAAGAACCGCGACAACCGCATGGCAATACTCGTGGAATCAGTGACCGGGTGCAGTGAAACCGGATTGGGAGCGAAAATACAAGACCGGGAATGAGGAAAAGCCGCTAAGCAGCGGAATTCCTGTCATTTTTCCTTCGGACTTCAGGTTCAGCTTGAGCTGCACGTTACGGCGGCGTGACGTCGAGTTCATCTTCGAGCGTGATTTGCTCGAAGTCGGTCACCAACGCATCGATCCGCACGTGCCAGCGGCCGGCAAAGGGAAGCTCGACCTTGCGCAAATGCCAGTAGCCGTCTGGCCCCAGCGAGGCCTTGCGCTCCATCGGCTCGATGCCGCGTTCCGGCAGGCTCAACGCCAACGTTGCCTCCTTGGCGGCCAGCGGCGTGCCCTCGCCGGTCATGAGCTGCAGCACGACATCATTGGCCCCGGGCCTGCCGGGCGAGACCAGGACCTGGAACATCGCCTTGTCACTGTGGATGTGGATCGCCAGCGGCGTCTCGGGACCGATGGTCCGCGGCGGCGGCGTGAAGCGCCAGCCGGCGACCACGGCGAGGATCGCGAGTGCGATCGCACCTTCCAGCAGGATCGAGCGCTTGAGCGCGGGCGTCCCTGTCTCGCTCCGGGCCAGAGCCGGGGTCAGCCGGAACCGATTGAGCGCGGCCAGCGCCAGCAAGCCCGTGACTAGGACGAGCTTGACCGAGAGGATCAGCCCGTAGCGGGTCTCGACCAGCGCTCCCGGCTTTTCGAGCTGCACGATCGCAAGTGCAAGGCCGGTCAAGGCCAACACGCCGACGGCGAGCGCAGCGATACGGGAAAAGCGGTTCACAATCGGCAGCGTCGCAAACGTCGGCCGCGACAGCAGCGCGACGAGCGGCGCGAGAGCGCCGATCCAGATGGTGACCCCGACGCCATGAAGGAAGATCGCCGGACGCGTCAGCGCCTCCGGCGGTGCCGTTGCAGCGTGCCCGGTCATGGCGAGCGACAGACCGACGCCGACCAACGCGATGACCGCGAGAGCGCGCGCGTACCACGCGCTACGCAGCGCCATCCATGCGAACAGCATTGCTGCGGAGGCAACCAGCAACGCAGGGCCGGTACTGGTCGCAAATGCGACTTTCCAGGGATCAGACGTCGCAAGAGCAGCCAAGGGCAGCCCGAGCAGATCGAGGCCCAAGGCGCCAACGGACGCCACTGCGCTCGGAAGGCCGAGGGCGAGCGCCATGCGCGGGACGGCCATGCCGACCGCCGACCACGCAATCCAGCGCGCGAAGAACACGCCGCCGACGCCCACGAACAGCCCGATATAGAGGCCGACGCGCGCCAACCAGATCAACGCGTTCAACCCGCGGTCCACGGCGGCCGGAGCCTTCGTCGCCGTCGGCGCGCCGATCGAGAAGACCACAGATCCCGTGACTGGATGGCCGTCTTGCGAGATCACGCGATAGCTGATGACCGCGGTTCCCTCGGGCAGATCCATCGGCATCGCGACAGAGATCGTCTCCCCGGATGAACTGATGCGTGCATCGTCCCGCGCCCTGCCCGCACCGTCGATCAGCCGGATCGCGCCCGGTGTCACCGGTTCGTTGAAGCGCAGTTGCACCGCCTTGGGCGCAGCCGCGAGCAGGCTCCCGCTCGCCGGCTCGACCGACACCAGCGCGGCATGTGCCCACGCCGTGCTGGCGAAGCCGATCGCGAAGAGCAGCGTCGCGAGCGCGGCGAAGAGGCGCATCAGGGTTTTGGCAACAACTTCACACCCGGCGCTGGCGAATTGCCCTCAGACTTGCCTCCAGATTTACCGCCATGCGAATGCCCTGCCCCCTCGGCGGGAATTTCGATCCAGCGGCTGACGCCGGTCTCGCATTCCTGAACGACCGGGAAGTACAGCATGGTGTTGGGCTTGAGCTTGTCGGTCAGGAACGTCTGCATGACGAACTCGTCATAGTTCTTGTCCGGCAGCTTGCCGCCGGACCACGCCACCTCCTTGACGCCGGAGGAGAGCTTGTTGCCGTGATAGTCGTATTCCCCGGCATATTTGCCCTCGACGACATCGACAGTCCAGCCCGCCTTCGGCATCGGCTTCACCGCGATCACCCCTTCCGGGACCTGAACGCGGATCTTCACCGTCGGCGAGCCCGCGCAGCCATGCGGCACGGTGAACACGGCCTTGTAGGACGCCCCGACCGTGGCTTGCTTGGTCTCGAGCGAGACATGCGCCGCGGCCGGCGAGGCCGCGAGCGCGGCAATCAGGAACAGACAGGATCGTTTCATGTGCGGTCTCCCGAAAGCCCGGATCGGTCTCATTTCATCTTCATTCCCGAATGGTCCGGCATCTTCTTCATGTCCATGTGACCGGAATGCCCGGCATCGCCGGGGGCCTGCGCGCCGACTCCCTGGACGTCGAGGGAGACGGCGACCTTGCCGGCCTTCTCGAATTGCAGCGTCACCGGCACCTTGTCGCCCTGCTTGAACGGGCCCTTCAGCTCCTGCAGCATCAGATGATTGCCGCCGGGCGCGAGCTTCACCGTCTTGCCGGGATCGACGGCGAGCCCCTTGTCGAGCGGGCGCATCTTCATGACGCCATTGTCCATCGCCATCTCGTGAATCTCGGTCTTGCCGGCGATATCGGCGGACGCACCGACCAGCCTGTCCGGCGCTGTTCCCTTGTTCTCGATGACGAGGTAGCCGCCGGCAACCTTTGCGCCGCCCGGTGTCGCACGGCTCCACGCCTGCGAGATGACGAGATCGCCGGCCTTGATATCGTCGGCGAGCGCCGGCGCCGCGCAGACCGCAAGAGCGAACGCAGCCAGCAGCACGTTTTTCGAGATGGTCTTCATATCGGTATTCCCTTTGCAGACTGAACTTCAGTGTTTGGAGCGCTGTTGCTCCGACCATTTTTCGAGATCGGCCATTTCGGCCGAGCCTTCGATCGTCGTGACGGTCCCTTCCCGGGAAATGAGCATGGTCCTCGGGATGTCGCCCTGCCAAGCCGGGTCGATCTCGAACCGCAAACGCTCGACGAAGCCGTCGTTGAAGATGAAGTTCTCGGTCGACGACAGGCCCGCCTTGTCGAGCATCGCCTGCGTTGCGCCCGGCAGGTTCGGCACGAGATCGGCGCTGACCGTGACGATGTCGACGTCGGGATGATCCTTGGCAAACTGTCCGAGCAACGGCAGCTCGACCTTGCAGGGTCCGCAGGTCACGCCCCAGAAATGCACGAGCACGGGGCGGCCGGCGTGCCCTTTGAGGACGCCTTGCCAGGTGCCGCGTTCGAATGGCTTCAGCGCGGGAGACGCGCCGAGCGCAGCCACCGAAACGATCAGAACGATGAGAGCGGCGATGCCTGCAAATCGAAATCTCATGGCTGGTCCTCGATAGGTGTGAGCCGATAGCCGTCCGCCTTCGTCATCCATGACAAATAGGTCCGCTTGCCGCTGGAGACCAGCAATGGATGATCGGAGGTGTCGCTCGTGCTCGATATGGTCTTCGGCGGCGACCAGGTTTCGCCATCATCACGGGAGATCGCCATCTGGACCGAGGTCTTCTCGCCGTCGAACTCCTTCCAGACCATCACGGTCCCCGCAGGGCCGGCAAGCACGAAGGGGCGCGTCGGGTTACGGCCCGGCTGCCCCAGCGCCAGGGGTGCGGAGAAGGTGCGGCCTTCGTCGCGGGAGTGCGCGTAGAACAATCCCTTTCGCGCCTTCCCGTTCGTGTACCAGGCGACGTGATAGGTCCCGTTCGGCGCAACGATGATGCTCGGGCCGTGATGCGGACACGCATTGATCTGCCAGTCGTCATTGCTGACCCGGCGGACCTCACCCGGCGTCGCGACATCAGTGAACGTCATGACCGCGTGGTCGCGCACGCCGCCCGCAAATATGTTCCTGAAGATCGCGACTGGCCGCCCGGGCGCAGCGAAGGCCAGCCCCAACCGGCAGCATTCGCAGGTGCCCTCGCGCGCCAGCTTCGCTTCTGCGTAGGTGGTGCCACCGTCGCTGGACGAGGTGAAAAACAGCCCGGCTCCCTCGTACTTCTGTCCCGCCTCCTTCGCAAAAATGCGATTGCGCTTGTCCAGCCACGCCGCAAAGACAGTTCCATCCTGATCAAGCGCCAGCGCCTCGAAGCGTTGGCTCTCGTTGCTGGCGGTGATCGGCTTCAGCTCGGCAAAGCTCTTCCCTCCGTCGGCCGAGCGCGTAGTGAGCACCTGGCCATTGAAGGCCTCGTCCCTGAAGGTTGAGAACGCGAGCGCGATGCCGCCCTTGCGGTCGACCACGATCTTGGGCCTCGCATCCGGCCCCCAATCGAGGTTAAGCTTCTTCGTCGTGACCTCCGTCGGTGCCGAAAAATGGCGCCCCTCATCCTGCGAACTTGCGACCGAGACCTGCCCTCCCGCCATCCACACCAGCCACAGCGTCCCGTCAGGACCGAACGCAGGCGTCGCCTTAGTCGCACAACGTAGCGTCGGCTCGTCGCAGGCTGCTTCAGATGCAGGTGGGGCGCGCATCTGCGCGAGCGCCGGACCATGCGCGAATGCGAGCGCGACGATCGCGAGCACGCCAGTTCGGATCATGGTCCCACTCCCCTCGGGAGTCCGGATCATTTGAATGCCACCTTCATACCTGCAACGAACGTGCGTGGCGAGCCGGCGTAGATCGACCCTGTCGTGTTTGCGAGCGTGCTCGCAGCATCTGGCGTGCCAGTCGCCGAAACCGAATTTCCGACGTTGTTTGCCGACGCGACGTAGGTGCGATCGAACACGTTTCTCACCTCGAGGAACAGGTTCAGGGATCTGAAGGTGTCGGACACGAGGTCAGTCTTGTAGTGAACGTTGACGTTGACCAGCTCGTAGCCCGGAGCCTTCAGCAGATTGGCATTGTCCATGTAGAAGGAATCCTTCCATTGGACCTCGACGAAGCCTCCCAGGCCCGCCAGTGGCCCAGCGAACTCGTCGTAACCAATTCGGGCTGTCAGCTCATTGGGCGAGATACCGGGAATTTTGTTGCCGGCACGGTTGAAACTGAACACAGCCCCCTTGGTGATGTTCTCGACATATTCGGTATAGACCTCGTCGAGATAGGTGTAGGCGATCATGAACCGCCAGCCCGGATAGAACTTCCAGTCCGCGGCAAGCTCAATGCCACGATGCTCCGACCGCGGCGCGTTGAACATATAGGTCGCGTTGCTGGCGTTCGGATTGCTCGCGGCCTGACTGACCAGCTCATTCCGGAAGAACTCATAGAACGCGATGGCACTCAACTTGACCGCATTGCTCGGCGTCCAATCGAACCCGAGATCGTAGCCGACATTGGTCTGCGTCTGGAGCTGGGTGTTGTTGCCGAAATCGCCATTCGGAAGAACGAACAGGTTCGACACCTGCGGCGTTCCGTATCCGGTCGCAACCCGTCCGCGAAACTGCCATTCTTGATTGAGCCTGTAGAGCAGCGCCAATTCGGGAGCCGTGTTCTCGATCCTGCGGTTGACGGTGGTGGGCGTAGGTATCGTGGCGACCGGAACGTTGATCGTATTGTAAGTGTAGCGGGTATTGACGCCCTTCAGAATAGTGGTTTCCCACCCAATTCCGGCGATCGCGGTCAGGTCAGGCGTGAGCTTCAGTTCCTCCCTCGCCCGTATCCCGTAATTGGACGTATCGCTGTAAGTGTTGGCCGAGATCAATCCCAGCGTCGCGTTGCCGCCCGGCATGACGTTGCGCGTATCGCTCGACGCCGCCAGCGTATTGTACCAGGCGCCGACAAACGTGGTCGTCTCCATGCCGAAGATTTCGCCGCGCTTGGTGATGTCGCTCATATAGTTGTACGAGGGGAAATCGCCGATCGCGCTGGTCGCACCGGTCGGCTGGCTGATGTTCCTGTCGTCGAAGACGAACTGGTTCCGCCATGTCATCGTGTTGTCGAAGTCGTGCTCCCATCGTCCTCCGACAATGGTTCGCCGATCGGTTCGCCCAAGACCTGCTTGCGTCGCCGTCTCGGTATCCTTGCCACCGTTAAAGCCGTTCCTGAAAAGCGACACAGTGGGACATCCGGCAGCAAGCGCCGCGCCCGTCGTGCACCCCTGCTGGACGGGATTGGTGTAGAACTGGTTCAGCGACTGCCGGAGCGGCAGCCGCGCGCTGAGGTCATTGTTGATGATCTTGACCGTGAAGCGATCGTCCGGCGTCGCCTGGAGCGTACCAAGGAAGTTGACGGTCTGGGTGTTGAACCAGCTGTTGCCGATATAGCCGTCGCCCCTCGTGTCGCTGGCGAACAGCGAGGCCTCGAAATTCCCGACCTTCTTGCCGGCCGCCAGGTAATTGTTGAGATAGCCGTAACTGCCGCCGTCGACGCCATATTCGACGCCGTCGATCGTTCCGCCGGGCCGTGTCCGGAAATTGAGCGCGCCGCCGGTCGCGTAGTTCCCGTACAGCGCCGACGAGGGACCGCGGATCACGTCGATCGCCCCATAGGCGTGGGGATCGATCAGGTCGCTGCGCGACAGGCCGTCCGGCTGCGTCACCGGGAAGCCGTCCTCGAAGATCACGAGATTGCGGATGGCGAAGCCGTTCCTCGCGTTGGAGCCACGAATCGAGATGCCGAAATCCCGGGGACCATTGCCCTGCTTGATCGAAATGCCCGGGCTGTCGCGCAGGACGTCGCTGACCGAGAACGACGGGCGATTGTCGAACTGGCTGCGATCGATGGTGGTGGCGGTCTGGCCGGCCGGCGACTGGTTGAGGCCGGCCCGCACTTCGCCGGCGCTTCTCGTGTTGTTTTGTCCCCCAGCGCCGTCGGTCGCGTTCGGCGCGACCGGCCGCGCCGCGCTGGCCGTCGAGGCGGCGCGCAGTCGCGAGGACCGTGTGACGGGTTTGGGACGGGACCTCTGCGGCGCTTCGACCGTGACCGCGGGGATCGCTTCCGAGGCAGTCTGGGCGAGCGCGTCTGAACCGATCGGGGACACCAGTCCGAGGAGCACGGGCAAGCCCGCGCGCCCCATCGCACGAATGCGTAACATTTCCTAGATTCCTGACATCCGGCACGTCGGCCGGTCATTGAGCACGCCGTCAGCACGACAACAGCGCGCGCCGACGGTTCGGTTCGTCGTGACGTCAGGAAAATTGAGGCGGGGCGCGCGCCCGGGCGCTCGAGCCCGTGTGAACGGCAATGGCGGCCTCATCCGCCGGATGCCAGACCACCCGCTCGGCATGGCGGAAGGGACTCGGGAGTGCGGCGGGCGTCGGCGAATCGAGCGATGCGTTGGCCTGGGCCAGGCAGCACATGGCGCAGGCGCCCGCATGCGCGATCGGCACGCCAGTCTGGTCATTGCCGCCCGGCTCGCTTGGACTGTGGCAGATGACGCCGGCAGACAACGGATCGGAAACTGCAAGGCCCGTCGCCCAGCAGGCGGCAATCGGCGCCAGCACCTGCATCGCCAAAGCGAGCAGGACCAGAGGCAGGAATTTTTGTAGCCGTGCGCGCATCCACCGAACCGTTCGTTCGTCCACTAACTAAACACCGTGCCACGCCCCAAGTCGAGATCAGTTCCGCCGCCTTCTTGGCCCAGCGCAAATTTGACGAAAACCGTGGCGACGGTAACTCAGCACGGGACCGGGATGGGGCATTTGAGGCATCTCAAACGGCCCGGCCATCCAAAAATTTCTGATATTTGTCATACACTTGCAAGCAACGACGCCCAATCATTTCGTCTACTGATCGAATTTTGAACATTCGTTGCCGAAAATGATGACAAGTGAGAAAAGTTGATCTAGCATCCGCCTCGCTCAGACTGGCCGCGAGGTCGAAGTCTGGTGGTCCAAGTCTCGGGAGGAGCCCCTGACGCGCAAAATGCAGCGTCGCCCCGCCAATCAAGAGCAAATCTTAGAATCGGGGATAATAGGGTCGACACAATTTTTGAGCGGGGCCAGGGCCCCGCTCTTTTTTTGTCTGCAAGCTTCGTCGGCAGGCGGCTGAAGCACCGATGAATGCGTCGTCCAATCCGATCGAAATCAGCTTCGAGCTCGCCGCCTCACGTTGCGCGGATCTGACGCCTCTCGTCTACCAACGCCTGTTCGATGCGCATCCCGAAACGCAAGCGATGTTCCGCTCGGATGGCCGCGACCTCGTGAAGGGCTCGATGCTCGCGCTCGCGATCGAGGCCATCCTCGATTTCGCCGGTCAGCGCCGCGGACATTTCCGGCTGATCGCTTGCGAAGTCGTCTCGCACGATGGCTACGGCACTCCGCGCGAGCTGTTCATCGCGTTCTTCGCCATCATCAGGGATTGCCTGCGCGACCTGCTCGGCGATCAATGGTCAATCGAGATCGCAAACGCCTGGGACCAGTTGCTCGTCGAAATCGATGCATTCGCCGGCGCAGCGGTCTGACACTTCGCGCTGCACCAACGCGGCTTGCTGCCATCACAGCGAGTGATTGCAGATTGAGTGGCGCCAACTCTTGTGAGACACTTTCGCCATCGGTCGCGCAACCAATGACGCGCCGACGATAAAATTTTATGGGAGCGAGCGATGTCCGGGACGAAAGATTTCTCGACGACGAGGCGCGATCTTCTTCAGGCGGCCGCGACCGCCGGCGCCGGTGCTGCCCTGCTCGGCAGCATGGGGATAAACCCCGCATTGGCCGCCGAGGTCGGGCGCAGCGAGAAGCCGCTGAAGGCGGCATTCTCCAATGCGGGCCTGCAGGCCACCTGGTGCGCGCAAGGAAAGCAGGCCGCCGAATTCTGGGGCAAGCTGTTCAACGTCGAGGTCACCTGGTTCGACGGCCAGCTCGACGCCGTCAAGCAGCGCGCCGCGATCGATAACATGGCTTCGCAGAAATGGGACTTCGTCGCGATCCAGGCTTTCGGCATCGGCACCCTCACCCAGCCCGTGCAGAAGATGATCGACGCCGGCACGCCCGTGATCGACATGGACACGCTGATCGCGCCGCTCGACCAGATCAACGTGCACTCCTTCCTCGCTCCCGACAACGAGTTCATGGGCGCCTCGGTCACGCAGGCGCTATGCAACGCGATGGGCGGCAAGGGCAAGATCATCATGACGCAGGGCGCGCTCGGCCACACCGGCGCGCAAGGACGGGCCAAGGGCTTCACCAACACGGTGAAGCAATTCCCGGGGATCGAGGTGCTCGACACCCAGCCCGCCGACTGGGACGTGTCGAAGACCGCCCGGCTCTGGGAGACCTACCTCACGAAGTATCCCCAGATCGACGCGGCCTTCTTCCACAATGACGACATGGCGCTCGCCGCCGCCAACATCATGAAGGCCCGCGGCCGCACCAACATCCTGATCGGCGGCGTCGATGCCATGCCGCCGGCGATCCAGGCGGTGAGCGAAGGCCGCATGTTCGCAACCGTCCGCAATCCCTCCTGCCGCATCCATGGCGGCGCCGTCATCGCCGGCGTCTCCGCGGTGGTCGGCGGCGAGAAGAGCGGACAGGGCATTCCCAAGAACGTCGTCACCGACGGTCCGGTCGTGACCAAGGCCAACGCCGCCGGGATGCAATGGATGCAGGATCACTTCCTGATCTGAGCCTGCAAGACCTGAACTTTCATGTCAGAGGGTCGTTCGCCCATCCTTGAACTGCAGGGCATCACGAAGAGCTTCGGCGGCGTCGAAGCCCTTCGTGGTGTCGATTTTGCGCTCCATCCCGGCGAGATCCACGGTCTCGTCGGCGAGAACGGCGCTGGAAAAAGCACGCTGATGAAGATCATCGCCGGCGTGCATACCGAGTTCTCCGGCCGCTTCCTGATCGACGGGGCGGAGACGCATTTCCGCTCGGCGCGCGATGCGCACGCCGCCGGCATCGCCATGGTGCACCAGGAACTCAGCGTCGCGCCCGATCTCACGGTCGCCGAGAACGTCTTCCTGGGCAACCAGCCGACCAATGCGCTCGGCCTCGTGCAATGGCGGCGGATGGCCCACGAAGCCGGCGAGCAGCTCGCCCGCTTCGGCATCGACGTCGATCCGATGTCGCGGCTGGGCGATCTGCCCATCGGGCTGCAGCAGCTGATCGAGATCGCGCGCGTGCTGTTCTCCGGTGCCCGCATCGTCATCCTGGACGAGCCGACCTCCGCACTTTCCCCGCCCGAGGTCGAGCGTCTCTTCGCGACGCTCCGTCGGCTGCGCGAGCAAGGCACCAGCATCGTTTTCATCTCGCATTTCATCGAGGACATCCTGCTGGTCTCCGATACGGTCACCGTGTTCCGGAACGGGCGGAAGGTCGCGGAGACCGCCAGCGCCGCGACCAGCAAGGGCGCGTTGATCGAGGCCATGATCGGCCGCGGCGGCGAGGCGCTCGAGCACAGCTACACCGACGATCTGATGCTGCCGGAGCCGCGTGACAGCCAGGTCGTTCTCAAGGTCGATCAGCTCTCGCTGTCCCGCAGCCTGAAGGACATCTCCTTCGAGGCGCGCGCCGGCGAGGTGCTCGGCATCTACGGCTTCATGGGCTGCGGCCAGCAGGAGCTGTCGCGTATCCTGTTCGGCAAGCTGAAGCCGGACAGCGGCGCGCTTCTTGTCGAGGGTCAGCCCAAGACCTTCGCCAGCACGGCGGCGGCGCGGCGCGCCGGCGTGGCGCTGGTGCCGGAGAGCCGGCGCGACATGCTGTTTCACCAGGAGCCGGTCTACAAGAACATCTCCATCAGCATCCTCGATCGCATCTCGTCGCTGCTGCTCAAGCCCGCGCAGGAGCGCGACATCGCGCAGCGTCAGGTCGAGCAGCTGCAGATCAGACCGCCGGTGGTCGGTCTCGATCTCGGCATGCTCTCCGGCGGCAACCAGCAGAAGGTTGCGCTGGCGAAATGGCTGACCTATCCGCCCAAGCTTCTGGTGCTGTGCGAGCCGACCCGCGGCATGGATGTCGGCGCCAAGAACGACGTCATCAACATCGTCCGCGACCTCCGCACCAAGGGGCTTGCGATCATCGTGCTGTCGACCGAGCCGGAAACGGTGCTGTCGCTGGCCGACCGTATCCTCGTGCTCAAGCGCGGCGCGTTGGTGCGGGAATTCAAGAACGAGCCGGTCAGCAAGGACCGCCTGCTGGAAGCGGCGTGACGGAGAAGCACATGAGCAGTGACACGGCTTTGGCGGCGGGGCAGCGAGCGCGGGGCCTTGCGCCCTTCCTGCGCTCGCAGATGCGCAACATCGCGCCGTTCCTCACCCTGATCTTCCTGTCCGCCTTCTTCGCCTTCGCCAGCCCCTCTTTCGCGACGCTCGACAATCTCGGCAACATCCTGACCCAGGTGTCGGTGACCGGCATCATCGCGGTCGGCCTCACCTTCGTGATCCTCTGCGCCGAGATCGACCTGTCGATCGCCAGCATCGCCAACGTCACCGGCATCGCGGTCGCCTATTTCACGCTGCAGGACTCCTACGTCAACATCGCCAACATTCCCCTGCCCGGCGCCGTCGCGATCCTGCTGTCGATCCTGCTCTGCGCCCTGCTCGGCCTCGTCAATGCGCTGGGGCTGACCGTGATCGGCATCCCCTCCTTCATCATGACCCTGGCGATGATGCAGATCGCCGCCGGCATCTCGGCGCTGCTGGTGCGTGGCCAGATCGCCTACAAGGTGCCGAGCCTGATCACGACGCTCGGCTCCGGTTCGGTCAGTGGCATTCCCTGGATCGTCATCGTCGCCGCCATCATGCTGCTCGGCGGCCACCTCGTGCTGACCTACACGCGCTTCGGCCGCTACGTCTACATGGTCGGCGGCAACCGCGAGGCGGCCGAATATTCCGGCCTCAACGTCAAGCTCATCCTCGGCGCCGTCATGGTGATCTCGGCGGTGTGCTCCGGTATCGGCGGCATGCTCGGCGTCGCCCATTTCGGCAGCGCGCAGCAGAACGAGTTCGACACCTATCTGCTCGACTCCATCGCCGCCGTCGTCGTCGGCGGCACCAGCCTGTTCGGCGGCCGCGGCGGCATCGGCAACACCATCGTCGGGCTGTTCGTGCTCGGTGTTCTCAACAACGGCCTCGACCACGTCAACATCGACAGCTTCCTGAAGATCCTGATCCGCGGCCTGATCCTGCTGGCGGCGCTGGTCATCAACGTCTATGCGCAGCGCTTGAGGGAAAAAACGGCGGAGTAGACGGCCGCCAAAACAAGAAACGCGAAAACAACCCCATGCACAGTAGAAACTGTGAGGGAATTCAGCTTGTTGCCGGACCGGAAAACGGCACAAGCGCGGCCGCACCGAAATTTGACGCGTCGGCCAAAACAGGAGCAGGACTGCTCGATCGTTCCAGCGTTTCAATCACGGAAGCGCGACTGATTGCGTCCGAATGTCCTGGGCGGTCTTCTGAAGGCGCACCAGGTATCGCTTCTTTGCAGCGGCCTCTGTCAGCGTGCCGGAGATCAAGTTGATGCTGATCGCTGCGACCACGTTGCCGCCCTGATCACGAATGGGGACGGCAATGCCGCAGATTGCCGGATCGAGTTCGCCGTCAACCCAGGCGTATCCCCGCTCCTGCGTCAGCCGCAGTTCCTGGGCGAGGCGCGCGCCATCGACGATGGTGCGGGGTGTAACCGGCTTGAGCGGCGTGTTTGCAACATATTGGTCTCGTTGGTCCGGGAGCAGATTGGCCAGAAGCACCCGTCCCAATGAGACGAGATGCGCCGGCAGCCGGCTGCCGATTCCGAGATTGGCGGACAGAATGCGCCGCGCCGGAAGCCGTAGCGCATAAACGATATCGGTCTCGTCGAGCACGGCGAGCGCGCAGGATTCGCCGATGTCGTTGCGAAGGTCCTCGAGCGCTCGTTGGGCATACCCCCAGAACGGCAACGCGTTCAGATAGGACAAACCAAGGCCAAGCGCGCGAGGTCGCAAACGGAAGTAACGGCCGTCGGCTTCGCAGTATTTCAGGGTAACGAGCGTGGCGAGCATGCGTCGCGCGGTGGCCCGGTTCAGGCCCGCGTGAACCGCCGCTTCCGAAAGCGTGTGCCGCCCTGGTGATCGGCCAAGCGCTTCGATCAGAGCGAAACCTCGCTCGATCGCGCGAACGTATCCGTCGCTCTCTTTCGGCATGTCACAAGCCTCTTGCGGAGTCAGGAAAGCTCCGCGCATAGTGTTTCATAAAACGAACATTCCGTTCGCCTGACGAACTTTATGGGAGGACACCCGATGACGCAAGCGCCCGCATTCGAGACGGATTTCTGGAAAGATGCCAATTTGCGCAAGGTATGGGACGAGATCGTCCCCGGAGAGCCTCGAAAGACGATTCCCTACGAGCTGACGCTGGACGCCATCCAGCTTTACTGCCGCTCCGTCGGGGAAGACCACCCGCTCTATTTCGACGAGGCCTATGCCAAGCAGACGCCCTATGGCGGGCTGATCGCACCGCCGTCGATCCACATCCTGCTGATGTTCGCCTGCACTCCCACCGACGATTGGATGCGCACTCCCGGAACCATCAATGCCGGCCAGTCCTGGAGTTACAACAAGCCGGCACGCCCCGGTGACACGATCACGCTCCAGGCCCGCGCATTGGATAAGTTCATCAAGCGCGAACGCCTCTTCGTGGTCCACGACAACGTCTTCTTCAACCAGCACGGCGACGTCATCTGTTCCGGCCGCGGCCAGACCATCCGCCCCGCTTGATCGCAGCGATAGACAAGGACACCTCAGCCATGAGCACCAGCTTCGAAAGCCTCTCCGTCGGCGACACGATCAAGGGCCCGACGTTCGACGTCTCGCGGGAATCCATTCGTTTGTTCTGCGACGGCTCGCTTGACTACAATCCGCTGCATCTCGACGACGACTATATGAAGAACAGCTTCGGCAAGACCAATTTTGGCGGCATCATCATGCACGGCATGAACAATTTCGGGCTGATCACCCGGATGCTGACCGATTGGGCCTATCCTGCCGGCGCCATTCAGCGTCGCCTCGAAACGCGCTGGCTCAAACCGGTCAAGCCCGGCGACACGATTCAGCCCGTGGGCGTGGTGAAATCCAAGCAGCTGACGCAAAAATCCCGTTGGGTGCTGATCGACGTATTGGTTCGCAATCAAAAGGGCGAACACGTCGCAGCCGGCGAAGCCATGGTCGAATTTCCCGTAGCGGGTCCAGTCGCGGCCTGATCCGGCATCGAACGCGCAAGACGCTTGCGTCAATCATACCAAAAAGAGCGCGCTCCAAGCGTTCGAAGGGAGGACGACATGAACTGGATTGCAAGGGCCAGAATGCTCTGGCTGGCCGGATTGGCGCTGCTGTCGCTCACGATCCCGCCGAGCCCGGTATTCGCCCAGCAATTTCCACCGAGCCAGATCAAGATCGTGGTTCCGTTCCCGGCGGGCGGCACGACCGACATTCTGGCCCGCTTGATTGCACAACAGCTCAGCGAAAAACTCGGCGTCTCGATTATCGTAGAAAACCGCGCCGGCGCGTCGGGCACTATCGGCTCCGAGATGGTCGCGAAATCTCCGGCCGACGGCAGCGTCCTGCTGATCACCGCAACTCATCACGTCATCAATCCCAGCCTTTTCCGCAAGCTGCCATATGACACCGAGGTAGCGTTTGCACCCGTGGCCGTGGTCGCCAGTGCACCCAATGCGCTCGTGGTTTCCAAGGACTTTCCCGCGAAAAGCGTCGGCGAGCTTATCGCCATGGCGAAGAAATATCCGGGCAAGTTGTCTTTTGGCTCCTCGGGTATCGGCGGCGCCAACCATCTGTCCGGCGAGCTCTTCAAGCAAATGGCTGGCATCGACATCGTTCACATTCCCTACAAGGGCGCCGCCCCCGCAATGAACGATCTGCTTGGCGGCCATATCCCGATCATGTTCGACACGCTCCCGACCGTGCTCCCGGCCGCTTCGGCCGGCAACATCCGCGTGCTCGCCGTCACCAGCATGACGCGTGCGGCGTCACTTCCCGGCGTTCCGACGCTCGACGAAGCCGGCGTTAGGGGTTTTGAGGCCACCGCGTGGTTTGGCATGTACATGCCCGCAGCCAATGGCAATGCTGCCTATGCACGAATGGTCGAGGTGATGAATGAAATTCTGGCCTCTCAAGCTATTGCCGAAAAGTTCGCGACACAGGGCGTCGCCCCCGGCAAATTGTCGGGCGCTGACTTCACCCGCTTCGTCGAGGCTGAGATCAAAAAATGGTCGGCTGTCGTCAAGACCGCCAATGTTCCTCTCGAATAGATGCGCCAGAGCATGATCAGCATGACCGACCAGGAAGCTTTCAGCGGAATTCGTGTTCTGGATTTCAGCCAAGGCATCGCCGGACCTCACAGCGCCATGCTGCTGGCTCAGCATGGCGCCGACGTTATCAAGGTCGAACCCATCGGCGGAGATTGGGGACGCACCCTTGGCCGGCCCTATGGCCAGAACACGGCACATTCGATCGCCTTCAATCGGGGCAAGCGATCGATCGCTCTCGATCTGACCAAGCCACGCGGGCTTGAAGTCGCCCGGATGCTCATGAAGACGAGCGATGTCGTCATCGAAGCCTTTCGGCCAGGCGTGATGGCGAAATATGGTCTCGGCTATGAGGAAGCGATGTCCGTCAATCCGGACGTCGTATACTTGTCGATCAACGGATTTGGCAGCCAGGGTCCTAACGCGATGCTGCCGGTGACCGACGCGGTGATTCAGGCGTATTCGGGACTGATGACCGTCGCTCGGTCAAGCGACGGCGTGCCCAACCGCCTCACCATGATCCCTGTCGATGTCGTGACCGGTCTCTACGCTTTCCAGTCGGCAGCGACCGCTCTGGTTCGAAAATTCAGGTTTGGTGCCGGCTGCCATATCGAAGTGAGCCTGATGCAGGCGGCAGCGGCATTCCAGGCGGCAAAGATCATGGAATATCATCTGGAAGCTGGCGAGCCACAGCCTCTTTACTCTCCTGTGGCGACCATGCGCACCACTGACGGCTACCTCAATATCACGGCCATGCGCGAACAACACTTTGTCGCCCTGTGCGAGGTCATTGGTCGACCCGAACTGGCGGCCGATCCGATCTACCAAGGCCGCGAACTCAGGATCGAGAACGAAGCTTCCCTGCTCCCGATCCTGCGAGAGGAATTCGCCAAACAACCGACCGCCTATTGGACCGAGAGATTGACGGCGGCAGGCGTCATGAATGCGCCGGTGCAGACCTATGGAGATTTTCTCGATCACGCCCAGACCAAGGCCGCGAATGCGGTGAATTACGTCGAACATCCCGGCGTCGGCACAATCGCCATCGCCCAGCTACCTGGCACTCCGTCCCTTTCCAGCCAACCCAGCGGCCGCAGCCGGTCGCCTCTCATCGGCGAACACACCGAAGAAATACTTCGCGAAATCGGGTACGCAGCATCTGATATCCCGGACCTGCAGGCCGAGGGAGCGATCGCTCGATCAAGCCAGTAGCAGAGGACAGATTCACCCAGCGGACGGCCCGTACCCCGGGTGCCGGCTTTCGCTGGAGACCGGTACTCCCTGACCCGCAATCTCCTCGCTCCGCCAGCACCGCACCGCGTGCCCGTCGGGGCGCGTCTCCAGCACCGGCCCCGGCTCGTGCCGGCACACTGCTTCCGCGTGACGACAGCGCGGGCTGAAGGCGCAGCCGTTGGGTGGATTGAGCGGGTTGGGAAGGTCACCGCCTGTGGTCGCCAGCGGGGCGTGGTGCAAGGGATCGGGGATGGCGGCGATCAGGGCCTGCGTGTAGGGGTGCGCGGGCCGTTCGAAGATCTCGCGCCAGTGGCCGTTCTCGACGATACGGCCGAGATACATCACGGCGACACGGTCGCTCATGTGCTCGACCACGCCGAGGTCGTGGCTGATCATGATGTAGGAGAGCCCAAGCGTCTCCTTCAATTCCAGCAGCAGATTGATGATCTGGGCGCGGATCGAGACGTCGAGCGCCGACACTGGCTCGTCGCAGATGACGATCTTGGGATTGAGGATCAGGGCCCGGGCAATGCCGATGCGCTGGCGCTGGCCGCCGGAGAATTCGTGCGGATAGCGGCCCGCCTGTTCGGGCCGCAGGCCGACATGCCGCAGCATGGCGGCGACGCGGTCCTCGATCTCGCTCTTCGCCGTCACCCCGTGCACCCGCAGGGGGTCCTCCAACGTGCGGCGAACCGTTTGGCGGGGATTGAGCGAGGCGTAGGGGTCCTGAAACACCATTTGCACGGTGCGCGCCAACGCCTTGCGGTCGCCGGATTGCCTGGTCCTCACGACCTCCCCGTCCAGCACGATGCGGCCGCGCGTCGGCGTCAGCAGGCCAAGGATCGACAAGGCGACCGTCGACTTGCCTGAGCCGGATTCGCCGACGAGGCCGAGGCATTCGCCTCGCTTCAGCTTGAGGTCGACGCCGTCCACGGCACGCAGCAGCCGCCGGCCGCGGCCCAGCAGGCCGCCGCCGAGCGGAAAATGAACCGCGAGATCCTCGACGCTGAGAATGAGATCGTCGCCGGCCCCGTGCTCACCCGGCATGTTTTGCGGCTCATGCATGGTGATGACACCTCACCAGACCGCCCGCCTCCAGCACATCGGTCTCCGGTACGACCGTCCGGCAAATCTCCGTCGCCTGCGTGCAGCGCGGATTGAACCGGCAGCCATCGGGGAAATTCGTGATGGCGGGCACGACGCCCGCGATCTCCCGGAGCCTGGCACGCCCGAGCGCGGCGCGGCTGCCGAGCCGCGGCAGCGAGGCCACCAGACCTTGCGTATAGGGATGCGAGGGCGCGCGGAAAATATCGGCCGAACCGCGCTCCTCGACGATGCGGCCGGCATACATCACCGCGACGCGGCGGCAGACATTGGCGACGAGGCCGAGATCGTGGCTGATCATCAGGATCGCCGTTCCCCGCTCGGCGCATAGATTGCGCATCAGCTCGATGATCTCGGCCTGCACGGTCACGTCGAGCGCGGTGGTCGGCTCGTCGGCGATCAACAGATCCGGGCCGCAGGCCAGCGCGATGGCGATCATCACGCGCTGGCGCATGCCGCCGGACAGCTGGTGCGGATAGTCCTTCACCCGCCGCTCCGGCGCGGGCACGCGGACGCTTGCCAGTGCCTCGACCGCCAGCCGGTTGGCTTCCCGCCAGCTCTTGCCCTTGTGCAGCACGAACATCTCGGCGATCTGGCGGCCCACGGGCGAGACCGGGTTCAGCGCCGTCATTGGCTCCTGGAAGATCATCGAGATCCGGTTGCCGCGCAACTCGCGCTGTCTGGCTGCCGAAAGATGCTGGATCTCTTTTCCGTCGAACCGGATCACACCGCCACCGATCGACAGGGGATGCCGCAGCAGGCCGATCAAAGCGAGCGCCGTGATGCTCTTGCCGCAGCCGGATTCGCCGACGAGGCCGAAGGTCTCGCCGCGGTCGATGCGGAACGAGACGCCCTCCGCCGCGGGCATCCTGCTGGATCCGTCATCGAGATCGATACGCAGGTCCTCGACTTCGATCAGCGGCGCGCCGGTCATGTGCGCCGGCTCCGCGATTGCGGATCGAGAATGTCACGCAGGCCGTCACCGAGCAAATTGAGGCCGAGCACCGTCAGGAAGATGGCAAGGCCCGGAAATACCGAGAGCCACGGCGCCGTCGTGATCTGGTCACGCGCGTCCGACAGCATGCTGCCCCAGCTTGGAAAGGGCGGCCGGACGCCGAGGCCGAGGAACGACAAGGCGGCTTCGGACAACACCGCGCTGCCCATGCCGAGCGTGCCGATCACGATGAGCGGTCCGAGCATGTTCGGCAGGAGCTGGGTGATCATGATGCGCAGATCGCCATAGCCGAGCACGGTCGCCGCCTGCACATAGCCCTGGCTCCGCAGCGACAGCGCCGAGGCCCGCGCGATCCGGCAGGTGAAGGACCAGTTGGTCAGCCCGAGCGCGATCAACAGGCTGGTCAGGCCGGGGCCGAGCACCGCCATGATGGCCAGCGCGAAGATCAGCGACGGGATCGCGAGCATGAGATTGGTCAGGGCGTTGACGACATCGTCCCACCAGCCGCCGAAATAGCCGGCGCTGAGCCCCAAGGCCACGCCGATCACGCTGTTGATGAGCTGCGAGATGATGCCGACCGTCAGCGAGACCCGCGCGCCGTACACGACGCGGGAATAGATGTCGCGGCCCTGGTCGTCAGTGCCGAACCACCAGGTCCAGCTCGGCGGCTCTTCCGCATTCATCAGGTTAGCGTCCATGACGGGATCGGTGTGCGCGATCCACGGCGCCAGCAGGCCGACCACGATCGCCAGCGCGAACAAAACGCCACCGATGACGAGATTGGCGCGGAGCTTCATGCGTATCTGATCCTGGGATCGATCACGCCGTAGAGCACGTCGATCAGCAGATTGATCGCGAGAAAGGCTAGCACCACCACAAGAATGGAGCCCTGAACGGCCGGAATGTCGCGCTGCAGGACGCTGTCGACCAGCAGCGAGCCGATGCCCGGCCAAGAGAACAGCTTCTCGACCACGACCGCCTGCCCCATCAACCCGCCGAATTGCAGGCCGACGGTCGTGAGGATGATGACGAGCGCATTGCGCATCACGTGCCACTTCACGACCCTGATTTCGCTCATACCCTTGGAGCGCGCCGTGCGGACGAAATCAGCCGTCATGATCTCCAGAACCGCGGCCCGCGTCGTCCGGGCAAACAGCGCCATCGGCGAGACGCCGAGGGTGATGGCCGGCAGCAGCAGATATTTCAATCCGCCGTCGCCATAGCCGAAGCTCGGCAGCCAGCCGAGCTTCAACGCGAACAGGTACATCAGGACGAGGCCAAGCCAGAATTTGGCGATGGACAGGCCCGATACCGCCACGACCATCGCGACCGTATCGACGATGCCGCCGGGCTTCAGCGCCGCGATGAACCCCAGGGGAACGCCGATCACAATCGCAAACGCCATGGCCGCGAAGATCAGCTGCAGCGTCGGCCATGCCCGCTTGGCGATCATGGTCGTGACTTGTTCCCGCGTCCGGAACGAGGTGCCGAAATCGCCGATCGCGAGCTGGGCGATGTAGGTTCCGAAACGCACATAGACGGGCTGGTCAAGACCGAGCTGCTTCTTCATGCGCAGCTCGACCTGCGGATCGCTGTCGTCGCTCATGGAGGAAACGATGCTGCCGGGAACGACGCTGAACAGCACGAAAACCAGCAGCACGACGGCCAGCACGGTCGGGATGGTCTGCAGCAAGCGACGGATCAGGAAGGAGAGCATCGGCACCATTCCTCTCTCCCTCCATCGTGCGAGGCGATGGAGGGAGCGCGAGAGCGCAGGTCACTTCGCGGGCGAGGTCTCGTCGACCCAGAGGTCTTCGACGTTCTGATGGGTCAGCTCCGTCGCGTTCAGCTGAATCCCCTTGAGCCACGGCTGCACCGCCATGACCGCCTTGTTGTAGTTGAAGAACCAGACCGGGGCCTCTTCATAGAGCAGCGCGTTGGCCTTCTGCAGCAGCTGGATGCGCTTGGCGGGATCGTCGGCCTGCCCGGCTTCGTCGATGATCTTGTCGAAATCGGCGTTCTTGAAGCTCATGTAGTTGCACGCCGGCTGCGGCGTCGACGAGTGGAAGCATTTGAGGGCAGCCAGCGGATCCGGGCCGCTCGCCTGGGAATAGATGAAGGCCTGGTAGTCGCCGGTGCGAACCACCTCCGCCAGCACCGCGGTCTCGACCTGCTTGACCTTCGCCTTGATGCCGACCTTGTCCAGCATCGGGATGATGGCCGAGACGATCGGCAGGCCCCAGCTCTCGTTCTGGCTGGTGGTCCATTCGAATTCGAAGCCTTGGGGATAGCCGGCTTCAGTGAGCAGCTGCTTGGCCTTGGCGGGATCGTAGGGGTACGGCTTCATGGCCTTGTCGTAGGCCGGAGCGGTCAGCGGCAGCCAGCTGGTGGCGCGGTAGGCTTTGCCCTTGACCAGCTTGTTGATGATCAAATCGGTATCGATCGCGTAGTTGATCGCTTGCCGGACGCGCTTGTCGGCAAACGGCTTGAACGTGGGATTCATGCCCATATAGCGCGTGAAGACCTCGGCGACCTCGACGATGGTGCCCTTGAGGGCGGCATCGGACTGATAGGCGACGTATTGCGCAGGTCCCAGAACCGAGGTGTCGATCTCCTTGTTGCGGAAAGCGACGTCGCGGGCCGCGGCCTCGCCCATGACCGCCACGATGATCTTGTCGGCGTAGGGCTTGCCGGGCTTGTAGAACCGGTCCCACCGCTCCAGCACGATGCGCGATCCCGGCACATGCTCGACGAACTTGAACGGTCCGAGGCCGATCGGCTTCTGGATGAAGCTCTCCTTGGCGCCCTCGTCGGCCGGATAGATCGAGGTCAACGCGGTGAAGAAGTAGAAGCCGGGGTCAACCTTCTCGGTCAGCTTCATCTCGATGGTGAAATCGTCGATCTTCTTCAGGCCGGAGATCTCCTTGGCCTGGCCCTTTTCGACCGCGGCCGCGCCCTCGATCACGCGGACGTATCGCGCGCCGGGAAACGCCTTGGTGCCGTCCATGATGCGGTTGTAGGACCAGATGATATCGTCGGCCGTCATCTTGCGGCCGTTGTGGAAATAGGCGTCGTCGCGCAGCTTGAAGGTGTGAACGAGACCGCCGCCGGAGACCACGTCCTCCTTGGCGAGTTCCAGAACCGGTTTGCCTTCCGCGGAATTCCAGATGTAGAGCGAGCGATGCAGCGCCTTGGCGTAGATCTCGTCCTGGGCGCGCTGCGTGGTGTGAATGTCGAGGCTGGTGAAGCTCGATCCGTAGGGCGCCGTCATGCGGATGGTTCCGCCCTTGCGCGGCGTCTGGGCCTCCGCCGCGCCGGCGAGCGCCAGCCCCAACCCCGCGACGATCGCAATCATCCTGAACATCATGTGTCCCCCAACAACGCAGGTGCATCCCGATCAGAGATTTGATCATTCGCAGCCCATCGAATGCAAGCTTCGTTTTTGCTGGAGACCAATGTCTGTTCCGGGAGGCCGGCCCTTCGAGAGAACTCCGGAGGGTCAGGTTGCATCCACCCAGCGATGCAAGCCGCTGATTGACGCGGTGCGTCATCGGACGAGCAGCCGATGGACCCCCTTCCCCCCCAGCGATTCCGAATTGCTTCGCTGCGTTCGCAATGACGGAGCGTGGAGCGCGCTCCTCGCGCGACGTCTTCAGCCGGACAATTCCGGCTGCCAGTCCCTCAGCTTTCGCGCAGCACCCGTAACATCGGCGATCGTCCGAAACGCCGCCGCCTCCACCATCATCCCGCGCGCGAGCCGCACGGCGCGCGCCTCGCTCTCCGCCCGCTTCTTCGCATCCTCGATCAGCTCGAAGTCGATATTGTGGGCGAGGCCGAAGATGCGGCGGATGATCTTCGCCGCGGCGAAGCCGATGGTGTCAGCGAACAGGCGCTGCATGTAGGATTGCCGCTCGGCCTCCAGCCGCGCGGCGCCCTTCTCGCCGGCGAAGAGCGAGGCGGGATAGGCATCGCCTGCGGCGCCGGCGCGCCAAAGCTCGAGGAATTTGCGCGCAAACTCGCTCCACACCGCTTCCACCGTCTTCAGAACCCAGGCCTCGAACGCGGCCCGCTCGCCCGGCGTGCGCTCGTGGCCGGCAGAGGCGAAATAGGCCATCAGGAGGTTGGCGAGCACGGCGCCGACGTCGAACCCCATCGGGCCGTAGAACGCGAATTCGGGATCGATCACCCGCGTCTGGCTCTCCGTGACCATGATCGACCCGGTGTGGAGATCGCCGTGCAGCAGCGCCTCAGGGCTTGCCATGAACTTCAGCTTGAGCCGGGAGATCGCGACGTGCAGCTCCATGTCCTCGCGCAGGCTTGCCGCGTGCGCATCGAGATACGGCGCGGTCCAGCGGTTTTGCTCGGCGATACGGTACGGATCGGTGAAGATCAGATCCTCGGTGATCTTGCAGAGCGCGTGGTTGCCGGCGAAAGCCGCGATGCCCTCTTTCTTTTCGGCTGCGGACAGCGCGAGGTCGGAGGTGAAGAACAGCGTCCGCGCCATGAACGTGGTGATGTCACCGACGAAGCCGGGATATTGCGTTCCCGCAACCAGCCCCTTGCGCATGATGATGTGGGGCTCGAGCAGCTCCATCACCGTCAGCGCCAGATTCTCGTTGTGATGCAGCAAAGCCGGCACGAGGCCGGGTGCGAGCTGGGCCTGCTTCGATAGCGCCAGATATTCGTAATGAGCCCGCGACAACGGCAGCGGCCAGCTTTCGCCGACGAGGCGGACGTAAGGCAGCGCCTGCTTCACGGCGACGCCGCCCCGCGCGCCCTTGACGATGAAGACGAGATTGAGATTGCCGTCGCCGACCTCGGCGATTGTCCAGCCGGCGGGATCGCCGCCGAGGAGCGCCTTGAGGTCCGGCAGGCCCGCGAGATAGTCCCGCAAGGCCGCCTCATGCAGAATCCGGTAGTCCCCCTGCCCCTGCGCCATGACGATCCCATCCCACTCCTATTTGAGCATGATCTCCTCGGAAAAGGCCCGTCACACCTTTCCGGATCATGCTCTATGGGCCGGACCGTTACTCCCGCTCCAAGAAGCTCGAGCCGATCTCGGCCTTTCTTTTGATGGGATCGTAATCACAATAAACGAGATCCGCCACCAGCGTGTAGCTGGCGCTGACATTGTATTTGTCTGTTTTGACCGAGTTCAGCCCGATCACCGAGGTGCTCTTGCCGCCGTTCCATTTGAACGGCGTCGAGCTCTTGGCCTGCTCGCAGGCCATCACGGCCTCGTTGAAGACATAGCCCTCGACGAACGCTTTCAGCGTTCGCACCTGCACCGCCATCTTCCACTCGACATAGCCGATGGCGCCGAGGCCGGCGACGATCAGCACCAGAAGCGCGATGACGATCCTCTGAAAAGTCATTCGTTCCCCCTCGAAACAATATAAATGAAAAAATCTAGAACGGCATGCCCATCAGCTTCGACAGGCGCTCGATGGAGAGATAGCCCGCGTGATAGGCGACCATGGCGATCCCATAGATGATTGCCGAGATGATCGTGGTCCAGATCAGCTTGCCGCCCATCCGGGTCAGGATCGGCGCACCGGGGTCGGTGCCGGGCGCGCCGACGCCGTCCTCGTGCTGGCTGCGCACGCCGAACGGCAGCGTCACGAACAGCGCGACCCACCAGATGACGAAGTAGATCGCGATCGCGGTTGATATCTGGATCGCCATGGGACGGCCTTACGCCTGCTCGATTTCGACCAGCGCACCGGAAAAGTCCTTCGGGTGCAAGAACAGCACCGGCTTGCCATGCGCGCCGATCTTCGGCGTGCCGTCGCCGAGCACCCTTGCCCCCTCCTTCACCAGCGTGTCGCGCGAGGCAATGATGTCGACGACCTCGTAGCAGACATGGTGGATGCCGCCGTCCGGGTTGCGCTCGACGAATTTTGCGATCGGCGAGGCCTCGCCAAGCGGCTCGATGAACTCGATCTTGGTGTTGGGGAGCGTGGCGAACACCGTGATGACGCCGTGCTCGGGCAACGGCACGGCATCGGAGATCTGCGCGCCGAACGCGGCGCCGTAGATCTTCGCGGCCTTGACGGCATCCTTGGTCGCGATCGCGACATGATTGAGCCGGCCCAGCATGGTTCTCTCCCGTTAGACTGTCAGTACGTGTACCAGACAGGGGGGCTTTTTGCCCCAATGTTCGTTGATGACGGCCCGGACAGCGCGTCGCACCGATTCAGCCAGTGCGTCCGCATCGCGGCGGCGCGCCTTCGGCAGGCCCTCGACTGTGGAGACCACGGCATCGAAGACGATGTCGTCGAAGGGCTCGCCGGCCCGGTTCTTCTCGGGGATGCCGACCAGATCGACCTCGGGATCGTCGGCGAGCTCGCCCTGCTCGGTCATGGCGATGGCGACGAAGGCGCAGCCGGAAAACGCCATGCGGCGCCGCTCGACCACGGCGCGGGACTTGGAATCCTCCAGAATCGTGCCGTCCTTGTAGAGACGGCCCGACGGGACCTCGCCGACGATACCGGGATCGCCCGGGCCGAGCTTGACGAGGTCGCCGTTGCGGCAGACCAGCACCCGCGGCACGCCGGCGGCGCGCGCGAGCTTGGCGTGCTCGTGCAGATGCAGGGCCTCGCCATGGACGGGGATCAGCAGCTGCGGCCTGGTCCAGCCGATCAGGTCGCGCAATTCGTCGCGGCGGGGATGGCCGGAAACGTGGACCAGCGCGTCGCGGTCGGTGATGATCTCGACGCCCTGCAGCACGAGGTTGTTGATGATCGAGCCGACGGCCTTCTCGTTGCCGGGAATGGTGCGCGAGGAGAAGATCACGCTGTCGCCGCGGTTGAGCGTGATCTCGGGATGGTCGTCATTGGCGATGCGCGCGAGCGCGGCGCGCGGCTCGCCCTGGCTGCCGGTGCACAGCGCCAGCACCTTGTCCTGCGGCAGATGGCCGTAGACCTCGGGCGAGCGGAAATTCTGCACGCCGTCGAGATAGCCGGTCTCGCGCGCGACCTGCACCACGCGCTCCATGGCGCGGCCGACCACGACGACCTCGCGGTCGGCGGCTTTCGCAGCGGCGGCGACGGCCTTGATGCGCGCGACGTTGGAGGCGAACGTGGTCACGGCAACGCGGCCCTTGGCCGATTTGACGAGGTCGATGATGGTCCGGGCGACCTCGGCTTCCGAGGGCGAGCGGCCGTCGCGCACCGCATTGGTGGAATCGCCGATCAGGGCGAGCAGGCCCTCGTCGCCGAGCTCGCGCAGCCGCTTCTCGTCGGTCGGACGCCCCAAAGTCGGGGTCGGGTCGATCTTCCAGTCGCCGGTGTGCAGCACCGTGCCGGCCGAGGTGTGGATCGCCAGCGCGTGCGCTTCCGGAATGGAATGCGCGACGGGGATGAACTCGACGTTGAACGGGCCGACGTCGATGCGGCCGCCCGACGGCACCACCGTCACCGGGATCTTCGGCGCGTTGCGCTCGGCGGCGCATTTGGCCTCGAACAAGGCGGCGCTGAACTGCGTCGCATAGATCGGGCATTTCAGCTTCGGCCAGAGATCGATGATGGCGCCGAAATGGTCCTCATGGGCGTGGGTCAGCACGAGGCCCATCAGGTTCTTGCGCTCCTTCTCCAGGAAGGAGATGTCGGGCATGATCAGGTCGATGCCCGGCAGATGCTCCTCGTCGCCGAAGGAGACGCCGAGATCGACCGCCATCCACGCGCGCTGCTGGCGGTTGCCGAGGCCGTAGATCGACAGGTTCATGCCGATCTCGCCGACGCCGCCGAGCGGCGCAAATACCAGTTCCTCGGGCTTCGCCATCACGCAGCTCCCACCGAGCGGACCGGACCGAAGAACACCTCGCCTGCGGCCACCGGCACGCGGCGGCCCTCCGGGGTGCGGACGATCAGGCAGCCGGTGTCGTCGATGCTGTCAAAAATGCCTTCCAGCGTCATCGTCCCCGTATGGATTGCGACCTTCTCGCCGAGGCCGGCGGCGCGCGCCAGCCACAGCTTGCGTATCTCGGCAAAGCCGCGGCCGTTGTCCCAGATGCCGCGGAACTCGACCCAGGCGTCGGACAGCGCCGCGAACAGCTCTTCCGCGCTGATCTGGACGCCGAGCGCGGCGAGCGATACCGCGGGCGTCGGGGTACCCTCGGGCGCGGCGACGACATTGGTGCCGATGCCGACGACGATGGCAAGGCGATCGCCGATGGCCTCCGCCTCCAGGCCGATGCCGACCAGCTTCTTGCCGTTGGCCAGGACGTCATTGGGCCATTTCAGGGCATAGCGGGGGCGGCCCTCGCCGAGGCGGAGCGCAGCCTCGAGGCTGACCTTCTCGAGCGCGGCTTCTTCGGCGAGACCGGCGGCAAAGCCGATGGTGGCGGCAATTGCCGGCGCCACGTCCAGGACTTCGAGGACGCTGGCGGCGAGATTGCCGCGCGGCGCGATCCAGGGGCGCTGACGGCGGCCGCGGCCGGCGGTCTGCTCCGACGTGACGAACCACATCGGGCCGCGCTCCCCGGCCCTGGCGCGCTCGATCGCCTCGGTATTGGTCGAGCCGGTCCGCTCGAAAGCTGCGAGCCTGTAGCCCGCCGACAATGCGCGAGGACCGAGCGCGAAAGCCATCCTAGAACAGCGACTTTGCCGCGGCGGAGGCGACGCTCACCACGGGACCTGCGAACAGCGCGAACAGGATGTTGAACAGGCCGAAAACCGCCAGCACCGTCTTCACCTCGACGCGCACCGGATCGACCTGGCCGGCCGGCTCGTCGAAATACATCGTCTTGACGATGGCGAGATAGTAGTAGGCGCCGACCACGCTGGTCAGCACGCCGACGACGGCGAGCGTGAACAAATTCGCCTTGATGGCCGCGACGAACACGTACCATTTGGCGAAGAAGCCGGCGAGCGGCGGAATGCCGGCGAGCGAGAACAGCAGCATCGCGAACATGAAGGCGAGCAGCGGATTGGTTCGCGACAGACCCGCGAAATCGCGGATCTCTTCGACGGCCTGGCCGTTGCGGCGCATGGCGAGGATGATCGAGAACGAGCCCAGCGTCATCGCGACGTAGATCACGATGTACATCAGGACACCCTGCGCGCCCTCGACCGTGCCCGAAGCGAGGCCGACCAAGGCAAAACCCATGTGGCCGATCGAGGAATAGGCCATCAGGCGCTTGATGTTGGTCTGGCCGATCGCGGCGAAGGAGCCGAGCGCCATCGAGGCGATCGACACGAACACCAGGATCTGCTGCCATTGCGAGACGATGCCCGGGAAAGCGGTCAGCGTGACGCGGGTGAACACGGCGAGCGCGGCGACCTTCGGCGCCGAGGCGAAGAAGGCGGTGACCGGGGTCGGCGCGCCCTCGTAGACGTCGGGCGTCCACATGTGGAACGGCACCGCCGAAACCTTGAAGCACAGGCCGACGAGCAGGAAGACCAGGCCAAACACCAGGCCGACATTCGAGACCGTCGCCGCCGCGGCGATGCCGGTGAAGCTGACCGTGCCGGTGAAGCCGTAGATCAGCGAAGCGCCGTAGAGCAGCATGCCCGAGGACAGCGCGCCGAGGACGAAATACTTCAAGCCGGCTTCGGTGGACTTGGCGTTGTCGCGGTTGGAGGCGGCGACGACGTAGAGCGCCAGCGACATCAGCTCGAGGCCGAGATAGAGCGAGATCAGATCGCCGGCCGAGATCAGCACCATCATGCCGAGCGTCGAGAGAAGCACCAGGATGGAATATTCGAAGATGCGGCGCGACGGGTCGGACAGGAACTCGGTCGACAGCACCAGCGTCACCGCCGAGCCGATCAGGGCCAGGATCTTCATGAAACGCGCGAAATCGTCGACGATGAAGCTGCCGCCGAAGGTCACCTGCTTGCCCGCGGGCAGCATGTATTCGAGCACGCCGACCACGACCAGGAGCACGACCGCCAGCGAGGTGATCGCACCGGTCGTCCCCTGCCCGCGATAGGCGCCCAGCATCAGCAGAGCCATGGCGCCGATCGCCAGCACGATCTCGGGCAGCACCGGCGCCAGTTGATAACCTGCAGTCTCAAAGCTCATGGCGATATCCTGACCTGCCCGATCACTGGAGCAGTGCGGCGGCCTTCACGGCCGTCACAGCGGTGTTGTAATTGTTGACGAGTTGCTGGACCGAGGCGGCCGACATGTCGAGCACCGGCTTCGGATAGACGCCGAACAGGATCGTCAGCGCGATCATCGGGAACAGAATCACGCACTCCCGCAAGGTGAGATCCTTCATGCTCGCCAGCGACGGCTTGACCATCGCGCCGAACACGACCTTGCGATAGAGCCACAGCGCATAGGCCGCCGACAGGATCACGCCGAAGCTGGCGAAGAACGCTGTCGGGATCGAGACCTTGAAGGTGCCGAGCAGCGTCATGAACTCGCCGACGAAGCCGCTGGTGCCGGGCAGACCGACATTGGCCATGGTGAAGACCATGAAGGTCATCGCGTAGAGCGGCATCCGGTTGACGAGGCCGCCATAGGCCGCGATCTCGCGGGTGTGCAGACGGTCGTAGACGACGCCGACGCAGAGGAACAGCGCGCCGGACACGATGCCGTGCGAGATCATCTGGAACACGCCGCCGGCGACGCCCTGCATGGTGCCGGCGAAGATGCCCATGGTGACGAAGCCCATATGCGCGACCGAGGAGTACGCGATCAGCTTCTTCATGTCCTCCTGCATCAATGCCACCAGCGAGGTGTAGATGATGGCGATAGCCGAGAGCGTGAACACGAACGGCGCGAAATCGTGCGAGGCCAGCGGGAACATCGGCAGCGAGAAGCGCAGGAAGCCGTAGCCGCCCATCTTCAAGAGGATCGCGGCCAGGACCACCGAGCCCGCCGTCGGCGCTTCGACGTGCGCGTCCGGCAGCCAGGTGTGCACCGGCCACATCGGCATCTTCACCGCGAAGGAGGCGAAGAACGCGAGCCAAGCCCAGGTCTGCAACGACCGCGGCACGGCGGTGTGCATCAGGGTCGGGATATCAGTGGTGCCGCCGTTCCAGTACAGCGCCATGATGGCGAGCAGCATCAGGACCGAGCCGAGCAGCGTGTAGAGGAAGAACTTGAACGATGCATAGACCCGGCGCGGGCCGCCCCAGACGCCGATGATCAGGAACATCGGGATCAGGCCGCCTTCGAAGAACAGGTAGAACAGCACGAGATCGAGCGCCGAGAAGGTGCCGATCATCAGCGTTTCCAGGATCAGGAACGCCATCATGTATTCGCGGACGCGGATGCTGATCGCCTTCCAGCTCGCGATGATGCAGAACGGCATCACGGCGGTGGTGAGGATCACCAGCGGCAGCGAGATGCCGTCGACGCCCATGTGGTAGGTGATCCCGGTCGCGAGCCAGTTCGCCTTCTCGACGAACTGGAAGTCGGGATTGCCGGGGTCGAAGCGCATGACCAGGATCACCGACACCGCGAAGGTGATCAGCGTGGTCCAGAGCGCGATCCAGCGCGAGTTGCGCTTGGCCGCCTCGTCATCGCCGCGGCTCAAGTAGACGATCAGCGCGCCGACCAGCGGCAGGAACGTGGTGACCGATAGGATGGGCCAGGTCGTCATTTACTGGCCTCCAAAGCCGAACATGAACCAGGTGATCAGGCCGGCGGCACCGATCAGCATGGCGAATGCGTAGTGATAGAGATAACCGGTCTGGATCTTCACGACGTTGCGGGTGACGTCCAGCACGCGGGCCGAGACGCCGTCGGGGCCGAAGCCGTCGATGATGAAGCCGTCGCCCTTCTTCCAGAGCTGATAGCCGATCCACTTCGCCGGACGGACGAAGATGATGTCGTAGAGCTCGTCGAAGTACCATTTGTTGAGCAGGAACTGGTACAGCATCGGCTGCGTGTTCGCGAGCTCGACCGGCAGATAGGGCCGCCGGATGTAGAACAGGTACGAGACGAGGAAGCCCAGCACCATCATCACCGTCGGCAGGAACGCGATGGTCTCGGGGATGTGGTGCATCTCCTCGATGATATGCGGGTTCATCTTCACGGACTCGCGGAAGAATTCCTCGACGCCGTGACCGGCGAACAGCTCCTTGAACGGCAAGCCGGCAACGAACGAGCCGACGGCGAGCACGCCGATCGGGATCAGGATCCAGAGCGGGGCCTCGTGCGCGGCCTCGTAGTGATGCTCGTCATGCGGCTCGCCGTGGAAGGTCTTGAAGATCAGGCGCCAGGAGTAGAACGAGGTCAGGCCGGCGGCGACGATCGTCATCAAGAAGCCGTACACCCCGAACGGATTATGCGAGGCGTAGGCCGCTTCGATGATGGCGTCCTTGGAGAAATAACCGGCCGTGAGCGGGAAGCCGGTCAGCGCCAGCGTGCCGACCACCATCACCGCATAGGTGTAGGGGATTTTCTTCCAGAGGCCGCCCATGTTGCGGATGTCCTGCTCGTGGTGCATCGCGTAGATCACCGAGCCGGAACCCAGGAACAGCAGCGCCTTGAAGAAGGCGTGCGTGAACAGATGGAACATGCCGACCGAATAGGCCCCTGCTCCCATCGCCACAAACATGTAGCCGAGCTGCGAACAGGTCGAGTACGCCACGATGCGCTTGATGTCGTTCTGGACGAGGCCGATGGTCGCCGCGAAGAACGCCGTGGTCGCGCCGAAGAACATCACCACGGCCTGGGCGGTCGGGGCGAGTTCGAACAGCGGCGACAGGCGCGCCACCATGAAGACGCCGGCGGTGACCATGGTCGCGGCGTGGATCAGCGCCGACACAGGGGTCGGGCCTTCCATCGCGTCCGGCAACCAGGTGTGCAGCAGGAACTGCGCCGACTTGCCCATCGCGCCCATGAACAGCAGGAGGCAGGTCAGGGTCAGCGCGTCAACGTGCCAGCCGAGGAAGTCGATGGTCTTGCCGGTGAGGCCGGGCGCGGCATGGAAGATCGTCTCGAAATCGGTCGAGCCGACCAGCATGAAGACCGCGAAGATGCCGAGCGCAAAACCGAAGTCGCCGACTCGGTTGACGACGAAAGCCTTGATCGCCGCGGCATTCGCCGACGGCTTCTGGTACCAGAAGCCGATCAGGAGGTAGCTGGCGAGACCCACGCCTTCCCAGCCGAAGAACAGCTGCACGAGGTTGTCCGCGGTCACCAGCATCAGCATGGCGAAGGTGAACAGGCTGAGATAGCCGAAGAAGCGCGGCCGGTTCGGATCCTCGTCCATGTAGCCGATGGAATAGAGGTGCACGAGCGAGGACACGGTCGTGACCACCACCAGCATCACGGCGGTGAGCGTGTCGACCCGTAGCGTCCACCAGACCTGGAGGTCGCCGGAGAAGATCCAGGGCAGCAGCTGGATGCGGGCGTCGTGGTGCATGAAGCCGACATCGACCAGCGTCATCCATGACAGCGCGGCCGAGACGAACAGCAGCCCGGTGGTGATCAGCTCGGCAGCGCGCGAGCCGGCCGCGGCCGGCTCGGCCGGGCCGTGGCCGTGGTCGTCATGGCCGTGATCGTCGTGTCCGTGTGAATCATGGGCGGCCGAAGCGTGCGCATCGCCGTGACCATGGTCGCCATGATGATCGAGCTCGTCGCCCGAGGGATTGCGGGCATGCGCGCCGGCCAGGGCGATGAGCCCTGCCAGAATGGCGCCCAGCAGAGGCAGGAAAACGATTGCCTGAACCATTTGAGAGCTCAGCCCTTCATCAGATTGACGTCCTCAACCGCGATCGAGCCGCGGTTGCGGAAATAGACCACCAGGATGGCGAGACCGATCGCGGCTTCAGCGGCTGCGACGGTGAGCACCAGCAGCGCGAAGACCTGGCCGACGATGTCGCCGAGGAAGGTCGAGAATGCCACGAGGTTGATGTTGACCGAGAGCAGGATCAGCTCGATCGACATCAGGATGACGATGATGTTCTTGCGGTTCAGGAAGATGCCGAGGATCCCGAGCGTGAACAGGATCGCGCCGACCGCCAGGTAATGTCCAAGCCCGATCGTCATTTCACCCACTCCGCCGCATCGGCATCCGAGAGCCCCTGCCCCGGCGCCACCTTGCGCATCGCCATCGCCATCTCGGGCGTGCGCGCGTTCTGAACGTTGATGTCCTGCCGCTTCACGCTCGCCTTGTGGCGCAGCGTCAGCACGATGGCGCCGATCATGGCGACCAGCAGCACCATGCCCGAAAGCTGGAAGTAGTGGATGTACTTCGTATAGAGGACCAAGCCCAGCGCCTCGGTGTTGGAGACGTTGGTCGGGATCGGCGCCGTGATGGTCTTGCTCAGGGTCGGGTTGATGATCCAGGCACCGACGGTCAGCAGCAATTCGAACAGGAAGATGCCGCCGATCACGAGGCCCACCGGCAGATACTGGATGAAACCTTCGCGCAGCTCGACGAAGTCCACGTCGAGCATCATGATCACGAACAGGAACAGCACTGCGACCGCGCCGACATAGACGACGATCAGCATCATGCCGAGGAACTCGGCGCCCATCAGCACGAACAGGCCCGATGCGTTGACGAAGGCCAGGATCAGGTACAGCACGGAGTGCACGGGATTGCGCGAGACAATCACCATCACCGCCGAGGCGACGCAGACGCCGGCGAAGAGATAGAAGAACAGCGCGGGAAGGATCATGCCCTCACCTCACCGGTACGGCGCGTCGAGCTCGATCGCTTTCGCGATCTCGCGTTCCCAGCGGTCGCCGTTGGCGAGCAGCTTGGCCTTGTCATAGAACAGTTCCTCGCGGGTCTCGGTCGCGAACTCGAAGTTCGGGCCTTCGACGATGGCGTCCACAGGACAGGCCTCCTGGCAGAGGCCGCAATAGATGCACTTCACCATGTCGATGTCGTAGCGCACGGTGCGGCGGGTACCGTCGTTGCGGCGCGGGCCGGCCTCGATGGTGATGGCCTGCGCCGGGCAGATCGCCTCGCACAGCTTGCAGGCGATGCAGCGCTCTTCGCCGTTCGGATAGCGGCGCAGCGCATGCTCGCCGCGGAAGCGCGGCGAGATCGGGCCTTTCTCGAACGGATAGTTCAGTGTCGGCTTCGGCTGGAAGAAATAGCGCATGGCGAGGAAGAACGCCGAGACGAATTCCGACAGCAGAAGCGAGCGTGCAGTGGCGTTGACGTTGATACCCATGACGGCCCTCACTTCGGCGCGATGCCGGCGAACTGCAACACGCCCGCCACTATGACCACCATCGCCAGCGACAGCGGCAGGAACACCTTCCAGCCGAGGCGCATCAGTTGGTCGTAGCGGTAGCGCGGCACGATCGCCTTTGCCATCGCGAACAGGAAGAACATGAAGAACAGTTTCAGCGAGAACCAGATGATGCCCGGCACCCAGTTGAAGGGCGGCAGATCCACCGGCGGCAGCCAGCCCCCGAGGAACAGGATCGTCGCCATCGCGCACATCGTGACGATCGCGACGTATTCGCCGAGCATGAACAGCAGATACGGGGTCGAGCCGTATTCGACCATGAAGCCGGCGACCAGCTCGGATTCCGCTTCGACGAGGTCGAAGGGCGGACGGTTGGTTTCCGCCAGCGCCGAGACGTAGAACACCACGAACATCGGGAACAGCGGCCAGACGTACCAGTTCAGGATGGTGAGCTGCGGCAGCCCGATCAGGCTGGCAAGGCCGCGGACGTGCTGGGCCTCGACGACGGCCGACAGGTTCAGCGTGCCGGCGCAGAGCAGCACCGTGATGATGACGAAGCCGATCGAGACTTCGTAGGACACCATCTGCGCCGCCGAGCGCAGCGCGGCCAGGAACGGATACTTCGAGTTCGACGACCAGCCGGCCATGATGATGCCGTAGATCGACAGCGACGAGATCGCGAAGATGAAGAGGATGCCGACATTGATGTCGGAGATCACCCAGCCGAGATTGGTCGGGATCACCGCCCAGGCCGCGAGCGCCAGCACGCACGACACCAGCGGCGCCAGCAGGAAGACGCCCTTATTGGCGCCGGCCGGGATGATCGGCTCCTTCAGCACGAACTTCAGAAGGTCGGCGAAGGACTGGAACAGGCCCCAGGGGCCGACCACGTTCGGGCCGCGCCGGATCTGCACCGCCGCCCAGATCTTGCGGTCGGCCAGCAGGATGTAGGCGATCGCCACCAGAAGGACAACGAGCACCAAGACGCTCTCCGCGATCATGATGATCAGCGGCCAGAGGAAACCGGTCCAGAATGCGCTTTCGAAGAATTCCATCAGATCACGCTCACTCCGCTGCGGTCAGCATGTGCCCGGAGGCGAGGCGCGAGCATTCCGCCATCACGGCGGACGCACGCGCGATTGGGTTGGTCAAATAGAAGTCCTCGACCAGCGGCTTGAACGGCGCCTTCTCCGGCGAGCCGCCCTTCCCCGCCAGCTTCTTGATCTGCTCGGCCGAGCCGGCCTCGATCTGGTCGAGACGGATCAAATGCGGCACGGCCTTGAAGATCGCCTGGCGCAGCTGCGCCAGCGAGTCGTAGCCGAGCTTCTTGCCGAGCGCCTCGGACAGCGCGCGGACGATCGCCCAATCCTCACGGGCTTCGCCCGGCGGGAACGCGGCGCGGCCCGTCATCTGCACGCGACCTTCGGTGTTGACGTAGATCGCGGACTTCTCGGTGTAGGCGGCCGCCGGCAGGATCACGTCGGCGCGGTGCGCGCCGCGGTCACCATGGGTGCCGATATAGACGACGAAGGTGCCATCCGGCGCGTTGATCTCGTCGGCCCCCAGCAGGAACAAGAGGTCGAGCGTGCCGAACGTCGTCATCTGCGCGGCATTGAGGCCGCCGCCCGTTGCGAAGAAGCCGATGTCGAGCGCACCGACGCGTGAGGCGCTCTCGTGCAGCACGCCAAAGCCGTTCCAGCCGTCCTTGAGCGCGCCGACATCGAGCGCGAGCTTGGCGCTAGCTGCGAGGATGGCCGCGCCGTCGTGACGGGCGGCCGCGCCCGCGCCGACCAGGATGATCGGATTCTTGGCGTTCTTCAGCACGTCCATGAAGGAGTGCTTGCCGGCCGCGAGCTCACCGAGCGTCTCGGTGCCCGCGCCGAGGTGATCGTAATCGTAGGTCAGATCGGGCTTGGCCCCGATCACGCCGACCTTGAAGCCGCCGGCACGCCAGCGCTTGCGGATGCGGGCGTTGAACACGGCCGCTTCTTTCCGCGGGTTCGCGCCGATGATGAGCAGCGCATCCGCCTGCTCGACGCCCGCCAGCGTCGGGTTGAAGATGTAGGAGCCGCGGCCGAGCGCGGGGTCGAAGGCGTCGCCGCCCTGCACCGCCAGATTGCCAGAACCGAACTTGGCGAGCAGATCCTTCAGCGCGAACATTTCCTCGACACCGGCGAGATCGCCGGCGATCGCGCCGATGCGCTTGCCGTCGGTGCGCGCCGCCTTGGCGGCGATCGCGGCAAAGGCCTCCGTCCAGCTCGCCGCGCGCAGCTTGCCGGCCTCACGGACATAGGGCCGGTCGAGCCGCTGGGTGCGCAGACCGTCGACGACGTGGCGGGTCTTGTCCGAGATCCATTCCTCGTTCACGGCCTCGTTGATGCGCGGCAGCACGCGCATCACTTCGCGGCCGCGGGTGTCGACGCGGATCGCCGAGCCCACGCCGTCCATGACGTCGACCGACTGCGTCTTGCCGAGCTCCCAGGGGCGTGCCGCGAAAGCATAGGGCTTCGAGGTCAGCGCGCCGACCGGGCAGATGTCGACGAGATTGCCCTGCAATTCCGAAGTCAGCGCGTGCTCGAGATAGGTCGTGATCTCCATGTCCTCGCCACGCCCCGTGGCGCCCATCTCCGGGGCGCCTGCGACTTCCGCCGAGAAGCGGACGCAGCGCGTGCACTGGATGCAGCGGTTCATCGAGGTCTTGACCAGCGCGCCGAGATATTTGTCCTCGACGGCGCGCTTGTTCTCGGCGAAGCGGCTGGTGTCGACACCATAGCCCATCGCCTGGTCCTGCAGATCGCACTCACCGCCCTGGTCACAGATCGGGCAGTCCAGCGGATGGTTGATCAGAAGGAATTCCATCACGCCTTCGCGTGCCTTCTTCACCATCGGCGAACGCGTGGAAATTTCCGGCGGCTCGCCCTTGGGGCCCGGACGGCAGTCGCGCACGCCCCAGGCGCAGCTCGCGACCGGCTTCGGGCCGCCCTTCACCTCGACGAGGCACATCCGGCAATTGCCGGCGATCGACAGCCGCTCGTGATAGCAGAAGCGCGGAATCTCGGCGCCGGCCGCCTCGCACGCCTGAAGCAGCGTGTATTCGGCGGGGACATCGATCTCTTTGCCGTCGATGATGAGCTTGGTCATGTCTCTTACTCCGCCGCGACCATGTTCACGGGATCGCGGACGCCGATATCGTCAATGTCGGCCCTGTGCGAATACTGGTCGATGCGCGCTTCGATCTCGTGACGGAAATGCGCGATCAGGCCCTGGATCGGCCATGCGGCTGCGTCGCCGAGCGCGCAGATGGTGTGGCCTTCGACCTGTTTGGTCACTTCGAGGAGCATGTCGATCTCGCGCTTGTGGGCGCGACCCTCGGCCATGCGGGTGAGCACGCGCCACATCCAGCCCGTGCCCTCGCGGCACGGCGTGCACTGGCCGCAGCTCTCATGCTTGTAGAAATAGGAGATGCGGGCGATGGCGCGGATCAGGTCGGTCGACTTGTCCATCACGATCACGGCCGCGGTGCCGAGACCCGAGCGCAGCTTGCTCAAGGAGTCGAAATCCATGGGCGTGTCGATGATCTGCTCGGCCGGCACCATGCGCACCGACGAGCCGCCGGGGATCACGGCCTTGAGATTGTCCCAGCCGCCGCGAATGCCGCCGCAATGCTTGTCGATCAGCTCGCGGAACGGAATGCCCATGGCCTCTTCGACGTTGCAGGGCCGCTCGACATGGCCGGAGATGCAGAACAGCTTGGTGCCGACATTGTTCGGACGGCCGATGCCGGCGAACCAGGCGGCGCCACGGCGCAGGATGTCGGGCGCAACCGCGATGGACTCGACGTTGTTGACGGTGGTCGGGCAGCCGAACAGGCCGACATTGGCCGGGAACGGCGGCTTCAGCCGCGGCTGGCCCTTCTTGCCTTCGAGGCTTTCGAGCAGCGCGGTTTCCTCGCCGCAGATATAGGCGCCGGCGCCGTGCGCGACGTAGATGTCGAACGGCCAGCCGTTGACGTTGTCCTTGCCGACCAGCTTGGCCTCATAGGCCTGGTCGATCGCGGCCTGCAGATGCTCGCGCTCCCGGATGAACTCGCCGCGGACATAGATGTAGCAGGCATGCGCGTTCATCGCGCAGCTCGCGATCAGGCAGCCTTCGATCAACAGATGCGGATCGTGCCGCATGATCTCGCGATCCTTGCAGGTGCCGGGCTCGGATTCGTCGGCATTGACGACGAGGTAGCTCGGACGGCCGTCGGTCGATTCCTTCGGCATGAAGGACCATTTCAGACCGGTCGGGAAGCCGGCGCCGCCGCGGCCGCGCAGGCCCGACGCCTTCATCTCGTTGATGATCCAGTCGCGGCCCTTGTCGATGATGTTCTTCGTGCCATCCCAGGCGCCGCGGCGCCGCGCACCCTCGAGCCCCCAGTCGTGGAGGCCGTAGAGGTTCTTGAAGATGCGGTCCTTGTCCTCGAGCATATCAGTGCTTTCCGATCAACGAATGGTCTGCTTGTAGGCAAGTCCGGCGGCGCAGACGGCAAAGGTCAGCGCCCAGAGCAGACTGGATTCCAGCGACGCGTTCAGGCTGAAACGCTGCAGCAGGAAAATGAAGGCGGCCGCAACCGCCGCATGCATCGCGATGAAGCCCCACTTCTTCACGGCACCGCTCCCCTGCATGGCCTGCGACGAGAGATCACGCATCATGTGATCTCCTTCAGCGTGGTCGGCCCGGTGATCGGCGCCGAGAACTGGCGGCCGTTCTGCGGACCGGGCTTGGGCGGATTGCCCGAAGCGAAGCCGTCGAGCACCTTGCCGAAGCTTTCCTTGGTCAGGTCCTCATAGGTGTCCTTGCCGATCAGCACCATCGGCGCGTTCACGCAGGCGCCCAGGCACTCCACCTCTTCCCAGCTGAAATTGCCGTCCTTGGACAGATGGAAGGGCTCGTGATGAATGCGGTGCTCGCAGACGTGGATCAGATCCTCGGCGCCGCGCAGCCGGCACGGCGTGGTACCGCAGACCTGGACGTGCGCCTTCTTGCCGACCGGGGCGAGCTGGAACATCGTGTAGAAGGTCGCAACCTCCAGCACGCGGATATAGGGCATGTCGAGCATGTCGGCGATGACGCGGATCGCGGCTTCCGAGACCCAGCCGTCGTGCTGCTCCTGCGCGCGCCAGAGAATGGCGATGACCGCGGAGGCCTGACGTCCCGCCGGATATTTCGCTATCTGCTGCTTGGCGAACGCGAGGTTCTCCTCCGTGAACGCGAAGCTCGCGGGCTGGACTTCCTTCGGTGCTAATCGACGAACGGACATCTCTTCAATCTCTCACTGCATGCGGCGCGCGGTTTTGGCATTCAGGGCTTCGATCCTGTCCTGCCAGAATGCGCTTGCGGTGCCGAAAACGTTGTAGCCGACGTGGGTCGAGACCTTGATGCGATCGAGGATCGACAGCTCGGTCACGGTCTCCATCCGGTTGCTGCGCGGATCGAACACGATCAGCTTCAGCGGGGTCTGTTCGAGGATGAAGCGCGACACGGAGTGATTGCGGTCGCTGCCGTGCTCCTCGCACATGATGACGCTGTCGGCCTGGAGCAGCCGTGCGCCGCCCTTGATCGCCTCGATCTCGACGCCCTCGACGTCGAGCTTGATCAGGTACTTGCCGGTGGCAGGCACCTTGCCGTCGTCAATGAGATTGTCGAGCGAGATGACCGGCACCTCCTCGCCGCCAGCCGACGGATTGCCCGCGATGCTGAAGGCTTCGTGCTTTGTGCCCGACAGCCGCGCGGTGCCACGGACGGCGCCGATCGCGCATTTCATGGTGTCGAAGCGATTGCCGTTGACGCGCGCGTTGTTGACGAGCTTCGGGTAGTTCTGCCCCGACGGCTCGATCGCGATCGCCTTGTGCGAGCCGAACGGCTTGCTCGAGACCAGCACCGACCAGTAGCCGTAGTTCGCGCCGCAATCGAGCAAGGTGTAGTCGACGTCGATGGAGTCGGCGAACAAGAGCTCGAGTTCGTCCTCGTAATTGTAGGAACGGTTGAGCAGCTTGCTCCAATAGCCGTCGCCATAGGGGAATTCGAACACGGCGTCGGGATTGAGCCTGATCGCAATGTTGCGCTCGGGCAGTGTCTTCCGCAGCAGATTCGCACAGGCGATGTAGCCCATATGCGAGAAGTGCGAGGAGATCTTCGATCCCGTCACCAGCGCCAAGGCAGCCGTCCGCTCCCACAGGTTGGCCCCTTCCAGGGCCCCCGAGGCGCGGTCAAACTGGATTGGCGCCTGCTGCCCCATCACCGATCGACCTCTCCGAACACGATGTCGAGCGAGCCGAGGATCGCCGAGACGTCGGCAAGCAGATGGCCGCGGCAGATGTGATCCATCGCCTGCAGATGCGCAAAGCCCGGCGCGCGGATCTTGCACTTGTACGGCTTGTTGGTGCCGTCGGAGATCAGGTAGACGCCGAACTCGCCCTTCGGCGCTTCGACCGCGGCGTAGACTTCGCCGGCCGGCACGTGGACGCCTTCGGTGTAGAGCTTGAAGTGGTGGATTAGCGCTTCCATCGAGCGCTTCATCTCGCCACGGCGCGGCGGCGCGACCTTGTTGTCTTCGACGACGACCGGTCCCTTGCCTTCAGGCGCGTTCAGCTTCTGGATGCACTGCTTCGTGATGCGCACGGACTGGCGCATCTCTTCCATGCGGATCAGATAGCGGTCGTAGCAGTCGCCGTTCTTGCCGATCGGAATGTCGAAATCCATCTCGGCGTAGCACTCGTAGGGCTGCGACTTGCGCAAATCCCAGGCCGCGCCCGAGCCGCGCACCATCACGCCCGAGAAGCCCCACTCCCAGGCCTCCTTCAGCGGCACCACGCCGATGTCGACGTTGCGCTGCTTGAAGATGCGGTTGGCGGTGAGCAGCCGGTCGAGATCGTCCACGACTTTCAGGAACGGATCGCACCAGGCCTCGATGTCGTCGACCAGCTTCTGCGGCAGATCCTGATGCACGCCGCCGACGCGGAAGTAAGCCGCGTGCATACGGCTGCCCGAGGCGCGCTCGTAGAACACCATCAGCTTCTCGCGCTCTTCGAAGCCCCACAGCGGCGGGGTCAGCGCGCCGACGTCCATGGCCTGCGTGGTGACGTTGAGAAGATGAGAGAGGATGCGGCCAATCTCGCAATAGAGCACGCGGATCAGCTGGCCGCGGCGCGGCACCTCGATGCCAAGCAGCTTCTCGGCGGCGAGGCAGAAGGCGTGCTCCTGGTTCATCGGCGCGACGTAGTCGAGCCGATCGAAATACGGGATCGCCTGCAGATAGGTCTTCTGCTCGATCAGCTTCTCGGTGCCGCGATGCAAGAGACCGATGTGGGGATCGACGCGCGCGACGACCTCGCCGTCAAGCTCCAGCACCAGGCGCAACACGCCGTGCGCCGCCGGATGCTGCGGTCCGAAATTGATGGTGAAATTGCGAAGCTGTTCGGGTTGCTCGTTCATGATCAGACCTTCGGCCCCGCTTTTTCATCCCCCGGGAGGACCGGATAGTCCGCGCCTTCCCATGGCGAGAGGAAATCGAACTTGCGGAATTCCTGGTTCAGACGCACGGGCTCGTACACCACCCGCTTCTCCTGGTCGTCGTAGCGGACCTCGACGAAACCGGTGGTCGGGAAATCCTTGCGCAGCGGATGACCCTCGAAGCCGTAGTCGGTGAGGATGCGGCGCATGTCGGGATGGCCGACGAAGAACACGCCGTAGAGGTCGTAGGCCTCGCGCTCGAACCAGTCGGCGCCGGGGAAGATTTCGATCAGCGACGGCACCTGCGTGGTCTCGTCGGCCTGGGCCTTGAGGCGGATGCGCGCGTTCAGGGTCGGTGACAGGAAGTGATAGATCACGTCGAAGCGCTTCTCGCGCGACGGATAGTCGGCGGCCGTGATGTCGGTGAAGTTGACGAAGCGGCAGTTCGGATCGTCGCGGAGGTACTTGACCACCTCGACGATCTTGCTGGCCTCGACATCAACCGTCAGCTGGTTGAAGGCCACCGAATGACCGGTGGCGGCGCCCGGAAGCGCGCTAACGATCGTCTGCCCCAGGGCGTCGAGCTTGGCGTCGTCCATGACGTAAAACCTTAGCGTTCGATGGTGCCGGTGCGCCGGATCTTCTTCTGCAGCAGCAGCACGCCGTAGAGCAGCGCTTCCGCCGTGGGCGGGCAGCCCGGCACGTAGATGTCGATCGGCACGATGCGGTCGCAGCCGCGCACGACCGAGTAGGAATAGTGATAATAGCCGCCGCCATTGGCGCAGGAGCCCATCGAGATGACGTAGCGCGGCTCGGGCATCTGGTCGTAGACCTTGCGCAGCGCCGGCGCCATCTTGTTGGTCAGCGTACCGGCGACGATCATCACGTCGGACTGGCGCGGCGAGGCACGCGGCGCGAAGCCGAAGCGCTCGACGTCGTAGCGCGGCATCGACACCTGCATCATCTCGACCGCGCAGCAGGCGAGACCGAAGGTCATCCACATCAGCGAGCCGGTGCGCGCCCAGGTGATGAGGTCGTCGGTCGCGGCCACGAAGAAGCCCTTGTCGGACAGCTCGGAGTTGACCTCGAGGAAGAACGGATCATTGGCCCCGACCGGCCTGCCGGTCGACGGATCCAGGATGCCCTTGGCGGCCGGCGCGACGACCGGACCCGTGGACGATGCAGGGTTCAATCCCATTCGAGTGCTCCCTTCTTCCATTCATAGGCGAACCCGACCGTCAGCACGGCGAGAAACACCACCATGGACCAGAAGCCGGTCGCGCCAAGCTTGCCGAACGCCACCGCCCACGGAAACAGGAACGCCACCTCGAGGTCGAAGATGATGAAGAGGATGGCGACCAGGTAGAAGCGGACGTCGAACTTCATGCGCGCGTCGTCGAAGGCGTTGAAACCGCATTCATACGCCGACAGCTTTTCCGGATCCGGCTGCTGGAACGCCACGATGAAGGGCGCGATCAGCAGCACGAGGCCGATAAGGCCCGCGACACCTATGAAGACGACGAGTGGAAGATAGTTCTGCAGAATGCCGCTCATTGGCGAGCCCTTTTTCCCGCAGCCTCGGGACAGCCACGGATTCGTCCGATTTGGAATTATTCTGAGCCTTAGCGCAGTGCACCAATGGGCGCAAGACACGCTCTTTTCAGGCCCTTTGCCGCCCCCAGCACGGTGAAAATCCCGGAATCACCCCGCGCTGGTATGGAGCAGATCGGCAGGGCCAGCAAGGGCGGCCGCCGGTTTTGAAAGGACAGCGGTCCGGAGATTGCGGCGCGCGGGCCGCGGCAGCGATTTGCCATGGATCGCCCGAGAAAAACGCCGGGTTTTCGGGTGCGGCGGCGCACCCAACCAGGATATGGCCAACCTCAGGAACCCCGACTGTCACCCCGCCGACATAGTGGCTGGCCGTCTGCGGCAGCAACGACACCCGGGAGCCGGTGATTGTCGCAGCCGTGAGCCAAGTCGGGTTGCACCAAGTCACCTATCCACAGGCGCAAGTGGTCAGACGAGCCATGCATCAGGGCAGGATCGGTCCTGCCTCCGGCGAGAACCACATCGTCCGCGTTATAGTGCAGTACGGCCGACCGCGAGCGCGGCGGCGACTTGCTGGGTCGTTGCACGCGCCGCGCTCGCATGAGCTTCCGGCCGGGGGGCATTGCCTGGAGCTCATCGATCTCCCCAACGGAAGATCCGCGGTCGTCCGGTCGGCAGGGCAGGAGGAGGACGCGATCAGGCAGGCACGAGACTGCCCTTCCCTGTCCTCACCCTCCCCTCACCATTTGTAGGAAACGCTGGCGGTGACCCGCCGGCGGTCGCCGTAGAAGCAGGACGTGGCCGACGCGCAGCTCGCGACGTAGATCTTGTCGGTCAGGTTGATGACGTTGAAGGCGGTACGCCAGTTCTGCCATTCGTAGTGGAGCGCGAGGTCGCCGAGCATCACTGCAGGGACCTCGAGGGTGTTGGCGGTATCGGCCCACGACGAGCCGATGTAGCGGACGCCGCCGCCGAAGCCGAAGCCCTCGAGCGGTCCGTCCTTGAAGGTGTAGTCCGCCCAGCCGGAAACCAGCAGCTCGGGCGTGTTGGTCGGTGTCTTGCCGACCAGGGACGGGTCGAGATCCCAGCTGTTGAACAGATGATAGGCCGTGAAGGCGCCGACCAGCTTCAGCTCCTTCGTGGGGTTCGCGACGGCCTCGAGCTCGATGCCCCGCGACGTGACCTCACCGGTCTGGTTCTGCAGGACAGGAACACTGCCCGGCAGCGTCGTCGCGACATTCTGACGGACCAGGTCGAAGGCCGAGACCGTGAAATAGCCGTCGAACCACTTTGGTGCGACCTTCACACCGATCTCGGCCTGTTTGCCCGCCTCCGGCAGGAACAATTTGTTCTGCGCGTTGAGTCCGATGATCGGATTGTAGCTGGTCGAGTAGGAGACGTAGGGCGCAATGCCGTTGTCGAAATTGTAGATCAGTCCCGCGCGACCGCTGAACCTGCTGTCGTTGCGGCTGTCGACACTGGCGCCCGTGTCGCGGGCGTCCTGCGTCGTCTCGACCCAATCATTCCGCCCGCTCAGGACCAGCGTGAAATCGCCGAGCTTCATCTGGTCCTGGAGATAGGTGCCGGCCTGCTTCTGCGTAATCAGGAAGTTGCGGAACGGCGTGGTCGGCAGCGGCGTTTCGGCTCCGCCGTAGACGGGATTGAAGATGCTGATCGAGGGCACGCCGAACCCGAAGGCCTGGTAATCGTCGATCTGATAGCCCTTCAGATCGACACCGAAAAGCATGGTGTGCCTCACCGGGCCGGTGTTGAAGCGATATTCGAGCTGGTTGTCGAGATCGGCCTGATTGGCCGTGTTCTTCGCATACCAATTGTAGCGATTGAATGTGGCGGTCGCCTGATTGGCATCGTTGCCGACATAGCCGCGATAGGTCAGGTCGATATGCGCAAACCGCGCGTTCTGCCGGAACGTGAGGTCATCGGTGAGATGGCGCTCGAACTGGTAGCCGAGCATCTCCTGCTCGCGCGTGAACTTGTCGACGCTCGGATCGCCGCCGAAGAAGCTGGTCGGAATCCTGCCATAGGAGGCATTCGTCACCGTACCGACATAGGGCAGGAAGTTGATGCCGCGGGTGTCCTGCTTCGAAGCCGAGGCCAGCACCGTGAACGTTGTGTCGGCATCCGGCTTCCAGGTCACAGACGGTGCAATGAAGTAGTTGTTGTCGGGCGTGAAGTTGACCTGCGTCGGGCCGTTCTGCACCTGGCCGACGACGCGGTAGAACAGCTTGCCATCCTGGGGCTGCGTCGCGACCGGCCCACCGAAATCGAACCCGACATAGGCATTGCCGAAATTGTTGACGCCGGTCTCGACGTAGCGGATCGGCTCGGCCGGCGGCATCTTGCTGATGACGTTGACGATGCCGCTCGGGCTCGATCCGCCATAGAGCACTGCCGACGGACCGCGCAGCACCTCGACGCGCTCCATGTTGGACGGCTGGAGCTTCCAGCTCGCATAAGACGTGTAGAACAGCTGCATGCCGTCAAGGAACAGCCCGACATCGTCGGACTTGAAGCCACGGATCAGCCACCAGTCGTTGCGCGTATCCGCGCCAAAGGTCCCGGCCCGCACACCGGCGGTGTAGCGCAGCACCTCGTCGAGCTTGTTCGGCTTCTGGTCGCGGATCTGCTCGGCGCCGATGACCGACACCGATTGCGGTGTCTCGATGATCGGCGTGTTGGTCTTGGTGCCGGACGAGCTGCGGCCGGCGACGTAGCCGTTCACCGGACCGCGCGGCGTCTCGACGAAGCCGACATCGCGCTGCGGCTGGGGCTTGTTCCTGTTGGCGGCCTGCACCGAGGAGCGCGGCACGCGGCGCTGGGGAGTTGCGGCCGCGCGGCGGCGGGCCTCCGGCGCCGCGACGGTCACCGCCGGCAGGCTCGTTGCGCCACTCTGCGCGGAAGATTGTGCAAGCGATGCCTGCGGCATCAAAACCAAAGCGGACGCGGTCGCCAACACAGCCGACCGCAGCATTCCCAGACTGTTCAACGCGCCACCCCAAACTGCATGTTCGATGCGTGATGCCGCCTGTCCCCGGACGGCATGCGCTTCGACGCGACGCTTATGGGAGCGCGTGAAAATCCCCTAATTGAAAAGGTCTTAGAAGGACTCTTAGAAGCGATCCAAGATGTTCTGAGATGGCCGCGAGATCAGCGCGCGCTCTTCTCGCTCTCGAGCATCTCTGCGGCGATCGCCGTGAGCTGGTCGACTTGCGCCAGCAGCGTGTGGAACTCGGCTTCGCTCAATTGCTCCAGCAAGCGGCGGTTACGCTCCTGCGCGCCTTCAACGATCGCATCATGCGCGGCGAGACCCGCAGGGGTCAGCGAGATCAGCACCTCGCGGCTGTCTTTCGGATTTGCGGTCCTCGCGATCAGCTTGCGCGAGAGCAGATTGGCAAGCGCACGGCTGATCTGTCCCTTGTCCTGGCCGACGGCCTCGGCGAGCCGCGCCACGCTCATCGGCGGCCGGCGGCCGAGCGAGGCGACGAGACCGAACTCGACCGAGGACAATCCAGTGAGGCGCTTGTAGCGCAGGATCGCGCCGCGCTTGAGCAGATTGGCAAGCACCATCAGTCGCGACGACAGCATCACGGTGATCGGGGCCGACGGTTCGCTGTCGTCCAATGCGGGCGACGTCGCCCCGCCCCTGCTTTCGGTCTGAGTCATGATCCACCTCTGCCAAGAAAGCCGGGACCTGCCAAGCGCCGGCCGGCTCATCAAATGCCTCTAAGAGGCATTTAGAAGATCGTTGACATTGTCATCGAATTATTTTTCACTGCGGGAAAGGCGCAAAATTGCGCACGGCCCCATGGGCCGGAGCGGGAGGACCAGCATGACCATCACCCAGCGGGATCGCGATCTCGGCACGGCCTATGCGATGAAGCCGGCGCACAGCCGCACCGAGCTGACCTCGGTCGTGCGTGGCACCCCGATGGGCGAGCTGCTGCGCCGCTACTGGCACCCGGTCGCACTGATCGGCGATGCCACCGACACGCCGAAAAAGGTGCGCGCGCTGGGCGAGGATCTGGTGCTGTTTCGCGACAGGCACGGCCGTCCCGGCCTCCTGCACGCCCGCTGCTGTCACCGCGGCACCACGCTCTATTACGGCAAGGTCGAGGAGGACGGCATCCGCTGCTGCTATCACGGCTGGAAATTCGACACCGAAGGCCATTGCCTGGAGCAGCCCTGCGAGCCCGATGGCGCTCCGTACAAGGACAAGGTGCGCCAGCCCTGGTATCCGGTCGAGGAGCGCTACGGCCTGATCTTCGCCTATATGGGCCCGGCCGAGAAACGCCCGGTGCTGCCGGCTTACGAATGTCTCGAGCAGATGGACGATGGCGAGTTCGTCGAGGCCGACGATTCCTCGATCGGCGGCGGCGGCCCCGCCATCATCCCCTGCAACTGGCTGCAGCATTTCGAGAACGTGGTCGATCCCTATCACGTGCCGGTGCTGCACGGCTCGTTCTCGGGGCCGCAGTTCACCAACATGATGGCCTCGATCCCGGAGGTGAAGTTCGACAAGACGCCGCGCGGCATCGCTGTGCGCTCGATCCGCAAGCAGGACGACGGCAAGGTGTTCTATCGCGTCACCGAAGCCGCGCTGCCGACCTTGCGCGTGGTGCCGAACCCGCGCGTCGCGCAGTTCGCCCGCGTCGAATCGATCGGCTGGGTGCTTCCGATCGACGACACCTCGTTCCGCATCTATGTCGCCGGCCGCGTCAAGAACTCCGGCGACATCAGCCGCATGCGCTCGAAGTTCAACGGCAAGTTCTGGTGGGACATGACCGAGCAAGAGCACCAGCAATTTCCGGGCGACTACGAGGCCCAGGTCGGCCAGGGCGAGGTCACCGTTCATTCGGAAGAGCATTTCGGCCAGAGCGACCGCGGCATCCTCATGATCCGGCGCATGCTGAGCGACCAGCTCGAAGCGATGGAAGCCGGCCGCGATCCGATCGGCGTCTCGTTCGATCAAAGCGCGCCGCCGGTCGTATTCGAAGCGGGGAACTACATCCGCGAAGGCTGAGCAACCGGCTCAAGACAAGAGCTGGACCGACAACGATAACAAAGACAAATTGGGGGACGCGATGGTCGATGTGACGTCACAGATGTCGGTGCAAACGGCTGCTGCGGCCACGCCCTCGCCGCGGCGCTATTACGTGCTGGGCCTGCTCACCATCATCTATGCGCTGAACTTCCTCGACCGCACGATCTTCAACGTCCTGATCGAGCCGATCAAGAAGGAGTTCCAGCTCAGCGACACCATGATGGGCCTGCTCGCCGGCTTCGGCTTCGCGCTGTTCTATTCCCTGCTCGGCATTCCCATCGCGCGCGTCGCCGACCGGCTCAACCGGCGCAACATCGTGGCTGTCGCCTTTGCGTTCTGGAGCGCGATGACGGCGCTGTGCGGCGCAGCCACCAGCCTGACGTCGCTGGCGCTGGCGCGCATCGGCGTCGGCATCGGCGAGTCCGCCGGCTCCCCCTCCTCGCAGTCGATCGTCGCCGATCTCTTTGCCAAGAACGAGCGTCCGCGCGCGCTCGGCATCTACGCCATCGGCACCTATCTCGGCGTCTTCCTCGGCTATTTCGTCGGCGGCTACGTCAACCAGCACTATGGCTGGCGGATGGCGTTCTATGTCGCCGGCCTGCCCGGCATCCTGCTCGCATTGGTCCTGTGGCTGACGATCTCCGAGCCGAAGCGCGGGGCGATGCAGGAAAGCTTCGTGCCCGAGCCGCTGGGGCCGACGCTACGCTTCCTCGCCTCGCAGCGCAGTTTCATCATCGTGTTGATCGGCTTCTGCCTGACCACCTACACAAATTACGCGACCGCGGCCTGGATCCCGCCATTCCTCGCACGCGTGCACCATCTGTCGAGCGCCGAGATCGGCACCTATGCCGGCACCTTCAAGGGGCTCGCCGGCATGGCCGGCACCCTGCTCGGCGGCTTCGTGGTCGCCCAAATCAGCCGGCGCGACGACCGCTGGAAGCTGTGGGCGCCCGCGGTCACCTCAGGCCTCGCCGGCCCGGTGTTCGCGCTGTGCATGCTGACGCAGGACTTTGCGATGATGGTGGCCATGCTGGCGCTGACCTCGTTCCTGGTCGGCTTCCATCTCGGCCCGATCTTCGCGATCGCGCAGACCGTGGCCAAGCCCAGCATGCGGGCGCTCGCCTCCGCGCTGATCGCGCTCACCGCCACCTGCTTCGGTCAGGGCGTCGGCCCGCTCGCGGTCGGCATGGTCAACGATGCCTTGAAGGGCAGCTATGGCGCCGAGGCCGTGCGCTATTCCCTGCTCTCGGCGGCGGTCACGACCACGCTCGGCGCCCTGCTCTTCATCTGGGCGGCGCGGTCGATCCGGGCCGATATCGAGAGGGCGGCGGCCTGAGACCTTATCCGCCGCAAGCCTGGCGAAACCCGACGGGCGTATTAATGAAACCATTTTGCGGAACCCGCGAAACCATCCGGAAACAGACGGTCCTTAAGACAGGAGCCATAGACGGCGGCAAAGCCCGTCGGGAGGCTCAGATGAACCACTCAATTCACTCTGCTGATCGTGCGACCCACCTGAAGATCGTGGTGGTGGCGCTGGTGGCCGGCATCATGGTGGCCGGCTTCGGGATCGCAGCCCGCACCAATGCCGATTACAGCCAGACCGCCCAGTCCACCCACGTCATCAAGGCCGGCAAGCCGGTGGTGGTGACGAGCGCCGGCACCTCGGAGATTCGCTGATACGCCCCCTTCCGGGCTGACGCATGGCCGCCTCCGGGCGGCCTTTTTCGTTTTCCAGAGCAATGCTTAAGCGGAGATGCACCGGCGAAGCGCAACGTCCTTGACTTCACCCAGCCCCGCCTTTAATTCCCCCCTCGTTCCGCGCGCATCGAGCGAACCACGCGGGAGTAGCTCAGTTGGTTAGAGCGCCGGCCTGTCACGCCGGAGGTCGCGGGTTCGAGCCCCGTCTCTCGCGCCATTTTGGCAATCCCTTCATAGTGTTACCTCAAACCCTTCGCCCCCTTTCGCGGCTTTGCCCGCAAAGGCCGGGAACCTCTGGCCATAGTCAGCCCGTGCCCGAATCGTCTACGCCTTCCAGGACTTAGAGGGATCCCCATACGTTTTCCGGTTTTTCCGGGGCTTCCCTGTCATTGAGGAGGCCAGTCATGGCTAAGAAGGATTTGGCTAAGAAGGATTCGGCGAAAAAGGCCGCCGCTCCCGCCACCATCACGCTCAAGCATCTCGCCGCCGATATCGCCGAGAGCCAGGACCTGTCGAAAAAGCACGCCGAGGCGGTCCTGACCGACATGGTCGATTTGATCGCCAAGCACTTGAAGAAGGGCGACCGCGTCCGCATCGTCGGGCTCGGCATCCTCCAGGTCCGCAAACGCGCCGCCCGCACCGGGCGCAATCCCGCCACCGGCGAGCCGATCCACATCAAGGCCAGCAAGAAGGTCACCTTCCGCCCCGTGAAGGAACTGAAAGAGGCGATCTGAAGTAACGTTTCGTTAGGCCTGATCTCATCTCGTTCCGGCCGCAACGCGGCCCGCTTTCTGGTATACCGCCTCTCTTCCCCTGACCCGGCGGTTTGACCAGAAATGTCCTCCCTCACCTTTTCGCATACCGTGACCGAGCGCTTCCTGCGCTACGTCACCATCGACACCCAGTCCGATCCGGCCTCCCCGCGCTCGCCCTCGACCGAGAAGCAGAAGGATCTCGGCCGCGTCCTCGCGGCCGAGCTCAAGGCCATGGGCGTCGCCGACGCGCATCTGGACGAATACGGCTACGTCTACGGCACGATCCCGGCGAACACCGACAAGAAGGTGCCGGTGATCTGCTTCTGCTCGCACATGGACACCTCGCCCGACGTGACCGGCAAGGACGTGAAGCCGCAAGTTCTGAAGAACTATCGCGGCGGCGACATCACCCTACCGGGCGACACCAGCCAGGTGATCCGCTTCACGGAACATCCGGCGCTGAAGAACCAGATCGGCAACGATATCATCACCACCGACGGCACGACGCTTTTGGGCGCCGACAACAAGGCCGGCGTCGCCGAGATCATGGATGCCGCGCAGTTCTTCATCAACAATCCCGACGTCAAGCACGGCACCATCAAGATCCTGTTCACGCCGGACGAGGAGATCGGCCGCGGCGTCGACAATGTCGACCTGAAGAAGCTGGGGGCCGATTTCGGCTACACCATGGACGGTGAAAGCGCCGGCTGCGTCGAGGACGAGACTTTCTCGGCCGACGGCGCCACCATTACCATATCAGGCGTCAGCGCTCATCCCGGCTATGCCAAGGGCAAGATGGAGCACGCGATCAAGATCGCGGCTGCCATCGTCGAGCGGCTGCCCAAGGAAGGCTGCTCGCCGGAGACCACTTCCGGCAAGCAGGGCTTTCTGCATCCGATCGGCATCGAGGGTGCGCTGGAGCAGGCGACGCTGTCCTTCATCGTCCGCGACTTCACCGAGGAAGGGCTGAAGGAGAAAGAGGATCTGCTCGAGACCATCGTCAAGGACGTGATGAAGGACTATCCGCGCTCGACCTACAAGTTCGAGGTCCGGGAGCAATACCGCAACATGAAGCAGGTGATCGACCGTCACCCGCACGTACTCGAATACGCCATCGAGGCGATCCGCCGTGCCGGCCTGCGCCCGATGCGCACCGCGATCCGCGGCGGCACCGACGGCTCGCGCCTGTCATTCATGGGCCTGCCCTGCCCCAACATCTTTGCCGGGGAGCACGCCTTTCACTCCCGGCTGGAATGGGTCAGCCGGCAGGACATGGAAAAGGCGGTGCAGACCATCGTGCACCTCGCCATGATCTGGGAAGAGAAGGCCTAACCCTTCTTGCAGGCAGCCGTTATGGCCGGGCTTGCGCCCGGCCATTTGTTTAGAATTTACGGCACCGGCATCGCGCGCGGATTGCGATGGAAGCGGTTCGAGCTCGCCATCCAGTTCGGCAATGGCTCACCGTCGCGGTGTCGTCCGCCGGCCACCGCCGCAGCCCACGCCACCGCGGCGCCGATCAGGGTCGCGGCTGCGACCGAGAACGCCACGATGATCGAGTTGCGCCGCGCACGGTTGATGGCGGTCTTTGAATCCGCAATCAGCGCATCGACGCGCCGTTCGGCGTCGGGCGCCTGCAGCCCCGTCAGACCGGCAACCTGCTGCACCAGATAGGCCCGGTCATCGGTGCTGACGCCGCTGTGGCTGGACGACGTCATCAGAATGCGTCCGGCCTCAGCACGCGCTTCCCTCAGATCGATGTTCGGCGCGCGGCGTGGTGCGCGGAACAGCCTGTCCAGCTCATAGCTTAGCAGAGGCTCGGCTGCGGTCGTATTGCTGGCTGAGCTGCGCATCGGCGAACGGTCGATCGCGGCAGCGCCCAGCAGCGCGAGCAGAGCCGCGCCGGCCAGCACGGCCAGCGCCCAGGCGGTCAGCCCGTGCAGGCCGTCCCGCCGTTCGCCGTCGTCTTCGATCGTCGCCAGCGCGGGCGCCGGTCGCGTCGTCCGTCCGGCGATGTAGCCGCCGAAGCCGAAGCTGATGATCGCCTGGATGATCAGGTACAGCCCGGACAGCAGCGCCAGCGCCGCCGAGGCATCGCGCCAAGTCGGCGAGGCCGAGCTGACACCGAGGCCAACCGCGACGCCGAAGCCGATCAGGATGAACGACATTGCGCCAGCGGCGAGAGCGCCTGCGAACACCGAGCTCCACTGGATGGCCCAGCGGCCATCGGCGGCCGTCACGCCGCCCTCCATCATGTCTTCCCGTACGAGCGTTTCCATTGTCGTCCTCTCAGCGCAGGCCGAAGAACGACAGCACCGCCATGATCACGACGATCAAGCCGATCAGGTAAATCAGTCCGTCCATAGTCCCTTCCTCCTCAACACGTTTCTGCTCGCTAATCAGAAGACAGGAGGAACGTTCCTAAATTCGGCATCCGTTACGGAACGAACCGGCCGGATGCGCGTTGATTGTTCGAGTCCGAAGGATGAGATTGTGAGCACAAGGCCTCAGCCGGGCAGTTGCCGGCTGGGGCCTTTCCGCGTTTGCGATGGGGCAATCTCTCCCCTCGCCCGTCCTATGAAGCCATCAAATGGCTGGAGCGGGCGATGGAGGCGAGCCGTCGCGCCGCCGTGACCGTGAAGGCCGACCATGGCAGTCACGTTGCCGAACCGATCCGCACGGCCATCATTGAAACCACTGCCTCGCACCGACGCATTATCGCCCGCCAGCGAGGAAGCGCGCCGGCCGCGCTGCTGCGGCAATTGTTCCCGGACGTAACAATGTTGCGGGTCGACACTGTTCCTGCCGCCATGCTAGGCCGAACATCGACCGCAACCAGAGTGACGTCGTGCCTGCGAACCGCCAGCTTTCCGGAACATGCCGTCCGCGCAATTGGCGCGGGCTGCTGTCTGTGCTGATCGCGGTCATCTATCTGCTCGCGGGCGCGCTGCACGGATCGCACGATATCGACGTCACCACGCCCGGCGGTGGCTCGGAGATCGCCGCCGTCCTCGACGGCACCACGGGCCATGGCGATCACAAGGCCATCGGCGGGCATCATTGCCATGGCTGCTTCTCGCTGACGGTCACGCAGCCGGCGCCATCGGCCGTGTCGGTCGCGCCGGTGCCGGCAACGCACCCGCAACATGCCTCCCGGCTCGCCGGAATCATCACCGATACCGACTCTCCCCCTCCCAAGCATATTGCCTGAACGGATTGGTCGGGCGTTCCGCGCCCATTAGGTTCATCCTTCACAGGTCGGTTTCATGTTTCGCAGGGGAATGGCCGCGCGCCTGGCGTGCGCGGCGGCGTGTCTGATTGCAGGATCAGCGCTTGCACCGTCGTACGCCCAGACTTTGACGATGCGAAGCGCGCTGTCGCGCGCGTTGGCCGCGAGCCCGCGCCTGACGGCGGCCGAGCGCGACGTCGGCATCGCCACGGGCCAGCGCATCCAGGCCGGCGCGCTGCTCAATCCGGAACTGACCTACGAGCAGGACGATTCATTCGGCTCCGGCAAATATCGCGGGACGCGATCGGCCGAGACCACCCTCCAGATCAGCCAGGCCTTCGAGCTGTTCGGCAAGCGCGACGCGCGGATCGCGGCCGGAGCGGCCGGTGTCGAAGTCGCCGCGATCCAGCGCAAGGCCGTCAGGCTGGAGGTGCTGTCGGAGACCGCGATCGCCTTCCTCAGCGTGCTCGGCGCGCAGCGCCGCATCCAGATCCTCGACGAACAGATCACTGCCATCGACCGCCTGACGCCGCTCTTGCGCCGCCGCGTCGAGGCCGGCGCCTCCTCCCCGGCCGAGACCGGCCGCGCCGAGGTCGCCTCCGCCCTGGTGAAGGCCGACCGCGAACGCTTCAAGGCGACCCTGGCGAGCGCCCGGCGCGAGCTTGCGGTGTTGATGGGCGATCCGTCCGCGAAATTCGGCGAGGTCTCCGGCCGGCTCGACACCATGGGCAAGCCGCCGACGTTCCAATCCGTCGTCGCCGCCATCGACGCCAATCCGCAGCTGGTGCGCTGGACCGCGGTCTTTGCCCAGCGCAATGCCGAGCTACTGCTGGCGCGGCTCAAGCCCTATCCGGACGTGCGGATCGCGGCCGGTTGGCGCCATTTCAACGAGACCAATGACGACGCGGCACGCCTCACCGTCTCGGTGCCGATCCCCGTGTTCGACCAGAACCAGGGCAATATCCTCTCGGCGCAGGAAAGCCTCGCCAAGACCAAAGCCGAGCGCGATGCCAACCGCAACACGCTGATTGTGATTGCCGGCCGCGCCTATGACTCGCTGCAGGGATCGCTGCGCGAGCTCGCGGTGCTGCGTGAGACCGCGATCCCCAAGGCCGTCGAGGCGTCCGAGGCCATCTCGCAAGGCTACGGCCAGGGCCGCTTCACTCTGCTCGAGGTGCTCGATGCCCAGGCCAGCGTCACCCAGGCGCGGCTGCGCGAGCAGGAGGCCCTGCAGAATTTCCATGCCGGCGTTGCGACCATCGAAGGCCTCGTCGGCAATCCCTTCACGCTGGCGCGGGAGAGCGCACGATGAAGACGTCCTCCACCATTCTCGTGGCCATCATTGCCGCCGCGCTCGGTGCTTACGGCACCTCCCTGCTCGCGCCGGACAAGCCTGCGCACAGCGAGCATTCCGAGCATTCCGAACCGAAGAAGCCGAACGACCATGTCGAGCAGGACGAGCACGGCGCCGACCGCATCCGCATCTCCGACGTCAAGCTGGCGGCCGCGGGCGTGGTGCTGGCGGAGGCTGCGAGCGCCACGCTGACCGACACGCTCGCCTTCAACGGCATTCTGCGCGCCAACCAGGAGGCCGTGGTGCAGGTGACGCCGCGCTTTCCCGGCGTTGCCAAATCGATCCAGAAGCGCATCGGCGACAAGGTCGCCAAGGACGATCTGCTCGCCGCGATCGAGAGCAACCAGAGCCTCACGGTCTACGAGCTGAAGGCGCCGATCGCCGGCACCGTCATCGAGCGGCAGATCTCGCTCGGCGAATACGCCTCCGAGCAGAAGCCGGCCTTCGTTGTCGCCGACCTCTCCACCATCTGGGTCGAGCTGTCGATCTATCGACAGGATCTGCGGCGCGTTCGCCTCAACGACGAGGTGCTGATTGATCCCGACGACGGCCGCGGCGAGATCAAGGGCACCATCTCTTACATGGCGCCGATCGGCTCGAGCGAGACCCAGACCGCACTGGCGCGCGTGGTGCTGCAAAATCCGGACGGGCGGCTGCGGCCCGGCCTGTTCGTCACGGCGCGGCTGATCCTCGCCGCCCGCAACGTCGCGGTCGCCGTGCGCCGGAGCGCGATCCAGACGCTGGAGAACAGGACCATCGTGTTCGTCCGCGAGGACGGCGACAAGATCGAGGCACGTCCCGTGGAGCTTGGCGATTCCGACCCGAAATTCGTAGAGATCCGCGCCGGTCTCTCCGCCGGCGAGCGCTACGTCGCCGAGAACAGCTTTGTCGTGAAGGCGGAGATGGGCAAGGGAGACGCTGACCATGATTGACGCGCTCCTCGCCTTCTCCATTCGTCAAAGATGGCTCGTCGTCCTGTTTGCCATCGCGGCCGGCGCCTTCGGCGCCTGGAATTTCACGCGCCTGCCGATCGACGCGGTGCCTGACGTCACCAACGTCCAGGTCCAGATCAACACGCGCGCGCCGGGCCTGTCGCCGCTCGAAGCCGAGCAGCGCATCACCTTCCCGATCGAGACCGTGATGGGCGGCTTGCCCAAGCTCGACTACACCCGCTCGATCTCACGCTATGGCCTGAGCCAGGTCACCGTCGTATTCCAGGACGGCACCGACATCTATTTCGCCCGCCAGCTCGTCAACGAGCGTATCCAGCAGGCAAAGGACCAGCTTCCTGTCGGCACCGAGGTCGCGATGGGGCCGGTCTCCACCGGGCTCGGCGAGATCTACGTCTACTCCGTCGAGGCCACGCCCGGTGCAAAGTCGTCTACCGGCGCCGAGTTCACGCCGACCGAGCTACGGACCATCCAGGACTGGATCATCAAGCCGCAGCTGCGCACCATTCCCGGCGTGGTCGAGGTCAACTCGATCGGCGGCTATGAGCGGCAATTCCACGTACTGCCGATCCCCGGCCGGCTGATGGCCTACAAGCTCGGATTCCGCGACATCATGACGGCGCTGGCCGCCAACAATTCCAATGTCGGCGCCGGCTATATCGAGCGCAACGGCGAGCAATATCTCGTCCGCGCGCCCGGCCAGGTCGCCAATATCGAGGACATCAGAGATATCGTGATCGGCTCGCGCGGCGGCGTTCCGGTGCGCATCCGCGACGTCGCCGACGTCCAGGAAGGCCAGGACCTGCGCAGCGGCGCGGCCTCGACCAATGGTACGGAGACGGTACTCGGAACCGCCATGCTGCTGATCGGCGAGAACAGCCGCAGCGTGGCGCAACGCGTGAAGGCGAAGCTCAAGGAGATTGCGAAATCACTGCCCGACGGCGTGATCGCGCACGCAGTCTACGACCGCACGCATCTGGTGGAAGCCACCATCCAGACCGTCGAGAAGAACCTCATCGAAGGTGCAGCGCTGGTGATCGCGGTGCTGTTCCTGATCCTCGGCAACATCCGCGCCGCGCTGATTACGGCCTGCGTCATCCCGCTGTCGATGCTGTTCACGATCACAGGCATGGTCGAGAGCAAGGTCAGCGCCAATCTGATGAGTCTCGGCGCGATCGACTTCGGCATCATCGTCGACGGCGCCGTCATCATCGTCGAGAACTGCCTGCGGCTGCTCGCCGCCGAGCAGCACCGGCGCGGCCGCCTGCTCTCGCTGGAAGAACGGATGCAGACCATTCGCGAGGGCGCCAGCGAGGTCATCAAGCCGAGCCTGTTCGGCACGCTGATCATCGCCGTGGTCTACCTGCCGGTCCTGACCCTGACGGGGACCGAGGGCAAGATGTTCACGCCGATGGCGCTGACCGTGCTGATGGCGCTCGCGGGCGCGGCGCTGCTGTCGGTGACCTTCGTTCCCGCTGCGGTGGCAATCTTCGTGACCGGCAAGGTTTCGGAGAAGGAGAACATCTTCATGCGGGCCGCCAAGCGGTTCTACGTGCCGCAGCTCGACCGTGCGATCCGATATCGCCGCAGTGTGGCGTTCGCCGCTGTCCTCATCGTTGCCGGCAGCCTGTTTGCCGCGACGCGCATGGGCGGCGAATTCATCCCGAGCCTGGATGAAGGCGACATCACCATCGAAACCATCCGGATTCCCGGCACCAGCCTGACGCAGAGCGTCGACATGCAGCTGCGGCTGGAGAAGGCGGTCAAGCAGGTTCCGGAGGTCGCGACCATCTTCTCCAAGGTCGGCACTGCCGAGATCGCCAACGATCCGATGCCGCCGAACGCCGCCGACACCTACGTCACGCTGAAGCCGCGCAACGAATGGCCCGATCCCGACAAGCCGAAGGACGAGGTGGTCGCCGAGCTTGAGCGCGCCGCCAACACCCTGCCCGGCACGGCCTATGGCATGACCCAGCCGATCCAAATGCGTTTCAACGAGCTGATCGCCGGCATCCGCAGCGACGTCGGCGTCAAGATCTTTGGCGACGATCTCGACGTACTCGCGGGCATCGCCCAGCAGGTCAACGGCGTGGTTCGCGGCATCGAGGGCGCCGCCGACGTCAAGACCGAGCAGATCGCGGGCCTGCCGATCCTCACCGTCAAGCTCGACCGCCAGGCGCTGTCGCGCTACGGCCTCAGCCTCGGCGAGGTACAAAACCTCGTCGAGATCGCGATCGGTGGCAAGCCAGTCGGGAAACTGTTCGAGGGCGATCGCCGCTTCGACATCGTGGTGCGGCTGCCGGAAAACCTGCGCGCCAACCCCGACACGATCAAGTCGCTGCCGATCCCGCTGCCGCCAGGCGAGGATGTCCCCGCCGTCACGAAAACCGCATGGCCGGGCGCATCGGGCTCGACGCTCCGCTACGTCCCGCTGTCGTCTGTCGCCACGATCGAGCTCGCACCCGGCCCCAACCAGATCAGCCGCGAGAACGGCAAGCGCCGCGTGGTGGTGATGGCCAACGTTCGCGGGCGCGACCTGCGCTCCTTCGTCGCCGAGACCCAGGAGGCGGTGGCCGAGAAGGTCAAGCTGCCGCCGGGCTATTGGATCGGTTGGGGCGGCCAGTTCGAGCAGCTGGTCTCGGCGACCAAGCGGCTGACCATCGTGGTGCCCGTGGCGCTGCTGCTGGTGTTCCTGCTGCTGTTCATGGGCATGGGATCGACGGCGGATGCGGCGCTGGTGTTCTCCGGCGTGCCGCTGGCATTGACCGGCGGCGTCGCGGCGCTGCTGCTGCGCGGCATTCCGCTCTCCATCAGCGCCGGCGTCGGCTTCATCGCGCTGTCGGGCGTCGCCGTGCTCAACGGCCTCGTCATCATCGCCTTCATCGAGCGGCTGCGCAGCGAGGGGCGCCCCCTCGTGGAGGCCGTGCGCGAGGGCGCGCTGACCCGGCTGCGCCCCGTGCTGATGACGGCGCTGGTCGCCTCGCTCGGCTTCGTGCCGATGGCGCTTGCCACCGGCGCCGGCGCCGAGGTGCAGCGGCCGCTGGCGACCGTGGTGATCGGCGGCATCATCTCCTCGACGGTGCTGACATTGCTGGTGCTGCCGGCGCTCTACGTGCTGTTCCGTCGTGACGGGACGCGCGAAACGCCTACACTGGCGCCTGATTTAGCGACTTCCGGGGAGCGCTAGAATTGGGCGGCCACGACCATCACGGTCATCACCACCATGATCATGCCGGCCATTCGCATGATCATGGCCACGACCATGGTCATGGGCACGGCCATGCACATGTCCATGCCCCCGCCAATTTCGGCAAGGCCTTCGCGATCGGGATTTCCCTCAACACCGCGCTGGTCGTGGCTGAGGCAATTTACGGCTATCTCGGCAACTCCACCGCCCTGCTCGCCGATGCCGGCCATAATTTGTCCGACGTGCTCGGCCTGGTCGTGGCCTGGGGCGCCTCGATCGCGGCGCAGCGCGCGCCGAGCGGCCGCTTCACCTACGGTTTTCGCGCCTCCACCATCCTGGCGGCGCTGGCGAACGCGGTGTTCCTGCTGGTCGCGACCGGTGCCATCGGCTGGGAGGCGATCCTGCGCCTGCGCCAGCCGGAGCCGGTCGCAGGCGTCACCGTGATGGTGGTCGCCGGCATCGGCATCCTCATCAACGGCTTCACCGCGATGCTGTTCGCCAGCGGACGCAAGGACGACATCAACATCGAGGGCGCGTATCTGCACATGGCGGCGGACGCTGCGGTGTCACTCGGCGTCGTCGTTTCGGCGGCGCTGATCATCTGGACCGGCTGGCTCTGGCTCGATCCCGTCACCAGCCTCGTCATCTGCTTAACCATCCTCTGGAGCACCACCAGCTTGCTGCGCGGCTCCATCGACATGTCGATGGCGGCCGCGCCCAAAGGGACGGACCTTGCCGCGATCAGGGCATTCCTGCTGGCACGCCCTGGCGTCTCGGCGATCCACGATCTCCACGTCTGGCCGATCTCCACCACCGAGACGGCGCTGACCTGCCATCTCGTGATGCCCGCCGGCACCGCCGACGCATTCCTGATGGAGACCGCGCAGCTCCTGAAGACGTCCTTCCGCATCGGCCACACCACGCTCCAGATCGAGACGCATCCGGACAATGGCTGTGCGCTGGCGCCGGATGATGTGGTGTGAGGGCCCGTTGCTGCACCAGCCTCGCGAAGCAGCCCTACCCCGCCTTCGCCGTCACGATCCAGATCGCACCCTGCAACGCCACGCTCTGCCCCTTCAGGAACGGCGTGAGCATGTCGCGGATCGAGGCTCTTGCGGCCGCATAGGTCTCGGGCGGATGGCCCTGCAGCGCACGGCTGGCCGGCCCGATCTGCAGCGCGCCGTCCACCGCGGCATCGAGGCCACCACCGATCGCGACGTCCATCGACAGATTGTGCGGCTCCATCGCTACGGCGGTGAAGCCGGCTCCCTCGAGGATGCGCATCACGCGCTCCTCCGAGGCGAAGGCGAACGGACCCGGCTCCTCCGGCCCGACCGGCGGCATTTTGGGCACGTGTTTGTACACCGCCATCAGCGGCGCCATCATCCACGGATTCTCTTTCGGCTCGCGCCAGCACGCGAAGGCGAGCCGTCCTGACGGCTTCAGCGCACCGCGGAGATTGGTGAACGACGCGACGGGATCGGCGAAGAACATCACGCCGAAGCGCGAGGCGAGCAGATCGAAGCTTGCCGGCTCGAACGGATGGACCGTCGCGTCCGCCAGCACGAAATCGAGCGGCAGGCCTTTTGGCGCGAACGCGCGCGCCTGGGACAACATCGGCTCGGACACGTCGAGGCCGAGCGCAAAACCGTCGGGCGCCACCGCCTTCGCGAACGCAAACGTCGTCGCGCCGGAGCCGCAGCCGACGTCGAGAACACGCTCGCCAGGCTTCAACCTGGCGCGGTCGATCAGCACGTCGGCGATGGGGCCGAGCAGGCTCTCCTGGGCCGCGTGGCGATCCGCCCAGCGTTGTCCGCTCGGCCCGTTCCAATAGGCGATCTGATCGGCGTTCTGCTCGTGTCCGCTGGGTTGTTGCATCAAGCTCTCCGCAAAAGTACCGATCCCGTTCTGCCCAAAAGGCTTATCCGCATGTCGTTGCCCGCCGCAAGGCCGATTTCAGCCGGGTGCCGGAACGGCCGCCCGATGCCGCCATGCGCGCCAAGTTGACACAACCGTAAGGCGCTGTGTTAAGTCGCCCGGAGAGGAGAAAGGCGTTGAAATCGGAACGATCGGTCGGCATCGATTGCCTGCGCGCCATCTCCATCATCTGGGTGCTGCTGTACCACTTCGTCCCGATGCAGGCTTTCAACCGGGGCACGTTCGGCGTCCTGCTGTTCTTCATCATCAGCGGCTATTGCATCGCGTTCAGCGTCGAGACGTCGCAGACGGCGTGGCACTTCTACGCCAAGAGGCTTGGCCGCCTGCTGCCCGCGCTGATCGTCTGCGGCTTCCTGACGACGCTGTTCAAGATTCTCGCGCCCGAGCTGGTCGAGCCCGGCCGCGGGCTGAAATGGGGGCACTACGTCTACACGCTGATCGCGCTTCCGACGCTCAACGTCCTGCAGGTGAACTATAACCTGCCTGACGGCGCCTATTGGTCATTGCAGATCGAATTTCAGTTCTACGTCTTCTGCTTTCTGATGATGGCATTGGGCCTCAAGCATCGCCTGCTGGCATTGCTGTGTGCAGTGACCATCTTCCGGACCCTGACGACCAGCACCGAATATTACACCTCCAACGATTTCTTTCCGTTCTTCATCGCCGGCATGAGCGTCGCGGCCCTCGTCAGGGGACGCACTGGCGAGGCGATCGCGGGAATCCTCGTGGCATTCTCCGTCGAGCTCTATCACCTGAAATTCAACGTCAAGCAGCCGTCCGTCCCGATCGAAATGTACCGGTCGCTGCTGCTGTGGTCCGGCACGACCGCCGTCTATCTTGCCGTGCGCTACGACCACATCTTGCCGCGCGCCTTTCGCGCCCTCGCCTTCATCGGCGTCATCAGCTATCCGCTTTATTTGATCCATCAGGACGTCGGGATGATGATCCTGCGTTGGGCGCATGTGGGCCGTGACTCCACGGGCGACATGCTGATCCGCGCCTTCGTCCTCCCCGCCTTCCTCGCTGCGATCGCCTGGCTGGTCTACGTGCTGGTCGAAAAACCCGCCATCAAGCCGCTGACCCGCTTCCTGGCCAATCCGCTCGCCCGGCTTGGTCAATCCAAGCCCGCGGTCGAACATCCCGCCGGCGCTGCCCCGGGCGAGGTCGCCCGGCAGGACCTTCAGCAGGACTTGGCAGCACGATAGCTTTGGCGCCGGCAAGCGCGGCGCAGTGCGTCTCGCCTCTGCGCATTGCGGCCGCATTGGTTTCACCGAACGGCCACATCGGAATCAGATGCCAACCAGATTTCGCCGATAGGTTTTGCCATTCTTCAAACTGGAAAAGGCATGCCCATGCGCAGATTTACCGCATCCGTCATCGTTGCAGCTCTCTCGCTCGGAACACCTGCTCTCGTGCAGGCACAGGGAGCATCGCCGCAAGCCGGCACGGAACAGCCCTCCGCTCAGTCCAGCACGGTGATCCGAAGCATCGAGGTCGTCGACGTCAAGGAATTGCAGCCGGCGGTGCGCGCGAAAGTCGATGAGCTGGTAGCGCACACGAGCGACAAGGACATCCAGTCGCTTCGGCAGTCCATCGACGCCACGCCGCAGGCAGCCTCGGTCCTCAAGGCCAAGGGCCTGAGCTCGTCTCAAGTCGTCGCGATCAACATCGCCGACGGCGTCCTGACGATGTTCACCAAGACGGCCTGACAATCAGGCGGGGTTCCCGGCCGGGGGGCGCAGCGCCCGCGAGCACGGCCGATGGACCATCGGCCGGATCCGGGATTCACGCGATGACAGAGCGTGCCCTGCAGCGGAGCCCGTTGCAGGGCTGCTCCTGCCAGGCGTGAAACCTCGGACCAAACTGCGATTTGGGGCGGCGCTCGGCCCTTGCTCCGGCACCCGCCAAGGCGGTAAAGAGGCGCCGTGGGGCGGTTAGCTCAGCTGGTTAGAGCATCTCGTTTACACCGAGAGGGTCCGCGGTTCGAATCCGTGACCGCCCACCAGCCTTCGCTCGCTTCGCGGGCTACGGCTCGGCAGGCCAGGCCCGCGCCATCTCAATCCCCTGGCCTTCCCGGCAGCAGCGGCACCGCGTCGATCCACACCGCCGCCGACCGGCACCAGATCTGCCTGACAGGCCGCAGCTTGTCGCGCTGGCGGATGGAGCCCCAGCGGATGCCCCAATCATCGGCCGCCTCGCCCTCGCCGCTGGTGAACAGCGGGGAACCGCAATCGGCGCAGAAGTGCTGGAAGCGCATCCGGCCGTTGTCGCCGCGCTTGCCGTAGATTTTTGGCGTGCCGGCAGTGAGCTTGACGTCCGCCGCGCCGCAGATCGCGGTCACCCGGAACGGCGAGCCGGTCAGGGTCTGGCAGTCGGTGCAGTGGCACACCGACACGGCCTCGGGGGCGACCTCGGCCTGATAGGTGATCTTGCCGCAATGGCATTGCCCGTCGATCTGCATCGCCCTCTCCCCCTCCTTCGCCGTGCCTTCTCAACCGCCATGCCTTCTCCACCGGCATGCCTTGCCCCAAAACAAAAACGGCGCCCGAAGGCGCCGTCTTATCATCTTTTGCGATGGCCTAGTGAGCGGTCAGGCCGCCGGCGGCTTCGTCGCCGTCAGGCTTCACCGTCACCTTGGTGTCCTCTTCCCAGACGATCGGCGTCGGCTTCTTGACCAGCGCCTTGACGACGACGTCGTCGAGCCGGGAGACCGGAATGATCTCCATGCCGCCCTTGATCGCATCGGAAATCTCCGTGAGATCCTTGGCGTTGTCCTCGGGGATCAGCACCGTCTTGATGCCGCCGCGGGCCGCAGCCAGCAGCTTCTCCTTCAGGCCGCCGATCGGCAGCACGCGGCCGCGCAGCGTGATCTCGCCGGTCATCGCGACATCGTGGCGGACCGGGATGCCGGTCATGACCGAGATGATCGCAGTGGCCATCGCGACGCCCGCCGACGGACCGTCCTTCGGTGTCGCGCCCTCAGGCACGTGCACGTGGATGTCGCGGCGGTCGAACATCGGCGGCTCGATGCCGTAGTTGATCGCGCGCGAGCGGACATAGGACGCCGCCGCGGAGATCGACTCCTTCATCACGTCGCGCAGATTGCCCGTGACCGTCATCTTGCCCTTGCCGGGCATCATGACGCCTTCGATCGTCAGCAGCTCGCCGCCGACATCGGTCCAGGCCAGGCCGGTGACGATGCCAACCTGCGGCTCGCTCTCGATCTCGCCGAAGCGGTACTTCGGCACGCCGAGCAACTCTTCCAGAGTCTTCTCGGTGACCTTGACCGACTTCTTCTTGGAGATCATCAGCTCCTTCACCGCCTTGCGGGCGAGTGTGGAGAGCTCACGCTCCAGGTTACGCACGCCCGCTTCGCGGGTGTAGCGGCGGATCAGAAGCAGCAGCGCGTCGTCGTCGATCGAGAACTCCTTGGAGTCCAGGCCATGCTTGGACACCGCGTTCGGGATCAGGTGCTTGCGCGCGATCTCGACCTTCTCGTTCTCGGTGTAGCCCGCGATCCGGATGATCTCCATGCGGTCCATCAACGGGCCCGGAATATTGAGCGTATTCGCGGTCGTGATGAACATCACGTTGGACAGATCGTAGTCGACCTCGAGATAGTGGTCGTTGAACGTCCCGTTCTGCTCGGGGTCGAGGACCTCGAGCAAGGCGGAGGACGGGTCGCCGCGGAAATCGGCGCCCATCTTGTCGATCTCGTCGAGCAGGAACAGCGGGTTGGACGACTTCGCCTTCCGCATCGACTGGATGATCTTGCCCGGCATCGAGCCGATATAAGTGCGGCGGTGACCGCGGATCTCGGCCTCGTCACGCACGCCGCCGAGCGAGACGCGCACGAACTCGCGCCCCGTCGCCTTCGCGATCGACTTGCCGAGCGAGGTCTTGCCGACGCCGGGAGGCCCGACGAGGCACAGGATTGGGCCCGTCAGCTTGTTGGCGCGCGACTGCACCGCGAGATACTCGACGATGCGCTCCTTGACCTTCTCCAGCCCATAGTGATCGGAATCCAGGATGGCTTGCGCCTGCTCCAGATCCTTCTTCACCTTGGACTTCTTGTTCCACGGGATCGACAGCAGCCAATCCAGATAGTTGCGCACGACCGTCGCTTCCGCGGACATCGGCGACATCTGGCGCAGCTTCTTCAATTCATGCTGCGCCTTCTCGCGCGCTTCCTTGGAGAGCTTGGTCTTGGAGATCTTCTCTTCGAGATCGGCGAGCTCGTCGCGACCGTCGTCGTCGCCGAGTTCCTTCTGGATCGCCTTCATCTGCTCGTTGAGATAATACTCGCGCTGGGTCTTCTCCATCTGGCGCTTGACGCGCGAGCGAATGCGCTTCTCGACCTGCAGCACCGAGATCTCGCTCTCCATCAGGCCCAGCACCTTCTCCAGGCGCGTGGTGACCGACAGCGTCTCCAGGATGCCCTGGCGGTCCGCGATCTTGACGGCGAGATGCGAGGCAACGGTGTCGGCGAGCTTGGCGAAATCGGTGATCGCCTGCACGACGCCGACGACCTCGGCCGAGATCTTCTTGTTGAGCTTCACATAGCTCTCGAAGTCGGACACGACCGAGCGCGCCATGGCCTCCGCCTCGACCGACTTCGCGTCGGTGTCGGCGAGCGCAATCGCGGTCGCTTCGTAATAGTCGGCGCGATCGGTGTATTTCTGCACGCGCGCACGCTCGAGCCCTTCGACCAGCACCTTCACGGTGCCGTCAGGGAGCTTCAAGAGCTGCAGCACGCTGGCGAGCGTACCTGTCTCGTAAATGGCATCGGGCGCCGGATCGTCGTCGGACGCGTTCTTCTGCGTCGCGAGCATGATCAGCGCATCGTTCTTCATCACCTCTTCGAGCGCACGGATCGACTTCTCGCGGCCGACGAAGAGCGGAACGATCATGTGCGGGAAGACGACGATGTCGCGCAGCGGCAACACGGGGTAGGCGTGCGTTTCGCCATGGACGATGGTTGGCCTGGGTTTTGGATTAGTCATGGCCTTTTCCTTTTGCTTTGCCCCCCTGCACGCAGTCCGCTCCGCTCACGCGCAACCGCCACAAGGTGCCGAGGTGATCCGCAAGACCGATCGGTCCCTTTCGAGTTGGACCGGCTCGCCGGATCGGAACTGAGGCGAATCTGGAAGAGAATTTTTGCTCGCCGCCGACATTAGGTGGCTATCGACCCGGGGGGTGTCAAGTCATTGAAAGACGCGCGCCATCAGGCGCTTACGCAACGCGGTAAGCGACGCAACACCGGCTGCGGAGATATGATTCCGCAGCCCAATTTGCAGGTACGATTGGAGCGTTCCAGCGCCGCCGGATCAGGCGCTGGCGTTCTCGACGGCGCGATCGGACCGATCGGCGTAGATGTAGAGCGGACGCGCCGTTCCTTCCACGACTTCGCGGGAAATCACGACTTCTTCCACACCTTCCAGGCCCGGCAGGTCGAACATGGTCTCGAGCAGGATGGCTTCGAGGATCGAGCGCAGTCCGCGCGCACCGGTCTTGCGCTCGATCGCCTTGCGGGCGACCGCGCCAAGCGCCTCGTCGGCGAACGTCAGCTCGATGTTCTCCATCTCGAACAGCCGCTGGTACTGTTTCACCAGCGCGTTCTTCGGCTCGGTCAGGATCTTCTTCAGCGAGGTCTCGTCGAGGTCCTCCAGCGTCGCCACGACGGGCAGACGGCCGACGAACTCGGGGATGAGGCCGTACTTCAAGAGATCCTCAGGCTCGACGTGACGGAAGATCTCGCCGGTCCGGCGGTCTTCCGGCGCCATCACCTGGGCGGCGAAACCGATCGAGGTCGACCGTCCGCGCGCGGAGATGATCTTCTCGAGGCCGGCGAACGCACCGCCGCAGATGAACAGGATGTTGGTGGTATCCACCTGCAGGAATTCCTGCTGCGGATGCTTGCGGCCGCCCTGCGGCGGGACCGAAGCCACCGTGCCTTCCATGATCTTGAGCAGCGCCTGCTGCACGCCCTCACCCGACACGTCGCGCGTGATCGAGGGATTGTCGGACTTGCGGCTGATCTTGTCGATTTCGTCGATGTAGACGATGCCGCGCTGGGCCCGCTCGACATTGTAGTCGGCGGCCTGAAGCAGCTTCAGGATGATGTTCTCGACGTCCTCACCGACATATCCAGCCTCGGTCAGCGTCGTCGCATCCGCCATGGTGAAGGGCACGTCCAGGATGCGGGCGAGCGTCTGCGCGAGCAGCGTCTTGCCCGAGCCGGTCGGACCGATCAGCAGGATGTTCGACTTCGCGAGTTCGACGTCGTTGTGCTTGGTCTGGTGGTTGAGGCGCTTGTAGTGATTGTGCACCGCGACCGACAGGACCTTCTTCGCATGGCTCTGGCCGATGACGTAATCGTCCAGGACCTTGCAGATTTCCTTCGGCGTCGGAATGCCGTCGCGCGACTTGACCAGCGAGGACTTGTTCTCCTCGCGGATGATGTCCATGCAGAGCTCGACGCACTCGTCGCAGATGAAGACCGTGGGACCCGCGATCAGTTTGCGGACTTCGTGCTGGCTCTTGCCGCAGAACGAGCAATATAGCGTGTTCTTGGAGTCGCTCGTGCCGACCTTACTCATTCATGTCTCCGTCCGCGGTTCGATCCCGTTCCGCTCGATCGCTCCATTCCGACACGATGGCCGGCATGAAGCTTAAGTAGAGCAAATTCCGTACCAAAAAAGACCCTACGCATTACATCCCGTGCGAATCACGGTCGCTCGATTCTCCGCGATCATAGCCGATCATTCGTAGCCAACCATGCTGTCACCCGACTATCAAGAATTCGCTAATCGGGGGTCGTCGGCTACCCGTGACAATACCGTGATTTCCGGTCTTGGCACGGGCGAAGTGACCGAAATCACCGCGGCGTTGCTGGATTGCCACGAAAAACAAGCACGAAAGCGGAACTTTCTGCCTGTCGCAGGGCGCAAAACTGCGTTTTGCGATGCGCACACGCGTCCATAGCGTGAACGCCACCTGAAAGGTAACCGGCGGTCCCAGGGCTTGCCGAGGGATCGCCGTCCATCCCAGTAGTGTTACTGGGTCTTCGCGGCTGCCGGCTCCTCAGCGCGCTTGTCGATGACCTTGTCGACCAGGCCGAACTCCTTGGCGTCGTTCGCAGTCAGGAACTTGTCGCGCTCCAGCGCGTCCTCGATCGCCTTGTAGGTCTGGCCGGTGTGCTTGACGTAGATCTCGTTGAGCCGCTTCTTCAGGTTCAGGATTTCCTGGGCGTGCAGCATGATGTCGGTGGCCTGGCCCTGGAAGCCGCCGGAGGGCTGGTGCACCATGATGCGCGCGTTCGGCAGCGAGAAGCGCATGTCTTTCTCGCCGGCGGCGAGCAGCAGCGAGCCCATCGAGGCGGCCTGCCCCGTGCACAGCGTCGAGACCGGCGGACGAATGAACTGCATGGTGTCGTAGATCGCAAGCCCCGACGTCACCACGCCACCCGGCGAGTTGATGTACATCGAGATTTCCTTCTTCGGATTTTCCGCCTCGAGGAACAAGAGCTGGGCGACGACCAGCGTCGACATACCATCCTCGACCGGCCCGGTCAGGAAGATGATGCGTTCCTTCAGGAGGCGCGAGAAGATGTCGTAGGCGCGCTCGCCACGGTTGGTCTGCTCGACCACCATGGGCACGAGGTTCATGTAGGTTTCAACCGGATCGCGCATGAGTCACCTAGGGTTTTCGGAGACGGACATCGCCGGGAAGGCTTGCCAGCTTCGCTGGATTTGCCGGAAGGGCGAGTGGACGTCGTGTGATGCAGGAACTTGGGTAGATGTAGAAGGCGTATCGACAGATATAGCCCAATTCGCTTCTGACAAGTGCGGAGCGCATTAAGGCTTAATCCGTCGGGCAGTTGAAGCTGATTCGCACAAAGAGGCCCAGCCGGCCATCTGGCTAGCTGGGCCTCTTCGCAGATCATTCTTAATGGATGGCTGACTCAACCCCTTAGGCTGCGGTCTTTTCCGCCTCGTCGTCCTTGTAGAGGTCCTCGCGGGAGACCTTCTTTTCGGTCACGTTGGCGAGTTCGAGGATGAAGTCGACGACCTTGTCCTCATAGATCGGTGCACGGAGCTGGGCCAACGCCTGGGCATTGCTGCGGTAATAGTCCCAGACCTCCTTCTCGCGGCCCGGCATCGAGCGCGCGCGCTCGATCACGGCGCGGCCGACCTCATCGTCGGTCACCGTGATCTTGTTCTTCTCGCCGATCTCGGACAGCACGAGGCCAAGCCGCACGCGGCGGTCGGCGATCTTGCGGTACTCTTCCTTGGCCTTGTCCTCGGTGGTGTCCTCGTCGGCGAAGGTCTTGCCGGCGGAATCCATCTCGGCCTTGACCGAGTTCCACATCAGATTGAACTCTTCATCGACCAGCGAGGGCGGTGCCTCGAAGCGATGCGCTTCGTCGAGGCGGTCGAGCAAGGCGCGCTTGACGCGCTGGCGCGTCGCACCGGCAAACTCGGCGACCAGACGCTCGCGCGCGGCTTCCTTCAGCTTGTCCAGCGATTCGAGGCCAAGCGTCTTGGCGAACTCGTCGTCGATCGCGAGGTCCTGCGGCGCCTCGATCAGCGTCGCGGTGGTCTCGAACTCGGCCGGCTGGCCGGCGAGCTTCTCGTTCATGTAGTTCTTCGGGAACGACACTTTCAGCGTGCGGGTCTCGCCCGCACCGATGCCGATCAGCTGCTCCTCGAAGCCGGGAATGAAGGTGTTGGAGCCGATGGCGACCTGGATGCCCTCGCCGGTGCCGCCCTCGAAGACCTCGCCGTTGATGCTGCCCTTGAAGTTGATGGTGACGCGGTCACCCGAGGCGGCCTTGGCGCCCTCGCCCTTGTCGGCAAAGGTGCGGTTGGTATCGGCGATGCGCTTGATGGCCTCGTCGACGTCGGCGTCGGTGACGTCGGCGACGGGCTTCTCGACCTCGAAGGTCTTGAAGTCGGCAAGCGCGATCGACGGCACGACCTCGATCGCGACCGTGTAGGTCAGGTCGGTCTTGCCGCTGAGGAGCTCCTCGACCTCGGCCTGCTCGCTCGGCATGGTGATCTTCGGCTCGGTCGCAAGGCGGAAGCCGCGCTCGGAGAACAGCTGCGTATTGGTGTCGCGGATGGTCTGGTCGATGGTCTCGGCCATCACCGAGCGGCCGTAGACCTTCTTCAGGTGAGCGACCGGCACCTTGCCGGGACGGAAGCCGTTGATACGGACCTTGTCCTTGAGGTCGACGAGCTTGGCGCCGGCCTTGGCGTCGAGATCAGACGCGGGAACGCTGATCTTGAACTCGTGCTTCAAACCTTCCGAGAGGGTCTCTGTGACCTGCATGGCGTCCAATCTTCTTCTCGTTCGGTCCCGGCGCGCATGCGTCGGGACGCTGTCATTAATCGATCCGGCGCAAGGCAAACGCCTCAACGCCGGTGCTTCAATCGGACCGGCTCCCAGCGGACAGACATCCGCGCGAAAGCAGGCCCTCGTAATCCGTGCAAACGCGATAAGCGCTTGGTGCGGGCGGAGGGACTCGAACCCCCACAACTTTCGTCACTGGAACCTAAATCCAGCGCGTCTACCAGTTCCGCCACGCCCGCGTGAAGTTGCATCAAGACCGGCCGCGATGCCGCGGGCGGCCGGGCTTATAGCATGTGCCTGACTGTTCGCAGCAAAAAAATGGCCTGATGGAGGCAGGCTTCAAGTAGGCACGGCGGCTGGACTTATCCAGCGCGGCGTGGTCCGGATTGCCCCATGAAACCGCGGATCTTTCACCCCGATCGGCGCGAGGTTCTGGCCGGACTTCTGGCCGGGCTTGGAGCGTCCGCAGCCGGTGCGATGGTGGGCGGAGCAACCCCGCCCGTGACCGCCCAGCTCGCCCTTCAGGCAAGGGCGTCCACCCTGGCTCTCAAACCAGGACAGCCGGCTACACCGATCTGGGAGCTGGCCGCCGCAAGCCATCTCCGGGACGTCCGTCTGAGGCGTGGCGACCGTTGCGAAGTGGTGTTTCAGAACGACCTTCCTGTGCCACTTGCGCCAGTCTGGTACGGCCTCAACGGCCCCGTGACGACCGACCCGCTGCGGGGGCGCGCGCCCGCGCCACCGAATGCGGTCGAAACGTCAATTATTTCAGTGTCTAACGCCGGAACCTTGCTGGCCGACTTCCGCCTGTTCGAGGATGGCCTGAAGCATCCCGCGCGCCCGCTTCCGGTCATCGCAGCCGAGACCAGCCCGGTTGCCGCCGATCGTGACGAAGTGCTTTTGATCGAGGAATGGCGCCTGAGGCCGGATGGCACCGCTGTGCCACCGGGCCAGGACCCGAAGGACGCGACACCGCTCTATACGGTCAACGGGCAGACTTCATTCGAACTCTCAGCCTCGGGCCATCAACGGCTGCGGCTGCGCTTTATCAACGGCTCTCAACGCACTGTTCTCGCTATCAAATTGGAAGGCTACGACGTCCGCGTGCTGGCCCTGGACGGACAGCCGGCCGAGCCGTTTTCGGCGCGCAATGGCGCCCTGGTGCTGGCGCCCGGCGCACGGGCCGACGCCGTCGTGGATGCGGCGGCATCAGCCCAGTTCCTGCTGCATGACGGCAAGGCGGCGCAACCGATCGGCAGCCTCAAGATCTCGGACCAGCTGGAGCGGCGCGTTCCGCTGGCGCCGCCGCAGCCGCTCCCGTCGAACGACCTTCCCGAGAGGCTCGACTTGAGAGGCGCCCTGCGGTTCGATGTCGCGCTCGGGGCCCCCGACGTCGGCTGGGCGCGGCCTGTGAATTTCTCCACGGCCTCCGCCCCCGCCTTCCGGGCCAGGACTGGCCGCACCGTCGTGCTCGCCCTGAAGAACCCCGCCCCCGTCACGACCGTCTTCCATTTGCACGGTCACCCCTTCCGGCTGCTCGACAAGCTCGACGACGGCTGGAAGCCCTACTGGCTCGACACGCTCGCGATCGAACCCGGCCAGACCCACCGCATCGCCTTCGCGGCGACCGCGTCCGGCCGCTGGCTTCTCGAATCCGTCGCCACCGACTGGGCCGCACCACGGCTGGTGCGGTGGTACGCGGTGGAGTGAGCGCTCAATACTCCACCCCCAGCGCGTCATAGATCCGCCGATGCACGGCTGGCAGCGTCTCGGTGAGGTCCTCCGCAATCAGTCCCGGCCCGGCTTCGCGTGCCGCCTCGCCGTGCATCCAGACGCCGATGCTGGCGGCTTCGAACGCCGGCACGCCCTGCGCGAGCAGGCCGGCAATGATGCCGCAGAGGACGTCGCCGGCGCCGGCGGTGGCGAGCCAGGGCGGCGCATTGGCGGCAATGGTGGCGCGGCCATCGGGGGCGGCGATCGTGGTGTCCGGCCCCTTCAGGAGCACGACGGCGCCGGAACGCTCGGCGGCGGCGCGCACACGCTCCAGCTTGGAACGGCCCGGAAATTTGTTGCTGAGGTCGGAGAACAGGCGCGGAAACTCGCCTTCATGCGGCGTCAGCACCACCGCGTTGTCACCTGAGGACTTGATCGATTCGAACAGGCGCTCTGGGGTTGCGGCAAAGCTCGTCAGCGCATCGGCATCGAGCACCAGGTGGCGCTGCGCGCTCAGCGCGGTGTGGACGAGATCGCAGGTGCGCTCACCGATGCCCGCGCCGGGGCCGATGATGCAGGTGCCGTAGCGCTTGTCGCCGAGCAGCTCGCCGAATTCGACCACGGTGTCGACGGGGCGAACCATCACCGCCGTCAGCGCAGCCGCGTTGATCGCGAGTGCATCGCGCGGGCTCGCCAGCGTCACGAGGCCCGCCCCTGCCCGCAGCGCGCCGCGCGCGGCGAGCCGCGCCGCCCCGGTTGCCGCGGCATCGCCCGAGACCGCCAGCACGTGCCCTCGCGCGTATTTGTGGCCGTCGATGCGCGGTATCGGAAAGGCGGCGCCCCAGACCTCCGGATCGTTCTCGAAGGTCTGCGGCGCGATCTCGTCCAGCACCTGCGCATCGATGCCGATGTCGGCGACGCGCACGCGGCCGCAATGCATCCGGCCCGGCAGCAGCAAATGCGCCGGCTTCTTGCGAAAGAAGGTGACGGTCTCGGCGGCATTCACCGCTGCGCCCATCACGGCCGCGCTGGTGCCGTTGATGCCGCTCGGCAGGTCGATGGCGAGCACCACGGCGCCGTTGGCGTTGATCGCCTCGATCATCGCGCGCGCCTCTCCCTCGACGGGCCGGCTGAGGCCCGCGCCGAACAGCGCGTCGATGATCAGCGCAGGCTTTCCGATCGCCTGCGGATTGAACGGGAGCAGCGGGTGCTTCCAGCCGCGCGCGGCGGAGGCCGCATCGCCCTGGAGCTGCTCGCGCTCGCACATGGCGATCACCGAGACCTCCCGTCCCTGGGCAGCAAGCTCGGCGGCTGCGACAAAACCGTCACCGCCATTGTTGCCGGAACCGGCCACGATCAGGATAGGCCCCTCCTCCACCAGCGCCTGGGCGGCCTCCGCGACCGCCTGGCCCGCGCTCAGCATCAGCTTGAAACCGGGGGTGCCGGCCGCGATGGCGAGCTGGTCCGCGCGCTGCATTTCGGCGTTGGTCAGAACTTCCATGCCACTTCCCTAGTACAATCGCCTTTTCAACAGGCATCTTCCGCGCCGATCGGACGCGGGGAACAAGGATCTGCACACATATTGAACCGTTTGCCTATTTCGTAGTCTTGGGTATTTTGTGCAGATCGGCGCCACCATTCAGAGATGCTCGTTAAAAGGCTGATAACGCTCCAATAATCAGGGCATTTGCAACTTGGCATAGACCCTGCTTTCGAGGAAGCCGCTTCGGTTTGTCGTGCTCACTGGCGTTTATCAGGGTGTCGCCGGCCGTTGTTGCCGGACAGGTCAGGACTCCCGGCATAGCGAAGACAAGATCGTGCGTTAGAGAAGCGCATCCTGACGAAGACGTTGCTATTTGATCGAAAGGCCGGGAGGCGCGCAGTGAAGAAAATCGAAGCCATCATCAAGCCATTCAAGCTCGACGAGGTGAAGGAAGCGCTTCAGGAAGTCGGCCTTCAGGGCATCACCGTCACCGAAGCCAAGGGCTTTGGCCGGCAGAAGGGCCACGCCGAGCTCTACCGCGGCGCCGAATACATCGTCGACTTCCTGCCCAAGGTGAAGATCGAGATCGTGATCGGCGACGATCTGGTCGAGCGCGCCATCGACGCGATCCGCCGCGCCGCGCAGACCGGCCGCATCGGCGACGGTAAGATCTTCGTCTCCAACATCGAAGAGGCGATCCGCATCCGAACCGGCGAATCCGGGCTGGACGCTATCTGAGCCGGGTGCTATCCCGAATTTTGCGACACTCCGACTAGAATGAAGGCTGCTTCGGCGGCCTGATTTCGTTTGTGCGGTCGCGCAAAACTCGCCCGAGCGAGAATAATTTTGCTCATCTGGAAACCGACCCGCAGAGCCAAAAGGGGTATGCATGAAGACCGCCAAAGACGTCCTGAAATCGATCAAGGACAACGACGTCAAGTACGTCGACCTGCGCTTCACCGATCCGCGCGGCAAGTGGCAGCATGTGACGTTCGACGTCAGCATGATCGATGAAGACATCTTCGCCGAAGGAACGATGTTCGACGGCTCCTCGATCGCCGGCTGGAAGGCGATCAACGAGTCCGACATGTGCCTGATGCCCGATCCGGTCACCGCGACGATCGACCCGTTCTTCGCCGAGACCACGATGGTCATCACCTGCGACGTGCTCGAGCCGACCACCGGCGAGCCCTACAACCGCGACCCCCGCGGCATCGCCAAGAAGGCGGAAGCCATGGTGAAGTCGATGGGCGTGGGCGACAGCGTGTTCGTCGGCCCCGAGGCCGAGTTCTTCGTGTTCGACGACGTGCGCTATTCGGCCGAGCCCTACAAGACCGGCTTCCGTCTCGACTCCTCGGAGCTGCCCACCAACTCCGACACCGAATATGAGGGCGGCAATCTCGGCCACCGCATCCGCACCAAGGGCGGCTACTTCCCCGTTCCCCCGCAGGATTCGGTGCAGGACATGCGCTCCGAAATGCTCGGCGCCATGGCCAAGATGGGCGTCAAGGTCGAGAAGCACCACCACGAGGTCGCGTCCGCCCAGCACGAGCTCGGCATGAAGTTCGACACGCTGACGCTGATGGCCGACCACATGCAGATCTACAAATACTGCATCCACCAGGTCGCGCACATCTACGGCAAGACCGCCACCTTCATGCCGAAGCCGATCTTCGGCGACAACGGCTCGGGCATGCACGTGCACCAGTCGATCTGGAAGGACGGCAAGCCGGTGTTCGCCGGCAACAAATACGCCGACCTGTCGGAGACCTGCCTGCACTACATCGGCGGCATCATCAAGCACGCCAAGGCGATCAACGCCTTCACCAACCCGTCGACCAACTCCTACAAGCGTCTGGTCCCGGGCTACGAGGCCCCCGTGCTGCTCGCCTACTCCGCGCGCAACCGCTCGGCCTCCTGCCGCATTCCCTACACCGCTTCGCCGAAGGCCAAGCGTGTCGAGGTGCGCTTCCCCGATCCGATGGCCAATCCCTATCTCGGCTTCGCCGCGATGCTGATGGCCGGCCTCGACGGCATCAAGAACAAGATCGATCCGGGTCCGGCGATGGACAAGGACCTCTACGACCTGCCGAAGGAAGAGCTGAAGCAGATCCCGACCGTTTGCGGCTCGCTCCGCGAGGCGCTTGAGAACCTCGACAAGGACCGCGGCTTCCTCAAGGCCGGCGGCGTGTTCGACGACGACTTCATCGACGCCTATATCGAGCTGAAGATGACCGAAGTCGCCCGCTTCGAAATGACCCCGCACCCGGTCGAGTTCGAGATGTATTATTCGGGCTAAGCGGCCCGGACTTTCTGCGACAAGCAAAAGGCGCTCTGAAAGGAGCGCCTTTTCGTTTGGGCCCTCTTCTGTCTTTTCGGATGCGAGCGATGGTGGGTTACGCCTTCGGCCAACCCACCCTACGCGTTACGTCCCCTCACCACGTCGCCGTGAACGCCTTCTGCAGCTCGGCCGGCGCGGTGACGCCGCCCGCGATCAGCAATTGAGTGAGTACGCGGGCCTTCTGCGGATTGAGGTCCTCGGACACCACAAAACCGTTCTTGTCGTCGTCGACCTCGACATTCCTCGTGACGAAGCCGGAACGAACCCGCGTGGAGCGAACCACGATGATGCCCTTCTTCGCCGCCGCCTCGAGCGCATCGAGCGCCGGCTTCGAGGTGTTGCCGTCGCCGACACCGGCCAGCACGATGCCCTTGGCGCCGTGCGCAATGGCGTCCTCGATCGGGACGGCGTCCATATTGGCGTGCGAGTAGACAATCGCGACGCGCGGCAATTGCTCGCCCGCCGGCAGCGGATAGGTCGCGCGCCTGAGGCTCGCGGCCTGGGTCATGAACCGGATGCCGCCGGCGGTGTCGACATAGCCGACAGGGCCGTCATTGGCGGAGCTGAACGTCTCGATGCTGGTGGTGTTGGTCTTGGTGACCGAGCGCGCGCCCTGGATCTTGTCGTTCAGCACGGCCATGACGCCGCGCCCGCGCGAGCGCGGATCGGCGGCGACCTGCACGGCTTCGTAGAGATTGCCGGGGCCATCGGCGCTGACTGCCGTGGCCGGCCGCATCGAGCCGACGATCACCACCGGCTTGTCGCCGCGCACCACATTGTCGAGGAAGAACGCGGTCTCCTCCAGCGTGTCGGTGCCATGGGTGATGACGATGCCGTCCGCTTCGTTCTTGTCGAAAGCATCCTGGATGCGGCGGGCCAGCGCGAACCATACCTTGTCGTTCATGTCCTGGGACCCGATCGACGAGATCTGCTCGGCGTTGAGCTTCGCCAGCTTGTCCAGGCCCGGCACCGATTGCATCAGCTGCTCGCCCGTGATCTGGCCGGATTTGTAGGCGCCGGTCGCGCGCGCGTCGGCCTGGCCTGCGATGGTGCCGCCCGTCGCAAGCACGAGAATGCGCGGCAGGCCGCCAGCCGGAGCATCCTTGCCCGGCTCGGCGGCCAGCGCTGCCGCGCCGATGCAGCCGGACCAGAGCGCGAAGGCCAGCAGTGGAATGGCAAGTCCCGATATCCGGCCAGGCCGGTGAGGGGCTGATGTGACGGCGTCGCTGATCATCGAATATCCTCCTGCTGTCCCCGGCAGGCTATTCGAAACCGCGCAATGGGGCCGAAGATGGGCGGCACACGTAGCGCGGGTAAGGTCCTTGCCAGACATCATCTCGCCGGTCGTGTCGAGATGCGCCCCGCTCCGCCCTACCCGCCCAGGCAATTACGGCTTCGGCCGCGCAAGCCGCAGTCCGTCCGCGCCGATCGCACCGAACGTGCCGGCAATGATCTCGGCGGTCGGCTGCATGCCGCCGAGCGACCAGTGCGTGGGCTCCTGCTCCTCGATCCGGACCCAGACGTTGCGGCGGAAGTCCGCACTGCCCTGCCCCTCGACCAGGAGGTCGGTGACGCGTTCGAGCAGCTGCTTCTTCTGCGCGGCGTCCAGGATACCGCGGACGGTGGAAATTGTGACGTAAGGCATGTCTTTCTCCAATCATGTCGTGTGACGACGACGGCAGAGTGACCCGAACGCGACCGCCAAGGCAGTGGCGGATAAGACAGAGATCGGGCAATTTCCGCCACATCGCCGCGCGCCGACCGGATAGGATCGAGGCGTCCCATCTGGAGGTCTCATGAAGCTCGCAATTCTGGCCGTGGAAGGCTGCATGCATTCGGCGATCGCCGGCGTCGCCGACATCCTGTCGCTCGCCAATCACGTCATGCAGCAGAGCGGCGCAAAACCCCGCTTCAGCTGGCAGACGCTCTCGCTCGACGGCAGGCCGGTGCGCGCCGGCGGCGGCCAGGTGATTGCGGTCGATGGCGCGATCGGACAGCGCGCTCGCTTCGATGCGATCCTCGTCCCCGGCAATCTCGTCGATCACGTCACGGCGGCGCGGCTGCAACCGCAATATGCCCGGGCCGGCGCCTGGCTCCGGCAGCAGCACGCGAACGGCCGACTGATCGGCGCATTCTGCAGCGGCGTATTCCTGCTGGCCGGCGCCGGCCTGCTCGACCACCGCCGCGCCACCATCACCTGGTGGCTGCAGGGCGAATTGCGGCAGCGTCATCCCAGCATCGACCTCGCCGCCGACGCCGTCATCACCGTGGCTGACCGCATCGTCTGCGCGGCCGGCCCGATGTCGTGGGTCGATCTCCTGCTCAAGCTGATCGCGATGGTCGAAGGCAAGGAGATCGCAAAACTATGCGCGGACTACGTCGTGATCGACACGGCCCAGCGCACCCAGTCGATCTTCATGCCGGTCGGCTATCTGCTCTCGCAGGACCCGCTGCTGACCAGGGCGGACCTCCTGGTTCGCCGCACCGGCAAGGCTCCGATGACCGTCAAGCGCCTTGCCGGCGCGCTCGGCCTCAGCGAGCGCACGCTGAACCGGAAGTTTCAGGAGCTCACGCACGAGCCGCCGCAAGCCTTCATCATGCGCCGCCGCGTCGAGCACGCGCGCACGCTGCTGGAGACGACGACGCAGCCGGTCAAGACCATCGCGCGCACGACGGGCTACGAGGACGAAAGCAGCTTTCGCAAGGCGTTCCGGAAATTGACCCTGATGTCACCGCAGGCCTATCGCGCGCGGCGAATGGAGCGGACGGCGTAGGACAGATCTTGCGAGTCGGATCCGTCAGCTTTCGTTCTGCATCTGACTCCACTTCGTTCTCAAAGAACAAATCAGAGCCGCAAAAATCAGGCCGGACCAATTCCTACCGATTGGTTTACGCCAAATGCACGGCGTTCGAGTCAAGACGGCGGATTACGCCTTCGGCTCATCCGCCCTACGCGCTCACATCCTACTTGTCCGGAAAATTCACGCCGATCTCGGTCACGACGGGGGCCCATTTCACCAGCGCCGCGTTGTCGGATGCTGCCTTCACGCCGTCGCCGGACAGCGACCTGGGCGCGCCACTCTTGCCGCCGAAGCGGATCGTCACCCGACAGCCGCCTTGCATCGGACGCGCAAGCGCGCCGCCTTTCCAGTCGGTGACGAAGCCGCCATAGTCCCATTCGAAGCCGCTGACGAGGAACGGCTTGCCGTTGGCCTTCTGCACGTCGGCAAGGCTCGATCCGATCGTGATGCCAGCGATGGTCCACAGGCTGGTCTTCCCTGCGTCGCGCAAGGTCAAGCCGGAGGCGCGGCCGGCCTTGTCGTCGGTGAAGGCGATCTCGATGCGGCGGTCCCGCGCCTTCGGGAACAGCACGACGCCCTTGTAGGTCTCGCCTTCGGCGCCGGGCAGCTGCTGCACCACGGCGTCCTTGCCGTAGCGCTGTTTCAGGCTCCGTTCGGTGTCGTCGGGTGCCACGGGCGTGACGCAGGTGATGGCGCCTTCCTGCGGCGGCGCGGTTTGGGCATGTACGGAACAGACGAGCAGAAAGGAGGTCGTGGCAATCAGGCTGCGTATCATCTGCATGCAATTCCGAACTTGAGAACCATGCGAGAAGGTAGCTACTCGGTCGGTTCGGTACAACTGCACATCATCGCAGCCCGCTGAGGCAATCGCAGATCGCGAGCAACTGAGCCACCGCGATGGCGCACAAGGCTCGTTGCCGGCTTGCCGCCCACGGACTAGGATGGACGAGACTAACTTCAGGCGATCGAACGAGAAGTTAGATGTCGGACCCCAGGGACGAACGAGATCGCAACGCGTTCTGGCAGCAGATGCTGGCCGGCGAGCACCCCTCGCTCCGCCGCGGCCGCGCGGTGATGCGCATGCTGTCGCCGACCGCGGACAACCGCTGCCGGCTCTGTTGCGTCGGTTTCGACGGCTTCACGGCGCCGGCCTTGCGGCTTGCCGGCTTTCGGCCGTGGCGGCGCAATCCGCACATCTGCGAGCAGTGCGAGACAGTGCTCGCCAAGGAGCGCGGCGGCGCCGAGATCGAGATCGCAATGCTCTATGCCGACGTACGCGGATCGACCGAGCTTGCTGCCCGCATCGGCCCAACGGAATTTGCCGCGCTGATGCAGCGTTTCTTCCGCGTGGCGACCCACGTGTTCGCGGCGACCGATGCCGTGGTCGACAAGATGGTCGGCGACGAGGTGATCGGAATTTTTCCACCCGGTATTTCGGGCAGCGACTACCGCCAGCTCGCGGTCAAGGCCGGGCTCGCGCTTCTGCGCGCGACCGGCCATGACGATCCCGCCGGCCCCTGGCTCTCCATCGGCGTTGGCGTGCATACGGGCAGGACCTTTGTCGGCTCGATCGGTGTGGAGGACGGCAACTACCAGTTTGCCGCGCTCGGAGACCCCATGAATTTCTGCGCACGTCTGGTGGCAGCGGCAAAAGGCGGCGAGATGGTCATCAGCTCGGCGGTCTGGGGCGACGCATCGACCGGCATGGCGGCCGAGCGGCGCAGTCTGCGTCTCAAGGGTTATCCCGACCTTATCGACGCCTATGTCGTAAAGCTCGCGGGGTGATGCCTGTCTCCAGGCAGACTTTCCTCAAGTCTTGGGCTGGCCGAAGTCGAGCGGCGGCGGCAGCTCGATATCCGGAATCTCGATCTTGATCTTGTCCAGATCCACCTTCCTGGGAGCGTCCAACAGCCCGGTGACGGTGATCGGGAATGCGATGACGACCGCAACCATGACCGCCTGCAGGCCGATCCATGGCATCGCGCCCCAATAGATGTCCGAGCTCTTGACCTCCTTCGGCGCCACACCCCGCAGGTAGAACAGGGCAAAGCCGAAGGGAGGATGCAGGAACGAGGTCTGCATGTTGACGCAGAGCATGACGCCGAACCAGATCAAGGCGGCGTCCGCGCCGACGACGGGCGTGAGCAGCTTCTGCGCGATCGGCGCAATCATCGGAATGATGATGAATGCGATCTCGAAGAAATCGAGGAAGAACGCGATGAAGAAAATGAAGAGGTTCATGAAGATCAGGAAGCCCCAGACGCCTCCCGGCAGCGATGTCAGCATGTGCTCCAGCCAGACACCGCCGTTGCAACCCAGAAAGACGATCGAGAAGCAGGTCGATCCGATCAGGATGAACGTCACCATGCAGGTGATGCGCATGGTGGTCTCGTAGCCTTGCTTGACCAGGATGCGCAGGTCCGGAATCCTGATCGCCTCGATGCAGACCCAGGCGACCGCGAGATAGGCGATCGCGAAGGCGATCTTGAACACCAGATTTGGCGTGAAATAGATGCCGATGATGGTGCCGACACCCGCGGCCGCGACGCCGATGAGCAGTATCTTGTGTCCGGCCGAGCTGAAATCCTTGTGATGGACGACGGCGAGCACGATCGCGCCGACCGCGCCCACCGCGCCTGCCTCGGTGGGCGTGGCAAGGCCCAGCATCATGGTGCCGAGCACCACGAAGATCAGAACGGCGGAGGGAATGATGCCCAACAGGCATTTGCGCCAGAGCGCCCAGCCCGCGAGCGTCCTTGCTTCCTTCGGCACCGCCGGAACGTGGCTCGGCTTGATCACGCTCAGAGCAAAAGTGTAGCCCGCGAACAGCGCGATCTGGAGGATCGACGGACCCCAGGCGCCCAGATACATGTCGCCGACCGACTTCCCGAGCTGGTCCGCGAGCACGATCAGGACCAGCGAAGGGGGCACCAGCTGGGTGATGGTGCCGGACGCCGCGAGCACGCCGGTGATGTAGCGCATGTTGTAGCCGTAGCGGATCATCACCGGCATCGAGATCAGCGCCATCGCGATCACCTGCGCCGCCACGGTGCCCGTGATGGCACCGAGGATGAAGCCGACGATGATCACGGAATAACCGAGGCCGCCGCGAATGGGGCCGAACAACTGCCCCATCGAATCCAGCATATCCTCGGCGAGGCCGCATCGTTCGAGGATCGAGCCCATGAACGTGAAGAAGGGAATGGCCAGCAGCAACTCGTTGGCCAGAACGCTGCCGTAGATGCGCTCCGGGATCGCCTGCAGGAAGCTGAACCCGAAAAACCCTTCGTGGATCGCGAGAAATCCGAAGGAAAGGCCGAGAGCGGCCAGCGTGAAGGCGACCGGATATCCGATCAGCATGGCCACGACCAGGCCGCCGAACATCAGCGGCGGCATCATCTCAATCGTGATCATTGGGTCGGCCGCTCATATTTCGCATCGATGGTGACTTCGCCGCGCAAGGCCGCCATGCGTTTGATGACTTCCGAGACGCCTTGCAACGCCACCATGAAAAATCCCGACGTCAGAACGAACTTGATCGGCCACCGGAGGAGACCGCCGGCATTATTGGACATTTCGCCGATGATGATTGAGTTGTAGAACATCGACCACGAGAGGTAGCTGAGGAGCAGACAGGCCGGGACGAGGAAAACCAAAGTCCCGATCAAGTCGAGCCAGAGTTGGCCGCGTTCGGACAGCATGAGGTAGAGGATTTCAACGCGGACATGCTCGTTGCGCTTGAAGGTGTAGGACGAGCCGAACATCACGACGACGGCGAACATATACCACTGCGTCTCGAGCCAGCCGTTGGAGCTGTAGCTGAAGGCATACCGGATCATCGCATTGGCAGCGCTGACCACGCAGGCCGCGAGAACCAGAATGTTGCAGACGTTGCCGACCTTTTCGTTCAGCCAGTCGATAGCCGTACTTATCGCCAACAATGGGCGCATCGATGCCTTGTCCCCGCTCGCTGAGCACCACCTCCCAAGCGAGCAAGACCATGGCGCTGCTGCTGCAACCTTCCACTTCTGCGCGGGAGCTAGCTGACCCCTCCTGATGCTTCCGCCCGTTCTTGTTGTCGGTTTTTGGCAAGACACCTTAAGGTCTTACCCGCCGCGTGAAGCGGGCCCACATTTACCGTGAGGCAATTCCGGGTCAACAAAAAAATCGGCGGTTGGTCCGAGAGAAGGTCGCAGTGCTTAATGCGCGTCGACGTGAAATGGCTGCCGGCAAAGGTGGTGCCCGGAGGCCCTGCCCCGACCCGCGCAGGCGCGACTAATCCTCGACGTCGTACTGCTTGCAGAGGTGGTCGCCGATCTGGACGAGCATGGCGACGGATTCAGGGTAGCCCGGCCGATCCGAGGTGGCCTTGTCTGCGCTGGCTCGAGACTCCCAAGAACGACCGTCGCGGAGAACGGAAATGATCATGCCATCGGGACAGTCGGCATGGACCTTCAGCTCGGCCTTCGCCATGGCGATCAGTTCGCTTTCAGTCTTCACAGGCCTGCTCATGACCAATCCTTGTCTTGAGATGGAGACTCCAATTGAGTCGGCCAACCGATCGCGCCAGTCTGTCCGATAAAGTGAATCCTGGCATTGGGATAACGCAATTCAGGCCCCACTTCTACGAGTCGGCGAGGAGCGCGGTCCACCTCGGATTGGAAACGAAATTGCGCCAAGGCTGCGGGGTAAGCTACGATGCGCGCTCCGGCGGCGGTGGCTTCCAGCTTCCGTCGAGGATTTCCTGCCGCGGACGGTAGAGCCGTATCGTGTAATTCCAGCCTTTCATGATTGGAAGGCAGTTCGGCGTCGCCTTATCGCAGCCGCCGAACTGAATCACGACGGCGCCGCTTGGATCGGGCGTTGCGGTGAGGTTGTTCAACGAATATGCGCCCAGCGCATTCTTCTGGAAGAAGCCTTTGTCGTTGTAGAGGCTGACTGACCAGAAACCGTCGACCGGCACGTTCTTCAGGGTCAGTCGATACACGCCCTTGCCGTCGTTTTGCGGCGGATAATAGCTCTGATAGTCGGCGGCTCTGCGCGGGTTGCCACCCCATCCGATCGCGGTGCCGATGAGATGATCGAACGGGTCGACCTCGTCCTTCCTGCCGAACCGGTCGACAACGCCGCCCAACGAGCCGAGCACTTCGAGAGCGCCGCGCGCCTTGTCCTGGGACGCCTTGTCCCAACGGGGCACCTCGAACTTTCCAGCGGACGCCTGCTCGACCTTGATGGCGTCCTGGATGACGTTCGCAGCCTTCACGTCCTGAGGGCTTTCAGAGTCCACGAGCGTGCGGACGATGACGTAGACGTAGCGCGTTCCCACCCTGTCCTTTGAATAGGCGAACGTGCCCGGACCGTAGACGACATCCGTCGTGTAATGATCCTCCGAGATCACCTGCATCGACATGAACCGCCTGCCGGCGTCCGGCAGCGTGATCGTGACCGGCGCGGCGTCGAGATCGAACACGCCGGATGAATAGAGCGTGTCGCGGTTCATGCGTACGACGTCCTGCTTGTCGATCGATGCCACCGCTCGACGGTGCCGGAGCTTGCCGAAGGCGCCGTCATCCATGGCAGCCTTGCGGAAATAGAGATCGGTCTCGGCGCGAATGAAATTGTGCACATCGACCATCCTGGGCGCGTTGCCCGCGCTTTCGGCGGCGACGGCGGGGACTGCCAGCAGCAGCAGAGAAAGACAGGCCACGCGGCTCATTTACCGCCTCCCTTTGCAGCGCCCATTTCCTCGTCGACTTCGTCCTCGAAGGCCCGCTTCTTGCCGGCGATGAAGCGGCGATATCCCTCCGGATCGACCCAGGCTTTCACGCCGTCCGTTTTGGCGCGCTCCCGCTTGCCTTCGAGGTCGTAGTATTCGTTGTGCTGCGCCAGCCAGATGTCGGGCTTGAGCATTTCCAGGGCATGATGAGTCCGGCGATAATCGTCGGCAATGCCGGGATAGGATGGATTCTTCGCCAGTCGGTAACCGGGATTGAAGCCGGCGCCGTCCGGAAAGGCGACGATGAAAGGCTTCCCGTCGACCACGAGGTTGGCGATCCAGGTCGTCGCGCCCCTGGTATGGCCCGGCGTGTGGTAAGCGGTCAGCAGCACGTCGCCATCTTGATGGTTTCACCATCGCGCAGGACGCGATCGACCTTTACGCCCGGATAGGTGAGATCATTGCCGTATTTGAAGTCGTCGGCATCGCCGCTCTCCATCGCCGCGACGTCGTCCTTCATGACGGCGAGTTCGGCCCCGAGCCGCTCCTTGAGCCAGGCGAAGGCGCCGGCATGATCCGCGTGAGCGTGGCCGTTGATCATGAGCTTGATGTCTTCCGGCTTGAAGCCGAGCTTGCGAACGGAGTCCAAGATCATGGGTCCCGACGAAGGCATTCCGGTATTCATCAGGATGTGGCCCTCGGCGGTCGTGAAGAGAAAGACGCCGAGGCCCTTGGTGCCGACGAAATGGATCGGACCGACGATGCTGACCGGTTCGGCCGGCTCCTCCCACCGCAGCGCCTTTTTTGCCAGAGTGATGAAGAGATTGTTGTCGTTGGCGAGCTGCTCCTTGGTCGGAGCATTTGAAGGCAGGGTTTGTGCCACCGCCTGAGCCGCTGCGAGGTAAAGGACCGTAGCCGCGATTGGAATCGCGCCAACTCTGTTTGGAGAAACCATCGTCATCTCCCCGAGCGCAGACCTTTCGGTGCTGACGAGCATAAGCGGAAATGCAGCGAATGGAAGGCCGGGCTGAAATCCGAAAGACGCAGCAGCGCAAGCGCGCTGCAGCGCGTCCGGGACGCACGAGCGCGAGATGCGTTACGCCGCCGCCTTCTGCCGCGCGAGCAGCGCTTCGCCGAACGCCTCGAACAGCTTGCGGTTGATCGGATTGTGCTGGGGATCGTATTCGGCGTGCCATTGCACGCCGAGCGCAAAGGTCGGGGCCTCCGCGATGCGGATCGCCTCGATGGTGCCGTCCTCGGCGATGCCCTCGATCAGCACGCGCTTGCCGGGCTCGAGGATGCCCTGCCCATGCAGCGAATTGACCCTGATCTTCTCGCAGCCGAGAAGCCTTGCGAACGCCCCGCCCGGCGTCAGGTCGACGTCGTGGCGGTCGGCGAACACGACGGTCGGGTCGGGATGGATCTCGCCGTTCTCGAGCCTGGGCATGCGGTGGTTCATGCGGCCGGGAATTTCGCGGATCTCGGGATGCAGCGAGCCGCCGAAGGCGACGTTCATCTCCTGCAGGCCGCGGCAGATGCCGAACAGCGGAATGCCGCGGGCAACGCAGGCGACCGAGAGCGCCAGTGCCACCTCGTCGCGGTGGATGTCATAGGGCTCGTGCTTCTCGCAGGGGTCGACGTTGAAACGGGTCGGGTGCACGTTGGCCCGGGCGCCGGTGAGGATGATGCCGTCCACTGTGTCGAGCAGGGCCGCGATATCGGTGATATCGGGGGCTCCAGCGAACATCACCGGCAAGCCGCCGGAGACCTCGGCCACGGCGCGCAAATTGCGCTCGCCCACCATCTGGACCTGAAATCGATTTTCGACGCGATGGGAATTCCCGATCACGCCGACGACCGGCTTTCTCATCTGTCGTTCCGCGCCTCTCCGAAAGAAGATTCCCCAAACATGCCCCTCCGATGGAACAAATTCAACAGAAGGGATCGCGGGACGGCAATGCTATTTTCGCGTAAATGCCTCCCTGGCCTCGCCTCCCGCGGGCAGGCCGGCGGCCTTCAGGGCGGTTGCCGCGCCATCGCCGGGCGCGGCCAGCCAGGGCAGCTTGGCGTCGATGCCGCGCGTCACGGGCTCGCCGAGCGCCCCGCCGAAATCAATCGGCCAAAACCCGTTGGGCACGATCTCGGCGTTAAGACCACGCATCGCATAGCCCTCGCCCAGGACCGCCTTCGCATGGTCGCCGGCAACGGGACGCGCGGTCGTGGGATCGTTGGGATCGCCAAAACTCACGAGCACCGGAACGAGGTCGCCCTGCACCGGAACGATTCCGGCCTGCCGGTGGATATCGCTGAACGAGACGCGATTGCCACGCGCGGCGCCGTAGGCACGGAGCGCGACATAGTTGATGTCGTCGAAATCCAGCCTGGCGTCCTGCCGATGCGCCAGCAAGGCCACCAGATTTTTGCCTTTGCCGCCGAGATCGACGAACACCGCCTCCCCGCGCATCGTGGTACGGCCACCGCGGTTATAGTTGCGGTCGGGCACGACGGCGAGAATGCCGGACCCGGTCTTGATGCCCTCAGGCGTCGTCACCTCGACCGTGAGGCGATATTTGTGGCCGGGCCGGTTGATCCGGATCTGGTCGCCGATCACGATCACGGCCAGAAGCCCGAGCAGACCCGCCCATTTGCTGATGAAGCTCAAACCGCCCCCATTGTTGCCCTCACCGCTCTGCACCGTCAGCGCGCCGCCGTCAAACCAGCGCGTTGACGCGGTCTTGATCGCAGCTGCGTTTATCGAGAGAGTGCGGCGCGCCTTGCGCTGAAAAGGACCCCGATGTGACCATGTCCCAAGATGAACGCTCCCGGACCCGCGGCGACCTTGCTCGAGATCAGGCTTGGGCGATTTCGGTCGGGGGCATCGGCGTCGTGCTGTTCACCGCGCTGCTCGCCTTCACCTGGTATTTCGCCGCCACCCTGCTGCTGATCTTCACCGGCATGCTGCTGGGTCTCGGCCTCAACGCGCTGACGATCGCGCTCGGCCGCCGCGTGCCCCTGCCCCATGCGGTGCGGCTCGCGATCGTCTGCGTCGCGCTCGCTTTGATGCTCGCCGGCATCGCCTATCTCGGCGGCGCCACCATTGCCGAGCAGGCTTCGCTGCTGAGCAAGACCCTCAAGTCGCAGCTCGCCAATGTCAGGTCCTTCCTCGACAGCCACGGCATCGATACCAGCTTCTTCGATCTCGGCAACGGCGCAGCCGATTCCGCGACCACGGCGCCGGCGGAGACGACGCCCGCGCCGGCGACGCCCTCGCGCGGTGCCCTTCCCGGCGCGGGCGCGCTGGCCTCCAGCGGCGGTGCGATCGTGAGCCAGACCTTCAAGCTGCTGCTCGGCACCATCCACGGTGTCGGCAACATCTTCATCGTGCTGTTCCTGGGCTTCGCCTTCGCCGCCCAGCCCGCCGTCTATCACGACGGCCTCTTGTTCCTGGCGCCAACCAGGCACCGCACCCGCGTCACCCTCATCATCGACCGCATCGCCGAGACGCTCGAGCGCTGGCTGATCGCGCAGATCATCGTCATGCTCGCGGTCGGCGTGGTGACCTGGATCGGGCTTGCCCTCATCGGCATTCCCGGCTCGTTCATCCTGGGAATTCAGGCCGGCCTGCTCGCCTTCATCCCGACCGTCGGGGCCATCATCGCCGGCGTCATCGTGGTGCTGGCGAGCCTCGCCTCGGGCTGGATCCCGGCGCTGTCGGCCTTTCTGCTGTTCATGGGCGTGCACGCCATGGAGAGCTATGTGCTGACGCCGATCCTGCAGCGGCAGGCGCTGGACATCCCGCCGGCCACGCTGTTCGCGTTCCAGATCGTGCTCGGCGTCGTGTTCGGCATCTGGGGCCTGGCGCTGGCGCTGCCGCTGGTCGCCATCGCCAAGGTCATGATCGACCATTTCAAGACGTATGAGGCGCCGCCGCTCGCCGAGACGGCGTGATCCTCAAGTCGTCAGAACGGTCTCGGTGTGCTCGACCTCCGGGGGCGCGGCGAAATACTGGCCGACGAGGCCGCGCCATTCGGTGAAATTCTCCGAGCCGCGGAAATCGACGGTGTGGTTTTCCAGCGTCGCCCATTTCACCATCAGCCGGTAGCGCTGCGGCTTCTCGATCGATTTGTGCAATTCGAAGCCGTGAAACCCCTTGGAGCGGCCGAAGGCGGCCTTGGCCTTGGCGACGGCGGCCTCAAAGTCCTTTTCGCTGCCCGGCTTGACGTCGATTTGCGCGATCTCGGTGATCATCGGTTTCCACCCATTTTTGTTCGATGGGCGTGTCTAGCGCAGCCGGCGACAAAGAAAAAGGCGCCGAACGGCGCCCTGGTCGGCTCAAAAACGCAGCTCTCTCAGACCAGCAGCAGGACCGTACCCGCCACGATGAGGGCGCAACCGACGAACAGCGCGAGCGGCCAGTAGCTGCGGCGGCTCTGCGCGTAGCGTCCCTGCGCGCGGCGCTCGGTGATCAGCGCGCTCTCATATTCATCCGCGGTCGAGAACAGGCAGGCGAAACCGCTGCGTGCCGAGGCCGCAGCGGCTTCGAGCGACATCAGGGCGGCTTGCGGGTTCTGTCGACGGATCGATTCCATGACCGCAATGGTAGGGATCGAATGGTAAACAGGGCATTACCGCGGGTACCGCCTCTGTGCCTCAGGCGGTGGCCGGCCGCGCCTGTGGCGCAGCGGTCCGCGCGGCGCTCTGGCGGCGCCAGTTCTCCAGCGACAACGGCAGCTCCTCCGCCGCCTCGACCCGGTTACGGCCGCCGCGCTTGGCCTGGTAGAGCGCGGTGTCGGCCGAGGCCAGCAGCACCTCGAGCTCGGTGCCGGCCGGCCCACCGGCGACGCCGATGCTGACCGTGGTGTCGACCGGACCTTCGTCGACCACGACCCCGGAGGTCTCGAACGCCTCGCGCACGCGCTCGGCGACCAGCACGCCCTCCTCCAGCGAGCACGGCAGGAGCGCTGCGAATTCCTCGCCGCCGATGCGGCCCGACAGGTCGGTGATGCGCAGATTGCTGACGACGACGGTCGAGAACAGCTTCAGCATCTCGTCGCCGGCGGGATGGCCGAAGCGATCGTTGATCGACTTGAAATGATCGATGTCGAAGATCATGACGGTCACGGGACGTCCGGCCTTGGCCTCGCGCTCGATGACGCGGCCGCAGGCTTCCGAGAAGCCGCGGCGGTTGAGCATGCCGGTCAGCGGATCGGTCGACGCGGCGGTCCGGTGCGCAGTCACCGTGCGCTCGGACACCAGCATGAAGATCACGAAGACGGTGCCGACGGCATAAAGGATGAGCTCGACCGCGAACACGGTGACCCAGATGCTCGAGGAGAAGCCCGCATCATGCGGGCGGAGGAAGCTGCCGATCAGGATCGGCAGCATCAACACGCAGCCGTGCATCACCGGCACGACGAAGGCCGCCCAGCGGCGCTGCTGGCTCTTGCGCCGCTCGGTCCAGAGCTCGCTGGCGGTCAGCGCCGCATAGACCGAGACGATGCCGGCACCGGCGATCATGCGCAGCATGGACGCCGCGGGATCGAGCAGCGTGACGGTGGCGACCCAGGCCAGCGCGCCGAGCACGAGGCCCGGCCAATTCGGCTTGCGGCCGTGAAAGACCCGCGCCGCATTCCACACCATGCCGCAGGCTACGAAGCCGACCGCATTTAACGCGAGATAGAGATGCGGGCCCAGCTTGTCGCCGGCCGCAGTCCATAACGCAACGGAGGCGGCACCGAGCAGATAGGCGGTGCCCCACCATTTCAGCGCGGGGCTGTTCTCCTGCTTGCCGAAAAACACCATCATGGCGCCGAGCAGTGCGGCGACCATGGTGGCGACCAAATAGAGCGTGATGCTATCGAGCGACATCATGTCGGCCCCCTCTAGAACATAGCAGTTACGCGATCGGCACATCCGATTTGCGCGCCCTTCCGAAGGCAACGCTAGGTGCGGCGAGTTCCATTCAGGTTTTCACGGACGCCTAAGTTTTCCGGAAACACGTCATCAATTTGCGTACAAACGAACAGCAAAAAGGGCGCTGAAATCAGCGCCCTTTTGCATCTCATTGAAGCCGCTTTCGCGGCGAATGTGACCGAAGCGATTAACGCTTCGAGAACTGGAAGGACCGGCGGGCCTTGGCCTTGCCGTACTTCTTGCGCTCGACCACGCGCGAGTCGCGGGTCAGGAAGCCGCCCTTCTTGAGCACGGAGCGCAGCTCCGGCTCGAAGTAAGTGAGCGCCTTGGAGATGCCGTGACGGACTGCGCCGGCCTGGCCGGACAGGCCGCCGCCGGCAACCGTGCAGATCACGTCGTACTGGCCCGAACGCTGGGCCACCGAGAACGGCTGTTCGATCATCATGCGCAGCACGGGACGGGCGAAATAGACCTCGACCTCGCGCGAGTTGACGGTGACCTTGCCGGCGCCCGGCTTGATCCACACGCGGGCGACCGCGTCCTTGCGCTTGCCGGTGGCATAGGCGCGATTGAACTTGTCGACCTTCTTCTCGTGCTTGGGCGCATCGGGCGCCGCCGCCGTCTTGAGCTGCGAGAGCTGGTCGAGCGACTGGATGGATTCGGCCATGTTATGCGGCCCTCGTGTTCTTGCGGTTCAACTTGGCGATGTCGATCTTCTCGGGCTGCTGCGCCTCGTGCGGATGATCGGCCCCGCCGTAGACACGGAGGTTGCCCATCTGCACGCGACCGAGCGGGCCACGCGGGATCATGCGCTCGACGGCCTTCTCGAGCACGCGCTCGGGATGCTTGCCCTCGAGGATCTGGCGCGCGGTGCGCTCCTTGACGTGGCCGACATAGCCGGTGTGCTTGTAATAGGTCTTCTGCTCGCGCTTGCGACCGGTGAGGACCGCATGCTGCGCGTTGATGATGATGACGTTGTCGCCGCAATCAACGTGCGGGGTGTAGGTCGGGAGGTGCTTGCCGCGCAGGCGCATGGCGACGATGGTGGCGAGGCGGCCGACGACCAGACCCTTGGCGTCGATCAGCACCCACTTCTTCGTCACCTCAGCCGGCTTTGCCGAAAAGGTTTTCATGTCAGAGTTTCCGTGGACGGGGAGCATCGGCGCGAACACCGCGCCGGACTGCGCGGTTTTCTAGAGAAGAGACGCGCAACGGTCAATGCCCGTAGACGGAAATTAATGCCGCAATATCAATAGATTAAAAATATGGTGCTATATTACCTGCGAAAAGCTCAAATAGTTGGAATGGAATAGGTCGAGGTGACATGGGCGATCGGATCGGGCGAGGTGCCGGACAGCAGCTTCACCTCCCCGACCGCCAGGCGCTTGCCGAGCTTGAGCAGGCGCGCCTCGGCCAGCACGTCCTGGCCGGGCTGGCCCTTGCGCAGGAAGTTGATGTTGAGATTGGTGGTCACGGCGAGCCCAACCGGCCCGATCGCGGACAGCAGCACCACGTACATGGCGAAATCGGCCAGCGCCATCAGCGTCGGGCCGGACACGGTGCCGCCCGGCCGCAGCATCCTTTCGCTGTAGCGCTGCCGCAAGAGGCAGGTCTGGCCGTCGGCGCTTTCGATTGTAATGTCGTCGCCGCTGAAGGCCTGGGGGAATTCGTGACGGAGGAACTGCTCGACCTCTGCCACGCTCATTTTCGCTGACGCCATGCCGTTTCCCACCCTCGCTTCGCTTGCCCTGTTACATTAAGTTATCTGCGTCATCCAATTGCAATCATTTAGCGGAAATCGCGTCAATGTCCGTCAAGGCTGCCCGCGCCCCCTCCCCGCAACCGCCGATCCTGCTGCGCGAGACCGTAGGTCCCATCGCGGTCCTGACGCTGAACCGGCCCGCCGCGCGCAACAGCCTGTCGGCGGCGATGATCGCCAGCCTGCATGCAGAGCTCGACGAGATCCGCGACGACAAGGCGGTCCGCGGCGTCGTGATCGCGGCCAACGGCCCTGCCTTCTCGGCCGGCCACGACATGAAGGAACTCACCGCGCGCCGCACCGATCCCGATCGCGGCCGCGCCTTCTTCGCCGAGATGATGAATGCCTGCAGCGCGATGATGCAGGCGATCGTGCATCTGCCGAAACCCGTGGTCGCCTCCGTCCAGGGCATCGCGACCGCGGCCGGCTGCCAGCTCGTCGCCAGCTGCGATCTTGCGATCGCGTCGGAGGACGCGAAGTTCGCCACGCCCGGCGTCGACATCGGCCTGTTCTGCTCGACCCCGATGGTGGCGCTGTCGCGCAACGTCTCACGCAAGCAGGCCATGGAGATGCTGCTGACGGGAGAGCCTGTAACGGCCGAGCGCGCCCGCGAGATCGGCCTCGTCAACCGCGTGGTGCCGGCCGGTACCGAGCTTGGTGCCGCGATCGAGCTCGCGCAGCAGGTCGCGCTGAAATCTGCCTACACCGTCAAGCTCGGCAAGGAGGCGTTCTACCGCCAGGTCGAGATGAGCCTTGCGGACGCCTATCGCTATGCGGCAGAGGTGATGACCGAGAACATGATGGCACGCGACGCCGAGGAAGGCATCGGCGCGTTCATCGAGAAGCGCGCGCCGACATGGCGGGATGAGTGACAAAAAGAAAAAGACGAAAATGAACCACGACGCCTATCCTGACAATTACATCCGCGGCATCCTCAACAGCGTGAAGTCGATCGCGATGGTCGGCGCCTCGCCGGTCAACGTGCGGCCGAGCTATTTCGCGTTCAAATATCTGGCGCAGCGCGGCTACGACATGATCCCGATCAATCCTGGCCATGTCGGCAAGGAGCTGCTCGGAAAGCCCTTCGTCGCCTCGTTGTCGGACATCGGCCGCCCCGTCGACATGATCGACATCTTCCGCAACTCCAGCCACATCATGCCCGTGGTCGAAGAGGCGCTCACGCTCGATCCGCTGCCCAAGGTGATCTGGATGCAGCTCGGCGCGCGTGACGACGCCGCGGCGGCGAAGGCGGAATCCGTCGGTATCAAGGTGGTGATGAACCGCTGCCCCAAGATCGAATATGGCCGCCTGTCTTCCGAGATCTCCTGGATGGGCGTGAATTCGCGCACGCTCAGCTCCAAGCGCGCGCCCGCGCCAACGCAAGGCATGCGGCTATCCCTCAATCGGATGAGTGTCGGCGGCGGCGACACCGCAGCCTCGGATCGGGCCGCCAAAAACAAGAGCGAGCAAAGCTGACGCAATCGCGAAGGATTCATTTCGCGAACGCGACAATGCGTAGCAAGATCATTCCGATCTGACGTCGTGCCTTGACGGCGAGCGCGGCGCCGATCAGCATGCCGCGCGATTTTCAGGCCACAAGAACAGGACGCCCTCAATGAGCGATCGCCTTCCGGGATTTTCAACCCTCGCCGTGCATGCCGGTGCACAGCCCGACCCGACCACCGGCGCGCGCGCGACTCCGATCTATCAAACGACCTCGTTCGTCTTCAACGACGCCGACCACGCCGCCTCGCTGTTCGGCCTGCAGGCATTCGGCAACATCTATACCCGCATCGGCAACCCGACCAACGCGGTGCTGGAAGAGCGCGTCGCGGCCCTCGAAGGCGGCACGGCCGCGCTGGCGGTGGCCTCGGGCCATGCTGCCCAGGTCGTGGTGCTCCAGCAATTGCTGCAGCCCGGCGACGAGTTCATCGCCGCACGAAAGCTCTATGGCGGCTCGATCAACCAGTTCACGCACGCCTTCAAGAGCTTCGGCTGGAACGTGGTGTGGGCCGATCCCGATGACATCGCGAGCTTCGAGCGTGCGGTGACGCCGCGCACGAAAGCCATCTTCATCGAGTCCATCGCCAATCCCGCCGGCAGCATCACCGACATCGAGGCGATCTCGACGGTGGCGCGGAAAGCGGGTGTGCCGCTGATCGTGGACAACACGCTGGCCTCGCCCTATCTGATCCGCCCGATCGACCACGGCGCCGACATCGTCGTGCACTCGCTGACGAAATTCCTGGGCGGTCACGGCAATTCGCTCGGCGGCATCATCGTCGATGCCGGCACCTTCGACTGGTCCACGGGTGGCAAATATCCGATGCTGTCGGAGCCGCGGCCCGAATATCACGGCATCCGCCTGCAGGAGACCTTTGGCAATTTCGCCTTCGCGATTGCCTGCCGCGTGCTGGGCCTGCGCGATCTCGGCCCCGCGCTGTCGCCCTTCAACGCCTTCATGATCCTGACCGGCATCGAGACGCTGCCGCTGCGCATGCAGAAGCATTGCGACAATGCGAAAGCGGTCGCCGAATTTCTCGCGGGACATCCGGCAGTGGCCTCGGTGAGCTATGCGGGCCTGCCAAGCGACAAGTACAACCAGCTCGCCCGCAAATACGCGCCGAAGGGTGCGGGCGCCGTGTTCACCTTCAGCCTGAAGGGCGGCTATGACGCCGGCGTCAATTTGGTGTCGAAGCTGCAGCTGTTCTCGCACCTCGCCAATGTCGGCGATACCCGCTCGCTGGTGATCCACCCGGCCTCGACCACGCACAGCCAGCTCGACGACGCCGCCAAGGTGAAGTCCGGCGCCGGTCCTGACGTGGTGCGGCTCTCGATCGGCATCGAGGACAAGGAAGACCTGATCGCGGACCTGGAACAGGCGCTGGGGGCTTAGGTTCCTCTCGTAGCCCGGATTGCGCTTCGCTTCATCCGGGCTACGGAATTCCGTTGCTCACGCGCGCCCGACGGCCGCTTCGGCGACCGTCAGTTAACGATCATTAACCATATCTGCCCCATACATCGTCGTTGGATCGCCCTTTTGATTCGGAGCCGACGATGCTGCGCTGGATGGTGCCTGCCCTTGCCGCGATGCTGACGGTTTCAAGCGCGATCGCTGCTGACTTGCCGGCCACGCCGAAGCGGCGAGCCGCCGCGCAGCAAGAGCCGCCCAAGGTTTGGGTCGAGACCGATCCGGATGCGCTGATCTCACCGGCCTATGGCGTCGGCAGCTACATCCGCAACCTGCCGGGCACCCCGCTGCTGCCGGGGTCGCACACGCTGCCGGGCTATTACGGCCGCCCCTGGGATTACGACTATCAGGGCGCGTATTACGGCGGGAAGCAGGTCGATTATTTCTGGCGGCTGCCCTACGCGTGCGGCATCTACGGCTATTGCTAACCTGATCAGCCGGCCTGGCTAACCGGAACCGCGCGCGGCTGCGCCTGCGCGGACTGCCGCGACGCAAGCCGTTCCACCTGCATCACAGCAAGCGTCAGCACGGCGATCGCGACCGCCTGGTGCGACAGCGCGAGATCGATCGGCACCTGGTTGAGCAGCGTGAGGATGCCGAGCACCGCCTGGACGCTCACCGCCGCGAACAGCCACAGCGCGCCGCCCGCGGCAGCGCCTGCGCGCGAGCGCACCGCGTCGATCGCGTGCAGCAGCGCCAGCACGAACAGTGCATAGGCGGTCATGCGGTGCTCGAACTGCACCGTCAGAACATTGTCGAACATGTTGCGCCACCACGGCGTCTCGAACCACAGCCGCTCGGCCGAGGGAATGAATGCGCCGTCGATCTGCGGCCAGGTGTTGTAGGCGCGGCCGGCGCGCAGGCCCGCGACCAGCGCGCCGAAATAGATCTGCACCAGCGTCACGACCAGAAGCAGCGCGCTCGTGAAGCGCAGCCGTGCCGGGGCTGCGATCTGCGGCCGCTCCTTGAGCCGCCGCACCGTCCAGACGATGCCGGCGAAGATCAGCAGCGCGAGCAAGAGATGCGTCGCCAGCCGATATTGCGACACCTCGACCCGTTCCGTCAGGCCCGAGGCGACCATCCACCAGCCCACTGCGCCCTGCAGGCCGCCAAGCGCGAACAGCAACCAGAGCCGGCGCTTCAACTCACCGGAGAGACCGCCACGCCAGAGGAAGAACAGGAATGGCAGGAGATAGGCGACGCCGATGAAGCGGCCGAGCAAGCGGTGGCTCCATTCCCACCAGAAGATCTCCTTGAACTGCGACAGGCTCATGCCGGCATTGAGCTCGCGATATTGCGGGATCTTCTTGTAGGCCTCGAACGCCTCGGTCCACTGCGCCTCCGACAGCGGCGGCACGCTGCCCGTGACCGGCTTCCATTCGACGATCGACAGGCCGGATTCCGTCAGCCGGGTCGCGCCGCCGACCAGCACCATCAACGCAATCAACGCGGCGACCGAGATCAGCCACCAGCGCACGGCGCGATGCGGGTTGGTCGGAACGGAATTCGTCGTCATTTCAGGGGCTAAAACCAGGGCTTGAACTTAAGAGGCTTGAACCGGACTGCGTGCCCCTTATAGTCCCCCGCTCCCGCAGCGCAAGTTACGCGAAAGCCGCCCACGTTCGCCATGAATATCCGCACCCGCAAGTTCCTCGGCGCCATCCTGCTCCTGGTGCTGGCCACGGTCTGGGCCCTGCTCGGCATGGCCGCGGCACAGATGCCGTGGATTGCCGAGTCCAGCTGGCGGCAGGCGATCTACTACGTGGTCGTGGGCATGGGCTGGGTGCTGCCGGCAATGCCGATCGTGAGCTGGATGCAGCGGCCGGATCGCGTCAAGTCCGGTCGCTAGCGCTGCCGGTCGGCTTCACCGGCGCAAAGGCGACGCCCGACACCAGCACGCGCAGCATGCGCAGCGAGCGTACACGACCGTCCCAGGAGATCCGCGGCAGCGCGCGCAGATTGGTCCGCCCCTCCGCATCCACGATGCCCGGGATGGTCGACACCGCGCTGGCAAAGCCGGCCTCTTCCGCCATGATGACATGGCTGCGCCGGAACGAGGTGCGATCGCCGAACGGAAAGGCGAAATGCCCGACATCGCGGCGGAAAGCGGCTTCCGCCACCGCCTTGCCCATATTCATCTCGCGCAGCGCGGCAGCGTCCTTCATGTTGGCTAGGACGGGATAGTTCACGGTCGCACTGCCGATCGTGACGAGCGGATCGGCAGCGAGCTTCGCCAGATCCTCCCAGTCCATCGACGCCTCGCGCGAGAGCGCGGCGAGGTCGACCCGGTAGCGCGTGCAGAGATCGGCGATCACCGCCGACAGATCCGCCGGCGACAGCGAGCGCAACCAGCTCTCCAGATGCGAAAACAGCGCCTGCTTTTCGGCGCGATCAGCCACGTTGAAGCGCTGCTCCTTCTCGCCCATCATCAGGCTGATGCGGCTCTCGCGCGCGATCACCTGTTCGAGCCCGAGCCACCAGGCCTGTCCGACGCCGTCGGGAAACGCGGTGGGCACGTAGATCGTGAAGGGCACGGCGTGATGCGCCAACACCGGATAGGCGAAGTCGATGAGATCCTTATGCGCACCGTCGAAGGTGAGCGCCACGAAACGCCGCTGCTCCGGCAATGTCACCGCGCGCCGGCAGACTTCATCCATGCCGATGAAATCGTAGCCCCAGCGCTTCAGCGCGTGAATGGCGCGGTCGAGGAATTGCGGCGTGATCTCGTGCGCGCGCAGCGGCTGAAACCCGCCGTGCCGCCGCGGCCGCACCCTTTCGAGGCGCAGGATGGCGCCCGCACCGCGGCTGCCCAGCGCGGCCCGGCCGGTGAACCAGGCCAGCTCGAGGCGCAGCCGTTCCAGCCATCTGTCGTCGGAAGCCAATATCCCCATCCTCGCGCCCGCGGGCGCCCGTTCCCGCTCCCATTGTCCTTACCCTTTGTTGACATTTCTTTGCAAAGGTCGGCCACAGGCCGAATTACGCATATTTCTGATTTCTCGACAGGTTTCGCGAATGACCATGGCTGCGGCGATGCAAAGCCGGACGGCAGAAGCGCCAGCGCGGTCGAAAGCGAGCCGTATCGCGCAGGTCGACATCGTCGCCGATCTCGACGCCACTGAAGCGGCCTGGCGCAGCCTCGAGGAGCCCGGCCACCTCTTCACGCCCTATCAGCGGTTTGATCTGCTGAGCCCCTGGCAGCGCCTGGTCGGCGCGCGCGAAGGCGCCCGCCCCTTCGTCGTGATCGCCCGCGACGCCGATCACAAGCCGCTGCTGCTGCTGCCGCTCTCGCTGCGCCAAAGCCACGGTGTGCGCACGGCCTGCTTCATGGGCGGCAAGCACACGACCTTCAACATGGGTCTGTGGGACGCCGCGTGCGCCGCGCAGACCGCCATCGCCGATCTCGAGGCGCTGCTGGCCCCGCTGCGCGAACATGTCGACGTGCTCGCGCTGACGCAGCAGCCGCTGCGCTGGCACGACCAGCAGAACCCGTTTGCGCTGTGGCCGCGACAGAGCGCGATCAACGGCTGTCCGCAGCTGGTGATGGAGCCGGGCGGACCGCCGGCCTCGCGCATCAGCAATTCCCTTCGCCGCCGCCTCAAGAGCAAGGAAAAGAAGCTCCAGGCCCTCGCCGGCTATCGCTATCACCTCGCCACCACCGACGCCGACATCACCCGCCTGCTCGACTGGTTCTTCCGCGTCAAGCCGGCGCGGATGGCGGAGCAGAAGCTCCCGAACGTCTTTGCCGAGCCCGGCGTCGAACAGTTCATCCGCAGCGCCTGCCTGGCGCCGCGCGGCGAAGGCCGCGTCATCGACATCCACGCGCTCGAGTGCGACGAGGAGGTCATCGCGATCTATGCCGGGGTCGCCGACGGCCAGCGCTTCTCGATGATGTTCAACACCTACACGATGTCCGAGCACGCCCGCTACAGCCCCGGCCTGATCCTGATGCGCTACATCATCGATCGCTACGGCGAGCGCGGCTACCGCTCGCTCGACCTCGGCATCGGCTCGGACGATTACAAGCGGATGTTCTGCAAGGACGACGAAGAGATCTTCGACAGCTTCGTGCCCCTGACCTCGCGCGGCAAGCTCGCCGCGATGGCGATGTCATCGCTGAGCCACGGCAAGCGGCTGGTGAAGCAGAACCAGATGCTGTTCGATCTGGCCCGGCGCGTGCGGCAGGCGTTCGGGTAGTTCCTTCCGCTTCAGCAACCCCCTTCCCTTCTCCCCTTGCGGGAGAGGGTAGAAGCCTATGCCGCCACCACGCGCGGCGCTTCTGTCGCATTCGACGGCTGCACCGGCTTGCTCAGCATCGTCACCTCGCTGAAGCCGACCGCTCGCAGTTGCTCGCACATCAGCGTGCGCGCATCCGGCGCCATCGCGGCATCGGGCACCACGACGGCGCGGGCATGCGCCGTCAGCAATTCGGCCGGAAGGTCTGAGGCACTGCCGGCGTCGATCAACACGTGATCGTAGGCGCGCAGCAGTGCGTCGATCGCGAGCGTCACCCGCGGCGATTGCAGCAGGCTGCGGTCGAAGCCGGGACGGCCAGCCATGACCAGATGCAGCCGCGACAGCTTGTCCCGGGTGATGACTTGCGCGAACGAGGCCTCGCCCTGCATCAGCTCGGCAAGTCCGGGCGCCGACGCGTCGACGGACACCGCGGCGATCGTCGGCGAGGACGCGGCGAGATCGACCACGACGACACGCGCCTCGCGCGCCAGATGCCGTGCAAGCGTCAGCGTCGACAGCGTGATGGCTTCGCTTGAGGCGGTGCCGAGCACGGTGACCTTCTTCGCGGCAGCGCCGGCGGCGCCCAATCTGTCGGCCAGTTGCCCGATCTCGGTGAATTCGGTGAATTCGGCATCATCAGCCATCTCAGGCTGCAGCGGCGCGGGCTCTGCCATGACGGGATCGGCGAACGGCTCTGCCTCGGGCTGGACGACCGCTTCCCGGCGAATCGCCGCCGGCGCCTGCACCGGGCTGAACGCGGCCACCGCGCGCGGCGCGGTCTGGCGCAATAGCTCGCCGGTGACGACGACGCCGGACGACAGCAGCAGCGTCGCGATCGTCGCGATCAGCACGATCGGCAGCTTCTTCGGATAGGCCGGCGTGTTGGAGACGATGGCGCGCGAGATGATGCGGCCGTCGGTCGGCGCCGTGTCGATGGTCTCGCGGGTGTTGGCCTCGCGGTATTTGGCGAGATAAGTCTCGAGCAGATCGCGCTGCGCCTTGGCCTCGCGCTCGAGCGCGCGGAGCTGGACGTCCTGGCCGTTGGTCGAGGTCGCCTGCTTCTTGAGCTGCTCGAGGCTGGTGATCAAGCCGTCGACCCGGCCGCTGGCGATCCGCGCGTCGCTTTCCAGCGAGCGCGAGATCTTGGCCGCCTCGTCGCGAATCTGGTTGTCGAGGTCGCCGAGCTGAGCCTTCAGCTCCTTGATCCGCGGGTGATTGCCGAGCAGCGTCGATGATTGTTCGGCGAGCTGCGCGCGCAGCGTCACCCTCTGCTCCGACAGCCGTCGCATCAATTCGGAGTTCACGACCTCGGATGCCTCGATCGGCTTGCCGCTCTGGAGCATCTCCTTGATCAGCCGCGCCTTGGATTCCGCATCCGCCTTCATCGAGCGCGCATTGTTGAGTTGGGTGTTGACCTCGCCCATCTGCTGGTTCGAGAGCGTGGTGTTGTTGGTGCCGACGAACAGGCTCGACTTGGAGCGGAAGTCCTCGACCCTGGCCTCGGCCTCGGAGACCTTCTTGCGCAAGCTCTCGATCTCGCCGGCCAGCCACTGGCTGGCGTTCTTGGCCTGCTCCTGGCGAACGCCCTGCTGCAGCACGAGATAGCCGTCGGCGATCGAATTGGCGACGCGGGCCGCAAGGTCGGGATCGGCGGACTGGAATTCGACCACGATGACGCGCGACTTGTCGACGGCATAGGCCTGCAGGCGGTCGTAATAGGCATCGAGCACGCGCTCTTCCGGCGTCATCGAGAACGGGTCGCGGCCGATCCCGATCATCGCGGCCAGCGACTTCAGCGGCGAGACGCCCTGCAGCACCGGATCGAATTCGGGACGTTCGGCGAGCTTGTTCTTCTTGATTATCTCGCGCGCGAGATCGCGCGACAGCACGAGCTGCACCTGGCTGGTGACGGCTTCGGCGTCGAGCGCCTGGCGCTCCTCGGCGCGATCGCTGCTCGGGCGCAGGAACACGTTCTCGCGGCCATCGATCAGGATGCGCGATTCGGACTTGTAGCGCGGCGTGACGAGATTGACGATTGCAATGGAGCCGACGAGCGCCAGCACCGTCGGCACGACGATCCAGCCGCGCTTGCGCGCCAATGCCGCGCCGAGCGCGTGCAGATCGATATCGCCGGATTCGGTTTGCGGCTGCTTGGTGACAACAGGCGCAGGCCTCGCTTCAATCTTGGGCTCGATCTTGGGCTCGACCTCGACTTCGGCTTTGGGCGCAACTTCGGCCTTGGGCTTTGCAACGGCCCGCGCCACCACCGCCTTGTCCTTGCCGGCACGCCAAAACGCTAAACGCATCGAACACTCCCGCAGGGGCAACGCCACCAAGCTACCTCAACGCCGGCGATTACACTCCATTAAGGTTGCCGCTGGGTTAATCGCGGGCATCCGGCGCACCTCGCGCGCATGCCCGTCACCGTTTGTTAACCACGAGGGCTCTTAATCCGTCTCGATATTTCCGAGGAATTGTTCGGCAATCGCCGTCGAGCGCTGGTTTTGATTCATGCCCCCCTCTCCTGACCGGCCGCTTCGTATCCTGCACGCCGTGCGTGCTCCGGTCGGCGGCATCTTCCGCCACATCCTCGACGTCGCCAACGGCCAGGTCGATCGCGGCCATCATGTCGGCATCCTCGCCGACAGCCTCACCGGCGGCGAGCGCGCCGACAAGGCGCTTGCCGAGCTCGCGCCGCGCCTGAAGCTCGGCGTGCACCGGCTCGCGATTCGGCGCGAACCCTCGCCGGACGACGTGCTGGTGTGGCTTCGCATGCGGCGGCTGATCGCGAAGCTCAAGCCCGACGTCATGCACGGCCATGGCGCCAAGGCCGGCGCCTTCATCCGGATGCGGCGGCGTTCCGACGACACCATCCGCATCTACACGCCGCATGGCGGCTCGCTGCACTACCCGCTCAACACCTTCAAGGGCGAGTTCTACGCGCGGCTCGAGCGAACGCTGATGGATTCGACCGACCTGTTCCTGTTCGAGAGCGCGTTCGCCCGCGACACCTATCAACGCATCGTCGGCACGCCCAAGGGCGTGGTGCATTGCGTCTTCAACGGCGTCACGCCCGAGGAATTCGAGCCTGTCGTGACCGCCGACGATGCCACCGACATCTGCTATGTCGGCGAGTTCAGGCACATCAAGGGCGCGGATCTCCTGGTCGATGCCGTGGCGCGCCTGCACGAGGGCGGCAAGAAGGTCACGTTGACGCTCGGCGGCGACGGCGAGGAAACGGCGGCGCTGAAGGCGCAGGTCGAAAGGCTCGGCCTGTCAGGCGCGATCCGCTTCATCGGCCACGTCAAGGCGCGCTACGGCTTTTCCAAAGGGCGGCTGCTCGTCGTTCCCTCGCGCGGCGATTCCATGCCCTATGTCGTGATCGAGGCCGGTGCCGCCGGCATTCCCATGATCGCGTCGCGCATCGGCGGCATTCCCGAGATCTTCGGGGCCGAAAGCCCGGCGCTGTTCGCGCCGAGCAATTCCGAGGCCATGGCCGAGGCGATCGCCGCCGCGCTCGACGATCCCCAAACCACCGCGCAGCGCGCGATCTCCTTGCGAGAACGCATCTCGGCGCATTTCTCGCAAGCGGCGATGGTCGACGGCGTGATCGCCGGCTATCGCGACGCGTTTGCCAATCATTAACCATCCTTAAGCCCGCTTTAGAGAATCTTCCGATTTGTTCGATAATCGAAGGTCCAGGGGATGCTCGCCCGGGCGCTCAAGGCCGTGCCGCGGGCTTTGGAATGGACGTGGACGCCCGTGGAACCGCTCAACGCACGCTCGATGCTCGACGCCGCGACCAGCGCTGCGGCGAAGCCCGCTGACCAACCCTTCGTCGAGCGCCGCCGCCGGCTGACGCCCGCGGCCCTGGAAGTCGTCAACCAGAAGGTCGCCCGCGCCTATTCGCCGATCGTGATCGCCGGCTTCGTGCGCCTCGCCGACTTCACGCTGCTAAGCCTCGTCGGCATCGCGCTCTATGCCGGCTATGTGATGCCGCACGCCGGCTTCAACTGGCTCTATCCCGCGGAGATCGTCGCGGTGGCAGTCGCCGCCGTGATCTGCTTCCAGGCCGCCGACATCTATCAGGTGCAGCTGTTCCGCGGGCAGCTCCGCCAGATGACGCGGATGATCTCGTCCTGGTCGTTCGTCTTCCTGCTGTTCATCGGCATCTCCTTTTTCGCCAAATACGGCAGCGAAATCTCGCGGCTGTGGCTGGCCGGCTTCTACGCCCTCGGGCTCGCCACACTGATCGCCGAGCGCCTGGTGCTGCGCTCGCTGGTGCGCGGCTGGGCGCGCCAGGGCCGGCTCGACCGCCGCACCATCATCGTCGGCTCCGACAGCAACGGCGAGCAGCTGGTCGAGGCGCTGAAGGCGCAGGAAGATTCCGACATCCACGTGCTCGGCGTGTTCGACGACCGCAACGACAGCCGCGCGCTCGACACCTGCGCCGGCGCACGCAAGCTCGGCAAGGTCGACGACATCGTCGAATTCGCCCGCCGCACCCGCGTCGATCTCGTGCTGTTCGCGCTGCCGATCTCGGCGGAGACGCGCATCCTCGAGATGCTGAAGAAGCTCTGGGTGCTACCGGTCGACATCCGCCTCTCCGCGCACACCAACAAGCTGCGCTTCCGGCCCCGCTCCTATTCCTATCTCGGCGAGGTGCCGACACTCGACGTGTTCGAGGCGCCGATCACCGACTGGGATCTGGTGATGAAATGGCTGTTCGACCGCGTCGTCGGCAGCCTCGCGCTGCTCGCAGCGCTTCCGGTGATGGGATTGGTGGCGCTGGCAGTCAAGTTGACCAGCCCCGGACCGGTGCTGTTCCGCCAAAAGCGCTTCGGCTTCAACAACGAGCGCATCGACGTCTACAAGTTCCGCTCGATGTTTCATCATCAGGCCGATCCGACGGCGTCGAAGGTCGTGACCAAGAACGATCCACGCGTCACCCCCGTCGGCCGCTTCATCCGCAAGACCAGCCTCGACGAGCTGCCGCAGCTCTTCAACGTGGTCTTCGCCGGGAATCTCTCCCTGGTCGGCCCGCGCCCGCATGCGGTGCAGGGCAAGCTGCAGAGCCGGCTGTTCGACGAGGCCGTCGACGGCTATTTCGCCCGCCACCGGGTCAAGCCCGGCATCACCGGCTGGGCCCAGATCAACGGCTGGCGCGGCGAGATCGACAACGAAGAGAAGATCCAGAAGCGCGTCGAGTTCGACCTCTATTACATCGAGAACTGGTCAGTGCTGTTCGACCTCTACATTCTCCTGAAGACGCCGATCTCGCTGCTGACCAAGAACGAGAACGCGTATTGAGTTGAGTTTCTGGATCGCCCGGTCAAGCCGGGCGATGACGGCGGAAGTTGTGGCGTGAGAGTTGCGTAAGCGTATGAGCGTGTGATGGCGTATGCGGCGACAGCCGGGGAGATGAATGCAGCGGTCCGTGCCGCGCCCGGCGTGCTGGCGCTGCAGCGCGCGCTGGTATGGCTGGTCGGCGCCTCCGGCGCGGTCGTCTTCATCGAGCCGAGCCCCTACGAGATCATGACGCTGCTCGCGGCGGTCACGTTCTTCGCCACCGGCCTTCGCTTGCGGCTCGCGTTGATGCCGCTGCTCGCGCTGCTGGTCCTGCTCAATGTCGGCTACACGATCAGCGCGATTCCGCTGTTCGAGCAATCCGAGGTCGTGAGCTGGATCGCGACCTCCTGGTACATGGCGGTGACCGTCGTGTTCTTTGCCATGGTGATGTCCGAGGACACCGCGGCCAGGCTCGACATGCTCCGCCGCGGGCTCGTGGTCGGCGCGATGGTCGCTTCGGTCCTGGCGGTCGCCGGCTACTTCCATTTGGTACCCGGCGGCAACGACCTCCTGACGCTCTACGGGCGCGCGCGCGGCACGTTCAAGGACCCGAACGTGCTCGGCGCCTTCCTGATCCTGCCGGCGCTGTTCTCGCTCCAGAGCGTGGTTTCGGACAAGCTCGGAAAGGCCTTCCGCAACGTCTTCGCCTTCGCCATCATGTCGCTCGCGATCCTGCTCGCGTTCTCGCGTGCCGCCTGGGGCGGCCTCGTGCTGACCTCCGCCTTCATGCTGGTGTTGATGGTGCTGACCGGCCGCACCAACGCGCAGCGCTCGCGCATCGTCATCATGGCGATCGTGGCCGCCGTGCTGGGGCTGGCGCTGATCGCCGTGCTGCTGTCGTTCGATTCCACCGCCGAGATGTTCAAGCAGCGCGCGAGTTTCGACCAGAGCTACGACGAAGGCCGCTTCGGCCGGTTCGGCCGCCACATCCTGGGTGCGGAGATGGCGCTCGACATGCCGTTCGGCATCGGCCCCCTGCAATTCCACCGCTTCTTCCCCGAGGACACCCACAACTCCTACCTCAACGCCTTCATGTCCGGCGGCTGGCTGTCCGGCGTGTGCTATCCGGCGCTCGTCTTCACCACCGTGATCATGGGCTTCAGGCACGTCTTCGTTCCCGTGCCCTGGCAGCGCGCTTATCTGGCCGTGTTCTCCGCCTTCGTCGGCACCGTCGGCGAAAGCCTCGTGATCGACACCGACCACTGGCGGCACTTCTGGATGATGCTGGGCGCGATGTGGGGCATGATCGCCGCCGCGCAGATCTACAAGGTCAGGACTGACAACCTCAGGACTGACGAGGACGCGTCTTCAGCTTGAGGGCCGGACGCTTTTCCGGCGGCGTGTCGAGCAGGCTCTTCAGCGCTTCGGTGGCCGCGAGCACGCCCTTGTAGCCCTCATTGGCGAAGCGCAGCAGCAGACGCAGCTCCTCGTCGGAATAGCCGTTGCAGACCTTCTCCATGGCCTGCTGCATCGGCACGTAGAACTGGCTGAGCTTGTCGATCGCCTCGGGCACGACGGCGATGAAGACCTTGCGGCGGTCGGCCTCGTCCCGCTCGCGGCGTACCAGCCCCGCCGTCTCGAGCCGGTCGACCACGCCGGTGATGGCGCCCGTCGTGAGGCCCGTGACCTCGGCGAGCCTGCCTGCGGTGACGCGGCCCTCGAGATAGAGGATGTCCATGCATTCGAGGTCGGAATTGGCAATTCCGGCAACGTTCGCAACGGTCTGGCCATAGAGCACGCCCTGCGCGGACGACCTGCGCATCGCCTCCTCCAATTCCCCGAGCAACACCGCGCGCGCCTTCGTCCTTGACAAGGCCGACCTCTTCTCTTACTCGATATATATCTTAGTCACTAAGAGATTAAGCGACCGTAATTTCTCCTAGCACCACGGAAACGTCGGGAGCAAGCCATGTCCACTCGTCCCCGCAAGGCCCTGATCATCGGCGCCGGCATCGCCGGCCCCGTGGCCGCGATCCTGCTGCGCCGCGCCGGCATCGAATCCGCGATCTACGAGGCCTGGCCCTATTCGAAGGGCATCGGCGGCGGCCTTCAGATCGCGCCGAACGGCATGCACGTGATGGACGAGATCGGCCTTGCAAACGAGCTGATCAGCCGCGGCTCGGTCGCGGAGGCCTTCGACTTCTATTCGCAAGGAGGCGCCAAGCTCGGCTCGATCAACCGCGACATGGCACGGCGCTTCGGCCAGCCGTCCGTCAATGTCTGCCGTGCCACGCTGAACGAGATGCTGATCGACAAGGCCTGGTGCGCCTGCGTCTCGCTCTATTTCGAGAAGCGGCTGATCAAGGTCGAGGACCGCGGCGACCAGCCTGTCATTGCCTATTTCGCCGACGGCACCACCGCCGAGGGCGATTTCCTGATCGGTGCCGACGGAGTCCACTCCGTGACGCGCCGTCAGGTGGTGCCGGACGGACCGCAACCTTTCGATACCGGACTGATCGGCTTCGGCGGCTTCGTGCCGCACGCCGTCCTCGAGGGCAGGTCGATCGGCCGGCACGTCGAGACCACGTTCGGCCAGAGCGGCTTCTTCGGATACGGCTATTGCAGCCCGGATCCGAACGACGGCGTGATGTGGTGGAGCACGCAGCCTGCGCACGGCATGGACGCGGCGATGTTTCGCGCGCTTGACCACGCGACACTGAAGCAGCATCTGCGCGGCTTCCACCGCGGCTGGCACGATCCGATCCCCGGCATCATCGAGGCCGCCGAGAATATCGTGGTCACCGACACGCTCGACGTCGCGACCCTGCCGGCCTGGTCGCGCAAGCGCTCGCTGCTAATCGGGGACGCCGCGCACGCGACGAGCCCCCATGCCGGCCAGGGCGCCTCGCTGGCGCTCGAGGATGCGATGCGGCTCGCGCGCCTGATGCAGGAGGGCCAGGAGCTCGGCGCCACGTTCCAGGCCTTCGAGGCCGAGCGTCGCCCGCGCACCGAGAAGATCGTCGCGATCGCCCGCCGCAACGGCAACAGCAAGCGCGAATTCAGCGCCGGCGGCGCGTGGGTTCGCAATCAGATGATGAAGTGGCTGTTGCCGCTCGGCGCCAAGGGCATGGACTTCATGTACGCATATGACGCTCGGGCGGTGTAGCGGCGAGCTGCCGGGTGGGCAAAGGCGTAACGCGCCGTGCCCACCATCTTTCCAGGCATTCGACAGAAGACGTGGGCACGCTTCGCTTTGCCCACCCTACGGAAGCTACGCCTATGCTTCCACCCTGAACGTCAGCCCCGCATTGTCCTGCAGCCGCTTGATCAGCTTGTGCTGCATCGCCGCGCCTGGTGTCCAGAAGCCGGCCGGAACATCCGTCGCGTCGCGCAGCAGGCACATCGCGCATTCGGAGATCATCTTCGAGGTCGAGCCGTAGCCGGGATCGCGGTCGCCGGTGACACCGGCGCGGACCGTGCGACCATCGGGCGCGATCGCGACATAGAGCAGATTGAAGAGCCCCTTCTCGCGTTCCTCCTTCGACGGCCCCTCGCCCGGCTTCGGCGCGTTCGGACCGGTCTTCTCGGCGTTGGCCGCCATCACGCGCTTGGCGTTGGCCTCGCCCTTCTCGCCGGGGCCGGTCAAGACCATCTCGTCGTAGACGAAGTCCTGGCCATAGGGGAAACCCATCAGCATGTTGGAGCGATGGACGTTGCGCGTGTTGATCAGCGCCATCATGAACGGCGCAGCCCAGGAATTCAGGTCCTCCTCGAAGGCCGCCTTGTTGCCCTTCGGCTGCTTCGGGCCGGTGAACCCCGGCGTCAACGCAAAATGATCGTTGAGAATGGCGACGAGGCTGAGATCCTTGGCGACCGCGTCGAACGTCGCTTTCGCACTCGCCGCGGTGCCGCCCGACAATGTGCCGCGCATGTCGCGCACGCGTCCCTTCACACGCGGAGCCGGCGCACCGAACACGCGCTTGGCCTCCTCCTGCACGAAGAACGTCCCGAGCTCGAACGGCACGGAATCATAGCCGCACGAGAACACGATGCGCGCGCCGCTCTCTTTTGCAGCCGCCTCGTACTTGTCGATCATCTGCCGCATCCAGACCGGCTCGCCGCAGAGATCCAGATAATCCGTGCCGGTGGCGACGCAGGCCGCGAGCAATTCCTCGCCATAGAGCTGGTACGGACCGACCGTCGTGATCACCGACATCGTCTGCTCCGCCATCGCCCTCAGCGAGGCCGCGTCCGACGCATCCGCAACGATCAGCGCCGTATTCCCGGGCGCGCCGATCGCATCGCGTACCGATTTCAGCTTGCCGAGGCTGCGGCCTGCCATCGCCCATTTGAGCGAATTGTCAGTCTTGTATTGCCTCGTCAGATATTCGGCGACGAGCTGGCCGGTGAAACCGGTTGCGCCGTAGACGACGATGTCGAATTTCGCAGAGCTCATGCTCGTCCCTTACTTTTTCGCGTAACTCACGCCCATGCCGGCACGAACGTCGCTTTGAATGCCATAGGGCGGGATCGGATAGCGCAGGCCGTTCTTGGCCAGTGCCTTCATGCCCTCGATTGCCTTGGCGAGATGCGCGGGCTTCAAGGCCATCAGCATCTCCTCGTCCGGCACGCCGCCATAGCGCCGTTCGGCATAGCATGGCAAGGACAGGCTGGGCTCCCCGGTCTTGAGCGCCCGCCCCCACGAATCCGCGCAAGCGGTTTCGCCGACCACACCCCATTCGAACTTCTTGTAGCCGGTATATTGCAGCCCGTTGATCAGGATGATCATCTGCCCGGGCGTCGCATAGACGAGGCAGATATCGGGCGGATCGAGCCGGCCGCTCGCGAGCGGACTGACGGCGAGCGCCTGATACTGTCCGAATGGAACCACGTCCAGCGCCTCCTGGCGCTTGCGCGCGTCCTCCGCCGTGCCGTGCCAGACTCCGACATAGTTTTCACCGGCCAGCCATTTGTCGTCCTGGGGGCTCAGCCCGATCACCGCGCGGCACTGCGCGCCGACGAGGTCATCCGCGGTAATGCCGACGGTCCAGCCGAGCCGCGAGGCCATGCTGACGATCTGATCGGTGGTATGGATCGCATTCGGCCGCCGGATCTTCGGGATCGCTTCCATGTCCGCGGTACGCGCGAACAGCTTCATGCCGATCACATTCGTCTTCAGCCGCAGCAGGCTGTTGAGATCGGCGACGAGGCCGGCAAGATCGATGCTGTCTGCGCTGTGCTGTTGCATGACTTCCTCCGGACGCAGCGATCGTGCGCCGCGTATTCTTGTTTTGCGGCTCTCGTTCTAGTCCTTGCCGGGTCGGGGAAGCAACTCGCCGGTCCGGCCCATCAGGCGGTAAACCACGAGGCCGATCCACTCGCGCACCGCAACTTCGGTTCGGCCGAGACCATCCATGCCCATGTTGGTGAAGGACAGGAGATCGTCACGTCCGCCCATCCGCCAGTCGACCGGATAGGCCTCGACGTCAAATCCGGCCTTGCGGAAGATTCCCATCGAGCGTGGCATGTGGAAGGCGGAGGTCACCAGAAGCCAGCGCTCGCCCGGCTTCGGCGTCACCAGCTCTTTGGTGAAGATCGCGTTCTCCCAGGTGTTGCGCGAATTGCGCTCGAAGATCAGACGCTCCTTCGGGATGCCCAGACTTTCCAGGATCGGCGCGGAGTAGTCGGCTTCCCGGGCGTCGTTGGAGACGATGTTGGCGCTGCCCCCGGTGAACACGATGCGCGCATTCGGATAGCGGCGCGCGAGCTCGGCCGGCGCAAACAGGCGATCGGCGGCGTGCGCGACGACGGGCGTGCGATGCGCCGCCGACAGATCGGTGTCGACCGAACCGCCGAGCACGATGATGCCGTCGGGCGCGCCGCGCGCGGCGTCCCACGCCGGAAAGCGCGTTTCGAGCGGATAGATCAGCAGATTGCCGAGCGGCGAGAACGCCGCCAGCGCCAGCAGCACCAGCGTGGTGACGGCAAGCTTGCGGCCGAGCGCGGCAAAGCGCGTTGCCATCAGCACCAGCGAGACGATACCGAGCTCGACCAGAAGATTGATCGGCAGCAGCGCGGCGCCAAGGGTCTTGGACAGAACGAAATACAGGGGAGCCTCGCGGGGATGATCTTGCCAGTCTGCGCGGGGCTTGACCTGCCCGGCGATCTTCAGACAGCTTCTTGAAAGATGATCGATCGCCGGGTCAAGCCCGGCCTGATGAAAGCGACCGGACGCGGCAAATGACCCATCACTACCTGCATTCCAGCCCCAAAACCTGCCATTGGGGCTTCTTCGAAGCCGCGCTGAAGCCCGTCCTCACCATCGCCAGCGGTGATGAGGTGACGGTCGACACCATCAGCGGCGGGCCGGACATGCTGCCCGACCGCGACAAGTTTCACATTCCGCCGGAGATGCACGAGGTTCACGCCAGGAACGAGCGCATGCTGCCCGGCCACATCCTCACCGGCCCGATCGCGGTCGAGGGCGCCGAGCCCGGGGACGTGCTCGCGGTCGAGATCCTCGATGTTCAGCTCCGGCAGGATTGGGGCTGGAACATGATCAAGCCGCTGGCCGGCACCCTGCCCGACGATTTCCACGAGACGCGCATCCTGAACATCCCGCTCGACCGGACACGGATGACCGGCCGCATGCCGTGGGGCCTCGACCTGCCGCTCAAGCCGTTCTTCGGCGTGATGGGCGTATCGCCGCCACCAGCCTGGGGCCGCATCTCCTCGCTGGTCCCGCGCGCGATGGGCGGCAATCTCGACAACAAGGAACTGGGCGCGGGCGCGACGCTCTATTTGCCGGTGTTCGTGCCGGGCGCGATGTTCTCCTGCGGCGACGGCCACGGCGTGCAGGGCGACGGCGAGGTCTGTGTCACCGCGATCGAGACCGCGCTGCAGGGCCGCTTCCGCCTGACGCTGCGCAAGGACCTCAAGTTCGACTATCCCCGCGCCGAGACGGCGACCCACTACATGACCATGGCGATGGATCCCGACCTCGACCAATGCGTGGTGCGCGCGCTGCGCGACATGATCACGCTGCTCGGCGAGACGCGAAACCTGTCGCGCGAGGACGCCTACACGCTGTGCAGCCTGGCCGCCGATCTCAGGGTGACCCAGACCGTCAACGGCTCCAAAGGCATCCATTGCATGATCGAAAAGGCCATCGTGCACGGCTGAGCCGGACCGCCCTTCCCGACCTGCTGACGCCACGTCGCCGCCCGTATCCCCGCGCGGTGCGCTGAGTCGTGTCTGATTTCCCGTGCGATTCCAACATGCTGAGCGTCAAGCGCAGCCTGCATTTGACTTCCGGCCCCGAACCTAAATAGAGTCTTAATCGTTACTTTTATGTACCCGAGTAAGAGGCTAGCGTTCGGGCCATGGCCACCGAAAAAGCCGAGACTGACCGTATTCCCGTAACCTTGGCGCTCTCGACCATCACCTATTTGGAGAAGCTGGTGAGACAGGGCACCCACGGCACCAGCGTTCCCGGCGTCGCACGTACCTTGATCGAGGAAGGCATCCGTCTCGCCATCAAGGACGGGCTTTTGTCGATCCGCGACAATGGCAGGACGTGAGCGCGCGCCGAACGTGAGGCGGACGGATCTCGAGGCGGATGGCCGACATCTGCAACCTGGGACCGTTGACAAATGCCTGTTCTCTCACCGACCTGGACCGACGAACGAATTGAGCTCCTGAAGCGGCACTTCGAGGCCGGCCTTTCCTGCCGCGAGATCGCCGCCGACATCGGCGTCAGCCGCAACGCCGTGATCGGCAAGCTGTCCCGCCTCAACCTGACGCGTGGCCGCACCGGCGATGAGCGCAAGATTCAGGACAGAGGCCCGGCGCGCGCGAAGGCGGTACCGCGGCTGCAATTCGAGATGCTCGCCACGATCTATGGCGACACCGACGCCCCCGTGGTGACAGGTCCGATCGACGAGGCCAATCGCTGCTCGCTGCTGGAGCTCTCGGAGAACCGCTGCCGCTGGCCGATCTCGACGCCGGGCGCCGAGGACTTCTGCTTCTGCGGCAATTCCGCGCCCGACGGTCAGCCCTATTGCGCCGGCCACAGCCGCCTCGCCTACCGGCCGACCGCCCGCGTTCGCGTGATGCGGGGCTGAACTCTACTTGCGGACATAAAAAACCTCCGGCGGGGCATCGCCGGAGGCTTCTGGAGGCTTAGCGTGAAGCTAAGAGCCGCAACTTTCGTATCTGGCTTTCAGCTATATAGCTTAGTAGCTCATGTAAGTAAATTAATCTGGGACGCTTGGATCGCATGGCTCGTCTTCGTCCGCCGCACGGCGATGAGACGCGCGAGCGCTGCAAAGAAAAAGCCCCGGCGGTTGTCCGCCGGGGCTGTGTCGGATGGAAGCACCTAGAAGCTTACCAGTTGCGCTGGGCGCGCAGCAGCAGGCTGTAGGTGTCCTGGTCCTTCAGCTCGTAGGTCGCCGCCGGCTTGGCGACGCCCGTCAGCGCGGCGGTCGTGATCGCGCCCGAATACTTCTGATCAAGGTGGCTGTAGGTGAAGTCAGCCGAGAAGGTCAGGTTCTTCACCGGCGTCCAGCGGGTGATGACACCGACCTGGCCGATGTTGAAGTCCGGGTTGCAGGTGCCGGTCAGGGTGGCGAACGCGGCGCTGCCGCAGATCAGGCCCTTCGCGGTGCCGTTGTAGTTGACCGCGGCCCACGCGCCGTAGAGCGCCGTGTTCCAGTACGGGCTCCAGTTGTGGGTGAAGGCACCCCGGAAGCCGTAGGTCTTGGTCAGCTCGAGCTGACCGCCCGGGGCGAACACCGCGTCAGACACGCCGGCGAAGCCGATGCTCTGATAGGCGGCGTTCGAGCTGCCGAACATCGAGTAGCTGGTCGCGGCCAGCTCCTGGAAGTTGTAGCGGCTCGCGCCCTCGGTGTAGACGCCCGAGATGTTGATCACGTCGCCGGCGCCGGTCGGGATGTTCTTGATGCCCAATGCGAGCTGAACGGCCCAGCCCCATTTGTCTTCGGGATGACCGGTGGCTTCGTTGGCGCCGTAATAGGCGACATGGTTGTCGTGAGCTGCGACCGACGCCTGGAAGATGCCCCAGGCCTGATCGACGCGAACCATCGCGACGAGATCGGGCGAGCGGCTGCCGCCGATGTCGTTCGAGCCGTACGCACCGCCGAGCACGCCGGTGGTCGACATGCCCGCGGTGTTCCAGAGGCTGGTCTGGTAGACCTGCGTCTGGTCCTGCGCCGAGAACGCAGCCGTGATGCCCTGGCCGAAATCGGCCGTGTAGGTGAACTGCGCCACGCCGTTGGTGGTGCCGCTGCCGCCGACGAGCTGATCGAAGTTGTTGCCGGGATAGTTGATCCAGGGCGCGTCGAACTGCGACACCGCCTTACCCATGGTGAAGCCGGCGAACTGGATGAAGGCGTAGTACACGCCGAGCGCGCCGCCCGAGGTGTTGCCGTCGGTGCCGTTGATGACGCCGCCGCTCGAACCGGTGAGCCCGGTGCCGGCCGCGTTGAGGCCGATCGTGCCGCTGTACTGGGTCGCGCCCGTGGCCGACCCCGTGCCGCCGTAACTGCCGGTCGTCCAGGTGAAGACCGCGTCGAAATAGGTGCGGACGACGCCGTACTCGGTCGCGGTGCGCGTGTCGATGTTGAGGTCTTCACGAGCGCGCATCGAGTAGTAATTGGTCAGGCGGTTGTTGGCCGCGAACACGCCGTTGTACTGGGCGCTGTAATTGCCGCCGGCGTTCAGCGCCACTTCGGCACGCACATAGCCGCCGAGCTTGATGCAGGTGTCGGTGCCCGGGATGTAGTAGTAGCCCGCACCGTACAGCGAGCAGATCTTGACATACTCGACCGCCTTGGCCTTGACGGGAAGATCGGCCGCCTGGGCTCCACCGACGGCGATCAGACCCGCCGCAGTGCCGAGCAAAAGGCTCTTCACCACTTTCATTTAAAACCTCCAAGTTGCTCATTTTGCGGAGACGGACCGTGAGGCCCCCCCAGATCCCCGCCTCTCAAATCCGCTCGGCCGCTTTCGGCACCCCCGCATCGCGACGCGAGGAACGTGAGCGAACCACCTGCAACGGGACGATCGAGTACCCCCACCGTCGGGGAACAATATGCAGCGCGTCGTTCGCTAATCAAAATAGTTTATTAGATCAGCTTTATGGTTTCGCCCGACCTGTGCTCCGCGCGCAACACCGGAAGTCAACGGGCTAATGCTGAGCTGATCATCTTTGTAATTTTAGTGACGAAATTACCCTGCTCTGCACTTGCGTCAGAGCAGGCTTGCGTGGACTATGGCCCTCCACGAACACCGGCCTGAACGATCGTTCACTGGAGTGACGCTGTGTCCGCGACGAGGAAAGAAGGAGCGCGTATGCGCTCGGTCGGCAATCTGGATATCATCAGGCGCTTCACCTGGGAGATATCGTCGATCAACATGCATCTGGAGGAATTGCGTCAGTTGTGGGCGAAGACGCTCGGCATCAGCGGCCCGCAATGGCTGATCCTGATGGCCATCTCCGACCTCGACAAGGACGAGGGCATCCCGGTCAACGTCGTCTCCAAGCTGCTCCACGTGGATCCGTCCTTCATCACCACTCAGTCCAAGCTGCTGGAGAAGAAGGCCCTGTTGCGCCGTCGCCCCTCGCCGACCGACGCCCGCGTGGTGCGGCTGTCGCTGACCGACAAGACGCAGAAGCACATCGCGAGCCTCAACGAGCAGTACAAGACGATTCGCGAATTCGTCTTCCAGGAGTTCGACGAGGACGAACTGGCGGAATTCACCACCAAGCTCGCGACGCTGAAGACTCGCCTCGAGAAGGCCTGCGTCCGGATCTCGCTCGACTTCTAGGGCATGATCCGGAAAAGCGTGCCGCGGTTTTCCGACAAGATCATGCCCAAACGATAAAGCCGGGTTCAGATCCGGCGGGCGGCGGCGCCGAGCCGCGATTCGAGCCAGTCGAAGATATATTCGTTGGCAAGGCTCGGATTGTCCGCGTGGGCCTGCGCCGCGCCGGTCTCGGCGGCCGTGAAGACCTTCAACATGACATCCGAGCTGCCGAGCCGGGAGCTCTGGACGATCTGACGGGCCCGGTCGGCCTTGAGCCAGCCGTCCTCGCCGAGCGTGATCAGCACCGGACAGTCGGCGCTGGAGGCCATCAGCGGCGCATGCGGCACCGGCACGATGCCGACGTCGCTCAGCGCGAATCGGCTGGCGAAGAAGGCGCGCTCGTGCAGGTCCCACAGGCCGCCGTCGCAGACGGCGGCGGCAAGCCGCGGCTCCTGCAACACCGCCCGCGCCACGAAGGAAGAGCCCCAGCCATCGGCAATGATTCCGACGCGAGCGAAATCGACCTCGCCGCGCGGCTCCAGATAGTCCATGACGGAAGGAATCGCGGTCTCGAGATCGCGGCGCCGCAACAGCGCATCGATGAAATCGTCGCGCTGGTCGCCGAACAGATCCAGCGCCAGCAGCGAGAAGCCGCGCTCGCGCGCATGCGGCGCGAGCTTGAACAAGAACTCTTCCTTGCGGTGGCCGGGCTCGCCGATGCAGATCACGGTCGGCGCCCGCACGCTGCCCGACGAAGCCGGGAGGAAGTAGCCCTGCAGCGCATGTCCGTCGAGCCAGGGGATGGTCACGACCTCGCCTGCCGGACTGCGCGTCGAAAGGTAGCGGCGCGCGCATTCCTGCATCGCCAGCACCGCGACCCAGCGGCGCTCGTCGTCCTGCTCGAGCGGCATGGCCGCCGCACCATAATAGTTCATGGCGCGCAGCCAGTTGCGCTGTGCGCTCGCCATATGGCCTTCCGCGAAGGCGGCCTCGGCGCGCTGCCGGTTGGCTTGCGCCAGCCGCTTCCATTCGCGATGCCAGGAGCGATCGTCGCCGCGCTTCAGCTGTCGCGCGATCATCAGGCATTCGGCGATCGTGGCGCCGCCCTCCTGGGCCGCGGTGAGCAGCCGCGTGAATTCAGCGGAGATGTCCTCTCGCTCCGGGCAGAGGATCCAGTCGTCGGAGAGGCATGCGGGTATCATCGGAGCTGCGCTCTATCATCGCGTTACCCCTGATTGACTAAACCATTTCAGGTGTCCGACCAAGACGCCGCGCGCGGCATTACAGGCGTTCGAGATCACCTTCGCTTGAGCGACGATCCGTGACGCATGCATGACATTCCGATCCGACATGGAGAGCCGGCGATTGGCAAGAGGTGGCACGCAATATCACGCGCACCCCCCTTGTCATGATGACTATCATACCTATATCGGCGCGCGCCCGCCGGCGGTCTCAACCGAGCTTCCAGCCGACCTCCTGCGTAAAGCTTTCGTAGAAGGCGCGGTCATAGGCCTGCTCGGGCGTGGCGCGCACGCGTTCGTCCAATCGCCTGGCGTCCTCGCCGACGAGGATGCGCCAGCGCTCCGCCTTGACCCCGTCGAGAATGATCTTGGCCGCTTGCGCGGCCGTCGTCGGCGCATCCTCCAGGAAGCTGCGGGCGCGCTCGGCGAACGCCGCCTGAATGTCCTCGTCCGACATCCTGTCGGCATCCGGCACGCCCGCCGCGACCATGCGCTTTCGGGTCAGCGCGACCTCGTCGGCATTGAGTCGCTCCGAGCCGTCGGCGCTCTGCACCTTGCGCGAATTGGAGACGATCGAGGTGCCGATATGGCCGGGCATCACCACCGAGCATTTGACGTGCGGCGCGTGCAGGCGGAGGTCGTTGATCAGGGCTTCGGTGAATCCCTTCACCGCGAACTTCGCCGAGCTGTAGGCAGTGTGCGCCTGGTTCATGCCGATCGAGGCCCAGAAGCCGTTGACGCTCGCGGTGTTGACGATGTGGGCCTCGTCCGCCGCGACCAGCATCGGCAGGAAGGTGCGCACGCCGAGATAGACGCCGCCCCAGCAGATGTTGAAGGTGCGTTCCCACTGCTCGCGCGTGTTGGTGAACAGGCTGCCGCCGCCGCCGATGCCGGCATTGTTGAACAACAGATTGACGCGATCGGTCTTCTGCTGCTCGGCGAGCTCGTCGCGAAACCGTTTCAGATGATCCTCGATCGAAACGTCGGCGACATGCGTGGTGACGCGCAAGCCTTGCGGCAGCTTCTCGGTCTCGCACAGCCGCTTGGTCTCGGCCATGGCCGCTTCCGAGACGTCGCACATCGCGACGTTGCAGCCCTCGGCCACCAGCTGCCGCGCGAGCTCGCGCCCCATACCCGTGCCGCCGCCGGTGATGACCGCGATCTTTCCAGCAAAATCCTTCATGGGACTGGAGTCCCTCCCTTGTCGGTATGTTTCTTCGTCGCCGCGCCGTTCGCCGACGCGCGCGCAAAATGTAGCAGCGCTGCACCGGCAGGTAAAAGCGGGGCGCCGCGGTGTCCGACATCGCTTATTTCGGCGGATGGACTATTCCGACGCTTCGTCGCGCCGCTGCCCCTCCGAGCCACACCCGCAATCGGACATAACCGTCCGGTTCCCGTATTTGTCCGGCTTCGGTTTATGGGCAAATTTTTTACAATCCGAATCATCAAATGGACACCGGACGCTGGGTCGAGTCGGCCAGGCCAGCGTGTTGTTTGCGTGTCACAGGCTCTGGCACTCCGCTTGCATTCTCTTCGTGGTCCAAAACTACCGATGAGGTGACAGGAATGTTCGTGACCGTCGTAGCCGTGCTCTGCCGGCTTAGCGCAGCTAGCTCAGGCAGTTGCGTCGAGGAAATCGTGACCGACAGCAACATGACGCCCGAGATTTCGATGATGCAGTGCGCGGTCGGCGCACAGGCACCCCTGGCGAAATGGATGGGCGAGCATCCGATCTATCACGCCAATTGGCGCCTCGAGCGCTTCAAATGCGTGCCGGGTCACTACGAGATCAAGGGCCACGCCTGAAGATCCCGCAAAACTACTGACGCGAAGATAGAAGACGACGAGGAAACGCCCCGGAGGCCGCCTCCAATGGGCCCCGCGCCAGTCGACACGACGGCGCATCCCTGTGACAACGGTCACACGCCTCTCACGCCACCGCCCGCAAAATCATCGCGCGCGCGCGCCGGCCCTCCGGCGTCGGCATCAGCGCATAATTGTGCGGCTGGTCGCGGAGCAGATGCAGATCCACCGGCACGCCCACCGCCCTCGCCCGCTCCGCCAGATCGACGCTGTCGGGATAGAGCAGATCACGCGTGCCGGAGAAGATCGTCATGGGCGCGAGGAAGCGGAACGCGCCGTTGAGCGGACTGACGAAGGGGTGGCCGACATCGAGCTCGCCGGCATAGAGCCTGGCAGCCTCGACGATGCCGGGAATGTCCTGGACCGGATCGCGCGCCGCGATCTCGATCTGCTCGGGACGGCTGACCGAGGCGTCGGCCGCCGGCGAGATCAACATCAGCCGCGCCGGCTGTCGGTGCCCGCGATCGCGCAGCCATTGGCAGGCGGCGAGCGCAAGGCCCGCGCCGGCGGAATTGCCGACCACCGTCACCTTTGCGGACCCGGCATCCTCCAGCAGCATCCGCAGCAGCTCGGCAGTCCTTGGGACAAGGTCCTTCGCGGTGGTGCGCGGCGCCAAGGGATAGATCGGCACGACGCAGACGACGTTCGCCTTGCGCGTCATCTCGCCGACAAAGCGCCAATGCGCCGGCACGATCTCGTTGATGTAGCCGCCGCCATGCAGGAACATGACGAAGTTGCAGCCCTCATGGCCCGACGCCGGCGCGGTGTAATAGACCGGCCAGCCGCCCATCCTGGTCAGGATCGCCTCGACGCCGCGGCCGAGCCCGGTCGGCTCGAACGAGGCCGGCTGCAAGGCAAGCTTCTGCACATGCGCCTTCACGGCTTCGGCGGAGGCGAGCTGCTGCTTGTAGGGGAGCTGCCGCAGCACCGCGTTGAACAGACGGCTCTGCAGGCTCGGCGCGGGATCGTGGTTGCGCGGCGCGCACATCGCAGGACAAAACTGCAGGGACGACACAAGTCTTGCGACGCTCATGGTCCGTTCTCCGCCTGGCTTTCGCATCCATATGGCGACGAAGATGGTTGCGAGAAGGCCGCCATAGGCCGATATAATGCGAGCATTCGCTCGCTTTTCCTACTCGCATTCGGATCGCAATGCCATGGCCCGCACGCCGCCGACAAATCCGCGCAAAAAACGCCTCACAGGCGCGCTCACGCGCCACCGTCGACGCACTGGTCGAGGCGACCGCTCGCATTCTGGTCCGCGACGGTTTCGAGAAGGCGAGCACCAACCGCATCGCGGAGATCGCCGGCGTCAGCGTCGGCTCGCTCTACCAGTACTTTCCAAGCAAGGAAGCCCTCGTCGCCGCTGTGATCGAGCGTCACAACGAGGAGATCATGGGCATCGTCCGCGCCGCCCTCGTGGAAGTCGCCGACCTCCCGATCGACAAAGCCGTGCGAAAGCTCGTCACCGTCGCGATCGAAGCCCACCGCATCAACCCGAAACTGCACCGCGTGCTCGCCGAGCAGATTCCCCGCACCGGCCAGCTCAAAGACGTCGAAGCCTTCAACCGGGAGGTCCAAACCCTCGTACGCAGCTATCTCGAAAGCCGCCGCAAGGAGATGCGCAAGGTCGATTTGGATGTAGCGACCTTCATCTGCGTCAGCGCGATCGAGTCGGTCGCGCACAACACGGTGCTGCACGGAGCCGAGATGCTGTCGGAGAAGATGGTGAAGGTGCTGGTGGACGAGACGACGCGGCTAGTGGTGGGATATTTGAGGTAGGTGGCATTTCTGCTTGGCAGCGAGCTTCTAGGGAACCCCGCGCGCTCTGAGCTGACGTATCTGCCGGCCGATCGCAATCGCCCTGTCCTGTGCCCAGAGTTGGTCATATTGCGCGACTTCATGCCTGACGAGATCTTCCGTCGTGGCCCCTTGGATGATCTGTTCTCTATTCTTCTGGCTGCAGAAATAGGCGACGAGTCCAGAAATCTTCTGCTGCTCGTCCACCGTTTGATCAGACAATCGCGTTAGACTCTCGCGCCACAGACAATCCTCACGTGCGATCTCGTCGCGAAGGATTTGCATCAGCTGATCAGTTTCTCGATCTGCCGGTCCCTCGCCCGCCAACGTGGGCGAGCCGGCTAGTGCGAACATGCAGAGCAGGGCAATCCGAGACATGACCGGGCAAGCTGCCATCATCACATTGCTCCTGTTTTACCGCGGACAAAAATCGCTTCGGAAAAACAACACAAGATCAATGGCGTTGCTACTGTGCATGGGGTTGTTTTCGGCTTTTTGTTATGCGGGGCACCGAACCAGCCACCGCCATCGACCGGCGCGCATCCGACACCGCGCCAGGAGCCAGGTCCAGGCTCGGTTCATCCACCCCAACAAATGCTTTGAAAAAATGGTCGGAGCGAGAGGATTTGAACCTCCGACCCCTAGTCTCCCAGACTAGTGCGCTAACCGGGCTGCGCCACGCTCCGAACGTCGTTCCATTAGCTAGGATCGGCGCGATGCGCAAGGCGAGGTCGCAGCATTTTGGTGCCTCTCCTTGATCGGCTCTGAGCCCGAAGCGCCCCGGGGAACTGGCCGCGCGATCCGAATACCGCCCCTACCCGTCTTTCAGCGCCTGATCCAGCATCTCGCGGCAGGCGACGAGGTCTGCGAGCGCCTTCCCGAGGCGCTCCCGGTCCAGCGCGCTGGGCCCAGAGGGCGCGGCGGGGGTGCCGCCCTTGCGGAAGGTGGTGAGGATCTCCTCGTCGTCGATCTCGCTGAAGCGGAAGTCGATGCCTTCCTCTTCGTCGCCCTGGTAGTCGTCATCGTCGGTGTCGGTGACGCCCTTGATCGGCGCCTCCTCGTCCTCGGGCTCCATCAGGCTTGCGCCGATGGCGTCCTCGATGGCGCCGAACGAGACCGCGGCCGCGCTGTCGGCGAGGCCCTGCACCGATTTGACGCCGTGCTCCTTCAGGATCCGCTGCACGCCGCGGATGGTGTAGCCCTCGCCGTAGAGCAAGCGGCGGATGCCCTTGAGCAGGTCGACGTCGTCGGGGCGGTAATAGCGGCGGCCGCCGCTGCGCTTCATCGGCTTGATCTGGGAGAAGCGGGTTTCCCAGAACCGCAGCACGTGCTGCGGGATGTCGAGCTCCTGCGCTACTTCGCTGATGGTTCGGAACGCATCCGGCGCCTTGTCCAAATGCCAAATCCTTCGCGGAAGGCGTTACGCCTCGGGTTGAGCCTTGCTGGCATCACCATTGGTGCGGTGCTGGGCATTGATCCGCTGCTTCAGGATCGCCGATGGCTTGAACACCATGACGCGGCGCGGCGAGATCGGTACCTCGGTGCCGGTCTTCGGGTTGCGTCCGATGCGCTGACCCTTCTTGCGCACCATGAAGGACCCGAACGAGGACAGCTTCACCGTCTCGCCCTTCTCCAGGCAGTCGGTGATCTCCTTCAGCACGAGTTCCACGAAAGCGGACGATTCCGTGCGCGACAGGCCCACCTTCTGGTAGACGGCTTCGCACAGATCGACACGCGTTACGGTTTTACTTTGATCGGTCATCGCCCTGCCCCACATCACGGCGAACAATTGTTGTCTGAAATTATGAGCTTACGATACGGCGGTCAACAGCGCTCATCAATGCAGGCGCATCGATAATCCAGCTGATTCCGGCAAAATTTATCGACTGTGGCTCTACCAACGCACCAGCGCGGAGCCCCAGGTGAAGCCGCCGCCCATGGCTTCCAGCAGCACCATATCGCCCTTCTTGATGCGGCCGTCCTTGCGCGCCACCGTCAGCGCCAGCGGGATCGAGGCCGCCGAGGTGTTGCCGTGGCGGTCCACCGTCAGCACCACCTTCTCCGGCGCGATGTGGAGCTTGTGGGCGGAGGCGTCGATGATTCGCTTGTTGGCCTGGTGCGGCACGAACCAGTCGATGGTCTCGGCATTGAGCCCGGTCGCCTGGAAGGCGTCGACGATGACGTCGGTGATCATGCCGACCGCATGCTTGAAGACCTCGCGGCCTTCCATGCGCAGATGACCGACGGTCTGGGTCGAGGATGGCCCGCCGTCGACGAACAGCTTTGCCTTGTGGCGGCCGTCGGAGCGCAGATGCGTGGTCACGACGCCGCGGTCGGTCGCGGCGTTGCCCGGCTGCTCCTGCGCCTCCAGCACAACCGCGCCGGCGCCGTCACCGAACAGCACGCAGGTGCCGCGGTCGTTCCAGTCGAGAATGCGCGAGAAGGTCTCGGCGCCGATCACCAGCGCGCGCTTGAAGGCGCCGGTGCGCAGGAAATTGTCGGCGGTGGCGAGCGCGAACACGAAGCCCGAGCACACCGCCTGCAGGTCGAAGGCCGCGCCGTGATTGATGCCGAGCGCGTTCTGCACGGCGACCGCGGTCGCGGGAAAGGTGTTGTCCGGCGTCGAGGTCGCCAGCACGATGAGGTCGATCGACTGCGCGTCCACGCCGGCATCGCCGAGCGCGGCCTGCGCCGCCCTGATCGCCAAATGCGAAGTGAACTCGCCCTCGGCCGCGACATGCCGCTCGCGAATGCCGGTGCGCTGCACGATCCACTCGTCGGAGGTGTCGATACGCGCCGCCAATTGGGCGTTGGTCACCACCTGCTCCGGCAGATAGGAGCCGCAGCCGAGCACGACCGAACGAATTTGAGTCACGAAACAGCCTCCTGCGCGGCCTGCACGGAATTGAGTGCACCACCCTCGCGGTTGAGCATCTGATTGATCTTGTTCAGGAGATCGTAGTGAGCCATCTCATAGCCAACATCGATCGCATAGGCAAAGCCTTCGGCGCTGGTTCCGCCGTGGCTCTTGACCACCAGTCCATTCAAACCCAGGAACACGCCGCCATTGGACTTGTTCGGGTCCATCTTGTCCCGCAGGGCCTGGAAGGCGCTGCTGGCAAAGAGATAACCGAGCTTGGACAGCCAGCTCCGTTTCATCTCGTTGCGGAGTAATTCGGCCATCTGCCGGGCGGTTCCCTCGGCGGCCTTGAGCGCGATGTTGCCGGCATAGCCTTCGGTCACGATCACGTCGGCGACGCCCTTGCCGATGCCGTCGCCCTCGACGAAGCCGATATAATCGAGCTCCGGCAGGTTCCGCGCCCGCAGGATTTCCCCGGCCTCGCGAATCTCCTCGTGGCCCTTGATCTCCTCGGTCCCGATATTGAGCAGGCCGACCGTGGGCCGCTTCTTGTCGAACAGCACGCTGGCCGTCGCCGCCCCCATGAGCGCGAGCGACACCAGATGGTGCGCGTCGCCGCCGATGGTGGCCCCGAGGTCCAGCACGACGGATTCGCCGCGCTTTGTCGGCCATATCCCCGTGATCGCCGGACGGTCGATCCCCTTCAGCGTGCGCAAGTGGAAGCGCGACATCGCCATCAACGCGCCGGTATTGCCGGCGGAGACTGCGACATCCGCCTCGCCCTTCTTCACCGCGTCGATGGCAAGCCACATCGAGGACGTCTTGCGGCCGCGCCGCAGCGCCTGGCTCGGCTTGTCCGAACCGCTGACGGCAACGTCGGTATGGGTGATCTTCGAGGCGGCCTTGAGCTCGGGATGCTTCTCGAGCTCGGGCTCGATCTTGGCGCGGTCCCCGACCAGCAGGAACTCGGTGTCGCGATGCCTGCCAAGCGATATGGCCGCGCCCGGAATGACCACGGCGGCGCCGGCGTCGCCCCCCATGGCGTCAAGCGCAATACGAACCTTGCTTGGCATAAAAGTCCTGGAAAACCTGATCTGGTGCGGTCTTGCGCGAGCGGGGCCGCAGAATGAGTTCGCCATGGACATGGCGACCGGTCAGGCGCCACGCCGCGCCCCGACCGGGGCGCGACAATAGCGTTTTGTTATCCCGAAACAACCTCTTGCCCCCAGCCTTTTGCATCCGGGGCGATCCGCGGGCGAACCCCGGAATTTGCAAGAAATACATTGAAATCAGCTAGATAAGGAGCCTTTTGAAACCATCCAGGCAGATGCCTCGTGCACCGTTGCAAGCCTATCCCAAGGGCAAGGGCCGGCTATTCGCCCTTCTTGTTGTCCTGCAGCGCCTTCAACGCGGCGAAGGGATGGTCCTCCGGGTCGGGCGCGGTGACCTCCGCCTCGAACACGGCGCCCTCCTTGCGCGGATAGGGGTCGACCGCCAGGAACAGCGCGTCGGTGGCGATCCGGCCAAGATCGATCATGCCATTGACGATCGGTTCCGGCGGATCAATCACCTCCGGCGGCTCCTCGTCGTCCTGCCCCTCCTCGATCAGGTCGGCCATGCGGCGCACCTCGGCCTCGGGGGCGAACATCAGGTCCACGTCCTCCTCGATCTCGCTCTCCATCGGATCCAGCGTGACCACGCAGGTCTGGCCGACCCTGGCCCTGATGGTACCGGTCACCTGAACCCGGCCGCCGCTCCTGGGCACGACGTCGAGGTCGGCGTGGGCGGCCAGGACCTCCCGCAGGCCGCCGACCTCGGCGATGGCCTGCCGCTCGGCGGCGGAGGCCTCGAGCTTGCGATGCAGGCCGGTGTCGGGGATCTGCGCGACGATGACCGGGGAGCGCCAGGGATCAGGCCTGGATTCGGCATTCGATCGACTCATGGCGTGAGATCCTCCCTGGGCGCCGGGGGAAACGTGAAGGACGCGGCCAGCAGCGCGGCCTCGCCGGTCCGGCCGAGATCGGCCTCGCTGGCCCGGGCATAGGCCGCGAGCAGTCTGGCCTGATCGAGGCCGGTCCCATTCAAGATATTCTTGCAGATCGCCTCCGCCAGTGCTTCGCCGCCGGCCTCGATGGCCTGGTCATAGGCCTGAACCCGGCCGTAAAAGGCCTCGCCGAAGGCCCGCATCCGCTTCGGCACGGTCTGGTCGCCGATCCCCATCTCGCGCAGATTGTCGTCCATGTCCTCGCAGAAGCGGTCGAACAGCGCCTGCGACAGCTCGGTGGCGCTTTGAACCGTGCGCAGGCGCCGCAGCAGCAGCCACAGATGCAGCAGCAACAGATCGAAACGCCCGTTAACCGTGTCGGGCACGCCCAAGTCCCGGTAAAATATGGGTTCTCGCGCCTGCGTCACGATCATGCCATAGATGGCTTCAATGGTGCCCCTCGGGGTTACCAGGGGTTTCCTGAAGTGATTGAACGGCCAAAGCATTGTGGTTTCCGCAAGCGGGCGCGCGCGTGTTGCATTCAGACGCCCTGCCCGGTACTTCAGCGCCTCGCGCGACGCAAGGGGACGGAATCAGTTCCGCTATGACGATAACGATCGAGACCAGCCAGCGCGCGGTTAAGCGGCGCGGCCTTCATGCACGTTGGCGTGGCGCTCATTTGCGCTGGCGCGGCGCTTATTCGCGTTGGCGCGGCCTGCGCCTGCTTGCCGCCGCGGCTCTGGTCGGCGCCGCGCTTGCGGGCTGCACCGGCGAGCAATTCCAGAAGGGTTACATCCTGCCGCCCGGCGCGCTGGAGCAGATTCCGATCGGCGCGAGCCAGGATCAGGTGCTGATCGTGATGGGCACGCCCTCCACCGTCGCAACCCTCGACGGCGAAGTGTTCTACTACATCTCGCAGCGCTCGGAGCGCATGGTCGCCTTCATGAACCAGAGGGTGGTGGACCAGCGCGTCATCGCGATCTATTTCGACAAGAACCGGCGCGTGCGCCGGCTTGCGAATTACGGCCTGCAGGACGGCAAGATCTTCGACTTCATCAGCCGTACGACGCCGACCTCGGGCCAGGAGATGAGCTACCTCACGCCGCTGTTCAAGCTGCTCAGCTTCAACTGAGGTCTCGACAAGCGTTTTCGCGCGACGCCAATTCCGCCGCAAGGTAAATGGGCTCGCGCCTGCGGCGTCGTGCCACCCTTCGCGCGCTCTTTGCCGTCGCGCGCGACTTGCCGTCGCACCCGCGGTTTCCTACGCTCCCTGCAAAGCAAAAAGCTGGGAGCGGATTCGTGTCCAAGAAACTTCAGAACACTCAATTTCAGAACACTTTGCTGTCCCGCCGCCGCGTGCTCACCGCGGCTGCCGGCATTTCGGCCGCAGCCATCCTGCCGCGATCGAGCCTTGCGGACTGGAAGCCGACCGAAAACGTCCGTCTCGTGGTGCCGGCCGCGGCCGGCGGCTCGACCGACGTGATGGGCCGGCTCCTGGCCGCGCATCTGCAAACCGCATGGGGCCAGTCGGCCGTCGTGGAAAACCGCTCCGGCGGCGGCGGCACCATCGGCACGGCCGAAGTGGTCCGCGCCAAGCCTGACGGCCATACCATCCTGATCGGCAATCCCGGTCCGAACGCGATCGCCTACAGCATCTTCAAGAACCTAACCTACAAGCCGGACCAGCTTCAGCCCGTCAGCAACATCATCCGGATCCCGAACATCGTGTCGGCGCATCCGAAGACCGGCATCAAGTCGATCGCCGAGCTGATCGCCTATCTCAAGGCCAATCCGGACAAGCTCAGCTACGCCTCCTCGGGCGTCGGCCAGAGCCCTCACCTCACCGGCGCCTGGTTCCTCCAGCTCACCGGGCTGAAGATGACGCACATCCCGTTCCGCGGCGCCGGCCCCGCGCTGCAGGCCGCACTCGCCGGCGACATCCAGATCCTGTTCGACAATCTCTATCCAAGCCTGCCGCAGGTACAGAACGGCACGCTCAACGGTCTCTGCGTCACCACCACCGAGCGCAGCGACCTCGCGAAGGACCTGCCGACCATGCGCGAGAGCGCGCCGGAATTGGCGAGTTTCGACGTCTCGTCGTGGTTCTCGGTGTTCCTGCCGAAGGGCGTCTCACCCGAGGTGCTGAACGCGCTCAATCTTCAGGTCAAGGCGATGCTGGAGCGCGACGACATCAAGAAGCAGATCCTCGCCATGGGCGCCCGCGCCGACTACGGCACGCCCGAGCAATTCGCCGCCTTCGTGGACGCCGAGACGAAGAAGTTCGCCGGCATCATCCAGAAGGAAGGACTGCAGATGGACGTGCAGTGACGCTGCGACGAACCGGCATCCCGCCTTGCGCGAGAGCGTGCTAAAGCGCGATGAGATTTGGATGAATCGTCATCGCGCTTTAGGCTCTTGTTTGCGCATGATCTTTCGGAAAACCGCTTCGCACTTTTCCGGATCATGCTTTAGGCGGGCTCGGCCGACGGCTGTCCGACCAGATCGGCGATGGCCGAAATCGAGTCCAGGCGCGTCAGGTCGAAACCGATGTCGGCAAAGTTGATCCCGTAGTCGGTCTCGATGCTCATCACCAGTTCGACTGCGTCGAGTGAATCGAGACGCCCGCTGGTGAACAGCAAATCCTCGTCATGAAGCGGCGCGCCGTCGCCCTTCGTGAGCAGGCGCTGCTCGATATAGCGCCGCATTTGCGATCTGATTTCGGGGCCGGCTTTCGCGGTCATGTCGTCACTCCCAGGAGATAGAACAGGAATTCGGCGCGTTGCCAGAGCGTGTGCTCGCGGTCCAACGGCGCGTCGAAGACGTGGATGAGACAGAAGAAGGTCAAGACCCACAGGCAAGGCAGCACGCGGCGACGCAGCCAGCCACGCGAGGCCGGCTGCGGCGCGCGGCGCATTTGCGACAGCCCGACGCTGACGGCGAGCACAAACGTGTAGAACGCATGCGACTGCTCAGCGACCAAGGCCCGCCACAGGCCCATGTCGCCGACGAAATGAATGTCGCGGATGAAATGGAACAGCAGGTTGCCGACGCACGCCGCCATGAAGGTGGCGAAGAACATGCGCAGCCGGCGATGACCGCGGAAATAGCGAACGAAGGTCGGGTAGAAGAAGTGATCGACCAGCAGCTCCTTGTAATAGAAGTAATAGCGATTCCAGAACTCGGCGATCGTCGTCGATTCCAGCGGCCGCCAAGTGTTGCGCAGCAGGCGAAAACCGGCCAGCCGCGCCGTCGCGATGATGACGCCGCCGAACACCGTCATGCCCAGGACGTCCTGCACGAAGAAGCTGACGAGGCTGGCCCACCCGACAAGACGCGGCAAGGGAGAGCCTGCGAGATAGTGCAGCAGGCTGTCGTCGAACAAGGGCAGCTGCAAATGACCGTGGACGAGCACGCCGAGACAGAGCCTGACGTTCGCCAGCAGCAGGCTCCAGGCCGCGAGCTTGATCCCCTTCAATTGCGTAACTGCGAGCTCCTCGGGCGTCTTGGCCTCGAAGCGTTCGAGGTAGGACAGTCCCTTCCCGACCGGCGTCAGCGACGATCCCCAGAACGGATGAAAGACGCTCAAGCGTTGCCATATCGGAGACGGCGTCCTGCCGGCATCGGCCAGACCGTAAGCGAGGAACCAGAGATAAGGCTGTGATGTCATCAGAAACGACCAAAGCAGCACGCGCGGCATGCCGGCTGTCATCTCCGCTTGCGTCAGCGCGACGAGCCCCAGGAATGCGAGCACCAGGCTGAGCGTCGGACGGCGAAGCGCCGTGCCGGCTGAACCCTGCATGGCCAGCAGTCCCGCAAACAGCGCGAACACCGCTAGCAGCGTGACCGCCTCCAGCAGCGGCTGATGGATTCGGTCCGCAACGCCTTCGTTGACGGCCACCCGCTCGAGAAACGCGCGGTCGATCAGGAACCCGCTCCGGTAAAGCAGCAGCACCGTTGCGAAGAGGATCAGGACGCGCCGGTACCGCCCGGCATAGGCGCACGCCAGCGCGAGACCTGCCGCCGAGAAATCCATATGGATCTGCCAGAACAGCACGGCGAGCAGCGCGACCGTGCAGCACAAGAGCACGCGGCCGCGACCCCGCTGCAGGCCTGCCACGAGATTCGGGTCCCGATCGATCTGGGGGATCAACCGCCACGACGGCTTCGCGAGAAAGCCCGTGGCCGCGTCGTAGGACTGGCTCTCGACGCTCATTGGAATGCGCGCATGAGTGCTGCGGGCGATGGCATCTACGATGCCCTCGCGGCGGCCTCGCCAAGCAGCGCGGCGACCGAGCGCCGGTCCGCCTTGCCATTGGCGTTGACGGGAATGTCCTCCAGCCAGATGAAGCGGCTCGGCACCATGTAGGCCGGAAGGCGCGCGGCGCAGTGCTGGCGCAAATCGCTGTCCGCCGTTCGCGCGCCCGAATAGGCGGCCAGGAGCCGGCTTGCGCCGCCGGCATCGTGAAGCACCACGGCGAGGGCGCGGGTGATGCCCTTGCATGCCGCCAGAGCATGGTCGATCTCTTCCAGCTCGACCCGATACCCCCGGAGCTTGACTTGATTGTCCGCACGACCGCGAAAACGGAGCACACCCGTTTCGGCATGGGCCTCCACGAGGTCGCCGGTCCGGTAGAGGATCGATCGATAGCCGTCGACCAGAGGGTCTTGACGGAAGCGGCGGGCCGTCTCCTGCGGATTGTTGATGTAGCCGAGCCCGACGCACGGGCCTCCCAGCCACAGCTCGCCGGCGATGCCCGCGGCGACCGGCTGCATGTCCTCGTCCAGAATGCGGTAGCTGAAATTGGGATTGAGCCGTCCCAACGGCGCCAACCCGTCGTTGGTGTCAAACACGGACTCGATGATCTCGAAGCCGCTGCAGATGCAGCTCGTCTCGGTCGGGCCGTAACAGTTGATCAGCCTCGCTCTGCCGGCAAACGCGTCGTGGAAACGGCGCAGCCGCGCCAGCGGAAATCCTTCGCCACCGAACATGAAGCGGCTGACGCTCGGCAGCCATTCGGGACTCAACAGGTGCATGGAGTCCAGGAACATGAAGAGTGTCGGCACGGCAAAGAAGAACGTGCACTGATGCCTCGTGATCTCCGCCACCAGCTCCGCGGGCGGCCTTCCCTTCAGCGCATCGAGCGCCACAATGGCCGCGCCGTTCAGCAGTCCGGCATAGATGTCGAAGACCGAATTGTCGAAGTAGTTCGGGTTGACGTTGGTCAGCCGGTCTTGCGGTCCAATTCCAAGGTCGCTCCTCGCCCACGCGATCAAGTGAAGCACGCCCTGATGGGGAATGACCACGCCCTTCGGCTCACCCGTCGATCCCGAGGTGAACATGACATAGGCCGGATCGGTCCCGGTGATCAGAGACGTCAGTTGCAGATTGTCGTCGTCAAGCTTCGACAACTCATGATGCAAGGCCGCTCGGGCGCCTGCATTGCCGATCACCGTCCGCGGTCCAATCCCCTCGCGCACGCTGACGATCTCGGCGGGCCGGCATCGCTCCAGCATCAACCGGGCCCGTTCCGCCGGGGCCGCGGGATCCAGGAACGCATAGGGCGCACCGATCTTGATGCAGGCCAGCGCAAGACCATAAGCCTCGGCAATCTTCGGCAGCTCAAGACACACGACGGCGCCCTTGCCCACGCCCCGCGACGTCAGCCATCGCGCCAACCGGTTCGCCGATTTGTTCAGCTCTGAGAACGTGCAACTGTCGCCTTCGCAGAACAGCGCGACAGCGTCCGGCGCGCCCGCCACGACCTCCTCAAAGCGCAGCCCCAAATTACCGGCGGTCATATCGCGGCCTCGTCCGCTTCATGGACGCCGGGATGGTCCGGCGCGGGCGACAACGAAGATGCGATCTCGGCAAAATCGCGCTGGTTGAGCGCAATCACGGCCGCTGGCAATTCCAGTTCCGGAAACCTCGTCCGCAACATGGTCCCGAACTCAATGCCAAGATGCTGAAGAAACGCGGCGGCCATCGGGTCGGTCACCAACGGCCTGTCCTGACCAGCCAGAACGCGATCTTGAACCGGCGCCCGTCGGGGGTTTGCTCGATGCTGACGACGGCGTTCGTCACGCCCGGATGCGCCATCAGAGCGCGCTCAATCTGGCTCATCGGCAGCGCACCCAACGGACCCTCCTGTGGCAGCCGGCAAGCAACGGGTACCTAACCATGTCGCGACCGCGCACGATGTGAATGGACTCCCAGGCCCGCGGCGGAGCTGGCCAGGTGCCGGCGGCAATCTCCCGTATTCTTAGAGTGCAGCCGGTTAAACAACCTTAAATGTGATGCACGCCCAGGATGCAGAGCTCCGGCATCCTCCAGTCCAGGTTCCGCCTTCGGATAGCGCGTCGGAGGCGGCTTGGACCGCGCCCGAGACATGGCTCGACCGGACCTGCCGACCGCCGGCGGCGCGACGCTCGCACGGTCCGGGCCAGAATGTCCCTTGACTTAGAGCGCGCTCGAACTCGTAGTTTGCCTGCGTCGTGATGAGAGACAGACATGAAGATCGGCGAACTTGCGAAGCGGTCCGGACTGACGGCTCATACGATCCGCTACTACGAGCGGATCGGACTGTTGCCTTACGCCGACCGGGATCGATCCAGCCGACGTGACTACGACGCCTCGATCCTTGCCTGGATCGAGTTTCTCGGCCGCCTGAAGACAACAGGCATGCCGATCCGGGACATGCTGCTTTACGCGGACCTCCGGGATCAGGGCAGCGGCACCGAAGCCGAGCGGCGGGCGCTGCTGGAGCGCCACCGCGAAAGCGTCCGTGCCCACGTCGACGAGCTCAATGCCTGTCTTCTCGTCCTCGACACCAAGATCGGCGGTTATGCCGAAACGGAACAGAGGATGAAGGATTATGATGCAACACTTTCCGAACGCCGGCGAAAGCCGGTTGGAGCGCGGTCGGCGCGCACTCGCTGAAATCGACGGAGAGGCCGGCCACAAGGTCGTGGCGGCGCTTGGCGAGATCGCCCCGGACTTCGCCACCTATATATTCGAGTTTCCATTTGGCGACATCTACTCACGGCCCGGGCTCGACGTCCGTTCGCGCGAGATCGCGACGATCGCAGCGCTCGCGGCCCTGGGCAACGCCGCACCTCAGCTCAAGGTACATATCGAGGCGGGTCTGAATGTCGGGCTCGGCCGAGAGGAGATTGTCGAGATCCTGATGCAGATGGCCGTCTATGCCGGCTTCCCGGCTGCCCTCAACGGCCTGTTCGCAGCGAAGGAGGTCTTCGCGCAAAGAGCCGAGGACGGATCGGAGCCGAAAGCCTGAGGTTCACCCCTCGATATGTTTCGTCGTGCAGCCGGACCGCGCCGCCCCCAACGAAAAACCCCGCGGCTTGCGCCGCGGGGTTTGTCTTGAGCCTCTACCCGCCGCTCAGTGCGCCAGGATCGCCAGCAGCAGCAAGGCCACGATGTTCGTGATCTTGATCATCGGGTTCACCGCGGGGCCCGCCGTGTCCTTGTAGGGATCGCCGACGGTGTCGCCGGTGACAGCCGACTTATGGGCATCAGAGCCCTTGCCGCCGAAATGGCCGTCCTCGATGTACTTCTTGGCGTTGTCCCAGGCGCCGCCGCCCGAGGTCATGGAGATCGCGACGAACAGACCCGTCACGATGACGCCGAGCAGCATGGCGCCGACCGCGGAGAACGCGGCCGACTTGCCGGCCACGCCGCCACCCGCGATCGCGTAGATCAGGAAGTAGACGACGATCGGCGACAGCACCGGCAGCAGCGAGGGGATGATCATCTCCTTGATCGCTGCCTTCGTCAGCAGGTCGACCGCCTTGCCGTAATCAGGCTTGTCGGTGCCCTGCATGATGCCGGGCTTCTCGCGGAACTGACGCCGCACCTCCTCGACGATGGCGCCGGCCGCCCGCCCGACGGCGGTCATGCCCATCGCGCCGAACAGGTAGGGCAACAGGCCGCCGAACAGCAGGCCGACAACCACGTAGGGATTGTTCAGCGAGAAGTCCGGATTGACGCCGGCGAAGTAGGGATACTTCGCGGAGCCGGCAACGAAGTACTTGAGATCCTCGTTGTAGGCCGCGAACAGCACGAGAGCGCCCAGACCGGCCGAGCCGATCGCGTAGCCCTTGGTCACCGCCTTGGTGGTGTTGCCGACCGCATCGAGCGCGTCGGTCGATTTGCGCACCTCCTTGGGCAGTCCCGCCATCTCGGCGATGCCGCCGGCATTGTCGGTGACGGGGCCGAAGGCGTCGAGGGCGACGATCATGCCGGCCAGTGCCAGCATGGTGGCGGTCGCGATCGCGATGCCGAACAGGCCGGCGAGGCTGTAGGTGACCAGGATGCCGGCGATGATCACGATCGCAGGCAGCGCGGTCGCTTCCATCGAGATGGCAAGGCCCTGGATCACGTTGGTGCCGTGGCCGGTCACCGAGGCCTGGGCGATCGACTTCACCGGACGGTAGTCGGTGCCCGTGTAGTATTCGGTGATCCAGATGATCAGCGCGGTGACGACGAGGCCGACCACGCCGCATTCGAACAGCGCCATGCCGGTGTAGTTGACGCCCTCGAGCTTGCCGAAGCCGATCAGATAGTAGATCACCAGCGCAATGCCGATCAGCGACAGGACGCCAGTTGCGATCAGGCCCTTATAGAGCGCGCCCATGATCGACTGGCTCGGCCCGAGCTTGACGAAGAAGGTGCCGATGATCGAGGTGATGATGCAGATGCCGCCGATCGCGAGCGGCAGCGTCATCATGTTGGCGAGGATCGGCGTCTTGGCGAAGAAGATCGCCGCCAGGACCATGGTGGCGACGGCCGTCACCGCGTAGGTCTCGAACAGGTCGGCAGCCATGCCGGCGCAGTCGCCCACGTTGTCACCGACGTTGTCGGCGATGGTGGCGGGATTGCGCGGATCGTCCTCGGGGATGCCGGCCTCGACCTTGCCGACGAGATCGCCGCCGACGTCCGCACCCTTGGTGAAGATGCCGCCGCCGAGACGGGCGAAGATCGAGATCAGCGAGGCGCCGAAGCCGAGCGCAACCATGGCGTCGATCACGGTACGGCTGTCAGGCGCAAGCTTCAAGGAATGGACCAGGAAGGCAAAGTAGAGGGTCACCCCTAGCAGTGCGAGACCTGCGACCAGAAGGCCGGTGATCGCGCCCGCCTTGAAAGCGAGTTCGAGGCCGCCGGCAAGCGAGGTCGTCGCAGCCTGGGCCGTCCGCACATTGGCCCGGACGGAGACGTTCATGCCGATGAAGCCGGCCGCCCCCGACAGGACGGCGCCGATCAAAAATCCGATCGCGACATAGAGACCGAGGAAATAGGCAAGCAGCACGAAGATGACGATGCCGACGATGCCGATCGTGGTGTACTGGCGCCGCAGATACGCCTGTGCGCCTTCAGCGACCGCTCCTGCGATCTCCTGCATGCGCGGCGACCCCGCATCCGCGCTCAACACCGAAGACGTCGCCCAAATCGCGTAGACGACGGAAAGCACTCCGCAGAGCACTATCAACCATAATGCTGTCATGTGATGTTTGCCTCAGATCCTTGATGTACCCCCGGCGCCTTTTATTGTCCGTTGTGCAGTGCGGCGCCTTGATTTCGAACAAAGCCGCCCCTTGCCCAAAAGGGGCGGCTTCAGTCAGCCGCAAGCTTGCCAAAATCAAATTGAGGGTGCAACGCCGGATAAGGCCGAAAACGCCGATCTCGGCAGGTATTTAGAACCAAGTGCTGAGAACCAAGATGCCGGTTTGGAGCGATTCCTAGAAGTGGCTGTAGGACAGCCGCGTCAAAGCCAGTTCCTGGCCCTGTCCGTCCAGGAATCGCGGCTTCTGCGTCCCTGCGACGATCGTGCCGATCGCCGTGACGGCAAGGCCGGCCGCCCGCCCCGCGGCAATCAGCGCATCGGCTTGCGCCGGCGGGACCGTGCACAGCACCTCGTAATCGTCGCCTCCCGCGAGCAGCGTCTCGACGCCAACGACGTTGCGGGCGACCAGGCCTGCTGCCGCGGCCGAGAGCGGCACGCTTGCCACATCGACCGTGGCCGAGACGGCGGACGCCGCGCAGAGCTTCACCAGATCGCCGGCGAGCCCGTCGGAGACGTCCATCGCCGCGGTCGCATGATCGCGTACGGCCCGCGCCAGCACATTGCGCGGCTGCGGCACGCGATAGCGCGAGACCAGGGCGTCCTTTGCGGCGGGACTGTTTGCGAGCGCTGCCGCGGCAGCGCCGCCGGTGAGCACGTCGAGGCCGAGCGCAGCGTCGCCGATCGTGCCCGTCACCAGGATGCGATCGCCAGGCCTTGCGCCGGTGCGGCCGATCATACGCCCCTGCGGCACGCGGCCGAAGGCCGTGATCGAGATCATCTGCGGACCCGGCGTCGAGACCGTGTCGCCGCCGAGCAGAGGACAAGCGAATTCCCTGGCGTCTTCGCCCAGCGCATCCGCAAAGGGCCGCAGCCAGGCATCCTCCTTGCTGCGCAACGCCAGCGTCAGCACGAAGCCCGCCGGCACCGCGCCCTTGGCGGCGAGATCGGACAGGTTCACCCGCAGCGCCTTGCGCGCGATGGTGCCGGCCGGATCGCCGGCAAGATAGTGCACGCCCTCGACGACGGCATCTGTGGTGACGACGATGTCGTCGCCGGACGACGACAGCACCGCGGCGTCATCGACCAGACCGAACGCACCGGGATCGGTCGCCAGCGGCTTGAAATAGCGCGCGATGAGGCTGTCTTCGGCGGAGGGATTTTGTGGGTTTGCCACTGGCTTATCCCCACAAACAGGTGTCATCGCCCGGCTCGACCGGGCGATCCAGTATTCCAGAGACGCTCGTGTCAAATCGATAGGCCGCGGCGTACTGGATCACCCGCCTTCGCGGGTGATGACAGCGGAGAATGGGGCTCGCGTATTGCTTCAATGCAACGCCCCCCAGCACGACTATCGCCCGAACTCGTCGCCGCGAAACTGGCGGCCGATCTGGTCGAGCACCGCGTTGACCATGCCGGTCTCCTCGCGGTCGACGAAGGCATTGGCGACGTCGACATATTCGGAAATGACGACGCGGCCCGGCACGTCCCTGCGATGCTCCAGTTCGTAGGCCCCCGCCCGCAGCACCGCGCGCAGGATCGCCTCGATCCGCTTCAACGGCCAGCCCTTCGACAGCGCCTCGTCGATCAGGGGATCGAGCTTCTTCTGGTCGCGTACGACGCCAGACACGACGTCGCGGAAGAAGGCGGCTTCCGCCGGCAAGTAAGTGTCGCCCTCGACCTCGTTGCCGAGCCAATGGCTCTCGAACTCGGCGAAGATGTCGTTGATGCCGGCGCCAGCGATGTCCATCTGGTACAGCGCCTGCACGGCCGCGAGCCGCGCCGCACCGCGCCGGTTCGCTTTCTTCTCGTTAGGCCCCGCCGGCTTTTTGGTGTTGTCGGCCATGGCTCTAGGCCCGCGCCAGACGGCGTTTGATGCGCAGCATCGCGAGCGCCGCGCGCGCGGCATCACCGCCCTTGTTGAGCTCGCTGGCGCGCGCCCGCGCCCAGGCCTGGTCCTCGTTGTTGACGGTGAGGATGCCGTTGCCGAGCGGAAGCTTGCGCGCAACCGCGAGGTCCATCAGCGCGCGCGAGGATTCCTGCGAGACGATCTCGAAATGAATGGTGTCGCCACGGATCACGCAGCCGAGCGCGATCACCGCGTCATAAGGCTTGCCGTTCGCCGCAGCCGCATCGATCGCGATGGCCACGGCGGCCGGAATTTCCAGCGCGCCCGGAACCGTGATGACGTCATGGCTCAGGCCTGCCGCCTTCAGCTCGGCAATTGCGCCGTCCAGTAGTGCGTCCTGGAGATCGTCATAGAACCGCGCCTCGACAATCAGCGCGCGCGCGCCGGAAATGTCGGTCTGGTCCTTCAGGGGTGCGCGCCGCGCGTCTGCCATGGTCTACCTATTCTGTCATTGCCGGGCTTGACCCGGCAATCCATCGGGCAAGCCCCTCATAAGAGGATGGATGCGCGGGTCAAGCCCGCGCATGACGAACTTTATGCGCCGTCACTTCATTTCCGTCAGCCGCGCCGCATAGCGGGCCATCAGATCGACCTCGATATTGACCTCACTGCCCGCCTTCCAGCCACCGATCGTGGTCACCGTCAGCGTGTGCGGGATGATCAGCACCGAAAAGGTCACGTCCTTCACCGTATTGACCGTCAGCGAGACGCCGTCGAGCGTGATCGAGCCCTTGGTGGCGATGAACCGGGCCAGCTCCCGCGTGGTCGAGAGCTCGAACCGGGCCATGTCAGGCAGGTCCTCGCGGCTGACGATGGTCGCAATGCCATCGGCGTGGCCGGCGACGATGTGGCCGCCGAGCTCGTCGCCGATCTTGAGCGCACGCTCGAGGTTGAGCTTCGTGCCCTGCTTCCAGTGCTTCGCTGTCGTCAGCGCCAGCGTTTCCGCCGCCGCATCGACGTCATACCAGGTTTTGTCGCCTGCGACGCCGGAAGCAACCACCGTCAGACAGACGCCGTTGCTGGCGATCGAGGCGCCGTCGGCGATTGTGGTCTGATCGTAGCTGCAGGCAATACGCAGCCGGTGCAGCTGGCCCTGTGCCACGGGCGTGAAACTGACGATCTCGCCGATATCGGTGACAATGCCGGTGAACATTACGCGCGCTCGTAGACGGTGAGAGTATCCTTGTCGAATGTTTCGCTAGCATGAACCTTGTAGGCCTGCGACTGCGTGATTTTCGACAGGGGCAATGCATCGAGCGCATCGACGCCGTCACTGCCGACCGCTTCCGTGCCGCGGAACAGCCAGATCTCGTCGACCAGACCGGCCGCGACGAACGAGGACGCCACCCGGCTGCCGCCCTCGACCATCAGGCGGGTGATGCCCTTCCCGGCCAGCGCCCGCAGCACCGCCGGCAGATCGAGCCCGGAGGCATTTGCCGCCGGGACACGGATCACTTGCGCGCCGGTCGCACCCAGCCGCGTCGCCGCGGCGGCTTCCGCGAGCTCAGACCCCACCACCCAGAGCGGCGTCTCGCGCGCGGAGCCTATCAGTCTGCTTGCGCCGGGAAGCCGCAGGCTCTGATCGAGCACCACGCGCACCGGCGAGCGCGCCGCCATGCCCGGCAGGCGGCAGGTGAGAAGCGGATCGTCCGCCAACACCGTTCCGATGCCGACCAGGATGGCATCGCTCTGCGCGCGCAGCAGATGCACGCGATTGCGCGCCGCTTCCCCGGTGATCGCGACCGGCTTGCCGCCGGCCGCGCCGATCTTGCCGTCGGGCGACACCGCGAGCTTCAGGATCACATGCGGGCGCTTGTCGCGGATGCGGCGGAAATGTCCGGCATGGTCGAAGGCGGCTTCCGCCGCGCACAGACCCACGTCCACAGTAATGCCGGCGGCGCGCAGGCGCGCATGGCCCTGCCCCGCAACTTCCGGATTGGGATCCTCGATCGCCGCCACCACGCGCTTGATGCCGGCCGCGATCACCGCATCGGCGCAAGGCGGCGACTTGCCGAAATGCGAGCACGGCTCCAGCGTGACGTAGAGCGTGGCGCCGCGTGCCGCTTCACCTGCCCGCCGCAACGCCTCGGGCTCGCCATGCGGCCGCCCGCCCGGTTGCGTCCAGCCGCGACCAACGATGACCCCGTTCTTGACGATGACCGCACCGACGGCCGGATTGGGCCAGGTGCGCCCCTGCCCGCGCCTGCCCAGCGCCAGCGCCAGCCGCATGAAGCGAAGATCGGCGTCCTTGGCCTCGCGGGCCTTCTGCGCGTACTGGTCTTCCAGGATACGGAAGATCATTTGCGGATCGCGGCGAGCCGCGCTTCCTCCTCACCGGAGAGCTCGCCGAGCACATCGGCGAAATCCTTGGCCTCGCGGAAATTGCGGTAGACCGAGGCGAAGCGCACATAGGCGACGTCGTCGAGCGTGCGCAGATGCTCCATCACGGTCTCGCCGATTACCTCGGACGAGATCTCGGCCTCGCCCCCGGTCTCGAGCTCGCGCACGATGGTGGAGACCATCTTCTCCACGCGCTCCGGCTCGACCTGACGCTTGCGCAAGCTGATCTGCACCGAGCGCATCAGCTTGTCGCGATCGAACGGCACGCGGCGGCCGTTGCGCTTGATCACCGTGAGCTCGCGCAGCTGCACGCGCTCGAAGGTGGTGAAGCGGAAGTTGCAGGCGACGCATACGCGCCGCCTGCGGATCACGGACGAGTCCTCGGTCGGACGCGAGTCCTTCACCTGCGTATCGAGACTGTTGCAGTTTGGACAGCGCATCCGCTTGACCCAACCTTACTGATAGATCGGGAACCGATCGGTGAGCGCCTTGACCCGTTCCTTGATCGCAGCTTCCACCAGCGGCGCCTTGCCGTCGGCGGACTGCGCGATCGCGTTGAGGACCTCGGCGATCATGCCGCCGACCTGCTGGAATTCGGCGACGCCAAAGCCGCGCGTGGTCGCCGCCGGCGTGCCCAGACGAATGCCGGAGGTGACGAACGGCGACTCGGGGTCGAACGGAATGCCGTTCTTGTTGCAGGTGATGGCGGCGCGAACCAGCGCCTTCTCCGAGGCGTTGCCCTTCAGGCCCTTCGGCCTGAGGTCGACCAGCATCAGATGGTTGTCGGTGCCGCCGGAGACGATGTCGAAGCCGTGGCCCTTCATCGCTTCCGCCAGCGCCTTGGCGTTCTCGACGACGTTCTTGGCATAGACCTTGAAATCCGGACGCAGCGCCTCGCCGAAAGCGACCGCCTTCGCCGCGATCACGTGCATCAGGGGGCCGCCCTGCAGGCCCGGGAAGATCGCTGAGTTGAACTTCTTGGTCAGCGTCTCGTCATTCCACAGCATCAGGCCGCCGCGCGGGCCGCGCAGCGATTTGTGCGTCGTCGTCGTGGTGATGTGCGCGTACGGCACGGGCGAGGCATGGACGCCACCGGCAACGAGGCCGGCGAAGTGCGCCATGTCGACCAGGAGATAGGCGCCGACGCTGTCGGCGATCTCGCGGAAGCGCTTGAAATCCCAGGCGCGGGAATAGGCCGAGCCGCCGGCGACGATCAGCTTCGGCTTGACCTGTTCGGCCTGCTTGGCGACCGCATCCATGTCGATGATCTGGTCCTCGCGGCGCACGGTGTAGTGCGCGGCCTTGAACCATTTGCCGCTCATGTTGACGGGCGAACCGTGGGTGAGATGGCCGCCGGCCGCGAGATCGAGACCCATGAAGGTGTCGCCGGGCTGCAGCAACGCCAGAAACACCGCCTGGTTCATCTGGCTGCCGGAGTTCGGCTGCACGTTGGCGAAGTTCGCGCCGAACAGCTTCTTGGCACGATCGATCGCGAGGTTCTCGGCGACGTCGACCCACTCACAACCGCCGTAATAGCGCGCGCCCGGATAACCCTCTGCGTACTTGTTGGTCATCACCGAACCCTGCGCTTCCAGCACGGCCCGGCTGACGATGTTCTCGGAGGCGATCAGTTCGACCTCATGGCGCTGCCGGCCGAGTTCGCCCTTGATGGCGGCGGCGATTTCCGGGTCGGCCTGCTCGAGCGAGGCGGTGAAAAACGAATCGGGCGCGGAGGCGGTCTGGGCTGACGTCATCTTGAGAATATCTCCACCGCCGCAGCCTTGTGGCGGGCTACGGGCGGTCTGGTGTGGCGATCGGAAGCGGCGCGCGCGATCTACCACATCGCCCGCAACAGGCCAAGGGTTTGCGGGTCGAGGACCGGATTTATGCCAGATATGGTGGAGAACGGAGTTTTCGGGGATCGGCCGGTTCGAGAAAACCGCCCGTCCGCCTCATCCGGAATGGGGCCGCTTCGGCCCTAGCTGCTCATGCCTGGAGGCGCGGACTCCGGCTGGCGTCGCCTTACAGCCCGGTATACCCCGCCTTCACCGGGTCCACGCTGCCGTCGAGCTGGCGCAGATAGGTCAGGCCACACACCGTCAACCTGTGCGGGTCCTTCTCACCGGCTTCCATCAACGTGGTGAGATAGCTCGTGACCTTGGCCCGCGCCTCCTCGCTGGCCGCGGCGGTGCGGTTGGCGAGCAGGTCATAGGTCTGCATGATGCGGTCGATCGCGGCTTCCATGGCACCCTCTGGTTCTCTTGGATTTTCGGAGTCTTGATCAGGCAACCGCGCGAGCCTCGGACTGCGTCTCGAACCAATTGATCGCCTTGTTGGCGAGCCTGATCTTGTTGAATTCGCCGCGCTGGATCAGCTTGATGATGACCTCGAGCAGGCGTTCGTCGGTGACGAGCGTATCGGGGATGGCGCCGGAGCGGCGAAGGTAGTTCGCCGCGATCGCGTAGGCCTCGCTCACGAGTTCCACGTTCATCGCCTGAAGCCCGCGCTCGACCAGCATCGTCCTGTCTCCGATCCGAAGGAAATAAGCGCCGGACCCGGAACTGGTTCCTCGCATCCGAGATTTTTTTCGCAGTGCAAAAATGTAAACGCACCGGTCCGGGGCAACTCCGGACCAGTGCGCTTGGGGAAGTCAGGCACGTCCAGGGCAGGCTTGCCGGTCTTGTTGCGGGCCGGCTTGGCCTTGGTCCCTTCAGAAAACTCAGAGACGATAGAGGATCTGGTCGGTCCAGAACCGCTCGAGGCGGTGCAGCGACTTGTTGAGGGTCGAGAATTCCTCACCCGAGATGCCGCCGACCTGCTCCACCGTCTTGACGTGCTTCTGGTAAAGCGCATCGACGATGCGGCGGACTTCCTGGCCCTGCGGGGTCAGGCGAATGCGCACCGAGCGGCGATCGACGCGCGAGCGCTGATGATCGAGGAAGCCGAGCTCGACGAGCTTCTTCAGATTGTAGGAGACGTTGGAGCCGAGATAGTAGCCGCGCGTGCGCAGCTCGCCCGCGGTCAGCTCCTTGTCGCCGATGTTGTAGAGCAGGAGCGCCTGCACCGAGTTGATGTCCGCACGGCCGCGGCGATCGAATTCGTCCTTGATCACGTCGAGGAGCCGGCGATGCAGCCGCTCCACCAGAGTCAAAGCTTCCAGATAGAGCGACTGCACCGAACCCTGCTGGCCGGAGACGCGCTCTGCGGTATCTGCCGCAGTTGCGACGGCTTTCATCATGACACTTCCCCTGTTGTCGTTTTTATCGACACTTATTCGACGAAACTTGTGTCCCGTCTGATAGGTGCAACTTAAGGGGCTCGTTTGAAGATCGGCTTAAATAAGAGAATAAAGAGATCATGAATTTAAGACAGTGAATTGCGGATTAAGCCTGTGCCACAAGCACTTTTCGCAACCCTCTGTTGACCTTCGCAAGGTCCTGTTCACCCTCCGTCCGCCCCTGTTGTCGCATTCCAGAACAGCCCCGGTTCGTTTCGAAACGGGCGCGTAAGAGCTGTGGCGGAACCGCCCTGGTCAACGAAAACTTACCGCAAATTTTAGGCAACCAGCGGTCAACCAAACACAACACTCTCGTGTCCCGGACAAGCGCCGCAAAGCGGCGCGCAGAGCCGGGACCCGGATGTTTCAAAGCGAGAACGCGGAGAGATGGCCCCGGACGCCCGCAATTTTTGCGGCGACGTCGTCGCCTATGGCGGCCGTTCGCGCGCGGCCATCCAAGCCAGCGCGAGATAGGCGGCGAGCATGAAGGCCTCGACGCCGACGACGATCAGGCTGCCGCCGTAGATGCCCGGGAACATCAGCTCGATCACCGCCATCGACACCACGGTCGTCAGCCACACCACCGCGCCCCACGGCGTTGCCAGCCACAGGCCGACCGCGGCGACCAGCTCGATCACGGCGAAGTAGACCGTCGCGGCCTGCCAGGCCATCGCCTGGTTCTCGAACGCCTCGTCCTCGCCGCCGACAAAGCCCGTGACCTGCGCCCAGTGATAGAGACCTTTCAGGATCGAGAGCAGCGCCATCACCCGCAGGAACAGCACCAGGCGGCGCGTCCAGACATTGTCGTCGGACTCGGCCCGCTCCGACGAGATCGCAGCGACGGACATCGCATTGTCTCTGGCAGTGTCCCTGGCGCCGTCGCGGGCCGCATCGCGGGTGGAAATCTCGGACATGAGCCCCTTCTGGCTGCTTCGCCCTGCAAAATCAATCGGCTACCCATCCCTTGCGGCAGGTCAAGCCGCGGTGACGGGAACCGTGCGAGCTGGTATAAGAATAATTCCAGCCGGAGGAAGAGTGATGGCGATCAAATACGGACGTCCGATCGAATTGCGCGAGGTTTCGCGCAGCGAGGGCACCGCGGTGCCCCATGCCCTCGATCTGACCGTCCGGCCGCGCCGCAACCGCAAGGCCGAATGGGCCCGGCGCATGGTGCGGGAGAACGTGCTCACCACCGACGATTTGATCTGGCCGCTGTTCCTGATCGACGGCAACAACAAGCGCGAGCAGGTCGCCTCGATGCCCGGCGTCGAGCGCCTCAGCGTCGACCAGGCGGTGCGCGAGGCCGAGCGCGCCATGAAGCTCACCATCCCCTGCATCGCGCTGTTTCCCTACACCGAGCCGTCCTTGCGCGACGAGGAAGGCTCCGAGGCGACCAACCCGAACAATCTGGTCTGCCAAGCCGTGCGCGCGATCAAGAAGGAGTTTCCGGAGATCGGCCTGCTCTGCGACGTCGCGCTCGATCCCTTCACCAGCCACGGCCATGACGGCCTGATCTCCGACGGCAGGATCTTGAACGACGAGACGGTCGCCGTGCTGGTGCGCCAGGCCCTGGTGCAGGCCGAAGCCGGCTGCGACATCATCGCGCCCTCGGACATGATGGACGGCCGCGTCGCCGCCATCCGCGAGGGGCTGGATCGCGCAGGCCAATCCGACGTGCAGATCATGGCCTATGCGGCTAAATACGCCTCCGCCTTTTACGGCCCGTTCCGCGATGCCATCGGCTCGGCCAAGACGCTGACCGGCGACAAGCGCACCTACCAGATGGACAGCGCCAATTCCGACGAGGCCCTGCGTGAGGTCGAGCTCGACATCGCCGAGGGCGCCGACATGGTGATGGTGAAGCCCGGCATGCCCTATCTCGACGTGGTCCGCCGCGTGAAGGACACCTTCGCGATGCCGACCTTCGCCTACCAGGTCTCGGGCGAATACGCGATGATCGCGGCCGCCGCGAACAACGGCTGGCTCGACGGCGAGCGCGCGATGATGGAGAGCCTTTTGGCGTTCAAGCGCGCCGGCGCCGACGGGGTGCTGAGCTATTTTGCGCCGAAGGCAGCGGAGAAGCTGCGGACGCAGGGGTAAGCCTCACGACATTATCGGCGCTCAACCGCCAGCCTCTCCCGCCCCCGAATCGCCGGAATATTTCGGCTTGTTAATCCCAGCACACCCTTGGCACGCGGACGGGCTGTTCCCATGTCCTGCCACGGGAGCTTCCCCCTTGAGCTTCCCCTTGGGAGAACGGACATGTCGTATTCGGACTCGGGCAATGCCTGGCGCAATGATGGCGGGGTGCAACCGCACGCCTACGACCCCTATTTGCACCCGGAACAGTTCCGCGGCGTCGCGACGCGCCGGGCCTTCGCCTTCCTGATCGACATGGTCGTGATCTCGGTGCCGGTGATCCTCGGCTACCTCTTCATCGCGTTGTTCGGCGTGGTCACGCTCGGCCTCGGCTGGGCGCTGTTCTGGCTGGCCTGGCCGGCCTCGGTGATCTGGGCCATCGTCTATTATGGCGCTTGCATCGGCGGTCCTTCGTCGGCGACGATCGGCATGCGGCTGATGGATCTGGAGCTGCGCACCTGGTACGGCGCGCCCGGCTATTTCGTGCTCGGGGCCACCCATGCCGTGCTGTTCTGGGTGACCGTCTCGTTCCTGACGCCCTTCGTGGTGCTGGTCGGCCCGTTCAACAGCCGACGGCGCCTGCTGCACGATTTCGTGCTGGGAACGGTCGTGGTCAACAATTCCGTCCGCGCGCCCGTGCCGCAGGCTTCGAGGACCTGGTGATCAACCGCCTACTAACCGGGATCCGTTAAGCTGACTGCTGATCTGCCTTGCCGAGCAGACCAATTGACCGGGGGCTTCCGTAGCGCGATGCTGACATTCACTTCGGAGGCCCACGACGTCCCTTGACCCAGCACTCGCGCGACACCCCCCAATTTTACCTGACGGCGCCCTCCCCGTGCCCCTATCTGCCGGGCCGGCATGAGCGCAAGGTGTTTACGCACCTCGTGGGTGAGCGCGCCGGCGACCTCAATGACCTCCTGACCCATGGCGGATTCCGCCGCAGCCAGTCGATCGCCTACCGGCCGGCCTGCGACCAGTGCCGCGCCTGCGTCTCGGTCCGGGTCGTTGCCAACGAGTTCCGCCCCTCCCGCAACTTCCGCAAGGTGATGGCGCGCAATGCCGACATCATCGGCGAGCAGCGCAGCGCGGTGCCGACCTCCGAGCAGTATTCCGTGTTCCGTGCCTATCTCGACGCCCGCCACCGCCACGGCGGCATGGCCGACATGACGGTGCTCGATTACGCCATGATGGTCGAGGACAGCCACGTCGAGACCCGCATCATCGAGTATCGCAAGCGCGGCCCCGACAGCGGCATCACCGGCCGCGGCGAGGAGCTGATCGCGGTCGCGCTCACGGACGTCCTCAGCGACGGCCTGTCGATGGTCTATTCGTTCTTCGAGCCGGGCCAGGTCTCACGCTCGATGGGCACCTTCATGATCCTCGACCACATCGCCCGCGCCCGCAGGCAGGGACTGCCTTACGTCTATCTCGGCTACTGGATCGAGGGCTCCAAGAAGATGGACTACAAGGCCCGCTTCCTGCCGCAGCAGCGCCTCGCCCCCTCGGGCTGGCTGCGCATCGACGCCCAGGGCGATGCGGCATCCGAGCCGCAGGACTGACACCTTCCGGGATCGTGCCTGTCAGGAGGCGGCCGCTTCAAGGCGGTGCGTCGAGCGGAGCTTCGCGCCGGCGATGAATTTCAGCGCTGCGATCCCGGGTAGGAAGAAGTAGCCGCCTCCGCGCGCGCCGGTGAACGAAGCCAGCGTGACCTCGCCGCCGCTCGGCGATCCCGGAATGGTGAAGCTCTTGCCGCCGGCCTGCGACCCCACGATCGGATCGTCCTGCTTCTCGAGCGTGCCGAAACGCGGATTTTGCAGCCAGCGCTGGTGGATGAATTCGAACTGACGCTCGAGATCGGCATTGCACGCAATGAAGAAGATGCCTTCGCGATGTCCGGTCTCGGTCTTCTCGCGATAGGGCCGCCCGCGGCGGAGCAGCCGGTGCAGCTTCGATGATTTGATGCTCGACGGCACGTCGATCCCGAGGGAATCGCGCGGGTTGGACCGGCGGATATGCGCGCCCTTCGGACAGACGAAGCCATTGGCGTCCTCGACGCGATAGCGGAAGGCGTCGGCCGCCGAATTCGACCCTGGAGGCCCCTGCCAGCCGAGCGGCATGCCGTCCTTCCGACGTCCCATCAGTTTTTCGCAGGTCGGTTGGCCATTGGCTGCTTCGAACTGCTTGAACGCATCGACATACTGCTCGATCTGCCGGACCGCCAGATAACTCCCGTTCAGCGTGAAGCGGTCTTTCGTTTGCGGCCATTCATTCACGTTGGGGCAGTAGGTGAGCTCGTCGTACTCGTTGCGATAGCCCAGAATGAATTCGCCGGGCTCGACGACACGATCCTCATAAAGCTTGCCGGCGTCCTTTCGGGCCTGCTGCGGGGTCGCTCCCTCTTCGTCCCGGAGATCGCGGATCACGGGTTGGGCGAGGCCGTCGCGGAAGCCGAACGGCTCACGCAACTGGCCATCCGCAAACGAGCAAGGATTGTTCTCGACGGTCTCGACGATAAACACAGCCGGGTCCGGCTCCTCCATGCGCGCGGTTGCGTCGAGCACCCACCATTGCGCAACGAGAATGTGAACGGTTTGGCGGCCGCTGGCGCCCTCGACATCCGACCAGCGCCAATCATCACGCGGAGCGTCTCTCAACAGATCCTGGCGCAACGCGCTGCCCATGCCGGAGCTGAATGGCGTCGGAAACGGATGCGTCTCGGCCTCGGTACAGCCGAGCTTCTTCAGCCCCGCGTAGCTGAAGGCGACCGACACCGCCTCCCCGATCGACGCTTCCGGCTCCGCCTTGCCCTTGGTCTTGCTCTTGGTCTTGCCCTTGGCGACGCATTTGGCGCTGACGACCAGCTTGCTGTCGACGAGACGCGCGAGCCAGGCCCGCGCCTGATCCTCGCGGCCGTCGCGGATCGTCAGCAGCCAGAAGCGGCTGGATTTGAGCCAGCCGAAGCCGCTCTTCAGCATGCCCTGGATGTCGTGGCTTTGCTCGGAGAGGCGCGGAGCGTGCTTCATGTCTCGATGGCCCTCATGATCAGGTCGTCGTTCTTCTCGTTGCGCTCGCCGAACAAGGCATCGCGCAGCCCCGTGGCGAGGTTGATCTGGTCGACTGTCCGGTTGCAGGCGTCGAAATGGTAGAGATGCGGCAGCATGCTGTCGCGCGCATAGGACTTGAATCTCAGCTCGCACTTCACGCCGCGAAACACCACGAAGCGCGTCGGCGGAAAGCTGCGCGCCTTGGCGATGCCGGGCTGCCCCTCCAGCGCCGGGGCGCGTGGATTCAGCTCGGTCCAGCGCCAGGCCAGCGTGGTGCCGACGGCCGCGCCGTTGATGAAATCGTCGAGATAGCCGCCGAAATTGCCGTCATAGTTCGAGCAGAACAGAAAGCGGCGGCCGTTGTCGATGATGTGCCAATGGCCGAAATGGATGCCCGGCGCATTGCCGAGCCAGCCTTGCGTGAAGAACACCCGTCCGGCAAACGTCACGATGCGCAGCGCCAGCCGGATGCACCACGCGCTCCACCATTGCGGACCGCGCAGCTCCGTGAGGCTGAACATGTGCTGGGTGCCACCGACCAGATCGGCCTCGCATCGCTCGACCGACGGATGGATCTGCTGGGCCCGCGGAACGTCCTCTTCGAGCGGATGAAAGAACTTTCTGCTCAGCTCGGTGAAATAGCGATTGAGCCAGTAGAACAGCGCGCCGATGCAAAGCACCGCGGCGATCGCGACGATTGCGATGCCGGTGATCTGCAATCCGGTCAGCTTTGGCAGCTTCGGTTCAATGACGTCATGCATATAGGCCGGAGCTACCTCATAGGCCAACGGTGCAAATGTGTAGGCGACGGCGCAGGCTGCGACAGCCAGCAGCAGCGGCACGCCGATCAGCCAGCCGCCCACATAGGTTGCGAGTGACGAGAGCGTCTGGGTCGGCCGATCGAGCTCCTGCTGAACGCTGTTCAGCCAGCGCCGCCAGGACACGAATTGCGCGGGCAGCGGCACCAGGAACAGCCAGACGAGGAATGCGATCACCCCGAGCGCCACCAGCCCGTGCCAGCTCATCGCATGCAGGCATGCGCTCGTCTTGATGACGGCATCTTCGACCGCCCGCAGTCCGGGACCGGGCTCGCCGAAGAACCAATTATAGGCGCGCGGAAGTGCCCGCAGCAGCCAGAGCACGGCGAACCACAGCACGATCGCCGCCACGGGATAAGCGAGCTTGGCACCGATGCTCGCCCCCGTCCCGCGCCAATAGGATCGCGGCGCAGGTTTGGCCGCCCACTCGAAACGTGGGTTGGCGTAGGCCCACCGGGCCAGCGCCAGGGCGAATGCGGTGCGATCGTTGCCGTATTTTTGCTTCAGCTTCCGCGCTTCAATGCGCGTCTGATCCAGCAGGTCGCCCTCCATCTTGATCTGCCGGACCGAGCGGTCGCGGGCGCCGACGAAGCCGCCGTCGGCGATGCTGTGCCAGCCCATCAGCTGGTTCAGCAATTGCTCTTTGTCCTTGGCCGTGGGTACGGCGACGTTGGGAGCGACCATGCCGCCGAACAGCGTCCACATCGCGCCGTCGGGATGATAGACGAGGCGGTACAGCAGGTCGTAAGGGCGCAAGCCCTCCTCTACGGCAAGCTCGAGCAAGAGCACCGGCTGCTGGTTCGGGGCCCCGGCCAAGGCCGGCAGCAGCCCGATTGAAACGAAGTGCACCACCGCGACGTCGTCCAGCAGGGTATCCAATGCACCATGAAGTTGCTTTGGAATTTCAGCGCCGCCGGCCCAGCCTGGCGCAACGATGCAGATCATCTGCTGCCGGACGATCTCGAGCATGGCCGTGTTCTCCGCTCACTCAGGTCGTACACATCCGCATGCACAGCATCAGCGGCCCGTCATAGGCGATGGCCTTGCCTTCGCCGCTCGCCAATTGCAGCCGCGGCAAGGTGAGCAGGCCAATCAGCGCGCTGGTCAGGATCTCCACCGCGTGATCCCGCGCGGGACATTGGCGGTAGCCGTATCCGAACATGAGATAGCGCAAGGCATCGTTCTTGCCCCAATCGCGCTCCGGGCAGAAGCGACCGCTCTGGGGAACGGCGTTGGGATCGAACAGCGCTGCGATCGACAGCAGCGAGACCTTGCCACCACCAGGACATCCGGCGTTGTGCCGCGCCCCGGTTTTCATTTCCGTGTCGCGCGGCACGTCGCGCGCCAGCAGCGGAAAGATCGGTCGGAAGCGCATCAGCTCGAGCACATGGTTGCGCACGATCTTGCGGAACTCGGGATCGGTCCAGACGGCGGGCTCGCCGAGCTTGGCGGCCTTCGATCGCAGCTCCTCGTAGACCTTCGTTCGTCCCAGCAGCTCCTGGACGACGAGAGCCCCGGACTGGACGGTGACCGGGTGCGAGATCCAGGCAAGGCCGACGGCGTTTCGTTCAATGTCGGCAGAGGAGCTCTTGACGCCCCAGGCGGCGCCGATGAGGCCGGTCACGCGATCGATCCGCGTCTGCAGCGCATCCCCGCAGGCTTCCGCCCGTCGCCGAAGATCGAGCGTCGCCAAGCTGCCGGCCAGCAGTTGCCCCGCGACATAGCGGATTTCGAGCATGTATTGTCGCTGCAAGCCCTCGTCGACATCGCCCTGCGCAGCGTCGGCCGCCGACCCCGCCACCACCGCGCCCGTTGCCGCGCCGAATAGCGGCCGCATGGCGTGGAACACGACCCACATCAGGTACTCGTCGATCAGGTCGAAGCCGCCCGCGCCGCGCACGCTCAGAGCCTTGATGCGCCGCTGCGCCTCGGCATCGGAATCGGCGGGGACGTTCAGAGCGGCCAACCGCGCATGGACCAGGTCCCGATCGTCCGAATAGGTCGGCCCGGGATCCATCCCGATGAGGTAGTCGCCAGAGACCATGTTGGCCGCATGGGCCGTATTGGCGAAGCTGCCCGTGCGCGTCAGCACGTCCTTGACCGCACTGGCGCGTGCCGCCAGGCCGAACCAGCCGCCGATGGCTGGCCAGTGCCGAAGCACTGCACCGACCGCACGCAAGACCGTAATGTGGCGATTGAGCCAGCAGAACAGACCATAGGAGAGGCTGCGTGCTCCCGGCGGCAACGCGTCGGGTTCATAGGTCGAGAGTTTCATGCTGCATACCCGTCCTTCCGCCAATCCGCGAGGGCCGCTGCGACCTGTCTTTGATAGTGGGGCATGCCCAGACGCTCCGCGGCATCGGCAGCCCGCTTGAAATGCGCTTCGGCGCCGGCGAGATCGCCGGCCTGCCGCAAGGTCTCAGCAAGCTCGTACAAGGCTTCGGTCTGGTGGCCGTATTCTTCGGCGGCCTCCTCGACCGCCTTGCGACCGACCGCGATCGCATCATCCAACCGGCCGAGCTTGCGATAGGCGACGCCCAGGCTCACGCGCATGAACGTCCTGCCGTAGGGTCCGGCCGCCGCGTAGATGCGATCGGCGAACCCCTTCTCCAGCATCGTCGCCGCCTCGGCGGCCTTGTCGTTGCGCGCCAGCGCGCTGCCGAGAACACCCGTACAAACCGAAAGCATGGTCGGAACGTTGTGCGTCATGCATTGCTGCACGCCCGCGCGCATCAAGGGCTCGGCCCTGTCGAGCTCCCGGCTCTCGATCCAGATCTGCGACTGGACGGTGTCGATCAGCAAACGGGAATAGGGATGGTCGATGTTCGACAGGATCTCGTAGGCCTTGGCACAGAACGCGTGGGCGGTTGCACTGTCTCCCAGCCGCCAGAGCGTGCTGGCATGAAACGCATAGAGATTGATGATGGGGATCGCGGCCCATCCGGGTTGAACGACATGCGCCGACAGCTCCCGTCCGTAGTCGGAGAGCAGAACTTGGCCTTCCGTGGCCGCCTCTGCATATCGACCGAGCGCGTGGAGGTTCATCAGGCGGGTCTGATGCGCCGCCATCATCATATGGCGGCGCTGCGCGAGGCGGGCCGCCTCGAGCCCCCGTGAAGCATAGCGCAGACCTTGCTCGAAGCGTCCGCGCATCCACAAGAATACCGCCGTCTCGGTCGACACCGCCGCTCGTGCGCGCTGATCGTTCAGCTGCACCGCGATGGCTTCCGCGCGCTCCATGTTGCTGAAGATGTCGTCGATCTGCCCGAGGGCCAGCATCGCCCCGATGGCTTCCAGCCGAAGCGCGAGTTCCAGGGTCTGGGCAATCGAGGCGTCGTCGACGCGGCGCGCTGCCTGAAGACCCTTCTCGAACAGTTGAAGGGCTTCCTGATTGGCCGAGCGCGAGATCGCACGGGCCATCGACTTGACGGTGAATCTCGCCGCCTGCTCCCACTCCTCCCCTTTGAAGGCGTGGTGCGCCAGCGCTGGCGCGACATCCGCTTCAGCCGCCCCCGGCCGCGCATGCAGCGCCAGGAAGGCCTGTCGATGCAGCGCCTTGAGACGCGCGCGCGTGAGGGCGCCGAGCACGACATCGCGCACCAATGCGTGGCGAAACGCGAATGCGTGCTGCTCGAGCTGACCGCGCGCTTGATCCGACCCCGCCAACAATCCGGATGCAACGCACAGGCCCAGCAATTCTTCGGCACGCCCAAGGTCCACGGCCTGCATCGCGGCGATCAGCTCGCGCGTGATGGGGTCGCCGAGGATCGCCGCAGCCTCGAGCGCGGACTTGGCGGCTTCAGGCAGCCTATCGACGCGCGCGCCGATCACCGCGGCGATCGAGCCCGGCACGCGTAGCTCCCCGGGCGGCCGCTGCAGGCGGTATGCACCGGGCGTTCCCTCGAGCGATCCGTCGTCGATCAGCGTGATGACCAGTTGCTCCAGGAAGAAGGGGTTGCCGTCGGCGCGCGCCACCAATTCGTTCATGGCGCCGAGCACGGACAGATCATCCCCCAGCAGGGCGCGCGCGAGCCTGAACATCTCGCCATCGCGGAGCGGCTCGATCATGCGCTCGGCAAACCAGGGGGCCTGGCGCCACTGATGGTCGAAATCAGGTCGATAGCTGACGCAGACGAGGATCGGCAGTCCCTGTAGCTTTGGCAGCAGGGCCTCGAACAACCGTCGGCTCTCGCGGTCAGCCAGGAAAACGTCCTCGAGCACGAGCACGAAGGGGCCCGCTTGGGCGCGCCTGCGCACGAGCCACAGCAACGCGTCGCCAATCCGGCGCCGCCGCTGGACCGGGTTGAGCTCCAGCCAAGCCTGGTCCGGCGCCGCCAGACCCAGCAGGTCGTTGATCGCGGCGAGATGCGCGGCGCCCTCGGTGGCCCATTCGGCGGCCAGGGTCTGCCTGACGGAATGTGCATCGGTCAGGCTTGTTTGCGGCAACCCGGCCAGGCTTGCGATCAGGTCCGCGGCGGTGCTGTAGGCGCGCGCGCTCGCGTAACCTCGTGCCTGCGAAAGGCAGACCTCCATGCCCTGGCTTGCAAGCGCGGCGATCCAGTCGGCAATCAGGCGAGACTTCCCGATCCCCGCATCGCCGCACAGCCCGATCGTTCGCATCGCGCCGGTTCGAACGATGTCGAGATCCCCGGCCAGGATCCGCAAGGAATCTTCGCGGCCGACCAGGGGCGCCCAGCGCTGCTTGCGCGTCAGCGGCGCGGCCGCCGAACTTTCGGTGGCGACCACGACCTCATGGAGGTCGACCGGATCGTCCAGCCCTCGGACCGACCGCGTCCCCACCGGCTGCGTGTCGATCTGCTGCGCGACGAGGCGCTGCGTCGCGGCACTGATCAGAATGCCGCCGGGCGGCGCCATCTTTTCGAGCCGCGATGCGAGGTGAATCGTCTTGCCGTCCGCCCCGTAATGCGACCAGCCGTATTGTCCGACGACGCCGACCAGCACTTCGCCCGAATTGATGCCGATGCGCAGCATCGGGCTGGCCACGCCCTGAACCGCGTGGCCGGGAATGTTGGCTCTCTGCATCTTGAGAGCGGCAAGGCACGCCCGCAGGGCGTGATCCTCCTGCGCCACGGGCGCGCCGAACAAGGCGACCAGCCCGTCGCCGAGCAACTGGCTCACTGTGCCGCCATAGGTCGCGACCGCTTCGGCCAGATGGTTCAGCGTCTTGCCGAGATAGTTGCGGGATTCCTCGGGGTCGGAGTGCTGGAGCAGTGATGTGGAGTCGCAGACGTCGACAAAGAGGACGCTGACCTGCTTGTTCTCGGTCAGCATCTGTGACCGAACCGTCGCATGATCGTGCAGCGGAACAACCCGCGCCTCGCGGTCGACGATGCTGGCAAGTGATGGACCGGAGGGCTGCTCCACGGCGTGATCGAGGCGCGCGCCGCATTGAGAGCAGAAGCGATGCTCGCGAGTAACACGGGCTGAACATGCGGGACACTTGGTCACGGCAGTACACGCTCATCAATGATATCAACGCAGCAATCAACGCATTCTGGCTTGATCACCGTCCCCTAGGACGTGAACCCGCGCAGTCAAAATCAATCCATTGAGCCAGTGGTCTCACCACCGGCTCCGCGCGCCGACGTCGCGCACAACTCATAGGCGTAACCGGAGAAAATGCGGATCGGCGCACTTACTCCGGCGCGGGACCGCCGATTATCCCGCGGGGAGAAAAATCAATCCTGAAAAACGTAATGTCATAATACGGCCTGTCAGTACGCGGCCCCTCAGCAATTGAAGGTAGTATACCCTCTTCGCACCAATTGAAAAGCGGTAGTTCGCCGGCTCGCGACCGGAGCCGTCGGCCCTCGCATGGCGCGGCTTTTCCGAAATTGCCGGACCGAGCCCGCGCAAGGGCGGCTCGTCATGGGCCGCTCCGGACAGACGGAGCGATAGCCCCTGCCCTCACCCGAACAATGTGTCGGACAACAGCTTCAGGTTCAGGATCACGATCACGCCCGCGACGATCCACGCGATCGCGGCGACGTAGGTGGGTATCGCGAACTTGCCCATCTTGCGGCGGTCGGAGACGAAGCGGACCAGCGGGATGACGGCGAAGGGCAATTGCATCGACAGCACGACCTGGCTGAACACCAGCAGATCCGCTGTGCCGCGCTCGCCATAGATCGCGGTGACGACGATCACGGGGACGATGGCGATGCCGCGCGTGAGCAGGCGGCGCGCCCAGCTCGGCAGGCGCAGATCGAGGAAGCCCTCCATCACGATCTGGCCGGCGAGCGTCGCCGTCACCGTCGAGTTCAGGCCCGAGGCGAGCAGCGCCACCGCGAACAGCGTCGAGGCGATGCCGAGACCCAGCAGCGGCGACAACAGCTCGAAGGCTTGCCCGATCTCGGCGACATCCGAATGGCCGCTTTTGTGGAAGGTCGCAGCTGCGACGACGAGGATGGCGGCGTTGATGAACAGCGCCAGCATCAGAGCGATGGTCGAATCCGTCGTCGCCCATTTGATCGCCTCGCGGCGGCCTTCGTCGTTGCGCTCATAGGCGCGCGTCTGCACGATCGAGGAGTGCAGGTAGAGATTGTGCGGCATCACGGTCGCGCCGATGATGCCGATCGCGATGTAGAGCATCTCGGGGTTGGTGAAGATCTCGCTCTTCGGCATGAAGCCGTGCAGCACCTCCGCCACCGGCGGCGCGGCGGCGGCGACCTGGACCGCGAAGCAGACCGCGATCACCGCCAGCAGCGCGATGACGAAGGCTTCGAGGAAGCGGAAGCCGCGGTTCATCAGGAGCAGCAGCAGGAAGGCATCGAGCGCCGCGAGCAGTGCGCCGCCGATCAGGGGAATGCCGAACAGGAGCTTGAGCGCGATCGCGGTGCCGATGACCTCGGCGAGATCGCAGGCGATGATCGCCGCCTCGCAGGCCAGCCAGAGCAGGAAGTTCGTCGCCGGCGAATAGGTGGCGCGGCAGGCCTGCGCGAGGTCGCGGTCGGTGACGATGCCGAGCCGTGCCGCCAGCGACTGCAGCAGGATCGCCATCAAATTCGAGAGCAGGATGACGGAGAGCAGCGTGTAGCCGAACTTCGAGCCACCGGCGAGGTCGGTCGCCCAATTGCCGGGGTCCATGTAGCCGACGGAGACCAGATAGCCCGGGCCGACGAAAGCGAGCAGCCGGCGCCACCAGCGGCCCGCGGCCGGAATGGCAACCGTGGCGTTGACCTCGGCGAGGCTCTTGGTGGCGGGCGCGTCAGTGCGCCAGCCGGCGGTGTCGCGGGTCAAATCAGGCGATCGGGCATCCATGGGGCGAGAATACCGAAGTCGAGGCTTATTGCAACTCATTTGCAACTGCATCTAGTGGTATGGGTTCCCGTTCCGGGCCGTTATTCGCCGCCCTGTCGGGAAGCGGGTGGGTTTGGCGGCCCCCGGGGCCGGATACTGGCGCCAACCCGACTTTGCAGGAAATGAGCCATGTCAAACCCGCCCCGCCTCCCCGATACCTTTGCCCGGCTCGCCTGGTCCAACCTCGCCGCGCAGTCGGCCGAGCAGATCGCCTTGGCCGCCGCCCCCATCGTCGCGGTGCTCACGCTCGGGGTCGCGGAAGGCCAGACCGGCCTGTTACAGACCGCGCTGACCCTGCCCTTCGTGCTGTTCGCGATTCCCGCCGGCCTGCTCGCCGACCGGATCTCACGCCGCTCGCTGATGGCGGGAGCCGAGGCGCTGCGGGCCGTGGCGCTCGCGACCATCGTGCTGCTGCTCGCGCTCGGCGCGCTCAATCTGCCGCTGCTGGCGCTGCTCGGCTTCGCCGCGGTGTGCGGCACCGTGGTCTACAGCGTGGCCGCACCGGCGCTGGTGCCCTCACTGGTAAGCGCCGAGCTGTTGCCGGCGGCGAATGCGCGGATCGAGCTGGCGCGCACCATCGCCTTTGCCAGCGGCCCTGCGCTTGGCGGCGCGCTGGTGGGCTGGTGGGGCGCGAGCCCGGCCTTCGGCTTCGCCGCGGCGCTCTCGGCTATCGCCGTGGTGCTGCTCTCCGGCATCTTCGAGCCCGCCCGCGCGCCGGCGCCGCGCCGCCATCCGTTCCAGGACATTCGCGAAGGCGCGGCCTTCGTGTTTCACCACCCGCTGCTGCGTCCGGTGTTCATCACCCAGTTCATCTTCAACACCGGCTGGTTCCTGCAGATCGCCGTGTTCGTGCCCTACGCCGTGCGCCATCTCGGCCTCACCGCAGCGGGCGTCGGCACGGTGCTGACAATGTACGGCGTCGGCATGGTGATCGGCGCGCTGCTCGCCACCCGCGTGATGCAGCGTATCAGCTTCGGTACCGTGGTCGGCCTCGGCCCCGTCACCGGCTTCATTGCCGCAATGGTCATGGCGTTGACCGTGCTGGTCCCCTCGCCCTGGCTGGCGGGTTTGAGCTTCTTCCTGCTCGGCGTCGGGCCGATCCTGTGGGTGATCTCGACCACGACGCTGCGCCAATCGGTGACGCCGCCGCGCCTTCTGGGCCGCGTCTCCGCCATCAACATCATGAGCTACGGCGCGCGCCCGCTCGGTTCGGGACTGGGCGCGATCGTCGGCGGGCTCTGGAGCGCGGAAGCGTGCCTCTATCTCGCGGCGGCCGTGTTCGGCGTGCAGGCGCTGGTGATCTGGCTGTCGCCGGCGGTGGCGCTGGACCGGCAGCCGGAGATGGTGGGGGACGAAGTGCCGGCGCGATGCTAATTCGCCAGATACCGCTCGTAGCTCCCCGTCACCGGCTCGCTCGCGTCGACATCGGGGTCGAGCGTGTAGAGATCCTGCGCGCGGCCGATGCCGCGCAGCGCGTAGCGGCCGGTGGAGACGAGATAGCGCCGCCCGGCGGCGTCGAGGCCTTTGTAGAATTCCGATGACGCCAGCAGCTCGCGGTCGACCGAGCGGCTCATCGAGGCGATACGGCTGACCTCGTTCACTGTCGGACCGACCACGGTGAAATCGAGCCGGTCCTCGCTGCCGATATTGCCGTAGAAGACCTGCCCGACATGCAGGCCGATATAGGCCGACGTGGTCGGACGCCCCTCGGCCGCCCGGCGGGCATTGAGCGCCGCGATATTCTTGCGGAACAGGTGCTCGGCGCGCAGCGCGGCACGGCGCGCATCCGCCATGTCCTCGCCCCAGAACATCGCGAGCACGCCGTCGCCGATCAGCTTCAGCACATCGCCGCCGGCCTCGTGGATCGGGTCGATCACGGCCTGCGCGTAGTCGTTGAGGAACGGGATGATCTCGTCGGGGCCGATGCTCTCGCTGATCCCGGTCGAGCCGCGCAGGTCCGAGTACCAGAGCACGGCATTGATGCGCTCGGTGACGCCGCGCGAGATGCGCCCGCGCAGCACCTGCTCGGAGGCGTCGCGGCCGAGATAGACGCGCCCCAAAGTGCGCACGATGTCGACCTGCTGCGCCGACTTGATCGCGAGCCCGAGCACCGGCACGAGATCGCGCAGCGCGGCAAGTTCAGCTTCGGTGAAGCCGTCGTCCCGCCGGGTGGTCCAATAGGAATAGAGGCAGTCCATCTGCCCGAGCGCTCCGCTCTCGCCGAAGCGGTGCACGAAAGCCAGGAAATGCCGGTGGCCGTTTTCGGCGAGGTCGCCGATCTGCGAAAAATCGAGCGACGGCGCCTCGGCGAGATCGATCACCATCTCGTCGTTGCCGTGCTCGAGCAAATGATAGAACACCGAGCGGCGCCAGTTCGTGGCGGCGTCGCCCTCCGCCGTCGAGCCGTACTCGATGACGTCGCTCTCGTTGCTCGGCGTATCGCTCCAGCGGAAGGCGCGGCCCTCGTAGATCGGATGCAGCGTGTCGATGATCACGAGCCCGCGCGACAGGTCCAGCCCTTCGTCGCAGCAGCGCTCGCAAAAGCCGCGGAGCAGTTCCTGCTCGGGCAGGCCTGTGAGCCCCTGGCTGGCGATCCAGTTCATCAATGAAAGGCGCGAAGCTGTTTGCATGCGCCATTATGGCGTGCATTCGTGACGAGCGAAAGGCGCAAGCCGGGTACACGCGCAAGGCTCCCCGTCCCGTGCAGATCGAATATGCCGAGGTTGCGGTTGACGCCCTCGCCGCACGGACGGCAAATGCCGGCAATGATGATTTCGTCGGCCAGAATCGAAAGTACGCGCGAATGAGCCAGCGCCAGCTTCCGATCATCCTGGCGCTCGGCACCACGCAGACGCTGGCCTGGGCCTCGAGCTATTATCTGCCGGCCCTGCTCGCCGACCCCATTGCGCGCGACCTCGGCGTGTCCTCCAACTGGATCTTCGGCGCGTTCTCGGCTTCGCTGGTGATCTCGGCGATGCTCGGCCCGCGCATCGGGCGGCAGATCGATCTCGTCGGCGGGCGGCAGGTGCTGTCGGTCTCGAACCTCACCATCGCGGCCGGCCTCGTGCTGCTCGGCCTCTCGCAGTCCGTCGCCGTGATGGCGATCGCCTGGCTCGTGCTCGGCGTCGGCATGGCGATGGGCCTCTACGACGCCGCCTTCGCCGCGCTGGGGCGGATCTACGGCACCGAGGCGCGCCGGCCCATCACCGGCATCACGCTGATGGCGGGCTTTGCCTCCACCGTCGGCTGGCCGCTCACCGCCTGGGGCCTTGCCCATATCGGCTGGCGCGAGACCTGCTTTGCCTGGGCGGCCGCCAATATCCTGATCGGCCTGCCGCTCAACTTCTTCGTGCTGCCGGCGATCAAGGGCGCCAAGCAGGCGGCGGCCACCGCCGAAAAGCCGCATCTGCCGCTCGACCGCACCATGCTGCTGCTCGCCTTCATCTTCGCGGCGGTCTGGACCGTCACCGGCGCCATGGCCGCGCATTTCCCGCGAATCCTGGAGACAACAGGCGCGACGCCTGCCGAGGCCATCGCGGCTGGCGCGCTGATCGGCCCGGCGCAAGTCGGTGCACGCATGCTGGAGGCCGGCTTCCTCAGCCGTTTCCATCCGTTGTGGTCGACGCGGCTTGCCTGCCTCACCCACCCGATCGGCGCGGTGATCGTGGCGATCTTCGGCGGTGCCGCGGCGAGCGCGTTCGCGCTGTTTCACGGCTCGGGCAATGGCATCCTGACGATCGCGCGCGGCACGCTGCCGCTGTCGATCTTCGGCCCGAAGGACTTTGGCTACCGTCTCGGCATCATCGGCGCTCCCGCACGCATGGCGCAGGCGGTGGCACCGCTGGCCTTCGGCCTCTTGATCGACCTCATGGGCGCCAAGGTGCTGATCGTCTCCTCCGCGCTCAGCCTCTCGGCGCTGGCCGCGCTGTTCCTGATCCGCACCAGGCCGCGGCCGGATTGACCGCGCTGCCGCTTTCGCCCACAAGCGGGCCATGAGCGACAACAACGATCCGCCCCGCACCTTCAAAGGCCTGTTGCGCTGGGCAACCACGCCGCCGCAGGCCTGGGGCGTCTATCTCCTCGCCATCCTCATGGTCTGGCTCGTCTCGTTCTATGTCGGCACGCTGAAGCCGAAGAAGACGCCGGAAGCGAGCCCGCCGGGCGTGACCGCTCCGAAAGGCTGATCCACCGCTAATCGTAAAACTCCGGCGCCAGCTTCTGGCTGTCGCGCTGGGCCTTGTCGTGGTTGATCCAGAGCTGCGCCTTCTCCTTGGCCAGAGTGTCGGCGATCTTCTGCATCGAAGCCGTGGTCTGGTCCTTGTCAACGTTCATGCCGGGCACGCGGCGATTGTCCCAATTATCCCTGAAGTGCACGGCGTCACCGGACAGCACCACCGCGCCGGTCTTGGGCAGTTTCACCAGCAGCGACTGGTGCCCGGGCGTGTGGCCGGGCGTCGACAGGATGGTCACGCTGCCATCGCCGAAGACGTCCTTGTCGCCGGTGAGCAGCTCCACGGGGTGCGAGGGCTTGAAGCGCGGCGAATTGTTGGCGCCGGGCCAGTCGTATTCGGCCTTCTGCACGTAGAGCATCGATTGCGGAAACAGCTCCACATTGCCGGTATGGTCCGGATGGGTGTGCGAGACCGCCATGGCCTTGACGTCGTCGGGCTTGACGCCGAGCTGCTCGAGCTGGGCGGCAAGCGTCTTCGGCCGCCGCCAGGTGACGGCCTTGGGATCGGCGGGCGCAAGACCATTCGGCATCGCGGCGACGGCATCGGCGATGCCGGTGTCCCACAGGAACCAGCCCTTGGCGTGCTTGATCAGATAGCAGCTGTCGACGAAGTCCATCGTCTTGCCTTCGTTCAGCCCGGGCGTCCAGCGCGAGATGTCGCCCGCGGTGCCCTCCCCGCAATTGAGCACGTAGAGCTTTTCGACGCCGGCCGATTGCGCGAGCGCCGCCGGGCCTGATAGCGCCAGTGCGGCAATGGCGAGAGCGAGCTTGGTCCTGCGCATCCTTGGTCCTCCCTGGCGGCCACGAGGCCGCGACTTGGCATCAACGTCGGATCAACCCCGCTCCGCCGGCAGAATTCCCGCAAAGATCAGCGTCAATGCGGGCAGGTCTCGACCTCCACCGTGACATGGCTGAGGCCCTTCAGTCCGGCGAGCCGCCGCTTGTAGATAGCAGGCGTCTTCGGCCTGTCCGACACCACCGAGAGCAGCACGGCGCAATGGCCGGGGCCGACCTGCCACAGATGCAGATCGGTGACGCGGTCGTCGCCGACCTCCATGCGCGCGCGGATCACCCGCTCCAGCTTCTCGTCGGCACGCACGTCGAGCAGCACCGCGCCCGACGACTTGACGAGGCCGAACGCCCAAGCCCCGATCACCACGCTGCCGATCAGGCCGACGGCCGGATCGGCCCAGACCCATCCCGAATACATCGCGAACGCAAGCGCAGCGATTGCCAGCACCGAGGTCGCGGCATCGGTCATGACATGGACATAGGCCACGCGCAGATTGTTGTCGTGATGATGGTGGTGATGGCCGTGACGATCGTGGTCGTGGTCCCCATGATCGTCATGTGCATGGCCGTGCGCGTGCCCGTGATGGTGATGGTGATGATCATGGCTGCCGCGCAGCAGCCACGCGCTGGCGAGGTTGACGCCGAGGCCGAGGGCGGCCACCGCCATGGCCTCGCCATAGACGATCGGCACAGGATTGATCAGCCGCAGCACACTCTCATAGGCGATCTCGACCGCGATCAGGCCGAGGATGATCGCGCTGGCGAAGGCCGCGAGATCGCCGAACTTGCCGGTACCGAAGGTGAAATGCGCATTCCCCAGGTGACGGCGCGCGAAGCGATAGGCGAAGGCGGCGATGCCCAGCGCGGCCGCATGCGTGCCCATGTGCCAGCCGTCGGCGAGCAGCGCCATCGAGCCGAACACCGAGCCGGCAACGATCTCGGCGACCATCATGACCAGCGTCAGCACCACCACGAGCCAGGTGCGCCGCTCGTTCTCGTCGTGCTTCTCGCCCAGGAACGCGTGGTCGTGGGTCCATTGTTCGATGGAATGCGAATGCATCGAATTCTCCAGGAAATTCAGCTCTGTTGAGCCTAGTATAGACCGGCGGGCCGGACTTTTCGAAGGTCCAATCGCTCCCTCGGATTGACAGTGCTTCTTAGTTTCGATGTAATCTGTGCCATGGGGATTTGAGCGATCTCCCCACGAGGCGACATGCCCAAGTATCGCGTCCCGTCTGATTTATGCGAGGACGCATCATGGCTACGTTCACGACCATATCATCCGATAAATTGGCGCGCCTGATCGGCACGGCCAACGCGCCTGTGCTGATCGATGTCCGCACCGAGGAGGATTTTGCCGCCGACCGGCGGCTGATTCCCGGCTCGATCAAGCTCAGCCACGAGACCGTCGCGGAATGGGGCGGCGAATTTGCCGGCCGCTCCGCCATCGTCTCCTGCCTGCGCGGCGCCAAGCTGGCGCAGGGCACGGCCGCCTGGCTCAGGCAGCTCGGCGCCGAAGCCGAAACCCTCGAAGATGGCTTCGAGGGCTGGAAGGCGGCCAAGCTGCCGCTGGTCGACGCCCGCAAGCTGCCGCCACGCGATGCCAAGGGACGCACAATCTGGGTCACGCGGGCGCGGCCGAAGGTCGACCGCATCGCCTGTCCCTGGCTGATCCGGCGCTTCGTCGACCCCAACGCGGTGTTCCTCTATGTGGCGCCGTCCGAGGTGGTCGCGGTCGGCGAACGCTTCAACGCGGCGCCCTTCGACATCGAGAACGTGTTCTGGAGCCACCGCGGCGAGCTCTGCACCTTCGACGTCATGATCGAGGAGTTCGGCATCGCCACGCCGGCTCTGCTCCGGCTCGCCACGCTGGTGCGCGGCGCCGACACCGCTCGGCCAGACCTCGCGCCGGAAGCGCCGGGCCTGCTCGCGGCCTCGCTCGGGCTATCGCGGATGTATGACGACGACCTCGAACAGCTCGAGGCCGGCATGTTGCTCTACGATGCCTTCTACCGTTGGTGCCGCGATGCTACGGCCGAGACCCACAACTGGCCGACCAACAAGGTGAAGGCGTAATGGACATTCGTAACGTTCAAGCAGGAGCTGATGCCGGTCACGGCATCAGCTTTGGCGATGCCTTTCACGTCTGGCTTCGCGTCGCCTGTCTGAGCTTCGGCGGGCCCGCGGGCCAGATCGCGGTGATGCACCGCATCCTGGTCGAGGAGAAGAAGTGGATCTCCGAAGGCCGCTTTCTGCATGCGCTGAACTATTGCATGCTATTGCCGGGTCCGGAGGCGCAGCAGCTCGCCACCTATGTCGGCTGGCTGATGCACCGCACCGCCGGCGGGCTGATGGCGGGCGGGCTGTTCATCCTGCCCGGCATCATCGCCATCATGGGCCTCAGCTACATCTATGCGGCCTTCGGTAATGTCAGCTTTGTCGAGGCATTGTTCTTCGGCCTCAAGGCCGCCGTGCTCGCCATCGTCGTCGAGGCAGTGGTGCGCGTCGGCAGGCGCGCGCTGAAGAATCGCATCATGATCGCGCTGGCGGCGATCGCCTTCGTCGCGATCTTCTTCTTCGCGGTGCCCTTCCCGATCATCATCATCGCCGCCGGCCTGATCGGCTATGCCGGCGCGCGCAGCGGCCGGCCGGAGTTCGCCCCGGCCGGTCACGGCCATGGCGGCAGCGGCGCCGCGATCGACAGCATGCTCGGCGAAGCCGTGCCCGAACACGTCAAGCCCAACACCGCGCGCGAGATCCGAACCGGCGCGTTGTGGTTGGCGCTCTGGCTGGTGCCTGTCATCGTGTTGTTGCTTGCCCTCGGACAAGGCAACGTCTTCAGCCAGATCGCGTTGTTCTTCTCGAAGATGGCGCTAGTCACCTTCGGCGGCGCCTATGCCGTGCTGGCCTATGTCGCCCAGCAGGCGGTCGAGCATTATCATTGGCTGAAGCCGCACGAGATGCTGGATGGCCTCGGCATGGCCGAGACCACGCCGGGCCCGCTGATCATGGTGCTGCAATTCGTGGGCTTTATGGCGGCCTATCGCGACCCCAGCGGCCTGTCGCCAATGCTCGCGGCCGCGCTCGGCGGATTGCTCGCGACCTGGGTCACCTTCACGCCCTGCTTCCTGTGGATCTTCGTCGGCGCGCCCTATATCGAGCGCCTGCGCGGCAACACGGGCCTTGCCGGCGCGCTCAGCGCGATCACCGCCGCCGTGGTCGGCGTGATCCTGAACCTCTCGATCTGGTTCGCCCTGCACACGCTGTTCCGCGAAACAGTGCCGGTGCATGCGTTTCCGCTGAACTTCGACATGCCGGTGCTCAGGAGCGCCGACGTGCCGGCACTGGTGCTGTCGATCGCGGCGGCGACCGCGATCTTCAGGTTCAAGCTGGGGATGCTGACGGTGCTGGCGGGGAGCTGCGCGGCGGGCGTGGCCCTGAGGTTGATGGGGGTGATTTAGGGCCTTGGCGCGAAGGATGGGTCGAGCTCTCGCGAAACCCACCCTGCCTCGTCGTCGGCGGAGGGGGTGATGGGTTTCGCTTACGCTCCACCCATCCTACGAGCTAGACCGCCGGCCCGGAGGCGCGGCCAGGGGACCGCTCGCCCTCCAACGGACAGCGCGGCGGTCCCACAGGTTCAACGTCAATTTGCGAAGCGCTCTCAGCGGCTCTTCTTTTTCGCTAACCGATCTACGCATACCCGCATATCGTAGTTTCTAGCCTCCTGCGCCGCTCCAGTCAGCGAACCAAATGGGCCATGCTTTGCGTACGACTGTTTGCAGCATGCCAGCGGAAAGCTTGCGGTGCATTGGGATAAATCTTGCGCCGAAGCCTCCGACAGCAATAGTTGAGAGCAGATCGAAGCGACGGCAAGCGAAATAAACCCGCGTAACATTCAGCGGCCTCCTTACTCAAAAAGTTTAGTGATCAACTCGCTCAGTTAACTCGTGGGCAGGCCCTTCCTAGCGAGACAGGCACGCACCTTTTTGGCGGGCCCCTCTGGCACCCTGTAGGCACTCCAGTCCGCGCGAGTATAGCCGGCGGCGGTCACGCAGTCGGTTACGCCCTGTTCTCGCTTTCTGGCCTGATCCACGCTGGTGCCGTCACGCTGAGCTTGGCACACAGGATCGTGGTGACAGACGACGCGGGCGTGAGCAGACGTCAGCCCGGCCGACACGACGAAAAACGCGGAAGCGACAATCATTGATTTCATAATACACCCCCAAGTTGACAACGGCGACCGTAGCCTCCGAGAATGGAACCTTCAACCCCAGGGCGCAGGGGTCAGCCAGATTTTAAGCGTTCGCTCCCTTCAGGGGGATTGATGGGTTTCGCTTACGCTCGACCCATCCTACGAGCTACCCATCCTTCGAGCTAATGTAGCCTCGCTTTTGCTGCGACGATCGAGCGCGTCGTTAGGGTGGATCAGTTTCGTATTTTCAGTGAATTCCCGCATCCTTCCCGCACCTGCCTGTCGGACTCCCACAGCGTGGGAGAGGCAGCAAGGAGCACACATGCGGCCATGTGTTCATTTGGACGGCTTGCGCGCCTCGTCTCGCGCCAACCGCTCCGCTCTCAGACGCTTGTGGTTTTCATGAAACTGGGGATCGGCTTGGCTATCCGCGATCGACTGCCGCGCTGCGTTCGGGTTTTGCGCCCTGCGGTCGGCTTCATCGGCGATCTGCTGCTCGGCTGAGCGTTTCGATTTGGTCATGACTGGATCCTTGCACCCGTAGATTTGACGCGGCGGGAGGTATGGCGTGGGCCACAAGTGTTGATCACCCCGTTTGCCGTGAGAGCTTCGGCCGCCAGCGAGAGTCGCGGCTTCGGTCGAGGGAGCTCGGATCGCAAAAGGACGGGCAGACGTTCACCGCAGCCGTAGGTCAGACGGACGCGATGGCCGGACGGATTTCATCTCACTTGGCGTAGCCCTGTGACCGGAGCCAAGAAATCCGACGCTCTCCGTTCATCCAATCGTCGATTTCGGCTTTGCTCGCAAAGCCGGTTATTTCTCGGGGTTCTGAGCCTGGATACTCGGCGACGATGACCCAGTCGCCCTCAGATTTACGAAGCGGTTTGAAGCTCACTCTTATTTTTGCCATGCCGAACTATGGAGGAAAGTGGGCAAAAAGGAAACCTCGTCGACCCGTTTTGAGCAACTTGCCGCCGGCGGCCGGAACGCGACTCCAGCGTGAAATGCTTAAAGCGGGGCCTTTTCGCCAGGGTTAGCTTCCATTGCCAGGAACAACTTACCTTGGATGAGTGCACGACCGACCTGTCCATCGATGCGCGGCTCTCCTCGGCGGCGGGCTCGGCCTGACGCTTTATCGGGTTATGCTCGGAGGGGCGCAGGGCTCCGCGGGCAAATGGTCGTGCTGTCGCTCGCAACGGCACTGTTCTTCCCGTGCTGGCGCAAGCTGCCGTCGGGCAAAACAGCTCGGCATTCCGACGAGGCCGCCTGTCAAGCCTCTTCCTGCAAAAATATTCCACTTTACCGAAATTCGGAGTTGTCGCACAAGCAAAACACCCTGGCCCGAGACAAGGGGCGGATCGCGATCGTCACGAACGGCGGACAGGTCAGTACGCTCGCAATGACGCGGAGGGAACCGCGAACACCGTCGTTGCCGCGCTACCGCATCATCATCCGCGCGATCGCCTCCCCGATCACCACCGTCGTGAAATGCGTGTTGGCGCGGCAGTCGGACGGCATGATCGAGGCGTCGGCGACGCGCAGACCCGAGATGCCCTTCACCGTGCCATCAGGGTTGACCACGCCGTCGGCATCATTGATGCCGCTCATCCGGCAGCTGCCGGCAGCGTGCTGGATGTCACCGGTCTCACGGCGCAGCACCGCGTCGAGCTCGTGATCCGGCAGGGCGGCTGCCTGCGGCAGCGTCAGGTCGGTATCGGCGAGCCGGATCCAGTCGGCGATGCCCGAAAGCGCCGGCTGCGAGGTGATCACCGCGAGCCGCCTCACCGCGTCGATCATGCGCAGCATGTCGCGGGGATCGGCGAGCATGTTCTCCTCGACGACAGGATCGATCGCGGGATCGGTCGAGGCCAGCTTGAGCGTACCTCGGGAATACGCGTTGAACAGCCCGGCGCCGATCGCGCCGGGCATGCCGATGCCGCGGTGATTGAAGGCGATCAGGATCATGTCGCGCTTGCCGCCGTCCGCAAGGCCCGAGGAATAGGTCACGCAGCAATTGGTGTGGCGCGTATCAGGATCGGTGGGCCGCAGATTCTCGTGGAGCTGGATGGTTGCGCGAAACAGCGGGTGATCGAAGTAATGCTTGCCGACCGGCAGGTCGCGCACCACCGCAACGCCCATCGCCTTCAACTCCTCGGTCGGCCCAATGCCCGAGCGCAGCAGGATCGCCGGGCTATGGATCGCGCCGGCACACAGCACGATCTGCCGCGCGCTGATCTCCTGGGTGCCCTGCCCCTCCACGTGAACGCGGACGCCGGTGGCGCGGCCGTCGCTGATCAGCACGCGATCGACCAGCGCATGGCCGCGGATCTCGAGGTTAGGCCGGCCACGCGCCGGCTCGAGATATGCCTCATTGGTGCTGATGCGGCGCAAGTCGCGGCTGTTGATGGGATAGCAGGCGACCCCCTCGCCGTCTGGGCCGTTGAGATCGGCGCACCAGGGATAGCCGCTCGCCAGCGCCGCATCGCGCAAGCCCCGGTCGATCGGGCCCCATTTTTCCGGCGGCGCGCGATAGACCGGCAGCGGACCGCCGCGACCGTGGCCCTCGGCATCGCCGAATTCAAAATCGTCCTCGATCACGGAGAACAGCGGCATCACGTCCTTCGCCGACCAGCCGGTGCAGCCATGGGCGGCCCATTCGTCGAAGGCATCGGCAACACCGCGGATCGCGATCTGGCCGTTCATCATCGAGGAGCCGCCGAGCCCCTTGCCGCGCCAGTAGAAGCGCGGCTGCTGCCCCGCCACCCGGCGCGACAGCAGATCAGGCCACTGCCATTTCTCCTGGTACTCGCGCTTGTGGATGATCGGGATCGGATTCGGCGTCCGCACCTCCCACGGCGCCTCATCGGCACGCCAGTCGAGCCCGGCTTCGAGCAGCAGCACGCGCCGCGCAGGATCCTCGGAAAGCCTTGCGGCCACAGCGGCGCCGGCGGAGCCGCCGCCGACAACAATGACATCGTACATCGCGCTCATTCTCGACATTCCAGACCACCGGCGTCGTGGACGGTATCAGACGGTGCTAAGCGGTGGAATGCGAATTGGAGAGCGGCGCTGTCGCAGCCCATGCGCGCAGGTGCGCGTGCCCCGGACGCAGCGCAGCGCCACTTCAGCGGTGCGCTGCAGGGCCGGGGCCCATGTCTCCCAGCCAACCCGTGCAGCGTGGTCCCGGCTCTGCGCAGCAGCGTTGCACGCTGCAGCGCGTCCGGGACACAAAACACCCTACCCGATCGCCTTGCCGAACTTGTTCGACTTCGGGAAACCCTTCGGTGGCAGGCGGCCGGCGTCGGCGCGGGTGCCCTTCCACTCGGCGAGCTCCTTCATGGTCGCGGAGAATTCGCGGCCCGCGGAGTCCTTCCAGGTCAGGCCAGCCTTCGCCTCGAACACGGCGACGTCCGAGAGCCCGCCGTCCTTGTACTTCTGCAAGCGCACGCCGCGGCCGCGCGCCATTTCCGGCACCTGGTCGAGCGGGAAGACCAGCATCTTGCGGTTCTCGCCGATCACGGCGACGGTGTCGCCGATCACTTCCGTGATCGCGCGCGCCTCGTTCGGCATGTCGACGTTGAGGACCTGCTTGCCCTTCTTGGTGGTACCGACGCAATCGTCCTCGCTCACCACAAAACCCTGGCCCTCGTGGCTAGCGACCAGGAATTTGCGTCCGCCCTTGTTGACGAACAGCGCGACGGGAGCCGCCTCCTGCTCGAGGTCGATGAACAGGCGGATCGGCTCGCCATGGCCGCGGCCGCCCGGCAGTTTCGCAACGTCGAGCGTGTAGAACTTGCCGTTGGTGGCGAACAGCAGGAGTTTCGAGGTGGTCTCCGCGAAGAAGGCGAAGCCGAGCTTGTCGTCCTGCTTGAAGGCAAGGCCCGAGAGATCCTCGACATGGCCCTTCATGGTGCGGATCCAGCCCTTGTCGGACACGACCACCGTCACCGGCTCGCGCTCGACGAGGGCTTCCTCCATCGCGGCGAGATCGTGCTCGGGAGCGTCGGCGAAGGTGGTGCGGCGCTTGCCGAGCGGCGTCTTCGGCCCGAACATGTCGCGGACCTTGCCGACCTGCTCGCCGACCTTCTTCCACTGCTCGGCCTCGGAGGCGAGCACCGCATTGATGCCCTTGAGCTCGGCACGGAGGTTCTTGTCCTCGGTGCGGATCTCCATCTCCTCGAGCTTGCGCAAGGAGCGCAGGCGCATGTTGAGGATGGCTTCGGCCTGCACCTCGGTGAGCTTGAACTCCTTCATCAAGGCCGGCTTCGGCTCATCCTCGGTGCGGATGATCTTGATCACCTTGTCGATGTTCAGATAGGCGATCAGGAAGCCGCCGAGCACTTCGAGCCGGTGCTCGATCTGCGCCTTGCGATAATTGCTGCGGCGGATCAGGACATCGCGCAGATGGTCGAGCCATTCGCGCAGGCACTCCGCAAGTCCCACCACCTTGGGGACTCGGCCCTTGATCAGCACGTTGAGGTTCAGCGGAATCTTGTTTTCGAGCTCGGTGAGCCGGAACAGCGATTCCATCATCAGCGCGGGATCGACGTTCTTCGACTTCGGCTCGATCACGATGCGGACGTCTTCGGCCGACTCGTCCCTGATGTCGCCGACCAGCGGCAGCTTCTTCTGATCGAGCAGCTCGGCGACCTTCTCGATCAGCCGCGACTTCTGCACCAGGAACGGGATCTCGGTGACGACGACGACCCAGGTGCCGCGTGCGCCCTCTTCCTGCGACCAGCGCGCGCGAACGCGGAACGAGCCACGGCCGGTGGTGTAGGCCTCGGCGATGGCCTGCTTGGAGTCGACGCAGATGCCGCCGGTCGGGAAGTCCGGGCCCTTCACCCACTTCATCAGGGCCCTGGATTTCGCGTCGGGCTTCTCGATCAGATGCAGCGCGGCCTCGCAGAGCTCGGCGGCGTTGTGCGGCGGGATCGAGGTCGCCATGCCGACCGCGATGCCCTGCGCGCCGTTGGCGAGCAGGTTCGGGAAGCCGCCGGGGAGCACGACCGGCTCCTTCGACTGGCCGTCGTAATTGGCGCGGAACTCGACGCCGTCCTCGTCGATGCCCTCGAGCAGAAGCCGCGCGACGTCGGTCATGCGCGCTTCGGTGTAGCGGTAGGCGGCGGGGTTATCGCCGTCGATATTGCCGAAATTGCCCTGGCCGTCGACCAGCGGGTAGCGCGAGGAGAAATCCTGCGCGAGGCGCACCATGGCGTCGTAGATCGCCTGGTCGCCGTGCGGATGGAACGAGCCCATCACGTCGCCGACGATCTTGGCGGACTTCTTGAAGGCGGTGCCGGGGTCGAGCCTGAGCAGGCGCATGCCGTAGAGGATGCGGCGGTGGACCGGCTTCAGGCCGTCGCGCGCGTCGGGCAGCGCGCGGTGCATGATGGTGGAGAGCGCATAGGCGAGATAGCGCTCTTCCAGCGCTTCCTGCAGCCGGACCTCGTGAATTTCGGCCGGTTCTTCCGGCGGAACGATTCGTTTTCCCATGCCGCCCGGTTAAACCGTGGAAGGGAATCGGGCAAGGATGGATTGGTTCCCCGGGCCCGCCTAGTGGCCGGCCCAGCCGGCTGTCACGGTCTGAGTCTTGTCCGGGACAGGGGCCGGCATATTGGTCAGGCAACGCCGGGCGGCCTCGATTTCGGCCTCCGTGGCCCCCTTCGACCGCGCCCATGTCTCTGCAGCGGCAGCGGAATATTTGGCCACATAATACCGGACGACGGTGCAGGATGCCCGGCGAAACACGCCGGGTTGCGGCTCGCCGGCCATTGCATCAGGCGCGAACGCGAGCAGCGCCGCGGACAAGGCGAATCCCTTGATCAACATTTAGGCTGTCCCCGTTGTGGAACCCGAAGGCCAAGTCCGCTCGGCGGGATTTCGTTCCCGGGAACTCCATGTTTGACGGAGATTGCAGAGTCCCGTTTCACTCATGGCGCAGGAATCGCGGCCGTCGCCTGTTGCCGGGTCAGCGCATTGATGAAGCCGGCGCGCGCATCGGAATGGCCCTGCCCGCGCGGCTCAAGCACATGGCGGAGCAGGAACAGGCCGGTGAGCCGGAAGCCGTCCTGGAGATCCTGGTCGGTCAGGTCGCTGGCGGTTTCGCCATGGCGCAGGAACGGCGGCAGCCGCAACAGCCGATCCCGCCACGGCTCGCCCGCCCCGCGCGACACCGCCCCGCCGGACTTCGGCGAGACATAGATCAGGTCCGTGGTCTCGCCGGTCACCGCGCAATTCTCCAGCGCCAGTCCGAAGCCGAGCTCGGCGAGCATCGCCAGCTCGAAATGGATCAGGTGCACGGCGGCACCGCCGATGTCGTCGAAATCATCCAGCGAATGCTCGAGCAGCGCAAAGATCTCCTCGTGCGGATCGCGCTCCGGCAGCAGCCGCGCAATCGAGGCGAGATGCGTGACGCCGTAGACCCCATGAGAGGATCCCAGCAGCGTCGCCGCGCGCAGCTTCAATCCCTCGATCGCATAAGTGCCGAGATGCTCGTCGAGCCGCGCCCGCCACACCGCGCTGACGCTGTTCCCCGGCTGCAAAAGCGGCCGCATCCGCGAGCCGGCACCGCCCCGCACCAGACCGAGATGCCGGCCATGCGCGCGCGTGAGCAGCTCCACGATGGCGCTGGATTCGCCATGCCGCCGCACGCCCAAGACGATGCCTTCGTCGGTCCATTCCATGGGATCGAGTGTAGCGGATTTCGCCCGTCAATCGTAGGGCGGATTGGCCGAAGGCGTAATCCGCCAATAGCTCGTGCACATCAAACGGCGGATTACGCTCCGCCAATCCGCCCTACGGCACCGCGCAAGACCTCACGCGTTGAACCAGCCCTGCGCGTCGCCGCTGAAGGAGAAATACAGGCCCATCGTCGTCAGCACGCAGGACACGATCTCGATGGCGCTGTCGAGCTCCAGGCCCTTCTCGCCGATGATCTGGCCGAGCGAGATCACCGACAGCACCAGCGCCGCCGCCAGCACAAAGCGCGGCCAGTTCTTGCGATGATGCGCCGCCAGCTTGACGAAATACACGAGGAGCAGGATCATGCCGCCGGCGAGCAAGGTCTGCGTGGTGATCATCTGCTCGGTCATCTCGGCATTCGGCGTGCGGTCCTGCACCGCCACCGACAGGGCGTCCAGCATCAACGATGCATAGAGCAGCGCCTCGAAGCGCCTGATGTTGCTGGGCACGCTCATCGGATACCGATCGTTTCTTGGTTATTCTCTCGGGAAGTCCAGGCCCATCTCGCGGTAGCGATCGGGATCGTCGCCCCAGTTCTCGCGCACCTTGACGAACAGGAACAGATGCACCGGCACGTCCAGGATCTGCATCAGCTCTTTCCGCGAGTCCGCGCCGATCGACTTGATGGTGGCGCCGCCCTTGCCGAGCACGATCTTGCGCTGGCTTTCGCGCTCCACGAAGATCGTTTGCTCGATCCGCACCGACTTGTCCTTGCGCTCCTCCCACTTGTCGGTCTCGACCGTGGACTGGTAGGGCAGCTCCTGGTGCAGCTTCTGATAGATTTTTTCGCGCGTGATCTCGGCCGCCAGCTGCCGCATCGGCGCGTCCGACATCTGGTCCTCGGGATAGAGATACGGCCCCGGCGGCACCATTTCCGCGAGCGTCTTGCGGATGTCGTCGACGCCGTCGCCCGAGATCGCCGCGATCATGAAGGTCCGCGCGAACTTCATGCGCTCGTTGGCGGCCTGCGCCAGCGCCAGCAGCTTCTCGCGCTGGACCAGGTCGACCTTGTTGATGACCAGAATCTTCTCGTGATTGACGCTGGCCGCCTTGGTGAGGATCGCCTCGGCCTCCTCGTCGATGCCGGTCTTGGCGTCGAGCAGCACGCAGACGAGATCGGCATCATGCGCCCCGCTCCAGGCGGTCGAGACCATGGCGCGGTCGAGCCGGCGCTTCGGCAGGAAGATGCCGGGCGTGTCGACCAGGATGATCTGCGCGTTGTTCTCGATCACGATGCCGCGGATCAGCGCGCGCGTGGTCTGCACCTTGCGCGAGACGATCGTGACCTTGGCGCCGACCAGCGCATTGACCAGCGTGGACTTGCCGACATTGGGCGCGCCGATCAGCGCAACGAAGCCGCAGCGCGTTGCCGTCGGCGTCTCGCCGCTTGCTTCAACCGTCATTGCCGCCGCCAACACCTTCACGCGCGATCATCACTGAAGCTGCCACCTTCTCCGCTGCGCGCTTGCTGCCGCCGATGCCCTCCGCCGGCGCGAGCCCCGGCAGATCCACCGCGACGCGGAATTGCGGATCGTGATGCGGGCCGGTGCGCTCGACCTCGCGGTAAACCGGCGTCGGCAGACCCTTGCCTTGCGCCCATTCCTGCAACACGGTCTTGGGATCGCGCAACGGACGGCGCGGCTTGTGCATGCGCTCGGTCCAGTTGCGTTTGACGAACTCGGACGCCGCCGCGTAGCCGCCGTCGAGGAAGACGGCGCCGATCACGGCCTCGCAGATGTCGCCGAGGATGGATTTGCGCAGGCGGGCGTCGGCGCTGGAGCCGACCGAGCCGAGCTTGATGTCGTCGAGCAGGCCGAGCGACTTGGCGACGTCGGCGCAGCTTTCCTTGCGCACCAGCTCGGCAAGGCGCTTGGAGAGCTCGCCCTCGTCGGCATTCGGGAAGGCATGATAGAGCATGTCGGAGACGACGAGCCCGAGCACGTGGTCGCCGAGGAATTCCAGCCGCTGGTAGCTGTCGCCGCGCTTGCGCCCCGACTTCAGCGCCGAGACATGCGTGATCGCCTGCATCAGCATGTTCGGATCGCTGAAGCTGTGGCCGATGCGGGCCTCGAGCGCCGCGTTCGCATCGGTGCCCTTGGCCTTGCTGCTTCGCGCGCGCTTCTTCTTGGCAGGCGTCTTCGGTGCAGCTTCGCTCTCAGGAGCGGCTTGCGCCTCGGTCGGTTGGATCGGGATGTCCTTGGCTTCGTCTTTCATCGGACGATTTTGAAGAAGCGATTCCAGCGTACTGCCCACGGCCAGCGCCAGAACATCCAGGCATGCTCGCCTTCGGCGATGGAGAAGAAGATCATCTGGGCGCGACCGATCAGATTCTCCTGCGGCACATAGCCGACCTGGCCGAGGAAGCGGCTATCGGTGGAGTTGTCGCGGTTGTCGCCCATCATGAAGAAATGGCCCGACGGCACGGTGTAGACGTTGGTGTTGTCGACGTAGCCGTTGTCGGCGCAGTCGAGCGTCTCATAGGACACGCCGTTCGGCAGCGTTTCCTTCCAGCGCTTCACCCGGGACATGCCGCCGCCTTCCGAGCCGCAGGGCTCCTCGCCGACATATTCGCTCATCCGCTGCCGCTCGACCGGCGTGTCGTTGATGTAGAGCAGCCCGTCCCGCATCTGGATGCGGTCGCCGGGAAGGCCGATCACGCGCTTGATGTAATCGGTGGAATCGTCCTTCGGCAGGCGAAACACGACGATGTCGCCGCGCTGCGGGTCCGAGCCCCAGATCCGCCCGGAGAACAGGTTCGGTGAAAGCGGGATCGAATAGTGGCTATAGCCGTAGGAATATTTCGAGACGAACAGATAGTCGCCGACCAGCAGCGTCGCCTTCATCGAGCCGGACGGGATGTTGAAGGGCTGGAACAGGAAGGTGCGGATCACCAGCGCGATCAGGAGAGCGTGGATCACGACCCGGATCGTTTCGCCGACGCCGCTTTCAGATTTCGTTCCCGAAGTCACGCTCATTGCTCTCTCAATTCCGGCCGGCGATCACAGAGCGCCCTCCTCCCGCGAACGGCCCACCGGTTCGCGGCGCAAGGAGATTGTCCTGATTCTGATAGTGAGGGCCAATTCCGGCGTAAAGCCGAATTCGCCCAGGCTGATTTGCGTCCGCGGACTTTTAGACGGTTGTCGGAGGCCACGCAATCAAGGATCGCACCAAAATTGGGTAAGATATTGATTTGCAAAGAAAATCACAGAAATCCCGGCGTCCCGTCAGGGTTTCGGCAGCGGCACGGCGGAAATGATGACGAAGGCCTGCGCCAGCGGCCAGTCATCGGTGATCGACACGTCGATCCGCGCCTCGAAGCCATCAGGTGTCAGGGCCTGGAGCCGGGCCAGGGCGCCGCCGGTCAGTTGCATGGTCGGCCGTCCGCCCGGCAGGTTGACCACCCCCATATCGCGCCACCACACCCCGCGCCGGATCCCGGTGCCGAGCGCCTTGGAGCAGGCCTCCTTGGCGGCGAAGCGCTTGGCATAGGTCGCCACCACCATCTTCTCGTTCTTGGCGCGGCGCTCCGCCTTGGCCCGCTCCGCCGCGGTGAAGATGCGGTCGAGGAAGCGCTCGCCATGGCGCTCCATCACCTTGGCGACGCGGGTGATGTCGATGAGGTCGGAGCCGATGCCGATGATCACGCCCGGCTCCGTCCGCGGTCCATCGCCGCGCGCATGCTGCGGACGGTCTCGGCAAGACCGACGAACAGGGCCTCGCCGATCATGTAATAGCCGATGTTGAGCTCCATGATCTCAGGCAAGCCTGCGATCGTCTCCGCCGTCGCATAGTCGAGCCCGTGCCCGGCATGGACCTCGAGGCCGGCGGCCTTCGCCAGCTTCACGCCCGCCACGATCCGCTGCCATTCGGTCTCGGCCTTGGCGGTGTGGCCGTCGGTCACGGCGTCGCACCAGGCGCCGGTATGGATCTCGATCACGGGCGCACGCAGCTTCGCCGCCATCTCGATCTGGGCGGGATCGGCGGCGATGAACAGCGAGACGCGGATGCCGGCATCGTTCAGCCGCGCGATATAGGGCGCGAGCGCGTTGTGCTGGCCGACCACGTCCAGCCCGCCTTCGGTGGTCACCTCCTGCCGGCGTTCCGCCACCAGGCAGACCGCGTGCGGCCTGGTGGCGAGCGAGATGCGCATCATGTCGTCGGTCGCCGCCATCTCGAAATTGAGCGGCTTGGAGATCTCGGCCTTCAACCGCGCCATGTCCTCGTCGCGGATGTGCCGGCGATCCTCGCGCAAATGGGCGGTGATGCCGTCGGCGCCGGCCTCGATCGCCAGCAGCGCGGCCCGCACCGGATCGGGATGGCGGCCGCCGCGCGCGTTACGCACGGTTGCGACGTGATCGATATTGACGCCGAGGCGAAGCTTCGATGCGGGCATTTCAGAACTCACGAAATCAGAGAGACCGGCGCATGCGATAGGCGCCTATCCATTAACACGTTCGACTTTGGCGACGACCGCCTTCGCGCGCAGCTGGGCCAGGATCGCGCTCAAATGCTTGAGATCGTAGACTTCGAGATCGATCGTCGTCTCCGTGAAATCAGGCGAGCGGCGCTGCATGCTGATATTGTCGATGTTGCCGTCGTGCTCGGCGATCACGGTCGCGATCTGCGCCAGCGCGCCGGGCTCGTTGACGTTCTCGACCCTGATGCGGGCCGGGAAGCGCTGCGGCGCGGAGTCCTCGATGTCCCAGCGGACGTCGAGCCAACGCTCCGGCTCCTCCTCGAAATCCTTCAGGGCCGGCGCCTGGATCGGGTAGATCGTGATGCCCTCGCCCGGCGTGACGATGCCGACGATGCGATCACCCGGCACGGCGCCGCCGTTCGGCGCGAACTTGATCGGCAGGTCGGAGTTGATGCCGCGGATCGGAATGGCGACCGGGCTGCGCGGGGACTCCGACGACTTCTCCTTGAGCTTAGCGGCAAGCCCCTTCTTGACGCCGTAGCGCGCGATGCGCTCCTCCTTGTAGTCGGGATACATCGCACGTGCGACGTGGGAGGCCTTGATCTCGCCGCGCCCCACGGCCGCCATCACGTCCTCGATCGAGGTCCGCGCCAGCCGCGGCAGCGCGCCCTTGAGCTTGTCGTCGGCATATTCGATCTTGGCGCGCTCGAACAGGCGCTCCACGATGCGGCGGCCGAGACCGGCATATTGATCGCGCACCGCGGTCCGCGTGGCGCGGCGGATCGCGGCACGCGCCTTGCCGGTGACCGCAAGCGTCTCCCAGGCAGAGGGCGGCGCCGATTGCGCTTCCGAAGTCAGCACCTCGACCTCGTCGCCGTTCTGCAGCTCCGAGGACAGCGGCGCGAACTGGCCGTTGATCTTGCAGCCGACCGCGCTGTTGCCGACATCGGTGTGCACGGCATAGGCGAAGTCGATCACGTTGGCATGGCGCGGCAGCGCGATCAGCTTGCCCTTCGGCGTGAAGCAGAACACCTGGTCGTGGAACAGCTCGAGCTTGGTGTGCTCGAGGAATTCCTCGGGATTGGCGCTTTCCGAGAGGATGCCGATGGTGTGGCGCAGCCAGGCGAACGCATTGGACTCGCGCTTGAGGAATTCGGTCGGCGATCCCACGCCCTCCTTGTAGAAGACGTGCGCGGCGATGCCGCGCTCGGCGATCTGGTCCATCGCCTCGGTCCGGATCTGCAGCTCGACGCGCTGGTTGCCGGGGCCGATCACCGTGGTGTGGATCGAGCGGTAGTCGTTCTGCTTCGGCGTCGAGATGTAGTCCTTGAAGCGACCCGGCACGACCGGCCAGGTGGTGTGGACGATGCCCAGCGCGCGATAGCAGGCCTCGATGTCGTTGACGACGAGGCGAAAGCCGAAGATGTCGGACAATTGCTCGAAGCCGACCGATTTGCGCTCCATCTTGGTCCAGATCGAGAATGGCTTCTTGCGGCGGCCGTAGACCCGCGCCCCCAGGCCCCTGTGGCGCAGATTGTTGGAGAGCTGGTCCTCGATCTCGCCGATCAGATTGCGGTTGCGTTCGGCGAGCGCGTCGAGGCGCTGCATCACCACCGAATAGGCTTCCGGATCGAGGGTGCGGAAGGACAGATCCTCCAGCTCCTCGCGCATTTCCTGCATGCCCATGCGCCCGGCCAGCGGCGCGTAGATGTCGAGCGTCTCCTCGGCGATGCGCCGGCGCGATTCCGTCGGCACGAAGTCCAGCGTGCGCATGTTGTGCAGGCGGTCGGCAAGCTTGACCAGGAGCACGCGGACATCATCGGCAATGGCCAGCAACAATTTGCGCAGATTCTCGGCCTGCTTGGCCTCCCGCGAGACCAGCTCCAGCCGCTTCAGCTTGGTCAGGCCCTCGACCAGCGCACCGATCTCCGGCCCGAAGATCTGGTCGATCTCAGCCCGCGTCGCCTCGGTGTCCTCGATCGTGTCGTGCAGCAGCGCGGCCACGATGGTGGCGTCGTCGAGCTTCAGGTCGGTGAGAATCGCCGCCACTTCGAGCGGGTGCGAGAAATACGGATCGCCTGAGGCACGGGTTTGCGAACCATGCGCCTTCATCGCGTAGACATAGGCGCGGTTGAGCAGGTCTTCGTTGGTGTTGGGATTGTAGGACCTGACGCGCTCGACGAGGTCATATTGACGCATCATGCGCGCGCGGGGCTTGGCCGGGCGGGCGACCGGCGCAGTCGGGGCCACGGCAACCGATTCGGTTGCGGCCTGCATCTGCGTGGATCTGCGGCGCCGATATACCATGCCGTCCTGCCTTCAAACGAGCCTGGGCCGGCCCGTTGCATACATCTTAGCTCCGATCGCGCGTGTGTCCGATCAATTCGGTGACAGGACGCATCGCCAACCACAACGCTATGGTAACCACAAAAACGTCAACAAAAGCAAAGGCCCGAACAATGGTTCGGGCCTTTGATAAAATCACAGGACATCGAGGATCGCGACGGACGATTTACTCGTCTTCCTCGGGCTGCTCCTCGGGCGGCGCAAGGCCTTCGAGACCCTTCAGGAGCTCCTCTTCGGTCATGCGCTCGACGGCGACTTCGGTATCGTCGGCATCGACGCTCGCACCCGCGGAACCGATCAGCGGCACCGTATCCGGCTCGGGCTCGTCGACCTCGACGAACTTCTGGAGCGAGTGCACCAGCTCCTCGCGGAGGTCTTCCGGCGAAATGGTCGTGTCGGCAATTTCGCGCAAAGACACAACAGGGTTCTTGTCGTTATCGCGGTCAACCGTTAGTTGTGAACCGGACGAAATCATGCGGGCACGGTGGGCGGCCAGCAGGACCAGGTCAAACCGGTTGTCGACCTTGTCGATACAATCTTCTACGGTGACGCGAGCCATGGACTGTCGCTCCGTTGTGGGTGGGACGAAATATGTGGATGATTGGGGCTAGTTATAGGGGCCGGGCCGGTTTCGCAAGGCCAATTTGTGATTTGGCCTCGCCAAACGGCTCTGCTACCCCCACATTGGGGCTGAGGTGGGTGGTTTCCCGGGCTGCCATCGAGGGCGGCGCCGGGTGTATGCAAGTCCGCCATAACTATACCTTGATTGCCCCGACTTCTCCGGATTTGCGGTTTCGACGGGTCTGAGCGGCACTCTAGAAATGCGCGGCCTGCTGTCGCCGCGCCAACAATAAAACGATCAATCACGAACACTACGCGAGCAACTGAATGTCACCTTCTCCTACCAACAAGATCGCGCTCTTCATCGATGGGGCCAATCTCTACGCGACAGCCAAGACTCTCGGCTTCGACATCGATTACAAGCGCCTTCTGAAGGAGTTTCAGGGCCGCGGGACGCTGCTCCGGGCGTTCTACTACACCGCCATCATCGAGGATCAGGAATACTCCTCGATCCGCCCGTTGATCGACTGGCTGGACTACAACGGCTACACCGTCGTCACCAAGGCGACGAAGGAATTCATCGACGCCTCCGGCCGCCGCAAGGTCAAGGGCAACATGGATATCGAGCTCGCCGTGGACGCCATGGAGCTCGCCGAGCACATCGACCAGATGGTGCTGTTCTCCGGCGACGGCGACTTCCGCTCCCTGGTCGAGGCCGTGCAGCGCCGCGGCGTACGGGTCACGGTGATCTCCACCATCGCCAGCCAGCCGCCGATGATCGCCGACGAGCTGCGCCGCCAGGCCGACGTCTTCACCGACCTCGTCGAGCTGCAGTCCAAGCTCGGCCGTGATCCGTCCGAACGCCCCGCCCCGCGCGACCGCGGTGAGCGCGAGGCCCGCCACCACGCCCCGCAATTCCTCCAGCGCGCAACCACGATGGCGCCGAGGGGCGATGACGACTTCGAGGAGTGAGGCGGCCCGGCCAGGCCGCCAGCCTCCCACCGTCGTTCCCGACCGTGATTGTCCGCTCTGTCCGCGCCTGGTGGCCTTTCGCGAGGCCAACCGCGCTCGCGAGCCCTTGTGGCACAATGCGCCGGTTGCGCCCTTCGGCGACATCAAGGCGCGCCTTTTGATCGTCGGCCTCGCGCCGGGGATGCAGGGCGCCAACCGCACGGGACGGCCGTTCACCGGCGATTATGCCGGCGACCTGCTCTACGCCACGCTGCTCGAATACGGGTTCGCCGAAGGGACCTATCAGGCGCGTCCCGATGACGGCCTGAAGCTGGTCGACTGCCGGATCGCCAACGCCGTGCATTGCTTGCCGCCGCAGAACAAGCCGCTGCCGGTCGAGATCAACACCTGCCGGCAATTTCTGGTCGCCAACCTCGAGGCAATGCCGAAGCTGCGCGCGATCATCGCGCTCGGGCGAATTGCGCACGACAGCGTGCTCAAGCCGCTGAAACTGAAGGCCTCCCAAGCCCCCTTCGGCCATGGCGCCGTGCATCAGGCCGGCGCCTTCAAGCTCTACGACAGCTATCACTGCTCGCGCTACAACACGAACACCGGCGTGCTGACGCCGGACATGTTCCGGTCGGTGTTCGCGAAGGTGAAGGCGGACCTCGACTAGCGCCTTGATTCAGGCCTCGGCCGGGTTGGCCTTCAGCCAGTCCAGCACATCGCCGGCATTCCGGTCGGGCGGAAACACGGGATAGAAGACGTGCGTGATTCTGGCGTCGTCGATAACGAGCGCGAGGCGCTTGATCAGCGTCAGGCCCGCGACCTCCATGGTCGGCAGCTTCAGCGCGTGCGTGAGCGCCAGCTTCTCGTCGGACAGCACAGGAAACGGCAGATGCAGCCGTGAGGCCATCTCGGTCTGGTATTCGTTGCTCTGGGTGGAGAGGCCGAACACGTGGGCGGCACCGGCGGCCTTCAACTCGGCGTACAGATCGCGAAACGCACAGGTCTGCGGCGTGCAACCGCGCGCACCGGGGATCATGTCCCAATCGTCCACCAGCGCGATCTTGCCGGGCTCGCCGGTACGCGGATAGGCAAACACCACGGTCCGGCCGCGCAGTGCCGACAGGGTGACCGAGGTGTCGTTGGTCGCGAGCAGGCTGATTGGAGGCAACACCAAGCCTGTGAGATGCGCGGTCGCGCCGTCATCGACGGGTGGGGGAATCTGGCTCCAATCGACCTCGAGCAGGTTCCGCTGAGTCATCTCGTCAACCCCTCGCCCGCATCAGGCGCCCCTTCTCCCGGCTCCAGTCGCGCTTCTTCTCGGTCTCGCGCTTGTCGTGCAGCTTCTTGCCCTTTGCAACCGCCAGCTGCAATTTGGCGCGACCACGCTCGTTGAAATAGAGCTTGAGCGGGATCAGCGTCATGCCCTCGCGGTCGACGGCGCCCATCAGCTTGTTGATCTGCCGGCGATGCAGCAGCAGTTTTCGCGGCCGCTTCGGCTCGTGATTGAAGCGGTTTCCTTGCAGATATTCCGGAATGGTGGCGTTGATCAGCCAGATCTCGCCGTCCTTGGAATCGGCGTAGGATTCCGCGATCGTGCTCTTGCCGTTGCGGATGGACTTGACCTCGGTGCCGGTCAGCGCAATCCCCGCCTCGACCGTATCCTCGATCGCATAGTTGAAGCGGGCCTTGCGATTCTCCGCCATGACCTTGATTGGACGTTCGTTTTTATCGGCCATGAGAGAACAAACCCGGTCGAGATGCGCAGCAAAGCTAACAGTTCGGATGAAGCGCGCGCGTCACTTCTTGAGGAGGTCGCGAATCTCGGTCAGCAGCTCGACCTCGGCCGACGGCTTCGCCGGCGCGGCGGGTGCCGCCTCCTCCTTGCGCTTCAGCGTGTTCATGGCGCGGATCACCAGGAACAACACGAAAGCGACGATGATGAAGTTGATCGTGAGCGTCAGGAAGCTGCCGTAAGCAAGGACGGCGCCTTGCTTTTTCGCATCCGCTAAGTTGGTGGCGGTGACCGTCTTCGACAAGGGGACGAAGTAGTTCGAGAAGTCGAGGCCGCCGGTCGCGGCGCCGATGATCGGCATGATGATGTCGCCGACCAGCGACGTGACGATGGCGCCGAAGGCCGCACCGATGATGACGCCGACCGCGAGATCGACGACGTTGCCCTTCATGGCGAATTCGCGGAACTCCGTGAGCATCCGCCTGCCCTTTTCGTCAACGCTCATGGACGGGCTCCCCGATATGCTGGCGCGTCAGTTGATCAGGCCAGCGTGCACCATGGCGCTGCGCACCGCAACGCGGGTCGGCTCGGTTACCGGCACCATCGGCAACCGCAGCGTCTCGTCCAACTTGCCGAGCAGCGACATCGCGTACTTGATCGGCGCCGGGTTGCTCTCGATGAAGAGGTTGTTGTGCAGCGGCATCAGCTTGTCGTGCAGCTTCAGCGCGGTGGCGTGGTCGCCCTTCGCCCAGGCGGCCTGGAACTCCGAGCACAGGCGCGGCGCGACGTTCGAGGTCACCGAGATGCAGCCGTGGCCGCCATGGGCCATGTAACCGAGGATGGTCGCATCCTCGCCCGAGAGCTGGTTGAAGTCCTCGCCCATCGCCGCGCGCTGCTGCGACACCCGAACCATGCTGGCGGTGGCGTCCTTGACGCCGGCGATGTTCTTCAGCTCCCACAGCCGCTTCATGGTGTCGACCGACATGTCGATCACCGAGCGCGGCGGGATGTTGTAGATGATGATCGGAATCCCGATCGCGTCGTTGATCGCCTTGAAGTGCTGGTACATGCCTTCCTGGGTCGGCTTGTTGTAGTAGGGCGTCACCACCAGCACGGCGTCCGCGCCCGCCTTCTCGGCGTGCTGGGAGAGCTCGATCGCCTCCTTGGTCGAGTTGGAGCCCGCCCCCGCGATCACGGGCACGCGGCCCTTGGCTTCAGCGATGCACCATTCGACGACCTTCTTGTGCTCGTCATGGCTGAGCGTCGGGCTCTCGCCGGTGGTGCCGACCGGGACCAGGCCGTTGGTGCCTTCGGAAATCTGCCAGTTGACCAGCGAGCGGAACGCCGCCTCGTCCAGCGACCCGTTCTTGAACGGCGTGACCAAGGCGGTGAACGATCCCCGGAATTTCGTCTTGGCTGCCATGGACTTCCTCCGTACGCGGCTATCTCTCGAGCAAGCGCCATTCATATCGGGTCTATCCCGCCGGTAAAAGGCCCGCTTCCGTGTGACGCACCGTTTAGGCCGCGATTTTGCCGCGGTGGTGGTGCAAATCGGCCCGAGGTAAGCGGCTGTTGGTATTTTGTCCGCATATTCAATCAAATACAGCTAGATCTTGAGCCACTTGACTGATTCGGGGCGATAATACCCGTGACCTCATTCCCTCGTGCCGCTTGGCGGTCCACCGGCCTGGTCGTGTCCCTGATGGCAGGGCTGTCTGTCGGCTGCGCTGCCCTTGCCAAGTCTAATGACAAGTCCAATGAGACGCCTGCGGAGGCCGCCAAGCCTGCGGCCACGGATGCCGCGAAGGGTTCGTCCAAGGGAACCAGCAAAGGCCCCGGCAAGGACATAGCGAAGGATACCGCCAAGGGTGCGAGCAAGGGGGCGGCCGCCCCCCCGGCCAAGGACGTTGCGAAGAAACCGGCCAAGGATGCCGGCAAGGGCGCTGGCAAGGATACCGGCAAGAGCGCCGGAAAAGACGCCGCGAAAGACAAGCCCAAACCTGCCGCCGCGGCACCTGCGCCGAAATCACACCCGGCCGCCACCGCTGCGCATCCGAAAGCGGCCCCCGCGCCGGCCGTGACGGCCACGGTCAGACCGTCCGCCCCTGCTCCGAAACCCGCCGCAGCTCCCGTGCTGGCTCCTGCGACGCGCCAGCACGCCGCGCCGCGCAAGCCGGTCGTCCCGGCCGCGGTCGCAGCGACGTCGTCGACGTCGCAGGGCGACAAGGAGACGCTGGAGAGCGTCATCGAGCTGGTGCGCAAGCGCAAGGCGGGTGACGCCACGAATGCCGCGGCGTCGATCTCGGATCCCGTCGCGCGAAAACTCGCGGAATGGATCATCCTGCGCAGCGAGGACAACGGCGCGACCGTGGAGCGCTACCGCGCCTTCCTCTCCGCCAATCCGAGCTGGCCGTCACAGACCTTCCTGCGCCGGCGCCTTGAAGCGGCGATGTGGGACGACAGGCGCGACGATTCCGTGGCGTGGTCGTGGTTCGAGACCGAGTCTCCGATCTCCGCCAAGGGCCGCTTCACGCTCGCCAAGGCGATGCTGGCGCGCGGCGACCGCGCCAACGCCGAGCGGCTGGTGCGCGAGGCCTGGCGCAGCGATCCGATGTCAGAGGACACCGAGAACAACGCGCTCGACCAGTTCGGAGCCCTGCTGACGCCGGGCGACCAGAAGGCGCGGATGGACACCCTGCTCTACGGCAGCGAGAACGAGGCCGCGATGCGCGCTGCAAAGCGCCTCGGCGCCGGCTATGTCGCGCTCGCCAAGGCCCGCATCGCCGCCGTCAAGAAAGCGCCCAACGCGCGCGCGCTGCTCGACGCGGTGCCGCGCGAGCTGCACAGCGATCCCGGTTTCATCTTCAGCAAGATCCAGCTCTTGCGCCGCGAGGAGAAGTTTGCGGAAGCGGCCCAGCTCATGCTGTCCGCGCCGAAGGATCCGGGCCGGCTCCACAATCTCGACGAATGGTGGATCGAGCGGCGCCTCCTGGCGCGCAAGATGATCGACACCGAGGAATTCCGCAGCGCCTATCTGATCGCGCGCGATGCCGCGCTGCCTTCGCGCGACATCTACAAGACCGAGCAGGAGTTCACTGCCGGGTGGATCGCGCTGCGCTTCCTCAACGACCCCGCGGCGGCCACCCAGCATTTCGCCCGCATCGGCGTCGGCAGCGTCAATCCGACCGCGCTGGCACGTGCCGGCTATTGGCAGGGCCGCGCCGCGGAGGCGGCCGGACGCCAGCAGGAGGCTCGCAACGCCTATGCGCGCGCCGCCGAACAATCGACCAGCTATTACGGCCAGCTCGCCCGGGCCAAGCTCGGTCTGCCGCAGATCGAGCTCAACAGCCAGCCGCGCGGGCGCGGCGCCGAACGTCTGGAGATCGTGCGCGCTGCGCACCTGCTCTACGAGCTCGACGAGCGCGAACTCGCGGTGCCCCTGCTCGCCGACATGGGCGAGAACGGCGATCCCGAGGCGCTTGCCGGCCTCGGCGAGCTCGCCCAGCGCTACAACGACGCACGCGGCATGCTGCTGGTCGGCAAGGCCGCGCTCAATCGCGGCCTGCCGTTCGACTTCTACGCCTACCCCGTCAACGGCATTCCGCAATTCACGCCGATCGGCCCCGAGGTCGAGCGCAGCATTGTCTATGCGATCGCGCGGCAGGAAAGCGCGTTCAACCCTCGCGTGGTCTCGCCGGCGCAGGCCTACGGGCTGATGCAGGTGACGCCGGACGCCGCGCGCTATGTCTGCAAGCGGCACGGTGCGACCTACGACCTCGGCCGGCTGAAGAACGATTCGGTCTATAACGCCACGCTCGGCTCGGCCGAGCTCGGCGGACTGCTCGAGGATTACCGCGGCTCCTACATCATGACCTTTGCCGCCTACAATGCCGGCCGCGGCAGCGTGAAGAAATGGATCGACCGCTACGGCGATCCTCGCGACCCCAAGGTGGACGCGGTGGATTGGGTCGAGCTGATTCCGTTCTCCGAGACGCGCAACTACGTGCAGCGGATCATGGAGAACCTTCAGGTCTACCGCGCCCGTTTCGGCGGCGGCACGCGCTTGCAGATCGAAGCCGATTTGCGCCGCGGCGCCGGCAGCGTCGAGTAGCGAGCCGCACTCTTCGATTTGCTGCCGCGAGCTTGGGTACGCTCGCTGCCCTGGCAGAACCTCAGCCGCCGAACCATACCCAGCGATCGAAGGCGCTCCTTGATGCGGGCCTTGCTCGACGCGCTCCTTGAGCGCTGCGCCAGCCGCCGTCAGAGCGGCAAGCTCGCCATAGCCCCGCCTGCGCCAAGATGAAGACGCGGCCGCTGCAAAGGCCAGATCAGGCCGGTGCGGTTTGCAATGCCCCCCGTTCCCTCATCGGCTCAGCGCTCCCCTCTTTCGGCGGCGAGGCGTTGGCACGGTCCGGCTGGCCAACGGCCGTTCTCCCTTGCGCGCCTCGGTCGGGAGCACGCGTGGAGATCCCCTCTCCCGCAACGACTTCCGTCAGATCGCAACGACGCCCGATCAACGGAGAACGACACACCAACCTGGCCAATTGCGCGAAGCGCGAGAGCAAGCGCCGCGGCAAAAGAAAAAGCCCCGGCGGTTTCCCGCCGGGGCTTCTGTCAGGTCGTTAGACCGAACTTACCAGTTGCGCTGAGCGCGGAGGAGCAGGGTGATGGTGTCCTGATCCTTGAGCTCGTACACAGCGGCCGGCTTGGCCGTCGTGCCGGAACCAACGTAACCAACCGTGCCCGAGTACTTCTGGTCGAGGTGGGTCCAGTTCAGGTCAGCCGAGAACGTGAGGTTCTTGACCGGGGTCCAGCGGGTGATCACACCGACCTGCGCCACAGCGAAGTCAGGGTTACAACCGGTGACACCGGCGAGCGCACCGAACACGCCGCCTGCACCGCCAGCGCCGCAAAGCGTGGTCTTGGCGAGCGAGCCGAACTGCGCCTGAGCGTAGGCACCGTACAGCGCGGTGTTCCAGTAGGGATCCCAGTTGTGGGTGTAGGCACCACGGAAGCCCCAGGTCTTCACAGTCTCCTGCGAGGAGCCGGTGACGAACACGGTGTCCGGAGCGATGGCGAAGCCGACGCTCTGGTAGGCAACGCCCGAGTTGCCGAACATCGAGTAGCTGCCGCCCGCCAGGTTCTGGAAGTTGTAGCGGGACGCGCCGTCGGTGTAGACGCCCGAAATGTTGATCACGTCACCCGCACCAGTCGGGATGTTCTTGATCGACAGAGCGAGCTGAACAGCCCAACCCCACTTGTCGTCGGGGTGGCCAGTCGGCTCGGTGGCGCCGTAGTAGGCAACGTGGTTGTCGTGAGCAGCGACCGACGCCTGGAACAGACCCCAGGCCTGGTCGACGCGGACCATACCGACGAGGTTCGGCGAACGCGAGCCGCCGATGGCGTTGGAGCCATAGGAGCCGCCGATCATGCCAGCAGCCGAAGCGCCGGTCATGTTCAGGTTGCCGGCCTGATAGTAGGCCGTCGCGTCTTCAGCCGAGAACGACGCCGTCACGCCCTGACCGAAGTCAGCGGTGTAGGTGAACTGGTTGACACCAGTGACCGTGCCGGAACCGCCGACGAGGCTGTCGAAGTTGTTGCCGGGATAGTTGGTCCAGGGCGCGTCGAACTGCGACACGGCCTTACCCATGGTGAAGCCAGCGAACTGGATGAAGGCGTAGTACACGCCGAGCGAACCGCCCGAGGTGTTGCCGTCAGTGCCGTTGACCGACGAACCAACGAGCGCCGGGGTGGCGCCGGAGGTGTTGAGCGCCAGCGTGCCGCTGTAGGCGGTGGCACCGGTCGCGCTGCCCGTGCCGGCGTAGTTGCCGGTGGTCCAGGAGAACACGCCGTC
>NZ_JAVTJN010000039.1:210851-441190 GCF_032144035.1 Bradyrhizobium sp. WYCCWR 12699
CTCGAGTTGGTGTTCAGCGCGACTTCAGCGCGCAGATAACCACCCAGCTTGATGCAGGTGTCGGTGCCCGGGATGTAGTAGAAACCCGCGCCGTACAGCGAGCAGATCTTCACGTATTCGACCGCCTTGGCCTTCACGGGGAGATCGGCTGCCTGCGCTCCGCCCACGGCGATCAGACCCGCCGCTGAGCCGAGCAAAAGGCTCTTAACCAACTTCATGTTAAACCTCCAAGTTGCTCTTCAGGGAAGGTCACTGACCGGACGGCCAATTCCCCAACCCCCTCTAAATCACCGCCTTGGCCCCCTTCGCGCCTTCGGACACACCCGCATGAACGCGAGGGACTTAAGCGAATGACCTAAACGGGACGACCTCGGGATGCCCCCCTCCGTCGCTCAGTCACAATTACCGAACGTCCTTGCACACACAACAAGAGAACGCTTCGAAACGGGCCCACGAAGCTTGTTTTCCGACGGGTGTTGCACAAATAACACGCAGATGTGATCGCATCGCTCTCGCAACATATTGTTTTTGCTTATCTTTTTGAAGTGGTTCCATTCGCCGCCAAAACTCCTCACCTGAGGCAGCGGCGGCCGGGCACCGCGCTGTTGCGGCTCCGGCTGAACTCGAATCGTAGAATCGGACCGAGACTCACGGCTGAGACTCAAAGGCGAAACACGAACCGGGGCGACTGGCCGTCCGCTCGCGACGCTCACAACAATCCGAGGGCACCCGAGCTGCGGCGCCTCTATATGCGGCGGCTCTATATATGTGTGGCTCGCCGGGGATGGCGCAGCGATATCGGGATCAGGGCCAGCTCGGTCAGCCAAGACCGAGGGATTCGGCACTCGACAGGCCTTCCCTGCCCCGCCTCTCCAATTGCTTTAATCAATTCAATATCTTACGCGCGCACCGACATTCTGATGCGCGGAATCGTCTTTCGGAATGCGGCGGAGGCGCCAGCTCTGCACCTATTCTCGCAACGTGACGCTGCCGCCCCGGGCGCAAACCCGTCTTGTTTCGAAATTCGCTGGGAATATTCGAGCGAAAACACACGCTTCCAAATTGACCGGCCCAAGTAATTAGATGCATAAGGCTCGCACCGGAGAGGTGGCCGAGTGGCTGAAGGCAACGCTTTGCTAAAGCGTCATACGGTCTCAAGCTGTATCGAGGGTTCGAATCCCTCCCTCTCCGCCACCCAGCGGCAGAATCGGTCAGGATCTGGGCGTTCTTTCACCTGAAAGCGATTGCGAGGCCGCAGCGAAAGCCTGGCGCAGGAATCACCCCGCAAGAATCACATGCAAGAATCACCCGCAAGAATCGGCGCGGCTGCGCTCAGAGCCGATTCGCACTGACCTTATATGTGTGCGTCCGCGTCTAGCGGTGGAACCGCCAGATCCGCCAATGCGAGGGCGAGATCAGCACGGCCTCGTCGGCCCAGACGTTGAACCAGACGCCGGACCTGCGCCGGCACGGAAACGACCAGGGCAGAATCCCCGTCTTGTGCAGGCGGCCGAGTTCCAGCTCGCACTCATCGGGAGCGATCTGAATCGGCAGCCATCGTCCATTGGTGTCGGGGTCGTTCATGCCGCCCGGGTCTTATGTGGCGGCACGACGGAAAAACTTGATTCAGCGCAACCAGGCCCACCCGTGCGAACACGGGTGTGGATGGGATTCTATATTCAGTGGGTCGAAACCCACGCCCTCGCCTCGCGCTGTGCGACCGAGATCTCGGCTTCCGACATCTGCCCGGCAACCTCCTGGCGCAGCGCCACGGCGTCCTTGCGGCCCTTCAGCGCGGCGAGGTTGAACCATTTATGCGCGGCGACGAGATCGACGAGGCCGGAGCGGCCGCTCGCCCAATAGACGCCGCGCTCGAACAGCACGTCCGACAGCGTGCTCGTGTCGATCGGCGTTGCCGTCTCCAGATCGAAAGTACCCTGAAACATAACGCATCCCCTTTGTTCTTATGCCGCCTCGTTCCCCCGAGCGCGGCTCCCGTCCAACTCTGATGTGCATGACCCTTCCCGGGATCTTGCACTGTTCAACTCATCCCCAAGTCTGGTTGCCCAAGTCTGGTTGCCCAAGTCTGGTTGTCCAAATCTTGTTGCCGTTTGCCGGCTTGTTGGAGGCGATGATGGCGGGCAAATTTGAATGGCAGTTTAAGTATCGCGATGAAGCAGACGTAAACGCGCCCGCGCCGCGCCGACGCGGGGGTTTCAAGAAATCCCTGATTTGCAGGCACTTCTGCGATTCGTCAGATTTTGTTTACCGCAGGATTTTGGGACATCGATAACCATCGCGCGCTGTCGTGCGCGTGATGTGGCGTCCATCCTCGCTGGCGTCACCGGCGACGCAGGCCCGCCAAGGCTTCGCCGCGGTCTTGGGACGCCGACGCTTCAGCGAAGGCGGCGGCCGGGGCGACCGGGTACTCCAGAGACAGCAATGTCCCAGGAGAGAGTGCGGCGCACCGGATCCGGTCGGAGCCGGGTGACGATACTGGCATTGCAGGAGAAGCGGCACGCAGGCAGCGCGCGATCGATCGGCGGCCCGCGCCTGCCTCAAGGCGGCGCAGCCATGCACAGCGCGATCGCGCCGTGGTCAGGTCAGCAATGTCTGGGAAAGGATTGCCGGCAATACCCCGGCCTCAAGAGAACGAGGGCGTCGGCGAACACGTCAGGACCAGATTCCACGATGGCCCGAAGGCCGCTTGTGAAATTGCGGAGCTCCTTGCGGAGAGCCGCACCGAACGAAGAAAACTCGTTTCTTCTGCCGGACCGCAAAGAGAACGGTCCGACCGTTGACCTGATGTCTCGCCGACACCCTCTATCGTCGATCAGATCCTCCAGGAGGCGCTGATGACGTGCCGGCTGCTAGAGCCGGCAAATTCAGAAGTCGAAGTTACTTCTTCTTCTTGGCGACCTTGCGGGTCTTCTTCGCAGTCTTCTTCACTGCGCTCTTCGCCTTCTTCGCCTTCTTCGCTTTCTTGGCCATGTTGCCCTCCGATGTGTGAGATGGCTTTAATCGCTGCGTGCAGTCGGGGATCGAATGCACTCATCCCGAATACACCAACACGACGAAAAAAACAGCGTCTCGCTTAAAGAAGTGTTGACGACGCAACGCGCGTGCGCTTGGCGAGCGCGATGCAAGCGCACTGCACGACGCGTGCGATCGACTGCAGAGAGTGCTCGCAACATCGATGTTCGCGGCATATGCGATTGCAGAAAAACACTATGCAGCAAGTATTTTTCTGTAGGCGCGCATCGCGCACGATCATCGCGATGACATGCACCGCCAATCGCGCGATCACCTCGCGAAGGCGCTTCGCGGACTCTGAGTCGCGACTTTTGGCAACGAAAATATTTTCATGATTAACGGCGCGAGCGCCCGTCGAAGCGCGTGCGAGGCGCCGTTTTGCGCGAATCGCGTGACGGCGATTCGGTCGTCACATCGCAGCTGATCGGGATGAAGTTTGCCGCCGAGGATGCGCGCGAGCATCGCATCGAGAGCGGAAGCGAGGTGACGAAGCGCGTCCGCCACCTCGCTCGAGCGCGTGAGATCAGACGCCGAGCTTGGACTTGAGCAGGTCGTTGACGCTTTGCGGGTTGGCTTTGCCGCCCGAAGCTTTCATCACCTGGCCGACGAACCAGCCGAGCGACTGCGGCTTGTCCTTGACCTGCGCGGCCTTGTCGGGATTGGCCGCGATGATGTCGTCGACAACCTTTTCGATCGCCGAAAGGTCCGTGACCTGCTTCATGCCGCGACTTTCGACCAGCGCGCGGGGATCGCCGCCTTCCTGCCAGACGATCTCGAAAAGATCCTTGGCGATCTTTCCGGAGATCGTGCCCTCGCCGATCAGGTCGATGATCGCAGCCAGTTGCTCGGCGCTCACCGGAGAGCCCGTAATATCCCGCCCTTCCTTGTTGAGACGGCCGAACAGCTCGTTGATCACCCAGTTCGCCGCCATCTTGCCGTCGCGCGCGCGGTTGCCGAGCCTGTCCAGCACGGTCTCGTAGAACACCGCGCTCTCACGCTCGGCGACCAGCACGCTCGCATCATAGGCCGACAGGCCGAAATCGGCGACGAAGCGCGTCTTCTTCTGGTCCGGCAGCTCGGGCAGCTCGGCCTTCAGCTCATCGACGTAGCTTTGCGAGAACTCCAGCGGCAACAGATCGGGATCGGGGAAGTAGCGGTAGTCATGCGCCTCTTCCTTCGACCGCATCGAGCGCGTCTCGCCCTTGTTGGGGTCGAACCGGCGCGTCTCCTGCTCGATCTGCCCACCATCCTCCAGGATCTCGATCTGGCGACGCGCTTCATACTCGATCGCCTGGCCGATGAAGGTGATCGAGTTCATGTTCTTGATCTCGCAGCGGGTGCCGAGCGGCGCGCCGGGCTTGCGCACGGACACATTGACGTCGGCGCGCAAGGATCCCTTCTCCATGTCGCCGTCGCAGGTGCCGAGGTAGCGCATGATCGAGCGCAGCTTGGTTACATAGGCCTTGGCCTGCTCGGCGTCGCGGATGTCCGGTTTCGAGACAATCTCCATCAGGGCCACGCCGCAGCGGTTGAAATCGATGTAGGAGAGCGACGGCGACCGGTCGTGCAGCATCTTGCCGGGATCCTGCTCCAGATGCAGCCGCTCGATACCGATGGTGGTGGTCTTGCCGCCGTCGAGATCGACGATCACCTCGCCCTCACCCACGATCGGCGAGGCGTACTGGCTGATCTGGTAGCCCTGCGGCAGGTCGGGATAGAAATAGTTCTTTCGGTCGAACACCGAACGCAGATTGATCTTCGCGTTGAGGCCGAGCCCGCTCCGGACAGCCTGTCTGACACATTCCTCGTTGATGACGGGCAGCATGCCCGGCATCGCGACATCCACCAGCGACACCTGGCTATTCGGCTCGCCGCCGAACGCCGTCGACGCGCCCGAGAACAATTTTGCGTTCGAGGTCACCTGGGCGTGGATCTCGATGCCGATGACCATCTCCCAGTCGCCGGTTGCGCCTTTGAGAAGTTTGTGCGTGGCCGTACTCATGTTGTGCTCCCGAGCAGCGTGGTGGCGATCCGCTCCCACTCCGCTTCCAATGAATCCTTTGCCGTCGGCCGGCCGGCCTGGCGGTACCAATAGCCGGCATTGCCGAGATCGCCTTCGATGCGGTGCAAGTAAGCGTGCACCCAGGCGGCGTCGCGGCCCTGGTCATCCTGAACGATCTTGTGGGCCTCGTCCCAGTCGCCCTTGGCGGCCCACCACAGACCTCTGAGCGGCGCGTTCAGATCCGGCGCAGGCGCCGCGCCGTCGAGGCTCGCGATGAATCCAGCGACATTCACCACCACCTCGTCGGCGTGAAGCGGCCGGCGGCCTGCTCGATCACCTCGCCGAGCGAGAACAGCGTCTCCTCATCGAAGGGACGGCCGATCAGTTGCAGGCCGAGCGGCAGGCCTTGCGCGTCCTTGCCTGCGGGAACGGCGATGCCGGGCAGGCCCGCCATGTTCACGGTCACCGTGAAGATGTCGTTGAGATACATCTCGACCGGATCGGCACCGCCCTTCTCGCCGATGCCGAAGGCGGCCGACGGGGTCGCCGGAGTGAGGATCGCGTCGACGCCCTTGGCGAAGCAATCCTCAAAGTCCTTCTTGATCAGCGTGCGTACCTTCTGGGCGCGCAAATAATAGGCGTCGTAATAGCCGGCCGAGAGCACATAGGTGCCGATCATGACGCGACGGCGCACTTCCGCGCCAAACCCTTCCGCGCGGGTGTTCTCGTAGAGCTCGTTGATGGTCTTGCCCTGCTCGCGCAGGCCGTAGCGGACGCCGTCGTAGCGCGCGAGGTTGGAGGACGCCTCCGCCGGCGCCACGATGTAATAGGCCGGCAGTGCGTATTTGGTGTGAGGCAGCGACACCTCGACGAGTTCCGCGCCGGCGGCCTTCAGCCACGCCGCGCCCTCGGTCCAGAGCTTCTCGATCTCGGCCGGCATGCCGTCGAGGCGATACTCCTTGGGAATGCCGATCTTCATGCCCTTCACCGACTTGCCGATCGCGGCCTCGTAATCCGGCACGGCAATGTCGACCGAGGTCGTGTCCTTCGGATCGTGGCCGGCCATCGAGCGGAGCAGCATCGCAGCATCGCGCACGCTGCGCGCGATGGGACCTGCCTGGTCCAGCGAGGAGGCAAAGGCGACGATGCCCCAGCGCGAGCAGCGGCCATAGGTCGGCTTGATGCCGACGGTCGCGGTGAATGCCGCCGGCTGACGGATCGAGCCGCCGGTGTCGGTCGCGGTCGCGCCCATGCACAAGAGCGCCGCCACGGCCGAGGCCGAGCCGCCGGACGAGCCGCCCGGCACCAGCGTGGTGTTGCTGCCCTCGCGCCGCCAGGGATTGCCGACGGGACCGAAGCACGAGGTCTCGTTGGCCGAGCCCATCGCGAACTCGTCATTGTTGAGCTTGCCGAGCATCACGGCGCCGTCGCGCCAGAGCTGCGAGGTCACCGTGGACTCATAGGTCGGCACGAAATTGCCGAGAATCTTCGAGCACGCCGTGGTGCGCACGCCCTTGGTCGCGAACAGATCCTTGATGCCGAGCGGGATGCCGGCGAGCGGGCCGACGTCGCCCTTGGCGATCTTCTGGTCTGCGGCCTTCGCCATGCTGCGCGCCTGGTCCGGCGTCTCCATCACGAAGGCGTTGAGCACGCGCGCGGCTTCGATCGCGTTCAGATGCGCGTCGGTCAGCTCGAGGGACGTGAAAGTCTTGTCGGCGAGACCCTTGCGGGCCTCGGCGAGCGTCAGTGATGTCAAATCGGTCATTTATTGATCGGGCTGCAGAAGAACGGAGACAGGGTCTTGTCGTTGGCCGGGTCGTCTTTCTTGGCGGCGGCGTTCGCGGCCGCCTCGATCTCGTCGAGCACGGCATTGACGGCGACATTGGGGTCGGCAGCCTTGCCCTGCCGCTCCATCTTGTCGAGGTAATTCATATAGGCCTGATAGGCCTTCTCATCGTCGCAAAGCAGACACATCGGACTTGGTCCTGAGAACTATTCAACCACCTTCGGCACCAAGAAGAAGTGCCCCTCGGTCGCGGGCGCGTTGGCAACGATATCGTCGGCGATCCCGCCGTCATCGACCACGTCCTGCCGCTTCTTCATCTGCATCGGGGTGACCGAGGTCATGGGCTCCACACCCTCGACATTGACCTCCGAGAGCTGCTCGACGAAGGCGAGCATGGCGTTGAGCTCGCCCTGCAGATGCGGAACCTCGTCCTCGGAAACCGCAATGCGCGCCAGATGCGCGATGCGGCGGACGGTAGCGGCGTCGACGGACATTATATAAGGCCTCTCACGGCAAAACCTATGTGCCGTATAGCAGAGGCCGCTTTTGCGCCGCAACCGGCCGGCGGGCTTAGCCGGCCAGCGCTTTCATGCGGGCCAGCGCCGATTTGGCGAGATCCCGGGTCAATTCGGCCGCGGGAAGCTCCCGGCCCATGGCGATCGCCTGTCCAGCCCAGAGATTGGTGAAATCCGGGCGGCCCTGCTTCTCGGCTGCCGCCTTGAGCGGCGCCAAGGCCGTCGCGGCGTGGGGGAACGGCGGCGCATCCGCCGAGATCGGGCCCGCTTCGCGCATCAGCCGATTCTGGACGCCGCGCGCCGGCCGCCCCGTCATGACATTGGTGATGACGGTGGAATCGTCGCGTCCTTCGGCCAGTGCGGCGCGCCCCGCCGCGGTCACCTTGGATTCCGGACAGCGCAAATAAGCGCTGCCGATCTGCACGCCGGAGGCGCCGAGCGCGAAGGCCGCGGCGATGCCGCGTCCGTCCGCGATGCCGCCGGCGGCAATGACGGGCACCTTCACGGCGTCGACGATCTGCGGCACCAACGCAAGATTGCCGGGTTGCTCCGCGATCTTGTCGGTCAGGAACATGCCGCGATGGCCGCCGGCCTCCGCGCCTTGCGCGATCACGGCATCGACACCGCGTTGATCGAGCCAGACGGCCTCCTTCACCGTGGTGGCCGACGCAATCACGAGACATCCGGCCGCTCTGACCCGGTCGAGCAGCGCCTTCTCCGGCAGACCAAAATGGAAGCTGACGACCTCCGGCTTCAGCTCTTCCACGACCGCGCACATCGCCTCATCGAACGGTGCCCGGTTGGCCGCGTTGACCGGCGCTGCCGGGTCGAGGCCATGTTGCCGGTAGTAGTCTGCAAGGCGCTGCTTCCAGCGCGCCTCCGCCTCTTGCGTGAGTTCGACCGGCGTGTGGCAGAAGAAGTTCAGATTGACAGGCGCCGTCAAGCCCTTGCGGATGGTGGCGACCTGCTCGCGGATTTTCTCCGGCGACAGCATCGCGCACGGCAAAGAGCCCAGCGCGCCGCCCCGCGCCGCCGCAATCACGAGCTCCGCATCCATCACGCCGGCCATCGGCGCCAGCACGATCGGAAATTCGGTCTTGAAGAGGTCGATCAGTCGACGGTCAGGCCACATGGGTTTGCTCTCTCGTTCTGACCCTCTCCCCTTGTGGGAGAGGGTGGCTCGCCGCATAGCGGCGAGACGGGTGAGGGGTTTGCATCCGCGGAAGCAAACTTCTCGGATTTGACTTTATTCTCCGCGGATAGAACCCCTCATCCGGCGCTGCGCGCCACCTTCTCCCACAAGGGGAGAAGGAAAGGCACTCGAATTGCGTCTTCCTTCCAGCAGTTGCTCCGCTTCGGTCGCAATGCGTTCGACGATCTCGGCGGCGGGCGGGATATCATGGATCAGCCCGACTGCCTCGCCGGCAAAGACTGCGGCAACCTCGAAATTACCCGCGGCTTTTGCCGCAGCATATTCCGCAGCGACCTCCCCTGCGCGCTGCATCAGCTCGACCTCGCGGCCGGTCCAGCGCCTGATGTGATCGTTGACCAGCGTTCGTGCCGTGAACGGGGCTGGCCAGAACAGGCTTCGCGACCAGTCAACGACGACGCCGCGCACCGTGTCGTTGCCGGTCGCCATGCAAATGCGTTCCTTGGCCTCCTGCGCGCCATTGGCCTCCACGCTCGCATAGAAACGCGTGCCGATCAGCACGCCGGATGCGCCCAGCATCATCATGGCGGCGAGGCCCCTTCCGTCGGCGATCCCGCCGGCCGCGACGACGGGCACCCGTCCGGCCGCGAGATCGACGATCGCAGGCACTATGTCGACCGTGGTACGCGATGCGCCATGGCCGCCCGCCTCCGTCCCCTGTGCGATCAGGATCTCCGCGCCGGCATCGAGCGCCTGCCTGGCCATGTCCTCGCTCTGCACCTGGCAGATCAGCCGGGCACCGCTCGCCGCAACGCGCGGCGCGAACGGCGCGGGATCGCCGAATGACAGCATGATGGCCTGAGGACCAGCGTCGAGCGCGATGTCGAGCAGCTCGGGCCGCTTGGCCAGGCTCCAGGTGATGAAGCCGATCGCGAACGGCGCAGAGCCCTTCAGCTCTGCCGCTTCCGTCCGAAGCCGGACGGGGTCGCCGTATCCACCACCCAGGATGCCGAAGCCGCCAGCCTCGCTGACGGCACGGGTCAGCCGACTGCCCGCGATCGTATCCATGGGAGCCAACAGGATCGGATGCCTGATCCCGAGAAGCTCCGTCAGCGGCGTGGCAATAGGCATGGGTCCTCCCACTCTGGACAGGAAGACTAGGCGCAAATAACATTCTTCAAAATTGAATTCTACAGAACGCTGCCATCTCAAAAGAGAAACGGACCATGGAACTCAGCGATCTCCAGACCTTCGCGATTGTGGCCCGCACCGGCGGTATCACCCGCGCCGCGCAGGAGCTGAATACCGTGCAATCCAACGTCACCCAGCGCGTCAAGGCACTGGAGGCGGAGATCGGCACGGCGCTGTTCGAACGCCATAGCCGGGGCATGACGCTGACCGGCGCCGGCAAGCGCCTCCTGCCCTATGCAGAGCGGATGGCTGCGCTGTCGCACGAGGCCGTGCTTGCCGCGCGCGACGATGGCGAACCCAAGGGACCACTTGCAATCGGCTCGATGGAAACGACTGCAGCGGTGCGACTGCCGCCCCTGCTCGCCGATTTCCATCGCCGCTTTCCCGCCGTGCGGCTCTCCTTGCGCACCGCCCCCACGGCCGATTTGGTCGCAGCCGTGCTCGAAGGCGCGCTCGACGGCGCTTTTGTCGCGGGCCCCATCGCGCATGCCGACCTCACCGCAACGAGCGCTTTTCGCGAGGAGCTGGTGCTGGTCAGCGCGCGGCGCTGGGCTTCGCTCGCCGAGCTGCGCGCCGGCACGCCGGAATCCGGCCCGACCGCATTGGTGTTCCGCACCGGCTGCACCTATCGCCAACGGCTCGAGCAGATCTTCGTCGATTACGGTTGGCCTTCGGCCGCGCGCTTCGAGCTCGGCACGCTCGACGGCATGATCGGATGCGTCGCCGCCGACATGGGCGTGACATTGCTGCCGCGTGCGGTGGTCGAACGCAGCGCCATGAACGGCAACGTCTCGATCCACACGCTCAGCGCCGCGCATGCGCGCGTCGAGACGCTCTTCATCCAGCGGAGCGCCGGACATCAAGCCAGCGCGCTGAGCGGCTTTGCCGCTTGCCTGAAGACCGACGAGGAGGTCATCGCGGCCTGAGGTGCCATCGCCGCAGCGCCACGATGGACCAGATCGCTTCGACGAGACCGAACGGCCAGGCGCCCTGGAGAAAGCCGTAGGCCGAGCCGAGCGCGCAGGACGCGGCGAACAGTAGCACGAACCAATGGCTGCGGTCTTCCATGGCGTAAGTGACCAGCATCGCTGTGACGGCGAACAGGCCGAATAATGTCAGCGCATCCATTGTTCCGGGTTCACTCCGCGGCGCAACGCGTGATATGCGCTACACATGCCGGCTCTTATCCTGCCTCTCGTCGACGCTGCAACCCACTGGCCCGCGCGCGGCGCGCTGGTCGGGCTCGATCTCGGCACCAAGACCATCGGCGTTGCCGTGTCCGACCCGGACCGGCGGCTTGCGACCGGCGTCGAGACGATCAAGCGCAAGCAATTCAAGCAGGACGCCGCCCGGCTGCTGTCGATTGCGGCGGAGCGCAGGGTGGTTGGTTTTGTGCTCGGCCTTCCCATCAACATGGACGGCAGCGAGGGCCCGCGCGCGCAATCCACCCGCGCCTTCGCCCGCAATCTTGCCGGTCTGACCGCCCTCCCCATCGGCCTGTGGGACGAGCGCCTCTCGACCGCTGCGGTCGAGCGTGAGCTGATCGGCATGGACGTCAGCCGCGCCAAGCGTGCCGAGGTGATCGACGAACACGCCGCAATCTTCATCCTGCAAGGTGCGCTTGACCGTCTCGCCAATGTCGGTCCAAGGACCGCCTGACCGATGGTCGTCGTCATCGCGGCGCTGCTGCCGGTCTTCATCCTCATCGTACTCGGCGTCGTGCTGAAGCGCAGCCTGATGCGGCTCGACACGCAATGGCACGGGCTGGAGCGGCTGACCTATTTCGTGCTGTTTCCGATGCTGCTGATCCAGACGCTGGTGAAGGCCGACCTCTCCAAAGTGCCGGTCGCCGGCGTCGGCGGCGCGCTGCTGCTGTCGGCGCTGGCAATGTCGCTGCTCTGCCTCGCGCTCCGCCCTGCCCTGGCGCGGCTCGAGATCGACGGCCCCGCCTTCACCTCGATCTTCCAGGGTGCGACCCGCTGGCAGACCTTCGTGGGACTGTCCGTCTGCGCCAACATGTTCGGCGATGTCGGGCTGGCGCTCGCTTCGGTCGCCATGGTCGCCATCATCCCGCTCGTCAACGTGTTCAGCGTCGCCGTGCTCGCCCATTACGCAGCGCCCGAAAAGCAATCCGGCCGCACCATCGTCATGACGGTGGTTCGCAATCCCCTGATCTGGGCCTGCGCGATCGGGCTCTTCATCAATGTCACCCATTTGCCGCTGCCAAAGCTCTGGCATGAGGTGGCCGACGCGCTCAGCCGCTCCTCGCTCGCGATCGGCCTGCTCGTCACCGGCGCCGGGCTGCATCTCGAAGGCCTGCTGCGGCCGAGCGTCGGCGCTGCGCTCGGCGTCGTCTTCAAGCTGGTGCTGATGCCGGCAATTGCCCTCGCTCTCGCCGTCTGGTTCGGACTGTCGGGCGAAAGCCTGGCGATCGTCGCGATCTGCTCGGCGGTGCCGACCTCGTCGAGCGCCTATGTCCTGGCACGCCAGATGGGCGGCGACGCGCCGCTGCTGGCGCAGATCATCACGCTGCAGACGATCCTGGCCGCGATCACGATGCCGATCGCGATCGCGCTGGCGGCCTAACTCCCCAGCCACATCGTCAGCACCACCGCGGTCAGATTGTTCAGCGCGTGCAGCACGATGGTGAGCCAGAGCGAATTCGCGCGATAGCGCATGTAGCCGAACCACAGACCGATGGTGAAGACTTCGGCGAGGAAGTACATGTCGTATTGCAGGTGAACGATGGTCCACACCAGGGACGACAGCAGGATCGCGCCCGGCACCCGCAGGAAGCTCGCCGACCAGCCGCGATAGAGGAAGCCGCGCGCCAGGATCTCTTCGGACATCGGGGCGGCCACGCTAAAGGCGAACAGAAGCAACAGCGCCGCGCCCTTGTCGCGGCCGGATTTCAGCAGATCGGTCATGAAGCCCGGCGTCGCCTCGCGGCCGAGCGCGCGCGACATCGTCTCCCAGACCACCACGATCAGGATGAGGCCGACAGCGCCGAACAGGAGCTGCTTCCAGGACGGCCAGTGCAGGGCGAGATAATCGATGAAGGAAGCCTTCTTGATGGCGATGGCGAGCCACACTGCCAGAAGCGTCGCCGGCAGGCCCATGACGACCGAGAGCGCAAGCGTCTGGGGCTCGTGGCCGACGAGCTGGAGCGAGGCGAAGTCCATGGGCAGACCACGCTGCGCCACCAGCAGGACGACGGCGCCGATCTGCCCGACGAACATCGCGACGAAGATGAAGAGGCCCCACAGGGCCGTGCCCCAGAACTTCCAGACGCGTGGCGTCGCTGGCGCCACGGTCAGCGGCGGGCGATCGGGATCAAGGGAATCCATCGGGACGCTTTCGTTTGGAAGACTCACGGCAGCGCCCGCTCCAGCAGCGCGCGCACCTCGCCGCTCTCCAGTTCGACCGCGCCGTACATGCTGGCGTGGTTAGTGGCGAGCCGCGTCGCCGCGAACAATTCGGCATGGCGCGGCGACACGCCGTTCAGCGCCGCAGCCGCGGCTAGCAGCGCCAGCTTCTCGACGGCAAGCCGCGCCATGCGTTCGCCATCGGCGCGGCGGAAGGTCTTGCCGATGAAGCCGACCGTATCCCCCGCCCCCGGCAAACCCTTCGTCTCGGCCGCCAACGATTGCAGCACGGCCGTCGCCGCCTCCGGCTCGCGCGAGAGTGCGCGGAGCACGTCGAGGCACATCACGTTGCCCGAGCCTTCCCAGATCGCATTGACCGGCGACTCCCTGTAGTGCCGCGCCAGAATGCCGTCCTCGACATAGCCATTGCCGCCGAGGCACTCCATGGCCTCATAGAGGAACGGCGGCGCGCTCTTGCAGGTCCAATATTTGATCGCCGGGGTGAGCAGCCGCATATAGGCCGCCTCCGCCGCATCGTGCGGCGTGCGGTCGAAGGCGCGGCAGAGTCGCATGATCAGCGCCGTGCTCGCCTCGACATGCAGCGCCATGTCCGACAGCACGGCCTGCATCAGGGGCTGATCGGCCAGATGGTTCTGGAACACGCTGCGGTGACGGGCGTGATGCAGCGCATGCGCCAGCCCCGAGCGCATCAGGCCGACGGAGGCGATCGCGCAATCCTGCCGCGTCAGCTGCACCATCTGGATGATGGTCCGGATGCCCTTGCCCTCCTCGCCAACCGCTTGCGCATAGGCGCCGACGAATTCGACTTCGGACGACGCATTGGAGCGGTTGCCGAGCTTCTCCTTCAGCCGCTGGAACTGGATCGCATTCACGGAACCGTCGGGTGCAAAGCGCGGCATGAAGAAGCAGGTCAGCCCCTGCCCGGCCTGCGCCAGCACCAGGAAGGCATCGCACATCGGCGCCGACATGAACCATTTATGGCCGGTGATGCGATAGGCATCGCCCTCGCGCACCGCGCGCGTCATGTTGGATCGCACGTCGGTGCCGCCCTGCTTCTCGGTCATGCCCATACCGAGCGTCATGCCGCGCTTCTGCCACCACGGTGCAAAGCTCGGGTCGTAACTCCTGGTCGACAGCACCGGCATCAAGCGCGCCAGCAGATCCGGCTGCATCGCCAGCGCACCGACCGAAGCGCGCGTCATCGTGATCGGGCAGAGATGGCCGGTCTCGACCTGCGCGGCCATGTAGAATTTGGCCGCACGAATGACTTCAGCGGCCTCGCCCGCGGGCTTTCCGTCCGCCGTCCATGTCGAATTGTGCACGCCGGCATGCGCGCTGTGCGCCATCAGCTCGTGATAGGCCGGGTGAAACTCGACCTGGTCGCGGCGATTGCCTTTTGCGTCGAAGGTGCGCAGCTTCGGCGTGTTCTCGTTTGCGAGGCGCCCGCGATCGGCCATCGCCGCCGAGCCCCATTGCTTGCCGAATGCAGAGAGCTCGCGTTCCGCCGCCGCACCGCCATTGGCCTTCACCGCATCGACCAGCGGCCGGTCCACCGTGAACAGGTCGATTTCCTCGAACGGCGGTGACTGATTGAAGACCTCGTGGGTCGCAAAGCTCGGCTGCGTCATTAGGTTCCTCGGCGCGGAATCAGTTCCGCCGCGGCTGGATCGGGAAATCATAGGCCGCTCCACCGGCCCCCGGCAGGGAAAAATGCCACCACTCCTTCGAATAGTTCACAAAGCCTTGCCTGGCCATCGCAGCCACTAGCCGCTTGCGCCAGCTGCGCTGCTCCGGCGTGATCGATAGTGCCGCAGTATGGCCCTTCGTGTCGGTACAGTCGTAGCCGGTCCCCATGTCGACACTGCCTTCGGGGGCGCGCGCTTCGACCGGTGCGGTGCAATCGGCATAGGTCCTTGATGGGTCGTATTTGGCGGAGTTGTCGGCTTTCAGATCGACCAAGGTCAAATCGAGCGCCGCACCGGTGGAATGCTGCGAGCGGCTGGCGATGTAGCCGAGGCGGAACAGCTCGGTCTTCGGGATCTTCGGATTGTAGCGCCGCTCGGCGGCGGTCTCGTGACCGTTCTGCGACCACTTGACCATGTCGAGCGAGGCCCGCGCCGGCCGGTAGCAGTCGAACATCTTGAGCGAGAGATTTTGCGCGGCGAGCTCCTGCTGCACCGCCTTCAGCCGCAGCCCGACTTCGCGCTTCACCACGCATTCACCCGCATTGTAGCCGGCGAGCGGACGGCCAACGAAATTGTTGGATGTAGCGTAGCGGATGTCCTGGATGATGCTGGGGTCGATGTCGCGCAAATAAACGAAATCGCCGGGGAGCGATTGGGCGTGGGCGGATGAGGCAGCAAAGACAACGACGATCGCAATTCGAACTGATTTCACAATATCCATCCACACGTCATGGCCGGGCTTGTCCCGGCCATCCACGACCTTTCTGCGGCCACAGTGCAAGAACGTGGATGCCCGGGACAAGCCCGGGCATGACGGAGAAGACAAACCGACAGATCAGGGGATAACTCCCCGCCCCGGCATTGGCCCTTGCCCACCCCGCCGTCCACGCCTATAGCTCTCGTTTTAATGACATCGAAATCGACCTTCGTCCTCGGCCACCGGCATTTGCTGGGCATCGAGGGCCTTTCCGCGGCCGACATCACCGGCCTGCTCGACCTGTCCGAAGAATATGTCGAGCTCAACCGCCAGGTTGACAAGAAGCGCACCGTCCTGCGGGGACGGACGCAGGTGAACCTCTTCTTCGAGGCCTCCACCCGGACCCAATCCTCGTTCGAGCTCGCGGGAAAGCGGCTCGGCGCGGACGTCATGAACATGTCGGTCGCCTCCTCGTCCATCAAGAAGGGCGAGACGCTGATCGACACCGCGATGACGCTGAACGCCATGCACCCGGACATCCTGGTGATGCGCCATCACGCCTCCGGCGCGGTGGAACTGCTGGCGCGCAAGGTTGACGGTTCCGTGATCAATGCCGGCGACGGCGCGCATGAGCATCCGACCCAGGCGCTGCTCGACGCGCTCACCATCCGCCGCAACAAGGGCCGCATCGAGGGGCTCGTGGTCGCGATCTGCGGTGACGTGCTGCATTCGCGCGTCGCCCGCTCCAACATCATCCTGCTCAACACCATGGGCGCCCGCGTCCGCGTGGTCGGCCCCTCCACGCTGCTGCCGCCCGGCATCGAGCGGATGGGCGTCGAGGTCGCGCGCGACATGCGCGAGGGTCTCAACGGCGCCGACATCGTCATGATGCTGCGGCTGCAGCGCGAGCGCATGAACGGCTCCTTCGTGCCGTCGTCGTCCGAATATTTCCATTATTTCGGACTCGACCAGAAGAAGCTCGCCTACGCCAAGCCGGACGCCCTCGTGATGCATCCCGGCCCCATGAACCGCGGCGTCGAGATCGACTCGATCGTGGCCGACGGCGCACAGTCCCTGATCCGCGAACAGGTGGAGATGGGCGTCGCCGTGCGCATGGCGGTGCTGGAAGCGCTCGCCCGTAACCTGCCGAACGCGTGATGCCGATGTTGACCGATCGCCGCCCCATCCTGCTCGCCAACGCCCGCGTCGTCGATCCCTCCAGGGATTTCGATGGTGTCGGCGACGTCCTGATCGCCGACGGCACCATCCGCGAGACCCGCCGCGGCATTGGCGCGGCCGGCGTCCCCGAGGGCACCGACATCGTCAACTGCTCCGGCAAGATCGTCGCGCCCGGCCTGGTCGACATGCGCGCCTTCGTCGGCGAACCCGGCTTCAGCCATCGCGAGACCTTCGCCACCGCCAGCCAGGCGGCCGCGACCGGCGGCATCACCACCATCATCTGCCAGCCCGACACCTCGCCGGTGATCGACAATTCGGCGACCGTCGACTTCGTGATGCGCCGCGCCCGCGACACCGCGATCGTCAACATCCAGCCGATGGCCGCCCTCACCAAGGGCATGCACGGCCAGGAGATGACCGAGTTCGGCCTGCTCAAGGCCGCAGGCGCGATCGCCTTCAGCGATGGCACGAGAAGCGTGACCAATGCGCAGGTGATGCGCCGCGCGCTGACCTACGCGCGCGATTTCGACGCGCTGATCGTGCACTTCACCGAGGACCCCGATCTCGTCGGCGAAGGCGTGATGAACGAAGGCGAGTTCGCCTCGCGCCTCGGCCTGATGGGCATCCCGAGTGCGGCCGAGGCCGTCATCTTCGAACGCGACATGCGCCTCGTCGCCCTGACCGGCGGCCGCTATCACGCGGCCTCGCTGAGTTGCATCGACTCCCTCGACATCCTGCAGCGCGCCCGCGATGCCGGGCTTGCCGTCAGCGCCTCGGTCTCGATCAACCATCTGGCGCTGAACGAGAACGACATCGGCCCCTACCGTTCCTTCCTGAAGCTGTCGCCCCCGCTGCGCAGCGAGGACCACCGCCGCGCGCTGGTGGCCGCGGTGGCCTCCGGCCTCCTCGACGTCATCATGTCCGACCACAATCCGCAGGACGTCGAGGTCAAGCGCCTGCCGTTCGCCGAAGCGGCCCCCGGCGCCGTCGGCCTGGAGACCATGCTGCCGGCGGGCCTGCGCCTCGTGCACAATGGCGAGATGGACCTGAAGACGCTGATCCGCGCGATGTCGACCCGCCCGGCCGAGCTGCTGGGCCTGCCTGGCGGAACCCTGCGCGCCGGCAGCCCGGCCGACGTCATCGTGATCGACCCCGATGTGCCCTGGGTGGTCGATCCCGCCGACCTCAAATCGCCCTGCAAGAACACCCCGTTCGACGAGGCCCGCTTTACAGGCCGCGTGGTGCGCACCATTGTCGGCGGCCGCACGGTGTACGAGCATGTCTGACCTGAAATCCAGCCTTTGGAGCTTCCGCCATGGGGCTTGAAGCCTTCCTGCCAGTGGCTTTCGTCATCGGCTATCTGCTCGGCTCGATTCCGTTCGGCCTCGTCCTGACCCGGCTCGCCGGCACGCAGGATATCCGCTCGATCGGCTCCGGCAGCATCGGCGCCACCAATGTGCTGCGCACCGGGAGCAAGGGCCTTGCCGCCGGCACCCTGTTGCTCGATGCGCTCAAGGGCACCGCCGCCGTGGTGATCGCCGGCTACCTCGCAGGGCCCAATGCCGCCATGGTGGCCGGGCTCGGTGCCTTCCTCGGCCATCTCTTCCCGGTCTGGCTCAAGTTCAAGGGCGGCAAGGGCGTCGCGACCTATATCGGCGTCCTGCTCGGCCTGTTCTGGCCCGGCATGGTGGTGTTCTGCCTGCTCTGGCTCGCGACCGCCTTCACCACCCGCTACTCGTCGCTGTCGGCACTGGTGGCGGCGTTCATCACGCCGGTCTTCCTGTGGTGGTTCGGGCACCTCGCACTCGCAGCATTGTTCGCGGTGCTGACGCTGCTGATGTTCTACGCGCATCGCGAGAACATCAAGCGGCTGCAAGCGGGCAAGGAAAGCCGGATCGGCGAGAAGGCGTAGTCGCACCGACGACAGCCAGGGCATCTACGGATACCGAAAGCCCCTCTCTGCATTATATGTCAAATCCTGTTCGCAACTCGCCGCTGACTCGCGGCGGGCAGTGGCGTACAGGTTCCACGCCTGTCATCCTGACAGGGCAAATGGCGTTACGCGGTTGCTCAGAATGAGCGAGAAGATTGACGGCACGCGAGATGACGGTGGTTCGCAGGGCACTGCGGCAAGCCGGCTGCTGTCGGCGACCTCCATCTGGTCCGATGCGCCCGCGCCGCCTCCAGCGCCAAAGCCCGCTTCCGTTTCGGCGTTTGCTCACGTTGTGCCGGCGCCTGCGCCGATGGAGGTCGTAACGACCGCTGCGCGAGTTGAGCAGACGCGCCCCGATCAATGGCCACCGCGAAAACTCTCGCTCGCACTACAAGGCGGCGGCACCTTTGCCGCCTTCACCTGGGGCGTGCTGGAGCGGCTGCTGGAAGAGCCGATCGAGATCGACACGATCAGCGGCGCCAGCGCCGGGGCCATCAATGCACTCCTCCTCGCCTCCGGTCTTGCCGAAGGCGGCCGTGAAGCCGCGCGCAGCCGGCTGAGCCGGTTCTGGCTCCGCTTGATGCACGAGGCCTCGTTCCGCTCGCTGATGCTGGTCGGCGGTTTTTCGCCGGCGGGAAGCTCGGTCGCGTTCGGTCCGACGCTGCGCTCCGGCCAGTTCGATCCGGTCGATCTCGATCCGCTCAGGCAGGCACTGTCGCGCGACATCAATTTCGCGGCGCTGAGCGATCCGAACGCACCAAGACTCCTGATCGCGGCGACGCGGATCCGCGACGGACAGCAGCAGATCTTCCGCAACGACGCTGTGACCGCCGACGTCGCGCTGGCCTCGACCTGTCCGCCGCTGGTTCACTGTGCCGTCGAGATCGACGGCGAGGCCTATTGGGACGGCGGCTTCGGCGGCAATCCGCCCCTGCTGCGCCTCGCGCAGGAGACGACGACGTCCGACGTCCTGCTCGTCCAGGTCACGCCGGCGCGCGACAGCTATGTGCCGATCACCCTCGCCGCGATCGACCGCCGGCTCGACCAGATTGCGGCGAACGCCGCGCTCAATGCCGAGATCGCGGCGATCGCATGGGCGCAATCGCACGCGGCATCGTCGCTGCGGCTCACCCGCATCGCGGCCGAAGACTCCATTGACGGCCTGGCGCAGCGCTCTTCGACCGATCTCGGCCGCGGCTTCATCCGGCTGCTGTACCGGAGCGGCCGCGCAGCCGCCGAGCGCTGGCTCGGGCAAGATGCCAAGACCGCCGCGCCGCCGTCCGCATCCGCACAGACCCTCGCCGCTCCCGAGCCCGCGCTAACCTGACTTCGCCAGCGCCTCCTCCAGGAACCACGCCGTCGCGAGCGCGCGCGCGTCGTTGCCAAAGCGTGCGATCAACTGCACACCAACAGGCAGGCCACCCGCCTTCAGCACCGGCACGTTGACGCAAGGATTGCCCATCAAGGTCCAGAGCCGGTTGTAACGGGGATCGCCTGTGGTCGCGAGCGCCTTGGCCGGCGCGGTGCCCGGCGCCGAATAGGTCAGGAGCACATCGACGCCCTCGAACAATTCGCCGAGCTCGCGGCGGCCGCGACGGCTGATCCGGCGCGCCTCGTCATATTCCTTCGGCGTCAGATGGGCCGTCGCATCGAGGCTTGCCCGCAGCATCGGCGCGATCTCGTCATGACGCTCGGAAAACTCCCAGGCCAGCGCGCGATGTGCCTCGAAATCCTGCACGATGGGGTGGACGCGCCAGGCCTCCTGCACCGCCTGGGGCAGGTCGATGGCCTGCACGCTGGCACCGGCGCGCTCCGCCGCCTTGATCGCGGCCTGCAAGCCCTCTTCGGCCGCCGGCTCGACGCTGCCTGCAAACTCCTGCCTGACCACGCCGATGCGCGGTGCCTTCGCCGGAACGATGCCGGAGAATTCGGTGCGGCCCGTCATCGCCAGGAGTCCGCCCGCGAGATCCTCCGCACGCGCGCCGAACAGGCCGACCGTGTCGAGTGCCCACGAATAACACTTCACGCCCACCGTCGGCAGCATACGGAACGAGGGCTTGATCGCGGCGGTCCCGCAATAGGCCGCGGGCCGGATCACCGAGCCGCCGGTCTGGGTGCCCAGCGCCAGCGGGATCATGCCCGCGCCGACGGCGGCCGCCGAGCCCGAGGACGAGCCGCCCGGCGAATGGCCGGGATTGTGCGGATTGAGCGTCGGGGTTGGATCGCGCGAGGCAAATGCCGTGGTCGTGGTCTTGCCGATGATGGTAGCGCCCGCCCGCTTCAGCATCATCACGACGGCCGCATCGGCGCGCGGCTGCCAGCCGCGATAGATCTCCGAGCCCATCTCGGTCGGCATGTCAGCGGTGTCGATGATGTCCTTGATGCCAACGGCGATGCCGCGCAGCGGGCCCGAGCCTTGCGCCTTCGCAGCCTTGTCGTGACGGACGAAGGCGCGGACGTCCTTCTCCTTGGCCTCGATCGCCGCATGCGATTGGGCGATGGCGGCAGCGGGCGACAACTCGCCGGCTTCAATGCGGCGCTGCAGGTCGGCGAGTGAGATCATGGCAAAACCCTTCTTATTGGCATCGCTTTTAGCATCGCGATGAGGCCGCGCAAGCACACGTCGCTGTTGCGTAACGCCCTCAGGTTGTTCCATGCTGCCCCCACAAGGAGACGCCGTGGACGCCATCAATCCGAGCGTAGAGCTGACCGACGCCGAGCGGATCGACCGCCTGCGGCTGATCCGCTCCGACAATGTGGGCCCGCGTACCTTCCGTTCGCTGGTCGATCATTTCGGCACGGCGCGCGCGGCATTGGAGCGGCTGCCTGATCTGGCGCGCCGCGGCGGCGCGCAGCGGTCTGGGCGCATCTGCAGCGCAGATGAAGCCAGGGCCGAGCTTGCCGCAAGCCGCAAGTTCGGCATCGCCTGGCTTGCGCCGGGCGAGGACGGTTATCCCTCACGGCTGGCGATGATCGACGATGCGCCGCCGCTGCTCGCGGTGCGCGGCGACAGCAAGAGCCTGATGCGTCCGATGATCGCGATCGTCGGTTCGCGCAACGCCTCCGGCGCCGGGCTGAAATTCGCAGGTCTCCTGGCGCGCGAGGTTGGCGAGGCCGGCTTCGTCGTCATCTCGGGACTCGCGCGGGGCGTCGACCAGGCCGCGCATCGCGCCAGCGTCGAAAGCGGCACCATCGCCGTGCTCGCCGGCGGCCATGATTGCATCTATCCGCCCGAGCATGGCGATCTGCTCACGGCGATCCTCGATCACGAAGGCGCTGCGATCTCCGAGATGCCGCTCGGCCATGAGCCGCGCGCCCGTGATTTCCCTCGCCGCAACCGGCTGATCTCGGGCGCTTCGCTCGGCGTGGTCGTGGTGGAGGCGGCGCACCGCTCGGGCTCGCTGATCACCGCGCGCATGGCCGCCGAACAGGGCCGCGAGGTGTTCGCGGTGCCAGGCTCGCCGCTCGATCCGCGCGCTGCTGGCGCCAACGATCTGATCAAGCAGGGCGCGACGCTGGTCACCGAAGCTGCCGACATCATCAATGCAGTGCAGCCGATCATGGAGCGGCCGCTGATGATCCCTGCGGGCGAGCCGGACAGCGAGCCGTTCGAGAGCGATCCGCAAGGCCACGACCGCGACCAGATCACAGGCCTGCTCGGCCCGGCGCCAATCTCGATCGACGATCTGGTGCGGATGTCCGGCGCCTCGCCCGCGATCGTGCGCACGGTGCTGCTGGAGCTCGAGCTCGCCGGAAAGCTCGAACGCCACGGCGGCGGATTGGTGTCCCTGCTCTAGCTGTCGTTGCGCTTATCGAACCGCGTCCGTGCAGCCTCGATCTGCATCAGATGGTCCATGGCCCACTGTCCGAGCGCCTTCACCGGCTGCTGCAGGCCGCGACCGAGATCGGTCAGCTCGTAGTCCACGCGCGGCGGAATGGTCGGGAAGATCGTGCGCGTGACGAGGCCGTCGCGCTCCAGCCCGCGGAGCGTCAGGGTAAGCATCCGCTGCGAGATGCCGCTGATCATGCGCTTGAGCTCGTTGAAGCGCTTCGGCCCGTCGCTCAGGTTCATGATGACGAACACACTCCATTTGTCCCCGACGCGCGCGAGCACCGAGGCCACGCCGCGGCAGTCGGCATGATCCGGATGAGGTGCCGGCGAGGCAGGCAATTCCGTGTGTGTCGGTTCCAAAGATGTGCCCGTGGCTCAAAAAAGTGCGTTCTTGCGGGGATTTTGACGGTCACTCATGTAGCTCTGGTTACAAACTTATACCAGGGTGATCCCAAATGAAACTCCTCCATCTCGACTCCAGCGTCCTCGGCCCCCACTCGGTCTCCCGGCAGGTCTCCGCCGCCATCGTCGACCGGCTGCGCCAGGCGACGCCCTCGTTGGAAGTGGTCTATCGCGACCTGACCCAGACCCCGCTCGCTCACCTCTCCGGCTCGCATTTGGCGGCTGCGCAGGGCGCGCCCGCACCGGCGGAACTCGGCCCCGACCTTGCCGCGAGCGCGGCGGCGCTGGACGAGTTCCTGGCGGCCGACATCGTCGTGATCGGCGCGCCCATGTACAATTTTACGATCCCCAGCCAGCTCAAGGCCTGGATCGACCGCGTTCTCGTTGCGGGGAAGACGTTCAAATATGACGCGAACGGGCCGCAGGGCCTCGCCGGCGCCAAGCGCGTGATCGTCGCGATCTCGAGGGGCGGCTATTACGGCGCGGGCTCGCCCGCTGCGGCGCTGGAGCACCTTGAAACCTACTTGCGCGGCGTCTTCGGCTTCATGGGCATCCAGACTCCCGAATTCATCATCGCGGACGGCATCCAGGTCGGGCCGGAGCATCGCGAGAAGTCGCTCGCCAGCGCGCTTCAGGCGGCCACCAGCCTGCGCGCCGCGTAAGATTCACATCGACACCAGCCGCTGCCGGACTCCGGCGGCGGCTGACTTGTTGGCGAAGCTAAAACCAGGCGCCCTGAATACCCAGGATGACGGCGACGAGCGATATGAACAGGCCGATGCCGGCGAAAAGAGCCACTCCGATCAACTCGGAAGCGCCGGAACGACCGGCGGAAACGGTGGAATCTTCGGTGTAAATACGCGGTGTTGAAATCGACGGAAAAATGCGAGCTGCCTTTGGCATCACGGGCTCCCTGAAAATGAGTCTTGTGACCCCTGCCCGTAAAAATGTCTTGGCAGACCACGCGAAGGTTCAACGCCTCACGCAAGGTTCACGAAAATACAGCTATGGAGATGCAGGCACCGGTCGGCGCAACCGCGGCGGTCGCGCCGACCGATTCAATTTTCACTTCACTTGATCAGCCTCGATAGATCGGCGCGCCGCTCGGCGATGCCACCGCGCCGCCGTCGACGAAAATCTCCTGGCCCTGCACATGCGCAGAATCATCCGAGGCGAGGAACAGCACCGTCTTCGCGACGTGATCCGTTTCACCAATGCGCCCGAGCGGCGTCGTCAGCGCAATCCGCTTCTCGAACGCCTTCTCGGCTTCCGGCGTCGCGGTCGCAGGTCCCCAGATCGGGGTGCGAATTGCACCAGGCGCGACCACGTTGACGCGAATGCCGCGCGGCGACAGCTCCGACGCCATGATCCGCGCCATCGCCCGCACGCCAGCCTTGGCGGCGCCATAGGCCGAGTAGCCGGGAATGCCGAGCACCGAGATCACCGAGCCGTTGAGGATGATCGAGGCGTTGTCGTTGAGATAGGGCAGCGCCGACTGCACCGTGAAGAACACGCCGGTCAAGTTGGTGCTGATGACCTTCTCGAAGACGTCGAGCGTGGCCGAGCCCAGCGGCGTGCCACCGGCGATGCCGGCATTGGCGAACGCGATGTCGAACTTGCCGAACTTTTCGGCGCCCTGCTTGATCGCAGCTTCGGTCGCGGCGATGTTGGTGGCATCGGCGGCGAGTGCGAGCGCGTTCGGCCCGAGCTCCTTCGCAGCGACCTCCAGCGTCTCCGTATTGCGCCCGGTGATCACCACCTTGGCGCCCTCGGCCACGAACAGTTTTGCGGTCGCAAGGCCGATGCCGCTATTGCCGCCGGTGATCAGGGCCGTCTTGTTCGTCAGTCTCACATTCGCCTCCAGTGGTTGCATCATAAAACCAGATTGCTATCTAGGCCCTATGGTTTTATGATGCAACCACACAAGCGCGTGATCGGCGTTCGGATCGTGCGAACGCGACAGGACCGGGAACGATGGTGAAACGAACGAGCTTCGAGGGCGATGCCTGCCCGATCGCGCGCTCGCTGGAGGCGATCGGCGATTGGTGGTCGCTGCTGATCATCCGCGAGGCGCTGTTCGGCCTGCGCCGCTTCGGCGAGTTTCAGAACAAGCTCGGCATGGCCAAGAACATCTTGTCGGTGCGGCTGCGTTCGCTGGTCGACCACGGCATTCTGGCCACCGCCCCCGCCTCCGACGGCAGCGCGTATCAGGAATATGTGCTGACGCCGAAGGGCCGCGGCACCTTCCCGATCCTGGTGGCGCTGCGGCAATGGAGCGAAGAGTTCGACGCCCACCCCGAGGAGATCGCGACGATTTTGGTGGATCGCGAGAAAGGGCGCCCGGTGAAGAAGCTGGAGTTGCGGTCGGAGGACGGGCGGCTGCTCTCGCCGGCGGAGACCATGCTGAAGCCGCGACCCGCGCCGCGGCGGCGGTCAGCGTGATAGCACACGACTGCCGCCAGGCCGTCATTGCGAGCGCAGTGAAGCAATCAGAGAGTTCTCACGACAGCTTGCGCTTGCTCCGCAGCCTCAAATGCTCGTCGGCTTCGAGCTTGGTCATGCCCAACAGATAATGGAGCACGTCCAGCTTGTGACGCTCGGCGAGCTTGCGCAACGCGCCGACCTGCTCGGCGATAAAGGCGACGGCCTCGTCCACGCCGCCTTCCCCCGGTTCCTCGTGACGCGAGCCTCCCGGCGCACCGATAGCGGTGCGCGCCCGTTTCTTTCCCGGCCTAGTCACCAGCCCACCCCGAATCCATGCCCCGCAGAAACATTACGCCGATAGCGACCGCAACTCCAAGGTGGTATTTTACAACTTTCTCGATATGAAACTTTTCCCATTCCGCGGGCTTTCAACAGCCCTCGATTTGACAGCGGAGGCCTCACCACCCATGTTCGGGGCGAAACGGCCGACCCGAGTCTTTTCGTTTTCGGCCCCAAATTTTCCCGTAAGTTACTGGAACTACATGAATATCGTCATTGTGGAGTCGCCGGCGAAAGCCAAGACGATCAACAAGTATTTGGGCTCGTCCTATGAGGTTCTGGCCTCGTTCGGCCATGTCCGCGACCTGCCGGCGAAGAACGGTTCCGTCGATCCCGATGCCAATTTCAAGATGATCTGGGAGGTCGACCCGAAGGCGGCCGGCCGGCTCAACGATATCGCAAAGTCCCTGAAGGGCGCCGACCGTCTGATTCTGGCGACCGACCCTGATCGCGAGGGCGAGGCCATCTCCTGGCACGTGCTGGAGGTGATGAAGGAGAAGCGCGCGCTGAAGGATCAGAAGATCGAGCGCGTGGTGTTCAACGCCATCACCAAGCAGGCCGTCACGGACGCGATGAAGCATCCGCGCGAGATCGACGGCGCGCTGGTCGACGCCTACATGGCGCGCCGAGCGCTGGACTATCTGGTCGGCTTCACCCTCTCCCCCGTGCTGTGGCGCAAGCTGCCGGGCGCCCGCTCCGCCGGCCGCGTGCAGTCGGTGGCGCTGCGCCTCGTCTGCGACCGCGAGCTCGAGATCGAGAAGTTCGTCGCACGTGAATATTGGTCGCTGATCGCGACCCTGCTCACCCCGCGCGGCGATGCCTTCGAGGCCCGCCTCGTCGGCGCCGACGGCAAGAAGATCCAGCGCCTCGACATCGGCACCGGCGCGGAAGCCGAAGACTTCAAGAAGGCGCTGGAAGCTGCCAGCTACGCAGTCACCGCGGTCGATGCGAAGCCCGCCCGGCGCAATCCGCAGGCGCCCTTCACCACCTCGACGCTGCAGCAGGAGGCCAGCCGCAAATACGGCTTTGCGCCGGCGCACACCATGCGCATCGCCCAGCGCCTCTATGAAGGCATCGACATCGGCGGCGAGACCACCGGACTCATTACATATATGCGTACCGATGGCGTGCAGATCGCCCCCGAGGCGATCACCCAGGCGCGCAAGGTGATCGGCGAGGATTACGGCAACGCCTACGTGCCGGACGCCCCCCGGCAGTACCAGGCCAAGGCCAAGAACGCCCAGGAAGCGCACGAAGCGATCCGCCCGACCGACATGTCGCGCCGCCCCGACAGCATGAGCCGCAAGCTCGATGCCGACCAGGCGAGGCTCTATGAGCTGATCTGGAAGCGCACCATCGCGAGCCAGATGGAATCGGCCGAGCTCGAGCGCACCACCGTCGACATCACCGCGAAGGCCGGCTCCCGCACGCTGGAGCTGCGCGCCACCGGCCAGGTCGTCAAGTTCGACGGCTTCCTCGCGCTCTACCAGGAAGGCCGCGACGACGAGGAGGACGAGGACTCCCGCCGCCTGCCCGCGATGAGCCCGAACGACGCCTTGAAGCGGCAGTCGCTCTCCGTCACCCAGCACTTCACCGAGCCGCCGCCGCGCTTCTCCGAGGCCTCGCTGGTCAAGCGCATGGAAGAGCTCGGCATCGGCCGGCCCTCGACCTACGCCTCGATCCTCCAGGTTCTGAAGGACCGCGGCTACGTCAAGCTGGAGAAGAAGCGTCTGCACGGCGAGGACAAGGGCCGCGTCGTGGTCGCGTTCCTCGAGAGCTTCTTTGCGCGCTACGTCGAATATGACTTCACGGCCTCGCTCGAAGAGCAGCTCGATCGCATCTCCAACAACGAGATCTCCTGGCAGCAGGTTCTGAAGGATTTCTGGACCGGCTTCATCGGTGCCGTCGACGACATCAAGGGGCTGCGCGTCGCGCAGGTGCTGGACGTGCTCGACGACATGCTGGGCCAGCACATCTATCCGCCGCGCGCGGATGGCGGCGACATCAGGCAGTGCCCGAGCTGCGGCAGCGGACGGCTCAACCTGAAGGCCGGCAAGTTCGGCGCCTTCGTCGGCTGCTCGAACTACCCGGAGTGCCGCTACACCCGCCAGCTCGCCGCCGACAGCGAGGCGACCGCCGACCGTTCGCTCGGCCAGGATCCCGATACGGGGCGCGATGTCTGGGTGAAGGCCGGTCGGTTCGGGCCCTACATCCAGCTCGGCGAGCAGAAGGATTACGAGGAGGGCGAGAAGCCGAAGCGCGCCGGCATCCCGAAAGGCACCTCGCCCGGCGATGTCGACCTCGAGCTTGCGCTGAAGCTCTTGTCGCTGCCGCGCGAAATCGGAAAACATCCGGAGACAGGTCAGCCGATCACGGCGGGCCTCGGCCGCTTCGGGCCGTTCGTGAAGCACGAGAAGACCTATGCCAGCCTCGAGAGCGGCGACGAGGTGTTCGACATCGGCCTCAACCGCGCGGTCACACTCATCGCGGAGAAGGTCGCCAAGGGCCCGAGCCGGCGCTTCGGCGCCGACCCCGGCAAGGCGATCGGCGATCATCCGAGCCTCGGCACCGTCACCGTGAAGAGCGGCCGTTACGGCGCCTATGTCACCGCGGGCGGCGTCAACGCGACGATCCCGGCCGAGTTCGAAAAGGACACTGTCACGCTCGCCCAGGCGATCGCACTGATCGACGAGCGCGCGGCCAAGGGCGGCGGAAAAGCGAAGGCCAAGAAGGCCGCCAAGCCGGCCAAGACCAAGAAGACCGCAGCGAAGGCTGCGGATGGCGAGGACACCCCGCCCAAGCCGAAGAAACCGGCCGCGAAGAAGGCGGCCAAATCGAAAACCGAATCCACCAGCAAGGCGCGCGCCGCCGTGTCGTCGACCGCAAAGACGTCGCCGACCAAGGCCGCTGCCAAGGCTCCGGCCAAGAAGAGTGCCGGCACCAATTAGAGGTTAAGTGAAACGCAAGAATGACCATGGCTTTCCCGACAGGGCAGCCATCGTCGCCTTCATCAAGGCAAATCAAGGAAACGTCGGCACCCGCGACATTGCACGCGAGTTCGGCCTGAAGAACGCCGATCGCATCGCGCTCAAGCGCATGCTGCGCGAGCTCGCCGACGACGGCACAATCAAGAAGAAGCGCCACAAGGTGTCCGAGCCGGACACGCTGCCGCCGACGCTGGTCGCCGACATCACCGGCCGTGACAGTGACGGCGAGCTGATCGCCTCCCCCACCGAATGGGACGAGGTCGAGAGCGGCGAGCCGCCAAAGATCCTCATCGAGATGCCACGCCGGCCCAAGCCCGGCACCGCAGCCGGCGTCCGCGACCGCGTGCTGCTGCGCATCGAGCGCTCGGACGAGACCGAAGGCCCGGCCTATCGCGGCCACATCATCAAGGTCTTCGACAAGACCAAGTCCCGCATCCTCGGCGTCTTCCGCAGCCTGCCCGAAGGCGGCGGACGGCTCGTCCCCGTCGACAAGAAGGCCGCCGACCGCGAGCTGAACATCGCCGCAGCCGATACCCACGGCGCGCAGGATGGCGACCTCGTCAGCGTCGACATCGTGCGCACCCGCAGCTTCGGCCTCGCCTCCGGCCGGGTCAAAGAAAAGCTCGGCTCGGTCAAATCCGAGAAGGCGATCAGCCTGATCGCGATCTACGCCCACGACATTCCCTTGCAATTCTCCTCCGCCGCGGAGCGCGAAGCGGAAGCCGCGGAGCCCGCGAACCTGAAGGGACGCGAGGACTGGCGCGACGTGCCGCTCGTCACCATCGATCCCCCGGATGCGAAGGATCATGACGACGCGGTGCACGCGCAAGCAGACGACAATCCCAACAACAGAGGCGGCTTCATCGTCAACGTCGCCATTGCCGATGTCAGCTTCTACGTGCGGCCGGGCTCGGCGCTCGACCGCGACGCGCTCGACCGCGGCAACTCGGTCTATTTCCCCGACCGCGTCGTACCGATGCTGCCCGAGCGGATCTCGAACAATCTCTGCTCGCTGGTGCCGGGCGAGCCACGCGGCGCGCTCGCGGTGCGCATGGTGCTCGGGCCCGACGGCCGCAAGCGCTCGCATAGCTTCCATCGCATCCTGATGCGCTCGGCGGCGAAGCTGAGCTACGCACAGGCGCAGGCCGCGATCGACGGACGACCCGACGACACCACCGGCCCCCTGCTCGATCCGATATTGAGGCCGCTCTACGCCGCCTATGCCTGCGCCAAGCGCGCGCGCGACGAGCGCGATCCGCTCAATCTCGATCTGCCCGAGCGCAAGATCCTGCTGAAGAGCGACGGTACGGTCGACCGCGTCGTGGTGCCGGAGCGTCTCGATGCGCACAAGCTGATCGAGGAGTTCATGATCCTCGCCAACGTCGCGGCAGCCGAGATGCTGGAGAAGAAGTCGCTGCCGCTGATCTACCGCGTGCATGACGAGCCGACGCTGGAGAAGGTCCACGCCCTCGCGGAATTCCTGGAGACCCTGGACGTTCCCTTCGCCAAAGCGGGCGCGCTGCGTCCCACCACGTTCAACCGCGTGCTGGCCCAGCTCGAAGGCCACGACTATTACCCGCTGGTCAGCGAGGTGGTGCTGCGCGCGCAGGCGCAGGCCGAATACTCCTCCGAGAACTACGGGCACTTCGGCCTGAATTTGCGTCGCTACGCGCATTTCACCTCGCCGATCCGCCGCTATGCCGACCTCGTCGTGCACCGCGCGCTGGTCCGCGCGCTCGGCCTCGGCGAAGGCGCCCTGCCCGACAGCGAGACGCCGGAAACCCTGAGCGAGGTCGCGGCCCACATCTCGGTGACCGAGCGGCGCGCGATGAAGGCGGAGCGCGAGACCGTCGACCGCCTGATCGCCCATCACCTCGCCGACCGCATCGGCGCCAGCTTCCAGGGCCGCGTCTCCGGCGTCACCCGCGCCGGCCTGTTCGTCAAGCTCGCCGAGACCGGCGCCGACGGATTGATCCCGATCCGATCCCTCGGCACGGAATATTTCAACTATGATGAGAGCCGCCATGCGCTGATCGGCACGCGCAGCGGCACCATGTATCAGCTGGGCGACGTCGTCGATGTCCGCCTGATCGAAGCCGCCCCCATTGCGGGCGCGCTGCGCTTCGAGCTGCTGTCATCCTCCAGTGAGACGAACCCGCGCGACCGCAGGCGACCTGGCCCACAACGCCGCCCCTCGTTCAAGGCCCATCCCGGACGCAGCCCGGATAAAAAACGCAAGCCGTCGAAGCCAAAATCCGGCAAGGGGAAGAAGAACAAGGGGAAACCCAAGGGAAAACCCAAGGGCAAGAAGGGCAAAGCATGGTGACGATGAGCACGGTCCCAAAAATCTGGACGCGCGAGAGCGGCCTCGTCGAGAAGCGCGATGTCCTTGCGGCGATGAAGCGCGGCTTTCGCGGCCGCTGCCCGCGCTGCGGCGAAGGCAAGCTGTTCCGCGCCTTCCTGAAGACGGCAGACAATTGCGCCAAATGCGGCCTCGATTTCACGCCGCACCGCGCCGATGACCTGCCCGCCTATCTCGTCATCGTCATCGTCGGCCACATCGTGGTGCCGGCCGTTTTGTGGATCGAGACCAATTACACCACGCCGGTCTGGATCAGCTTCGCGGCCTATCTGCCCTTCACCTTCGTCGCCTCGCTCGCGCTGCTGCAGCCGGTGAAGGGAGCTGTGGTCGGCTTGCAATGGGCTCTGCGTATGCACGGGTTTGACGAGAGCCCTCCCGATGGTATTCCGCCGGTATAGGCCAAATAAGCAAGAAGAGTTCGGGTGAGGACATGACGGATATTGCGCAAGTCGCGGACAAGGCAAAGGTCCACGAGGAAAAGGAAGCGGACCATCATCCCTATTTTCGTCCCCGGGATGCGGCGACCCTGATCCTGGTCGATCGCAGCGGCGCCATTCCGAAGGTGCTGGTCGGCAAACGCCACGACAAGGTGGTGTTCATGCCCGGGAAATTCGTCTTCCCGGGTGGACGCGTCGACAAGGCCGATTATCGCGTGCCCTGCGCCGCGCCGATCACCGCCGAGCTGGAAGCCAATCTCGCCAAGGGCAGCCCGAAGACGCCGGCCTCGCGCGCGAAGTCGCTGGCGATTGCCGCGATCCGCGAAGCCTGCGAGGAGACCGGTCTCTGCCTCGGCCGCAAGACCGAGGCCAAGCTGACGAAGCTCGACGGTCCCTGGAAGCCATTCGCCGATGCCGGCCTGCTGCCCGATCCCTCCAGCCTGTTCCTGATCGCCCGTGCGATCACCCCGCCCGGCCGCGTCAAGCGCTTCGACACGCGCTTCTTCACCGCGGACGCCTCCGCGATCACCCATCGCGTCGACGGCGTCATCCACGCCGATGCCGAGCTGGTCGAGCTGGTCTGGGTCGAGCTCGGCTCGAAGCCGCTGGCCGACCTGCATCCGATGACGCGCAACGTGCTCAACGAGCTCGACACCCGTCTTGCCACGGGCCCGCTTCGCCACGACGCGCCGGTGCCGTTCTTCCATTTCTACGGCGGCAAGATGCAAAAGGATATTTTGGGCTGAGGCTGTATTGCGGGGCGCGCCTCTCTCCTCTCGTCATTCCGGAGCGCGCGTAGCGCGAGCCCGGAATCCATTCATCCATCGTCTCCGCAGCCCGATGGGTGCGGAAACGCGCACCCTCGTTCGCGCCATGCAGGCGCGTCCCGGAATGACGTGCTGAGACAGCTGCAAAAAACAAAATAATCTTCCCGCTCCCGCCAATGGCGGAGTTCCCGCGCGTGCCTATGTCTTTCCGAACGACAATGAAGAAGGACACCGGGCGATGGCACAACGGCAACTCAAGCTTGGCGCGTTCATGCGCCCGATCAGCATCCACACTGGCGCCTGGCGCTATCCCGGGGCCTGGCCCGACGCCAATTTCAATTTCGACCACATCAAGACGCTGATCCAGAAGCTCGAGGCCGGCAAGTTCGACGCCTTCTTCATGGCCGATCACCTCGCCGTGTTGAACATGCCGGTCAATGCGCTGAAGCGCAGCCACACCGTGACCTCGTTCGAGCCGTTCACGCTGCTGTCGGCGCTCTCCGCGGTCACCGAGCGGATCGGCCTGATCGCGACGGGTTCGACCACCTTCGACGAGCCCTATCACGTCGCGCGCCGCTTTGCCTCGCTCGACCATCTCAGCGGCGGTCGCGCCGGCTGGAATATCGTCACGACGTCGAACCCGGACGCCGCGCTGAATTTCGGCCTCGACGATCACATGGAGCACGCCGAGCGCTACAAGCGCGCCCGCGAGTTCTACGACGTCGTCACGGGCCTGTGGGATTCCTTCGCCGACGACGCCTTCGTGCGCGACGTCGAGAGCGGCCTGTTCTTCGATCCCGCCAAGATGCACACGCTCGACCACCACGGCAAATATCTGAAGGTGCGCGGTCCCCTCAACATCGCCCGCCCCGTGCAGGGCTGGCCCGTGATCGTTCAGGCCGGCGCCTCCGAAGACGGCAAGCAGCTCGCAGCCGAAACGGCCGAAGCTGTCTTCACCGGCGGCGGCAGTCTCGCCGACGGGCAAAAGCTTTATGCCGACATCAAGGGCCGCATGGAGAAGATCGGCCGCGACCCCGAGCATCTCAAGATCCTGCCCGGCGCCTTCGTCGTGGTCGGCGACAGCGTCGATGAGGCCAAGGAAAAGCGCGCCTTGCTCGACAGCCGCGTGCATTACGACAGCGCCATCGCCTCGCTCTCCGTCATCCTCGGCACCGACGCCTCCGGCTTCGATCCGGACGGACAGCTGCCGGAGATTCCGGAAACCAATGCCAGCAAGAGCGGCCGCCAGCGCATGGTCGACCTCGCCAGGCGCGACAAGCTCACCGTACGCCAGCTCGCCCAGCGCGTCGGCGGCTATGGCGGGCTGTCCTTTGTCGGCACCGCCAAAACCATCGCCGACCAGATGGAGGAATGGCTGGTCGGGCGCGGCTCCGACGGCTTCAACATCATGTTCCCGTTCCTGCCCGCCGGCCTCGACGATTTCGTCGACAAGGTGGTCCCGGAGCTGCAGCGGCGCGGGATTTTCCGGAAAGAGTATGAAGGGCCCACTTTGAGGGAGAATCTCGGCCTGCCCAGGCCGAAAAACCGGTTCTTCGAGGGGTAAAGGGCCCGTTTCGGGCAGTTTTCGACCCCTAAAACCTTGACATCAGGCGGTTTCTGGCTAGGTTGCCGGCCAACGCGGGCCGTTTGGCCGGCTCCAGATTCCCTTCATTCCTGAGGTTCTGAACATGGCCAAAGCGGTCACCATCAAGGTCAAGCTCGTGTCCTCGGCCGACACCGGCTTCTACTACGTCGCCAAGAAGAATTCGCGCACCATGACCGACAAGCTGGTCAAGAAGAAGTACGACCCGGTCGCGCGCAAGCACGTCGAATTCCGCGAAGCCAAGATCAAGTAAGATCGGCTTAAGCGTCGAGGAGTTTTGCGGGGCCCTTTCGGGCCCCGTTTTATTTTGTGCCATCTCGTGTCCCGGACGCGCTGCAGCTTGCAACGCTGCTGCGCAGAGCCGAGACCCAGAAGCCAACACGGCACAATGGAGGCATGGGCCCCGGCTCTGCAGCGCTTCGTTGGAAGTGACGCTGCGCTGCGTCCGGGACTCGAGAGCTGAGGACACCTACTCCCACACTGAGATCTGCACAGTCGGCGCGCTGGAGCATGTGTGACCCACCTCGCAGAGCACCCTGACCGGATTCACTATCTCCTGCGTCATCGTCGCATGAATCCGGTCCATTGCCGTGAAGAGCCATTTGCCCCTGCTGGATCCGCTGCGCTTCGCCGCCGCGCTCGGCGTTGCCATTTTCCACCAGATGTTCTGGTCCTGGGCCTGGACGTCGATCGGTGTCCCCGGCTTCGAGCGCACCGTCGCCGCTGACGTGATCTACCCCTCCGCCGCGGCCTTCACGTGGTTCGGCTGGGTCGGCGTCGAGATCTTTTTCGTGATCTCCGGTTTCGTCATTGCGAATTCCGCGAGCACATCTTCACCGGGCGCGTTTCTGCTCGGCCGCGCGCTCAGGCTCTATCCGGCGGTCTGGGTTTGCGCCACCGCGAGCTTCCTCGTCCTGCTGCTGTTCGGCACTGGTCCGGCATCCGAGCTCATCCTGCCCTATATCCACGCCATGCTGATGGTGCCCAAGGGCGTCACGGGCCAGTGGCTGGACGAGGTCTATTGGACGCTGGCCGCCGAGACGGCGTTCTATGGGCTCGTGTTCTGCGCGATGCTCACGAGGAAGATCACGCTGCGGCATCTGGCCTTCGGCCTCACCATCTACAGCGCGATCTTCAATGCGGTCGCGCTATTGATCGCGTCCTGCACGACGCCGTCCAACCTGCCTTATCTGGTCATCCTGATGTTTCGGGTGCCATGCGCGGCCTTCCTGCTGAGCCATGGTTGTTTCTTTGCGCTGGGAATCTGGCTGTTCATCTCCGCGAACAGGGAATTGACGGCGCTGGAGCAGCTCGCCGTTGTCGTCACCTGTCTCTCGGGCGCCGCGGAGATCTACGTCTTCGCTTCTTTCTTCCTGACCTCGATCCCAGCCATCGCCGATCAATCGGCTCTCGTGCCGATCATGGTCTGGGCGCTTGCCGTGCTCCTCATTGCCCTTGCCGCGAGGAGAAACAGGCGCTCTGCGGGCGCCGCAGCACCCGAAGCACCGGCCTATTTGCGAACGCTGGGACTGATCACCTACCCGCTCTATCTCACCCACAACGTCATCGGCGCGGCGATCATTCGTGCCCTGATCGACGCAGGCTTCGATGCCACCTCGGCACTCTGGATCGCGCTCGGCCTGCTTGGGCTGGTCTGCTGGTTCATCTGCGCGAAGATCGAGCCGGCCATCCGGGCTGCGCTGATGCAAGCCCTCGCGCGTTTCGGCAAGCTGCCGCAGAAGCAGCCGGCATCGCGTCGCCCGGCTTGGGCACGGGGGCTGCGCTTTCCGCTGCCCGTCTCGGTGAAGGTGAAGGCCGCAACATCCTAAGGGGTACCTCGCTACGCCCAGAGCACGAGAGCGAATATCTCCTGGAACTGTCGCATCCGCTTTACGCGCGGAAGACGACGTCAACGGAGTGCCACTTGATGTCAGCGATGGACCAACACCAGACTTGGAAAGGCAGCATTTACTCAATCACCTCGTCGGCGTGGGCGAGAAGGCCGGTCGGTACGGTCACGCCGAGCGTCTTTGCTGTCTTGAGATTGGCTGCCAACCAAAATTCGGTTGGAAATTCGATGGGAAGGTCACCGGGTCGCACACCCCTGAGAATTTTGTCTACAAAATAACCGATGCGACGATAACACCAGCGCAAGTCAACTCCATAGCTGACGAGGCCGCCGTGGATAACGTGCTCGCGATATCCGAAGACAGTCGGCAGCCGCTTTTCAATGGCAATGGCGGCGATCTGTTCGCATCGGACAAGCAACAGATTAGTCTGAATGACAACGACGACATCGACCTTCTCGTTCGCCAGCGCAGCCAGCGCACCCGGAATGTCGTTCGCCGTACTGGCATCGGTTTCGACCACGCTGAAGCCCAAACTTTGGCAAGCTGCCCTCAAGTCCCCAACTTGAGGCGGGCCCTTGGGGTCGTTCATGTTGGTAAGCAGTCCGACACGCCGCGCCATCGGCGCGATTTCTCGCACGAGTTCAATTTGCTTCGTCGGCAATCCCGCAATGTAGGGCTCAATGCCCGTTACGTTTCCTCCAGGGCGAGCTTCGCTGGCAATCAAGCCCAGATGAACCGCGTCCGCGAGAGCGCCACAGACAATCAGTATCGTCGATGTCGCCTTTCGGGCCTCGACGGCTTGCAACGTCGCAGGCGCGACGATGACATCTGGTTTGACCAGAGCCACCATCTCTTCCATGGTTGCTACTCGGTCAGCAAACATGTCAAATCGCTTTATGACGTCAATGTTTCGACCTTGCTCGTAACCGAACTCCAAAAGACCTTTAACAAAATTGCCAAATACTAGGTCCAGTATGAATTGAGGAACGTTTGCGCCTGCGGGCGCACCTGCGGGCGGAGCTCCCGCCCACGCGATGATCGGACGTTTCGGCGCAGACTGCGCGCTTGAGCCTTGACCAAACAGTATTGATGCGGCTGAGCCAATAAGGCCGAAACGTCCGATGAACTCCCGCCGTCGCATAAGTCCCTCCTCAAGGACCGCGCTCATGGGAGGCATAGACTACCACGTTGGCGCCGTTCTGTGACAGACCATTGAAGAGCATACTCGACGGTGTGTCGGGTCGCATGGGGTCAAAAGGCGGCGGTCGGCCGACCGCACCGAATGGTCGTCGATGGGCCAGAAGCTGACCTTTAGGCCAACTGTTGTGCACCCTGTTTCAGCCCGCAGCTTCAGGATTGACAACCGTATAGCCGCGCAATGATCGCGGGTGCATCCTCATGACGTGGCCGCCTGAGTTGGCGTCAAAGGCCATCCAAATGTCGCCTCCGAGATGCTGTTCTAAAACGAACACGTGCCCGCGTCGCGCCGCGACCATTCTGGGCGCGGGCGAGGTACGCGGAAAGCGTAGCCAGTTGGCTGCGAGGTTTAGGTCAGGCACCACACGACCAAACACTCGCAGCGCCGCGCCACAACCGCAAAACGAAGAAGGGCTGCCGGTCGGCCGACCGGCGACAATCCGGTTGTGAGCACCAGCAGGCAATGCCCTTATGCTCTCGGCCGTGGCTAAAGTTGTTTTGGGCGATACGCCTGCAGTGGGTGGGGTGCAATTCGTTCACCGCGCGTCTGCGTGGACGACAAGTCACATGGCATGATGACATTGCATTCGGGCGCTTGGCTGATGCTGTAAGGTCCCGCTTCCGAGCAGATTGGGCTGATGACAACAAGGAGATACGCAAAAAATACTTGCTTTAACATTGCAGGACTCCAAACTGAGATCCTGCCCCGGGCACAAAGAAACGAACAACAATTTGGCTGAAAAGCGACGGAAACAACTGCAATCGCGCTCCACTCTCGACATCAGGAGAAGCTCGTGAGTCGAATAGTAACGCGTCGCGCGGTGCTTACGACGGCCTGCTCGATCACTATCGCTGCTGTTGCAGATGCCGATTCATTGCGACCGCGGCGCATCGGGTTGGTTACCTCTGGCTCAGGCGAGCGAATTATCGGATGGTTCAAAGAAGCCTTCAAGTCGATGGGATACCGGGAAGGAAGCGACCTAATCATTGATCTGCGCGAGGCGAAAGGTCACTACTCTCTGCTGCCCGGTCTAGTCTCGGAGCTCATCGCACTGAAGCCAGACGTTATCATCGCTGAAGCGACACCTGCGATTGCGGCGGCACAAAGGGCGACTTCGACGATTCCGATTGTTATGTCGCCAGCCACCGATCCTGTCGGTTCAGGCTTCGTCAAGAGTTTCACTAGGCCCGGAGGCAACATAACCGGCACAGCGAATATGTTCGCAGATCTCACGACCAAGACGCTGGACATTATTCGCCTGCTCTTTCCCAAGGTTCAGAAAATCGGCGTACTCACCTCAAATAACCCGGTGCACCCGGCGATGGCACAAAGTGCAACGAAGGCAGCAGTGGTCATCGGCATTTCGGTGCAACGCTTCGTTGCGCCGAACCCGGAAGACCTTGAAAAGGCGTTCGCAGACATGAAAGCGGCGGATTGCGATGTGGTTTATGTACTTGCTGACCCACCGCGCGATGCCTTGCCATCAATTGCTCTGAAGTATCGGCTGCCCACGGTATTTCAGGTCAACACTTACCCGGATCGGGGCGGATTGATGGCTTATGGGCCGGACCTTAAGGCTCTCTTCCTACTTGCGGCCGGCTACGTGGACCGCATTCTAAAGGGCGCGAATCCAGCGGACTTGCCGGTTGAGCAGCCGACCAAATTTGAGTTCGTGATCAATCTCCGGACGGCAAAAGCATTGGGATTGACTGTCCCTGAGCAAGTGCTTCTGATGGCGGACCGAGTGATTGAGTAGGGGTCCCGCTTCCGAGATATGGACATGACCTAAGTCCGATCCGGGTCACAAGCGGCCCATCACGGCCAAGCAACACGGCGTCCGCTCAAAGCTCGCAAGCTGACAATGGCGTTTTCACGCCGCTACCTACGCCGTCCGCAACACCGGCGCCGGCGGTTGCGACGGCCTGACCAGCGCGAACGCCACCTGCACGATGCCGCCGGCAAGGCCGAGCGCGACGCCGATGCGCCAGGCCATGGTGTAGGAGCCGAGCGCATCGTAGAGCACGCCGCCGCCATAAGCGCCGAGGAAGCTGCCGATCTGGTGACTCATGAAGGCAAGACCCTGGATCATCGCCTGCCAGCGCAGGCCGAACATCTCGGCGACCGCGCCTGCGACCAGCGGGCCGACGCCCATCCAGAGGAAGCCCATGATGGCGCCGAACAGCAGCGTCGAGAACGGGGTCGCCGGCAGCATGAAGTACCAGGCGAGCGCCAGCGAGCGCAGGATGTAGATGCCGCCCAGAAGCGCCAGCTTGTTCCAGCGCTGGCCGGCCCAGCCGAAGAACAGCGAGCCGAGCACGTTGAAGCCGCCGATCATGCCGAGCGTCTGCGCGCTCAGCATCGGATCGAGGCCGCAGATGGCGAGATATGACGGCAGATGCGTGGTCAGGAATACTAGCTGCATGCCGCAGACGAGATAGGCGCAGGTCATCACCACGAAGGAGGCGTTGCCGAACGCCGCCTTTGTTACTGCCGCCGCACTGGCATCGCCGATGTCGTCGGCGGCGGGCTTGGGCAGCGGGACCTGGTCGACGCGGCCGGCATACCAGGCCGCGGGGATCATGAGCACCGACATGACGACGAAACCGGCGAGCCCGGCGCGCCAGCCAAAACCCTCGTTGAGCATCTGCCCGATCGGCGCCGACAGGAGCGCGCCGAGCGAGCCCGCCCCGGAGACGATGCCGAGCACGGTGGAGCGCACCGTGGCGGGCACCGCGCGTGCCGCCACCGACATCGCGATCGCGGCCGCAGTGCAGGCCAGCGACGTCCCGATCAGCACGCCGGCGCCGATCATGATACTGACCAGCCCGTTCGCGGTCGCCATCAGTATGAGGCCCACGATGTACATCAGCGAGCCCACGATCATGATCGGGCGGAAGCCGTAGCGCACCGTCATCGCGCCGGCGAGCGGCTGAAGAAAGCCCCAGGCGAGGTTCTGCACCGCCAGCGCCAGCGTGAAGTCCGAGATCGAGATGTGGATGTCATGCGTCAGCGGCTGCATGAAGATGCCGAGCGACTGCCGCAGTCCCATGCTCAGCGTCAGCATTATCGAGGCCCCGATCAGAATGGGCAATGTCGGACGCAGGACCTGCAGCAGGGGCATTTTGTTCTCCCTTTTGGGCACGGCGCAATCGCCGCCGTCTGCTTTTGCCGTTGATTTTGGTTACACAGACCTGTGTACTTAGGCTATGGATAGCAGGTGCTGTCAAGCGAACAGGACCTTTTCTGCTGCATGGCTCCCCCGCCCGCCCCACAGACGATGAAAGAGCGGATCCTTCAGACCGCCGACAAGCTGTTCTATCTGCAAGGTATTCGCGCGATCGGCGTCGACACCATCGCGGCGGAGATCGGCATCTCCAAGCGCACGCTCTACAACCACTTCCCCTCCAAGGACGCGCTGATCGCAGCCTATCTGCAGCGCCGCTTCGTGCACGCCTCCCCTTCGGACAAGCCGCCGGCCGAGCAGATCCTTGCCACTTTCGATTCGCTGGAGCGGCGTTTTGCGGCCAGGGATTTTCGCGGCTGCCCGTTCGTGAACGCTGTCGCCGAGCTTGGGCCTGCGGACCGCGCCGTGAAGAAGATCGCGGTGGCCTTCAAGGAAAGCCGTCGCCTCTGGTTTCGCGACCGGCTGACTGAACTCGGCGTTGCCGATGCGGACGCGCTCGCGACGCAGCTCGTGCTGCTGGTCGACGGCTCCATTGCCCAGGACCTCGTGCGCGACGATCCGGCGATGGCGCGCGCGGCAAAGGAAGCGGCGAAGGTGCTGCTACGGAATGCCGGGGTGGATGTGGGTGGCGATGCAAAGCCGGCGAAGGGTCGCTGAAGCGCAGGCACTCTTTCGCGTCTTCGACTTGTTCGCGGCCGCTGTCGGATTGTGCTCCAGCGCAGCTTTGTGGCCGGGAGTTTCGCCCTGGCGCATCGAACTTTAGCTACGGCGTATTCATCGCCGCGCGCCCGGAATTTCTTGTCCTCAAACCGAAATCGCCGCGCTAAACAGGCGATGTCACTTTGGTTGTGCATGCGGCCCTGCCATTTGGGCGAGCGAACCGCGCGAGGTCAGGATGAACCGGATCAGTTTCACCTCGGACCAGCTTCCTGCGCGCCTCGGCGACGCAGCGCGGTTCGCGCAATGGCATGAGCAATTCGAGGCGCTGACTTGCTGCGTCGACTATTCGCGTTTCGAGGACTGCGCCTTCCGGGCTCAATTTCAGTTTGCGCAATTTTCCGATGTGCGGGTCGCGCTGTTCGATGGAACGCTGAAACGGTTTGCCCGGTCGGCAAGCGCCATCGCGCGTGGCCCTGACGATGATTTTTGCCTGCTGCTCAATCGCGGGACGGCACGAGTACAATTGTCACAGTTCGGCCGGGATGCTGCGGCCGGCCCCGGCGGCGCGTTCCTCGGGACCAACGGCGCGGCCGCCGAGATGATGGTCGAGGCGCCGGGCGAATGGGCGACCGTGACGATCGCCCGAGACCGTCTGCTGCAGCTCGTTCCTCGTGCCGACGATCTCATGGCAATGCCGCTCGATCCTGGCCAGCCGGCACTGCGTCATCTCAAGCGCTACCTGGAGAGCGTCCTTGATCCCGACGAGGTCGGGTGCGATCCGGATCTGGACCGCCACATCGGCACGACCGTGCTCGATATCCTCGCGCTCACCCTGGGCGCCAGCCGCGATGCTGCCGAGGTCGCCACCCTGCGGGGCTTGCGCGCGGCGCGGCTGCGCGAGATTCTGGCCGAGATCAGGGCGAGCTTCACCAATCCGGCGTTCTCGCCGCGCAGCCTGGCGCAGAAGATCGGATTGTCGCCCCGATACATCCAGGTTCTCCTGCAGGAGACCGGCGCGAGCTTCACCGAGCGCGTGCTGGAATTGCGCCTCCAAAGCGCAAGGGCGGCGCTCGCCTCGCGCCAGCACGGCCGCCTCAAGGTCAGCGAGATCGCCTACGCCTGCGGCTTCAACGACATCTCGTATTTCAACCAGGCCTTCCGTCGCCGCTTTGGCGCCTTACCGACCCAGTTGCGCGGGTCGCCGTAGTCGACGTCAGCTGTCCGCGCAAGCCATTGATTTAGCTGGCGTCGGCTACTGTGCATGGGGTTGTTTTCGCAACTTTTGTGCGGACAGTCCTCACGCCGCCTGCGACACCACCCGGTTGCGACCGTCGTGCTTGGCCCGATACAGCGCGGTGTCGGCGCGCTTGAGAACGTCGGCGACCGCCTCGCCCTTCTGCTCCAGCGTGGTGAGGCCGATCGAGATCGTGACCTCGATGCGCTTGGCGCCCTTGTGGATCGCGAACGGCTCGCCCGCGATCGAGCGGCGCAGGCGCTCGGCGACCATGCCGGCGACGTGGAGATCGGTCTCCGGCATCACGATGACGAATTCCTCGCCGCCGTAGCGGCAGGCGAGATCGATGCCCCTGATCGACTTGCGCACCCGCACCGCGAATTCACGCAGCACGTCGTCACCAGCGTCGTGGCCGTAATTGTCGTTGATCGACTTGAAGAAGTCGATGTCCAGGATCATCAGCGCCAGCGGCTTGCCGCGCGTTGCGGCCTGCTCGGCCAGCGTTGCCAGATGGCTCTCCATGTAGCGGCGATTATGCAGGCCGGTGAGCGCGTCGGTGATCGCCATCTCGATAGAGTTCTGCACATTGTCGCGCAGATGATCGGTGTAGCGGCGGCGGCGGATCTGGGTGCGCGCGCGCGCCAGCAGCTCGGTCTTGTCGATGGGACGCAGCAGATAGTCGTTGACGCCGATCTCGAGGCCGCGGAGCAGCCGCGTCGAGTTCTCGGGGTCCGCGATGGCCAGGATCGGCACATGCCGCGTGCGCTCCAGCGAGCGCGCCTGGCTGCACAGCCTGAGGCCGTCGAAATTGTTGAGGTCGAGCGAGACGATCAGGAGATCGTAATTGCCCTCGGCCGCGTGGAACAGCGCCTCCGTCGGGTTGGGTTCGACATCAATGGTGTGCTCGGCCGCGAGGATCGTCGCCAGCCGCTCGTAGGAGGACTCGCGGTCGTCGACCAGCAGGATGCGGCCGCCCTTGCCGGTGTCGGCCACGGCACTGCGCTCGGGTGCCTGCATGCCGATCTCGAGCGAGGTGATGGCGCGCATGCGCAGCTCATCGGTCATCATCTTCAGCCGCGTCAGCGAACGCACGCGCGCGATCAGCACGACGTCTGAGACGGGTTTTGTGAGGAAATCATCGGCGCCGGCCTCGAGCCCGCGGTTGCGGTCGGACGGACTGTCGAGCGCCGTCACCATGACGACGGGAATGTGATGCGTGGCCGGATCGGTCTTGAGGCGGCGACAGACCTCGAAGCCGTCCATGTCAGGCATCATCACGTCGAGCAGGATGATGTCGCATTCGGCGCGGGCGCAGATCGCGAGCGCCTCGGTGCCGTTCGCGGCGGTCATCACGTCGAAATATTCGGCGGACAGGCGGGCCTCGAGCAGCTTGACGTTGGCAGGGACGTCATCGACGACCAGGATACGCGCAGACACTGTGAACTCACTTCCTATCCGATAAAACGCCGGACCGTCTCGATGAATTTGCCGACCGAGATCGGCTTGGACAAATAGGCCTCGCAGCCGCCCTCGCGGATGCGTTCTTCGTCGCCCTTCATCGCGAACGCCGTGACCGCGACGACGGGAATGGAACGCAGCTCCGGATCGTCCTTGATCCAGCGCGTCACCTCGAGGCCGGAGACCTGCGGCAACTGGATATCCATCAGCACGAGGTCGGGCCGCATCTTGCGAACGAGGTCGAGCGCCTCGTAGCCGTTGCTGGTGCCGGAGGTCTGATAGCCGTGCGCCTCCAACAGGTCGCGGAAGAGCTTCATGTTGAGCTCGTTGTCTTCCACGATCAGGACGGTCTTAGCCATCCCGCCCTCCTGATTGGTCCGAAGGACCGATGCATGTGACGCCTCAGACGCCGCTCGCCGGCGTTTCGAAAACTGGATTCAAACTAGCCTCAGATTCGCTTGAGTTTCGTTAAACCCGAGGATCGACTTTCTGCGATGTGGTTTCCAGTTGCTTGTCTGGGGGTCGGAAGACTCAGAGGCGAGACTCGGGCATGATGCAAAGTAGACACCGAAAGTTAACGGAAAGGCAAACCGTCCCCTTGAAAAAGCCTGTTCACAACCCCCGCGAAGTCGCTGAAATCGTTGCGATTCAGGCGCTGTCCTTCGTCGCCAGCGAGCCCGAGCGGCTGGGCCTGTTCCTGGCCGAGACAGGAGTCGGACCGGAGACCCTGCGCAACGCCGCCGCCGACCCCAATTTCCTGCTCAGCGTGCTCGATTTCGTGATGCGGGACGATGCCACAGTGAAGGCTTTTGCCGGCTCCGCGGAACTGCACCCGACCAACGTCGCCGCAGCGCGGCAGGTCCTGGGCGATGCGCTCGGCGACCCCTCCTGGGAGCGCGACGTGCCGTGAGCACCCCCGTCCCTGCCGGGCCCCGCTGCTTCTGCCGGGATTGTCTGGCCGACCTGGATACGGCCGTTCGGCGCTGCGCGGCCTGCGGTTCCCCTCGCCTCGTCCGCCACCAGACGCTGTCCACGCTGACCATCGCGCATATCGACTGCGACGCCTTCTACGCCACGGTCGAGAAACGGGATAACCCCGATATTGCCGACAAGCCCGTCATCATCGGCGGTGGCAAGCGCGGCGTGGTCTCGGCCGCCTGCTACATCGCGCGTACCTATGGCGTGCGCTCGGCGATGCCGATGTTCAAGGCCTTGGAAGCCTGCCCGCATGCGATCGTTATCCCGCCCGACATGGCGAAATATGTCCGCGTCGGCCGCGAGGTGCGCCAGGCCATGCAGGCCCTGACGCCGCTGGTCGAACCGCTCTCGATCGACGAGGCCTTCCTCGACCTCTCCGGTACCGAGCGCGTGCACGGCATGATCCCGGCAAAGGTGCTGGCGCGCTTTGCCCGCGACGTCGAGCGCGACATCGGCATCTCCGTCTCGGTCGGCCTGTCCTGCAACAAATTCCTGGCTAAGATCGCCTCCGACCTCGACAAACCGCGCGGCTTTGCCGCGCTCGATCAGGAGGAAGCGCGGCTGATGCTGGCGGACAAGCCGGTCGGCTTCATCTTCGGCGTCGGGCCCGCCACGCAGGAGCGCCTGGTCCAGCGCGGATTTCGCGTCATCGCCGATTTGCAGAAGGCCGACGAGATCGAGATGATGCGGCAGTTTCCGAGCGACGGCCGCAGGCTGTGGCGGCTCGCGCGCGGCATCGACGACCGCCGTGTCGAGCCTGACCGCGGCGCCAAGACCATCTCGAGCGAAACCACCTTCGAGACCGACATCCGCGATTTCGCGACGCTGGAGAAGATCCTGTGGCGGCTGTGCGAGAAGACCTCGTCGCGGCTCAAGAGCAGCGAGCTCGCCGGCTCGACCGTGACACTGAAGCTGAAGACCGCCGATTTCCGCCAGCGTACGCGCTCGCAGTCGATCGCCGCCCCGACCCAGCTCGCCGCGAAGATCTTTGCGATCTGCCGCGAGATGCTGGCGAAAGAGATCGACGGCACCGCCTTCCGCCTGATGGGGGCCGGCGTCAGCGCGCTGCGCGACGGCTCGCCCGCCGACGACACCGACATGCTCGACCGCCGCGCCGCCCACGCCGAGCGCGCGGTGGACAGCCTGCGCAAGAAATTCGGCAGCGCCGCGGTGATCCGCGGCATCGCCTATGAGGGCCCGGAGAAGGCGCAGGAGTGATGGCCGGTGAACGCGATATCCAGGTGCTGCTGCGGGACATGAGGCCGCAGCTGCGGCCGGGTACCTTCGTGTTCTGCACGATTCCGCTCGACGAGCGCATCCCCGCCGAGGTCAACCCGCTACTCACCTTTCGCGAGCAGGAAGGTACCACGCTGGTCATCTCTTGCGAGGATGCCGAGCGTGCAGGACTGCGCTATGCCTTCGTCTCGCGCCTGATCACTCTGGCGGTTCACTCCGCGCTCGATGCGGTGGGATTCCTCGCGGCCATCACGGCGCGCCTCGCCGAAGCCGGCATCAGCGTCAATGCCGTGTCGGCGTTTCATCATGACCATCTCTTTGTGCCCATTGACAGAGCAGACGAAGCGATGGCTGTCCTACGGGACTTGTCCAAAGTGCAGCGTTCGTAGCCCGGATGGAAATCAATCCGCGACCGCAATCGCCTCGATCTCGATCAGCCATTCCGGCGCGGCGAGCGCGGTGACGCCGAGAAGCGTGGACGCCGGCGGCTCCATGCCTTCGAAGAAGGCCGAGCGGGCCTTGCCGATGATCGGGCGCAGCTCCGGCTTGTAGTTCACGACGAAGGTCGTGATCTTGACGATGTTGGAACAGCTCGCGCCGGCTGCCTTCAGCGCATGGCCGAGATTCTGCATCACCTGCGTCGTCTGCGCGGCGATATCCCCCTCGCCGACGATCCGCCCCTCCTCGTCCACCGAGACCTGCCCCGAGATGTAGATGGTGCGCGCGCCCGAGGTGGTGACGACGTGGGAGTAAGCGGGATTGTGATGCAGGCCGCTGGGGCGGAGATGGTCGAGCCTGGGCATGAGGTTACCTCCCTGAGGTTTGTGGTTGGGAGGAGCGTAGCGGGAGAGTATGACGAGAGCTAGTCTGCCACTGCGAAGATTGGTCTCGCACGGGCAAAGCGAAGCGTGCCCACGATTTTGCCCATTGCTGAAGGGTGGTGGGCACGGCGCGCGAAGTGCGCGCCTTTACCCCTCCCTACGGCTTGCTACCCTTCGGCATCGCTCGCGCGGATAGCCGTCAATTGCAGGGCTTGCTGTCCTTGACGTCGAACTTGCCCATCGCGCCGGAGATGACGAAGTCGTTGTAGTCGAGCACGAGTTGGCGCGAGACGCCGTTCTCGTAGAGCTCGAACGCCATCGCATAGACTGGCGTCTGCTCGCCCTCCTTCTGCTGGGCGTCGCGGTCGAAATAGCTGACGGTGACGGGCCAGCGCTGCAGCGACTTCATGTGCTCGTCCGACGTCGAGGGATCGGCGGAGGTGGCGCGGTCGGCAGGGATCGGCTGGCCGATCACGGTCAGCGTGTTGTAGACCTTCTGGCCATCGTCGGAGCCGTCATAGACGGACAGCTCGAGCAGCGACTTGCCGTCCTTGGCGGCGGCGATGATGCGCTGGATCTGCTCGGTCGGAAACACGATCTTGCCGTCGAGGGTAAAGCTCTTCGGCGCCGGCAGCTTCAGCTTGACGTTGATATGGTCGCCGTCGCGCTCGGCCGAGCCGTCGACGCGGCCGGCGTCCGCCTCGTTCATCCGCGTCTCGATCTTGAAGCGATAGCTCTTGCCCGCGGCGTCCTCCCAGGAATTGGAGCGGAGGTCGCTCAGCGTGACCTTGCCCTCGCCGCTGTCGAGCTCGGAGACCTGGCGGAATTCGGAGGTGTAGCCCTCGCATGAGCTTCCGGTGAAATTGTAGAGGATGCGGCCACGGGCGCTGTTGACCGAATTGGAGCGCGATTTCACCAGGCTCAGATCATAGAGGGCCTGATGCGCCAGGAACGGACCGTTGGCGGCCTGCGCGCGGTCGCCAAGGCAAAAACTGGCCGCCGCGAGCGCCATCACACCGAGCGAAGTCCGGAAAAGGTGCACCATGTCTATTCCTTGGGGACGCGTCCTGGGAAGCGCAGATTCGACATTTTAATGACCGTTCCATTGCGTCGCAACTGAGGCCGTTTCACGTAAAGTTGCTGCCCTGGCGTTGAACCTGCCGCCTCGCCGCGGGCCAAAGCATCTTCTTGCGGGTTGCTTGCATGTAGCGGCCCAATGGGCGAAACAGGGCGCGCCCGGCCGCCTTGCGGACGCGCCGGGGCGATTGATTTTGGACAACGAGGTCGGACATGGCGGGCACGGTCGAGCAGAAGCTGGCGGAACAGGGCATCAAGTTGCACGAAGCCCCCACCCCCGTCGCCAATTACGTCCCGTTCGTGCGCACCGGCAATCTGCTGTTCGTCTCCGGCCAGGTCTGTTTCGATCCCGCCGGCAAGCTGATCGCAAAGGGCAAGCTGGGTGCCGGCGTCTCCATCGAGGACGGCGCGGCGGCCGCACGCGGCTGTGCGGTGAACCTGCTGGCCCAGGTCAAGGCGGCGCTCGGCGATCTCGACAAGGTGGTGCGCGTGGTGCGTCTCGGCGGCTTCATCAACTCGGCGCCGGACTTCCTGGACGGGCCGAAGGTGCTCAACGGCGCCTCCGACCTGATGGTCGCGGCCTTCGGTGACAAGGGCCGCCATGCCCGCACCACCGTCGGCGTCGCCTCGCTGCCCGCCGATGCGGCGGTCGAGGTCGATGGCGTGTTCGAGGTCGCCTGACGGAAAATGCGCGCTCCTGATTGGCTGACGGCCCGGCCGGTCGCCCATCGCGGCCTGCACGACATCTCCCGCGGCATCGTCGAGAATATGCCGGGCGCGGTGCAAGCTGCGATCGCGGGCAATTTCTCGATCGAGGTCGACATCCAGCTTTCCGCCGACGGCGAGGCCATGGTGCATCACGACCATGCGCTCGGCCGCCTCACCGAGGCCACCGGCGAGGTCGTGTCGAAGACCGCCGCCGAGCTGAAGGCCGTCAAGTTCAGGGATACGGACGAGCGCATGATGTCGCTGTCCGACCTCTGCGCCCTCGTCGCCGGCCGCGTGCCGCTGGTGATCGAGGTGAAGAGCCATTTTGGCGGCGACCGCAAGCTGGTGAAGCGGATGGCCGAGGTGCTGGTGTCCTATGACGGGCCAGCCGTCGGCATGTCCTTCGATCCCGACCAGGTGCAGGCGCTGCGCGAGCTGCTGCCCTCCCGCCCGCGCGGCATCGTCGCGCAGCGGACCTATGAGGACGACTACTGGGCCAAGCTGACCCAAGAGCAGCGCGACAGCATGCTCTATCTGCGCCACGGCTTTCGGACCCAGCCCCATTTCGTGGCCTTCCGGGTCGATGACCTTCCGGCCCCCGCCCCTTGGATCGCCCGCAACGTCTTCGGCTGCGCCCTGTTGGGATGGACGGTGCGGACCGGCGAGCAACGGACCCGGGTCGGGCAGTATGCGGACCAGATGATTTTCGAGGGGTTCGTGCCGTAGGCCTTGCGCGTGTCCCGGACAAGCGGCGACGCGTAGCGTTGCTGCGCAGAGCCGGGATCCAGGGCCAGCATGCGAGCGGGGAGAAATGGGCACCGGCTCTGCAGCGAGAGCGTGCCTCCCCACCCCCTTGAAGTCGCTGCTGCAATGCACGATCTTGGGGGTCGATGGCATCATCCGAAATCACGCTCGAGGCAGTACCGTCGATTGACCACGTGTCACCGGAGGATTGGGACGCCTGCGCCAATCCCGCCGGACGGTGCCGTGGGGCTGGCAAAGGCACCTCATCCGCTCTCCCAGGCGATTCCCTCGATCTCTTAAAACCCGCCTATAACCCCTTCGTCTCCCACGCATTTCTCTCCGCCGTCGAGAAATCAGGTTCGGCGACGATCCGCACCGGCTGGGGCCCGCGGCATCTCGTGGCCAAGATCGATGGCCGCGTCGCCGGTGTTGTGCCCTGCTATCTGAAATCGCATTCCCGAGGCGAGTACGTCTTCGACCGCGGCTGGGCCGACGCCTATGAGCGCGCCGGCGGACGCTATTATCCGAAGCTCCAGGTCTCGGTTCCCTTCACCCCGGCGACGGGCCCGCGGCTGCTGGTCCGCGACGGCGTCGACCGCGAGCGCATCATGGACGCGCTGGCGAGTGGCCTCATAGCGCTGTGCGGCGTCAGCAAGGCCTCCTCGGTCCATGTCACCTTCGCGCGCGAGGCCGAGTGGAAGCTGCTCGCCGAGCACGGCTTCCTGCAGCGGACCGACCAGCAGTTCCACTGGCACAATGAGGGCTTTGCGGACTTCGACGCTTTCCTGGCCACGCTGAACTCGCGGCACCGCAAGTCGATCAAGCGCGAGCGGCGCGATGCGCTCGCCTCGGGCGTCACGATCCACTGGCTCACGGGCAAAGACATCACCGAGGATGCCTGGGACGCGTTCTTCATGTTCTACATGGAGACCGGCTCGCGCAAATGGGGCCGGCCTTATCTGACGCGGGAATTCTTCTCGTTGATCGGCGAGACCATGGCAGAGGACGTGCTGCTGGTGATGGCCCGCCGCAACGATCGCTGGATCGCCGGCGCGATCAACTTCATCGGCTCGGACACGCTGTTCGGCCGCAACTGGGGCGCGGTCGAGCATCATCCATTCCTGCATTTCGAGGTCTGCTATTACCAGGCGATCGACTTCGCCATCCAGCGCGGCCTCACGCATGTCGAGGCCGGCGCGCAAGGCGAGCACAAGATCGCGCGCGGCTACCTGCCGCGCACCACCCACTCCGCCCACTTCATCGCCGATCCCGGCCTGCGCCGCGCGATCGACGATTATCTCAAGCGCGAGCGCGCCTATGTCGCCGAGGCCGGCCGCGAGCTTGCCGAGCTCGGCCCGTTCCGCAAGGGCATCGACGAGGCGCCTTGACGGTTCACCTTGGCTGGTGACAGTAAGCGCAAATTGTTCGAGGAGCCGCCGCCATGACCACCTACGACACCAACAATATCTTCGCAAAGATCCTGCGCGGCGAGCTGCCCTGCTACAAGGTGTACGAGGACGAGCACGTCTTCGCCTTCCTCGACATCATGCCGCGCGTCCCCGGCCACACGTTGGTGATCCCGAAGGCCCCTGCCCGCAACATCCTCGACATCAAGCCGGACGATTACGCCCATGTCGCCCGCGGCGCGCATAGGATCGCAGCGGCGGCGATGAAGGCCTTCAACGCCGCCGGCATCACCGTGCAGCAATTCAACGAACCCGCCGGCGGCCAGGTGGTGTTTCACCTCCACATGCACGTGATGCCCCGCCATGACGGCGTCGCGATGCTGCCGCCCGCCAGCCGCAAGGAAGAGAACAAGGTGCTGGAAGAGCACGCCGCCAAGCTGATCGCGGCGTTGAAGGGCTGATCGTCATTGCTGGGCGCGACGAAGTCGCGAGCCCGGAATGGCAGCCTACTCCGTCTCGAAATCACCCTTCTGCGGCGCCGCCAGCGGCGTGAATTCGCACCGATCCGGCTTGATGTCGATCAGCGGCGTGTTGTCGATGCAATCGAGACCGCGCACCAGGATGGTGTTGCCCTCGATACCGACCAGCTTCACGATCGACGTGCCGATCGGATTCGGCCGCACCGGTGAGCGCAGAGAAAAGGTGCCGCGGGTCTTCTCGTTGTTCTTCGGGCTCTGCAGGATGATGTCGCGGCGCGACTGGTCGAGCCAGTAGAGCACTTCGAGATTGCTGTAGAAATCGACGCCCTTGATGGCCGGCACGAACGGCTCGAAGATCTCGAGGCGGCAGATCGGCCCGTCCTGACGTCCCTGCCGCGGCGTCTCCAGCCGCGATGTCCAGGGCGTGCGGATACGGCCGATGAAGACGAGACCGGCATCCTGCGTCGGTGGCAGCTCGATGGCGACCTCGCCCTCGCGGAGCTCCTGTTCGCGAACCATATTTCCTGTTCCTTGGCTGTTCGCCGGCGGTTTTAGCCTAACCACCACGTGCCGGCCAGCATGAAGACTTCACCGGTCACGACGCCCGCGAAGATCGAGCGGCGCGTCAGCAGGAAGGCGACGAGGCCGGCGGCCACCGCACCATAGCGCAGGACATCAGGCACGCCGGCGAGCGCGCCCGGCGGTTCGACCACGATCTGCGCGATGACGCCGGCGAGGATCGCGGTGGCGACCGCCCGCACCCAGACCAGCAGCTCGGAGCCCTCGTCGATGCCGCCGCCGAACCACAGGCCCAGCATACGCCAGATCTGGTTGGGAACGACGCCGGCGACGAACAGCACGACGAGCGCCTGCCAGTCGCCGATGAGCTGCGCGTAGCTCATGCGCGCACCTCCCGCCACCAATGCACGCCGTAGGCGATGGTGCCGGCGACGAGCCCGCTGACGAGAATGTCGAGGCCGGAGTTCATCTTCGCGGCCAGCGGATAGAGCAGAACCCCGAGCGTCAGCGCGACGACATCGGCGGCCTCGCGACTGTTGCGCGCGGTCGAGAACAGGAACGACAGAGGTGTCAGCAACAGGATCGCCGCGCCAAGCGTCTGCGTCAGGTTTGCAGCGAGGAAATAGCCGACCGTGTTGGCGGTGAGGCACACCGAGACCAGACCGAAGCCAAGTCCGTTGACGAAGGCGATCCGCCGCTCGCGCGGCACAAGCGGCAGGAAACGATGGCATTCGACCCACAGCGTCACAGCCGTGAGATGTGCGGCAAACACCAGCTCGCGCCGCTTGGTGGTCGGCGTGCGCATCAGCGGCAGCACCGAGACGACCATTGGGAACAAGCGGATCGCGCTGACGGTCACCGCGATCGCCGACTGAATGATGGTGGCGCCCGAGCCGAGCGTGGTGATTAGGATGATCTGCGCCGGCCCCGCCCAGACGAACAGCGTCGAGCACAGCGCCCAGAGCAGGCTGAAATGGGTGTCATGGGCCAGCGCGCCGATGCCCAGATAGGTCGCGAACAGCACGAGGGTGAGGATCGTCTGCGTGATCGAGCGCAGGCCCCAGCCGAAGGCGAGCCAAGGGCTATTCCAGTGCGGTGAATCGAGCGGAGGGAGCGCCACGGAAGTCTGGCCGGGTTGCGGAATCGAGCCTGCATAACGGGCAAGACGACGGCTCGCGTCAAGGAAGGGCACGGCGGGGCTGGCATGCGCTGTTCCGACACCCACCGCCGTCGCTCCGGGGCGCGCCTCGGAATGACGAGCGGAGTTACCCCGCGACACCCTTGTTCTTCAGCACGAAGCAGGCCCCGCCCGCCTTGCGGATCCGGCTACACAGATCATCCGCCTCACTGCGCGTATCCGCACCGATCCGCACCTGATAGAACGCGCGCGTGCCGCGGCTGCGCATCACCGACGACAACAGGCTTGGATCGCGCTCGCCGATCACCGAACTGAGACGCGTGACGGCGCGGGAATACATCGCCAGCGCCCTGTTGCGGTCGAAGCCGGCGGCGAGCTGGACGCCCCAGGCCTTCGCGGCCGCAAGCTCGACATGCTGCTCGAGCTCGGCGACGAAGGCATTCGGCGCACGCTTGAGCAGCGCCATCAGATCGCGGCAGCTCGTCGGCGGTGAGCTCGGCGGCCCCTTGCCGGTCGCCCCTGCCTTGGCCCAGGCATCGACGCTCGTGCCCGTGATGGCGTAGACGTAGTTGCGGGTCTGCTCCGGCATCGCGCCGGTACCGGCGAGCCATTCCTGCACCCGGCGCGGGCCGGCATTGTAGGCCGCAGCGGCAAGGCCGAGATTGCCGAACTGATTGCGCAGCTCGCTCAAGAACTCCGCCGACTTCGGCAGCGCCTGCACCGGATTGAACGGATTGAGCAGCCCGCGCTCGCTCGCGGTGCCCGGCATGAACTGCGCGATGCCCTGGGCGTGCTCGCCACTGCGCGTTGTGGGACCGACCGCGTCGGCCTGGAAACGGCTCTCCTGCCAGATCACCCGGGCGAAGAATTCCAGCGGCAGATTGGCGTCGCGCGCCGCCGCCTCCACGATCAGGCAGATCGACTCCCGCGTATCGCTCTCGCGCGCGTCGGACTTCTCCGGCGGCTTCGCGGGCTCTTCGACGCCGGGAACGGCAGCGTCAGACTTTTCGGGTGAGCTGTCCGACGCCGCAACCTGTGACGCTGCGACGAGCAGCATGGTGACGATCCCCCCTGCAATCTGCACCCATTGCGAGCAGGCATGGCGGTGGCGCGCGCGGGCGCGGCATGCGACAAGATGATCTGCCATGCTGTGGCATGGTGCCATGGTTCGACGAGTTGCCAATCGATGCTGCCTGACCTGCCTCTTCCAATGCACTCCCCCGCCAAACGGATCCGCTGCATTGTCGTCTTCGCCTGGATCGCGCTGGTCCTGAATGTCGCGCCGGCCCTCGCCGAGGTGGCCGCCAAAGTCACCTGGCAAATGACCACGGAATACCCTGAGAATAACATCTCCGGGATTGGGCTTGCGACCTTTGCCAGCCGCGTTTTCGAACGCACCCACGGTTTCGTGACCGTGGCCAACAACTTCGACAACAAGCTCAAGATCAATTCGGGCGAGATGCCGCGCGCCGCGCTCGATGGCCGGATCGCCGGCGGCGATGCGTTCGCGGGCGCGCTCTCCGGCATCGACCCGGTGCTCGGATTGTCCACCCTGCCCTTCCTCGTGCAGTCGGTCGAGCTTGCCCGCGCCACCAATCTGCGGGCACGTCCGCTCTACGAGAAGGCGCTGGCGGCGCGCGGCCTCAAATTGCTCTATCTGACGATCTGGCCCGCCACAGGCCTGTGGTCGGAGCGCGCGCTCCAGGGCGCCGACGACCTGCCGACGCTCAATTTGCGGGCCTATGACGCCAATTCCAGCGCGGTCATGCGCGCGGCCGGCGCCAATGCACAGTTCCTGCCGATGGACGCCGCTCTCGCGGGGCTGAAGGAGCATCGCCTGAACGCGTTCCTCACCTCCGGCGACGGCGGCGCGGGGCGCAAGCTCTGGGACTTCCTGCCGCACTTCACGGCCATCAACTACGCGATGCCGGTCTCGATCGCGTTCGTCCGCAGCGACGCCTTCGCCGAACTGTCCGAACCGATGCAGCGCGAGGTGCTGGCCGCGGCCGCCGAGACCGAGCAAAGCCAGTTCGCACTATTGGCCCACCGCACTTCCGAGAATTATGCGCGCATGCGCGACAACGGCGTCACCATCGCCGAACCGGCGCCGCAATCCCTCCTCGCCGCGCTCCGGAAGGCGGCAACGGCCACGGTCGCCGACTGGGAGGCGAAGACCGGCGCGGACGCCGCCGCGATCGCCCAATGGGCCCGGCAGCAATGACGCATCCGCTCTTGACTTGAAAGCCGATCCCACTAGCAACGGCGCAGCATCAACCATGGACCCCGGCGGCATGGCGACAATCTTCTTCGATCTCGACGGCACGCTCACGAACCCGAAGCCCGGGATTACCCGCTCGATCCAGTACGCGCTGGAACGGCTGGACGTCGCGGTGCCGAGCGAGGACGAGCTGACCTGGTGCATCGGGCCGCCGCTGCATGCCAGCCTGAAGAAGCTGACCGGAACCGACGAGCTCGCTGACCGCGCCCTGCTGCTCTATCGCGAGCGCTTTTCCGATATCGGCCTGTTCGAGAACGAAGCCTATGCCGGCATCGTGGATACCTTGACGACGATCGCCGCGACCAACCAGCGCATGTTTGTCGCCACCAGCAAGCCCGCAGTCTACGCCAGGCGCATCGTCGATCATTTCGGCCTGAAGCCCTACTTCGAGTACGTGTTCGGCTCCGAGCTCGACGGCACGCGCGTCGACAAGCGCGACCTGCTCCGTTATGCGCTGGACGAGACCAGGATCGATCCCGCCAACGCCATCATGATCGGCGACCGCAGCCACGACGTCATTGGCGCCCGCACCAACGGCATGACCGCGATCGGCGTGCTCTATGGTTATGGCAGCGAGGCCGAGCTTAAGGACGCCGGCGCGCATCACATCTGCGCCGCGCATCCCGAACTGCTCGGCCATTGCGTCACCTAGGCGACGACGGTCTCGACCGCCGCCAGCATACCGGTCTTCGCGTGGCAGTTCAGATATTCGAAGAACTGCTCGTCCGCAGCCGCTACCGTGACCTCGTGATAGAGCCGCAATCTTGCTGAAGGCCCGAGCGTCGACAGATACTTCATCGCCGCGCCGAAGATCTTCACGTGAGTCGGATGCGACTCCGCCCAGCGTTCGAGCGCCGCCAGACTCTTCCACCAGCTCTGGCCGTAGGACTTTTCGCTCATGCTTCCTTCGGCCGAGAGCACGCGCATGTAGCGGTTGGCATAGCAGCCGATCGCAATTCCATCGTCGCGCAGGAAATCCATGCCCTCGCGCAGCACCGGTTCGACGTCGTCAAGGTAGAGCTTGCGTTCCGACGCTTCGGTATCGCTCCAGTCCTGTCCCGAACGGATCAGGCAGAGATTGTCGTGCGCCTTTACGCGTAGCCGCCCGCCGTCGCGGATCAGCTCGGGATGGCCGGCCGGCGACATCGGATCGACCTGCGAGAGCGGAATGCGATCACGCATGCCGCCCCAATAGGCGTGCTCCTGCACCTCGCCGCTCATGCCCTCGGCAACCACCGCGACACCCTCGGGCCGGTCGGGCGAGGAGAACAGCGTCTCGTGCCGCTCGACCGAGGGGCGCAACACCTCGATGAATGTGCCGATGCCCTCGCGCTGCTGTCCGGTCCAGGCCTCGCGCGCCGGTTCGAACCAGGCGTCGAAGCGCGCGAGGTCATCCCAATAGCCCACCGAGACGATGGTCTCATACCCGGCCTGATCGACATAGTGCGCGCGGTCCCAATGCGAGGGCCCGTCTTCCGCCGCAAACCGCCTCGCTATGTCTGCAAGCGCCTCCGTCGCGGCCACGGGCGCCGTGCCGCGAGACTGCACGCCGAAATAAGCCATCACGACGCGGCTCACGGCCGGCTTGTAGCGTGCCGCGAAGGACGGATAAGGCGGCTGGTAATCGTCAGGCACGCGCTTGTGGCGCGTGCGCGTGGTTTCGAGATGTGCGGGAATTGCGGATTCCATCATCGTGCCCTCCCCTCGATCACCGTGATCAGCTCGCCGCCGCGGCAATGTCCGCGGGCTCAACGGTATCGGCCGGCAACGCGAACTGCTCGACGCGCTGATATCGCTTCCTGTTGAGCAGCAGCCGCGTCACGTCGGGGCGCGAGTAATGCCCGGCCGGATCCGCCGCGTTCTTGGCGATGCCGATGGCGCCGAGATCGATCTCGGCAATCAGCAGCCCCTCCTGGTCCGGCGCCAGCTTGTCGCCGATCTGGCTGCCGTCAGGGCCGTAGATCGCGGCAAAGCCGCCGCCGGCATGGAGCAGCGCATGCTTGTCCGGCCGGTCGCAGAGCTCGTCGATCATCGCCTGCGAGACCGTCGCGCAGGGCGCCAGGACGAAGCAGGAGCCCTCCACCGCGTAGACGCGCGAGGCGGCGTTGTTGACCTCGGCCCCCAGCGCCGGGGCAAAGGGATCGTAGAGCGAGAAGCTGGGCCAGGCTGCAACATGCACCTGCTCGTTCTGGGCATACATCGCGTATTTCGACAGCGGCTGCAGATGCTCCCAGCAGCACAGCGCACCGAGACGGCCGATGTCGGCCCGCGCATGGACCGCGAGATCGCTGCCGTCGCCCTCGCCATAGACGGTACGCTCGGCGTGGGTCGGCCGCAGCTTGCGGCGCTTAGCGATGGTCTCGCCATCGGGCCCGATCAGCCATTGCGCCAGATAGAGGCTGCCGCCGTCGCGCTCGGACAGGCCGATCACGGCGGTGAGCTTTGCCTTGCGTACGGCATCGCGCAAGCGTTCGGCCTGCGGGCTGTCATAGGCCAGCGAATTGTCGAAATAGCGCTGCACGAAGCCGCGGCCGATCGCCCAGGCCGGCGAGTCCATCCAGATATGCCAGGGGTAACCGGGGATGAAAGCCTCGGGAAAGGCGATCAGCTTGGCGCCCTTCTCGGCGGCCTCCCTGATCAGGGCGACCGATTTGTCGATGGAGGCGTCGAGATCGAGCCAGGCCGGCGCCGCCTGCACCACCGCGACCTTGTATTTCGGATGTTCGATGCCCATTGCCGCCTCCCTTGCCGGTTGATCGGAAACCGTCTCCGATGCAGTCTATTGGGCCAAGCTTGGCGACCGGGCGCTCGACCACGGCGGAACAAAAACTCGACTGGGAAGGGACCGCCGGCCGGTACGGGATTTGCCTCCGGGCAGGCTGGAGCCCCGCGATCTTGCTGGATGCGAAAGGGAGGCTGTCCAGATGGCAATCCAGTTCACGACGGACGGCAGCCCGGGCTATCGGCGGCTCGCCCTCTGGCAGGACATCGTCTGCGACGTGTTCGTCGGGCTCGACTGCAAGTCCGATCTCGGCAGCGCCTTTCGCGGCTCGGTCACGCAGGCGTCGCTCGGCAAGGCGGTGTGCTCAGAGGTCTGCTCCGATCGCCAGCATGTGTTCCGCACGCCCTCCCGCATTGCGCGCTCGGATCAGGACTTCGTCCTGATGGCGCTCGGCCATCGCGGCGACGGCGGCGTGGTGCAGGACGGTCGCGAAACCGTGATTCATCCCGGCGAGTTTGCACTCTATGACACCACGCGCCCCTATGAGCTGAAGTTCAACGATCCCTTCACGCAAACCATCTTCAAGGTGCCGCGCGAGATGTTGCAGCGCCGGATCAGTGGCACCGAGACGCTGACCGCGATGACGTTCGGCACCGAGGCACCGCTCGAGCGGCTCGCCTATGATTTCATCTTCCGGCTTTGCCAGAACGCCGACCGCCTCGCATCCGACAACGCCGCCGCGTTGTCGGAGCAGGCCGTCGATCTGCTCGCGATGGCGCTGAGCGAGCGGCTTGGCAGGACGTCGCTGCCGTCCTCGACCCACCGCTCCGCGCTGATCTACCGGCTCAAGGCGCATGTCCGCGCCCATCTCGCCGATCCCGACCTTTCATTGTCGGAGACCGCGACCGCGCTCGGCATGTCGCCGCGCTACGTGAACGACCTTCTCGCCGACGAAGAGACCTCGTTCCAACGCTTCGTCCTCGCCGAGCGGCTCGCCCAATGCCGGCGCGACCTCACCTCGCCCATGCTCGTCCATCGCCATATCAGCGAGATCGCCTTCGCCTGGGGCTTCAACGACCTCTCGCATTTCGGCCGCGTCTTCCGCGAGCACTTTGGCATGTCGCCGCGCGACTTCCGGCAAAGCCAGTTGCGGCATTGAGCTGCCATCTTCGCGAGCCTTCGCCTTGAGCGAAGGCAGCGCTCGCCAAATCCAGATTGTCTTGTGAGCCTGTGTGGCTCAGGCTGTCCGTATGAGGATGCACGCCACGATAAGCGGATCGGAGCTGCTGCTGAGCGTGATCGCGATCCGGCTCGCGGTGCTGGTCGTGGTGGCCTTCGGCTTGACGCTGCTGCCGCGGCAGGCGCGCAACGACGCCCTCGCCTGCAATGCGACTGTCGCAGCGGCAAGCGAGGCGCGGCCACCGGCCGGGATCACCGGCCCACGCATCGTCGATGCCGCATTCGCCGACATGCTTCAGCACGACTAGGCCGCTCCCGAGCAAGGCCGCCATGTGCGTCCGTGATAGGACAAGCCGCCCGCTTGCGCTAACCTCGGTGCAAGGCCGCATCGATCAATCAGCAGCCAGCCGAGGAGCATATCGATGGAATACCGACGCTTGGGCCGATCAGGCCTCATGGTGCCCGCCTTGAGCCTTGGCACCGGCACCTTCGGCGGCGTCGGCCGCCTCGCTGCGTGGGGAACGACGGACGCGACCGAAGCGCGGCGCCTGCTCGACATCTGCCTCGAGGCCGGCGTGTCGATGTTCGACACAGCGAATGTCTATTCGCTCGGCGAATCCGAGCGCGTGCTCGGCGAAGCCATCAAGGGCCGCCGCGACAAGGTGCTGATCTCGACCAAGGCCACCTTCCGCTTCGGCGATGGTCCCAACGACATCGGCTCGTCACGGCAGCATCTGCTCACCGCCATCGACGCTTCGCTGCGCCGGCTCGGCACCGACTACATCGATCTCTTTCAGCTTCACGGCTTCGACGCCTTCACGCCGCCCGAGGAGGTGCTCTCGACGCTCGACGTGCTCGTGCGCGCCGGCAAGATCCGCTATGTCGGCGTTTCCAATTTCTCGGGCTGGCACCTGATGAAGTCGCTCGCACTTGCCGACAAGCACGGCTTTCCGCGCTACGTCGCCAACCAGACCTATTATTCACTGATCGGGCGCGACTACGAATGGGAGCTGATGCCGCTCGGCCTCGACCAGGGGCTCGGCGCCGTGGTCTGGTCGCCGCTCGGGTGGGGCCGCCTCACCGGCAAGATCCGCCGGGGCCAGCCTAAGCCTGAAGTGAGCCGCCTGCCCAAGACCGCCGAGTTCGGCCCGCCGGTGCCTGACGAGCACGTTTATCGTGTCGTCGACGCCATCGACGAGGTCGCGAAGGAAACGGGCAAGAGCGTGTCGCAGATCGCGCTGAACTGGCTGCTGCAGCGCCCAACCGTCTCGACGCTGATCATCGGCGCGCGCAACGATACGCAGCTCCGCGAAAATCTCGGCGCGGTCGGCTGGTCCCTGACCAAGGACCAGATCGCAAAGCTCGATGCGGCGAGCAAGGTGACGCTGCCCTATCCCTACTGGCACCAGCGCACGACCTTCACCGACCGCAATCCGCCGGCCGTGTAGGACGCTTGAGCTGCATCAAGCCCGCTTGCGTCGGCCGTGACATTCTGCGGCCCTCGCGAGGCCGCCGATGCGCCGATTTGCCATGAAGGCCCTGTTCATGATCCTCAATTTCAACCGCGCCGAGCGGCAGCGGATCGACTGGGATCGCGCCGTGCTCGTTGTCTCGACGGCCGTCACGTTCGGCCTCGTCGCGCTCTATATCTTCGGAAAATCGACCGCTCGTTGGTAAGGCCGCGGAGGCCGTCCAGAGCCATGTTTGCCGCGCCGTTACGGGAACTGGCGGTATCCTGACGGGTTGCCGTCGATCCGGCAATTTCCTATTCGGAGATGAATCACGGCTCGAATCAACCGCGCCTCCATCATGTCGTCCGCCCCCATCGAGCACGCCGACGGCCTGCCGCAGCCGCAGCGCAATCAGGCGGTGCTGACGATCGCGCTCGGCATCATCATGGCCGTCGTCGACAGCGCCATCGCCAATGTCGCGCTGCCGACGATCGCGGCCGACCTCGACGCCAGTCCGGCCTTCTCGATCTGGATCGTCAACGGCTACCAGCTCGCGATCACGATCTCGCTGCTGCCGCTGGCCTCGCTCGGCGAGATCGTCGGCTATCGCCGCGTCTATCTGGTCGGGCTGGTGCTGTTCACGCTGGCGTCCGCCTTGTGCGCGCTGGCGCATACGCTGCCGCTGCTGACGGTCGCGCGCATCATCCAGGGCTTTGGCGCCGCCGGCATCATGAGCGTCAATTCGGCGCTGGTGCGCTTCACCTATCCACGCAGCCAGCTCGGCCGCGGCATCGGGCTCAACGCGCTTGTCGTCGCTTTTTCGGCTGCAATCGGCCCGACGCTCGCCGCGGGCATCCTGGCGGTCGGAAGCTGGCCTTGGCTGTTCGCCATCAACGTGCCGCTCGGCGCGGTGACGCTGCTGCTGGGCCTGCGCAGCCTGCCGCACACCAAGCCGGCCAATCGCTCCTTCGACTGGCAGAGCGCGGGGCTGTCCGCGATCACCTTTGGTGTCGGCATCGCCGCGGTCGACAGCGTCGGTCATGGCGAGGCAGCAATCACCTGCCTCATCCAGTTCGCCATCGCTCTTCTCGCCGGCGCGCTGCTGGTCTGGCGGGAAACCCACATGACCTCGCCGCTGCTGCCGATCGATCTGCTGCGCATCCCGGTGTTCGCGCTGTCGATTGCGACCTCGATCGCCTCGTTCTGCGGGCAGATGCTCGCCTTCGTCGCGATCCCCTTCTACCTCCAGAGCCGCTTCGGCTATTCGGCCGTGCATATGGGCCTCCTGATCACGCCATGGCCGATCGCGGTGGCGTTCGCGGCGCCGCTCGCCGGCCGCCTGGTCGAGCGCTATCCGGCCGGCCTGCTCGGCGGCATCGGGCTCACGCTGTTCGCCTGCGGCCTGGGCGCGCTCGCGCTCCTGCCGGCGGCCCCGACGCCGTTCGACGTGATCTGGCGCATGGCGCTGGCGGGCGCCGGCTTCGGCCTGTTCCAGACCCCCAACAACCGCACCATGATCGCCGCCGCCCCGCGCGAGCGCGCCGGCGGGGCCAGCGGCATGCTCGGCACGGCGCGCCTGCTCGGCCAGACCACCGGCGCGGCGCTGGTGGCGCTGCTGCTCGGACGGTATCCGGTCGAGGGCACCAGGCTGGCGCTGCTTGCCGGCGTCGGCTTTGCACTCTGCGGCGCGGTCCTGAGCATGCTGCGGCTGTCGCCGGCCGGCGCGCGCGGCGCCGAACACGTCCGCGTGCAGGACGATCAGCGCTTGCGGGGCGATTGACGGCGTCCACCCTCCGGTGCCTGCCATTCCCGTCCACAACCCCTGCGTGGCTTAACTATCCGGACCAATGACCTCTTGCCCTCGCGCTCCGGTTGCGCTTGATAGGCGCCGGGGAAATTAGGGGCATTTCATGCGTGTAGTGGGAATAATGGCGCTCAGCGTCATGCTGGGCGGCTGCGCGTCCGTCACGCGCGGCACGACCGAGAACATCAGCATTTCATCGACACCGTCAGGCGTGGAAGCCGTGGTCACCGGGCTTGAGGTGCCGACAACCTGCACAACACCTTGCGCCATCGTCGCCAAGCGTAGCGCCGACATTACGATCACCTTCGAAAAGGAAGGCTATCAATCCCAGACGGTGCAACTCACCAAGGAGGTTTCGGGCACGGGCGCCGCCGGCTTCGCCGGCAATCTCCTCGCCGGTGGTGTCATCGGCATGGGCGTCGATGCCGCGACCGGGGCAGCCACCGATCACAAGCCCAATCCGGTCATCGTGACGATGCAGCCGTCGGCCCCTCCCCGTAGCGCGCGACCAGCCTCGCCGAAGAAGCCGCGTCCGCCAGCGGCCGCGCCAGAGGCCGGAACCTGAGCCTACGCTCCGCCTTGGAAACAAAAAGGCCGGCTTCGCAGCCGGCCTCTCGATTCATATTGCTCGTGATCAAGCCTTGACCAGCGGGCCCTTGGAGGTCGGCCCCTTCGAGCCGCCGGGGCCACCCGGCTTGGACTTGCCGGGCGGGCGCTTGCGGGTGCCGGGCAGCTTCTCCTGCTTCGGCGTGACCGGGCCCTCGACGAATTCGAAGCCGATCTTTTCCTTGGTCTCGTCGGCCTCGTCCTTGACCAGAACGACGCGGACGTGACCGCCGCCCTTCAGCTTGCCGAACAGCACCTCGTCGGCCAGCGGCTTCTTGATGTGCTCCTGGATCACGCGGGCCATGGGACGCGCGCCCATCTGCTCGTCGTAACCGTGCTGGACCAGCCAGGCCTTGGCCGGTTCCGACAGCTCGATGGTGACGTCGCGGTCGCCGAGCTGCGCTTCGAGCTGAAGCACGAACTTCTCGACCACGGTGCCGATCACCTCGACGCTGAGATGACCGAACGAGACGATGGCATCGAGGCGGTTGCGGAATTCCGGCGCGAACTGCCGGTTGATCGCCTCATGGTCGTCGCCTTCCCGCTTCGAGCGCGTGAAGCCGAACGCCTGCTTGGCCAGATCGGACGCACCCGCGTTCGTGGTCATGATCAGGATCACGTTGCGGAAGTTGACCTGCTTGCCGTTGTGGTCAGTGAGCCGGCCGTGATCCATGATCTGGAGCAGCACATTGTACAGGTCGGGATGCGCTTTCTCGATTTCGTCGAGCAGCACCACGCAGTGCGGATGTTGGTCGACGCCGTCGGTGAGCAGGCCGCCCTGGTCGAAGCCGACATAGCCGGGAGGCGCGCCGATCAGGCGCGACACGGTGTGCCGCTCCATGTACTCGGACATGTCGAAGCGCAACAGCTCGACGCCGAGCGACGCCGCGAGCTGCTTGGCGACCTCGGTCTTGCCGACGCCGGTCGGACCTGAGAACAAATAGCAGCCGATCGGCTTCTCCGGCTCGCGCAGGCCGGCGCGCGCCAGCTTGATCGAGGCGGCGAGCGACTCGATCGCCTTGTCCTGGCCGAACACGGTGCGCTTCAGCGTCGTCTCGAGATGCTTGAGAACCTCGGCATCGTCCTTCGACACGCTCTTCGGCGGGATCCGCGCCATCGAGGCGATCGTGGTCTCGATCTCCTTGATGCCGATGGTCTTCTTGCGCTTGTTCTCGGCCAGCAGCATCTGCGCCGCGCCCGACTCGTCGATCACGTCGATCGCCTTGTCCGGCAGCTTGCGGTCGTGGATGTAGCGCGAGGAGAGCTGCACCGCGGCCTCGATCGCCTCGTTGGTGTACTTCAGCCGGTGATAGTCCTCGAAATAGGGCTTGAGGCCCTTGAGGATCGCGATGGCGTCCTCGACCGTCGGCTCGTTGATGTCGATCTTCTGGAAGCGCCGCACCAGCGCGCGGTCCTTCTCGAAGTGCTGGCGATATTCCTTGTAGGTGGTCGAGCCCATGCAGCGGATGGTGCCGGAGGCGAGCGCGGGCTTCAGCAGGTTAGAGGCATCCATCGCCCCGCCCGACGTCGCACCCGCACCGATCACGGTGTGGATTTCGTCGATGAACAGGATGGCGTTGGGATGCGCCTCGAGCTCCTTCAGCACCTGCTTCAGGCGCTCCTCGAAGTCGCCGCGATAGCGCGTGCCCGCGAGCAGCGTGCCCATGTCGAGCGAGAACACCGTGGCGGCAGCCAGCACTTCCGGCACTTCGCTGTCGACGATGCGCTTGGCGAGGCCCTCCGCGATCGCGGTCTTGCCGACGCCGGCTTCACCGACAAACAACGGGTTGTTCTTCTGCCGGCGGCACAGCACCTGGATCGCACGGTTGATTTCGGAATTGCGTCCGATCACCGGATCGATCTTGCCGTCGCGCGCCTTCTTGTTGAGGTTGACGCAATAGGTCTCGAGCGCCTCGCCCTTCTTCTTGGCGTCCTCGTTGCCCTTGGCCTCGGTCTCCTCGTCGACGCCGCGAACGGGGCGCGCCTCGGAGACGCCCGGCCGCTTCGCGATGCCGTGGCTGATGTAGTTGACGGCGTCATAGCGCGTCATGTCCTGCTCCTGCAGGAAATACGCGGCGTGGCTCTCGCGCTCTGCGAAGATCGCGATCAGCACGTTGGCGCCGGTCACCTCTTCACGACCGGAGGATTGCACGTGGATCACCGCGCGCTGGATCACGCGCTGGAAACCGGCGGTCGGCTTGGCGTCGTCGGCGCCATCGGTCACCAGGTTCTCGAATTCGGTCTCAAGGTAATTGACGAGGCTCGTGCGGAGCTTGTCGAGATCGACGCTGCAGGCGCGCATGACGGCGGCAGCATCGGAGTCGTCGATCAGGGAGAGCAAGAGATGCTCGAGCGTCGCGTATTGGTGATGACGCTCGTTTGCGATCGCCAGCGCACGATGCAGGGATTGTTCAAGGCTTTGGGAAAAAGTCGGCATTCGCGTCCTCTATGGCCCCCATCATCATGGTCGTGATCGCCCGGTCAGGCAACAACAACCTTTGTCACATATAGTTATACAAGACCGCGGCGAAAGACCGGTTCCGCGACTCGGCGGCGACACGCCCACGGTATTTTCGATGCAAAACCCGTTCCGATTTGGGCAGAACTACCCATTTGGGCAGGATTGACGCCGGTGCCGATGTTCACCGGATCATGCAGCAAGACGTGCTGCCAGCACACACACCACGCGAACAGAACCGCGCTCGAGAACGCGAACGGCGTTTACTTCTTTTCCATCACGCATTGCAGCGGATGCTGGTGCTTGCGGGCGAAATCCATCACCTGCGTCACCTTGGTCTCGGCGATCTCGTAGGTGAACACGCCGCACTCCCCGATGCCGTGGTGATGGACGTGCAGCATGATCTTGGTGGCCGCCTCGATGTCCTTGTTGAAGAACTTCTCCAGCACGTGGACGACGAACTCCATCGGCGTGTAGTCGTCGTTGAGGATCAGCACGCGGTAGAGGTTCGGTCGCTTGGTCTTGGGCTTGACCTTGGTGATGACCGATGTGTTCGGACCGGAGGGGTTACCCGAAGGGTTCTCGTCATTGCTCATGCGAGGAGCGTAGGCAGCGGCTGGCGCGGACGGGTCGAGTCTGGAAGTCAATTGCGGCATGGCTCAGGCGTTCAAAATCCCCACGGAAGCGAATGGCGGTCGCCGCGCGACCCCGCCCTTCGGAGCCTGGCGCAGGCGCGCCGCCGTGTTGGATCGCCGCTCCCGACAAATCCGGTCCAAGCCGGATCGTTCGCCAGCAATATGGGCCTGCCTCCGGCCCGCCGCAAGCGCGCTAGAAGTCCGGCCACGGCAGTCCCGATTCCCGGTCCGGGCGATCCTGCCAAGGTTAATCAATCCGGACCGATTTGACAAAAATTTATGCCCCTCCTGCTTAGAACATGTTGACCAGGAACCAGGACATTTAACACGATTGCGACGTTTCGCCCGGGATACCCCGGTCTTCTACGGTGCGATTTACCAAGTCTTCAATGGCGTGGCGCCAAATCGGGCAAAACCACCGATTTCGGGGCTCGCCATGTTTCGCTCGCCGCTCGTCAGCCTGATTGGTCGACAGTTCGCCCGCTTCGCAGCGGCCGAGCAAGGCAATATCGCCATGATCTTCGCGATCGCGCTGGTCCCGGTGCTCAGCTTCATCGGTGCCGCAATCGACTATAGCCGCGCCGTCCAGGCCCGCACGTCCATGCAGGCGGCCCTCGACTCCGCCGCTTTGATGCTTTCCAAGGATCTGTCGTCCGGCACCATCACCACCTCGCAGCTCAGCACGAAGGCGCAAGCCTATTTCAACGCGCTGTTTACCGCGACGTCCGCCCTACCCTCGGTCAGCGTGGCCGCCACCTATACGGCGAGCACCAGCATGGGCTCAACGATCCAGCTCAGCGGAACCGGCACCTACACGACCACCTTCATGAAGATCGCCGGCTTTCCGACGCTCGACGTCGGCACCACGTCCACCAGCGCCTGGGGCAACGTCCGCATGCGCGTAGCCCTGGTGCTCGACAACACCGGCTCGATGGCCAACGACGGCAAGATGGAGGCGATGCAGACGGCCGCGAAGAATCTGGTCGATCAACTCAGCGCGCTCGCCAAGAATACCGGCGACGTCTACATCTCGATCGTTCCCTTCGCCAAGGACGTCAACGTCGGCGCCAGCAACTACAACAAGAGCTGGATCGATTTCAGCGATTGGGATGCCGCCAACGGCAGCTGGAGCTGCGCGTCGGGCAACTCCAACAACTGCAACAATTGGAAGTGGACGCCGGCCAACCACAACACCTGGACCGGTTGCGTGGCCGATCGCGATCAGGACTACGACACCAAGAACACCACGCCGACGAACGGCAATGTGGGGACGCTCTTCCCGGCCGAGCAGTACTCCTACTGCAACACGAGCAGCTGGTCCTACCTGCAGCCGATCATGCCGTTGAGCTACGACTGGTCCGCGCTCAAGAGCCGCATCGACGCCATGAAGCCCACGGGCAACACCAACCAGGGCATTGGCCTGGCCTGGGGATGGATGACGCTGTCGACCGGCGACCCCATGAACGCGCCGGCCAAGGACACCAACTACACCTACAAGGACGCGATCGTGCTGCTGTCCGACGGTCTCAACACGCAGAACCGCTGGTACAACAACGCCGCGCAGATCGACGCACGGCAGAAGAAGCTGTGCGACAATGCCAAGGCCCAGCCCAACAACATCACGATCTACACGGTGCAGGTGAACACCGGCAGCGATCCGACCTCGAGCGTGCTGCAATATTGCGCCAGCAGCACCGACAAGTTCTATCTGGTCACCTCGGCCAGCCAGACAGTATCGGTGTTCAAGGACATCGGCACCTCGCTGTCCAAGCTGCGCGTGGCACGCTGATCCGACCGGTCGACTACGCGCAAAAAAGCCCGGCTGGATCAGCCGGGCTTTTCGATTCCAGGATGTCCTGAAAAACGTTTACTGGGCGGCCGGGGTGAACTTCGACACGATGGTCTCGACCGGCTTGAACGCCTGCTTGGCGAGGTCGCTGTAGAGGCCGGCGATCTTCTGCGATTCCGCAACGAAGGTCTCGTAGGCGGAACGGGCGAAATCGGTCTGCGCTTCGACGGCCTTGTCCAGCGACTTCACGCCGGAAAGCTTCTCGACGAAGGACTTGGTGTCTTCGAACGACTTCTTCGTATAGTCGCCATAGGCACTGGCGATCGCCTGAAGGCCGTGCTGCACCGAGGTCGCGGAGGCGACGTACTGCTCGAAGTGCTCTTTCCCGTAGTTCTGAAAGTCTTCAACCTTGAACATTTCGGAATCCTTTTCCCTGGCTTTGGTCGGAAGCCCCGGCTCCCTGACTGTGCCCATTATTAGTGCAATGCACAAATAAGTCAAGAATCTTTGTGCGACGCACAAAAACCAATGCAAATCGCGGAAATTCCCGGGGTTTCCCGCAAGGCTTTCTTAAGCTTTTGGAAACCGCGGCCCCCTACCTTGATTCCCGGACGTGTTCAGCTTCTGCAAGCGGTCTAAAACCGTTTGAGAACATCACCTTAGCCAGAATAGCGGCTCAGGCCGAACGTCCCCCGCGGCGAACACCAGCGGAGGGGCAGCCTGAGCAGGTAATGATCCCGGGTCCATTGGGCACAATTTCGCCTCACGAGCCGGTGATCAGTTGAGAAACGGGGACGGGGTTCCATGCTTCGTAAAAACTTGTCTTCCTCGCGCTTGGCGCGGGTTGGCGTTTTCGGGCTTCTTACGGTCACGACCGCGGTCATCTTCACCACCGATGCCGCCGAGGCACGGCGCCACCGCCGCCACTACGCGCACCATCGGGTGCAGCGCGATGTGTCCGAGAGCTCGAGCCCGAAATTCGCGTCCATCATCGTCGACGGCAATTCCGGCTCGGTGCTGCAAGCAACGAGCCCCGACGGGATCCGTCACCCCGCTTCGCTGACCAAGATCATGACGCTCTATCTGCTGTTCGAGCGCCTCGAGTCCGGCAAGATGAAGCTCGACACCGAGATGCCGGTGTCCCAGCACGCCGCCGACCAGGATCCGACCAAGCTGAACCTGCGAGCCGGCCAGACCATCCGCGTCGAGGACGCGATCAAGGGTCTCGTCACCCGCTCCGCGAACGACGCCGCAGTGGTGATCGCGGAAGCGATCGCCGGCGACGAGGACGACTTTGCCCAGATGATGACGCGCAAGGCGCGCGCGCTCGGCATGTCCAGGACGGTGTACCGCAACGCCAACGGCCTTCCCAACGACGAGCAGGTCACGACCGCGCGTGACCAGGCCACGCTCGGCCGCGCCATCCAGGAGCGCTTTCCGCGCTATTATCGGTATTTCGCGACCTCCACCTTCAACTGGCGTGGACAGTCGATCCGCAATCACAATCACCTGCTCGGCAGCGTCGAGGGCGTGGACGGCATCAAGACCGGCTACACCCGCGCCTCCGGCTTTAACCTCGTCACCTCGATGCGCCGCGGCAACCGCCATCTGATCGGCGTCGTGCTCGGCGGCCGCAGCGGCGGCTCGCGCGATGCCATCATGCGCAACCTGCTCGCGGAAAATCTCGAGAAGGGCGCGACCACTCACACCGTCGTCGCGGTCACCGAGCGCAACGCTGCCGACACCGCGACCGATGTTGCTGACGCCTCGGATACTGCACCGGTCCGGCCCGCTGCACCGGTCCAGGCTGCGGCCCCTGCTCCCGAGTCGGCCCCGTCCCGTCTCGCTGCCCGCCTGTCGACGCTTGCCGCCGCGACGGCCGCGGTGCCGCCCGCACCGCACAAGCCGGAAGCCAGTAAGCCCGAGGTTCGGCCGACGGAATCCAAGATCGAGCCCGCGCCGCTCACCAATGGCGTGATCTCGAGCCAGCCGCTCTCCCTCATCCCCGGCTCGTCCGAGCCGATGAAGCCGGTCCGGGTCAAGACGGTTCAGGTCAAGGCCGGCGCCGTGAAGGTCGCCTCCGCCGCGCCCGCCTCGGTCCAGGTCGCCCCGCCGGTCACCAACGCCATTTCGTCCCGTTCCGAGGTCGCGGAAACCTCAGGCGCCGTCGTCGCCCGGGCCGATCTCATCAACAAGCCCGAGATCGTCAGCCATCCGGAAGCGCCGAAGGCAGACATGGCCCGCACCGAGCTGCCGCGGCAGCCGGCCGGCTTCGGCACCGGCAATGGGATCCTCGGCGTGCTGCCGGCCGCAACGGCCGCCGCGCCCGCCCATACCCCTGCCCCTGCCGCTCCGAAGCTCGCCTCCGCCGATCCGATGCCGGTCCAGATGAGCGCCACCACCAAGCCCGCCGTCACCCACAGCGGCTGGATCGTCCAGGTCGGCGCGCTCGAGAGCGAGAACGAAGCCCAGCAGCGTATCGACGCCGCGCGCAGCTCGGCCCGCGGCCTGCTCAGCAAGGCCGATCCGTTCACCGAGGTCGTCGCCAAGGACAATCGCAAGCTCTACCGCGCCCGCTTCGCCGGCCTCGAGCGCGACCAGGCCGAAGCGGTCTGCCGCACCCTGAAGCGCGCCGAGATCTCCTGCATCACCGTCCGCAACTGATCTCCTCCCCCCGTTCCAGACGAAATGCCCGCGCTTGCGCGGGCATTTTCGTTTTGGCGATGTGTCGATGCGGGCACAGTCTCGACAAGGCTGTTCCGCGACAACCTCTCGTCAAGAATTTACGGTTAAAACTTTGCTCAAGGGATCGACCACGCCGAAATGGCGGGCATCGGGGCGACGGCAAACGGAGCAAACGGAGCTCACACGGTACGGGCGTTTGTGGCGTGGTGCCGGAGTTAGCCGTTATGCGTACGAAGCAGAGTATCCTTGGCCTCGTTTACCCGGGCAGCGAGATAGTTCGAGCCCCCCTGGTCGGGATGGAGTTTCTTCATCAGGGACTTGTGCGCCCGGCTGATGTCGTCACGCCCCGCTCCCGGCTGCAGGCCAAGGATCTGGTAGGCCTCCTCCGCCGTCATTTTGCCGCTCGCCGCCGGGCGGCGCTGCCCCCCTGCCGCATCGGCCTGCGCGTTCTGACGCCAAGCGGGAAACCGGCGGTCCAGATAGCTTTCAAGTAAGGCGACGCTCTCGGCGTCGAAGGTCGGGACCATGGCCAGCAGGCCCGGGAGGTCGAACTCGCCGAGATCGCGCCCGGCGTGAGGCCCGGCGACGATCTGCCCGCCAAGCTGGCCGGTATCGTGGTCGAGCCGCATATCCAGGAATTGCGAGCGCACGCGTGAGGCCTGCCCTGACGCGCGCGCAGCGCCACCGCCGCCGAACAACCCACCGATATTGCCGAATCCGGCGTTTGCCAGCGGCGTCCAGCCCAGCAGCCCGGCGCCGAAAAACCCGAGCGGGATCGCCACCACCAGCTCGCCGCGCAAGCCCGTGAAGGCTGCGATCGCCAGCGCCAGGACGCCGCCACCGAACCTGATGGCACGCGCCAGCACCGCCGGGTTGGCGGCGCGGAACGTCTGGAGCAGCAGATAGAGCGTGATAACGGCGACAGCGCCGGCGATCAGAGTCATCTCGGGAATATAGTCGGCCTCGCGGCAAAATGCATGGCGTACGCCGGCCGCGAGCCAGGACGGCGTGAGCGCTATTTCATCTGGCCGATCAGCCTGGCCGCGCCGCTTGCGGTCTTCGCCAATCTCAACAAGGCCTCGCGACCGCCGGCGGCATAGGCCGCGGCTGCCTGCAGCAGCTCGCGCAACTGCGCGGCCGCGCCGGGATCGAACCGGCACCAGGCACCGCCGGTCAGGCGCGCGATCTCGCGAAAGGCCTGCTCGGCGACAGGGTCATAACCCTCCTGAAACACGAACACCGGCACCTTGAGCATGCCGAGCTCGCCGGCCTTGACACAGAGCTCGTCGACCTTCTCCTCCATGGCATCGCCGACGAAGACGACGGCGCGCACGCCCGATGCGACCGCTTCGCGTCGCGCCTCCGTCAGCACCTTGCCGATCTGGGTATCGCCGCCACGGCAATCGATCTTGCTCATCAAGGCCGCGAGCCTGGTGCTGTCTGAGATCCATCCCGTGGCGCGGCACTCGTTCAGGCCGCGGTAGTAGACGAGCCGGATATCGAGACTGCCGAGTGCCGCGGTCTCGCGAAACATGTCGGCCTGAAGCGCGCAGGCCATGTCCCAGGTAGGCTGCCGGCTCATCGTCGCATCCAATGCGAAGATCAGCCGCCCCTTCGCGCCCGGCGCGTGGGGTGACAGCGCCCGCGCCTTGGCAACGAACGCGGCGATGTCCTCCGCGGTCGACGTTCCCGCCTGCGGTACCGCACCGCCCGCTTGCGCCGAGACATCGCCGCGGTGCGGCTTGATGGGTTCGCCCGACATCCCTTGACCTTTGCTTGGACAGCTAATGTGGTCAGCGCGAGCGGTCGGGTCAATGTGCAAAGCCCCCGCAGGCGGAGGCCAGCGGGGGCTTTGAAAACGTGGCGGATGATTGAGGCGTTAGCCGTTAACGCTTCAGCTCTTAACGCTTCAGCTCTTGGCAGGCGCCATCAACGCGACCGGGCCGGGCTCGAGGATGTTGGGCGGCGACGATTGCGTGTCGACGGGCCGAATCTCGCTGTCGGTCGCGCTCAGGAATTTGTCGAGCATGCTCTGGATCGAGCTCTTGGCGACATCCGGGCCAGTGTCGCGCATGTCGTTATGCTGGAATTCGGTCTTCACGACCTGGATGCCCGCCTTCTCGCATTCCTCGTCGGTCGGCAGAACACCCGCATCGGTCTTGAACTGCGGATCCTGAGAGCGGAACGACAGGATCTTGAACTTGCCGGCGGTGACGAAGGGCACGCGCAGATTGTCGAGCGTGACGACCTTCTTGACCTCGTCCGGATATTGCTTGGCGAAATACATCGTGATGTCGCCGCCCATGGAGTGGCCGACCATCGTCACCTGGGCGTAGTCGGCATTGGGCTGAACCTTCTTCATCTCCTGCATGGCGAGATGGATGTTGGCAACGCCGCGCAGGATCTGCGGCAGCCTGCCGACATAGAGCTCGCCGGGCTTGGTGACCATCGGAGGATCGGTCGGCAGATCGTGCTGCGGGCTCACGACCATGTAGCCGCGCGCAGCGAAAATGTTGGCGAGGAATCCGTATTCAGTGTTCTTGACGGTGTTGCCGTGATTGATCACTGCGACCGGCAGCGTGATCATGCCGGCATTGGCCTGCATTTCCTTGTCGCGGCGCACCGCGATCTGGACGGGCACGGGACGATTGTCGCGCGAGGCGTCGTAGAAGGTGATGGTCTCGTGCTTGATCGCCCACTTGCTCGCCGTGAAATAGGCGATGCCGCAGAGGGCACTGACCGAAACCAGAACGGCAATTCCACGCTTCATTTTCGTCCTCAGCCTCAGGCTCTTGCGGCCTGAATCCCTGTTGAAAATCGTGTTCTTCCGGGGCTCTTCGGCCCCTGGTCGCCTATTCGCTAATATATGTCACAGGCGCGTGACAGGAAGGCCAAATATTGTGTACCGGCAGCCCTTTCGTTGTGCGCCGCACACGTTTTCTGGGCATCCCCTTCTTCCACGGCTACGCCAGGATGCATGTCAGCATCCGACGCAACCGGTCTCGATCGGGTTCAATTTCGCGGTAAACGCAGGATGAAAACGGCCGAACGCGGCGGGGGTTCCCGGAGGAACCGCCCGGTCAGATCGACCGGAAGTAGCGCCATACCGTCTCAGGCGCCCAGGATGTCATGGACTTCGAGCGGCTTGTCGACCTGGTTGAACCACTCGGCGCGATTTGCCGCACGGCGGCGGCCTCGCTCGTCGAGCGGCAGCTTGAGCTGGCGCAGCAGGCTCGTCACCTCTTCCCGTGCGGTGAGATGGCCGAGATTGGGCCGCATGCCGAGCGTGGCCTCGTCGATCTCGTCGAGGGCGGTCAGGCCGCGCGGGAAGAATTCGCGGTAGACGACGCGTTCGGCGAAGCCGTCGACGTAGCGGAAGCCGAGCCGCAGCGACAGATCCTTCAGCCCCTCGGCGACCAGCTGCTTGTTGCGGGAGCCGAGCATCGACAGGCGGTTGCGCACTACGATCCAGTCGGTGGTCGAACCATCGAGCTGGCGGCGCTTGCGGCGGACGTCGCGCACCATCTCGGCGTAATGGCTCTCGCCCGTCACCGCGTAGCTCGCGGGATCGACGGTGCCGAGCACGTCGAAGTCGAGGAAGCTGTCGTTGATCGGCGTGACCAGCGTGTCGGCCATCGAATGCGCAAGCCGCATCAAATAGCTGTCGGTGCCCGGCGTATCGATGACGATGAAGTCGAAGCTGCTCTCGACCGCCGAGACCGCCTCCATGAACTGCTGGAACTCGGAATTCTCGTTATCGGCGATCTGCATGGTCTCGCCGAGCTTGATGCAGCGATGCACCGGCAGTTCCAGGTCGAGCTTGGTGCGGCGGGCCCAGGCGGAACGGTTGTTGATGTAGTGGGTGAAGCTCTGCTGACGGCAGTCGAGGTCGATGGTGGCGACGCGCTGGCCGGCCTTCAGGAGCGCAACAGCGATGTGCAGGGCGGTGGTCGACTTGCCGGAGCCGCCCTTCTCGTTGCCGAGCACGACCACATGCGCCGAGCCGGATTGGCCTTGGCTAGCCTGCACAAGCATGGCGATCCTCAACACCCCTGATGAATATCTTCGAGTTGGCCGCGTCTGCGGTCAAGTGAAATGCGTGACAGGTCATACAAATCGTACTGCGCCGTTCTTCACCATGAATAGCTGTGCCAATCTTCGTCTGTGATCCAGCCCACAATGTCGCGATGTCGTGCGCGGCCTCGCGCGGGATGCTGTGCCGTATCCGGATGCATGGCGTCCATGATCGCTGCTTGTTAAGGTTAGTCGCCCCGGGCGCAGATCACGTCGCGCCGATTCCCAACGCTGCCGAGTCCTGATGTCATCAAGCCCCCTGATCGCCCGCACGGTCCCGACCTTGCGCCGCGCCGTCGACAATCTTCGCAAGCGAAAGGCCACGATTGCGCTGGTCCCGACCATGGGAGCCCTCCATGACGGGCATGTGTCTCTCGTCCGCCTCGCCAAGCGACGTGCCAGTCGCGTCGTGGTGTCGATCTTCGTCAACCCGACCCAGTTCGCGCCGACCGAGGATTTCGGCGCCTATCCGCGCACCTGGAAGGCCGACATCGCCAAGCTCGCGGCCGAGGACGTCGACATCGTCTGGCATCCTGACGTCAAGGCGATGTATCCGGAAGGCTTCGCCACCCGAATCGTACCGGAAGGGCCGGCGCTCGCGGGCCTCGAGGATCGCTTCCGCCCGCATTTCTTCGGCGGCGTTGCCACCGTGGTCGGCAAGCTGTTCACGCAAGTCCGGCCGGACTTCGCGATCTTCGGCGAAAAGGACTTTCAGCAGTTGCGGGTGGTGACGCAGATGGCGCGCGACCTCGACCTCGGCGTCAAAGTGATCGGCTCGCGCACCGTGCGCGAGCGCGACGGGCTCGCGATGTCCTCACGCAACGTCTACCTCTCGCCCGAGGAGCGGCAGACCGCCACCGTGCTCTACCGCGCCATGAAAGACAGCGCCGGACGGATCAAGGCGGGCGAAGCCATCGCGCCGGCGATGGCGCGCGGCGCGGAGACGATCAAGGCGGCGGGCTTTGCGCTCGACTATTACGAGGTCCGCCATGCCGAGACGCTGGCGCCGGTCACCTCGCGCAAGGACGGCGCGCTGCGGATCCTGGTCGCAGCCAAGCTCGGCACGACGCGACTGATCGACAACATCGCGGTTTAGAGCAGCCCCAGATCGCGCAATTCGCGCCGCATCGGCTCCGGCATCGCCGCGATCGAGCCGGCGGCAGACTTGCCGAGGTCGGGCGGCACGGACTCCTCGGTGAGATAGCGCCAGCCCTGGAACGGGCGCATCGGCCGCGGCGAGACCGAGACCACCTTCGGCTGCATCACGATGCGGCAGCGCCCGATACCGTCCTTGTCGCGGAACGGCTCGATGCCGATGATCTTTTCCCGCGCGGCGATTTCGCCCTTGATCACCCAATAGAGCGACCCGCCCGCGAGGATCTCGGCGTCGCGCTTGGGGACCATGCGGGTGATGTGGATGTGGTGTTGCGGCAGACCCTTCTTCTTGGCGGTCTGCATCCGTTCGGCGATCCACTCCTTCAATTCCTTGACGGAGTCGCAGCCGACGGCGAGCTTGATCAGATGTAGCGGCATGCCCAAGCATTAGCCGGGCAACGCCGCATTTGGAATGCCGATCTACTCGTTATCCGCAGCCGCGGGAGCCGCCGCGGTCGCCGGCGGGGGCGCGAGCGGAACCGGTGCTGCGGGGGCACGCGCAGCTTTCGGGGCCGGCGGCTTCTTCGCAGCAGGAGCCGAGGCCTGTGCCGAGGTCGGGGCCGGTGCGCGCGAAGCGGCCGGCGCTGCTGCTGCGTTCGCGGCTGGCGCCGCCTGCCGCGTCGTCGCCGTGGGCTCCGGATTCATGATGCTCACCGGCGGCGTCGAGTTGGCGCTCGGGAACTCCGCATTGGTCGGCCTGCCCGTCGGCGCCGAAGGCGGCAGACCCGCGAGCGCCGCAGTCGGTGGCAGCGCCGCTGGCGCCGTCGCCGTCGCGGGCGCGTTCCAGGTCGGCGCATGGCGCGCGACCAGTGCATCGTAGAGATGGGAATCCATGTTGGCCGCGACCTGCTGCTGGTCGGTCAGCGCGCGGAAAGCGGCACAGTCGAACTGGGTGCAGCCGTCGCGCACGACCAGCACCTGCGCCACGAGGCCATAGCGATCGCGCTCCAGAGACTTGCGCAGCGCTTTCATGTCGGCCGTCAGGCTCTTCTCGGCGGTCGCGGCATCGCCGAGCGCCATCAGCCGGTCGATCCGGACTGCTGTGTAGGACACCGACGCAGCCACCGCATCCGGCGAGCCGAACAGCGCCTTCTCGCAGCCGATGGCCACGGCATCGCCGGCGAGATCGTCAAGGCAGGACAGCGCCGGCAGGTTGGCGACGACCGCACCTTGTGTGCGCGCCTCGATCGGCCCGTCCGACCCCGCCGGTCCATAGACGCGCACGGTGGCAGCACCTGCGATCGCGATGGAGAGCAGCGTAATGACGGTCAGCGCGCCATTGGCGACCGACCTGTCGGCGCGCAGCAGCGTGATCAGCAAGATCAATCCGAAGAATCCTGCCGCGGCCAGCGTCATCCACATCGGAAAGGCCGGCGAGCGCCAGATTTGGTCGAGCGAAGTGGCCCATGCCCAGTTCATGCGCGACGTCCCCTCACGCGAGCAGAGAGCGAATGGTCAAGCGAGTACCGCGAGTCGGCAATTGCCCCCGGCCACCTTGTGAAGGTGAAGCGGGCCTTTTGACGGCGGCAGAACACTATTCCCTGATGGCACCAATGCGCGAAACGCGTCGGCCTTCAGGAACGCGATCGGACTTCAGGACAGCGCGAGCTGGCTTTCCTTGGCGACGCGTTCGAAGGCTTCGGTCGAGCTCTTGATCCGATACTGACAGTCGTCGCCTTCGGTCGGCAGCAGACGGATGACCTCGTACGAGCCGCTGGCAGCAGGACGCGCGACGTTGCTGGCCGTGAACAATACGCGCGTTCCAATCGGGAATTTGTGCTTCAACACCCTCTCCATCACTCAAACAACGCCTGCCTCGCCCATGGTCCCACTACGACGGCCGGCCGGAAACCCAGGCGCTGTATAGCACGCGAGTTGTGGTTTTGGCCAGTGCCATGCCAGCATAGCAAACGCCCATATTTGGTAGTCTTTTCAGAGTGATAGAGATGGAACCGATGGGCCGACGATACCGTCGGGCCGCGCGTTTAGGCGGCATGTCGCAGCCGGTGTCGCAGCCCGTGCGATCAAGGCAATTTCCGGACCATGAGCGCCGCCGGCCGGCAAGCGGCCAGCGGCCTCGGACAGACCCGGCGATCAGGCGTCCTCGAACTTGGCAATTACGAGCGTTTCGGCGAGCCCCTCGCGGGTCCATTCCTGGAACGCCGGCAGCGCCATCATCGTCTCCATATAGGCCTTGGTGTCCGGCGCGACGTCGATCGCGTAGGTGCGCAGGCGGTGCACGACCGGCGCGTACATCGCGTCCGCCGCGCCGAAACGGCCGAACAGGAACGGACCTTTCGCGCCGTAACGCGCACGGCACTCGCGCCAGATCTCCTCGATGCGCGCGACGTTGGCTTTTGCGTCGGCCGACAGTGGGATGGCACGCACCGGCCGATGCAGGTTCATGCCGCATTCGCTGCGCAGCGCCACGAAGCCGGAATGCATCTCGGCGCACACCGACCGGGCATGGGCGCGCGCGGCGACATCGTCGGGCCACAACTTCACTTCCGGATAGCGCTCGGCGACGTATTCGATGATGGCGAGCGAATCCCACACCGTGACGTCGCCGTCGACCAGCACCGGCACCTTGCCGGCGCGGCTGAAGGACAGGATCTGCTCCTTGTCCGCGGGATTGTCGGTGTAGAGCGGAATCAGCGTCTCCACGAACGGGATGTCGTTGGCGCGCAGCGCGAGCCAGGGCCGCATCGACCATGACGAGTAGTTCTTGTTGCCGATCGCGAGTTTCAGCGCAGCCATGCCATCAGTCCTTCCCGAGACGCTTTGAAGCGAGCCGCTTTTAACGCCATCGCCTGCCGCCAATCAATCGTTGCCGCCTCCTGCCATGCGTGGCAATCGTGGCGGCTTCCGAGGAGAGACAGATGAGCAGGCATTGGGTCGACGTCACCGCAGTCGGCTTCTTCATCGTCGAATGGCTGGTCTATGCCCTGACGCTGGAACATTCGGCTTACGGCCGGGACAGCCTGTCGGCGCGCATGAACCGCTACCGCGAGGTCTTGGTCCGCCGCCTGCTCGACCGCGACACCCGCATGGTCGACATGCAGATCATGGCCTCGTTGCAGAACGGCACCGCCTTCTTCGCCTCGACCAGCCTGTTCGCGCTTGGGGGCGCGCTGGCGCTGCTGCATGCCACCAACGACGCCATCACGATCCTGAGCAAGCTGCCGATCGACCTCAGCACCTCGCCGGCCATGTGGGAGCTGAAATGCGTCGGCCTCGTGCTGATCTGCGTCTACGCCTTCTTCAAGTTCGCCTGGGCCTATCGCCTGTTCAATTATGTCGCGATCCTGTTCGGCGGCATGCCGCCGGCGGAGCGGCGCGACACGCCGGAGGCGGAAGCCCACGTCATCCGCACCTCGCGCCTGTTCGAATCCGCCGGCCGCCATTTCAACCGCGGCCAGCGCGCCTTCTTCTTCGCGCTCGGCTATCTCGGCTGGTTCGTCAGCCCCTGGGTGCTGTTCGTCACCACCGCCGCCGTGGTGGTCGTGACTTGGCGACGGCAATTCGCCTCCAGCGCCTGGGCCGCGATGGCGCCGGAGGCGGACGGTGATGAGGGGATCAGGCGCGGTCATTGAGAGCGGCTGTGCGACGCGGCGCGGTGCCGTAAGGTGGGCAAAGGCGCAAAGCGCCCTGCCCACGTGTCCGACGACGATACGCAAGGTCGTGGACACGCTTCGCTTTGCACACCGACGAGATCGAGCTTGTGGCAGGCAGCTTGAATCGCGGACATGGCTTCTCGTCCTCGCGGCTTGTTCGCCCGAGCTTTACTGCGTCTCTCGCCGCCCTCAAATCCAGGAGGGCGCAGGGAAGGCCGGGTGCTGACATGGCACCCGCGGTCCGCTGCGCGAATTGCACGCGCACGCAGAAAACCGCACAGCAGCATACAGGTGGTGCCGATCACTCGGCCTTCCCTGCGCGGTGGTCGGACGGCTTATGCCGTGCTCTCCCGGGAGCCGAACTTTCCTTTGGCCTCCCTCGCCGTTCGAATTGGATGATGCCGTCCACCCGGTTGGGCTCGCGCGCATCTTCGATCCGGCTTGACCGTAGCAACGACGGCCAGGACCACACGGTTTTGCCGTACGCACGGCCCGCCATGCCGCCGCAGTATTTCCAACCCCGTCGACGGAGCTGCGAAACTTACAGGCGAGACGAAGCCTAGCAGCGCCGCTCGTCCACACGCGGTTTCGGGCTCACAGGGACTACCCGCCCTGCCCGCACCTCTCATGCCGACGCTGCCGCGTCCACCGCAAGCCCGGCTCGCGATCAAGACGACCTCGAGATCGCCCCTCTTGGTGAGCCGGGATGAGCCGACACATACGACAAATCCGAATTTCGGTAAAGTGGAATATTTTTAGCGAGACGGATTGACAGAGGCCGACACAGGCGCGGTCGCGCAGCCCGGTTGGAGCGCAGCGCGATCCGGGGCCGCTCTCCCAGCATTTTGCACCGTCCCGGATTACGCGGAGCCTGTCATCGGGCGGCGCTTCGCGCCGACCCGTTGGCTCCATCCGGGCTACGAGAGCTACCCTCCGAGATCCCGTGGGCTGAACGGCAGGTCCAGCACCTTCCATTCCTCGTAGAGATTGGCAGGCAGCATCTTGTAGGGCTGGCAGTTCTGCAGAGCGCTCATCGCGGACTTCACGAGGGCCACGCCTTTCGCGGACGGCGGGGCTTCGAGCAGGATCGGCTCGCGGGCCAGCGTGCCGTCGGTCGCGAACACCGTGCGCAGCTTGATGTGAATGTTGTCAGTCGAGCTAAGTCCGGCCGGCATTTTCGCACAGCTGCGCAAATGGCTGCGAAGCGCGGCGACGATTTCGGCCGGCAGCTTGGCTGCGATCGAATCCTTGGCGTCGCCGCCATCGTCCTTGGGGGCGTCTTTCGGCAGCGACAGCGGCAATTCAGGCGGCAGTCCCAGCATGACGCCATACTTGACGGTGACGTCGGGCTGCGGCGCCTGATAGGCCGGCGGCGGCGCGGCTTGCTGCTGCGGCATCGCCTCGGGCTGCGGCGGCGGTTGAGGCTGGGGTTGCTGCGGCGGCTGCTGTTGCGGTGGAGGCTGTTGTTGCGGCTGCGCGTTGGCCTCGCGCGGCTTCGGCGAAGGCTGCTGCTGCGGTTGTTGCTGCTGCGGTTGCTGCTGCTGCGGTTGTTGCTGCGCGGGCCGTTGCGGTTCGGGTGATGGCGATGGCGCTGCGGCCGGCTGCTGGGCCGCAGGCTTCGACGCCGCGGGCGCCTTTTCCATGTTGGTGATATCCAGCTTCGGCAGCTTCAGATCGGGGAGCGGCTCCGGGGGCTTCTCCTTGACCTCTTCCTTGACCTTCTCCTCCGCTTTGGCCTCCTCCTCTTTCACCTGCTCCGGCGTGACGATGTCCACCGTGACGGTTTCGGGCGGCTGGCTGCGAAACGGATGGACTTCGCTGATCACGATGATCAGCGCCACCAGCGTCAGATGCGCGATCGCCGACGCTGCAACGTCCGTCCGTATGATTGTCCGCAGTTCCATTGCCCGATCTTGGATTGCCGCCCTGCTGTTAGCATACCGCGGTCTCCCCTCAATCCCATTTCGGGGCGAAGCCGAAGTCGGTCAGGCGGCCCTTCGGATTGGCGAGCGCGGCGATCTGGCTCATCTCGTCGTCCGACAGCTCGAAATCGAAGATCTCGATGTTTTCAGAGAGGCGCTCGATGCGCGAGGTGCGCGGGATCGCAGCGACATTCTGTTGCACCAGCCAGCGCAGGCAGACCTGCGCCGGCGACTTGTGGTGGCTGCGCCCGATCTCGGCCAGCGTCTGGTCGGTCTTGATGCGCCCCTTGGCGATCGGGCTGTAGGCGACGAGGGCGAGGCCATGCTTGTCGCAGGCCGCCCGCACCTTCGCCTGGTCGAGATAGGGATGGTACTCGACCTGGTTGCAGACGAGCGGCTCCGGCGATAGCGCCACCGCCTGCTCGATCAGCGCCACCGTGAAATTGGAGACGCCGATGTGGCGGGTCAGGCCCATCGTCTTGGCATGCGACAGCGCGCCAAGCGTCTCCGCCAGCGGCACGTGCGAATTGGGCCAGTGCAACAGCAGCAGGTCGACGCTCGGAAGCCGCATTCGCGCCAGGCTCTCCTTGACCGAGCGCTCGAGATCGTGGGGCGCGAAATGGTTGGTCCAGACCTTGGTGGTGAGGAAGACGTCGTCACGCCGCACGCCCGAGGCGCGCAAGCCGTCGCCGACCTCGCGTTCATTGTCGTAGGCTTGGGCGGTGTCGATGTGGCGATAGCCGAGCCGCAGCGCCTGCTCGACCACGCGCGCGGCAGGCCTTCCGCTCAGCTCCCAGGTCCCGAGCCCGATCGCCGGAATTCTCGCGCCATTGGCCTCGACGAACAGCATGAGGACTCCTCTTCCGTTGCGTCAGCCCCAAACGTCATCAGGCGGCATTATGGACCCCGCCCATGACGCTGCCAACGGAGGCCGCAACAGTTCGGCGGGTTATTTGGCGCAATGCTAACGAGAGGTTCGCGTCGAAGCCGGTTGGTCCGTCAGGCCTTGGCGAGCGCCTGGAACACCGTATCCGGGGCGTGCGCGATCACTGCGAGCAGCGCGCGGGCCGGTCCCCGTGGAGCACGTTTGCCCTGCTCCCAATTGCGGATCGTCTCGACGGGAACGCCGAGCTTGGCGGCGAACTCCATCTGGGTCAGGCAGGCGCGGCGGCGCAAATCACGCACCGCGAGCGAGGAAGCCTCGGCGGGCGCGGCATTGGCCGTAGGCTCGACCGCAGACGGTTGGACCGGAAACTCCTGCCCGTCCCGCACTTCGACGATCCGTCCGTCCGCCTTCAATCGCACACGCATGCTTATTCCCCCAAGCGCGGGCGATGATGCGGCAGGTCGCTTAAGTTCGGATTAAAAGGTCGTGCATGGGGTCTCATGCCCCGGACGCGGCGCAGCGCGCCTTCGCGATGCGCCGCAGAGCCGGGGCCCATCTTGCCGGAGTATGCCGCCTTCTGGGTCCGGTTCTGCGCAGCAGCGCTACGCGCCGCAGCGCGCCCGGGACACGCCCTACCTCAGCCCGAACCAGAGCGTCGCGATGCCGAGGAAGGAGAAGAAGCCGACGACGTCGGTGACGGTGGTGACGAACGTTCCCGACGCCACCGCCGGATCGGCCCTGACGCGCTCCAGCGCCATCGGGATCAGGATGCCGCCGAGCGCGCCGGCGATGAGGTTGCAGACCATCGCAAGCCCGATGACGATGCCGAGCCCCGGGATCTTGAACCAGGCAACCGCCGCGATGCCCGTGATCACCGCAAAGGCGAGACCATTGATCAGGCCGACCAGGCCCTCGCGCATCACCACGCGCCAGGCGTTGGAGGCGCCGAGCTCGCGCGTTGCCAGCGCCCGCACCGCCACCGTCATGGTCTGGGTCGCGGCGTTGCCGCCCTGGCTCGCCACGATCGGGGCCAGCACGGCGAGCGCGACCATCTTCTCGAGCTGGCCCTCGAACAGGCCGAGCACGGAGGATGCGAGGAAGGCGGTGGCGAGATTGACCAGCAGCCAGTTGAAGCGGCCGCGCGCGATGGTCAGGAAGGTGTCCGACAGCTCTTCGTCGCTGGTGACGCCGCCGAGCGCCTTGAGGTCCTCGTCCGCCTCCTCCTCGATGACGTCGACGACGTCGTCGACGGTGATGACGCCGACCAGGCGATCCTGGGTGTCGAGCACGGGGGCTGCGACGAGATTGTACTTGCCGAACATGCGCGCCACCTCCTCCTGGTCCTCCAGGACGGAGACGCGGCGGCGGTCCTCGTCGGTCAGCTCGGTCAGCGCGATCGGCCGGCGCGCGCGCAGCAGCACGTCGAGGGGGACCGCGCCCTGCCAGTGCTGGTCCTTGTCGACGACATAGATCTCGTAGAAGCGATCGGGCAGATCCGGCGTCTCGCGCATGTAGTCGATCGCCTGGCCCACGGTGAAATCCTGGGGCACCGCGATGAACTCGGTCTGCATGCGGCGGCCCGCGGAATTCTCCGGATACAGCAGGCTGCGCTCGAGCGCGACGCGCTCCTTCAGCGGCAGCTTCTCGAGGATCTCCTCCTGCTCGGCCTGGTCGAGGGTCTCCAGCAGCTCGACCGCATCGTCGGATTCGAGCTCGCGGACACCCTCGGCGACCGTCTCCGGCGGCAGTTCCTCCAGGATCTCCTCGCGGACGGCCTCGTCGACCTCGTTCAGCGCGGAGAAGTCGAAGTCGGCCCCGGTGAGTTCGACCAGGCGGACGCGGTCGTCGGGCTCCAGAGCGCCGATGAGATCGCCGAGATCGGCCTCGTGCAGCTCGGCGACGCAGGCACGCAGCGAGGCGCTGTCGCCGGCCTCGATCGCACGCGCGATCTCCTCGACGAATTCGTGCCTGATGTCGCCGTCTTCATTGCGCATCGGCACGTGGTCGAGTACCGAATCCGCAACGGGTGCGGCCACGTCCATATTTTCGTCCATGGCGCGCCTCGCCGTTTGACAGGTTGGAACGGGTGATCCGGGCTGACGGTTCAGGCAATACCCACAAGGCAACTCCGAGCGCAATCACAAAGATGCTTCGACTGAGGTGGATCTCGATGGCGGTGGCAGCGGCCCTCGCCGCGCTCGCCGGCATCGCCGCGACGGAGGCCGCCGAGTGCCCGCGCAAGGATGCGCTCGGCACCTCGCGCGTGCTGAGTGTCGATGCCAAGACATATCCGCGCGTCGGCCTGAAGAGCTTTCCGCAGACGCTGCCGCTGGCCGATCGCGAGGTCGTGCTGACCTTCGACGACGGACCGAACCCGCCGACGACATCGAAGGTGCTGGCGGCGCTGGCGCAGGAATGCGTGCGCGCGACCTTCTTCCTGATCGGCCTGCACGCCTCCCAGCAGCCTGACATGGTCAAGCGCATCGCGCGCGAGGGCCACACCATCGGCCATCACACCTACTCGCATCCGTTCATGGCGCGGATCCCGTTCGACAAGGCCAGGAGCGAGATCGACCGCGGCATCGCCGCCGTCGAGACGGCGCTGCACGGGGCTGGGACGACGACGCCCTCGACGCCGTTCTTCCGCTTCCCCTATTTCGAGGGCACGCCGGCCCAGCTCGACCTGCTGCAATCGCGCGGCATCGTCGTGTTCGGGGCCGACCTCTGGGCCAGCGACTGGAACGAGATGACGCCGGAGCAGGAATTGAAGCTCGTCACGGAGCGCCTTGCCGCGAGCGGCAAGGGCATCGTCCTCTTCCACGACCCCAAGGCCCGCACCGCCGCCATCATGCCGGCCTTCCTGCGCTATCTGCGCGAGAACGGCTACCGGATCGTCCACATCGTGCCGTCAGGCCCGCCGCAGAAGAATGCCGATGCGCGCTGATGCCGGAATGTCACGCCCACGCAAAATGGGGTGATTTGGGGCCTATTAACACTCTGTTCATGCTACGCCCTGCAAATGGGCGGGGATCTTGTGGCGGAAAGGGCCTCTGGCGCCTGAACCGTTTCCTGATGTCTCCGACCTACTATGGCGGCAATCGCATATGAGGGCAGACCGGGTTCATGATCGGAAGTAGCGTTGTATTGCGGACGCGATCGTGGATCGTCCTTTGCCTCGGGTTGTTCACCGTCGGATCGCCGGCGGCGATCGCGGCCGACTGTCCAGGCCATCCCGACGCGCTCGGAACCTCCCGCACCCTCGTGGTCGATCCGCGCGAGCACCCGCGCATCGGCACCATGCAGTACCGCGAGACGCTGCCGCTGAAGGACCACGAAGTCGTTCTGACCTTCGATGACGGTCCGCTGCCGAAATATTCCAACCAGGTCCTCAAGATGCTCGACGACGAGTGCATCAAGGCGACCTTCTTCATCATCGGCAGCCAAGCCAAGGCGAACCCGGAAGGCGTGCGCAAGCTGGTGGCGGCGGGGCACACCGTCGGCACCCACAGCATGAACCATCCGCTGACCTTCGACCGGATGCCGCTCGAGAAGTTCGAGCCCGAGATCAACGGCGGCATCGAGTGGACCTCGGCCGCGATGACGGACCCGTCCAAACTCGCCCCGTTCTTCCGCATTCCCGGCCTGATGCGCGCCGAGGGTGTCGAGAATTACTTGATCTCACGCGGCATCCAGGTCTGGAGCGCCGACTTCCCGGCCGACGACTGGCGCCATGTTTCGTCCGACCGCGTCTACCAGCTCGCGATCCAGCGGCTGGAGGCCAAGGGCAAGGGCATTCTGCTGCTGCACGACATCCAGGCCCGCACGGTGGCGGCGCTGCCGAAAATCATCCGCGACCTCAAGGCGCGCGGCTATCGCATCGTGCACGTGGTGCCGGCGACCGCCGACCGGCCGGCAACGCCGACCACGCCGGTGGAATGGCTGCTGCATCCGCCGACCGAGACGGTGCCGATCGCGCGCTGGCCGGCCGTGCCGCACTTCGTGTTCACCGAGACGCGGACGCTCGCGGCGCCCTCGCTCGCCGACCTCAATGCGGAAGCCGCGCATCAATCGCTGCTGCCGCGCCGGGCCAAAGGGCAGATGGATCTCGCATCCACCCTGCCCGTGCCCGGCCGCGCGCTGTTTGCGATTCCGGAAGGCTCGGTCGAGGTGCTGCTGTCGACGACCTTGTCGCGGCGTGCCGCGACGCGGCTGGCGATGGCCGCCGAGGCGCCGCACGCAATCAAGGGCAAGGTCGCGCGGGGCAGGACAGCCGGCAAGACAGCCAAGCCCCAGGCCCGGCACGCCGCGCATGCGACGCCGGCCGCACCGAAGCACGCCGCGCAGGTCAAGAACGGTACGCCGCGCCCGACCCGCGTCGCCAGTCTGAAGAAGCGCGCCTAGTTCACTGCCGCATGATGGCGGCGACGCAGAGCAGCACGATCAGCGCCAGGAAGAACAGGTCCATATAGGACTTGAGCTCGCCGTCGCGCCGCAGCCGGGCAACGTCAGCCACGACCTGCTTGCGCGCGTTCGTCCCGCCGGAGCCATCGTTGATCGGGCCCTGAAGGCGCCGCGTCTCAGCCTCGAGCTTCTCGATCTTCTGGTAGAAGTAGAACGCGCGCAGCGTCGAGACGGCGCGCATGGCGGCATAGACCAGCACCAGGATCGCCAGGATCGCCCGGTTCGGATATTTCTCCATGAAGTTCAGGCTGAAATACACCATCGCCATGAACGCGAAATTGGTGAGAAAGCGGTAGACGAAGCTGAGAAAAACCATGCTGGCTCAAGCCTTGAAGGAGGCAACCGGGATCGTGCTGCCCAATGCAGGATCAAGGGCCCAGACCGGAACCGCCAGCCGACCCCTGCAGGCGTCCGTCTACGCCAACATTATTTCAACAAAGATACCACGGCCCCACAACTTGCCGCCTTTTAGCCACGCGCTGCCATAATGCAAGGGCGCGGCCTCCCGCAACGGCTCAATGGCGGTTTGGCGGAAGTCGCGATAGACTATCGCCTTGCCGCCACATCCGGGGTCTGCCGATGCCGAAGAAGGGAATCACCGGCCACGATGAGTGGGTTCTGACCGAGGCCCTCGCGACCGCCCTGGTCGCGCTGGAGCAGCTTGAGCCCAAGCACCAGCCGAACGCGCATATGGACGACATCCGCAAGATGCTCTCGAGCGGCAAGGAGCCGGCGGCGGTGAGCCTGCACCTCGCCCAGGCCAAGTGCCGCCTGTTTCCCGACCTCGATCCGCTGGAGATCTACCGGGAATACGGCATCGGCGAGGAATACGGCTGAGGAGCCAGCTTAAGGCCCGCCCGCCACCGATCCCGCGATCACCATAACGAGTGCGCCGAGATCGATCCTGCCGTTGACGGTCAGCTCGTCCGAGCCTTGCGCATCCTTGGCGCCATCGATCTGCAACGCTTGCGGCCGGTTGGCGGCCTGACGTTGCAGCTCGCCGATGATGGCGTCCTTGAGTTTCTCTTCCAGCATGGGATTGGTCCTTCGCGCGCGTTCCTCTCACTCAAGGCCAAGCCGCGCCCTTCGTTCCGTCATGCCAGACGCCGCGGCAGGCTGTGATGGATGTTGCACGCGGCAACGGCGGCGTGGCCGAAGGCGACGGAGATCTGATGCAGATCGGTAACGACGTCGCCGATGCCGTAGAGGCCGTGGACCGACGTGCGCTGGTGCGCGTCGACCTTCAGATAGCCCTCGGTGTCGTGCTCGGCCCCCAGCGACACCGCGAGTTGCGAACGCACCTCGGCCCCCATCGCTGGATAGACCATGTCGAATGGCATCGTCCGGCCGTCGGCGAATACGGCCTCGATGCCCTCGCCCCTCCGCCGCAAATGCAGATCGGGCGCGAACACGAGCTCGACACCGGTATCGCGCAGCTCCGGGGTTGCGCCCTTCTGGTCATCCTGCCCGGTTGCGAGCAGCGTCACGTCGCGCGAATAGCCGCGCAGGAACAGCGCCTTGCTGGCGGCGCGGTGCAACGGGCCGATGACGCCAATGCGGTGGCCCCTCGCCTCGAAGGCGTCGCAGACGGGACAATAGCGCAGCACCCCGTCCGCGACCGCGCCGCGCCACTCCGCGAACGGCGGATGGGTGTCGACGATGCCGCTGGCCAGGATGACGGTGGAAGCGGCATGCGCGTCGCCGTTCCAGCTCGCTTCAAAACCGTCCCCGTGCCGCCGCAACGCGGTGACCTCGGCCTGCACGCGCGCGACGGCGAGCTCGTCCAGTTGCGCCGACATCCGCTCGATCAGCTCGGTGCCTGAGAGGCCGTGAACGAAGCCGGGAACGTTGTGGCTGCGCGGGATCAGCGCGGCGCGGCTTGCGCCCGCGTCCACGACACAGACGCTGCGGCGGAAGCGCGCCAGATAGATCGCGGCCATCAGTCCGGCAGGGCCGCCGCCGACGATCAGGCAATCAAAGGGCGCACCGGTCATTTCGGGTTCGGGTCCTGGAGACCGGCGCCGGGCTCCTGCAGGCGCCCGCTCCTTGCCAAATGGACGGCGTTGCCGAGCGCGCGCGCCGCGTTCCGCACCTCCTGCTGGAATTCGCCGTCTTCATCGAGCGCGTGATGCGAGGTCGCGTACGACTCCATGTAGCCGACATAACCGTCGAGCTCGGCGAAGCGCCCCGCCGAGATCAGCTGCATGTCGGTCAGCCAGTCCGACAAGGCACGGCGCACGCCCTCGGCACCGACGGCATCGCCGTGAACGACGATGCCGAAATGACGGCCGGCGAGATGGCGCGGATAGGGCCAGCCCTTCAGCTCCATCGCCTTGGCTTCATCCGCCTTCTTGCCGTGCGTCGAGGTCGGGTCGGGATTGCCGCCGTCGGCGCAGACCATGCGGTCGATCATCGCCTTGAGGCCCGAGGGCACGTGATACCAGTTCACCGGCGTCACGATCAGGATGCCGTGAGCGGCCACCCACAACGGATAGATCTCGTTCATCCAGTCGCCCGTCTGCGACAGCGAATAATTCGGATAGCAGCTGCACGGCCAGTGACAGAGCGGCATGGCGGTGCTGACGCAGGATTTGCAAGGATGGATCGTCTTGCCGAATTCCGAGGCGAGGCGCGACAGATCGAGGATGTCGACGGCAAACCCCATCTCGACGAAAACAGGCTCGGCCAGCTTGACCAAGCGCCAGGTCTTGGACATCTCGCCGGGACAGGTGTGCTCGCTGCGGGCCGAGCCGTTGATGAGAAGGATGCGCGGCGTCTCGTTCGCATCATCGTGCCGCCGCTGGGCTTCGAGAATTCTTGCGCGAGCATCGAGCCAGTCGACGGCGATGTCGTAGTCGGGATCGGAAAAGCCTTCGCCTGCTTTGCGCGTCAAAGGCGCCTTGCGCGAATGGCTGTAGGCGTCCCAGGCCGCAGAGACGATGGCATCGAGCTCGCGCTGCAGCGGGGCAAAGGCGGGATCGACAAAGCGAGCCCTGTAGCGCCGCTCGAACTCCTGGCGCGTCAGCTTGACGGGCGGCATCCCCTGGCGAATTTTGGCGTCCGTCATACTGGCTCCGGCGAAGTCGGTCTCCGACCAACCCGGGGCGCACGACGCGGTTCCTTCCGGTTACTGGCGGGCCACTTCCTGCGGCGCATCGAATTTCGCGATGCGCCGGTCCAGCCGCCACAGCTCGATGCGGTGGGCCAGCACGAGCGCGGCGGCTTCGCGCTTGGCCTCCTCGTCATCGTCGCAGACGAGGTTGATGCATCCGAACACCTGCCCGTCCGGATCGATCTGGAACGCGCGGTAGTGCTTGATGCCGCTCATTATGATGTCCCTCGTCTGGGCAAGACGGGTGCGCTCAGCCAGTCCGTGAGGTTCGAGGTCAATTCGTTCTGCCTGGCGCGTTGCAGCAGCATCTCCCGCTCCCTGCCGGGCGGCAGGTTGCGCGCGCGCTCGCGGGCGCTTTCGGCGAAGGCGGCCAGCCGCTCCTGAAGCGATTGGGTCTGTTTCTTGCGGTTGCGTTTGGCGGTCATGGGACTTTCACGGCGGGTTTCGGATGGAAAGAACTGGTAGCTTCCGCCCCAATTCGCGGTTCCGGCATTTCCATAAGTTAACGCTGCGTGATTTTGCGCCAGCGACAGGCGCGCGGCGCCGATTGCGGCGGAACCGAAATGCTGATTCGTATGTTCAAGAACGACTTGAAGGAGGATCATCATGGCAAAAGCAGCATGGAAGCGGCCGGGCTCACCGATCGGCCGCAAGGGACCGCGCAAGGCCAATCCAGCGTACAAGCGCCGGGCGCGGCAGCCCTGGACGCCCGCGGACGTCAGCAAGCTGAAGCAGCTCGCGAAGGGCAACACGCCGACCGGCGTGATGAGCATCAAGCTGCAGCGGCCGGTCGCGGCCATCCGCAGCAAGGCGCAGCGCGAAGGCATCTCCCTGCGGCCCGTCAACCGCTCGCCCTATAACCGGCGAACCAAAGCGGCGAAGCGGCGTTGACGACGCGCACCGCCGGGTGACAACCGGACACAACGGGGACGATGGACGTGGCGCTCATTTTTCCGGTTTCTGCCCACGACATCAGCGCATCGGTACGCGCCGACATCTAACCCGTTCCCGGCGCGTGCAGCCTTGGCAGGCTGCGCGCTTGGTAGCAACTTACCTAGCGGCCACTTAAACGGGTGGCTGCAGGCCCGGTGACCTCAGCCATTCGCTCATCTGGGAGCCTGTCTCAGCCTGGCGGGCCTTGCGCAGCATCTCGTCCCGCGCTGCACCGGGCGGCAGCAATTTGGCCTCCTCACGGAGCCGCTTGGCCTCGGCCGCCAGCCGCGCCTCCAACGTATCCTCGTGTTTCGTCCGACGCCGCATCATCGTCATGGGCGTTATCCCCTGTCAGTCAGCGGAGCGCGCCGTTGCGTTCACATGTTGATGACGCCAGACGCAATTGCATCTGGCGCCCACTTAACGTTCCGGAAGCGGAACGGTTCTCCCTCACCCGAAACTTTCTCAGCACGGGTGCATCAGTCACTCAATGTACTCAATGGCGTAGCTCAATCAAACCACGTCGCCGCCGCCGCACTGTTCACCCGGGAGCCGCTGAACCGTCTGCGCGGGCTCGCGCGGCCAGGCCCAATTCGTGCGACGATTGCCGATGACGGAAGCTGACGAGGATCGGCCGACGATCAGAACAGATGCCCGAATGCGAGCCAGGCTGTCACCGCCAGGCAAAGAAGGACTGCCGCATAAGGCAGAGCGACCCGCATCACCGCCTCGTGCCCCATCAGCTCATCATCATTCATTCAATCGCGCCCGTCATCACGGCATAACCGTAATGGGTCGCCGCATTTCCATGCGGTCCACCGTCAACGCAGCTCCGTCCTGCCGGAAGCAGTCTGACCAATCGGCGAACTCAGCGCATCAGGCTATGAATCGGCCGCGACGCCTTGTCCAGCGTTTATTAGCTGGCCGATTGTCGTGGGGGCTGAGGCGTCCTCCAGCTCACGATTTCGCCGTCCCAGGCTCAGCCATCTTGCGATGCTGCTTGGCCAGCATCTCGTTCGGCGTGACATTGGCGACCGTGCTCTGGATCTTGTTCTTCAGCCCGGTGACGATGTCGGCCTCCCCGCGCAGCATGGCATCGAAACCAGCCTTGGCGACGTCGTAGGCGCCGTCCTTCTGCTCGGTGCCGACCTTAGTGTCCATCATACCGGCGCGGCGAAAGAATTCTGTGTCGGTGGCGCCCGGCATCAGGCAGGTCACGGTGACGTCGCTGTCCCGCAACTCTTCGCGGAGCGCGAACGAGAACGAGTCGAGGAACGCCTTGCTGGCGTTATAGGCCGCCTGGAAGCTGCCGGGCGTGAAGCCGGCGATCGATCCCGTGATCAGGATGCGGCCGGCATTGCGGCGAAGCATCTCGTTGCCGACGCGGTGGAGCAGATAAAGCGTCCCCGTGATGTTGGTGTCGATTAGATGTTTCACCTTGGCGAAGTCCTGATCGAGGAACGCCTTGCCAAGGCCAACGCCGGCATTGGCGAGCAGCGCATCGATCGGCCGGTCGCCGACCGCGGCGCAGAGCTTGTCGACGCCTTCGGTGGTGGACAGATCGGCCTCGACCGGCTCCACGCTGCCGCCCAGCCGGCGCAGATCGACTGCGACCCGCGCGATCTCTGGTTCATCCGCCGCGATGACGAGATTGAAACCTGCCTGGGCACAGCACCTGGCGAGCTCCAGGCCGATGCCGGTGGAGGCGCCGGTGACGACGGCGAGCTGATTGGCGGGCATGGCACATGTCCTTGCGATGAGATGATGACGCCAATCACTCCGCCGGCATCTCGTTCCTATCCTTCGCGGTGCGAAGAATTGGGCGCCGCTTAGCAACCATCGTTCATTTCTGGACTTGAGTGGCAATTGGGTTCAGCCGAGAGGACGAAAGATGAAGGCGCTGGTTTGGCACGGCAAGGAGGACATCCGCTGCGATACCGTCACCGACCCTGAGATCCAGGACCCGCGCGACGCCATCATCAAGGTCACGAGCTGCGCGATCTGCGGCTCCGACCTGCATCTGTTCCACAATTTCATTCCGGGCATGCTGCCCGGCGACATCATGGGCCACGAGACCATGGGTGAAGTGGTCGAGGTCGGCTCGGGGGTCGACGGCAAGCTGAAGAAGGGCGACCGCATCGTCGTGCCCTTCACGATCATCTGCGGCGAATGCGAGCAGTGCAAACGCGGCAATTTTTCCGTCTGTGAGACCACCAACCGCAAGCGCCATCTCGCCGACAAGGTATTCGGGCACGCCACCGCCGGTCTGTTCGGCTACACGCATTTGACCGGCGGCTATCCCGGCGGCCAGGCCGAATATCTGCGCGTGCCCTATGCCGACGCCACCCATATCAAGGTGCCCACAGGCATCCCCGACGAGCAACTCTTGTTCCTCAGCGATATCTTCCCGACCGGCTGGCAGGCTGCCGCGCAATGCGACATCGAGCCGACCGACACGGTCGCGATCTGGGGCTGTGGTCCGGTCGGCCAAATGGCGATCCGCAGCGTCATCCTGCTCGGCGCCAATCAGGTGATCGCGATCGACTGCCTGCCCGAACGCCTCAGCATGGCGGAAGCCGGCGGCGCCACCACCATCAACTTCGAGACCGAGAGCGTGCTGGAGCGGCTGCAGGAGCTGACCGACGGCAAGGGCCCGGAGAAATGCATCGATTGCGTCGGCATGGAATCGCATGTGATGGCCTCGCTGCCCGACACCCTGCTCGACCGGGCCAAGCAGATGGTGATGGCGGAGAGCGACCGGCCCCACGTGCTGCGCGAGATGATCTATGTCTGCCGTCCCGGCGGCATCATCTCGGTGCCGGGCGTCTACAGCGGAATGTCCGACATGCTGCCGATGGGCGCTTTCATGAACAAGGGCCTGACGATGCGCACCGGGCAGACCCACGTCAACCGCTGGACCGACGATCTGCTTCGCCGCATCGAGGGCGGCGAGATCGATCCGTCCTTCGTCATCACCCACACCGTCCCGCTCGAACAGGGACCGGAGATGTACCAGGTGTTTCGCGACAAGCGCGATTCCTGCGTCAAGGTCGTGCTGAAACCCTAAGGGAGCAAGCCCATGTTTCATTTCTCCAACATCGTGCGCACCAAGGGCGATCCGAAGATCGTCGAAGGCGGCCCGAGCCTCAAGCAGCCGGTGGACCAGCTCGCCCGGGCGCTCGGCTGGTTCAGCATCGGCCTCGGAGTCGTCGAATTGTTCGCGCCGCGGCGCGTCACGGAAACGCTGGGCATGGAAGGCCATGAGACGCTGGTGCGGTCCTTCGGCATCCGCGAGATCATGGCCGGGATCATGACTCTGTCGGTCGAGAAGAATGCCGGCCTGTGGGCCCGCGTCGGCGGCGACGGCCTCGATGCCGCGGCGCTGCTGTCGGGGCTGACGCCGGACAATCCCAAGAAGGGCAATATCGCACTGGCGCTGCTGATGGTCGGCGGCATCGCCATGCTCGACTACCGGACCGCGCAGGCGACCAAGCCGCGGCGCCCGGCGCGCGATGCACGCCGCAAGCTCTATCCGAACCGCAGCGGTTTCCCCAAGGGCATCGAGAGCGTCCGGACCGCGGCGAGGCAGATCGCGGCTCACGCCGGGCAGAACGAGGTTAAGCAAGGTGATGAGCGTCGAGTCCCCTGACAAAGCCAAGTGGTGGGAATCCGCCGTCATCTACGAGATCGCACTGATCTCCTTCCAGGACTCCAACGGCGACGGCAAGGGCGATCTCGCCGGACTGATGTCGCGCATCGACTATCTGAAATGGCTCGGCGTCGACGCGGTCTGGCTGACGCCGATCTACAAGAGCCCGTTTCGCGACCTCGGCTACGACATTTCCGATTATTGCTCGGTCGATCCTGCTTTCGGCAGCCTGGAGGAGTTCGACCAGCTGCTCAAGGCGCTGCACGGCGCAAACATCCGCCTCATCCTCGACCTCGTCCCCAATCACACCGCCAACGATCATTCCTGGTTCGTCGAGAGCTCGAGCTCGCGCCATAGCGCCAAGGCCGATTGGTACATCTGGGCCGATGCGGCCGAGAATGGCGGGCCGCCCAACAACTGGCTCAGTCGTTTCGGCGGCAGCGGCTGGGAATGGTGCGAGGCGCGGCGGCAATATTACTATCACTCCTTCCTGGTCGAGCAGCCCGACCTGAACTGGCGCAACCCGCAGCTGCGCGATGCGATCGCCGACGTCATGCGGTTCTGGCTCGACCGCGGCGTGGACGGCTTTCGCGTCGATGCCAGCGCGGTCCTGATCAAGGACGCGCTCATGCGCGACAATCCGCCGAACCCGCAGGCCGAGGGCAAGCCGCCGCCGCAGCGTCAGACACCCGTCTTCACCGACGACCGGCCGGAGACGATGGATTGCATCGAGTTCATCCGCGAGGTGATCGACACCTATCGGGGGCGCATGCTCTGCGGCGAGGTCCAGGGCAAGACCGACCGCATCGGCCATTTCTACGGCAACGGCAAGCCGCGCCTGCATCTGCCACTCAATTTCGCGCTGCTCGATACGCCCTGGAACGCGCTATCGCTGCAAGCAGCGATCGATGCTTACTTCAACGCGATCCCGGACCATGGCTGGCCGGTCTGGGTGATCGGCGGCCACGACAAGCAGCGGGTCGCGAGCAAGATCGGCGAGGCGCAGATGCGCGTACTGGCGATGCTGCTGATGACACTACGGGGCACGCCGTTCTTTTTCATGGGCGACGAGATCGGCCGCAAGCGCGTTCCGATTCCGTCCGACCGCGTGCGCGATCCCTTCGAGAAGCTCGTGCCCGGGTTCGGCCTGTGCCGCGATCCCGAGCGCGCGCCGATGCGCTGGGACAAAAATGCCGACGGCGGCTTCACCAATGGCGAGCCGTGGCTGCCGCTGGAGAGTCCGGATGGCGCCGCCAACGTCGCCGCGCAGCAGCGCGACGAGCGTTCGATGCTGGCGCTGTTTCGCGCGCTCATGGCGCTGCGGCGCGAGCACGCGTGCCTGCGCCGGGGCGGTTACGAGCCGCTGCGTTCGCAGAACGACGTGCTCGCCTTTGGGCGGACCGACGGTGCCGACGGATTCCTGATCGCGCTCAACATCGCTGCCGAACCGCGGAAATACCACTGGCAAGGAAGGGGCCGTCTGATGATGTCGACGCACCTGGACCGACCGCCCGAGCCATTGCCGGATGCATCCATCCTGCTCCGCGGCAATGAAGGCGTGATCATCGCGATTGAAGCGCGGTGACGGCAGGAACCATCCGCGCATCAGCGCGTCTGATCAACGCCTCCGTCATCCCCCCTGCCGGAGGCGGACTGCGAAACCGCACCGCCCCGGCGCTCGCCCCCTTCAGGCGCCGGGGTTGGCGGCGCAAGTTTGGAGGCAGGCCATGACCAGGACGAAGGGCCTTCGGCAGCGCATCGTCGGCAAGACCAGGCAGGCCGTCGGCGAGATCATCGGCGACCAGGATCTCCACGATGACGGCAAGGCGGAAGCCGAGCGTGGCCGCGACGACCAGGACAAGCCGAGTGAACTCAATCCCCTGAAGAAGCTCAAGCAGCTGACGTGAACGCGGAGCCGCGACCGTTGCGGTTCAGGGAGCAGCAGCGACGTTCGCGCTGGCTCGCCGCCGCCGAGCTCGGCCTGATCAGCAGCACGTTCTCGACCCTGGTCAGCCAGCTGTTCGCCGCCCGCATCGGCCGCGATGCCGCGGTCGACTGGATGACGGTCGCCGCCATCCCGCTGCGCGACGGGGCGCTCAGCGCGGAGCCGTCATGGAGCGCGATCCTTGCCGGCATCGCCTTCCACCAATGGGCGGATTTTTCCTGGGCGCTGGTGTTCTTTGGCGTGCTCGGGCGGTGGACCGCGGACCTACGGCCGCTCACGATCCTGCTGCTGGCGCTGCCGTGGGCGGCGTTCACCTCAGCCACGGAATGGTTCGGGCTGGTGCCGCTGTTTCCGTTCTGGCAGCCGCTGTTCACGCTGCAGCAGCCCTACTGGATCGGACTGCTGGTCCATGGCTGCTCGGCTTTGATGTACCCCCTGTTCGCCCGGCTGCGCTGGCGGCGCGGCCAGGTGCCGGCGCGCGACATTCGCTTCACCAATGCCTGGACCATGGGCGCGCTCGCCATGGTCGCGCTGCTCGGCGCGACCGCGTTGTTCGGCAGCCACGGCTACGAAGTCCCGTGGATGGGCCGCGACAGGGACGCGGACCAGAGCTACATCAGGCACATGACGGCGCATCACGCCCAAGGCATCGAGCTGGCGCGGATCGCCGCCGAACAGGCTCAGGACCCGCATCTGCGCAAGCTCGCGATGCTGATGGTCGCGAGCCAGGCCGGCGAGAGCAGGATCTTCGAGAATTGGTGGCTGAGCTGGTTCGACACGGAGATGCCCGATTGCAGCACGGAAGAACGCGCCACGATGCCCGGCTACTTGACGCCGGTCGAGATGCGCGCGGTGAAGGCCGCACCGCCCGGCCAGTTCGACACGGTCTTCGTCGATGCCATGAGCAGGCATCATGCCGGTGCGGTCAGGATGGCCGACCGGATGTGGCGGAGCCGCGGCGATCCGCGCCTGCGCATCATGGCCCACGCCATTCGCCACGCGCAGCAGGGCGAGATCGCGTTGATGCATGGCGTGGACGGCGCTGCGGCCGTCGCCATCGCCTTCCGCAACATGTTCGGCGACAACGTCAATTGAGCCGATGGCACCCTACTCCCGCCAGAACTCGGCCAGCTCCTCCGCGGTCACGAGGTCGACCTGGCCGTGGAAGCGGGTGCGGTACATGGTCATGAGCGCGTCGTGCCCGACGTCCGACGATGAGCACAGTGCGTCCTCGACGATGACGACCCGGAAGCCGAGATCGACCGCGCTCAGAACCGTCGACAGCACGCAGACGTCGGTCTCGGCGCCCGAGATCACGACCGTGCCGACGTTCTTGTCGACCAGCAAGGTCGCAAGCGCGGGATTGCTGAACGCGGAATAAGCCGGCTTGTCGATGATCGCCGCCGGCGGAACGAACCTGGTCAGGGCCGGCACGAGATCGAGGGCGGACGGCGGAAGATTCCTGCGCGTGGCCTGGTGCCATCGATGAAAATAGCGCTGCCACTGCCCGCGACGATCCCCGGGATCTTCCGGGGTGATGAAGCGCGTGAAGACGGTTCTGGCCTGATAACGTGCAACGATCGAAGCGATCGTCGGCAGGACCCGCTCCATCCACGGCGTCGCCCACAAACCGCCGGGAGCGAAAATGTTCTGCATGTCGATGCAGAGGTGAACGGCGTCCCTGATCTCGGCGACGTCCGACGCGCTGTTTCTCATTGTCCTCCACCGGCGAGCGCATGCCGCGGCACGTCCGCGGCGGCTTACCTGCAAATGCGATCCCGACGGCCCTCGTTCCGTATTCATGCAGCCGGTGATCGAGCAGACCGAGCCCGGATATGCCACGGCCCCGCCGAATCGAGGCCGGGATGAGCTGACGCCGGGGATGGCGGCGGACGAAAGCAGCGCGGCACGAGGTCGTGCCATGCCCGATGAAGCTTTGAAAAAAGCTTAGCTATTTCAGTGACAAACGAGGATTTGGTGCGCTCGGAGGGACTCGAACCCCCACGATTTTACTCACTGCCACCTCAAGGCAGCGCGTCTACCAGTTCCGCCACGAGCGCTTTGGGGATACCGGCTTGAGGCTTGAAGGCCGGCCGGATCAACGGCGCCGATCTAACAAATCCATCAGAGGGGTACAAGCCTGCAAAGGCCCCGAATTCCACAAGCTTTGCAGGAAAGTTCGGGCCCCTTGCCCAAATCGGCCCTGACCCGATGTAGGGGCCGCTACCGCGTGCCCAGGCCGGCTACCGCGTGCCCGGCGAGCGCGGCAGCATCTGCTTGACCTCGACCGCGATTCGGTTGCGATCCACCAGCACGACCCCGGAGGCGACCGGCAGGTTGTTGGCGAGGACCTTGACCTCGTCGGCCTCGGTTGCGTCCAGCTCGATGATGGCGCCGCGGGAAAGACGTAATACCTGATGGATCGGCATGGTGGTCGTCCCGAGGACGACCATGAGATCCACGGTGACTTTATCGAGAGTGGGCACTGTCAGGACCGCCGCAACTAGGGACTTGGCATTTGCACCTGCGATCATCACCACGTTATGGTTAGCCAATGGTTAATTCACCTCAAAACCCCCGCGAACAGCTCGATTTGACGTCGTTTTCCGCTGCCGGCGGCGAGCCCGTCGAATGGCGAATCTCGGACGCGCCTGTGGCCTATCCGGAGGCGGTCGCCGCCATGGAGGCGCGGGTCGCCGCGATCGCGGCCGGCGAGGCGCCGGAGCTGGTCTGGCTGTTGGAGCATCCCCCGCTCTACACCTCGGGGACCTCGGGCAAGGAAACCGACCTGCTCGATGCCCGATTCCCGACCTTCGCCACCGGTCGCGGCGGCCAGCTCACCTATCACGGGCCCGGCCAGCGCGTGGCCTATGTCATGCTCGACCTGAAGCGCCGCCGGCCAGACGTCCGGGCCTATGTCGCGAGCCTGGAGGAATTGATCCTGAAGACGCTGGCCGCCTTCAACGTCCGCGGCGAACGGCGCGAGGACCGGGTCGGCGTCTGGGTGAAGCGGCCCGACAAGGGGCCTGAGCACGAGGACAAGATCGCGGCGATCGGCGTGCGCTTGAAGCGCTGGGTCTCGTTCCACGGCATCGCCATCAATGTCGAGCCAGAGCTGTCGCATTTCGCCGGCATCGTGCCGTGCGGGGTCGTCGATCCCCGTTACGGCGTCACCTCGCTGGTCGACCTCGGCCAGCTCGTGACCATGGCTGACGTCGATATCGCGCTGCGCCAGGCGTTCGAGCAGTTGTTCGGGCCGACCCGCGCGCCGGTGGCGGAAGCGGCCGCCTGATCTAGTCCTGTTGAAGACGCACTGTCTCGCGTTCTCCGCCGCCGCAGAATCGGCCATTCTCAAGTCCGGTGCCGCCCACGCCTCCCCCCTCCGCCGGGAAAGCAGACCTCATGCAGGGCGATGAGATCATCGGACCGACTGTTCGAGCGCTGGGCAAAAGGAGGGATTGCGTTACCTGCTCGCAATGGGAGGTTTTGACGATGAGACTCTCTGCGCCGATCTATCAACTGAAGCGAAAAGCAAAGCGCCTGTCCCGCGACAAAAACATTCCGCTGCACGACGCGCTTGACCGCGTCGCCGCGACGGAAGGCTTTTCCGCCTGGAGCATGCTCGCGGCGAAAGCCGCCGCGATGACGCCCGCGAACAGGCTGTTCCCGCAATTCCACCCCGGCGACCTCGTGCTCGTCGGCGCGCGGCCCGGTCAGGGCAAGACCTTGATGAGCCTCGAGCTTGCCGTGGAGGCCATGAAGTCGGGCCACCGCGCCGCGTTCTTCTCGCTCGAATATACCGAGCAGGATGTTTTCGATCGCTTGCGTGCGATCGGCGTCGAGCCCGCGCAATTCGATGACCTCTTCGAGGTCGACTGCTCCGACGCCATCAGCGCCGTTTACGTCGTCAAGCAGATGGCAGCAGCGCCCCGTGGCACGGTCGTGGTGATCGACTATCTGCAGCTGCTCGACCAGAGGCGGGAAAACCCCGACCTCGCCGTTCAGGTGGGCGCACTGAAGTCCTTCGCGCGCGACCGGGGACTGATCGTCGTCTTCATCTCGCAGATCGACCGATCCTATGATCCCCAGGTCAAGCCCTGCCCTGATCTCGGCGACATCAGGCTGCCCAACCCGCTGGACCTGACGCTGTTCGACAAGGCATGCTTTTTGAACAATTCCGAAGTCCAGTTCAGCACCGCGAGCTGACGATCAGGCCGCGGGTGAGACGCCTCACCCGCGGCCTGCAGCCTCACGCCGTCTGCAGCGGCACCTCGAGCTTGCCGGCGATGTAGCGCCGCTCCTGGGTCAGGCCGCCAAAGCCGTAGGCGTCACTCTTGACCTCGTCGACATGCGCATAGGTCTCGGGATGCAGCGGCCCGAGAATCTCGGCCATGCGCTTGAACATGGCGGCGAGATAGACCGCCTTCTCGTCCTTGGTATTGGTGCCTTCGCTGACGTGGATGTCGAGCCAGTAGCTCGCGAGCTTCTGCTCGGCCAGCGACTTGCCGCCGGCAAACCAGTCATCGGCATCCACCGACTTGACGATGATGGCGGTGACTTTGGGATCCTTGTGCAGGATCTTTGCAGTGAGCTCGGACACGGCGCTCGCGATGTCGGCCTTCAGCGACGGCGCCTGGCGGGAGGTGGTGTAGGACACGGTGATCAGGGGCATTGTGGCTCTCCTCGAGATGCGGCGCTGTTTGCGCGGCGTTGGTGAGAAGCTAGACCCGCGGTCCTCATTTTGGTATCTTATCTCTATTGATACCAGTGATAAGACTTCATAATGACAGCCACACTCGACATCGCCACCATCAAGGCCTTCCTGCTGGTCGCCGATCTCCAGAGCTTTACGCGGACCGCCGAAGCGCTCGGCACGACGCAGGCCGCGGTCAGCCTCAAGCTGCAACGGCTGGAGACGTTGCTGGGAAAGCGCCTCGTCGAGCGGTCGCCGCGCGCGGTCCGGCTCACTGCTGACGGCGCCGGCTTCCTCGATCGCGCCCGCGCGTTGATGGCGGCGCATGACCGGGCACTGTCAGGCGAGGCGCCTGCCGCGCAATCGCTCTCGCTCGGCATCTCCGATCATGCGACCGGCCCCGAACTGGTGCCGCTGCTCGAACGCCTGCACGCGATGTCAGCAAATCTCACCCTCGCCGTCACCATCGGCTTCTCGCGCGAGATGCAGGATGCTTACGATTCAGGTGAGCTCGATGCGGTGATCGTCCGCCAGGAAGGCAGCCGCCGCGGCGGCGAGACGCTGACCCAGGACGAGTTCGGCTGGTTCGCCGCACGGCGCCTCACCCTGCCGAAAGGTGAGCCGCTGCCGCTTGCGACGCTCGCCCCGCCCTGCGGTGTTCGCGCCATTGCCGTACGCGCGCTCGACAAGGCGGGTCTTGCCTGGCGCGAGCGCTTCGTCGGCGGCGGGGTAACCGCGGTGGTCGCAGCGGCGCTCGCAGGACTTGCCGTCGCACCGCTGGCGCGCCGGATCGCACCTGCCGGGCTGGTCGACATCGGGCCCGCGCACAAGCTGCCGAAGCTCGGCAGCTCGAAGGTGATGCTGCATTCGAAAGTCAGCGATCCCGCAAAGCTTGCAGCGCTGCGTGCGGTGGCGGCGACCTTTAGAAGTGTCGCCGCCAACTGAGGTTTCACAAAATCGCCTCGAACGCGCTGCGCAGCGTTTCGTGCTTGAACACAAAACCGCGGCTCAGCGCTTTGTTCGGCAGCACGCGCTGACCGCCCAGCAAAAGCTCGTCGGCGAAGCCACCGCCGATCCGCCGCAGCAGGCTGCCGGGAATGCGGAACACCGCGGGCCGATGCAGGCGCCGCCCGAGCTCTTCGGTGAACTTCGCGTTGGTGACCGGAATCGGCGCAGTGGCGTTGACGGGCCCGGCGAGATCCGGCGTTGCCATCACATAGGCGATCAGGCGAATCAGATCGTCGCGCTCGATCCACGACATCCACTGCCGCCCGGTGCCGAGCGGGCCGCCGAGACCGAACTCGAACGGCGTCAGCATGCGCGTGATGAATCCGCCCTCGGTGCCGAGCACGAGGCCGATGCGCAAATAGACCACGCGCACGCCGAGCTCCTCCGCCGGACGCGCCGCCTGCTCCCAGGCCGCGCACAGCTCGTGGCTGAAGCTGGCGTGCGACTTCGCCGACTCCGTCAGCACCTGGTCGGCCCATAGACCGTACCAGCCGATCGCGGAGCCGCTGACGAGAACCTCGGGCTTGTGGTCGAGCCGCGCGATCAGCTTGACCACCTCGCCGGTCATGTCGACACGCGAGCTGATGATCTTGGCGCGCTTCGCCTCGGTCCAAAGACCATTGCCGATCGGCTCTCCCGCGAGATTGACGATGGCATCGATCCTTGTTTCCGAGGAGAGCTGATCGAGGCTGGTGATCAGCGTCACCGGCGGCGGCAACATCTCGGCCTTGGCAGGGTTGCGGATCAGCGCAATGACATCATGCCCTGCCCCGCCGAGGCTCGCGGCAAGCCTACCGCCGATGAGGCCGGTGGCGCCCGTGATGAGCACGGTCTTGCGACCGGGCAGTTTCTCGACGAGCCCGGCAGCGGGCACGCTTCGCATCCGGCCGAGCCGGCGCATCGCCGCAAAATCCCTGACGCCGCACAGCGCCGCGCCAATCGCGCAGGCGGTGGCGGCGATGCTGAGCAGGCCCTGGTACACGACCCTCACGCCGAACGGCTGCATCGCCCATTCGATCAGGACCGGCAGCAGCAGCACGAGAATGGCGCCGTAATTGATCGCGAGCAGCGTGTGATTGATGCGCTCGCTCGGCGGCAGTTTCCGGCTGAGATCCTCCTCGACAAAATCCATCAGCGTGATGACGATCTCGGCGACCAGCACCACGACGATCAAGAGCGCCAAAACGCCGTAGACCTCCAACCAGCCGAGCACGAGGAACAGCAGCGCATAAAACATGTTGCGGATGCCGTGCAGCTTCAGCTCGAAGCGCTGTGACGGCCGCCAGGCCAGGCGCTCGGTGAATTCGTGATGATAGAAGGTGTCGAACACGCCCATCACGATCTGGATGGCGATGAGCGTCCACAACAGCAGCGTCATGATACGGCCTCCCTGAAGATGGCGGACTGATGGATCAGCGCGCCGTAACGCGGGTGGGTGACATCGAGAGTGAAACGGAAGGCGCCCTCGCCGAGATCGCGATGCGTCACCGTGAGATCGCCCGGCGTGAGCCAATGCGGCAGCGGGATCCAGAGCGAGCCGAGCTGGAGGCCGTAACCAGCGCTGCGAAAGGTCAGCGTCTCGTCCTCGACCGCGATCCGGAGCGCCATCGAGACGCCGAAGCCGACATATTCCTCGAGCCCGGTCGGTCCGGCGAAACGCTTGGCGGAATGGATCACTTGCGGAAAGCCGCGCTTGCGCGCGCAAATGCGGGTCCAGGTCTGGCCGCCGGTCGCGCTGTCCTCGGTGACGGTCACGATCATCGGCACGCCGGTGTCACGGCCGGTCGGCAGCGGCCCGCCGATCAGCCTTGCTGCCTGCGCGAACCACCAGCCGATGTCGCTGAAAGAGATCTCGTCGACCACGCCGACATAGACCACGCTGTCGCCATCGGCGACACGTTTGGAAAAGCGCCGCCAGGTCGCGAGCGGCAGGCGGCCCCAATCCTCGTCCGACAACAGCGAACGGAAACGGCGATCGTCGAACAGTTTGGTGTGAATGGAGAAAGGTGCGCTGGAGCCTGATAATCGAGCCGACGTCATCGCACCCTCCCGACACTATTTGACCTTGCCCAGCGGCAGCAGGCTCACGATCTTCTCGCCAAGCCGCATCAAGGCGACCAGCCGCGGCCGCGGCACCTTCAGCATCTGCATGAACCAGTGGTCGGCGAGCTCGGTGAAGGCGAGCATCTCCTTCAGCCGCTTGCTGGCGACCGGATTGATGGTGGGATCGTCGGTGGCGTCGGACACGCAGGCCCTGAGCGCCGCGATCGCCGGATCGAGCTCCCGCTCCTTGCGCCGCGCCGCAATTCTGGCGGCGACCTCCCAGATGTCGGTCTCGGCCTCGTAATGGTCGCGGCGGTCGCCCAGGATCGGCACCCGGCGGATCAGGTTCCAGGCGAGCAATTCCTTGATCGAGTTGGAAACGTTGGAGCGCGCCATGCCGAGCGTGTCGGCGATGTCCTCGGCGGTCATCGGTGCTTCGGAAAGGTAGAGCAGCCCGTGGATCTGGCTAATCGAGCGATTGACGCCCCACTCGTCCCCCATGTCGCCCCAATGCAGGATGAAGCGCTCGACGGCGGCGGGGAGTTTCTTCTTTCCGGTTATTTCTGTCATTACCGAAATATCTGACAATACCGATCAGCTGTCAAGAGCAGCGCCGTCGGCATACGAGGGGGGGAATCTGCTTAAAAATGTTCCAGGCCCAGGGAACCATCCAGCGCCTGTGGCGTTTGCTCCAGTCGAGGCGGGGTCCCGGAATGGTTGAAAAAGTCAGTCAACAGAGAGACTTGTTCGAGAGCGAACGCAGTTTCCGGCTGTTGGTTGAGGGAGTTGCGGACTACGCCCTCTACATGCTCGATCCCAAGGGGATCATCACCAGCTGGAACATCGGCGGCGAACGCATCAAGGGCTATTCACCCGAAGAGATCCTCGGCCAGCATTTCTCCCGCTTCTACACCGAAACCGACCGCGCCAACGGCAAGCCGGCCCGTGCGCTCGGCATCGCCAGGGACAAGGGCCGCTACGAGGAGGAAGGCTGGCGCGTCCGCAAGGACGGCACGTTCTTCTGGGCCAGCGTCGTGATTGATCCGATCTACGAGGACGGCAAACTGGTCGGATTCGCCAAGATCACGCGCGACATCACCGAACGCCGCAATACCCAGATCAAGCTCGAGGCGATGCAGAAGCAGCTCGCCGAGTCCCAGAAGTTCGACGCGCTGGGACAGCTCACCGGCGGGGTCGCCCACGACTTCAACAACCTGCTGATGATCATCAGCGGCAGCCTCCACATGCTGAAGCGAGGGGCCGACGACCCGGCCAAGCTTCAGCGCGCGATCTCCGCGATCGAGACCGCCACCAGGCGCGGCGCGGCGCTGACCAACCAGCTGCTCACCTTCGCGCGGCGGCAGAGCGTCAACCCGCAGGCGATCGATTTCGCAGAACGCATCGCGGCGATCCGCGAGGTGCTCGATGCCGGCGTCGGCAGCTCCGTGCGGCTGGCCTTCGACATCGGCGGCGACGTCTGGCCGGTCAAGACCGACGCTTCCGAACTCGAGACCGCGCTGCTCAACCTCGTCATCAATGCCCGCGACGCGATGCCCGACGGAGGCACGGTGACGATCCGCGCGCGCAATGTCGTGCTGGACGAAGCGCCCCTCGCCGGCGATTTCGTCGCAATCGACGTCACGGATACCGGGCTCGGCATCCCCTCCGACGTGCTCGACAAGATCTTCGAGCCGTTCTTCACGACCAAGCCGATCGGAAAAGGCACGGGCCTCGGCCTTTCTCAGGTGCACGGCTTCGCGCATCAGGCCGGCGGCACAGTGAAGGTCGCAAGCGAGCTCGGCAAGGGCACGACGTTCACCATCGTCCTGCCGCGCGGAGAAGACGCGCCGTCACAGGACACGGTTGGGGAGCCGGCGTTCCAGGGCAGCGGCACGGTGTTGCTGGTGGAGGACAATCCGGACGTCGCCATCGTCAGCATTGGCCTCTTGGAGCAGCTCGGCTACCACGTGCGCCGCGTCGCCGATGCCGAAGCCGCCTTGCGCGAGATCGAGACCAACGGCGTCGATTTCGTGTTCTCGGACATCGTCATGCCCGGCAAGATGGATGGCCTCTCGCTCGCCCATCATCTGCGCCAGATCCATCCCAACCTGCCGATCCTGCTCGCCACCGGCTACAGCGAGGTCGCCGCCGGCGTGCGCGGGGATTTCCCGATCCTGCGCAAGCCATACGAGATCCACGAGCTCAGCGAGGCCATCGCCAAGCTGCCAAGGTGAGCTCCTTGAGAGGTGAACACCTCGGGTGGGCAAAGGCGCGCTTCGCTTTGCTCACCCTCCAAAGGCTTACGATTTCCGCAGCACCGAGACGAAAAACCCGTCCGTTCCGGTTCGCCGCGGCGTCATCAGCCAGCCTTCGTCCGAGCGCAGCGCGGCCTCGCCAAAACCCTCCGCCTTGTCCCAGAGCACGCTGGCGGTCTGCTCGGGCGGTACGACCGAAAACTCGCCATGGCGCGCGACGAACGCCCTCACCTGCTCGCCATTCTCCTCTGAAAGCACCGAACAGGTGATGTAGGCGATGCGGCCGCCCGGCTTCACCAGCGGAGCCGCTCGCGCGAGCACCTCGGCCTGGTCGCGCAGGCGAATCTCCAGCGCGCCCGGCCGCATGCGCCATTTGGCGTCGGGGTTGCGGCGCCAGGTCCCGGTTCCCGTACAGGGCGCGTCGATCACGACCAGATCGGCCGAGGCGCGAATGTCGGCCAGCGGGTCGGCCTCGCCCTTGGGCGTGCGGACATCGGCATTGTGGACGCCGGCGCGCGACAGCCGCTCGTGGATCGGCGCGAGCTGGCGCTTGTCGCGGTCGGTCGCGATCAGCCGGCCCTTGCCCTGCATCAGGGCGGCGAGCGCCAATGTCTTGCCGCCTGCACCGGCGCAGAGGTCGATCACCTGCTCGCCGGGCTTTGCCGCGGTGAACTGGGCCGCAAGCTGCGATCCCTCGTCCTGCACTTCAACGGCGCCCTTGATGAAATCCTCTTCCGCCTGGATGCCGGGGTTGCGCGCATCGGCCGAAAGCTCGATGCGCAAGCCCGTTACCGACCATTGCGTCGGTTTCGCATGAAGATGAGCAAGTGCCTTCAGCACCTTGTCGCGGTTGGATTTTAGCGTGTTGACGCGCAGGTCGAGCGGCGCCCGGCTCGCCATCGCGGCCGCCTCCGCCACACGGTCCTCGCCGAACACTTTTGCAAGGTGCGGATCCAGCCATTCCGGATAGTCGCCGGCGATCGCGGCCGGCGCATCTTTCAGAGACCGCGAGGCGAGCGCGGCCTGCTCGGCCTCCGTCAGCGGCGCCGGCGCGAAGCGGCTACCGTCGAACAAGGCGCCCATCGTCGCCGTGTCCATGTCGCGCTCGAGGCGGAGCATGCCGATCAGCCGCGCGCGGGCGGTATCGGAATCCATCAGGAACGCGCTCGAGGCGTAGCGGCGCAGCACGTCCCAGACGAGGCCGGCGATGGCGGCGCGGTCGCCGGAACCGGCGAAGCGGTGCGCGGTGCCCCACTCCTTCAGCGCCTTGGCCGCGGGCACGCGATCCCTCTCGATGGTGTCGATCAGTTCGATGGCTGCGGACAGCCGGGCAGCGGGGGTCATTCTTTATCTTTCGTTGGCGGGCGAGCGCCTAGATCAGCAACAAGAGCTTCAGCGCGAAGTAAATCCACATGGCGAGCAGCACCAGCACGCCGGCGATCCAGACCGTGGAGCGCCGGCCGAGATCGTTCGAGGAGACGAAGACCCCGGCATGGGCAAAGCGCGTCACCACGAACACCCAGGACATCAGCACGATGAAGAGATCGGCGCGGCGCAAGGGCAAGGCCAGCGCGATCAGGACGTAGAACAGTACCGGCAGCTCGAACTGGTTGCGGTAGCAATTGGCGATCTGGGTGGCGCCCTTCGGCCAGTTCGGCTCGCCGAGCGCAACGTCGCGGATCTTGGTCTCGCCCGAGACCAGCGTCTTGCGGCGCGCGAAAACCATGCCGATCAACAGGGCGAAGGTGAGCCCGATCTGGACGAAGACCGGCAGCAAGACCATTTGAACGGACATCGGAACTTTCCCGCAAGGCGAAACGTCGCTGCCCGTCATTAGCGGCGACTTCTGACGCTGACAATCAGCGAGTTGAACCGGCGTTCCCGCTCTTGCGACCAACCACCGATCGTTAAAGCGATTTCGGCCCTGGTCGGGGCCCAAGGCGAGATAGAGGCGAGATGGCGCCATGACCACCCTGTCCAGCCTATGGACCGAATGCGCCGACGGCCAGCTCGGCATCCTGATGTCGGCGCTGTCGGGTATCGCGATGGCGCTCGCGGTCGCGCTGGCGATGACGGTGTACTTCCGCCTGAGCTACCGGACCTGGCGCGACGTCGTCAGGCATGGCCTGGCCGGGCTCGCGGCGATCGCCTTGTTCGCCTTTGCCGCCTACGACATGCGCCACGCCGCGCTTGCCTATCTCGGCCTCAATCCCTCCAAGCCCGCCGTCGAGTTCGAGATCCGCATGCCCCGGGAGATGCTGACCGCGGCGACCGACAGCCAGATCGAGCTGCACACCGACCGCAACCAGACGCTGGCGCTGGTCGATGGCGTGCGCGATCTCGATGACGGCCGCGCGCTGCTGCGCGGCGCGGTTGCGCTCAACCACCGCACCGCGGACCGCATGCTCGTCGTCAACCTGCCGGGCAAGGGCACGTTCGAGTTCCGCCTCCGCCTGCCCGCCGAGCCGCATCGCACCGGCCAGTTCGGCCCCTGGCATCTCGCCGACCGCATCGCCTCGCCGCTGGCAGGAGCCATCGCGCCGCAGGACGGCTACACGATCCGCTACCGCGTGCTTTAAACTTTGTTCGCTGCGATCCGGACCTGCGCCGTCATCGTTCCGACGCGCGAGGGCGGGTAAGCTGATCGCATGTCCGAATTTCGCCTGACCCAGATCTCCGACACCCATCTCGGCCGGCGCTTCCCCGGCCTCATCGCCAACTTCCATCGCGTTTGCGAGCACATCGACGCTGATCGGCCCGATCTCGTCGTCAACACCGGCGACGTCTCCTTCGACGGACCGACCGGCCGCGACGATGTGGTCTTCGCAAAAGGCCTCCACGACGCCCTGCCCGTCCCGTGCCGCTATCTCCCCGGCAATCACGACATCGGCGATAATCCGACCGCGATCGGGCCGGCGCCGAAGCCGCCGGTCAGCGAAGCACACCGCCGGCAGTTCTGCGATATCATCGGCGAAGACCATTGGGCATTCGAGGCTGGAGGCTGGCGCTTCATCGGTCTCAATTCGCTGGTGATGACTTCAGGGCTCGCCTTCGAGGCCGAGCAGTTTGACTGGCTGACATCCGAGATCGCGCAGACGAACCGCAAGGCGGTCGCACTGTTCCTGCACAAGCCGCTGTTTCTCAACCGGCCCGACGATCCGGAGACGCCGGAGACCTCGATCCGCTACGTGCCGCAGCCGGCGCGCGCCCGATTGATCGAGATGTTCGCGCATGTCGACCTGCGCCTCATCACCAGCGGCCACGTGCACCAGCGGCGCGATTTCACTTGGCACCACACCCGCCATGTCTGGGCGCCGTCGGCCGGCTTCGTCATCAACGATGCGCGGCAGGACCGGATCGCACTCAAGGAAGTCGGCCTGGTCGAGTATCGCTTCCGACCCGACAGTTTCGAGGTCCGCCACGTCAGGGCCGCAGGCCAGGTCGATGTCGACATCGAGGAGTTGCTCGCCCAGATGGGCGGCGAGCATTAAGGCCTGCCATCGGCTCAGGCGACGCTCTTGAGATCCTGCTGGATCGCGGCGAGCAGCGATTGCAGCGCTTCGCTGTTCACCGGCTTGGCCGCGAGATCATTGGCGGATGGCGACCTGGCAGGCTGGGTGGCCTTGACCGGGCGCTTCGGGAATGGCGGCGGCGCCGGCATCGCGGGACGGGTCAAATCGCCCTCCTCGTCGACATGGACGAACTTGCCATGGATGACGTCGTCGCGGCGGCCCATGACGAACATGGTCGTCCAGTAGCCGGCCGCCAGCAGGATAACGCAGAAAACACTGATCTCTAACATCGCAACACCCAAAATATGCGCGATGATTCAACGTCTTCGTCGTGGGGTCAATGAACCGGCGGTCACACCTGCGGCTTTTGCGGAACAGGTGTGGCCGATCGGTCACTCTTTGTTAACCATGTTCGCCGCCGCCCTCGGAGGCGGGATGCGGCAGGTCAGGCCTTGTCCGGCCCGACCCGGACCAGCTGCTTGCCGAAATTGGCGCCCTTCAGGAGGCCCATGAAGGCGCCGGGTGCGCTTTCCAGGCCCTCGGTGACGAACTCCTTGTACTTGACCTTGCCGTCGCGAACCCAGGCGGACATGTCGCGCAGGAAATCGCCGTGCCGTGCGGCGAAGTCGGAGACGATGAAGCCGCGGAAGGTCAGCCGCTTGGTCAGCGTCGCGCGCATCATGCTGGCGGCCCATTTCGGCGGCTTTGCCTCGGTGTCGTTGTAGTGCGCGATCAGGCCGCAGACCGGCACGCGGGCAAACGGGTTGAGCAGAGGGAACACCGCCTCGAACACGGCGCCGCCGACATTCTCGAAATAGACGTCGATGCCTTTCGGGCAGGCGTCCTTCAGCTTCGCGGCGAGATCAGGGTCGCGGTGATCGATGCAGGCATCGAAGCCGAGCTCCTTGACGACGTAGTCGCACTTGTCCTTGCCGCCGGCGATGCCGACCGCGCGTGCGCCCTTGATCTTGGCGATCTGGCCGACCGCCGAGCCGACCGCACCGGAGGCGCCGGCAACGACGACGGTCTCGCCAGCTTGCGGCTTGCCGATATCGAGCAGCCCCGTATACGCGGTCATGCCGGGCATGCCGAGCACGCCGATCGACGTCGAGATCGGCCCGAGCTTGGGATCGACCTTGATCAGGCCCTTGCCGTTCGAGATCGCATGGGTCTGCCAGCCGGAGCGGATGCGCACGATATCGCCAACCGCGAAATCAGGATTGTTGGAGGCCGCAACCTCGCTCACCGCCTCGCCTTCCATCACGCCGCCGACCGGCACCGGCGCGGCATAGGACGGCCCCTCGCTCATGCGCCCGCGCATATAGGGATCGAGCGACAGCCAGATCGTGCGCAGCAGAACTTCGCCTGCGCCCGGCGTCGGCACCGCGAATTCCTCCAAGCGGAAATCAGACGGCTTGGGCTCGCCGACGGGACGTGCGGCGAGAACGATGCGTTTGGCTTGGGACATGGCTTCCTCCTGATTGTCTTTCGACGTGGACGGAAGCGGAGGGAGTTAGCTGCGTCAATACAAAAGGAGTGGAGCGATACGACGCAGAGGCGCGCACATCTCTCGTGTCCCGGACGCGCTGCAACGCGCAACGTTGCTGCGCAGACCCGGGGCACGAGAGCGAAGTAACTAACCCGCGCCCGGATAGTTCGGGCTCTCGCGCGTGATGGTGACGTCGTGGACGTGGCTCTCGCGCAGGCCCGCGCCGGTGATGCGGACGAACTGCGCCTTGTCGTGCAGCTCCTTCATGTCGCGTGCACCGACATAGCCCATCGCGGCGCGCAAGCCGCCGGCGAGCTGGTGCATGACATTGCCGACCGGACCCTTGTAGGGCACCTGGCCCTCGATGCCCTCGGGCACGAGCTTGAGCGTGTCCTTGATGTCCTGCTGGAAGTAGCGATCAGCCGAGCCGCGCGCCATCGCGCCAACCGAGCCCATGCCGCGATAGGCCTTGTAGGACCGGCCCTGCCACAGGAAGACTTCGCCGGGGGTCTCGTCAGTGCCGGCGAGCAGCGAGCCGACCATGGCAATGTCGGCGCCGGCGGCGAGCGCCTTGGCGAGGTCGCCGGAGAACTTGATGCCGCCGTCGGCGATGACGGGGATGTCGGCCTTCTTCGCAGCTTCCACCGCGTCCATGATCGCGGTGAGCTGGGGAACGCCGACGCCGGCGACGATGCGCGTGGTGCAGATCGAGCCCGGCCCAATGCCGACCTTGATGCAATCCGCGCCCGCATCGATCAGGGCCTGCGTGCCTTCCGTGGTGGCGACGTTGCCGGCGACGACCTGCACCGAATTGGAGAGACGCTTGATGCGGTTCACCGCATGCAGCACGTGGCGGGAATGGCCGTGCGCGGTGTCGACGACGACGAGATCGACGCCGGCATCGATCAGCCGCTCGGTGCGCTCGAAGCCGGTGTCGCCGACGGTGGTGGCGGCGGCGACGCGCAGGCGCCCCTGCGCGTCCTTGCAGGCGAGCGGATGGGCGACCGCCTTCTCCATGTCCTTCACGGTGATCAGGCCGACGCAGCGATATTGCTCGTCGACCACCAGCAGCTTCTCGATGCGATGCTGGTGCAGCATCCGCCGCGCTTCGTCCTGGCTGACATTCTCACGCACCGTGACGAGGCCTTCATGCGTCATCAGCTCGGAGACTTTTTGCCGGCGGTCGGTGGCAAAGCGGACGTCGCGATTGGTGAGGATGCCGACCAGCTTGCCCGGCGTGTTCTTGCCCGCGCCGGTGACGACGGGAATGCCGGAGATGCCGTGATCGCTCATCAGCTTGAGCGCGTCGTCGAGCGAGGCCTCGGGGCTGATGGTGAGCGGGTTCACCACCATGCCCGACTCGAAGCGCTTGACCTGCCGCACCTGCGCGGCCTGCCCCTCGGGATCGAAATTGCGGTGAATGACGCCGAGCCCGCCGGCCTGCGCCATCGCGATCGCCATGCGCGCCTCGGTGACGGTGTCCATGGCCGAGGCCATGATCGGGATGTTGAGCGGAATGGCGCGGGTGACGCGGGAGCGGATGTCGACCTCGCCCGGCATGACGTCCGACAGGCCCGGCTTCAGCAGCACGTCGTCGAACGTAAAGGCTTCGCGGATGCCCTGAAGTTGCACCGTGGCCATTTGCCAACTCCTTCCTGCGGCCGTGCCGCAAATGCTAATGGATGAGCGCCGCCCTCGGCGTACCTTGCGGTTGGCCGGGAGAATCGGAGCCCATCGGTGGGGTTGACGCGGGTCGATAGCACGGCCGCATGACGAATCAAAGCAAATCAGACCGCCGACCAGCCATGCACAGGCTTTTTACGCAAATTCGGCGGGGATAGTCCATGCCCCGCCCACCCGCTGTCATTCCGGGACGCGACAAAGTCGCGAACTATCCATCCCACAGCGGTCCCGCGGCCCAATGGATTCCGGCCTCGCGCCAAGTGGCGCGCCCCGGAATGACGGACACGGAGAGTCATCCCGTCGTCACGCAGGATTTAGGTGCCATGCGTCGATCCGCAATGGTCGCAGGCGGGCGGCGGTGATAAGCCGCAAGCACACCTTCCTTCCGATTTCCCTTACCAATCCGTCATGGTCGACAAGCAACGCATCATTCCGCTGATCGTGGCCACTGCTCTCTTCATGGAGAACATGGACTCGACGGTGATCGCCACCTCGCTGCCGGCGATTGCGGCCGACATCGGTACCAGTCCGCTGACGCTGAAGCTCGCGATCACCTCCTATCTGCTGTCTCTCGCGGTGTTCATCCCCGCGAGCGGCTGGACCGCCGACCGGTTTGGCGCACGGATGGTGTTCGCAATTGCGGTCGGCGTGTTCATGGTGGGCTCGGTCGGCTGCGCGCTCTCCTCCTCGGTCACCGATTTCGTGTTCGCCCGCATCCTGCAAGGCATGGGCGGGGCGATGATGACGCCGGTCGGGCGCCTCGTGCTGCTGCGCTCGGTCGACAAGAGCGCATTGGTCAACGCCATGGCATGGGTGACGGTGCCGGCCCTGATCGGCCCCGTGATCGGACCGCCGCTCGGCGGCTTCATCACGACCTATGCGTCCTGGCACTGGATCTTCCTGATCAACATCCCGATCGGGCTGCTCGGCATCTTCATGGCGCTGCGCTTCATCGATCCCATCAAGAGCGAGACCCGGGAGCCGTTCGATCTCTACGGCATGGTGCTCGCCGGCATCGGGCTTGCCGGCATCGCGTTCGGGCTCTCGGTTGCCGGACTGAACCTGCTGCCATGGAGCACGGTGGCCGCGCTGGTCGTGGGCGGTGCGATCTCGATGACGCTTTACGTCCTGCACGCCCGGCGCACGGGCTCGCCGGTGCTCGATTTCTCGCTGCTGAAGCTGCCGACGCTGCGCGCGGCCGTGCTCGGCGGCTTCCTGTTCCGGCTCGGCATTGGCGCGCTGCCGTTCCTGCTGCCGCTCCTGATGCAGATCGGTTTCGGGCTGTCACCGTTCCATTCGGGTCTCGTCACCTTCGCCTCCTCGCTCGGCGCCATGGGCATGAAGACCCTGGCGGCGCGCCTGATCCGCACCTTCGGCTTCCGCAATCTGATGACGGTGAACGCGATCGTCAGCGCATTCTTTCTCGCGGTGTGCGCGCTGTTCACGGTGACGACGCCGCTGCTCATCATCATGGTGATCCTGGTGGTCGGCGGCTTCTTCCGCTCGCTGGAGTTCACCGCGATCAACACGGTCGCCTATGCCGACGTCGAGACCGCGCAGATGAGCCGCGCCACCACGCTCGTCAGCGTCAACCAGCAACTGGCCGTCTCGGCCGGCGTCGCCATCGGCGCGGCGTGCGTCGAGACCACCATGTGGTTCAACCATGTCCGCGAGATCGATGCCACCGTGTTCGCGCCGGCCTTCGTCGTGATCGCGCTGACCTCGGCGGCTTCGAGCTGGTTCTTCTGGCAGATGCCGGCTGATGCCGGCCACGAGATCTCGGGCCGCAAGGCCGTGGAGATCGCGAGCCGCAAGGGCGCCGGCAAAGGCATAGAAAAGGCGGCGGTCAAGGCGGCGAGCGAGGATACGCAGGACGTGCGGGATCAGCGGCTGGGATGACGACCTCCTCGGTCATTCCGGGGCGATGCGAAGCATCGAAACCGGAATGACGGAGTTTGCGGCTACTCTGTTCCCTCGCCGCGAAACCCTGTCGCCAGCACGTAACGTTCCGAAGAATCCTGTCGGCTCGCCGCCGGCTTGACGTGGCGCACGGCGGCGAAGTCGCGCTTGAGCTGGGCGAGCAGGTCGGCGTCGGCGCCGCTCTGGAAGGTCTTGGCCAGGAAGGTGCCGCCGGGCTTGAGCACGTCGCAGGCAAAGGCGGCCGCGGTCTCGACCAGGCCGACGATGCGAAGCTGGTCGGTTTTGCGGTGGCCGGTGGTGTTGGCGGCCATGTCGGACATCACGACATCGGCGCCACCGCCCAGCATCGCGGTGAGCTTCTCGGGCGCATCGTTGTCCATGAAATCCAGCTGCGCGAAGTCGACGCCGGGAATCTCGGGCATCTCCAGCAGATCGATCGCGACGACCTTGCCCTTACCCTCCGTCGATCCGACGCGCTTGGCGGCGATCTGGCTCCAGCCGCCGGGCGCGGCACCGAGGTCGACCACGGCCATGCCGGGCTTCAGAAACCGGAACTTGTCGTCGATCTCGAGCAGCTTGAACGCCGCGCGGGAGCGATATCCGGCCGCCTTGGCTTTGACGACATAGGGATCGTTGAGCTGCCGCTCCAGCCAGAGTTTCGACGACAATTTGCGCTTGCCGCCGGTCTTGACCTTGGTCTTGACTTGGACGTGCAAGCGGCCGGTGGTGTCCTTGGCCATCTCACCAGCTCCTGAGCGCGCCGTCCTCGCGCATCATCTCGACCAGCATGCCCTCGCGCAAGCCGCGGTCGGCGACGCGCAGGCGCGGCAGCGGAAAGGCGCGGCGGATGGCGTCGAGGATGGCGCAGCCCGCCAGCACCAGATCGGCGCGCTCGACGCTGATGCAGTTGTTGGCCGCGCGTTCCTCGTAGCTCATGCCGAGCAGCTTGTTGATGGTCGCGGTGATGTCGGAATCATTCATCCAGATGCTGTCGATGCGGCGGCGGTCGTAGCGCGCGAGGTTAAGATGGATGCCGGCGAGCGTCGTCACGGTGCCCGACGTGCCGAGCAGGTGCATGTCGGCGAGATCGCCGCCATGCTCCTCTGCGAACGGGGTGACGTGGTTCGCGACCTCCTGCTCCATCGCGGCGTAGATCTCCGGCGTCACATCGCGTCCGCCGAACTGCTCGGCGAGCGTGACGACGCCATAAGGGATCGACATCCAGGCCTTGATGCGCGGCTCCGGATTGTCCGCGTCGCGTTCGATCCGCACCAGCTCGGTCGAGCCGCCGCCGATGTCGAACAGGATTGCGCCGCGCCCCCTCGGGTCGACCAGCGGCGAGCAGCCGAGCACCGCGAGCGAAGCCTCGGTCTCGCGGTCGATCACCTCCAGCTCGATGCCGGTCTCGGCCGCGACCCGGCTGCGGAACCCCTCCGCGTTCGAGGCCGCGCGGCAGGCCTCGGTTGCGATCAGCCGCAACCGGCGCGCCCTCCGCAAATTGATCTTGTCGCGGCAGATGCTGAGCGCGGCGATGGCGCGCTCGATCGCGGCATCGCTGATGCAACCGGTCGCCGAGACGCCCTCCCCGAGCCGGATGATGCGCGAGAAGGAATCGACGACACGAAAGCCGTCCTGGGTCGGACAGGCGATCAGCAGCCTGCAATTGTTGGTGCCGAGGTCCAGCGCCGCATAGACGCCGGTTCCCGGAGCCTGCGCGCCGACGGCCGGTTCGGTGGCCAACGCCACCGCCGCCATCGACCCCTCCAGCTCACCGTGCGGCCCATGTTGGCTGACATGGCCGTCGCGGAGCCGCGTGTGGTCATTCATACAAACTGTCTTTCCGAGGCCGGTCAGGCCGGTCAGGAATTGCTTTTTCGCCTGAAACATTAGCAGCGCGGCAGGCCTGCGCAACATCGCATCACATGGGACCATGCCCATTCGTGCGTTGTCGTGAACGGAGCCGTGGGCTAATTTTAAAGGGTCCGGTCCCCCAGGCGCCCTCCCAAACGCGCAATTGCCGGCTTTTCAGGTCAATTCCATGCAAGAACACACCAAATCGTCCACGCTCGAAAACGCTATTGCACTGCAAAAATATGGCGTCGGGCAACCCGTCCGCCGCAAGGAGGACGACACGCTGGTGCGCGGCAAGGGCCGCTACACCGACGATTTCAACCTGCCCGGCCAGGCCCATGCCGTAGTCGTCCGTTCCACCCATGCCCATGGCACCATCCGTGGCATCGGCATTGATGCCGCCAAGGCGATGCCGGGCGTGCTCGGCGTGTGGACCGGCAAGGACCTCGATGCCGCCGGATACGGCCCCTTCACCTGCGGCCTGCCGCTGAAGAGCCGCGACGGCTCGCCCTTGCTCCAGACCAACCGCCAGCCGCTGGCGACCGACAAGGTCCGCTTCGTCGGCGATCCCGTCGCCTTCGTGGTGGCGGAGACGCTGGCGCAGGCCCGCGATGCCGCCGAGGCCGTCGAGCTCGACGTCGCGCCGCTGCCGGCCGTGACGGACCCCGAGGAAGCTGCCAAGCCCGGCGCGCCGCAGCTCTATGAGCACATCCCGAACAATGTCGCGCTCGACTATCACTATGGCGACGTGGACAAGGTCAACGCTGCCTTCGCCAGCGCCGCCCATGTCACCAGGATCGACATCGAGAACACCCGTGTCGCCGTGGTCTCGATGGAGCCGCGCGTTGGGCTAGCCTCCTACGACAAGAAGACCGAGCGCTACACGCTGCAGGTGCCGACGCAGGGCGTCGCGGGCAACCGGGCCAATCTCGCCAAGAACCTGAAAGTGCCGAACGAGAAGGTGCGCATCCTCACCGCCAATGTCGGCGGCTCCTTCGGCATGAAGAACATCAACTACCCCGAATACATGTGCATCCTGTACGCGGCGAAGGTGCTCGGCCGCCCGGTGAAATGGCTCGACGAACGCTCGACCGCCTTCCTCTCGGACAGCCACGGCCGCGCGCAGAAGATCCATGCCGAGCTCGCGCTCGACGCCGAAGGGCATTTCCTCGCAGCCAGGCTGTCCGGTTACGGCAATCTCGGCGCCTACATCACGGGTGTCGCGCCGGGGCCGCTCTCGCTCAACACCGGCAAGAATTTTTCCAGCGTCTACCGCACGCCGCTGATGGCCGTCGACATCAAGGTGGTGCTGACCAACACCACGCTGATGGGCGCCTATCGCGGCGCCGGCCGGCCGGAGGCGAACTATTACATGGAGCGGCTGATCGACCGCGCCGCCGACGAGATGGGCATCAACCGGCTGACGCTGCGCAAGCGCAACTTCATCAAGCCGAACCAGATCCCGTTCGCGGCCTCCTCCGGCGTCACCTATGACAGCGGCGACTTCCAGGCCGTCTTCAACAAGGCGCTGGAAATCTCCGACCACGAGAATTTCGCCAAGCGCAAGAAGGAGAGCAAGAAAGCCGGCAAGCTGCGCGGCATCGCCGTCGGCTCCTATCTCGAGGTCACCGCGCCGCCGAGCCCCGAGCTCGGAAAGATCGTGTTCGAGCCTGACGGCAGCGTGCAGCTGATCACCGGCACGCTCGACTACGGCCAAGGCCATGCCACGCCGTTCGCGCAGGTGCTGAGCGCGCAGCTCGGTGTGCCGTTCGAGAGCATCAAGCTGGTGCAGGGCGACAGCGACATCGTCCACACCGGCAACGGCACCGGCGGCTCGCGCTCGATCACGGCGAGCGGCCAGGCCATCGTGGGGGCAGCCAAGCTCGTCATCGAGAAAGGCAAGCGCGCAGCCGCTCACATGCTCGAAGCCTCCGAAGCCGACATCGAATTCGAAGGCGGCAGCTTCACGATCGCGGGCACCGATCGCAGCATCGACATCATGGAACTCGCCAAGCGCTTGCATGACGGCAAGGTGCCGGAGGGCGTGCCTGATACGCTCGACGTCGATCACACCAGTGAACCCATCGCCTCGGCCTTCCCCAACGGCTGTCACGTCGCCGAGGTCGAGATCGATCCGGAAACGGGCGTGGTGCAGATCGTGCGCTACAGCGCCGTCAACGATTTCGGCACCGTGATCAACCCGCTGCTGGTCGCAGGCCAGCTCCATGGCGGCGTGGTCCAGGGCATCGGCCAGGCGCTGATGGAGCACATCCGCTACGACGAGAGCGGCCAGCCGATCACGGGCTCGCTGATGGACTACGCTTTGCCGCGCGCCGAGGACGTCCCCAACATGACGGTCGGCGACCACCCGGTGCCCGCCACCACCAATCCGCTCGGCAGCAAGGGCTGCGGCGAAGCCGGCTGCGCGGGCAGCCTGTCGACGGTGGTCAACGCCGTGCTCGACGCGCTCTCGGATTACGGCGTCAAGCACATTGACATGCCGCTGACGCCGGAGCGTGTCTGGCGCGCGATCCAGGACGCGAAGAGCAAGGCGGCGTAGGGCTGTTTGTCGTTCCGGGGCGATGCGAAGCATCGAACCCAGAACCTCGAGATTCCGGGGTCGGTCCTGCGGACCGCCCCGGAATGACGTTCTAGAATATTACGCCGCCGCCTGCTCGCGCGGCTGGTAGATCGCGGTGTGCTGGCAATGCGCCAATGGCGTCGTGCCGTTGCCGACGACCAGCGCGTCGAGCTCGACGAAGCGATGGCCCTTCTTCTCGTAATTCGCGGTAACCTTTGCCCGCGCGGTGATCTCGTCGCCGGCGCGCGCGGCGGACAGCAATTGCATGCGGCTGCCGACATGGATCCACGGACCCAGGATCGTGTTGTCCACCAGCACGCGGTTCATCACGCGCTGGATCAGGCCGGGATGGCCGAGGCCCTCGCGCGCAAAGATCAGATCCTTCTCCCTGACGTCAGTGAGATAGTCCGCCGCATCCTGCCCGGCCCAGCGGCGCGGCGCCGTGCCCAGCCATTTGCCCGCCTCGAACGTCGCGGGACTGACCGGCTCGCGCTCGCCCGCCACGGGCACCGCGAGATAGTCGCTGAGGGACACCGCCGGCGCGGCCGCCGGCAACGAGGCCGTGCCCGTGGCGCACAGTGTGGTGCGGCTGAACACCTCGATCGTGAGCAGGCCGTTGTGCTCGGTCGCATCGACATCGGCGGTCTCGCCGTCATAGACCGGCTTGATGAAGCGGGCCTCGACCAGGCCGCGGCTGAGGAAATCACGCCCCCAGCGCGCGACCGGCACGTGCATCATGTAGGCGAAGACGTCGACGCCAGGGACCAGCCCGCCTTCAAAGCCGAAGCGGCGCGCCACATTGTCGTCGTGCATCTTGTTTTCGGATTGTTTGGCGGTGTTGTAGGCCTCGACGCGGTAGGTTTCGAGCCGGTTCGGCATGGCTGGCGTTCCCGATATTCTTGTTGTTTCGGGCCGATCGTAGGCCCCCGGGAACAGCGGTCAATCCCCTCGCCTTTGGGCCCTGAATGCGGTACCACGCGGCGAATGACCGACACCCCCACCCGCATCTATGTCGACGCCGACGCCTGTCCGGTGAAGGACGAGATCTACCGCGTGGCGCTCCGGCACGGCGTGCCCGTCAGCGTCGTCGCCGGCAATTTCATCCGCGTGCCACAGGACCCGCTGATCGAGCGCATCGCCGCGGGCAGCGGCATGGACGCGGCCGATGATTGGATCGCCGAGCGTGCCAAGCCCGGCGATGTCGTCGTGACCTCCGACATCCCGCTGGCCAGCCGCTGCGTGAAGGCGGGCGCCGATGTGATCGCGCCGAACGGAAAACCGTTCACCGAGGAATCGATCGGCATGACGCTGGCGGTGCGCAATCTGATGACGGATCTGCGCTCGGCCGGCGAGGTCACCGGCGGCCCCAGATCGTTCGCGCCGCGCGACCGCTCCACCTTCCTCTCGGCGCTCGACCAGACGCTGCGCCGCATTCAGCGCCGCCGCGCGGATACAGCCGCAACCAGCCAGAGCTGACCATGGCGCCCCCGCTGATCCAACTCAAAGACATCAAGCTGACCTTTGGCGGCACGCCGCTGCTGTCAGGCGTCGAGCTCAATGTCGCACCATCTGAACGCGTCTGTCTGATCGGCCGCAACGGCTCCGGCAAGTCCACGCTGCTGAAGATCGCGGCCGGCATCGTCGAGCCCGACGGCGGTACACGCTTCTTGCAGCCCGGCGCCACCGTGCGCTATCTGCCGCAGGAGCCTGATTTCGGCGAGCACAAGACCACGCTTGCCTATGTCGAGTCTGGCCTCGCGCCCGGCGACGACCAGCATCAGGCCCGCTATCTCCTCGAGCAGCTCGGGCTCACCGGCGATGAGAATCCGCACAATCTCTCCGGCGGCGAGGCGCGCCGCGCGGCGCTGGCCTATGTGCTGGCGCCCTCGCCCGACATTTTGCTGCTGGACGAGCCGACCAACCATCTCGATCTCGCCACCATCGAATGGCTGGAACAGGAGCTCGACTCCAGGCGCAGCGCGCTCGTCATCATCAGCCACGACCGCCGCTTCCTCACCAATCTGTCGCGCTCGACCGCCTGGCTCGATCGCGGCAGGATTAAGCAGATCGACCGCGGCTTTGCCTCCTTCGAGGCCTGGCGCGACGAGGTGCTCGCGGAAGAAGAGCGCGACCAGCACAAGCTCGACCGCAAGATCGTCGACGAAGAGCACTGGCTGCGCCACGGTGTCTCCGGCCGGCGCAAGCGCAACGTCAAGCGCCTCGCCAATCTGCACACGTTGCGCGACCAGCGCCGCAACTATCGCGGCACGGCCGGCACCGCCAGCCTCGCGGCTTCCGAAGCCGAGCAGTCGGGCAAGCTGGTGATCGAGGCCAAGAGCGTCACCAAGGCCTACGGCGAGCGCAAGATCGTCGATAATTTTTCGACCCGCATCCAGCGCGGCGACCGCCTCGGCATCATCGGCCCGAACGGCGCCGGCAAGACCACCCTGGTCAACCTTCTGACCGGCGGCATGGAGCCTGATTCCGGCACCGTGCGGCTTGGCGCCAATCTGGAGACGGCCACGCTCGACCAGCACCGCGAAAGCCTCGATCCCAAGTCGACGCTCGCGGAGGCCCTGACCGGCGGCCGCGGCGACCAGATCATGGTCGGCGGCAAGCCGAAGCACGTCGTCGGCTACATGAAGGACTTCCTGTTTGCGCAGGAGCAGCGCGGCACGCCGGTGGAGGTGCTCTCCGGTGGTGAGCGCGGCCGGCTGATGCTGGCGCGCGCCCTCGCAAAACCCTCGAACCTCCTGGTGCTGGACGAGCCGACCAACGATCTCGATCTCGAAACGCTCGACGTGCTCGAGGAGATGCTCGGCGACTACGACGGCACGGTGATCCTGATCAGCCACGACCGCGACTTCCTCGACCGCGTCGTCACCTCCGTGATCGCGCCGGAGGGTAATGGCAAGTGGACCGAATATGCCGGCGGCTACAGCGACATGCTGACCCAGCGCGGCGCGGATCTGAAGCGCGAGACGGCCAAAGCAACTTCGGCTGCCGAGAAGAAAGAGGGGCGCTCTGCTGCCCCCGCCTCCGCGCCGAAGCGCAAGCTGAGCTTCAACGACAAGCATGCGCTGGAGACGCTGCCGAAGAAGATGGAGGCGCTGCAAGCCGGTATTGCAAAATTGCAGCGCGTGCTTGACGATCCCAACCTCTACGCCAAGGATCGCAAGAAATTCGACGACACATCAGCTGCGATCGCCAAGGCACATGAAGAATTATCCGCCGCCGAGGAGCGCTGGCTCGAACTTGAAATGCTCCGCGAAGAGATTGAACAGGCATAGCGCGCATTCCGCAAAAGTGGGCACCGGTTTTGCGATCAGAATGCACGCCAACCAAGAGACTCCCATGACAACTCCCCTCGCCGCAAAAATCGCCCGCGAATACGGCACGCCCTGTGCCGTCATCGACATGGACAGGGTCGAGCGCAACATCGCGCGCATTCAAAAGGCCTGCGACGAGGCTGGAATCGCCAACCGGCCGCACATCAAGACGCACAAGAACCCGACCATTGCGAAGATGCAGGTCGCGGCCGGCGCCAAGGGCATCACCTGCCAGAAGATCGGCGAGGCCGAGATCATGGCCAATGCCGGCATCGACGATATCCTGATCAGTTACAATCTTCTCGGCGAGGAAAAGATGGCGCGTCTCGGCGCGCTGAACGCCAAGACCAACATGACGGTCGCCGCCGACAATTCGACCGTCGTCGCCGGCCTGCCCAAGGCCGCCGCGGCGTCGGGCCGCCCGCTCTCTGTCGTGGTCGAGTGCGATACCGGTCGCAAGCGCGCAGGCGTCGAGACGCCGGCGGAGGCGATTGCGCTGGCGCGAGAGATCGCGGGATCGAAGGGTCTCGAGTTCGCGGGCTTCATGCTCTATCCGACCGAGACCGGCTGGGCCGACGCGCAGAAATTCTACGACGAGGCGCTGGCCGGCGTGCGCGCGCACGGGCTGGACGCGAAGATCGTTTCCACCGGAGGCACGCCGAACCTCGTCAACATCGGCAAGCTCAAGGGCGGCACCGAGCACCGCTTCGGCACCTACATCTACAACGACCGCATGCAGGTCGCGGCGGGCTCGGCGACCTGGGACGACTGCGCGCTGCACATCTATTCGACCGTGGTGAGCCGCGCCGCGCCCGAGCGCGGCATCCTCGATGCCGGCTCGAAGACGCTGACGACCGACACCGGCGGCCTCGACGGCCATGGCCTGATCCTGGAGCATCCCGAGGCCAAGATCGCGAAGTTCGCCGAGGAGCACGGCTTCCTCGACCTCTCCCGCAGCAACACCCGCCCCAATGTCGGCGACGTCGTCCGCATCGTGCCGAACCACGTCTGCGTCGTCGTCAACATGATGGACGAGGTGGTGATGGTGCGCGGCGATGAGATCATCGGCACGCTGCCGGTCGCAGCACGCGGCAAGCTGCGGTAGCTAGCCCTCAATCAGCGCCCGGAGTTCCCGGACCAGACCCTCACGGAAGAGTCTGATCGGCCGCTCCAGCCGACCGGCTGGGGCACGATGTACCACCCATGCGCGCACGGCAGGCTTGAAGTCGCGCGCGGCAATGGGCTTGAGCTTCTCGCGAAACGCGCTGTGCTTCAGCGCAATCGGGGTGACCAGCCCGACGCCGAGGCCGCGCGACACCAGCGACAGCCGGAGCTCACTGTCCAGCGCCTCGACGGCGATACTGAACGGCAGATGCTCGGCATCGAACTTTCGCTTCAGCGTGTCGCGAAACCCGCAACCGTCCGGATTGATTACCCACGATAGCTGCGACAGCTGTTCAAGGTCGACAGTGCGCGGGATCTTCATGTCGCGCGCGACGACGAAGACGACGGGCTGCGCGCCGAGATCGTCGGCGACAAGATCGGCAGGCGGCACTGCGCCGTCAGGCAGACAAATCGCAGCCACGTCCAGCTCGTTACGGCAAACACGCTCGAGCTGGTTCGGCGACCAACCGGAGACCACCCGCACGGCCAGCCCCGGAAATTCGGCGCTCACCGCATCGAGCGGTCCGGTCAATCCTGCCTCCGAGAGAAACGGCGTCAGACCGAGCCTGAACTCGCCGCGCACGATGCCGTCGTTAGCCACGCCCGACTTGAGATCGTCCAGCATCCTGAGCAGGCGCCGGCCCTGCTCATAGGCCTCATGGCCCGCCGCCGTTGGCTTCAGAGGCTTCGAGAGCCGGTCCAACAGCTGCGCCCCCAGCATCTCCTCGAGATTCTGGATACGTCGGGTCACGCCGGGCTGCGTGAGATTGAGACGCGCCGAAGCCGCGACGATCGATCCGGTCTCGACCACGGCGACGAAGGCCACGAGGTCATGGGTGTTCATAAGAAACTCGCATAATCTTTATAGACTTATTTGAATTGTAGCATATTGATAGTGCCGCTTAAAGGGTCTCCGCACCACGACCGCGAGGGCCCATGACCGCTTCCGAAACGACAACGCCTGAGTCTCGAAACCAGCTTGCCGAGCGGCCCCTGATCTGGCTCGGCGCGATCACCGCTGGCGTCGTTGTCACCAATCTGTTCGCGCCGCAGATCCTGCTCGGCCTGATCGGCCAGTCCTTGTTGATGCCTGCCTGGCAGGCGGGCCTGATCAGCACGCTGACCCTGTTCGGCTATGCCCTCGGCCTGCTGCTGCTCGTGCCATTGGTCGATCTTGTCGAGAACCGGCTTGTCATCCTGCGGACGCTGGGCTGCGCCATCCTTGCAGCGCTTGCGACGGCATTCGCGCCAACGCCGATACTCCTACTGCTCGCGACTTTCATCCTCGGCGCCTCCTGCGCTGCAATCCAGATGATGGTTCCGTTGGTCGCATCCATGGTGGCGCCGGATCGTCGTGGCGGGGCCATTGGCGAGGTCATGGGCGGATTGATGATCGGTATTCTGTTGTCACGGCCTGCGGCGAGCCTGATCGCTGATCTCTGGAGCTGGCGGGCTTATTACGTCGTCTCGGCCGCTCTGATGGCGCTGCTTGCCGGCGCGCTCGCCCGTTACCTTCCCACTCTTCAACCCTCGGCACGCGCGAGCTACGCCGAATTGCTCCTTTCCTTTCCACGGCTGCTGCGCGAAGAGCCCGTGCTGCGCGTACGCGCCTGGACGGCCTCCCTCGTCATGGCCTCCTTCACGGCCTTCTGGTCGGCGGTCGCGCTGCGGCTGCCGGAGGCACCGTTCAACCTCGACGCCCGGGGAATTGCGGCGTTCGCGCTGATCGGCGTCGCGGGCGCCGCGGCGACACCGATGGCCGGCCGATGGGGCGACAAGGGCCGGGCACGTCCGATGTTCTTCGCGGCACATCTGCTCATCATCGGCTCGCTCGCACTTTGCGCATGGGCGGGCATGCTGGAATCCCGCATCGCCGGCCTGCTCGTGCTGAGCCTCGGCACCATCCTGCTTGACGTCGGCATCACCACAGACCAGACGCTGGGCCGCCGCGCCATCAACCTTTTGCGTCCGGAAGCCCGCGGCCGCATGAACGGCCTGTTCGTCGCGCTGTTTTTCATTGGCGGTGGTATCGGCGGGGCGGCGGCATCGCTGGGTCGGAGCTACGGCGGGTGGACGATGGTCTGCGCGGTGGCGGCAAGCTTCGGCGTGCTGGCATTCCTCACCAGCCTCATCACCCGAACCGGCACGTCATAACCGGGAAGGTCACGGCGATAATTGGCTGAGCCAACCCAATACACCCCTGCCCGCCGCAGCCCCGGTCGCAAACGAGGCCTGCAGCAGATAGCCACCGGTTGGCGCCTCCCAGTCCAGCATCTCGCCGGCGGTGAACACGCCCGGTAATTTGCGCAGCATGAAGTGGTCGTCGAGCTCTTCGAACGTGATCCCGCCCGCGGTCGAGATCGCGCGCTCGATCGGTGCGACGCCGGTGAGCTGAACTCGAATGGCGTTGATCAGCTTTGCGAGCTCGGCCGGCGAGAACGCGGCCAGCGGCCGCCCCGAGGCGATGGCGGCCTCCTGCATCAGGCCGATGCCGACAGGCGGCACTTGCGCCGCCTTGCGCAGGAAGTTCGCCAGCGATTGCTTGCCGCGCACGCCTGAGAGTCGCGTCGTCAGCGCAGCCGTGTCGAGGTCGGGCCGCAACGCGATCATCAGCGTTGCCTGCCCCAGCTCAAGCACCGCCTCGCGCAGCTCCGCCGACAGCGCATAGATGGCGCCGCCCTCGATACCGCTGCGCGTGATCGTGGCTTCTCCGCGCACCGTATGCGCACCGACTGTCAACGCCACGCCCTTGAGCGGCTGTCCCTCGAAACGATCGCGGAACACATTTGACCAGGCCACCGTGAAGCCGGAATTGGCGGGCCGCAGCTTTGAGATGGCGATGCCCTTGGCACCAAGGAGCTCGACCCAGCCGCCATCCGAGCCGAGCCGCGGCCAGCTCGCGCCGCCGAGCGCGAGGACCGTGGCGTCGGCAATGACAGCCGCCTCACCATCCGGCGTTCGAAACAGCAGACGCCCCTCGCCGTCCCAGCCCGTCCAGCGATGACGGAACGCAAACGATATGCCGCTCGCTGCAAGTCTCCGCAGCCAGGCGCGCAGCAGGGGCGAGGCCTTGAACGCTTTTGGAAACACCCGGCCGCTGGTGCCGACAAAGGTCGGCTCGCCCAAGGCTTCGCTCCACGCCCGCAACGCCTCGGGCGAAAACGCCTCGATCGCGGCTTGCAGCTTCGGCGCTGCCTCGCGATAGCGCGCCATGAACTGCGGCAGTGGCTCGCTGTGGGTGAGATTGAGCCCGCCCCGGCCCGCCATCAGGAATTTCCGGCCCGCCGACGGCATCGCGTCGTACACGGTGACGCGGGCGCCGCCCTGCGCCAGCACTTCCGCCGCCATCAAGCCGGCAGGGCCGGCGCCGATGATTGCGATGCGGGAGTCGGTTGAGGTCATGGCTGGAGTTTAAGGCAAATTCTCGCGCCTAGCTCGTCATTCCGGGGCGCGCCACTTGGCGCGAACCCGGAATGACAACTCAGAGCTTGATCCCCGCCCGTGCCGCGGCCTGCGCCACATATTTCTGCGTCTGCTCGAATGCGCCCGTGAGCGCCTTGGCCTTCGACATGTCGCTGATCTCCGCGAAATGCGCGGCGACCGCATCCGGGGTCCAATCGGATTCCGGCAGGTTGATGCCTTCGCTCTCCATGATCTTGATCACGGCGAACGAGCCGGCGCCAGCGCCCATGATGGTGCGGGTCGGCGCGTCCTCGCTGAGCATGTACTCGACCGCCGGCGTGATCGCGTTCGGCTTCATCAGCTGCAGCGCCTGCGGCGGCAGCAGCTCTTCGGTCATGCGGGTTGCCGCCGTCGGCGAGATGATGTTGACGCGGATGTCGTTCTTGCGGCCTTCCTCGGCGAGCACGTTCATCAGGCCGACCATGCCGGATTTCGCCGCGCCGTAATTGGCCTGGCCGAAATTGCCGTAGAGTCCGGAGGACGAGGTCGTCAGCACGATGCGGCCGTAGTTGCGGTCGCGCATGCCGGCCCAGACCGCCTTGCAGCAATAGAAGGTGCCGACGAGATGCACGTCCAGCACTTTCTGGAAATCGGCCGCTTCCATCTTGCCGAACGACTTGTCGCGCAAGATGCCGGCATTGGCGCACAAGAGGTCGACGCTGCCCCATTCCTTGGTGGCGCGCTCGACCATGGCGGTGACCTGCTCGAAATTCGAGACGTCGGCGCCGTCGGCCATCGCGGTGCCGCCGGCCTTGCGGATCTCCTCGACCACGGCCTCCGCCGGTGACAGCGAGCCGCCAGTGCCATCGCGCGCGCCGCCGAAATCGTTGACCACGACCTTGGCGCCGCGGCTGGCCAGCCCAAGCGCATGCGCCTTGCCGAGACCATTGCCCGCGCCGGTGACGATGGCGACGCGTCCGTCGAACCTGATTGCCATTGTGCTTCCTTTCTTCCTTCTCCCCTTGTGGGAGAAGGTGGCGCGCAAGGCGCGCCGGATGAGGGGTCTTTCTCGGCAGATGAGCGTGTGGAGAGATACCCCTCACCCGGCTTCATCTCGCTCCGCTCGATTTCGCCACCCTCTCCCACAAGGGGAGAGGGTGCTCCGAGCGCTGATTTGGTCAGCTTTTGAGCAGCGATGGGTTGCCGGGTCAAGCCCGGCAACGACGTGCCGCCCTACGCGGAATAGATCAAACCCAGCCAGTCCGCGACCAGCGCCGGCTTGTCCTCGCCTTCGATCTCGACCGTGACATTGGTGCGGGACTGCAGCTCGTTCGGCTTGCGCAGCTTGGCTTCCGCCAGCACGAAGCGGCCGCGGATGCGATTGCCCGAGCGCACCGGCGAGATGAAGCGCAGCTTGTCGAAACCGTAATTGACACCCATCGTGGTGCCCGCAATCGCCGGCATCACTTCATAGGACATCACCGACAACATCGACATCGTCAGGAAGCCGTGCGCGATGGTGGTGCCGAACGCCGTTTCCTTCTTGGCGCGCTCGGGATCAACGTGGATAAACTGGTGATCCTCGGTCACGTCGGCATAAGTGTCGATGCGGGGCTGGTCGATCAGATGCCACGACGACACGCCGATCTCCTTGCCGACCAGGGCCTGATAGGCCTCGAGCGTGATCGGCGGCGACTTCCAGATTTGGTTCACTTAGCTCTCACTCCGTGTTTTCGACAACTCCGGAAAATCCTCCTCGCGGAATTCCCGGCCACGCAGGGGATCCTTGCGATCGTCGTCGCGTTCGAGCCGTCGTAGCTGCACGCGGCGGATTTTGCCAGAGATCGTCTTTGGCAGCTCGGTGACGATTTCGAGGCGGCGAATGCGTTTGAACGGGGCAAGCCGCGTGTGCAGATGCCGGAAGATCGAGAGCGCCGTCTCCGGCGTCCGGTCTGCGCCGGAGGTCAGCAGCACGAACGCCTTGGGGACGGCAAGGCGGATCGGATCCGGGCTCGGCACGACAGCGGCTTCCGCAACGAGCTCGTGCTCCAGCAGCACGCTCTCGAGCTCGAACGGGCTGATGCGATAGTCCGACGATTTGAAGACGTCGTCGGAACGGCCGACGAAGGTGAGATAGCCCTCGTCGTCCTCGAACACGACGTCGCCGCTGCGGTAGAGCTCACCCTCGGCGCCCGACAGTTGGCCATCGTCGCCCTGGTAACCCTGCATCAGGCCGGCGGGACGGTCAGCGCCGAGCACCAGCGCGACCTCGCCTTCTCTGGCAGGCTGGCCGTCGGCATCGCTGATCTGCACGCGATAACCCGGCAGCGGCCGGCCCATCGAGCCGACCTTGATCTTTTGCCCCGGCGAGTTGCCGGCCAGCGCAGTGGTTTCGGTCTGCCCATATCCGTCGCGGATGGTGAGACCCCAGGCCGCCCGCACCTGGTCGATCACTTCCGGGTTAAGCGGCTCGCCGGCGCCGCAGACCTCGCGAAGCGCGACCTTGAACGAGGCAAGGTTCTCCTGGATGAACAAGCGCCACACCGTCGGCGGCGCGCATAGCGTGGTGACGCCGCAGCGGCCGATGGTGGCGAGCAGGCCTTTCGCGTCGAAGCGCGGCTGGTTGACCACGAACACGGTGGCGCCCGCGTTCCATGGCGCAAAGAAGCAGCTCCAGGCATGCTTGGCCCAGCCGGGCGAGGAAATGTTGAGATGGACGTCACCGGGCTTCAGCCCGATCCAGTACATGGTCGACAGATGCCCGACGGGATAGCTGCGCTGGCTGTGCCGGACGAGCTTTGGTTTTGCCGTCGTGCCCGAGGTGAAATAGAGCAGCATCGGGTCGTCGGCGTTGGTCGGGCCGTCCGCCGCAAAACTTTCGGAGGCCTTCGCGGCTTCGTCGTAAGCGAGCCATCCGTCGGAGGCGCCGCCGACCATGATGCGAACGATGTTCTCCGCGCCAAGGCCTGCGAATTTCGCGACCTGATCCTCGGCGGCCACCACGGCCTTCGCCTTGCCGCGATCGAGACGATCGCGCAGCTCGTCCGCGGTGAGCAGCGTCGTTGCGGGAATCACGACGACGCCGAGCTTCATCGCCGCCAGCATCGTCTCCCACAGCGGAACCACATTGCCGAGCAGCAACAGGAGATGATCGCCACGTTTCAGGCCCTGCGCACGGAGGAAGTTCGCGACCTGGTTCGAGCGCTTGGAAAGCGCCGCGAACGACAGCTTGGTCTGCTTGTCCTGCGCGGCATCGACGATCCAGAGCGCGGGGCGGTCCCTGCTCTCCGCATTCGCCGCCAGCTCGGCGTCGAACCAGTCGAGCGCCCAGTTGAAGGGAACCGGATCCGGCCAGCGGAAGCCTTTGACCGCGGCCTCGTAATCCGTGCGGTGGTCCAGCAGAAACGCGCGTGCGTCCAAAAATGTCGTCATGATCCGGGCCCGTCGAATGAGCGTTCGAGCGTAGCCCGGATGGAGCGAAGCGCAATCCGGGGCCGGTCGCGCCAGTCGAGGGAATTGTCCCGGATTTCGCTTCGCTCCATCCAGGCTACGAAGCTTCGCTATTTTCCAGCGAGGCTGCGAACGTGCTTGATAATTCCGGAAAAATCCACCCCACCCTGGCCGGCTGCGTCGAAAGACTGATAGATCTCCTGCGCGTGCTTGCCGAGCGGCGTGGCGGCACCCGCGGCCTTGGCGGCGTCCTGCGCCAGCGTCAGATCCTTCACCATCAGCGCCGAGGCAAAGCCCGGCTTGTAGTCGTTATTCGCCGGCGAGGTCGGCACCGGGCCGGGCACCGGGCAATAGGTCGTCAGCGACCAGCACTGGCCTGAGGAAGTCGAGGCGACGTCGAACAGCGCCTGATGCGAGAGCCCTAGCTTCTCAGCTAACGCAAAGGCCTCGCTGACCGCGATCATGGAAATGCCGAGGATCATGTTGTTGCAGATTTTGGCCGCCTGCCCTGCGCCGGCCCCGCCGCAATGCACGATCTTCTTGCCCATGTTTTCCAGCACCGGCTTGGCCGCGGCGAATGCCTTGTCCTCGCCTCCGCACATGAAGGTGAGCGTCGCGCCCTTGGCGCCGCCGGTGCCGCCGGAGACCGGCGCATCGACCGACAGCACGCCGTGCCTGGCAGCGAGCACATGCGCGGCCCGCGCGCTCTCGACGTCGATGGTGGAGCTGTCGATGATCAGCGCGCCCTTGGCCATCGCGGGCACGACCTCGTTCCAGACGCCGAGCACGTGCTTGCCGGCGGGGAGCATGGTGACGACGACATCGGCGCCCTGCACCGCGGCGGGCGCGCTGTCGGCGATGCCCGCACCATCGGCCTTGGCTTGCGCACGCGAGGCCTCGACGAGATCGAACGCCACCACCTTGTGGCCGGCCTTCACGAGGTTAGCCGCCATCGGGCCGCCCATGTTGCCCAGACCAATGAATGCGATCGTGGCCATTGTCGTTTCCTCCGCTGTCGCGTTGTTAGGTAAACTTCAGCTCATCCGCGCCGATCTCGGCGAGATACGGCGCCAGCATCTGCGGCGTCACATCCTCGATTGCTCGCGGCGACCACGTCGGATTGCGATCCTTGTCGATCACCGCCGCACGCACGCCCTCGCGAAAATCATCGCTGCGGAAGACTTCCAGGGCAGCGCGGTATTCGCGCACCAGACACTCCTCCAGGCTCGATGAAGCGCGCGCGAGCCGCAACAGCTTCAGCGTCACCACCATGCCGCGCGGCGATTTCTCGCTCAGCGTCTTCAGCGTGGCCAGCGCAAAGTCGGAGCCGTCGCGCTTCAGCGCCGCAAAGATGTCCTCCATGCGGTCGAAGCCGAACAAGGCATCGATAACAGGCTCCTTTGCGGCCACCGGCCCCGTGCTCTCGCCGGTCGCAAAGCCGTCGATGAGCTTGCTGACGTCCGCAGCGGTCGCACCGGAGCGGACTTTCGTCAGCGCCTCGCGCAGCTCCGGCAATCTCGAAGCCGGCACGACCCAATCGGCGAACTTCGCATGGATCGCGTCCGGCCCGTTCATGGTCTGGCCGGTCAGTCCGAAATAGGTGCCGATCTCGCCCGGCGAATGCGACAAGAGATAAGTGCCGCCGACATCGGGGAAGAAGCCGAGGCCGACTTCGGGCATCGCCAGCTTGGTGCGATCCGTGACAACGCGATGGCTGGCATGGGCCGACAGGCCGACGCCGCCGCCCATCACGATGCCGTCCATGAAGGCGACATACGGCTTCGGAAACTTCTTGATCCGGGCGTTGAGGATGTACTCCTCGCGCCACAGGATCTTGCCGAGGTCGCCGTTGACCTTGGAGCTCTCCCAGAGCGTGCGGATGTCGCCGCCCGCGCAGAGGCCGCGCTCGCCGGCACCTTCCAGCACGATCACGGCAACGGCAGGATCAGCCTCGAAACGGTCGAGCGCCTTGTCGACGTCGCGAAACATCTCCAGCGTCACGGCATTGATGGCCTTCGGACGGTTCAGCCTGATGATGCCGGCAGCACCCTCGACGCGGGCGATGAGATCGCTCTCTTCCGCTCCGCTCATCGCGCGCCCTCGATCAGCTTGCGCGCCACGATCAGCCGCATGATTTCGTTGGTGCCTTCGAGGATCTGGTGCACACGAAGATCGCGCACGATCTTCTCGATGCCGTACTCGCTGAGGTAACCATAGCCGCCGTGAAGCTGCAGCGCGTGGTTGGCGACCTCGAAGCCGACGTCGGTGCCGAAGCGCTTTGCCATCGCGCACAGCATGGTTGCATCGGGGTCCTTGCGATCGAGCGCTGCGGCGGCGCGCCACAGGAACGTACGCGCGGCCTCGAGCTCGATCGCCATGTCGGCTAGGCGGAATTGCAGCGCCTGAAATTCGTCGAGGCGCTTTCCGAACGCCTTGCGCTCCTTCATGTAGGCGCGCGCCTTGTCGAGCGCGGTCTGCGCGCCGCCGAGGGAGCACGCCGTGATGTTGAGGCGGCCGCCGTCGAGGCCGGCCATCGCGATCTTGAAACCGATGCCCTCCTCGCTCAGCCGGTTGGCGACGGGCACGCGGGCGTTCTCGAACATCACGGCCCGGGTCGGCTGCGCGTTCCAGCCCATCTTGCGCTCATTGGCGCCGAAGGAGACGCCCGGCGTCTTGCCGTCGATCACGAGGGTCGAGATGCCGCCGGGACCTTCCCCGCCGGTGCGCACCATCGCAACCAGCAGATCGGTACCGCCGGCGCCGGAGATGAACTGCTTCTGGCCGTTGAGGACGTAATGATCGCCGTCGCGCACGGCGCGGGTGCGCAGAGCCGCCGCGTCGGAGCCGGCGCCCGGCTCAGTCAGGCAGTAGCTCGCGATCAGCTCCATAGTGCAGAGCTTCGGCAGCCATTGATGGCGCTGGGTGTCGCTACCATAGGCATCGATCATCCAGGACGCCATGTTGTGGATGGAGATAAAGGCGGACGTGGTCGGGCAGCCCGTCGCCAGCGCCTCGAAGATCAGCGCCGCATCGAACCGCGTCATCGCGGATCCCCCGACATCGTCGCGAATGTAGATGCCGCCCATGCCGAGCGTTGCCGCCTCGCGCATGACCTCGACGGGGAAATGCTTTTCCTCGTCCCAGCGCAGCGCGTGCGGCGCGATCTTCTCCGCCGCAAACGCCAGCGCCATGTCGCGAATTGCGATCTGATCCTCGTTCAGAGCGAACTGCATCCCCGGCCTCGCTCCTGAAAGGATTACTTCATCAGCGGGATCGAGAACTCCGCGCCTTCCTTGACGCCGGACGGCCAGCGCGACGTTACCGTCTTGGTCTTGGTGTAGAAGCGAATGGAGTCCGGGCCGTGCTGGTTGAGATCGCCGAAGCCCGACTTCTTCCAGCCGCCGAAGGTGTAATAGGCGATCGGCACCGGGATCGGCACGTTGATGCCGACCATGCCGACATTGACCTTGGCCGCGAAGTCGCGCGCAGCATCGCCGTCGCGGGTGAAGATGGCAACTCCGTTGCCGTAGTCATGGTCCGACGGCAGCGCCAGCGCTTCCTTGTAGTCGTGCGCGCGCACGACCGAGAGCACCGGGCCAAAGATCTCTTCCTTGTAGATCCGCATGTCCTTGGTGACGTTGTCGAACAGCGAACCGCCGAGATAGAAGCCCTTCTCGTAGCCCTGCATCTTGAAGCCGCGGCCGTCGACGGCGAGCGTCGCGCCTTCCTTGATGCCGATGTCGATATAGCCTTTGACCTTCTCGACCGCCTCGCGCGTGACCAGCGGGCCGTAATCGGCCGACGGATCGATCGAGGTGCCGATCTTGAGGCTTTCGACGCGCGGGATCAGCTTTTCCATCAGCCGGTCGGCAGTGGACTTGCCGACGGGCACGGCAACCGAGACGGCCATACAGCGCTCGCCGGCCGAGCCGTAGCCGGCGCCGATCAGCGCGTCGACCGCCTGGTCCATGTCGGCGTCGGGCATGATGATGGCGTGGTTCTTGGCGCCGCCGAAGCACTGGCAGCGCTTGCCGGTTTGCGCCGCGCGCTCATAGATGTACTGCGCGATCGGCGTCGAGCCGACGAAGCCGACGGCCTTGATATCGGGATCGTCGAGGATGGCGTCGACCGCCTCCTTGTCGCCGTTGACGACATTGAGGATGCCGGCCGGCAGGCCCGCCTCGATCATGAGTTCAGCGAGCAGCATCGGCACGCCGGGATCGCGCTCCGAAGGCTTGAGGATGAAGGCGTTGCCGCAGGCGATCGCGGGCGCGAACTTCCACATCGGAATCATCGCCGGGAAGTTGAACGGCGTGATGCCGGCGACGACACCGAGCGGCTGGCGCATCGAATAGATGTCGATGCCAGGGCCTGCGCCTTCGGTGTACTCGCCCTTCATCAGATGCGGGATGCCGCAGGCGAACTCGGCGACTTCGAGGCCACGCTGGATGTCGCCCTTGGCGTCGGGCACGGTCTTGCCGTGCTCGCGCGCCAGCAGCTCGGCGAGCTTGTCGTAGTCGCGCTGCACCAGCTCGACGAATTTCGACATGACGCGGGCACGGCGCTGCGGGTTGGTCGCGGCCCATTCGGGCTGCGCCGCGCGCGCGTTCTCGACGGCGGCGCGGACCTCGGCCTTGGACGCCAGCGCCACCTTGGCCTGAACGTCGCCGGTCATCGGCTCGAAGACGTCGGCGGTGCGGTTTGAGGTGCCCTTGACCTCCTTGCCACCGATGAAATGTCCGATTGAGCGCATGGAATGATCTCCTGAGGTCCGAGCTTGAACGCTTTGACAAATCCTATTGACCTGCATTTTATAGGATTCAAGTCTGAGATAATGCACCATAGATGTGCGAAAATGCTGGATCAAGGCGCTATCGATTGGGACGACTTTCGCTTCGTGCTGGCCATCGTGCGGGGCGGCTCGGTCTCGGCTGCGGCAAAACAGCTCGGCGTCGACCATGCCACGGTGATCCGTCGTGTCGACCGGCTGGAAAAGCATCTTTCGGCGAAATTGTTTGATCGGCGCAAGACCGGCTATCTCCTCACCGAGGCCGGCCAGCGCGTCGCCGACAGCGCGGAAGCCATGGAATCGACCATCGTCGCCAACCAGGAGCAGGTCGGCGGCTCGGTCGCACGGCTGACCGGCACGGTCCGGATCGGCGCGCCCGATGGCTTCGGCACCGCGTTCCTGGCGCCGCGGCTGGCGCCCTTCGCCGACCGGTATCCCGATCTCGACCTGCAACTTGTGGCCACCGCGCGGCTGTTCAGTCTCTCCAAGCGCGAGGCCGATATCGCCATCAGTCTGACCATGCCGAAGGAAGGCCGCATCGTCGGCCGCAAGCTGCTCGACTACCGCCTCGGCCTCTATGCGGCCCCCGCCTATCTCGACCGCTTCCCGAAAATCACCTCGCGCGAGGTACTGCCGCAGCATCGCTTCGTCGGCTACATCGAGGAGCTGCTGTTCACGCCGGAGCTCGATTATCTGCCGCAGGTGTCGCCGCGGATCTCCGCGCGCTTTCGCAGTGCCAATCTGATCGCCCAGCTCAATGCTACGCTCTCAGGTTTCGGTATCGCCGTGCTGCCCCACTTCATGGCGAGCGACTACCCGCAACTCGTCCCAGTGCTGCCCGATGAGATCGCGATCACGCGGACGTTCTGGATGCTGATGCACGCCGACAGCAAGGATCTGGCGCGCATCCGTGCGGTGGCGGATTACGTCAGTGAGATCGTGGAGCGCCAGCGGGCGCTGTTTGCGGGGCGGTAGCACCGGTCTCGCAGGATGCGCAACGCGCCTAGTTCTTTGCCTTCTTCGCCGCTACTTTCGGCTCGCGCTTCGCGCCCTCGAGCGTACTGTCCCTGCCCGCTTTCAACACCTCGTCCGACAGCTCGCTTGACCCCGCGATGCGGGCCAGCAGCATGGTGCCGGCCATCGTCGCCAGCGTTGCGATCGCCTGCTTGCGCGCGGCCTTGCGCGGCATGTTCGGGATGTAGTCCGTCAGTTGCTCGATCATCTCGTCGAGCTTGCCGGCAAATGCCTTGCGCGCCTTGGGGCTCTCGCGGGCAATCTCGGCGCCCAAAGCGGGAATCGAGCAGCCATGGCCGGGATTGTCGCGATGCAGCGTGGAGAGGTAGGCCTCTGCGACCAGCGCCAGCCGCTTGTCCGGCGAGACCTCGTCGGTGATCTGGCGCCAGTGCTCCATCGAGCGGTCCATCGCATAACCGAACGCCTCGATCACCAGCGCCTCGCGGGAATCGAAATGCGCGTAGAAGCCGCCATGGGTCAGGCCGGCCTCCTTCATGAGGTCGGCGACGCCAATGCCGTGGGCGCCCTTTTCGCGCAACCGCGTGGAGGCCTTCCTCACGATGCGGTCGTGGGTTTCCTGCTTGTGTTCCGGGGAATAGCGCATGCTGGTCTCATTGGATGTCGAAGGTCATCTCATAACACGCAAATGACGAATTAGGTGCATTAATTCATGTTAAGTTGCCGCCGATCATCGAAAACGTTGCAGTTGCGTGCACCGCAAGGGCGCCCTTGCCGTCCCGGACGAAGCCTTCGGTGTAGCTGGTCTGCCGCCCCAGCTTGATCACTTTACCTTCGGCCGAAATCAGCCCGGAACGGACCGAGAGCGGACGCAGGAAGGCCAGCTTCAACTCCAAGGTCACCGAACCCTGCCCGGCCGCGAGCCGGGTCGAAATGGCACAGCCCATCGCAGTATCGAGCAGCGCCGCGGCGGTCGCGCCGTGGAGAAGGCCGATGGTGTTTTCGAGATCCTCGCGCGGCTCCAGTTCCATGACGATCCGGCCCGGCTCGACCACCGCCATGGTGAAGCCGATCAGTTTCGCGAAAGGCGGCGGAGGCAGCCGACCGTCGCGAATCCCCAGCATGGCATCCATGCCGGACAACCCCATGGCCGCTCTCGCGACCGGGGCGGGCATCTGCCAGTCCACCACGCGCTCACGCCGCTGTGCCGGCGAAAACAGGTCGAGTTGTTCGATGTCGGTCATGGCCGCCTCTTTGAATGATATACGTCATACTATGTCGCGGACTTCGCGCTGGCAACTCCACCTCGCCTGCCCGCTTGACAAGCAGGACGTTTCGGCCCGGAAGTAATCTCCGACCAGCGCGCCTCGCGCGCCCACGAAAGCCAATCGAGATCCCACGATGGAAATGCTCAACCACCATTGCGGCGTGACGCGCGATGCGCGCGGCGTCGTCCATGTCGCGATCTGCAACGCCGGCCCGCTCAACATTCTCGGCTCAGCGGTGACCAATGCCGTGCGCGAAGGCTTGCAGCAGCTCGCGCCCGACCGCAGCATTCGCGTCGTGGTGCTGCGCGGCCAGAGCGAGAAGAGCATGATCGGCGGTGCCGACATCAAGGAGATGGCCAAGCTCGACCAGGCATCGGCCGAAGCCTTCATCAGCCGCCTGCGCGACCTCTGCGAGGCCGTGCGCCAATTCCCGGCGCCCGTGATCGCACGGATGCCCGGCTGGTGCCTCGGCGGCGGCCTCGAGGTCGCCGCGGCCTGCGATTTCCGCATCGCGGCGCATGATGCCCATTTCGGCATGCCCGAGGTGCGTGTCGGCATTCCGTCGGTGATCCATGCGGCGCTGCTGCCGCGCCTGATCGGCTGGGCCCGCGCGCGCTGGCTGGTGATGACGGCGGAGAACATCGATGCGCCGACCGCGCTCGCCTGGGGACTGGTTGACAAGGTTGCGCCGGAGGGCGGGCTGGATGCGGAGATCGAGCACCTGGTGAAGGCTTTGCTGGAATGCGGCCCCGAGGCGCTGCGCTCGCAGAAGGCCCTGCTGCGGCAATGGGAGGAGCTGCCGCTCACCGAGTCCGTGAATTTGAGCGTGAAGGTGTTCGGCGAGTCGTTCCTGACGGACGAGCCGACGCGGCTGATGGGCGCGTTTGTGAACCGGAAGCGGTAGGATGCAGGCTTCCCTGCCCCGGACGCAGCGCAGGGCCCCTTTGCGGTGCGCTGCTGAGCCGGGGCCCATGCACCAATGAGGTCGGCGCGAATCTATGTCCCGGCTCGGCGCCGCGACGTTGCACGTCGCGCCGCGTCCGGGACACGGACGAAGCAGCAGCCGCCGCAATAAATCTCATCTCACCACGACAATTTCTCATCCTCGCCGCGGTTGCATTTTTTGCACTGCATCATATGATGACCATAATCTTACCTGCCATCGCCAAGGAGTTCCATCATGGCCGAAGCTGCCGATCCCGTCGTCATCGTCTCCGCCGCCCGCAGCCCGCTCGGCCGCTTCATGGGCGAATTGTCGCCGCTCCCCGCGCACAAGCTCGGCTCGCACGTGATCGGCGCAGCGCTGGAGCGCGCAAAACTCTCGCCCGACAAGATCGACGAGGTCTTCATGGGCTGCGTGCTGCCGGCCGGCCAAGGCCAGGCGCCGGCACGCCAGGCTGCACGTGCCGCGGGTCTTCCCGATGCCACCGGCGCCACCACCGTCAACAAGGTGTGCGGCTCCGGCATGAAGGCGACCATGCTGGCGCACGACATCATCCGCGCCGGCTCGGCCCAGATCGTCGTCTCCGGCGGCATGGAGAGCATGAGCAATGCGCCGTACCTGCTGGCCAAGGCCCGCGGCGGCTATCGCGTCGGCCATGACCGCATCATCGACCACATGATGATGGACGGGCTGGAGGACGCCTACGAGTCCGGCCGTTCCATGGGCGATTTCGGCGAAGCAACGGCGGAGGCCTATCAGTTCACGCGCAAGGACCAGGACGCTTACGCCATGGAGACTCTCAGCCGCGCCCGCAAGGCGGTCGAGGGCGGCGCGTTCCAGGCCGAGATTGCGCCGATCACGCTCGCCGAAAAGGCAGGTCCCCGCATCGTTGCCAATGACGAGCATCCACTGAAGGTCGATCCGGCCAAGATCCCGGGCCTGAAGCCGGCGTTCCGCGCCAACGGCACGATCACGCCGGCAGCCTCTTCCGCCAATGCCGACGGCGCGGCGGCGCTGGTGCTGACGAAGCGCTCGCTCGCCGATCGGAGCGGCCTTCCCGTTCTCGCCGAGATCAAGGGCCACGCCACGCACAGCCAGGAGCCGCAATGGTTCACCACGGCGCCGATCCCGGCGATCCGCAAGCTGCTCGACAAGGTCGGCTGGGCTCCGTCCGACGTCGACCTGTTCGAGATCAACGAGGCCTTCGCCGTGGTGGCGATGGCGGCGCAGCGCGATCTCGGCATTCCCCGCGAGAAGCTCAACGTCAATGGCGGTGCTTGTGCGCTCGGCCACCCGATCGGCGCCACCGGCGCACGGCTGATCGTGACGCTGCTGCATGCGCTCGAGGCGCAGAACCTCAAGCGCGGCATCGCGGCGCTGTGCATCGGCGGCGGTGAAGCCACGGCCATCGCCGTCGAGCGGTCGGCCCGCTGATCACTGATGTCCGAATTTGAGGGAAGTCTGTCATTTTAGACTCCCCTACCTTGTGCCAGATTGCAACCGTGATGCGGGTCTCCAGGGGCCCGCCAAAAAGATTGAGGCCCAATGATCTCGAACTGGCTCGCGGCAGCATTGTCCCGCCGCAACATCCATTACGGCTGGGTGATGGTCGGCGTGACCTTCCTCGCCGCGCTGATCAGCGCCGGCACGGTCGGCGCGCCCGGCGTCTTCATCGTTCCTCTGCAAAAGGAGTTCGGCTGGAGCACGGCGGAGATTTCCTCCGCGCTGTCGATCCGCTTCATCCTGTTCGGGCTGATGGCGCCATTCGCGGCCGCCCTGCTCAACCGCTATGGCCTGCGCAACGTCACGCTGACCGCACAGCTGATCGTCGTCTCGGCACTCGTGCTCTCGCTCGGCATGACCGAGGTCTGGCAGCTCATCGCGCTCTGGGGCGTGGTGATTGGCATCGGCACCGGCATGACCGCCCTGGTGCTGGGTGCGACCATCGCCACGCGCTGGTTCGCAGCAAGGCGCGGCCTCGTCGTCGGCATCATGACTGCGAGCGTCGCCACCGGCCAGCTCGTGTTCCTGCCGCTGTTGGCAAGCCTCACCGAACGCTACGGCTGGCGGCTCGCGCTCGGCTTCGTCTGCATCATGCTGGGCGTCTCCGCGCTGGCAGTGCTGCTCGCGATGCGCGATCGGCCGAGCGATGTCGGCCAGCGTCCGTTCGGCGACGAGGGCACGACACCCCTGCCCGCACCGCCCGTCAGCCACGGCTCGATCACAGGCGTGGCGCTCGGCACGCTGCGCGACGCCTCGAAGTCGACCGCGTTCTGGATCCTGTTCGCGACCTTCTTCGTCTGTGGCGCCTCGACCAACGGCCTCGTCCAGGTGCACCTGATCCCGATGTGCCTCGATTTCGGCATCCCGCAGGTGCAGGCCGCGAGCCTGCTCGCAGCGATGGGCATCTTCGATTTCTTCGGCACCATCATGTCGGGCTGGCTGTCGGACCGCTACGACAACCGCTATCTGCTGTTCTGGTACTACGGGCTACGCGGGCTCTCGCTGATCTTCCTGCCCTTCAGCGATTTCTCGTTCTATGGCCTCTCGATCTTCGCGATGTTCTACGGTCTCGACTGGATCGCGACCGTGCCGCCCACGGTGCGTCTCACCGCGCAGAAATTCGGGCCCGAGCGCGCCAATCTGGTGTTTGGCTGGATTTTCGCCGGCCACCAGCTCGGCGCCGGCGCGGCGGCTTTCGGGGCAGGCTTCTCGCGGACGGTCTATCAGAGCTACCTGCCCGCGTTCTTCATCGCCGGCGCGCTCTGCGTGTTCGCCGCGTTGATCGTGCTGGCGCTGTCGCGGCAATCGAAACCTCAAGCCGCGATGGCGCAAGCGGCGTAAGCGGACGGAGGACGCAACTCTTCCCTCCTCGTCAAGTTGCGTCGATTCTCGTGACTCTTTTCAAGTGACGCCGGAACGACCGGCCTTCCCTGCGCGGATGGTTTGACGGCTTATGTCGCGCTCTCCCCCGGGGAGCGTTGCGCACTATTGCCCCATCGCCTTGCGGATGGAGAGCGGGATGCGCGACACATACGGTATATCCGAATTCTTTCAAAACGAATTCATGGCCGTGGCAGGCCGGGGGAGATGGTGCGCGCGCTGGACTGGTCAAACAAAAGCAAAAAACAACCCCATGCACAGTAGCCGACACACGAACGATCAATGACTTAGGCGGTGTACTTCTCAAGCAGCCGGCCGCCTTACGACCGCTCAACCCCTAACAACGGCGGGAAAGCGGACGTCTGCCGACGTCACTGAAGGGCCAGCAGCGGTTATTGAGATTAGGCTGTCCGCAGGGGCGCCAGGACGGACGAGTGCAGCGGCACGCAGACTTTCCGATCATCATTTCGCCGATTTGAGCACTCGCTTTGGCGTGAAGTCGGCCGGCGCGCATGGATTTGCAAACGCATCGTTCAGCGGCATGCGCTCACCGCAACGCTTCAGCCTGATCCCGTTGTAAGGAATAGCATTCGCAAGACAATTTCTCCAATGCGGTTGCGTCCAGAATATTGATCACCCCGCGAGAATAGTGAACGACCCCGGCCGCTTGCAACTTGGTGGCGACCTCGGTGATGGAGGTACGGCGCACTCCCATCAATTCAGCCACGAGCTCTTGCGTCAAATTGACCGTCTTCGTGCCTGCGCGGTTCGCCGTTTGCAGAAGCCAACGGCAAAATCGAGCTTCAATGAGATGCACTGCGTTACAGGCGGCCGAAATCCGCGCTTGAGAGAAAAGAACTTCGTTGTAGCGAAGACAAAGACCTCGCATGGCATCGGAGCGCGTGGTCGCCCTTCGAAAGCGATTCGCCGGTATCTTGGTTGCCTCAAGCGGGAGCTGTACGACTACACGGACAAACGATGTGAGAAAGCCGAGGCCTGTCATCGCGCCGATGACGCCGTCTTGTCCGACTGTCGCGATTTCAACGGCACGACCGTCCTTCAAAACCGACAGCAGGGACACCACGCCTTTATAAGGAAAGTAGACAAAATCGATCTCATCGCCAGCCTCGACCAGAACGACGCCTTGCTCGAATGTCTCCCGTGTCATGTAAGGCGAGAGCAGCTCGAATTGATCATGCGGGAACGAGGATAGTATCGCGTTGGTCGGGGCCAACGATCGGCCGACATTGTTCTTCTGCACGGTGGCATCCCGCCTGATCGGACAGGCCGCCTACCGCTGGGGGGTGGTCACGCTCCGAGGGCACGTTCCGGCGGGAGGAATCATTATTGAAAAATTCATCGCGCTTGTCGGTCCGGTAGCCGTCATACGGCCAGAAGCGGCCCCGAGGAGCCGGCAAGCTGGCAAGGCTTGGTGATCGACCTGTTTGTCAGCGGAGTGAGGTGCTTAAAAAGCGATTACGGCGAGACAATTCTTATGTTCGAAATCGGACATTGAGTTATAGTGACCGCATCACCGCCCCTCACTAGGCCCCTTTCGGTGACAGAGAGTGTTGTGCTCCCGCCTGACCGCAGGACTGGCACATGCCTAAAAGCCCCGATCTGCATCCCAATCGCATCGATCATCCACGCTGACCGAAGTGCCAAGATTTGGCCAGCCTGGTTGGAATTACAACCGGTCCGAAAGGGCTCAACGTTCGTTCGTTTGAATGCAACAAGTGCGATCAAGTGATCACTATCTCGTCGGAGATTTCCCGATTAAGCGGCCCGCACTCCCGCAGGTCGGTCCGGCTTTGAAGGTGCCGAGCTGCCCGACCATGACTAAGCAAAAAGTTACGTTGAGCCAGTTGCTGTCGAGTATTGGTCAGCGAGCAAGTTAGGGTCGCGCACCGGTCGCCACGCGCGCCGTTTGCCGTGCGATGTAAGACCGCGCCAATATCAAACCGTGCTCTTTCTGCCGCGTATAGCAATCGCAAGACATCGCTTCGAGTGCCTGTCGATCCCGTATTTTTATCGTTCCTCGCGAATAAACGATTGCTCCCGATCGTTGTACCTTCCCGGCAACTTCCGTTACCGACGTTCGACGTACACCGAGCATCTCGGCAAGAAACTCATGCGTCAGCTCCGCGACATCGCCGCGAGCGTGATCAACGGTTTGCAATATCCAACGGCAGAAGCGCGCCTCGACTTCGTGCACTGCGTTACAGGCGGCAGTAACCCTAGCTTTAGACAAGAGAACATCGTTTTGATGGATACAGAGCGCCTGAATAGCTTCGCTGTTACCCGCAAGTTGCCGAAAGCGCCTGGCAGGTATTTTGCCGGTCTCAATACGCATCTGGACGACTACTCGCACCAGCGAAATAGGCGAACCCAAGCCCGCCATGACGCCCAATGCGCCCTCCCGTCCTACAGTTTCGGTTTCAATGGCGCGGCCATCCGCGAGAACATCGAGTAAAGAGACCATGCCGCTGTGGGGGAAGTAAACAAAGTCGACTTCGTCGCCCGCCTCGATCAGCACCGTACCCCGTGAGATGGATTCCGGCGTCATGTGGGGCATGAGCAGAGCGAGTTGGTCGGTTGGCAAAGAGGACAGCAGCTCGTTGGGATGAGCGAACCCAGATTGAAACATGACAGCATCCTGCCCGATTGGTCGGGCCGACTTCCGCGAGGGGATTACGTCTACGTTCCGAGAGCACGCTCCTCGCGGCAAGGACCTCATAACGTGCACGAGGTTTCGCAACGTTGGGTCAAAATTCTGTATTGTATCTGCATCGGCTTATGCTTTCAGAGTGGCCAAATGCTAATGATCGGAGAAACAAGGGAGCCGCCTCGGTTAACGGCCTCTCGCCTCGACTGAGTCGCGGCGCCTAACTTTGTTCTTTGATAGTGCGATCGCGCTTGGGTTGAGCCTGCTCTTGTCCATTTCTTCAGTAATCGCCCATCCTCCGTACGATAATGCGCGCACGTTCCATCATGTCAGCATTCGCACGCCCGGTGACCGCAGCCACTCGGTATGGATGGCGGTATCAGCTTGTCGGGCTTGGCGGATCGCGCGTCCCCTCTGAATGCCTGGCGAAAGCGATTTAGCTTTTGCGCGGAGGCGAGTGGCCTCTTCTGCGAGACGATGTTCAAGGGGTGCGGTTTGTTTGGTGCCTCGTCGCAGATGCATGGCGCTAGCTCCTGTCCAGAGGAAGGAGGCGGGAGCGCGTGATCGCGTCCTCATCACCGATAAGTGCCGGGGGCCGTGCGGTGGTGACCTGAGTGTGCACCTCCTGACAAGGGAAAGCCAGTACAAATCCAGAGAGCGCCAAGTGGCGGGCGTCAATTCTTACGACATGCCGAATCATGAGGTTGGCACCAAAGCGTCAACGGCAATAGCCCCGGCATGGTAAGTCGATGGGTCATCCGACCAATCGGTAGGGTTGCACCGGATACCGCACGTGGTCGCAAAGTGGGCGAGCCAAATAGCGGCGGTGAAAAGCGCTTCCTTGGCGATGCCTGCGCTGTTCGGCCGACCTCGTTGGTTCCGAGGCGACTACGCTGCTTGATAGTCTCAATAAACCCGTAGGCAGGAGACATGGCTCGCGGAGAGATCGATGTGGAACGCATCCGCCCGACCTTTGATGAAGGCGATTCCTCCTAAGCAACAGCGCCGATTGAAAACGCGGGATTTAGAATGAAAATCCTTATGTTCGAAATCGGACATTGCTGATATAAGCAGATTATCACCGACCCGACCTGGGCTTACATCGGTGACTGAGAGCCCTTTGCGCTCCCGCCTAATGCGAGCGGCGAGGTCGGGCTATGTCCGATAAAGACGATACGAACGCCTCCTGGGCTGACGTTCCGAAGTGCCCTTCATGTCTCCGGGTACTCACTTACCGGGTCCTTAAATTGTTTGACCCGCACTCGAATCGGACTGTGCAGCTATTTCAGTGCGACAGTTGCCGCAAGCACGTTTGGGAAGATGAAGTCGTTTAAGGCCACCCAGTTGGCGGCATCGCGAGGCGAACCGCGACCGTTCAGCGGGTTCTCTGTCACGCTCCTAGAGGCCTGCAACATCGCCGTGCTTGGAAGGTCGGCGAGACATCGAGCTTGGCTTCGATAGCGTTGCGCAGGTAGATCGGAGAGCAAGCAATGTCTGACGCGACGAATGTCGACGTTCCTACTGATCCGCTAGCAGATGTCGACTACCGAACCGCAACTGAAGATGCATTGAGGCTCATCACTGCCTTTCTGCGCATCAAGGATGCGCAGGTGCGTGCGGAAGTGTTAGCGATCGCGGAGCGGCTCGTCGCCAACGGAGCTTGAATCATGGGGGCAACCGACCGCACCGCTCCTGACTCGGCCCCGGTTCGGCGCTTGTGGCAGAAGCGGACATCGACCAGCCGACAGTCCCCGATGCGTCCGTCGAAAATGACCCGGGGCGGACATTGCCAACGGCGCAATTCACTTCAATGGCGCAGATAGCGCCATCCGACGGCGACACCGCTCACCGAGACGATGGTGCCAAGGATCGATAGCAGCCAAACCACGAGATCCCAGGCCGGGCGATACATCAGCAGCAACCGGAAATCGAAACTGTGCAGCGCGTTGAACAGCCAGCGATAGGTGCGCCGGCTGCCGTCCGCGCGGCCGATGATCTCGCCGGTAACGGGGCTGATGTGAAACCATGTTCTGGCGTCGTCATCGAAGACAGCGCGCAGCACCGGCAGTTCGCGCTGGTGATGATGCGCATACCAATGGGAATCGTAGTCGTCGAGGACGAGCCGTTCCGCGAGGCGCGCTTGCGGCAGCAATTTCGCTGCGGCCGTCCAAAGCCGATCCTGCGGGAGTGTCGCGATTCGACCCGACGTGATATCCAGCGCCCTCTGCGTGCAGTCACGCGATGCGGCGATCATCATCGGGCCGCCATCGAGCCAGACGAAGCGCGCTTCGACCGCGGCGGATTGCGGCGTCGGCAGCTTGGTCGCAATGGTCGGCGCATCATGGCCGGCGTAGCGTTGCAGCGTCTCCCGCGTGGTGTTACGGCCTGCAAAAAATTCGCCGGGATTGAGTGACAGCCAACCGGAGAACATCCAGGTCAGCACGAAGGCGCCCGCGATCAGTCCAGTGACGTGGTGCCAAGCCATCCAGCTGCGGTACGGGGAGATCCCGCCGCTCGCGTACCGCCGCTTCAGCCGCACGCGCAGGATGCCGATCCAGATGCCGGTGACGCCGACGATGAGGCAGATGCCGGAGATCCAGAGCACCACCAGCCGCCACAACGGCCCATCCTTGCGCAAAACGGTCGGATAGATCCAATGCGGAATGGAGCCGAGCCAGTTCCAGACGCGCTCGGTGTGGTTGGTATCGAGCACGATCTCGCCGGAGCGCGAGGAAACATAGAGCTTGGTGCCGGCGTTATCGCCGAGCCCGATGAGGTAGAGCGGTCGCAACGGATCGTAACGGGCGGTGACGCTCCATTGGTCGCGATCGACGATGTCTTCCAGTTGCGGCGATTTGCTCGCGGGATGATGTTGCGCGACCGCAAGAGCCTCCCGTTCGGAGACCCCGGTCACGACGCGGCCATCGGCCGCGGAGATCGCCTGCCGCTGACCGTCCCAGCCAATCATCCGATACACCGGCTCGTCGGCCAGCATGGCGAGCCGGAGATCGCGCGGGTAGCGCGTCGCGCCTGCGACCCTCATCGCATCGTCCGGCGATAGCTTCACCTTTTCCCATTGAATGTCGGGAAGCGCTGCCAGCCTTTCCTTGTCGGCAAGACCGGGAAACGCGACATACATCATCACCACGCCTGACATGAACCACATGGCGAAGAACAGGCAGGTGACGATGCCGAGCCAGCGGTGGCCGATATACAGCCACCGCCGGAGCGTACGTTTCAGGATGCGTGACACGCTCAGAACTTCACGTTGACGGCGAGTTGGGCCGTGCGAGGCATTCCGAGCAGCCACTGCGTGGTGCCGCCGGACGTCGTGTAAATCTCATCGAAGAGATTGTAGACGCGGAACGACACGGTGGTGTTGAGATCGGGCTTCCACTGCACGCCGGCATTGACGATGTTGTAGGCCGGGCGCGTCATCGTGTTGGCATTGTCCGCGTAGGTCTTGCCGACGATCTGCACGCCTGCATTGGCCGACCAGTTGGGTGCAAAGGCCCAGGTCGCCCAGATGTTGGAGACGGTCTGCGGTACGTTGACCGGCACGTTGCCGGCATAGTTCACGGCTGCGCCACCAACCGATTGCACGAAGTCGTCGTACTTCGCGCGCAGGAAGGCTGTGTTTGCATCTATTCGCCAGCCATAGTCGAGCAGGAACCCGACTGATGCTTCGATCCCACGCGATGATTGCTGGCCGACCTGGACGGTGAGCGAAGGAACGTTGGGATCGCGTGCCAGCAGGTTGTTCTTCACGATTTCGTAGCCGGCCAGTGTCCATTCACCCCGGCCGCCCCAGAACGATTGCTTGACGCCGATCTCGATCTGTCTGCCGGTGGCCAGATCGAAATTCTTGTTGGCGGACGACAGCGAGATGATCCCCCCGACCGGATCGACCGCGGTGGAATATTGGCCATAGAAAGCGAGGTCCTTGACGGGCGTATAGACCGCGCCGGCGCGCCAGGTCGTCGAGGAGAACGACTTTTCGAAGCTGTTGGCGGGCGTGACATAGTCGGTGCGCGTGACCGTCGGCTCATCGTGGCGGATGCCGGCAATCAGGGACAATTGCTCGGTGACCGACAGCCGGTTCTCGGCGAACAGCGCGTATTGGTTGGTTACGCTGCCGAAACTGGGGACCGTGGCGTTCGGACTGTTGAACACGCCAGGAACGAAGCTGTACGGGTTGACGGACGACGAGCCGCCATAGGGCGAGTTGTTGGTATGGGTAAAGTTGATGCTGTTGACGTCAAAGCCTGCCAGGAACTCGTTGGCCATGCCGAAGACATGCCCACGAAACTTCGCATCCATGCGATTGCCGACCTGCTGCTGGTCGTGAAAAATCTCGATATAGCTGCTTCGATTGATCAGGCCGGTGCCGGGATTGTAAGCGTAGCTTTCGACGTCCTTCCAGTGCCTCTTGGAGTTCAGGTAGTAGAGCGTGTTCTGGATCGAGATGCCATCAGCGACCTGCCATTCCGTCTTCGCCTGGCTCCAGCTATCGTGGTATCGGATGTGGCTGTCGCTGACGTTGTAATTCTTGAACCGAAGAGATTCATTGAGCATGCCGTTGATCAGCGGCGTGCCGAAGTAGCGTGAGGGATTGCGGTCGCCATAGTCCGTGGACAGTGTCCAGGTGACGTCTTCGTTCTGCCTGATCTGGACCACGGCATGGAGCGCGACATTCGAAGTCCTGTCACGATCAACCCAGCCGTCCGACATGTTGCCGGTGGCGGTGATGCGATAGGCGACGTCCCTGCTTACTGGACCTCCGCTATCCACGGCAATTCGCCGCGTCATGTTGCTGTCCAGCGACATCTCGGCCTGGTTGCGAGGGACCCACGATGGCAGTTTCGAGACGACGTTGATGGCACCGCCGACCGCACCCGCGCCGTACATCACCGAAGCAGGGCCGCGCAGCACCTCGATGCGCTCGGTCGACCATGTGTCGAACGGAAAGGTCACGGTGCCGGCGCCGATATAAAGCTGGGTGCCATCATAGAGCGTCATGACAGACCCAAGGCCCGTGAAGCCGCGGGTGTTGAACGAGACGCCGCCGTTGCCTGGTGCCGGGCTTGCAGTGAAGCCGGTGGCGTTCTGCGTCACCGCGTCGAGGATGTTCTGCTGGCCGCGTTCAGAAATGGTCTCGGCCGAGATCACCTCCACGCTGGCCGGCGTCTGCAGTCGCGTCAAGCTTAGTCGGCTGCCGGCCGTGCTAGCGCCGGTGAGGTTGAGCGTCGGTGCGGCGAATACGGGACCCGCTGGGTTGGTCGTCGGAGCCCGCGTTTCGGCGGTAGCTGCGTTTCGCTGCTGGTGTGGGCGCGCGAGGCGCGTGGAATCGCTGCGTCGGGCGCTCCGGGCATTCGGTGGCTTCGCCGACGGCTCCACTACGACAGGATCGAGCGTCTGCGCTGGTCTTGCGGATTGTGCCCAGCCATTGCTCGACACCACGAGGCAGGAAAATGCAACTGAACGGAGCAACGCGCAGCGTGGCGCGAAGATCTTACGGGAGGTCATCAATAGTCTCGCGATAACGTGGCACGTCACCGCGAACGCAGCTTGGCCGCTGCCTCAAGAGGAAGGCAGCTCAACACTCATCAGGACACCCCGCCCAATGTGCTCGCGTGTGACCACGACTGACGGCAGGTCTCCTGGCTCGCGGGTCGTTGCCTGTCGCCGCCTTCCCAGGCCCGCAGGCCCAGTGGCTTTTGACGAAGGCTCGCCGCTTACAGTTGCGGGGGCAGCCACGGCGTTGGGGACACCCGCACCGTATTCCCTATTGATCTCCCGAAAGAGAACCGTCGCCGGCAACCTAGTTTTATTTGCAAAGGACTGTCAACTGGCCATCGGGCGAATTGGCAACCACCCGGGGGCGGCGTTTCCCTCTCGGTCCAAATCAGGTGTGGCCCTTCGCGACATCTGCCGCAATTGCATGAGGACGGCAGTATCGACGCGAGGCAGATATCGACGGATGTTCAAGAGTACGCGCCCTAACCCGACCGCAGAGTGCAGACGCGATCCCCTACCCCGGACCCGGCATGTTGCCCGCGAACTGCGGATAGCATTCGCGCAGCTCCTCGCGGATCCGTCCCCGGATCAAGGCCAGCGTCGCGTCGTCCGGCGACGGCGTCGTGACCTCGCATTGCTCGTTGTCGTAGGCAAAGCCCGTCGTGCCGCGAATGTCGCGCCAACCATAGCCGGGATGCGTGCTCTCGAGGCGAAAGCGCCCCGCCTCCCGGTCGAAGGAGAATAGCGCCGCGTTGGTCAGCAGCGCATGCGGGCCGCCGCGCCGATAGACCGTCTCGTCGGTGACCCCAGGCGCAGACACGAAGTCCACGCGCTCTACCAGGGACCGCAGGCTGTGCTCCTCGCGGAACAGGATGACCCGCGGAACGAGGAAGTACAGATAGGCGGAGCCGAACGAGCCGGGCCACCTAACCGGATTGTTCGGGTAGTCGCCGGTGCCGACGAGATTGACATTGCCCCGGCCGTCGATCTGGCCACCGCCGAGAAAGAAGGCATCCAGGCGCCCCTGCGCGGCGCAATCGAACAGCTCCTCGGCTCCTCCAGTGAAGGAATTGTGCTTGACCGATCCGAGGATCGAGACCTGCACGCGCTCCGCTCCGTCACGCTCGTTGAGCGCACGCAACAGCATCGCACCGGCCGCCGGCATCGGCGAGGATTGACCGACCGCAACATGCCGCACGCCATTCAGCAGCCGCGAGATCGTATAGATCATCAGCTCGCGGCTGGTGCACGCCTCGGTCATGCCGCGCTCCTCGAACCCCGGATATAGGCCTGGAAACCCTCCGGCGAGCGCGCCGCGCGCGCGTATTTCTCGACTTCCTGCCCATCCCTGGGATACTCGGCGTAAAGCCCCGTGGGCCACCCGCCGTTCTTCAACTGCGCGACCGCACTCACATAGATTGCAGGCAGGACGCCCGCGGCCATTTTCTCGTCCTCGAGCAGTGACGTCTCGGAGATCCGCTCGACGGTCACGAACGCGTTCTTCGAGGCGTGCGCCAGCAGCATGGTTTCGCGCCGGCGCCCCAGCCGAACGTTGCCGAACCGGTCCGCTTCGGGCGCATGAAACAAGGCGATGTCGGGCTGGATCGCCGAGACCACGACGATCTTCTCGCCGTCATCGAACGGATTCGACGTCACCTTCCAGTCGTCCCGCTTCTCCAGGACGTCACTGCCGATGATGCCGCGGATCGGCATGAACGGCACGCCCTTCTCGGCGGCCGTCAGCCCTGCGAACACCGCGGGACAGGTCGCATCGCGCAGGCGAATGGATCCGTCGCGGACGGCCCGGCTGAAACAGGGCGCGCCGCCGGCTTCGCCGAGACTGACGGCACTGGTCTCCAGCGTCGTCACGGCGCCGGCGCCGATCAGCATGTCGACCTGCATGCCGCCGATCGGCGCACACACCACATGCAGACCGCGAACGCCGCGATCGATCAGCAGCCGAATCATTCCGGGGGATGCAGCGTAATCGTCAGGCGCCAGACCGAGCTTGCACCCCGAGGGTATCATCTCCGCCATCTCTTGCGGCGTTACGAAGTCTGTCATCTCTTCACCTCTCCCAATCAAGACGCCGATCGAGCAAGATCAACTTCCGGATTCGTCGCAGCACCAAAGCCGCACGAGCCGCCCGATCGTGAATGAGCGAACTCCGTCAGCCGCGTCCCATGCTGTAGAACTCCGCGTTCGGACGCATGCTGGTGACGTTGGCAAGCCGGTTGGAGAGGCCGAAAAAGGCCGTGATCGCGGCAATGTCCCAGACGTCCTCCTCCGTGAAGCCGTGCGATTTCAGCGCGGCGAAATCGGACTCGGAAACCTCGTAGGCCTCGGTCGAGACGCGGACGGCGAAATCGAGCATCGCCTTCTGGCGGTCCGTGATGTCGGCCTTGCGGTAGTTGACCGCGACCTGGTCCGCGATCAGCGGATCCTTGGCGCGGATGCGCAGGATCGCGCCATGCGCGATGACGCAATACTGACATTGATTGAGGTTGCTGGTGGCAACCACGATCATTTCCCGCTCGGCCTTGGTGAGATTGCCGGGCTTGTCCATCAGCGCATCGTGGTAGGCAAAGAATGCGCGAAACTCGTCCGGCCGGTGCGCGAGCACAAGAAACACATTCGGAATAAAGCCGGACTTCTCCTGGACGGCCAGGATGCGGGTCCGGATGTCGTCCGGCATGTCGGCGAGATCAGGGACGGGGAAGCGACTGATGGCAGATGCCTGGGTCATGGCTTGGATATCCTCGGGGCTGGTCGATGGGAATTTCTACCCATCGCGTTCCTCATGTTCTTGGCCGGGGTGATTGCAGGACATCCTCGGGCGGTTGTGTCGAGCGCGTCAGGGGGAGGTTCCGCGGTCGCCCGTAGCGCCCCCCTCCCAGCGCGGCTATCGCCATCAATGCCTGCTTCGACGTCGTAAAGCAATGCGGGCTACCGTAGCCCAGCCCCCCGCGCCGAGCGCGCCGGGGCGATCGCAGGCGCGCTTGTACGCAGACGCCCCCGCCTGCAAGCCCCTGCTCTAGCGTGATGAACTGCTCGAAGAGACCGACGTGCCGCCCGGCACCATCCCCGATCGATCAACCTCGCTCCCGCGAGGCTAACAGGTCTTCTGCTGCAAATGCTGGACGCAGGTGCAGGTGGTCGACGTCGGAGAAGTCGTTTTATACTTCACGTCGTAATATGGAAAGCTCGAGGCGTTGGTCGAGCAGCGCGGGAACAGATAGTAGCTGTCGGACAGCTTGACCGTGCCTGCGATGGTGAAGCCGAGGTTGGGCGTGTAATCGTAGGAGACCTCGCTCAGGATGAGCGAGATTTTGGCGTTGGTGGTCCCGCCCGGCGCGGTAAAGGACGACAAAGTCATGGCGGTCCCCGGCGTTCTCGCCCCCGACCCGCTGGTCGACTTGCTCCATTGCACCGTTGCGTTGCCGCTGCTGTCGGTCGAGACTTCCGAGACCGTGATCGTCATCAAGGAGTTGCTACCATTCTTGATGGGATATGGAGCCATGATGGCGGTCGCAGCCGCGAGGATACCGTCCATTTGGCTCGGGCTAACGGACGTGTTCTGCGTGATCATGTCGGCGACAGCATGCGCGGTCGCACTGACCTTGACGTTCATGGAGAGCGCGGTGCCGAGCTCGACGCCGCCGATATAGAGTAGCAGCATGAACGGCGTCACGATCGCGAACTCCGTCGCTGCCACGGCGCGGACATCGGATACCAGGTGCCGGACGCGAGATGACAGGGCCGAGATCATCAGGTAGCTCCTGGCTCGTTCTGGAACGCGGCGGACGACATGATCAGCCTGTTGCCGTTGCTGAGGTTCGACAGGTTGAAACCGAGCGGACCGAGGACGACCGGCCACTCGTACATGATGCGGAGCACGACGATATCGCCAGCCTGGCCCGGATCGTACTGCCAGACATTGGAGACCTTGCCCGTGCCGTCATAGGTCAGGGTCGGCATCGCCGTGTTCGCTGCTGTCCACGTGGTCGCCACCTGCATGTCGACCATCAGGCCACTGCAGTTGAAGAGGATCACGATCTGATCGCAGACCTTCTGCTTGAAGACGGCCTGCGACATGTTCGCAGACTGAACCTGTCCGGTCATCACGAGACGCGCCGACTGGCGGACGATAGATTCGAGCGTCTGCTGGGCAAAGAAAACCAGAAAGGTCTGGATCAGTGCGATGACAAGCGCGAGAAACGGCGCGGCGACGAGCGCGAACTCGACGGCCGTGGCTCCGCTGTCATTCGCGGCAAAAGCGGCGCAACGGTTGCGGCGTCTCTTCATTGTCGAAGCTGATCCAAGCATGGCCTCTTTTCCCTACTGCACGAGGCTGGCCGTGCTGGACGCGACCTTGATGAACAGATCCGTCAATGCCTGGTTGATGTCGCCGCCATTCTGAACGTTTGCGTACAGGCCCGGCGACGCGCAGGATTTCAACCGTTGCGCGATCGTGCCGGTCGACGAGGACGGGTTGTTGAATTGCGAGATACGGCTGGTGTACCAGCTGTCGCTCGGCAGTTGCAGATACTCGGTGTAGAGAATCGCGATCCGGATGTTCCGAGTCTTGATGGTATCGCAGATCGCCGTGTTAAGCGGTTGCTGGCATCGCAAAGTCGTCGAGTTGGCCGCCGGCAGCGCATAGGTGGCATTGGGATCGCAGCTGCCCGTCTTCGAGATCAACTTGTCCTCGACGCCGTCAGTGACGAGGAAGACCACCTCCTGCGGCGTACCGGCCGCGGTACCGTCGCCGGGATTGGGCATGATGGCGTTGAGGTCGGTCAGCCCCTTCGAGATGTCGGTGCCGTAGTCGGTGGTGTAGGTGCAGGCGCCCTTGCTGTCGAGAACCGGGCAGTTCTGGTGGTCGACCGTCAGGAGCTGAATGTTGCCGATCTGCGTGCCGGCCGTGGTCGGGGTGGTCAGCGTCTGGATCGTATTCAGGGCGTAGTCGAAGGTGTAGATGGCGGCCTTGTAGGTCGTGTTGTTGAGCGCCGACATGCACTGCATGACCCCGCCCGACGTGCCCGACTGCGGGCACGACCAGGGTCCGACCATCAATTGCTTGACGGCATTCGTCACGAGATCGATCCGCAGCGTGATGTTGTTCGCACGCGCGACCGTGAGATTGTCCTTGTTCGTCGAGCTCGGGGCTGCGTTGTTGGGATGCGCCTCGTGGCAGGCGAAGGCACAGTTCTTCGCGTAGTTGGGCTGGTTCTTCGTGGCGAGAACCATCGCGTCGATGTCGCTCTGGGTCGCCGCCAACGCCATCGACGGGGAATCATCCAGCAGCAAATAGAAATTCATGTTGGGGGCGCTGGACGCCTTCGCCGTTGCCGAACCGGCCACCTGCCAGGTCGACTTGCCGAGGACGCCGGGGAAATTGTTGACGGACTCTGCGGTGTAGGAGACCGTGATGGTCCGCGAGAGACCGGAATCGGTGACGGTGATCGTCGGCGTCGGCACGGCCGCCAGCCCGGGAAGGTTCGCCTTCGCGGCAAAGACGGCAGCCGCCGTGTTCTCGATGACGGACTTGGTGGTCTGCGTCAGCATCGCGGGCCGCACGGCCGCGATCGCGGCCGCGTCGGCGGCTGCGTTCAATTGCTCGCGCTTGCGCAGGGCCAGCGTGTAGTCGAGCGTCATCCCCAGGAGAAAGATGATAGGAACCATCGTCAGCGCGAAGATGATGGCGACGTTGGCCTTCCGGTCTGTCGCGAAGCAGAGCATTGCGCGGCGGAGCATGAGGTTCATCCTGGCTGCCGTCGTTGCGGCAACGGTCCTTTCCCTTTGAAATCGACGGAAGAGACTGTCGGGTTCGATCCCGGCACTCGCCCATCACGGGCGGAATATGGCGATCGGTCTCTTAATCAACACTTACGGGCACTCCGCAAACCGGAACCTCACGGGAGGCAGATGTCTCATATCGAGAAGGCATCATTAATGTCGCTTAAATGCGATCGCAGCGATTGGCGCTAAACCCTAGGGAACACCGTAAAACTCCGGATGACCCATGCGCCTGCCGACAGAACGCGCCTCAGGCGCCCGGCCTCTCAAGCGGAAAACCCGAAACATCCCCACACACGATCGTCAGCGCGAGCCGCGCCTGCCCGCCTGGCGCTCCGGGGAAGAGACACATTGCCGTTAGACTCCACGGCGCAAACGTGGACAATGCCCTGACGCACGCCAGCGTGCGCAGTGCACATCAAGATGCGCCAGGGGAAACAAGAAGGGAAACAAATGCCGGCTGCCGGACCGTCGTCCGAACCCACCATTCCAACCATTCCGCTCACCGCCCAGATCCGCGATTCACTGCGCGCGATCGTGGGCGAGAAGGACCTCATCGAGGACGAGCACGGCAAGCAGCCCTTCGTGACGGATTGGCGCGGATTGCTGGTGGGAGGTGCCGGCGCCGTCGTCCGCCCCGGCAGCACCGAGGAAGTCGCGCAGGTGGTCAGGCTCTGCCATGAGCATGGGATCGCGATCGTGCCGCAGGGTGGCAACACCGGCCTGATGGGCGGCGCAACGCCCTGGCCCGCGCACACCGGCATCGTGTTGTCGCTCGGCCGCATGAACCGCGTGCTGGAGGTCGATGCCACCGGCTACACCATGACGGTCGAGGCCGGCTGCGTGCTGCAGACCCTGCAGGAGGCAGCAAGCCGGCACGACAGGTTCCTGCCCCTCAGCCTCGGCGCCCAGGGCTCATGCATGATCGGCGGCAATCTGTCGACCAATGCCGGCGGCGTGCAGGTGCTCCGCTACGGCAATGCCCGCAATCTCGTCCTGGGACTCGAAGTCGTCTTGGCCAATGGCGAGGTCTGGAACGGATTGCGTGCGCTGAAGAAGGACAATACCGGCTACGACCTCAAGCACCTCTTCATGGGCGCGGAGGGAACGCTCGGCATCATCACAAAGGCTGTGCTCAAGCTCTGGCCCGCGCCGAAGGACGTCTGCACAGCGTGGCTGGCGATCCGCGATCCGCGCGCGGCGCTGGAGATTCTGTCGGAAGCCCATAGCGCATCCGAGGACAATGTCGGCTCCTGCGAGCTGATGAGCCGCAGCGCGATCGACATGGTGCTCCGTCACATACCCGGCGTGCAGGATCCGCTGAGGGCGGAGACGCCATGGTATCTCCTGATGGAATGGTCGTCGGCGCGCGCACGCCGGGATGGCGCCGAGGGCATGTCCGAGAAGCTGGAGCAATTTCTTAGCCAGCAGCTCGAGGCCGGACGCGTGCTCGACGCGGTGATCGCCCAGACCGGAAACCAGTCGCGCAACATGTGGCGGATCCGGGAAAGCGTCGCGGAGGCCTCGCGCGCCGAGGGGCCGGGGCTCAGCTACGACATCTCGGTGGCCATCTCCAGGATTCCCGATTTCATCGACCTCGGGCTCAAGGCGGCGCTCGAGATTCTCCCGACCATCCGGCCCTATCCGCTGGGGCATATCGGCGACGGCAATCTGCACTTTTCGTTCATGGCGCCCGCCGGCATGGATCAGCAGACGCTGACGCAATACAAGGCCGCCATCACGCGGGCGGTGAACGATCTCGTCACATCCATGGACGGCTCGATCTCGGCCGAGCACGGCATCGGCATCGACAAGCTCGACGAGCTCAGCCACTACCGTTCCAAGACCGAGCTGGACATCATGCGCACCATCAAGCGCGCGCTCGATCCGCAGAACATCATGAATCCCGGCAAAGTGCTGCGGGTGTAGGGGTTTTATTGCATGATCGCGGCCGCGATCTTCTCCGCCGACATCAGCACCGGAAAATTGGTGTTGGCGCACGGCACCACCGGGAAGATCGAGGCATCGACGACGCGCAGGCCCTGGATGCCCTTGACGCGGCCCTGGTTGTCGACCACCGCCATCGGATCGTCAGCGCGGCCCATCCGGCATGAACAGGAGGCGTGCCACACGCCGATGGTGGCCTTGCGCACGAAGGCCTCCAGCGCATCGTCGTCGTTCATGACCTGATCGAAGGTAAAACCCTCGACCACGAAATTGTCGATCATGTAATGGCGCAGCGCGGCCGGCCCGTCCATCAAGGCCGCGGCGATCTTGGTCAGGATCTTGTTCTTGGTATTGACCACCCCGATCTTGCGGACCTTGTCGGTATAGGCGGCCGGGAACGGCTTGTCAGTCACTGTCCTGACGATGTCGCTCATCTGGACCGCAGCCATCTTGCGGAAGCCGCTCATCAGCCGATCGAGATCGCGCCGGTCGGACAACAAATTGAACTCGACGATCGGCTCCGCGGACGGATCGCGCGAGGCAAGCTTGACCTGCCCGGTCTCGGAATAGGTCTTGTTGACGAAGGTCAGCAGCGAGCCGATCTGCTCGCCGACCGCATGCCAGGCCGACTTGGAGAGCAGCACGACGAACATGTCGCCCTTCGGCACATCAGGCAGCCCCGACGAGTAGCGCAGCCCCAGCTGCATGTGGCGCCTGGTGTGCTCGTTCATGCGCGCGCCGCGGCGGACAAAGGACGACAGCGAGATCGAGGGATGGTCCATCAGGCGCTGGCCGACGCCCGGCAGACCCATCAGCACGGGAATGCCGAGATCCTTGAGGTGGCCGACCGGCCCGATGCCGGCGCGGAGCAGATGCGCGGGCGAATGGATGGCGCCGCTGGAGAGGATGATCTCGCGTCCCCGGAATTCCTGCTCGCGTCCGCCGACAACGGCCTTCACGCCCACGCATCGCGTGCCTTCGAACAGCAGCTCCTTCACCTGCGTATTGGTGGAGATGGTGAGATTGGCGCGTTTGCGGGTGTCGCGGTCGAGATAACCCATGGCGGCCGAGACGCGCTGCTCGGCCTGGTTGGAGTGCGTCACCGGGAAGAAGCCGTCGACGAACTCGCCGTTCTGGTCGGGCAGGAATCGGTGGCCGGCCTGCTGGAACGCCTCGGCAAAGGCCTGCGAGTGCTTCGTCCAGTGCTCCCTCGGAATCCGGCGGACCGGAATCTTGCCGTCCTTGCCGTGATAGGGACCGTCGAAATCGAGGTCGCGCTCGACCTTCTTGAAGAAGGGCAGCACGGCATTCCACGTCCACCCCTCCGCGCCGCGCGCGTCCCATTCGTCGTAATCGGTCGGCGCGCCGCGGTTGGCCATCTGGCCGTTGATCGAGGAGCCACCGCCGAGCACGCGGGCCTGCTCGTATTTGCGCAGCGGCGGACGCGCCTCGTTCGGATTGTTGTGGCTGACGACCTGGGTCGTGACCTTCAGCTCGGTCCAGTGGAAGCGCGGATCGAAATAGGCTGTGCCGGGATAGCTGTCTCGAATTTCAGCCGGCTCGTTGCCGGGCGGCGTATCCTGTCCGGCTTCGCACAGCAGGACCTTGTTGGCACTCTTCGCCGAGAGCCTGTGGGCCAGCACGGACCCCGCCGAGCCGCCGCCCACGATAATGAAGTCATACACGATTGGCGCTTCCTCTTGTTCTTGCCCGGGGAACGTAGCGCGTTCTTATTTGGAGGTCACGATGCAAGCTGCCCGGCAAGATGCCGCGCAGCCGCACCAGCAGCCGAACCTCACGGCCTGATCGTCATGTTCTCCGGCGGCCCCGCTTTTCGCAGCGGCTCCGCCAGCCGCGCGAACTCGCACAGCAGCGAGCGGGTCTTGCGGGGATCGATGATCTCCTCGACCCAGAATTTCTCGGCCGAGCGGAACGGCGAGCGCAGCTTGTTGAGGCGCTCCTGGATTTCCTCCAGCTTGCCCGCCTTGTCCTCGGCCGCATCGATGTCGGCGCGATAGGCGGCCTCGATGCCGCCCTCGAGCGGCAGCGAGCCCCAATAGGCCGAGGGCCAGGCGTAGCGGATCGAGAAGCGGTCGGCCGGCTGGTGCACGACGCCGGCAACACCGAACGCGTTGCGCAGGATCACGGTGCACCAGGGCACGGTGGTCTGGTTCACCGCGGCCATGGCGCGCACGCCGTGGCGGATGGTCGCCGCCTTCTCGGCATCGAGGCCGATCATGAAGCCGGGGCAGTCCATGAGATAGACAATCGGCAGGTGGAAGGTCTCGGCGAAATCGACCCAGCGCACCACCTTCTGGCAGGCATCCGCCGTCCAGGAGCCGCCATAGTGAAAACTGTCGCTGGCCAGCACCATCACCGCCCTGCCCTCGAGCCGCGCCAGGCCGACGATGATGGGCTTGCCGAAATTCTTCGCGACCTCGAAGAACGAGCCCTTGTCCACGACAGCCTCGACGATCGGCCGGATCTTGTAGACCTGCTTGCGGTTGCGCGGCACCGCGTTCATCAGCGCGTCTTCGCTGCGTTCGGGATCGTCAGCGCAGGGCAAGGTCGGCGGGAGCTCGTAGACCGACGACGGCAAGTAAGAGAGGAAACGCCGCGCGCAGGCGAACGCTTCTTCCTCGGTATCGACGGCATGATCGACCGCGCCTGCGCGGGTCTGGATGTCGGCGCCGCCGAGCTCCTCCTTTGAGAGGTCCTGCCCCAGCGCCTTCACGACAGGCGGACCCGCGACGAACATCGCGGACTTCCGGGTCATGATCGAATAATGGCTGGCGGCAAGGCGCGCCGCCCCCAGGCCCGCCACCGAGCCGAGGCCAAGTGCGACCACCGGCACACGCGACAGGTTCTCCGTCGTGAAGCGGTACCAGCGCGTGCCGCCGATGCCTCCAGGCAAATTGGCTGCGCCTTTGGTCTCGATGGTCTTGACTGAGCCGCCGCCGCCGGAGCCTTCGATGATGCGGACGATGGGCAGGCGGAAGTCGTGCGCCATCTCCTCCGCCATCAACGGCTTTGCCGAGATCGACGCATCAGCCGAACCACCGCGGACGGTGAAATCGTCGCCGACGACCACCACGGTGCGCCCGTCGACGCGCGCCCGGCCGAACACGCAGTTCGCCGGCGTCAATTTCTGCAACTCGCCGCTGCTATCGTATTCGCCGATGCCGGAGACGGCACCGATCTCGTGAAAGCTGCCTTTGTCGATCAGCTTGTCGATACGCTCCCGAACAGTCAGCCGGCCCTGGTCATGCTGTCGCTTGACCTTGTCAACGCCGCCCATCTCCCGCGCGAAGGCTTCGCGCCGGGCGAGCTCGTCGAGTTCCGGCTTCCAGTTCATTCACTCCCTCCGAATGGATCGGCTTGTTATTGTTGTGCACGGCCATTGCGACCGGTTTACGCGGGATGCGGTTGTTGAAGACGTCGCCTTCCGCGCCTTCCACCAGACTGCCGAGCGAGCGACCGAGTTCGAGCATCAATGGCGCGACTTCGGCATGCAGCCGCTCCTCGTCATACATCGACGAGAGAAGACCGATCGTGATGACCACGAAGGTCTGGTACTGCGGCGACCAGATCGGCACCGCGAGTCCGTTGATGTGCGGGCTCCACAGGCCGCAGGCCGTGACATAGCCGCGCTCACGTAGCGACTGCCTGTTCGCCTCGATGCGGGGCTTGAGGATCTTCGCAGCCTCGGGCGCTTCGCGCTCCATCTCCGCGATGAAGGCATCGCCGACTTCCGGCGACAAGGCCGCGGTGTAGGCCGCGCCCGCGGCGGTCGAGGCCATCGAGATGCGACTGCCGGTGCCCTCGTGCAGACCGAGTGCGGTCGCCGAGCGCGCGAACAGGAGATAGACGAGATGGAAGCGATCCGGAACGACGAAGCCGACCGTTCCCGGCAATTGCTCGGCGACGTCCTGCAGCCGCTGCCGGATCATGCTGCGCAGCTGCGCGCCCTTCATCATCGTCGCGCTCATCGCGACCGCGCTTGGGCCGATGCGATATTTCTGATCGCGCGGCAGGTAAACCAGTTGCCCCATTCGCGTCAGCGTGTGCGTGAGCCGCGACACCGTCGAGCGCGGCAGGCCGCAGCGATTTGAAATCTCGAGATTGCCGAGTCTCGCCTCGTGGCCCTCGAAGCATCGCAACACGTCGAACGCGCGCGAGACCACCTGGATGACATCTCCCTCACCGGCATCGCCAGCGAGCACGCCTTGCCTACTCAACCGCTCGGATCGTCGTCCCATGTTCCCTACCGTCTGTTCCGCTCTGCGGAATTAAATTCCACTTGCAGACGACGCTACCTCAGGCATTTTGCGACGACAACAAAAAGGCGATGGCATGCCAGAAATTAAGATCGTCACCGAGGTCGCGGGACGTGTCTGCGCAACTCCCGTGCAAGTTGGAGGAACCGTTGCGGATGGCGATGAAATTGTAGTGGTCGAAGCGATGAAGATGGAGATACCGGTGCCCTCGCCCGCGAACGGCACGATCACGTCACTTCTGGTGAAACTCGACGACATCGTTGCCGAGGGACAGGCGATCGCGATCGTCGCGTGCTGAGCATTCTCTCTGTCAATTGCGCGACAATCTGTCAGCTTCATCCCCGCATGCGCGGTACGGCGTTGCCATCGTTTGATGGCGGTGACATGATCTGTTGCAAACAAAACGTTGTTTCAAACAAAGAAAGAAAATCTTCGCAACAAAGCGAGGATCATTGGAGGGAAACATGCTTCGTGGGCTGCTCATACTCGCGCCTGCCTTGGTGGCAGGCATTTCTTTTGCGTCTACACGCTACGCGTTCGCCGAAGACGTCAAGCTGCCGGCGACATTGACCTTCACCGCCTACGACACCGGAACAGCCGGCTTCAACATCGCGGTCGGCGTCGGCAAGATGATGAAGGACAAATACGGCACCGACGTGCGCGTGCTCCCCGCAGGCAACGACGTCGCGCGCCTTGCGCCGCTGCGCGCCAAGCGCGCGGCGTCCGCGGCGATGGGATCGGGCACGTACTTCGCGCAAGAGGGCGTATTCGAGTTCGGCGCGAAGGAATGGGGCCCGCAGCCGCTGCAGATCCTGCTCTCGACGGTCGACTGCAATTGCGGCTCGCTCGGTGTCGCCGCCGACACCGGCGTGAAGGAGCTGAAAGACCTCAAAGGCAAGCGTGTCGGCTTCGTGGTCGGCTCGCCGGCGTTGAACCAGAACTCGCTTGCCGTGCTCGCCTTCGCAGGCCTGACGCAGAAGGACGTCAAGGCTGTCGAGTTCGCAAGCTACGGCGCGATGTGGAAAGGCCTGATCAACAACGACGTCGATGCCGCCTTCGGCACCACCATCACCGGCCCCGCCAAGGAGGCTGAGACCTCGCCGCGCGGCCTGATCTGGCCGCCGCTGCCCGCCAAGGACAAGGAGGGTTGGGCGCGGATGCAGAAGGTCGGCTCGTTCTTCTTCCCGCAGGTCGCGACCTGCGGCGCCGGCATCTCGCCGGAGAAGCCCGTCGAGCTCGGCAACTACCCCTACCCGATCTTCGTAACCTACGCGTCGCAGCCGGCCGATCAGGTCTATGCGATGACCAAGGCCATGATCGTGAACTACGATTCCTACAAGGATTCCGCACCGGGCGCCGGCGGCCTCGCCGCCGATCGCCAGACCAAGAACTGGGTGGTACCGGTGCATCCTGGCTCGGTGAAGGCGCTGAAGGAAGCCGGGCAATGGAGCGATGCGCAGGAGGCGCACAACAACAAGCTCATCAAGCGGCAGGAGGTACTCGGCGCGGCGTGGGCTGATTACGGCAAGTCCAATCCGCCGTCGGACGACAAGGCGTTTCTCGAGAGCTGGATGAAGGCCCGCGCGGCGGCGCTCTCGAAGGCCGGCATGACGAACGGGTTCGAGGAATAGAACGCGATGGTGTTGCGCCCGATCGCGGCTCCGCGAGAAGTGCGCTCCCTCTCCCGCCTGCGGGAGAGGGTTTCTCCGCATTGCGATTCCCCAAGGGGCAAGAGCCCTCACCCGGCGCTGCGCGCCGACCTCTCCCGCAAGCGGGAAAGGTTAAGGAGCCCGCGGCCCGACCGATTCAAACAACGGCCGTTCGCTTAATCTGCATTCAACTGCCCACGCGCGGGATCGATGATGCCTTCTGCTTCCACCTCCACCGCCCCGCAAGACGCGCCCAAGCGGATTGTGTTCGACGATCCGCACGGTGCCGCCGCCAACATGCAGGAAGCGGAGGTCACGCGCGTGCGCGCGCTTCGCGGCGCCTGGCGCTGGATGCTGGTGGCCGCGACCGCGGCGACCATCCTGCTCTGCATCAACCAGCAATTCTCGCTGCGATTCTTCGTCGGCTATACCCAGCTCAACACGGAGTATTTCTATCTCCTGATCGCGCTGATGCTGCCGTTCACGTTCCTGATCTTCCCCGGTACCGAGCGCGCGCCGCTCGACCGCATTCCCTGGTATGACCTCGTCCTGTTCGTCGTGACCTTCGCCGCGGCGCTGCTGTTGATGTCGAACGTGCGCAAGGCGGCGGAAGCCGGCTGGGAATTCGGCGGTGCGCCGAACAATGTGATCGCTGCCGGGCTCGTGATGTGGGTGATGCTGATGGAGGCGCTGCGCCGCACCGGCGGCTGGAGCCTGCTCTTGAGCGTTCTCCCCTTCACGATCTACCCGTTGTTTGCGGAGTCCGGCTGGCTCGGACCGTTCCGCGGCACGCAATCGACGATCGAACAGGCGACCGCCTATCACGTGCTCTCGGGCGAGAGCCTGCTCGGAATTCCCATCCAGGCCTTTGCCGACACCGTGATCGGCTTCCTCGTGTTCGGCACCGCGCTGATGATGACCGGCGCCGGAAAGTTCTTCATCAACCTCGCCTTCGCGCTGTGCGGCACCTTCCGCGGCGGCGCGGCAAAAGTCTGCATCTTCGCCAGCGGCCTGCTCGGCATGATGTCCGGCTCGATCATCTCCAACGTGCTGACCGCCGGCACCATGACCATCCCCGTGATGAAGAAGAGCGGCTTTCGCGCCTCCTATGCCGGCGCGATCGAGGCCTGCGCCTCGACCGGCGCGGTGCTGGCGCCCCCGGTGATGGGCGCCACCGCCTTCGTGATCGCGCAGTTCCTCAATGTCAGCTACGCCGACGTCGCGCTCGCCGCGATCATTCCGGCGGTGCTTTATTACGTCGGCCTGTTCATGCAGGTTGACGCCTACGCCGCACGCCACAAGCTGAAGGGCATTCCGCGCGCTGAGCTGCCGCGCATCATGGATACGATCAAGGACGGCTGGTACTACGTCTTCGTCATCGCGCTGTTGATCGTGATGCTGCTCTACTTCAAGCGTGAGAGCCACGCGCCGTTCTATGCCACCGCGCTGCTGCTGGTGCTCAACCAGTTCTTCTCGAAGGATACCCGCTGGACGTTTGCGACCATCGGCAAATTCCTCGAGGTCAACGGCCGCACCTTCGTCGAGCTGGTCGGCATCCTCGCCGGCTGCGGCCTCCTGATCGGCGCGTTCTCGATGACCGGCGTGGTGTCGAGCCTTGCCAACGACCTCTTGCATATTGCAGGCGACAATCCCTTCCTGCTGCTGGCGATGTGCGCCCTCACCAGCCTGATCCTCGGCCTCGGGCTGACGACGACGGCCTGCTACATCTTCCTCGCCATCCTGGTCGCGCCGGCGCTGGAGAAGCTCGGGCTGAACAGGATGGCGGTGCACATGTTCATCTTCTATTGGGGCATGCTGTCGTCGATCACCCCGCCGGTCGCGATCGCGTCCTTCGCCGCCGCAGGCATCGCCGGCTCCCCGGCGATGAAGACAGGCTGGGAATCGATGTGGGTCGGCAGCATCATCTATTTCCTGCCGTTCTTCTTCGTGCTCAATCCGGCGCTGGTGCTGGAGGGGCCGAGCCCGTATCTGGCCGGGTTCGGCCTGATGGGGCTCGCGGCATTCGGGACGCTGTTCATCTGCGGTGGCATTCAGGGCTACCAGCCCTTCGTCGGTGACTTGCGCGGGACAGGCAGCCTGGAATGGCCGATCCGCGTTCTGCTGGTGATCGGCGGCTTCGTGGTGGCAACGCCTGGCGGCGGGATCATGCCGCTGTCGCAGCTGCAGGTGACGCTGCTGGGGCTTGCGATCCTGGCGCCGACGGCTTTGCTCGCCCTGCTGCTGGTCCGGCGGCAGACCATGGTGCCGCACGGGTTGCGCGCTCCTTGATTGCGTTGCACAAGTGAGGCGATGACACCGCTCTCGCCTCTCGCCGCCGCCTGGACCCGCTCGAAGCCGCCTTTGCTGCGGTTTCTGGACAATTGCCTCAACGAATTCTCTGCCGAAACCTCGGGCAGTGTCGCCGATTACATTCCCGAGCTGAGCAAAGCCGACCCTGCCTATTTTGGCATCAGCCTGGCGACGCTGGACGGCCATGTCTATGAGGTCGGCGATTCCAGGGTGCCCTTCACCATCCAGTCGATGTCAAAGCCGTTCGTGTTCGCGCTGGCGCTAGACCTGCTCGGCGCCGGCAAGGTCGAGAGCGCGATCGGTGTCGAGCCCTCCGGCGATCCCTTCAACTCGATCCGGCTCAATGCGGAGAACCATCCGTTCAACCCGATGGTCAATGCCGGCGCGATCGCCTGCACCGGGCTGATCTACGACAGCAAGGGCGCGGAGGCCTTCGAGCAGATCCGGCTCGCCCTCGGCCGCTTTGCCGGACGCGACCTGGATGTGGACGAAGCCGTCTACGCCTCCGAAAGCCAGACCGGCGACCGCAACCGCGCGATCGCGTATCTGCTCAAGACCAACGCGGTGATCTCAGACAACGTCGCCGCGGTGCTCGACGTCTATTTCCGGCAATGCGCCGTGCTGGTGACCGCACGCGACATCGCGGTGATGGCGGCAACGCTGGCCAATCGCGGCGTCAATCCGGTCACGGGCGAGCAGGTGCTGACGCCATACGCGATCTCGCGCACGCTCTCGGTGATGACCTCGTCGGGCATGTACGACTATGCCGGCGAATGGATCTACCGGATCGGCATTCCCGCCAAGAGCGGCGTCGGCGGCGGCATCCTGGCGGCGCTCCCTGCCCGCCTCGGCCTCGGCAGCTATTCGCCAAAGCTCGACAAGCACGGCAACAGCGTACGCGGCATCAAGGTCTGCGAGGCGCTGTCGGCGCATTACGACCTGCACATGCTCAACCGCAGCGACGACGCCCGCAACGCCGTCATCGCCGATTACGATATCGGCAAGAGCCCGTCGCGCCGCGTGCGCCGGGCGCAGGAGCGCGAGATCCTGGCCGCGCACGACCAGGCAGTACGCGTGATCGAGCTGGTCGGCGTGCTGTCCTTGTCCGCGGTCGACTACGTGACACGCAGGCTGGCGGGGCAACCGCGGCCGCAGATCGTCGTGTTCGACCTGCATCGCGTCACCTCGACCACCCGCGCCGGCGCGCGGCTCGTTGCCGAAGCGTTCGAGGAGCTTGCCGCACTGAATGTCACGGTCGTGCTGTCCGGCGTCAGGCGCGCGTCCAGGGAATGGGACTCTTTGCGCGAATGGACCGCCGAACTGAAGAACGTCCGCGACTTCTACCTGCTAGATACCGCGATCGAATGGGCGGAAGACCAGATTGTCTACCGCTATGGCGGCTCGATCGATTTCCACGAGACCACCGAGCTTGCCGAGCAGCCGCTGCTCGAAGGCCTCAACGAAGAAGAGCTGACGGATCTCGCCTCGATCTGCACGATCCGGACCTTTCAGGCCGGCACGAAGATCATCACCACGGGCGATCCTGCCTCCTCCCTGTTCTTCCTGCGCAGCGGCGCGGTGCATGTCACGCTGCCCGACGGCGTGCGGCTGGCGACGCTGACCGCCGGCATGGCCTTCGGCGAGATGGCGCTACTGGAGACGACGCGCTCGGCCGACGTCTTCGCCGACATGGCGGCGACCGCGTTCGAGGTCCCGCTGAAGGATTTTGAGCGTTTCCGCAAGCAGCACCCGCACGCCAGCGAGCGCGTCATGCGCAACCTCGCGCAGCTGCTTGCCGACCGCCTGATCGTCGCCAATGCGAAGGTGGATATTCTGACGTCGACGTGAGCGGCCTCATTCGCCAGAGGTCGTCATGCCCGGGCCTGTCCCGGGCATGTCCCTGCGGAGGGACTGTCGCCCGCGAACGTACACGTTTGCTCAGCGGCTCGCCGCCTCGCTCAGCCGCCGCTTGATCTTCCTTGCGCTGGCTTCCAGCAGCTCGGATGGCTGCTGGCCGGTGACCGCGCACAGGCAGGCCCAGTAGTAGATGACATCGCCGAGCTCATCGACCAGACCCGCCTTGTCGAGCCAGTCGTCGCGCAGCAGCTTCTTGATGTGGTCGGCGACCTCGCCGGATTCACCGGCGAGGCCGAGACCGAGATAGGACAACCGCTCGTTGGACGGATGCTCATCGACCTTCGCGATGGTCGCAGCCCAGGCCGCATATTCGTCGATCGTCATCGGCATCCCTCGCCGTTTCTGTCGGCTCAGCCCACCACTTCGGTAACAGGCTGGAGGTCGATCTCGAAAGTCTCCAGGAATTTCGAGGTCATGATGTAGAAGCCGACCGAGAGCTGCAGCTCGACCAGCGCGGCCGGCGTCAGCTTCGACGCGATCGCCTTGAAGGTCGCATCGGTCGGCCTCTTCAGCTTCACGATCTCGTCGGTGAAGGCGAGCGCGGCGCGCTGCACCTCGTTGAAGCAGGTCGCGGCCTGCCAATTCTCGAGCGCCTCGTTCTGCTCGTCGGTGACGCCGACATTCTTGCCGATGCGCTTGTGCGCGACGATCTCGTACGGCGCCTCGCACAAGATGCCGGTGCGGGTGATCGCGAGCTCGCGGACGACAGGATCGAGCTCGCCCTTGTGGCGGATCGCGCCCCCGAGCCGGCAATACTGCTCGAAATAGCTCGGCGAGTGCGACATCATGCGGAAGATGTTGGCATTGCGGTTCTTGTCGAGGATCTCGCGGGTGCGGTCTGATGCCTTGGACGGGTCGCTGTACGGAATGCGGGCCATGATTTTCCTGAAGTTTTCCCTGAGTTTTTGATGCTTTTTGTAGGTACCGGCGAGAGTTCCCTGAAACTCTATTCTTGCACCGACGCGGGAGCAACATCATCGAGTCAAAATGCCGCCGCATTGCTGATCGACCTTGAGACAGTCGATATTCGCCGTGTGGGGACACATCGCGGTGAGTACTCGAGAAGTGGGGTGTTCCGAGTAAAACAATTGGCCGTCGGGTGCGCTTGCCGCACAACGATGAGTCACGCCCAAGTCTAGGGAGAAAACGGCATGAAGGAAGCCACCAAGGGGGCGGCCTCGGGAGCGCTCGCGCATATGCTGGCGGTGACGGCGATGCTGGTCATCGCCAGCATCTTGTTCTACGGGCGTTAGTCAGCGTTGTGTGAGAGTTTTCGTCATTCCGGGGTGGCTCTCGCACAGGCCAGGCCCAGAATTCCCGTTCCAGGCTCGGTCTCTCAGGACCGCCCCCGAATGACGAATCCCATCGTTGCTCCGTAGCCCGGATGAAGCGAAGCGCAATCCGGGAAAGTCCAACAGCGAGGTGAGAACCCCGGATTACGCTTCGCTCCATCCGGGCTACGGCAATCCCAATCTCACTATTTCTGTTTGGCGAAGAAGGGCACGAGCTTTCCGGCGAACGGCTTGAAGCTCGCAACGACCGAATCGCCGATGGCGAGGTCATTCTCGCCATGCGCCATCATGCGAAATCCCTCGGCACAGTCGACCAGCAGGATGTTGTAGGGCACGTGCGCCCGCGTCTCGGGCGTAGCGGCGCGGCAGACCAGCGAGGTGGCGTAAACTCTGCCCTTGCCGCTGGCGCGCAGCTCGCGCGGCTTCGATTCGCCGCACGCCGCGCAGAAGGCGCGGTGAAAATATTGCACATGCCCGCATGAGGTGCAGGCCTGGTAGGTGATGGCCTCCTCGCCCTCGGTCCAGTCTGCCACAGGCTCACTCATCGCACGCGCTCCAGGAACATGCTGACGTGCGACGACAGCACACCGCCATCGCCATGCAACAGGGCGATCGAGGCATCGCGCACCTGGCGATTCGCCGCCCGCCCCGTCATCTGCAAATGCGCCTCGACCAGATGCGCCATCGCGCCGCCGACACCGCAATGGCCATAGCTGAGCAGCCCGCCATGGGTGTTCAACGGCATCGCACCGTCGCGGCCGAAATGACCCGCACGCACCTGAGCCGCCGCCTCGCCCCGACCGGCAAGGCCGAGGTCTTCCAGCAGCATCGCGAGCGTGATGGTGAAACTGTCGTAGATCGCGGCGTAGCGGACATCGGAGATCGCTAGGCCTGTGGCCTGCTTGGCGCGCGCGATCGAAATCTCGGCACCGAGTTCACTCAGAGCCGGCGCGGCCGTGACATGCTGATGCGTATGCGCCTGGGCGCAACCGCGGATGCGCACGCCCGCGTCCCCGGTCCGCTCGCGGCTGATGACGAAGGCCGCGCCCCCGTCGGACACCGGGCAGCAGTCGAGCAGCTTGAGCGGCATCGCCACCGGCTTGGAGGCCATGACGTCGGCAATCGTGATGGGATCGTGGAATTGCGCGCCGGGATGGGTGCAGGCATGCGCGCGCATCAGCACGGCGAATTCGGCGAGATCTTCTTCGGTCACGCCGTATTCGTGCATGTAGCGGTTTGCGACGAGGCCGTAATAGGCGGGAATGGTCGGCCCGAGCGGCACCTCGTAGTCGGGATGACCGACCTGCGCCAGCGCCTGGATCGAGGCGTCGCGGCTCTGCCCGGTGAGACGGTTCTCGCCGGCGACGACGAGTACGTGGCGCGCAACGCCGGCTTCCACGAGGTGATGCGCCAGCATCGTCATCGCGAGCCCGGTGGCGCCGCCGACTTGCACGGCGTGGGCGTAAGACGGGCGGATGCCGAAATGCTCGGCGAAGACGGTGGCGAGCATGATGTGCGGCGAGACCGTGGAATAGCCGCAGAGGATGCCGTCGATCTCGCTGCGCTTCAGCCCGGCATCGTCGAGCGCGGCTTGCGCGGCCTTGCTCATCAGGTCGAGCGAGGATGCGCCTTCGTGTTTGCCGAAGGGCGTGAGGCCTACGCCGGTGATGAAGCTCATGCTCTCCCTCCGCTGTCATTCCGGGGCGGCCCGAAGGGCCGAACCCGGAATCCATCGCGCCGCGTGTGCGGAGGACAGATGGATTCCGGGCTCGCGCCGAAGTGGGCGCGCCCCGGAATGACGGATGAGAGATTTATCGTCATTCCCTACTCCGGCGCCGCGCGCGTGACGCCGTCGCGCACCATGGCGGCGATCTCATCGGCCGAGTATCCGATCTCGCGAAGGATCTCCGCGCCGTGCTCATTCAGTCGCGGTGCCAGCCGCACCGGCTCGGCCTCGGTCTCCGACCAGCTTGCCGTCACCTTCATGCTGCGGATTGGCCCCTCCGTCGGGTGGGTCACGACCGGGAAGAAATTCGTCGCCTCCAGATGCGGATCGTGCAGGATCGAGCCGAGGTCGTGCATCGGCATGACGGGGACGTCGGCCTTGGTCAGCAGGTCGATCCATTCGGCCGTGGGGCGCGTCTCGAAGATGCGGGCAAGCTCGGCATAGACGACGTCGATGTTGGCGGCGCGGCCGGCGAAGGTCGCGAATTTCGGATCGGCGCGCAGGTCGTCGCGTCCCGTCGCCTTGAAGAAATTCTCCCACTGCTTGTCGTTGTAGACGATGACGCTGAGATAGCCGTCCGAGGTCTTGTAAGGGCGGCGGTCGCGCGAGAGGTGGCGGGCATAGCCGCCCTTGTCGAGCGGCGGCTCGTAAGTGAGGCCGCCCATATGGTCGCCCATGACGAAGCCGGCCATGGTCTCGAACATCGGGATGTCCAGACGCTGGCCGCGCCCGGTGCGGTCGCGATGGACGAGGCTGGCGCAGATCGCGCCGACGGCGGTGAGGCCGACGATGCGGTCGACCAGCGCATTCGGCACGTAGCGCGGCACGCCGTCGCCGGTCTGCGCCATCAGCGCCGGCAGAGCCGTGGCACCCTGGATCAGATCGTCATAGGCGGGTTTTGCCGCGTACGGCCCGTCCTGGCCGAAGCCGAACACGCCGGCATAGACCAGGCGCGGGTTGATGGCGGAGACGACGTCGTAGCCCAGCTGCAACCGCGCCATCGCCTGCGGGCGGACGTTGTAGACGAGGACGTCGGCGTCCTTCAGCAGCCGCAGCACGACCTCGCGTCCCGCGGGCTTCTTCAGGTCGAGACAGATCGAGCGCTTGCTGCGATTGGTGTTGAGAAACACCGGGCCCATGCCGGCATGGCGCATCGGGCCGATCAGCCGGGTGACGTCGCCGTCGAGCGATTCCACCTTGATGATTTCGGCGCCATAGTCGCCGAGCATCTGGGTCGCATAGGGCCCCATCAGCACGGTGGTCATGTCGACGACCTTGACGCCCTTCAGCGGCCCCATCGTTCGCTCCCGATTGCGCGGGAGCCAAGGCGCGGCCCCGCGATTGGGTCCAGCTAAAGGCAGCGAGGCCGCGCGCACAAGGGCGGCCGGCGTATGGCCGCATGCGCCGCGCGGCGTTACCGGACGCTATTTCTTCTGGCGGGATTCGCGGATCTTGAGCAGCCGGTCGAGCTCGTCGTTCTGCTGGCTGATCCGGTCGGCGATACGCGACTCGTTCTGCTCGCCCGAGGCGGCCGCGGCCTGCTCGATGAGCTGGCGGATATTGTCCTCGAGGATCGCGATGCGATCGTTGAGTGCGTCGAGGGAGAGAGAGTCTTCGTAGTCATTGCTCATGATGCATTCCCTGCAAATCAATCAGGAGCTTTAAGGGCTGCTGGCCGGCCCACCATGATCTAGCGCAAAGGTCGTAGGGTGGATTAGCCGCAGGCGTGATCCACCAACTCTGTCTCCGCGGAGACGAAAGAGGTGGGTTACGCCAGCACCTGCGCTTCGCGCAGCCGCAGGCTAACCCACCCTACAAGAGCCTATTTCAGCGGCTCCAGGATGGAGACGTAGTTGGCGACCGCGGCCCCGCCCATGTTGAAGATGCCGCCGAGCTTGGCGTTGTTGAGCTGCATGCCCTCGGGCGCTTGCCCTGCGAGCTGCATCGCGGTCATCACATGCATGGAGACGCCGGTGGCGCCGATCGGATGGCCCTTGGCCTTCAGGCCGCCGGACGGGTTGACCGGCAGCTTGCCGCCCTTGAGCGTCCAGCCTTCCTTGATGGCGCGGGCGCCCTGCCCCTTCGGCGTCAGGCCCATCGCTTCGTATTCGATCAGCTCGGCGACCGTGAAGCAGTCATGGGTCTCGACAAAGGAGAGATCGGACAGCGTCACGCCGGCCTTCTCCAGAGCGCGCTGCCAGGCGACGGTGCAGCCCTCGAACTGGAGGATGTCGCGCTTGGACATCGGCAGGAAATCCTGGGCGTGCGCGGTGGCGCGGAAGCCGATCGACTTGCTCATGCTCTTGGCGGTCTCGGCGTCGGCCAGAACCAGCGCCGCGGCGCCGTCGGAAACCAGCGAGCAGTCGGTGCGCTTCAGGGGACCTGCGACGTAAGGGTTCTTCTCGCTCTCGGCGCGACAGAAGTCGAAGCCGAAATCCTTGCGCATCTGGGCGAAGGGATTGGCGACGCCGTTCTTGTGGTTCTTGGCCGCGATCAGCGCCAGCGCGTCGGACTGGTCGCCGTATTTCTGGAAGTAGGAGCTGGCGATCTTGCCGAACACGCCGGCAAAGCCGCCGACGGTGTCGCCGTCCTCGGGCAGATAGGACGCTTTCAGCAGGTTCTTGCCGATCTCCGGCCCCGGGGTGCGGGTCATCTGCTCGACGCCGACGACGAGCACGATCTTGGCCGCCCCTGCCGCGATCGCGCGCAGGCCCTGATGCACGGCGGCCGAGCCGGTCGCGCAGGCGTTCTCGACGCGGGTGGCCGGCTTGAAGCGCAGCTTCGGGTCGGCCTGGAGCACCAGCGAGGCGGTAAAATCCTGCGCCGAGAAGCCGGCGTTGAAATGGCCGAGCACGATCTCGTCGACATCGGAGGCCGAAATGCCGGCATCGGCCATCGCCTCATTGGCGACGCGGGTGACGAGGCTTTCGACGGTTTCGGTGTCGAACTTGCCGAACGGCGTATGCGCCCATCCGACGATGCTGGCGGTCATGGTCTTTTCTCCCTGGCGGTCTCTTGCTGACCTAAGTCTTAGCGCAGGGATGGCAAGACTTCACGCAGGTTTAAGCGCCCCGAGGGTGCGCTGGCAGATGGCAGTTATGCCGGCCCAGTTCCCGGCCCTGACCTCGGCCGCCGGGCACAGCCAGGAACCGCCGACGCAGACCACGTTCGGCTCGGCCAGCCAGCTCGCCGCATTGGCCTCACCGACCCCGCCGGTCGGGCAGAACCGCACGTTCGGGAACGGACCGCCGAGGGAGCGCAGGCCCTTGATGCCGCCGGCCTGCTCGGCCGGGAAGAATTTTGCGACGTCGAAGCCGTGGGACAGCGCCATCATCAGCTCGGACGCCGTGGCAATGCCCGGCGCGAACGGCAAGGAGCTATGGGCGGCGGCCTTGAGGAGTTCGGGGGTCAGGCCCGGGCTGATGGCGAACGCGACGCCGAGCTTCTCGACACGGGTGAAGTCGGCCGGATTGAGGACCGTGCCGATGCCGACGACAGCCTCGGGCACTTCGGCCATCATCGCCCGCGCCGCCTCGATCGCAACGGGGGTGCGCAGCGTCACCTCCAGCGTGCGGACGCCACCGGCGACCAGCGCACGCGCCAGCGGCACGGCGTCCTGGATGCGCTCGATGGTGAGAACGGGAATGACGGTCGCCGCCTTGAACAGCGCGACGAGGTGGTTCTGTTGGGCAGCAGTGGGCATCTCGTGGATCTTTTCGCTCTACTTGGTCGCTTGGCGCGTGGCCGCCGGCCGGTGCCGCTTCTTCGGCGGCATGGCATAGCCTGGAATAATGGCGCCGGGATAGCAGATCACGAGGCTGGCGAGGCGATGCCCGGCCTGGGCGGCCTCGACCGGATCGGAACCCGCGAGCCTGGCGGCAATGTAGGCGGCGGCAAAGCTATCGCCGGCCGCCGTGGTGTCGACGACGGGCTTGGTCATGGGCTCGGCGCGGACCTCGTGCGTAGCCCCGGGAAAGCGCAGCAGGCTGACCGGCTCGGCGAGGCGGAACACCAGTTCGGGCGTCGGGATGCGCGCCATCAGTTGGTCATTGCTCTCGCCGGGATAGAGCGCAAGCAGATCCTCGGTCGAGGTCAGCACGATGTCGGCGGCCGCGAAGGCCGCGCCAAAAACCTCGCGCGCGACGTCGCGGTCCGGCCAGCCCCGCGCGCGGAAATTGGTGTCGAACACGAAGCGGGTGCCGAGCAGGCGCGCGCGCTTGATCGCCGCGAACAGGCGATCGCGCCCCGAAGCGTCGTAGATCGAGAGCGTGATCGCGGAGAGATAGACGATGTCGTAGCTCATCAGCGAATTGAGCAGCTCGTCGGTCTCCGGCAGGCTCATCAGCTGCCGCGCCGCCGCGCTGTCGCGCCAGTGAAAGAACTGACGCTCGCCCTTCGCATCCGTCTGGATCATGTAGAGGCCGGGCAGCTTGCCCGGGATCCGCACGACGCGCCTGGTGCCGACATTCTCCGCGTTCCAGGCGGCGATCATCTCATCGCTGAGGGCATCGTCGCCGAGCGCGGTGAGATAGTCGACCTTGACCTCGAGCCGCGCCAGATAGACGGCGGTGTTGAGGGTATCGCCGCCGAAGCCGCGTGAGTAAAGGCCGCCCCCCTGCCCGGCAGACGCGCCGCCTTGCGCCTGCCTGAGCTCCACCATGCATTCGCCGATGCAAGCAACGCTCGCCATCACCAGGGCCCGCTCTGTCGGAGATCAGGCGACGAAATTGCCGCCGAGCTCGTCTTCGATGTGAATGCGGATGATGTCGTCGAAATTCTTCTCGGCCGTGGTGAAGCCGAGCTCGAGCGACCGCTTGGCGTTGAAATTGCGCGGCCAGCCGCCGACGATGCCGACGATGAAGGGATCGGGCTCGCGCTTGATGCGCGCGGCGACCTTGTCGCCCGCAACCCGCTTCAACGCCGCGATCTGCTCGCCGACCGTGGCCGACAGGCCCGGCATGGTCAAATTGCGGCGCGGGCCGACGGCAGCGAGATCCATGGTGCCGGCGTGGAGCAGGAAGCCGACGGCCGAGCGCGGCGTGGCGTGCCAGTGACGAACGTCCTCGGACACCGGGAGCACCGCTTCCTTGCCGGCCAGCGGCTCGCGCAGGATGTTGGAGAAGAAGCCCGACGCCGCCTTGTTGGGCAGGCCGGGCCGGATGCAGATGGTCGGCAGGCGGATGCCGATGCCATCGAGGAAGCCGCGGCGCGAATAGTCGGCCAGCAGCAATTCGCCGATCGCTTTCTGCGTGCCGTAGCTCAGCAGCGGGGTGTGGAAGAACTCGTCGCCGATCGCATCCGGGAACGGCGCGCCGAACACCGCGATCGAGGACGTGAAGACCACGCGCGGCTTGTAGCCGCCGCCGACCAGCCTGATGGCATCGAGCAGCATCCGCGTGCCGTCGAGATTGATACGGTAGCCCTTGTCAAAATCAAGCTCGGCTTCGCCGGAGACGATGGCGGCGAGATGGAAGATCACATCCGGGCGGCCGGCGATCAGCTTTTCGGCCGCGCCGGGGACTGCGAAATCGCCCGACACCGTCTCGACCGGGAAACCAGCCTTCTCCGGCTTCTTCGGCTCGACCACGTCATGCATGGTCAGTTTCGTGATGTCGCTCTTGCCGAGCCGGCCGTCGCGCAGCAGCCGTTCACAGAGTTTGCGGCCGACCATGCCGGCGGCGCCGAGAACCAGAATGTGCAAGAGCTCAACTCCTTCTTATTGGCCCGGAGCGCACCGCTCCTGGCGCGCTCTTAAGGCAGCCCCGCGATCATTCCTTCACGGCGCCGGTCATCGCGGACACATAATGCTCCACGAAGAAGGCGTAAAGGATGACGAGCGGCAGCGAGCCGGCCAGGGCTCCCGCCATCAGCGAACCCCAGCGGTAGATGTCACCGTCCACGAACTCGTTGACGATCGCGACCGGCACCGTCTTGTTGCTGGTCGACTGCAGGAACGTCAACGCGTAGATGAACTCGTTCCAGCACAGCGTGAAGCAGAAGATGAAGGCCGATATCAGGCCGGGGATTGCGAGCGGCAGCACGATCTTGATCAGGATCTGCCAACGGCTCGCCCCGTCGATCAGCGCGCATTCCTCGAGCTCGAACGGGATGGTCTTGAAATAGCCCATCAAGAGCCAGGTCGAGAACGGGATCAGGATGGTCGGATAGGTCAGGATCAGCGCCAGCGGCGAGTCGAACAGGCCGTACTGGAATACGACGGTGGCCAGCGGGATGAACAGGATTGACGGCGGCACCAGATAGGCGAGGAAGATCAGCCCGCCGACGAGATTGGCACCCTTGTAGCGCAGGCGGACGATGGCGTAGGCCGCGAGCACCGATGCGACGATCGAGAGAATCGTGGCGCAGATCGCCACGTACATCGTGTTCCAGAGCCAGTGCGGATAGTAGCTCTCGAACAACAGCTTGTGGAAATGCTTGAAGGTCGGATTCCAGGTCCAGAACGGGTTGAACCTGTCGAGATCGAGCAGCTGATCGTCGGGCTTCACCGAGGTCAGCGCCATCCAGTAGAACGGAAACAACAGCACCACGACGATGATCGTGAGCGGCAGGTACAGCGTCACCATGCGGCGCGGCACCGACTGCAGATAACTCATGCCCTCGCTGTTATCGACGCGCGCCGACGTCGCCAGGACGGTCTTGAGATCCACTTTCGAGGCAGGAAGATCAGTCATTGTTCTCTCCCTGTTGCCAGTTGCGGCAGCGCGCGCGGGGCTTGCCGCGTTCGCGCAAAAAATACGGGCACAATGCGGAGATCAGTCATTGTTCTCCCCCTGCTGCCACTTGCGACGCTGCAGGCCGAACCATGACACCATGATCGCAGCGAGCAGGAACGGAATCATGGCGCTGGAGATCGCCGCGCCCTCGCCGAGCTGTCCGGCGATGATCGCGCGCTGGTAGGACAACGTCGCCATCAGATGGGTGGCGTTGACCGGGCCGCCGCGGGTCATCGCCCAGATCAGCTGGAAGTCGGTGAAGGTGAACAGCACCGAGAAGGTCATCACGACGGCGATGATCGGGGTCAGCAGCGGATAGGTGATGAACCGGAAATTCTGCCAGCGCGTGGCGCCGTCGAGCGTTGCGGCCTCGTAGAGCGACGGCGATACCGTCTGCAGGCCTGCGAGCAGCGTGATCGCCACGAACGGCACGCCGCGCCAGATATTGGCGAAGATCACGCAAATGCGCGCCCAGGTCGTGTCGCCGAGGAAGTTGATGTTTTGATCGATCAGACCAAGATGCCTCAGCGACCAGGAGATGATCGAGAATTGCGAGTCGAATATCCACCAGAACGCCAATGCCGAAAGCACCGTCGGCACGATGAAGGGGATCAGCACCATCGCGCGCAGCATCGCCTTGAACGGCATGTTTTCGTTCAGCAGCAGCGCGAGATAGAGCCCGATCGCGAATTTCAGGGCGCTAGCGACGAAGGTGTAGAGCAGCGTGTTGAACACCGACAGCCAGAAGATGGAATCGTCCCACAGCCATTCATAGTTTTCGGTGGCGACGAAGTGACCGACCCTGCCGATGCGGGTGTCGGTGAAGGACAGCCAGATGCCAAGCCCCAGCGGATAGGCCAGGAAGAAGATCAGGAAGGCCATGGCCGGCACCATGAACCAGAAGCCGAGCCAGTTGCGGTTGTGTTTGAGCTGGGTCCAGGCGCTGTCCTCGCTCATCTGAGGCTTGGCCCGGGGAATTGCGACATCAGCCATGCCCGATATCCCTGATCGAAATGTTGACGAGCGGGCGGCACGACTGCCGCCCGCTCCGTGATCCTCAGCGATAGATGCGCTTCAGCTGGCGCTCGGCTTCCGCCATCGCGCCCTTCGCATCCTTGGTGCCGGTGCAGTAATTGGCGAACATGTCGACGACGATGAAGTCGGCGATTGCCGTTGCCGCCTTTTCGCCGACCGTGCCGATGCCGGACGCCGGCAGCGTGCGCTTGGACGCCTGCGAGAACACCTCGTTCTTGGGATCGGCCTTCCAGATCGGTGCCGATTCATAGCCGTTCAGGGTCTGCGTCAGATAGCCCTGCGCGCCATCCAGCCACTTCTCGTAGTTCTCCTTCTCCAGCATGAAGGCGACGAAGGCCTTCGCCGCGTTCGGATATTTGGTGAAGTTGAACGCGAGGATCGGCAGCGCAAGCTGCAGCTCGGTCGGCTTGCCGACCGGTCCGACTGGCCAGAGCGCGTGATAGGTGTCCTCGGCGAGCTCCTTCTTGCTCGCATCGGTCTTGGCGGCGACGTAGATCGAGATGCCGTTCGCCGTGCAATAGAGCTCGCCGGCGAGGAACGCCTTGTTGTTGGAGGAATCGTTCCAGGACGCCGTGCCGGGAATGAAGCTGTCGTACAGCGCCTTGCAATATTCCAGCGCCTTCGCCGTCTCCGGCGAATTGATGATGATCTTGTCGTTCTGGTCGACCGTGTAGGCGCCGTGACCCCACAGCACCCAATGCAGCCACGAATTGCCGTCGCCCGAGGCATGGCCGAGAGCGAAGCCGGCCGGGGTGTTGTTCTTCTTCAGTGCCTTGCACATCTCGAGGAAGCCGGGGAAGTCCTTTGGGAATTCCTTGAAGCCCGCCTTCTCAAGCGCCGACTTGCGGTACGTCATGTAACCGCCGTTGGTTGCGACGGGAATGCCGAGCCAGTCGTTGCCCTGCTTGCAGGTCTTGGCCGCCGCATCGGTCCAGCCGCCGTACTTCTTGCCGAGGTAGTCGGCGACGTCGTTCATCTTCAGCACTTTGGTCGGGAACAGCTGCGGCAGCGTGTGCAAGCCCCAGGCAAGATCGAGCCCCGAGCCGGTATTGGCCGCAACAGAGGCCTTCGGCTGCACGTCCTCGAACGACTCGCTGAACACGTTCATCTCGGTGCCGGTCGCAGCCTTGAAGGCCGCCACCATCGCGTTGAACGCATCGTCCTCAGCCGGTACGAAGCGCTTCCAGCGCATCACGGTCAGCTTTGCACCGGGCTCCGCCTTCCAGGGCGAGCTCTGCGCCCAGGCCTTTGCGAACTCGAAGAGTGCCGGCCCGGTGAGCATGCCGGTTGCAGCCAGTGCCGTTCCGCCCTGAAGCAGAGTCCGGCGGGTAAAGTCTTGCATGTCGTCCTCCCTGTGATGCTTTTTTATTGTCTTAAGTAAAACTCACGCTACGCGTTCAGGCGTTTTCCCGTCGCCTCGTCAAACAAGTGCACCAGTGACGGGTCGGGCTTCAGCCGGATCTTGTCACCCGGATTGAACTGGTGACGCTCGCGGAACACCGCGACGACCTGCTCGCCGCCGATCTTGGCGAACACCTGCGTTTCCGAGCCGGTCGGCTCGACCACGATGATCTCGGCTTCGGCGCCGTCGTCGGCGATGGTGAAATGCTCGGGCCGCACGCCGTAGACCGCAGGACGGCCGTCGGACGCCGCGGGCGCGGTCTTGAGCGGCAGCTTGACGCCGTTCGGCCCCTCGAACGTCGCAACGCCGTTGGTGCGCACATGTCCCTTCAGGAAGTTCATCGCGGGCGAACCGATGAAGCCGGCGACGAATTGGTTGTCGGGCCTGTCGTACAGCTCGAGCGGCGTGCCCATCTGCTCGACAATGCCGTCATGCATGACGACGATCTTGTCGGCCATGGTCATGGCTTCGATCTGATCGTGGGTGACGTAGACGGTCGTCGTCTTCAGCCGCTGGTGCAGCTCCTTGATCTCGGTGCGCATGGCGACGCGCAGCTTGGCGTCGAGGTTGGACAAGGGCTCGTCGAACAGGAAGACCTGGGGGTCGCGCACGATGGCGCGGCCCATCGCGACGCGCTGACGCTGACCGCCCGAGAGCTGGCGCGGATAGCGATCGAGCAGCGGCGTCAGTGCGAGAATTTCGGCAGCCCGCTTGACGCGCTTGTTGATCTCGTCGGAGCCGGCATTCCGCAGCTTCAGCGAGAAGCCCATGTTGTCGGCAACGGTCATGTGCGGATAGAGCGCGTAGTTCTGGAAGACCATGGCAATGTCCCGCTCCTTGGGCTGGACATTGTTGACGACGCGGTCGCCGATCGAGATCGTGCCGGAGGTGATGTTCTCGAGACCGGCGAGCATGCGCAGGAGCGTCGACTTGCCGCAGCCGGAGGGGCCGACCAGAACGACGAATTGGCCATCCTCAATCGGTACAGTCACGCCGTGCAGGACTTCAAAATTGCCGAACGATTTCCGCACGTCGCGGATTTGCACAGACGACATCTAGCTCCCTCCTCGAAAGTCCACGGCGCCTCTCGCGCCGCGACCGTCTTGTTTTTTCAGACTTCGCCAAACGAAGCCCGACCGTAGCGGGCAACATTGTCGGCAGTTTGTGCGGTTTTGGCAATTTGTCTTTGGTTAGTCGTTGCTGGTAGCGCTGTCAACGTTCCTTTGTTTGCGGGACTGACTGTGTTAAGAGCAGCAAATGGGTCGAAAACGCACCAAGTCAGGCAAAATCCGGCTGGCGGAAGTCGCCGAGCTTGCCGGCGTCAGCCCGATTACGGCGTCCCGTTTCTTTCGTAATCCGGAGGCCCTGTCGGTCGCCAAGCGGACGCGGGTCGAGAGCGCGGCCAAGGAGCTCGGCTATGTGCCGAACCTGGCGGCGCGCGCGCTGGCCTCGCAACGCACCGAGGTCATCGGTGTCTTGATTCCCTCTCTCACCAACAACGTGTTCTCGGACGTGCTGCGCGGCATCTACGACGCATCAGAAGGCAGCCGTTACTCGATCCAATTGTCCAACACGCGCTACAGCATTCTCCAGGAAGAGAAACTGCTGCGCCTGTTTCTCGCGCAGAAGCCGGCCGGGCTGATCGTCACCGGCATCGACCAGACCGCGGAATCGCGTGCGATGCTGGATGCCGCCGATTGTCCGATCGTGCAGATCATGGAGATCGGCCCCGATCCGGTCGACATGATGATCGGCTTTTCACACTATGATGCAGCCCGCGCAGCGGTTGCGCACCTGTTCGAACAGGGCCGCCGCAAGATCGGCTTCGTCGGTGCGCGCATGGATCCGCGGGTGCAGCGACGACTGGACGGATACGTCTCGGCCATGAAGGACGCGGCCTTGTTCGAGCAGCGACTCGTCGTCACCACCGCGACGCCGACCTCGGTGACGCTCGGCGGCGCCCTGTTCACCGATCTGCTGGCGCGGGAGCCCGACCTCGACGCGGTGTTCTGCGCCAATGACGACCTCGCACTCGGCGTGCTGTTCGAATGCCGCCGCCGCGAGATCACGGTCCCCGACCAGATCGCGATCGTCGGCTTCAACGATCTCGAATTCATGGCCTCCGCGGTGCCCACCCTCACCAGCGTGCGCACCAACCGCTACGAGATGGGCAACACGGCCGCCACCATGCTGATCGAGGCGATCGACGGACGGCGTCCGGAGCAGCCGGTGCTCGATCTCGGCTTCAAGGTGATCGAGCGGCAAAGCTCGGCGTCGCGCCATTCGGACAGCAGGCCAGCCGGCTCGGGCGCGGGTGCGGCGAACAAAATGGTAGCGTTACCAAGTAGCCATGACTAGTATCGGAATTGTGAGGAAACGACCCGCCAGCGGGCCAGCGATCCATCATTCGCGCCGTTGGGCATCGCACAAGCCGACAGCCCAAGGACGGAAGCCAGTGCGTTTGCATTGCAGGAGAAACCAATGACAAAAAAGCCAACCAATGGGCATGCCCCCGCCGGCAACGGCTCTCGCCGCCACCTTCGCTCGCAGGAATGGTTCAACAACCCGCATAATCCGGGCATGACCGCGCTTTATATGGAGCGCTACCTCAACTACGGCCTCACCCGCGCCGAGCTGCAGTCCGGCAAGCCGATCATCGGCATTGCCCAGACCGGCAACGACCTCTCTCCCTGCAACCGTCACCATCTCGAGCTGGCCCACCGCGTCCGCGAAGGCATCCGCGAGGCCGGCGGCATTGCGATGGAATTCCCGACCCATCCGATCCAGGAGACCGGCAAACGCCCGACCGCGGCGCTCGACCGCAACCTCGCCTATCTCGGCCTGGTCGAGATCCTCTACGGCTATCCGCTGGACGGCGTCGTGCTCACCACCGGCTGCGACAAGACCACGCCCGCCTGCATGATGGCGGCTGCGACCGTGAACCTGCCCGCGATCGTGCTGTCGGGCGGCCCGATGCTGAACGGCTGGCACAATGGCGAGCGCACCGGCTCCGGCACCATCGTCTGGAAGTCGCGCGAGCGGCTCGCCGCGGGCGAGATCGACTATGAAGAGTTCATGGAGATCGTCGCCTCCTCCGCGCCCTCGGTCGGCCATTGCAACACCATGGGCACGGCGTCGACCATGAATGGCCTCGCCGAAGCGCTCGGCTTCTCGCTGCCGGGCTGCGCGGCGATCCCCGCCCCCTATCGCGAGCGCGGCCAGATCGCCTACGAGACGGGAAAACGCATCGTCGAGATGGTCTGGGAAGACCTCAAGCCCTCGGACATCCTGACACGCAAGGCGTTCGAGAACTGCATCGTGATCAATTCGGCGATCGGCGGCTCGACCAACGCGCCGATCCACATCAACGCGCTGGCCCGCCACATCGGCGTCGAGCTCACGATCGAGGACTGGCAGAAAGTCGGCCACGACGTGCCGCTGCTGGTCAACATGCAGCCGGCCGGCTTCTATCTCGGCGAGGAATTCCACCGCGCCGGCGGCGTGCCCGCCGTGGTGCGCGAATTGATGAAGCACAAGCGCATCCATGAGGACGCCGTCACCGTCAACGGCCGCGGCATCGGCGAGAACTGCAAGGATGCGCCAAAACCCGACAACGACGTGATCTGGACCTATGACAAGCCGCTGGTGAAGGACGCCGGCTTCCTGGTGCTGAAGGGCAATCTGTTCGATTCCGCGATCATGAAGACCTCCGTGATCTCCAAGGAGTTCCGCGACCGCTATCTCAGCAACCCCAAGGACCTCAACGCCTTCGAAGGCCGCGCCGTCGTGTTCGAGGGGCCTGAGGATTATCACGAGCGGATCGACGATCCCGCGCTCGAGATCGACGAGCGCTGCGTGCTGTTCATCCGCGGCACCGGCCCGATCGGCTATCCCGGCGGCGCCGAGGTCGTGAACATGCAGCCGCCGGCGGCCCTGATCAAACGCGGCATCCTGTCCCTGCCCTGCATCGGCGACGGCCGCCAGTCCGGCACCTCGGGCTCGCCCTCGATCCTGAACGCCTCGCCGGAAGCCGCGGCCAATGGCGGCCTTGCGATCCTCAGGACCGGCGACAAGGTGCGCATCGACCTCAACAAGGGCAGCGCCAACATCCTGATCTCGGACGACGAGGTGAAGAAGCGCCACGCCGAGCTGATGGCCGATGGCGGCTTCAAGCATCCGGCGAACCAGACGCCGTGGCAGGAGATCTATCGCAACACCGTCGGCCAGCAATCGACCGGCGCCTGCATGGAGCTCGCCACGCGCTACCAGAACGTCGCCGGCACGTTCGGTGTGGCGCGGGATAATCACTGACGACGTCTGTCATTCCGGGGCGCGACGCAGTCGCGAGCCCGGAATCGATCGAACCTCACAACACGCTGCACAATGGATTCCGGGCTTGCGCCGAGAGGCGCGCCCCGGAATGACGAACCCACAAGGAGAAGAACAACATGGCAAACCGCCTCAAGGGCAAACGCGCCGTCGTCACGGCTGCAGCGGCCGGCATCGGCCGCGCCTGCGCCATCGCATTCGCGCGTGAAGGCGCAACCGTCATCGCCACCGACATCAACGAGGCCGGCATCGCTGGCCTCACCAAGGAAGGCATCGCCGAGGTCGCAAAGCTCGACGTCCGCAACACCGCCGACGTCAACGCCTTTGCCAAGCGCGTCGGCAAGATCGACATCCTTCTCAACGCGGCCGGCTTCGTGCATCACGGCACCATCCTGGAATGCTCGGAGGAAGACTTCGATTTCTCGTTCGACCTCAACGTCAAGTCGATGCACCGGACCATCAGGGCATTCCTGCCCGACATGATCGCGGGCGGCGGCGGCAGCATCGTCAACATCTCGTCCTGCGCGGCTCTGCGGCCGCCGGCGAACCGCTACGTCTACTCCTCGTCGAAGGCAGCGGTGTCGCTGCTGTCGCGTGCCGTCGCGCTCGACTTCATCACCAAGGGCATCCGCTGCAACTCGATCTGCCCCGGCACCGTCGAGACGCCCTCGATGCTGGACCGCGCCGCCGCGCAGGGACCGCAGGGCAAGGAGATGTTCATCTCCCGCCAGAAGATGGGCCGGCTCGGCACCGCCGACGAGATCGCCTCCATGGCGGTCTATCTCGGCAGCGACGAAAGCGCCTTCACCACCGGCGTCGACCTCGTCGTCGACGGCGGCTACATGCTCTGACGGCGCAGGGATCAGTCTCATGAACAAGATCGATCTCAACGGCCGCATCGCTGTCGTCACCGGCGGCGCGCAGGGCTTTGGCCGCGCCATCACCGAGCGCTTCGTCGCCTCCGGTGCCAAGGTCGCGATCTGGGATTTCGATGCGGCGCTGGCCGAGAAAACCGCGAAAGAGATCGGCGATGGCGTCCGCGTGTTCAAGGTCGACGTCACCGACACCGTAGGTGTCGAGCAGGCGCGCGACGCGACGCTTGCCGCCTTCGGCAAGATCGACATCCTCGTCAACAATGCCGGCATCGCCGGTGTCAACAAGCCGGTCTGGGAGACCGATCTCGAGGAATGGCGCAAGGTGCTGCGCATCAACCTCGACGGTCCCTTCATCGTCTGCAAGGCGATCGTGCCCGCGATGCTCAAGCAGAAGTACGGACGCATCGTCAACATCGCCTCCATCGCCGGCAAGGAAGGCAATCCGAACGCCTCGCACTATTCGGCGTCCAAGGCCGGCCTGATCGCGCTGACGAAGTCGCTCGGCAAGGAGCTCGCGGCGCACGACATTCTCGTCAACGCGGTGACCCCGGCGGCCGCCAAGACCGCGATCTTCGACCAGATGACGCAGCAGCATATCGACTTCATGCTGTCGAAGATCCCGAAGGCGCGTTTCGTGCTGGTCGAGGAGCTGGCCGCGATGGTGAGCTGGCTGGCATCCGAGGATTGCGCATTCTCGACCGGCGCCGTGTTCGACATCTCCGGCGGGCGCGCAACCTATTGAGGACAGCATGATCCACGAGGGCGGATGCCTGTGCGGCGCGGTGCGGTTCAAGGCGGAGGGCGAGCCGCTCAACGTTCGCGTCTGCCATTGCCGCACCTGCCAGAAGGCGATGGGCTCGCCCTTCTTCGCCCGCGCACAGTTCGACCAGCGCGCGCTGACCGTCGAGGGCGAGACCGAGCGCTACGCGTCCTCGGAGAACATCGATCGCGTGTTCTGCAAGCGCTGCGGCACGCGGCTGTTCGCCTGGCGGCGTAACGGCACGCTCGCGGGCGCCGCGCTTGCGACATTCGACGACCGCAATGCCTTTGCGCCGACGGAGCACATCTGGGTGTCGGAAAAGCTCGCATGGCTGAAGCTCGACGACGGCCTGACCCAATATCAGACGACGATCCCGGCGTGACGTCAGGCAACGGTCGGCCGTGCGCGGCATTATTCGCGGGTCATCTGCAGCGTGGCATTTCGGAACCGGCGCCCCTATCTTGAGCCGAAGCGTTGCTGCACCGCCGGTTGGCTGGGACGGCTGCAAGGCCGCAAGCAAACCGGGATCAACGAGCCGTGAACATTTCCATTTATGACTTCTCGGTCTGGGTGCTGCCGCTAGTGCTCGCCATTACCTTCCATGAGGCCGCGCATGCCTTCGTCGCGGACCGGCTCGGGGACAACACGGCCGCGCAGCTCGGCCGTGTCAGCTTCAATCCGATCAGGCACATCGACCCCTTCGGCACGCTGATCCTGCCGGCGATGCTGCTGTTCGCGCATTCGCCGTTCCTGTTCGGCTATGCCAAGCCGGTGCCGGTCAACTTCCGCAAGCTGAACAACCCCAGGCTCGACATGGTCTGGGTGGCGCTGGCCGGGCCCGTCACCAACATCCTGCTGGCGCTGGCCGCCGCCCTCGCCTTCCATGCCCTGCCCTTGGTGCCGGCGAGCTCGGCGAAATGGGTGGCCGACAACCTCAAGAATGCCCTCATCATCAACGCGATCCTGGCCGTCTTCAACATGATGCCGATCCCGCCGCTCGACGGCGGGCGCGTGGCGGTCGGGCTATTGCCGAGGCCGCTCGCCTTGCCGCTGGCCCGGCTCGAGCCGTTCGGGATGCTGATCCTGATCGGTCTCCTGATCCTGCTACCGCTCGCGGGCTCGCAGTTCGGTCTAAATCTTGATGTTATTTCAGCAATACTGCGGACGTTGACCGGTTATGTGATTCAGGCTGTTCTCTTCCTGACCGGCAATGCGTAGTTGAACAGCGACATTCGAACACAAGCCGAAGGGCCAGAGGCCGACTTGGTCAAAGCTGCCGATATGCTCATCGCGCGACGCGCCGATACCCGCGCCCGCGCCGATTTCGCCACCTGGAAGATGATGGCCAAGCTCAACGGATCGTCCGCGCTGCCGCCGGAAGCCCAGGAGTTCCTCGCAAGCTACCAGAACCTGCTGGCGCAGATGAACGAGGGCGAGGCCACCGAGGCCACCATCGGCGCGATCTACAAGGCCTATTATGCGGAGATGGGCGGCGCGGGAACCCCGCCCGACGTCCGCCCACGCGCGGCCGAGCCGGCTGCGGACAATGTTACCGCCTTCCGCCGTCCGGCTCCGGCGCCGAAGAAGTCGGCGTCCTTCGGGGCGGCGGCGTTCGCCGGCCCTCAGAAGCGACCGCTCCCGGTGGCGCTGATCTTCGCCTGCCTGGTCGTGGTCTATGTCGGAATCCGGCTCTACTGGCGCTGAGCGGTCTTCTTCTTTTTCGCGTCCGGCGGCGTGAAGATGATATCGACGGTGCGCTCGAACCGGTCCTCGGTCAGCCCGGCAGGCGGCTGCGGGATGGGATCAGACTTGCGGACAATCGAGACCGCGGCCGCGTCATAGGCTGCATCCCCGGACGATTCCACGACATCCACCGACAGCACGTTGCCCTTGCGATTGATCGCGAAGCTCACCTTGACCTTCTGGTTGCTCGGCTGCTTGCCCTCCGGATTGACCTTGTGAGTCGCAAGGTGCGCGCTGATCTTGCGGTTCCAGTCGGCCGTGATCTTCAGGATGTCCTTGCCGAGCCCGATGACGGGCGCCAGTGCCTTCTCGGCCTCGCGCGCATCCTCGTCGAGCGTCTGCCGTGCCGTCGCCACCGATTTCGGCGACGCTTCGGCGGCCGGCGTTTCGACCGCCTGAATCTTCGGATCCTCTTCCGTCGGCTTCTTCGCGTTGTTCTCGGTCACGACGCGATCGGGATCCTCGACCTGCTGCGGCTGATCCTTTGGCAGCTCCGTCTCCTTGGTCTCGGCCTTTTGCTCGGGAAGCGCCTGCTGCTCCTGCATCGCTTCGCTGTCGGGCCCGGGCGGCAGGTCGGCTTCGGGCGCCTTGGGCGAGGCCATCTCGACCGCGAACTCCGCGCCGGCGGCCCCCAGACCGTCGCCGTCATCATCGGCGCGCAAATGAGCCAGCGCGAGCGCAGCACCACCCAGATGGAGCACCAGCGCCGCTACCGCCGCCAGGATCCAGAGTTTTCGGGATGGTCTGAGTTCGTCTGACATAACAGGTCTTCTTAAGGCTGAGCGGCGCCGGCCGCAGGCGCCCCCGCAGCGCCTTCCAGCGCCACCAGCTTCACCCGGGTATAGCCGCCTGAGCGCAGGAGCTCCATGACGCCCATCAACTCCCCATACGGTACCGACTTGTCGGCACGCAGGAACACGTATTTGTCCTTGCTCATGTCGGACAGGCCGTCGAGGGTCCCGATCAACTCGGCCCGCTGGACCGGATTTTCTCCGATCGCAAGCGTCAGGTCAGGCTTGATGCTGAGATAGGTCGGCTTGTCCGGCTTCTTCTGCGGGGTCGCGCTCGAGGTCGGCAGGTCGATCGGCAGATCGACCGTGGAGAGCGGAGCTGCGACCATGAAGATGATCAGCAGAACCAGGATGACGTCGATGAACGGCGTGACGTTGATGTCATGCGTTTCCGAGAAATCGTCGTCGTCATCATTGTCTGCGAGCGAAACGGCCATGGTTCACTCCGCTGCGCGCGAATGCACGCTGCCGTGGCTGCGATCGAGATCGCGCGAAAGCAGCCTTCCTGCGGCGCCCGAGGCGCGGCTGACGAGCTCGAGATAGCCCTTCGTCACGCGCGAGAAGTGGTTGTAGATGATGACCGCGGGGATCGCGGCGACGAGGCCGATCGCGGTGGCGAGCAGCGCCTCGGCGATACCGGGCGCGACGACGGCGAGGTTCGTGGTCTGCGACTTCGAGATGCCGATGAAGCTGTTCATGATGCCCCAGACCGTGCCGAACAGGCCGACGAAGGGCGACGTCGAGCCGATGGTCGCAAGCACGCCCATGCCGATCCGGATGCGCCGCGCCTCGGCGCGCACGATCTCCTGGAAGCTGGAGGCCGCGCGCTCCTTGATGCCGGCATCGCTGGACAGGCCGGCCGACATCCGCGCCTCGCGCAGGGCCGCCGCCAGGAAGGACGGCAGGATGCCCTCCTTGGCGCCGAGCGCCATCTGCGCCTCGGCAAGCGAGCGCGTCTCGGCAACCTTCTTCAAGGCCGAGCGAAGCTTGGTGGAGGCGACCGACAGCTCGATCGACTTGGCGATGAAGACGGTCCAGGTCACCAGCGATGCGAAGGCGAGCCCGATCATCACCGCCTTCACGATGACGTCGGCCGACATGAACATGACCCAGGGCGACAATTCCTTCATCGCCGGCGCAATACCGGATGCGGGCTCGGACTTGGCAGGCGCTGGAACTGCGACCACGGACGGGGTTGCCGGAGCCGTCGAAGCCGCAGGTGCCGTTGCCGAGGGCGCAGCCGCCGGAGCCGGGCTGGCCACGGGCGGCGGAGCCGCCTGCTGCGCGGCCGCCGAGAGAGGGGTTTGTGTCTGGGCGGAAACGGGAGATGCGAGCCAGGCGGCCGTCAGCATGACGGCTGCGGCAAGGCTTGCTTGGAGGGACATGATCTTCATACTTCGGCCCAGTAGCGAATGAGGTTGTGATAGATACCCGTCAATTTGACCGTTTCGGGATCGTCACGCCCGAGCCGTTCCACCAGCGCCTGAATCGCGGTGTCGAGGTCAAAGATCATGCTCCGGGCTTGATCGTCCCGTATCATGCTCTGAAGCCAGAAGAAAGACGCAACCCGCGTTCCCTTCGTCACCGGCGTGACCAGATGCAGGCTGGTCGAAGGATAGAGCACGCAGTCGCCGGCCGGCAATTTGACCTCGTGCGAGCCGTAGGTGTCCTCGATCACAAGTTGGCCACCATCGTACTCTTCCGGCTCGGCGAGGAACAGCGTGACCGACAGGTCTGTGCGGATGCGAAGGCCGGTCAGGCGGTCGCCGCGGATCGCATTGTCGACATGCAGGCCGAAATGGTGGCCGCTATCGGCCGCATAGCGGTTGAACAGCGGCGGGAAGATCTGCAGCGGGATCGCGGCCGCGATGAAGCGCGGATTCGACGTCAAAGCCGAGATGATGCGGTTGCCGAGTTTTCGCGCGACCTCGCTGTCAGGCGGTAGTTGCTCGTTGCGTTTGACCATCGCCGACTGCGCGCCGGCGGTGGAACGGCCGTCTTCCCATGTGCTGGCGTCCATGATGCGGCGGAAATCCGCCACATCATCCTTGCTGAGAACGCCAGGCAGGCATGTCAACATGTTCAGAACTTCGCCGTCGTCACGAGGTAGAACGCCCGCCCCGGCGCGACCGCAACGAACGGTACGTTGCTGCGATAGAACGAGTCGTAATAGAGCTTGTTGGTCAGGTTCTGCGCGTAGAACTTCATGGTCCAGTTCTTGTCGATCTTCTTCTCGACGAACGCGTCGAAGCGCCAATAGCTCGGCAGCTCGTTGGTGTTGGCCGCAAACGTGCCGCCATAGACCTTCGAGCGGTACACCGCCTGCCCGCCGAGCTCCCAGCCGTCGTCGAACTTGTACTTGGTCAGCATGCTGAACGACTGATGGGCCACGTTGGCAAGCTGCAGGCCGAGATTGGAGGCGACGCCGCTCTGCGTGACCTTGGACTGCATCAGCACCAGGCCGCCGAAGATGCTCCAGCGATCGGTGATCTTGCCCTCGGCTTCGATGTCGATGCCCTGGATCCTGTAGGCAGCACCCGACGTCAGCAGGCCGTTGACGGTCTCGCGCGCGTTGTCCTTGGTGGTCTGGAACAGCGCACCGGTCACCAGCAGGTGGCGATCCGCAAGCTCCCATTTGGTGCCGACCTCAATCGCCTTGTTGCGCTCGGGCCCAAGCAAGATGGTCGAGTTGGCGGGAACGCCGCCGTAGTCGGTGCCGGTCGCGTCGAGCTCCGAACCGAACGGATTGGCCGAGGTGGCGTAGGCTGCATAGACGCTGCCGATCGACATCGGCTTGTAGACCAAACCGACGTTGTAGTTCACCAGATCGGAGTTCTGCTTCACATAATTGGTATTGTTCGACGCGCTCTGGCTATAACCGTCGTAGCGAACGCCACCGTTCACGATGATCGTGTCCTGCCAGTTCGCGGTGTCCATCACATACACGCTGCTGGTGTTGACGCCGTAGCGTGTCGGATTTCCGATGAGTGACGGAATGCCGAAGCCGGAGAGATAGGTGTACTGGGGCGCATAGAGATTGACACCCGAGATGGCGCCGGTGCTCGTGAACGGCGAGCCGGCCAGCTCAGCCGCAAGGCCGGAGTAACGGTCGATCGAGATGTTCTCGTTCGCATATTCGACGCCGAACACCGCGGTGTGCTTGACCCCGCCGGTGTCGAGCTTGAACGTAGCCTCGTTCTGGTTGGCCCACACGTCCACGGTCTGGTAGCGGCTCTGCGCGCTCGCCGTCGTGGTCCAGAGCAGCGGGTTGGGGCTGGTCGTAATCGGGTTCTGCGGCAGCGTGCCGATGTAGTTGAGCAGCGAGTGCTCGCCACGCACCTTGCTGGTCAGCGTGATGGCGTCGTTGACCTTGTACTCGACCGTGCCGGTGCCGAAATCCTGCCGCGCCGTCTGGAAGTCGCGGTTGAGGAAGCCGTACCAGTTGCCGCGCGGAATGCCGGCCGAGGTCACCGGCACGTTGCCCTGCTTGTAATAGGGCACGCCGAAATCGGGGTAGCCGCTGAGGTCGGTGTGGACGTAGTTGGTCGTGATCTTGAGGTCGCTGGTCGGGGTGTACTTGGTCGAGATGAAGGTGCCCCAGCGATTGTCGGTCACGTAGTCGCGGCCGGCGACGTTGGCGTCCTGGAACAGGCCACCGGTGCGCACCGAGAAGGTCGGGTCGATGACCTGGTTGACGTCGAGCGTGACGCGCTTGGTCCGGTCGGTGCCGAACTCGGTGTCCATGCGCTGGAAGTTGCGGTCACCGGCTTGCTTGGTGACGATGTTGATGGCACCGCCCGCGGTTCCGCGGCCGGCGTAGGACGATGCAGGGCCGCGCAGGATCTCGATCTGCTCGGTGAAGAAGTTCTCGCGGATGGAAACGGCGGGATCGCGGATGCCGTCGATGAACACGTCGTTGCGCGCATCGAAGCCGCGAATGAAGAAGCGGTCGCCAAACGCGTTGCCGCCCTCACCCGAGCCAAGCGTCACGCCCGCGGTCGAGCGCCCGATCTCCTTCAGGGTCGTCGCGTTCTTGTCCTCGAGAACTTCCTTGCTGAGCACCGTGATGCTCTTGGGCGTATTCAGCATCTTCTCGGGAAACTTGCCCGAGGCCTGGACGTGGTCGACCTTGTAGGGCGCGGCGGGATCGGCATAGGGATTGCCGTCGACAGCGCCTGACGGCGTGGTCGGGGCTGCCTGCTGCGTCGCCTGCTCGCGTTGCGCGGCGCGACGAATCGCGTTGCGGGCGCGGACCTGCTCCGGCGAGGGCTTCGATGCCGTCGGACGCGGCCGCTCGACGGGCGCGTCGACCGTCACCGGCGGCAGGTTCGACTGCTGCGCCTGCGCGCCGCTCGATACCGACGCCACCGCGATCAAGCTCGCAACCGCGGAGGCCTTCTTGCCAGAAACGCCCGCGGATTTTTCATCCAACAGATCGAATGCTGCGACCGAACGCAACGATTTCGGTGCGACCACCTGCCCCATTACCAAACGCCCCATCTTCCTGTTCGCTCATTCACTTCGACGAACGATGAGTTGTTGGTATCGGCGGCAAAATAGCGGGTCAATGCGAGCGGCTCGCAAGAACCCTTGAATCGATCCAGATCAAAACAATTCTAAACTGCAGTTTGAAACCGTTCTAAACCAAGACTGGACTCATTCTAAAAAGCTGCGCCATTTGCCGGCATAAGCGCAGCCTCCTTCACATCATCAATCTTCCGCACGACATCAATCGCTGCTCGGCGGCTTCATCAGCGAAAACAACTCGTCGACGGTCTTCTGCGCGACGGCGCGCACGCGATCGGTTGAGTCCATGCCGGCGATGTTGACGCCGTTCACGACGGCTTTGATCTCGTCCCGGAAGTCGGTGAGGAAGCGCAAGGGATCGCGCTGCTCGTTGGCCACCCGCGCGATCAATCCCGTGATCAGAATCTGACACGCGATCAGCTTGCCGTTCAATTCATCCATTCTGCGCTCCATAGGTGGCGGCGCCGGATATGACCGATGCACGAATTGCTGACAACCAAAACGGCTGCCACACGATTTAGAACCATTCTTGCGAGCAGCGCCGAGCGGCGACCCGGCGCGGCGCCATTCGGATCGAGCACACTGTCTGCGGGTGCCGCACAAGACTTGCCCGCCGCTCGAGCCGACCAAGCAAATGCAGCCCTGCACACCGCCGCGCCAGAGCACTGCCCAGACGGTGCAAAGCTTTCCAATTGTTTAGGATTCTCAACCGATAGTGCTGTTTACACTGGAACTTGGCGTGTATTATACAAACCCGCTGGAACCCTGCGATTGCCCTGTCATTCGTTAGCTGAGGGCATACGAGCCGACACGAGACGACATGAAAAAGTCCCGGCCGATCCTCTGGCTTCTGATCATCGCGGCCGTGGCCTCCGCGGGTTACTATGGTTGGCAGAAATTCGGATCTGGAGCCGGAAAAACCCAGACCGCCCAGAAGGGTCCACCCCGCCCGCCCGCCGTCCCTGTGAGCGTTGCTCCGGTCCAGAAAGTCGACTTCCCGGTCTACTTGACCGGTCTCGGCACGGTTCAGGGCTTCAACACCGTCCAGGTCCGCAGCCGGGTGGATGGCCAGATCGACAAACTCACCTTTAGGGAAGGCCAGATCGTCCAGGAGGGCGAGCTTCTGGTCTCGATCGACCCCCGTCCCTATCAGGCCACGCTCGACCAGGCCAAGGCCAAGAAGGCGCAGGACGAGGCCAGCCTCGCCAACGCCAATCTCGAACTTCAACGCGCCATGAAGCTCGGCGAATTCGCGACCGCGCAGCGGGTCGACACCCAGCGCTCGACCGTCGCCCAGCTCACTGCCCAGATCGCCGCCGACGAAGCCGCGATCGCCAACGCCCAGACCCAGCTCGACTACACCCAGGTCAAGGCGCCGATCACCGGCGTCGCAGGCCTGCGCCAGGTCGACATCGGCAACATCGTCAACGCCTCGACGCAGACGGGCATCGTCACGATCTCGCAGGTCGAGCCGATTTCCGTGATCTTCACCGCGCCGGAAGACCAGCTTCCCTATATCAGCGAGGGCCAGAAGAGCGGCGCGCTCAAGGTCATCGCTTTCAGCACCGACGGCAAGAAGACGCTGGCCGAGGGCAAGCTTGCGGTCATCAACAACCAGGTCGACACGACCAGCGGGACGATCCGGCTCAAGGCGGTGTTCGACAACAAGGACCACGCGCTGTGGCCGGGCCAATCGGTCTCGACGCGGCTTCTGGTGCGGACGCTGAAGGACGCGACCGTGGTTCCGGATGACGCGGTCCAGCATTCCACCAACGGCCTCTATGCCTATACGGTCAATCAGGACAACAAGGCCGAGGTGCACAAGGTCAAGGTCAGCTATGCCATCGACGGCCATTCGGTCATCGAAGAAGGCTTGAGCCCCGGTCAGCAGGTGATTGTCGGCGGTCAGTTCAAGGTCCAGCCCGGGAGCCTCGTCTCGACGGCGGTGGCGAGCTCGGATCCGGCCCAGAGTAAGGTACGACGGGAATGACTGAGGGCGGGATTTCGGCACCTTTCATCCGTTATCCCATCGGCACCTCGCTGCTGATGGCCGGTATTCTCTTCATCGGTCTCGTCGCCTATCCCCTGCTTCCGGTCGCACCGCTGCCGCAGGTCGACTTCCCGACCATCCAGATCACTGCCAACCTGCCGGGCGGCAGCCCCGAGACGATGGCCTCGTCCGTGGCCCAGCCGCTGGAGCGCCAGTTCGCCCAGATCCCCGGCATCGCGCAGATGACCTCGACGAGTTATCTGGGCACCGCGTCGGTCACCATTCAGTTCGACCTCAATCGCAGCATCGACGGTGCTGCCAACGACGTTCAGGCAGCCATCAACGCGGCCTCCGGCCAGTTGCCGAAGAATCTGCCGTCGCCACCGACCTACCGCAAGGTCAATCCGGCGGACTCGCCGATCCTCATCATGTCCGCCACGTCGGACACCCTGCCGCTGACCACCGTGAGCGACTCCGTCGATGCGCAGCTGGCGCAGCAGATCAGCCAGATCTCCGGCGTCGCGCAAGTCATCATCGGCGGCCAGCAGAAACCGGCGATCCGTATCCAGATCGATCCGGCCAAGCTCGTCGCCAAGGGCCTGTCGCTGGAGGACGTGCGCAGCCAGATCGCGATCACGACGGTCGACAGCCCCAAGGGCAACATTGACGGCCCCAACCGCGCCTACACGATCTACGCCAACGATCAGCTCACCCATTCCAAGGACTGGAACGACGTCATCATCGCCTACCGCAACGGCGGGCCGCTGCGCATCCGCGACATCGGGCAGGCCGTCACCGGTCCGGAAGATGCCAAGCAGGCGGCCTGGGCGAACGGCAAACGCGGCGTTTTCCTCGTCGTGTTCAAGCAGCCCGGTGCCAACGTCATCGAGACCGTGGACAAGATCAAGGCGGCCCTGCCACGCCTCGTTGCGGCGATCCCGCCGGCGATCAAGATCGAGCTGATGAGCGACCGAACCCAGACGATCCGGGCCGCGGTCGAAGACGTCCAGTTCACCCTGCTCCTGACCATCTTCCTTGTGGTCATGGTCATCTTCATCTTCCTGCGCAGCTTCTGGGCGACGGTCATTCCCACGATTACCGTCCCTCTGGCGCTGCTTGGCGCCTGCTCGCTGATGTGGGTGGCCGGCTACACCCTGGACAACCTCTCCCTGATGGCGCTGACGATCGCGGTCGGCTTCGTGGTCGATGACGCCATCGTCATGCTCGAAAACATCTCCCGCTACGTCGAGGAGGGCGAAGCGCCGATGGCCGCCGCCTACAGGGGCGCGAAGGAAATCGGTTTCACCATCGTTTCCATCAGCATTTCGCTGGTCGCGGTGCTGATCCCGCTGCTGCTGATGGGCGGCATCATCGGCCGCCTGTTCCGCGAGTTCGCCGTCGTGCTGGCGATGACCATCTTCGTCTCGATGGTCGTCTCCCTGACGCTGACCCCGATGATGGCCTCGCGCTTCCTGCGCGCCCATGGCGAAGTCAAGCACGGCCGCTTCTATCAGTGGAGCGAAGGCGCCTTCGACGCGATGCTGCGCGGCTATGAGCATGTTCTCGACATCGCCCTGAGCTGGAGGCGCACCACGCTCGCCATCTTCTTTGCGACTCTCGCTTTGTCGGTCTATCTCTTCGTGCTGATCCCCAAGGGCTTCTTCCCGCAGCAGGACAACGGCCTGATCACCTCGACCTCCGAAGCCTCGCAGGACATTTCCTTCGCGGCCATGAAGGAGCGGCAAGAGGCGCTCGCCAAGGTCGTGCAGGCGGATCCAGGCGTCGCCAGCGTCGCCATGGCGATCGGCGGCAGCGGCAGAGCCGGCAACAACGGCGGCCTGTTCATCACGTTGAAACCGCGCAATCAGCGCGACGCGTCGGCGCAGGAGATCATCGCACGCCTCCGTCCCCAGCTCGACAAGGTGCCCGGCGCCCGCCTCTACATGCAGGCGTCCCAGGACGTCCGGCTCGGCGGCCGGCCGACGCGTACGCAGTTCGAATTCACGCTGCAGGACGCCAATCTGGAGGAGCTCAACGAATGGGCGCCCAAGATCCTCGCCAAGATGCAGACGCTGCCGGAGCTGCGCGACGTCGCGACCGACCAGCAGACGCAGGGCACCACCGTCCAGCTCAAGATCAACCGCGACACCGCCTCACGCTACGGCATCCAGCCGCAGCTGATCGACGACACGCTGTATGACGCCTTCGGACAGCGGCAGGTCACGCAATATTTCACCCAGCTCAACACCTACAAGGTGATCCTGGAGATCTTGCCGGAGATGCAGGGCAATCTCGACAGCCTCAACAAGCTCTATCTCAAATCGCCGCTGACCGGCGATCAGGTCCCGCTGTCGACATTCGCGACCTGGACCACCGATCCGGTCCGCCCGCTCTCGATCAGCCATCAGGGCCAGTTCCCGGCGATCACGATCAGCTTCAACCTCGCGCAAGGCGTCGCGCTCGGCCAGGCAACCGAAGCCGTCCAGAAGGCGATGGCCGATCTCGGCGCGCCGCCGACGCTCAACTCGAGCTTCCAGGGCACCGCGCAGGCGTTCCAGCAATCGCTCGGCACCGTGCCGCTGCTGATCCTCGCCGCGCTCGTCGTCGTCTACCTGATCCTCGGCATTCTCTACGAGAGCTACATCCATCCGATCACGATTCTGTCGACGCTGCCCTCAGCCGGCGTCGGCGCGCTCGCGATCCTGATGGCGGCCGGCTTCGATTTCAGCCTGATTGCGCTGATCGGCATCATCCTTTTGATCGGCATCGTGAAGAAGAACGGCATCATGATGGTCGATTTTGCGATCGCGGCCGAGCGCGACGAGCACAAGACGCCGGAGGAATCGATACGCCAGGCCGCATTGCTGCGCTTCCGCCCGATCATGATGACGACGATGGCCGCGCTGCTCGGCGGCGTGCCCCTGATGCTCGGTCACGGCACCGGCGCCGAGATCCGCCAGCCGCTCGGCTACGCCATGGTCGGCGGCCTCATCGTCAGCCAGGCGCTGACGCTGTTCACGACGCCCGTCGTCTATCTCTATCTCGACAAGCTCAACAACTGGTTCTCCACCTGGGGCCGTTCGGACGACGACGAAGGCGACGAGGCGACCGCGCACGGCACCGTCAAGCAAGCGGCCGAGTAAGCTTGCGCCGCGCCTCCCGCGACGCTACAGCGAGGCCCTCGGTTCACGCCAACGCGGTTTCGTCATGCTCATGCAATCCAGACTTGTCGCCCTCGCCGCATTTATCCTGTGGTCCTTGGGCGCCGCGCATGCCCAGCAGGGCGCGAAGAAGAACGCAGCACCTGCCCCGGCCGCACACCCCTCGCCCGCGCCGACACAAGCACAGGCTGACGGTGCGCCCGGGCAGCCTGGCTGGATCGTCCGCTGCACCAGCGCCAGCCGCGATGCGCCGCTCGAATGCGCGATGGAGCAGAACGCGGTGCTGACCAAGACCGGCCAGACCGTCGTCCTGATCAACATCCGCATCGCGCCCGACGCCCGCACGCCGGTGGCGCTGCTGCAATTGCCGCTCGGCCTCAACCTCCCCGTCGGCGCCAAGCTCCAGGTCGACGAAGGCAAGACGTTCGACCTGCAGATCCAGACCTGCGAAAACCGCGGCTGCTACGCCTCGACGCCGGTCGCGGCGGACCTCCTCGCCGCCTTGCGGGCGGGCAAGCAATTGAAGGTCTCGTTCCAGAACATGGCCAAGGAGACAATCGCGATCCAGATGCCGCTGGGCGATTTCGCGGCCGCCTACGACAAGATCAAGTAAGGGGTTTCTCCGTCACTGCCGCGCCATCTGCGCGTTGCCGACGGCTTCGCCGTCGAGCTTCTGGTCGTCATGCATGGTGACAGTGACGCGCAGCAGCCGTCCCCCGTACGCGAACGGCGCCGCGTAATGCGAGACCGGGCTGCCGCGGTCGCGGCCGATGTCGAGGCCTGACCACGATATCAGCGTGTGGAAGCCAAGCTGGGTCTGCAGCGACCCCGCCGGCTCGCCGTCGATCAGCAGCGTGTACGCGCTGACGCCGGTGCGCGCGCCCTTCGCCGGCGGCTCCTTGCGCACCAGACGCTCGACATGCACGCCGAGCCGCCGCGCGCCTGACGGTACCTTGCGGTCCGACCGCACGATCTGGTGGCTGCCGCCGATGTTGAGATCGTGCACGAGATAGCCGTCGCTGACATAGAGGCTGTAGCCCGACGTCGCATCGCCGTGCGAGATCAGCACGCCGTCAGCGCCCTGCTCGCCGGTCTCGACATGTGCCTCGATCGTGTAGCTACGGCTGCGCACGTCGGGCGCGACGTCGGTCGGCACGTGGCCCATGCCGGCGTGAAAGACGAAGTGGTGGCGCGCACCGTGGAAACGCTTGGCATTCTCCGCAAAGCGCGGCCCGAAGCGGTCGTCGAGCGGCAGCACGTTGTGCTTCTCGGCCTCGTCCCACCACATCGCGATCATCCGGCCGAGACGCTCCGGCTCGGTTGCCGCAAGGTCGTTGGTCTCGGAGAAATCCGCATCCAGATGGAACAGCTCCCATTTGTCGTTCTCGAACGGCGTGCCCGACGGATGAAAGGCGACCGCCTTCCACCCGGCGTGCCAGAGACCGCGATGGCCGAACATCTCGAAATATTGCGGCGAGCTCTTCGACGGCGCGGATGCATTCGCGATCGACCGCGCAAAGCTCTCGCCTTCGAGCGGCATCTGCCGGCAGCCTGCGATATCCGCGGGAGCGTCGATACCGATCAGCTCCAGCAGCGTCGGCGTGAGGTCGCAGGCGTGGACGAACTGGTGACGCAGCTCGCCTTTGGCCACAATCCTCTTTGGCCAGTTGATGACGAAGGGATCGCGGATGCCGCCGCCATGGGTGTTCTGCTTGTAACGGCGCAGCGGCGTGTTGGATGCCATCGCCCAGCCATGCGGGAAGTTGCTGTGGGTGTCGGGCCCGCCGATATCGTCGATGCGGGCGAGCTTTTCGGCGATCGGCTCCGGCTTGAAGTTGAACGGCCCCATCGCATTGACGAATCCGAGCGGCCCGCCCTCCTGGCTCGCGCCATTGTCGGACATCACGATGATCACGGTGTTGTCGCGGATGCCGGCCGTGTCGAGGAATGCGACCAGCCGCGCCAGATGGCGGTCGGAATGGTCGAGCATGCCGGCGAAGGCCGCCTGCAGTCTGGTGAAGACGCGCCGCTCGTCGGCCGAATGCTCCTCCCAGGCCTTCACGCCGTCATTGCGCGCGGGCATCTTCGTAGCCGCGGGCACCAGGCCCATCGCCTTCTGGCGCGCGAGACGCTGCTCGCGCTCGACGTCCCAGCCATGGGCGAAGGTGGCGTCATAGCTCTTGATGATCTCGGCCGGCGCCTGATGCGGCGCATGGCAGGCTCCGAGCGCGACCCAGGTCAGCCAGGGAATTTCGGGCCGATCGGCGAGGTGATCGCCGATGAAGCGGATCGACTGGTCGATCAGGTCTTCGGTCAGATGATAGCCGTCGGCGTAGCTGCCCGGCGGATCGACATGCGTGTTGTCGGAGACGAGCTCCGGCGCGTACTGGTCAGTCTCGGCATCGAGGAAGCCGTAGAAGCGATCGAAGCCGCGCCCGAGCGGCCAGCCGTCGAACGGGCCGGTGGCCCCGCTCTCGGTCAGCGGCGTGACGTGCCATTTGCCGACCATGTAGTTGCGATAGCCGTGCCCGCGCAGCATCTCGGCCAGCGTCCCCGCCTCGCGCGCGATCTTGCCGCGATAGCCGGGATAGCCGGAATCGAAATTGGCGAGGCACCCGACCCCGACCGAATGATGGTTGCGCCCGGTGAGCAGCGCGGCGCGCGTCGTCGAGCACATCGCAGTGGTGTGGAAACCGCTGTAGCGCAAGCCTTCCGCGGCGAGCCTGTCGATGGTCGGCGTCCTGATCGCCGAACCGTAGCAGCCGAAATCGGAGAAGCCGACGTCGTCGAACAGCACCACGAGGATGTTCGGCGCGCCCTCGGGCGGCTTCACAGCGTCCGGCCACCAGGGTTTTGACTCCGCAACCGTCTTGCCGACGCTGCCGCGGAACGGCGTACCGCTGCCTGCGCTCATCTGATCCTCCCTGCTGGGCCGTATTTCGTTGTCTTGAGCCCGTTGTCTTTGCGCGCCCGCGGTTGACCCGCGGCTCGTATCGGCCTAAATTATAATCAGAATTATGATTATTATTTTTGGCGGATGCAAGCCCGGATGCGCCCACGGTCAGACCAGCCTGAGCTTCCCGATTTCGACCTGCCGGGGGTGGCTCCGTCGCGGCAGAAGCGCAGCCGGGAAACGACGCTGGCGCTGCTGCGCGCCGGCGCCGCGATGCTGAGGACGCGCAGCCTTGGAGAGCTCTCGATCGAGGCGCTGTGCACCGAAGTCGGAGCCACCGTCGGCGCCTTTTACAGTCGTTTCGAAAGCAAGGAGAGCTATTTCAACGCGCTGATGGCACTGGCCACACGCGACGCGGAGCAGCGGCTCGGCGACATCCGCCCGCCCTCCCCCGGCATGGGCCTCGACGAGCTCTGCCATGTCGTCGTCAGCGGCATCATCGTCTGGATGCGCAGCCACGAGGGCGTGCTGCGCGCCGCACTTCAGCACGACGACACTCGCCCGGACCAATGGACGCCGTTCAAGGCCCTCGCCCGGGCGACCACCACGCGCGCGACCCCTCTCCTGTTGCCGGCCATGGGCAAGGGCCGCAAGGCGGCAAAGACCCGCGCCATCGCCTTCGGCTTCCAGATCGTGCTGGGCACGCTGGTGAACGCGATCCTCAACGATCCCGGACCGCTGTCGCTCTCGTCGAAGGAGATGGAGACGCGGCTCGCCGACTGCCTGTTGCTGCTGCTCCAGGCCGAATGCGGCCGCGCGTCTCCGAGATAGGTCTTCTCTGTCAGCCGACGACGTCGCTCGCCTGCATCAGCGTCGTGAAGCCGCCATAGATCATGCGCTTGCCGTCGAACGGCATGCCCTCCATCTTCAGCCGCGGGTCCGCCATCACCTTCTTGTTGACGGCATCGCGGGTCTCCCGGTCGCGGTAGACGATCCAGGAGAACACCACGACTTCGTCTTCTTTCGCCATCACGGCGCGCGGGAACGAGGTCAGCTCGCCATAGGGGACGTCGTCACCGATGCATTCGACGTAATCGAGCGCACCGTGCTCCATCCAGAGCGCGCAGGCAGTCGCCGTCAGCGTCTTGTAAGCCTCGATCTTGTCCTTCGGCACGGCCAGAACGAAACCATCGACATAGGGCATAACGGATCTCCCAAGGGTTGTATGGCCCCAAGGACGATGCAGAGCGCGGCGATCCGACGGCGAGATGCGATTTTCAGCTGAGGCAAACCGTCGCGAGCAGCGCGGCTATCCGAACGAAACCTGGATCGTCGAGAACGCCCGGAACTGGCTGGGGAACCTGGATTCGAACCAAGACAAACAGAGTCAGAGTCTGTTGTGCTACCGTTACACCATTCCCCAACGGAATAATCGAACAAATTCAAACACTTGCTGATTCGTTCGACTGTCACCGGCAGCGCGTTTGGCGCAAATCACGGCTCGGGCGTGGCAGGGTTCTACCCGCTCGTTTCCGGGCTGGCAAGCGCCGCGGTGGATGGATCGCCGCCTAAAGCATGACCCGGAAAAGTGCGCAGCGGTTTTCCGAAAAGATCACGCTTTAAACAATAACCTCGAGCGCGATGGCGATTCCATCCTCATCGCATCGCGCTTTAGTCCAGCTTGATGTTCGCGGCCTCGATCACCTTCTTCCAGCGCGCCGTCTCGGCGGCGATGTAGGCCGCGAACGGTTCGGAATCCACGGCGACCGCGGTGGCGCCGAGCTCAGCCAATTTCTGCACCGTCTCCGGCTGCTGCATGAAGGCACGGATCTCGGCCGAGAGCTTTTCGACGATCGGCTTCGGCGTCCCGGCAGGAACGAAGAAGCCGTGCCAGGCCACCGCCTCGAAGCCGGGCAGGAACTCGGCGACGGCCGGCGCCTGCGGATCGAAGTCTGCGCGCTTGGGCGTTGCGGTCGCGAGCAGCGCGAGCTGGCCGGTCTTCACCTGCGGCAGCAGCAGCGGCACGTTATCGAACGCGAGATCGATCTGCCCGCTCAGCAGATCCGTCAGCATCTGGCTCGAGCCCTTGTAGGGCACGTGCACCATCTTGGTGCCGGTCATCTGCTGGAACAGCTCGCCGGCAAGGTGCTGCGAGGTGCCGACACCGGCCGAGCCGAACGAGACCTTGTCCGGATTCGCCTTCAGATAGGCGATCAGCTCGGGCACGGTGCGCGCCTTGATCTTGTTGGGGTTGACGACGAGCACGTTGGGCACGACGCTGATCTGGGCGACCGGCATCAGGTCCTTGTCCGGCTGGTAGCTGAGCTTCGGCCCGTAGAGCGATGGGTTGATCGCAAGCGCGGACGTGCTGGCAACGCCGAGCGTGATGCCGTCAGGCGCGGATTTCGCGAGCCGCGTCACGCCGAGGATCGAGCCGGCGCCGCCGACATTCTCGACCACGAAGGGCTTGCCGAACTTCACCTGCAGATGGTTGGAGACCATGCGCGCGAAAATGTCCGCGGTGCCGCCGGCGGCAAAGGGAACGATCACCGTCACCTGCTTGGACGGATAGGCATCCTGCGCCTTCGCCGGTGACGTCGCCAGCAGCATGACTGAGGCAAGAGCAGCCCACATCGATCTCATCAAAGTTTTCCTCCGTTGTCCGTGTTGTAGATTGGCCGCCGCGCGGAGCGGCGGAGAGAGCTAGAACGCGGTCTCGTACATGCTCAGGATCGAGTCCCGGCCGAGGTCGCGCGGATTGTTGTCGAGCAGGCGGCGAATGGCGTGCGCCTCATCGGCCATCACGCCGAGATCGTTTCTGGGCACGCCGAGAGCGGCGAGCCGCATCTCGATGCCGAGCTCCTTGCAGAACCCATAGGTCGCGTCGAATGCGAGCTTCGGATCGTTGCGTTCCTGCAAGCCCAGTGCGCCCAGCACCGCGACCGTCTTCGCCTCCACCGCCGGCATGTTGAAGGCGAGCGTGTGCGGGAAGATCACCGCACAGGCCAGCCCATGCGCCACGTGGTGACGCGTGCCGAGCGGATAGGCCACCGCATGACCGGCGGTCGTGTTCACCGGCCCGAGGCAATAGCCGCCATAGAGCGAGGCCAGCGACAGACCCGCGCGCGCCTCGCGATCACCGCCATCGGCCACCGCGCGCTTGAGATAGCGTCCGACCAGCCGCGCGCCCTCGAGCGCGTAGAGATCGATCGTCGGATGCGCCTTGCGACTGGTATAGGCCTCGACGCAATGCGCCAGCGCATCGACGCCGGTCGCCGCGGTGACCTCCTTCGGCACGGTCATCGTCAGGTCCGGATCGACGATGGCGATGTCAGCCAGCATGAAGCGGCTTTGCACCGCCTGCTTGTTCTGGCTGACGGGGTCGGTGACGAGCGCGCGCGTGCCAGCCTCGCTGCCGGTGCCTGATGTCGTCGGGATCTGCATCAGCGCAACGCTGCGGCCGGCCACCTTCTCCGGCCCGACGATGTCGGCAAAGGGCACGTCGGACGTGCACATCACCGCGACCAGCTTGGCGAGATCCATTGCGCTGCCGCCACCGAAACCGACCACGAGATCGGGCTTGACGTCCTTCGCCATTGCCACCGCCTTCTCGAGATTGGGCAGGTCCGGCTCGGGCTTGACATCGCCGAACACCTTGACGGCGCCCGGCAGCGCCAACGTGTCGACGCGGCGTGCGTTGAACGGATCGGAGATCACCAGCGGCCGCTTGGCGCCGATCCGCGCGGCGAAGCGCGCCGCGGCGATGATGGTGCCGTTGCCGAACTCCAGGATGGTGGGGCGCTGGATCTCGATAGGCGTGAAGGCGTTGGTCATCTTGCGTTCGATCTCATGATTTGGATGCGGAGGCGCCGGCGGACAGCCGTTCGGCATAGTCGATGGCCTCGATCAGGCTGCGCTCATTGGCGATGCCCTTGCCGGCGATGTCGAAGGCGGTGCCGTGATCGACGGAGGTGCGGATGATCGGCAGCCCCAACGTGATGTTGACGCCCGAGAGCTCCTGCCAGCGGCCGGTCGCGGGATCGACCTGGAAGCCGAGCAGCTTGACCGGGATATGCCCCTGGTCGTGGTACATCGCGACCGCCGCATCGTACTGGCCGGCGCGCAGCTTGACGAAGATGGTGTCGCCGGGCACAGGGCCGACGACGTCGAGACCATCCGCAACCGCTTTCGCGATCGTCGGCGCGGAGACGTCGATATCCTGCCGGCCGAACAGGCCGCCCTCGCCGGCATGCGGATTGAGCGCGGCGATCGCGATCTTCGGCTTGGCGATGCCGAGCCGCAGCAAGGCATCATTGGTGAGGTCAATCACCATGCGCAGGCGCTCCGGCGTCAGACGCTTCGGCACGTCCTCCAGCGCCACATGGGTCGAGACGTGGCTGACACGCATGTTGCCGTGGGCGAGCAGCATCACCGAGCCGCGCACGCCGGTTAGATGCGCCAGCATCTCGGTATGACCGGGAAAATGATAGCCGGCCTTGTTGAGCGCTTCCTTGTTGAGCGGCGCGGTGACGATGGCCCCGGTCCGTCCCGCCTGCGTCAAACGCACGCCCTGCTCGATCGCCTTGTAGGCAAAGCGGCCGCCATCGGCGCTGAGCACGCCGGGCTTGATCGGGTCTCCCTCAGCATCCGCCTGCAGGTAGCAGAGGTTCGGCCACTCACGATCCTCCGCGGAGACTTGGGGGATCGCAACATTGGCTCCGAGAGCCGCCTTCGCGCCATCGAGCGCCGCGCCGCTGCCGATAATCAGCAAGCGCAGATCGCCGGTCGCGATCCGGTCCTTCAGCCCGACGCAGGCCTTGACGATGATCTCCGGGCCGATCCCGGCCGGGTCGCCCATGGTGATGGCAAGATGACGAGAGGTCATGTCGGACTCTCCATTCTGAGTAGATGATTGTCCCGCAGCAGATCTCGCCACAGCTCGCTGGGACCGAATGCACCGGATTTCGAGATGATTTCGACGCCGGCCCAGCGGCCGCCCTGCAGGATCGAGCGCGGCAGTCCCGGAACAACGCGCCCTGTCACCTCGAGCGCATGCGCGCCGAGGGCGACGCATGCGGCCTTCAGTGTTTCTCCACCGGCAACGATCAGCGTGCCCGGCGGTTCGAGTGCCGCGGTCAGTGCTGCAATTTCGCGCGCGATCCGCTGCGCCGCCTCGACGCGCGACAGACCGTCGACAAGCGAGAACTTGACCAGCGCCACGCCCTCGTCGGCCAGCTTGCGTCGAACGCCCGCGCCGCCCTCGCCCTCCGTCACCGCGATGGTGGCTTCGCCGCATGCCGCGAGTTGGGCTGCGGTGGCAGCCTGGTCGGAGCCGAACAGCCCCAGCACCGGCGGCTTCAATTGGCTCGGCGCGTCGGCACGATGGCTGCGGGCCAGCGCACCGGCCAGGCCGCCGCTGCCACACCACAGCACGGGCCCCGGCATGCGCCGCGCCATGTCGACGACACGATCGAGGTCGAGGTCGTTCTCGGCATCGAACACCTGAACGCCGCCTTGCGAGAGCGTGTCGGGTGTGCCCGGCCGTGCATCGATGCCGTCTTGCCTCAATTGATCCAGCAGATTGTCGCCGACCCGATGCCAATCGCCATGCACCGTGCGCGCGAAGTGCTGGCCGCCAACGGTGCGGCGCCCCTGATATTCGAAGGCGGGCGCGACCACGCAGGAGGCCCAATGGCCAGTGCGCAGGCAGGCGCCAAGCTCGGCCGCCCACGCGCCCCGAAGAAGGCTGTCGACCTTCTTGTAGGCGATCGTCCCACCCTGAAGGTACGGCGCCAGTCGGCCGACGATCCCGACGCTCTCCGCCTTCGACCGCTCACGGGTGCCGCTGTCGATTGCCAGGCTGCCGGAGCCCGGCGGCGCAAATGTTTCCGACCAGATGACGTCGAACGGCCCGCATGGGCCGACGAACTCCGCCGCGGTGTCGAGCGCGCCGGTGAGATCGTCGGCGAGCAGGCGGACGCTGGTCATCGCTGCACGCCTCCTGCGGCGAAAATCTTGCCCGGATTCATCAGGCCGTTCGGGTCGAGCAGCCGTTTGATGTCGCGCATCAGCTCGATGTCGAAGGGATCGGCGACGCGGGCGAGACGGCCACGATTGGTGATGCCGATACCATGCTCGGCGCTGATCGCTCCGCCCTGCGCAGCGGTCTCGTCATCGACGATCTCGTTGATCTTGGCGACCAGCTTGGCAGTAGCATCCGGGTCCTGGCAATGCAGCCGGTCGATCAGGGCCACGACGTGGATGTTGCCGTCGCCGATATGGCCGTGCATCACCACGTTCGCATGCGAGACGGCCGCCTTGATCCGGGCTTCGACATTGGTCACGAAGGCCGCCTGACGCTCCAGCGGAATCACGCTGTCATGCGACACCACATAGCCGCTGCGCTTGTTGCCTTCGGACACACTGTGCCTGACGGCCCAGATCGCCTTGGCCTGCGCGAGATTGGACGCGAGGATCACGTCTTCAGCCAGACCGACCTCCATCGCGTCCGCTAGCACCGTGGCCAGCGGCTCGTCGAGATCGACGCCCGGAAGCGTGTCGGTCAGCTCGACAATCAGATACCATAGCGTCGTCAGCTCGAAGGGAATGGTGACATGCGGCACGGTGGCGGCGATCGCCTCGATCTGCGACCGCGACATGATCTCGAGGCTGCCGAGCCGGTCCCCGACCGTGCCGCGCAGGCGCTGCATGATCTCGAGTGCCTGCTCGACGCCCTGCAACTTCAACAGCGCCAGCGCTGAGCTGCGCGGCGGCGCGAACAGTTTCAGCACCGCCGCGGTGACGATGCCGAGCGTCCCCTCTGCCCCGATGAAGAGCTGCTTGAGGGCGTAGCCGGTGTTGTCCTTGCGCAAGGCGCGCAGGCCATTGAAGACGCGTCCGTCAGGCAGCACGACCTCCAGGCCGAGCACGAGATCGCGCGTCGGACCGTAACGCAGCACGGCGGTGCCGCCCGCATTGGTCGAGATGTTGCCGCCGATCTGGCAGGAGCCCTCGGCGCCGAGGCTCAAGGGAAAATAGCGATCGACGTCCCGCGCCGCGTTCTGCACCTCCGCGAGAATGCAACCGGCCTCGACCGTGATGGTGTTGGCAAGCGGGCTGACGTCGCGCACGGCCCGCATCCGGTCGAGCCGGATCACGACATTGCCCGCGTGATCGTCGGGCGTCGCCGCCCCGCACATGCCGGTGTTGCCACCCTGCGGCACGATCGCGAGCCGCCTTGCCGCGCAGAACTTCACGATTGCGGCGACCTCGGCCGTCGAGCCGGGCTTCACGACTGCGACGGCGCGACCGTGATAGCGCCCGCGCCAGTCCACCACATAGGGCTCCTGGTCGGTCCCGGACGCAATGACGTGCTTGTCGCCGACGATCGCGGCGAGCCCGGTCAACGCATCCTGGAATGAGCAGGACATGGCGCTAGACGTCCGCGGCGAACGCCGCCGCATTCGCGAGCAGCTCTTTCACCTGAGCTGGCGGCAAGGATTCCAGCGGCGGCCGCAGGCGCTGCCATCCGGTATGCCCGGTGCGCTCGGCCACCAGCGCCTTCAGCGAGGCCATCTGCGGAAAGCGCGAGACCAGCTCGCGCGCCTTCACGATGCGCGCCTGCGCCGCCTTGAGGGGTGCGTCGTCGTCGCTGTCGCGAAAGTGCTTGTAGACATAGGCCAGGTCGCGCGCGACGAGGTTGGAGGTCGCGGTGATGCAGCCGGCGCCGCCCTTGCGCAGCAGCGGCAGGAGCAAGGGATCAGCCCCGACCAGAACTGAGAAGCCCGGGAAACGCTCGACCATGGCACTCATGTTGGCGAAGTCGCCCGAGGAATCCTTGATGCCTGTGAAGGTCGTCGGATAGGCCTTGCGCAGCCGCTCGATCAGCGCATGCGAGATCGGCTGCGCCGACATCTGCGGAATGTGATAGAGCACGATCTTCAACCTGGCATCGCCGATGCGCTGCACGACCTCGCTGTAGGAGGCAAAGATGCCGTCGTCGCTGACGCCCTTGTAATAGAACGGCGGCAGCATCACCACGGTCTCGACGCCGACCGAGAGCGCATGACGCGTCAGCGCAATGGTCTCGGTGAGCGCGGCGACGCCCGTTCCCGGAAGAAGCCGCTGCGGCGCGATGCCCGCGGCCACCGCCGCTTCGAGCAGTGCCATGCGCTCGGCCGCGGAGAAGGAGTTTGCCTCGCCTGTGGTGCCGAGCAGCGCGATGCCGTCGCAGCCCTCCTCCAGCAAATAGCGGCAATGCGCGACGAAGCGCGCATGATCGGGGGCAAGTCCGGCGTCGAGCGGCGTCAGCGCGGCGGAGAACACGCCATGAGGGTGTAGCGATGATGTCGACAAACTTCCTCCGATCGTCAAATCGATATTGTTCGGAATGCGAACATTTGTTATTGTGACCTGTCGTAAAATCAGCTGGCCGCCACGTCAAGGGCGGTGCGTCATGGCAAGGCATTCGGGCATGGCCAAGGTCGAGAAAAAGGCCACGAAGCGCAAAGCGGAATCGCTCCCGAAAAATCCAAAGAACTACGTTGCTTCCGTCGGCAAGGCCTTTGCCGTGCTCCAGAGCTTCAGCAGCGAGGCTTTCGAGCTGACCCTGAGTGAGATTGCCGCACGGGCCGATCTCGATCGCGGAACGGCGTTTCGCCTGATCCAGACCTTGGTCGAGCTCGGCTATCTCCAGGCTGTTCCACCGAGCCGGCGGTTCCGCCTCGGGATTGCGTGTCTCGACCTCGGCTACACCGTGCTCTCGCATGGATCGTTGCGGCCGATGGTCGAGCCGCTGCTGCGCGGCCTCGTGCCTGATGTTGGCGACGCGGCTTCCCTCGGCATCCTCGACGGCGGCGACGTCGTCTATCTCGCGCGCGTCGGCGCCGGCCTCGACCGCCACAAGATGGACCGCCGGCCCGGCACGCGCATTCCCGCCTACAGCGCCGCGCTCGGCCATGTCATGCTGGCGCATCTGGCGCGCGAGGAACAGATTGCGCGGCTGGAAGCGCGCCCACGCGTCAAGCTGTCAGAGCGGACGCTGACCGATCTCGATGCCCTGCTCGCCCGGCTCGACCAGGTGAAGAAAAAGGGCCACGCCGTCTCCGACGGCGAGAACGCCTACGGCTTGCGCACGCTGGCAACGCCGATCTTCGACGCGCAGGACCAGGTGATCGGAGGATTGAGCGTCACGGTCGATGCGATGCGCATGGACATGGCAGCCTTCCGCGACCAGGCGCTGCCGAAGTTGATGCAACTGACGGCCCAGGTGCAGGATCTCGCGATCAAGTCGGGACTGACGAGCTGATCACGGGGCGGGGTAACTAGATCTCGATATGATCGAAATCGGCGGCGATCCCGGTATTGGGAAAGATCCTCGCCGCCTCGGCCAAGATCTCATCGTCCTCGTACCGTCCCGACATGTGGGTCAGCACGAGCCGGCGGACGTTGCTGGCGGCCGCAAAGGCGGCCGCTTCCGCCGCGGTCAGATGGCCGTAATCCCGCGCGGTCGCGGCATCGCGATCGAGGAAAGTCGCCTCGATCACCAGCAGATCGGCGTCAGCGACGTAGCCGGACAGCCCGTCGGTGGTCTCGGTGTCGCCGATCACCACGAGCTTCTTGCCGCCGCTGGGCGGGCCCAGAACCTCTTCCGGATCAATCGTTCGACCGTCGATCACGACCGGCCGTCCTGCAGCCAGTTCGCCGCGCATGGGACCATCCGGGACGCCAAGCGCCGCGAGGCGATCGGGCCGAAGGTGGCGACGCGATGGACTCTGGAACACGAAACCAAAACTGTCGGTGTCGCGGTGACGGACCGGAAAGCAGGCGATGGTGAAATCACTGGCGTCGAGAAATTGGCCCGCGGCCAAGGCTGCGAACCCCACTGGAAGCGGCGCCCTGCCCGCGCCCCAGATCCCTGCCAGCATCTGGATGACGATCTCGAGCGTGACTGGGCCACCATGAACCGTCATCACCTCGGCGCTCTGCCGCAAGCGCAGCGTCGAGAACAGGCCGGGGATGCCGAGCACGTGATCCAGATGCGCGTGCGTGAGCAGGATGCGGTCGAGCCGCCGGAAGCCGGCGCCACTGCGCAGCAGCTGGCGCTGCGTGCCCTCGCCGCAATCGACCAGCATGCGCTGACCGGCCGCCTCGACCAGCAAGGCCGGATGGTTGCGTTCCGCCGAGGGAACGCTCGCCGAAGTGCCAAGGAATGTCAGGGCAAACATGGTCGTCGCGTGCCAGCTGTGGACGGTCTCACCGCCCCCAATGCCACGCGAGCAGCAGCGCGTACAGACCCATCGACGCCGCATAGAGCGCGGCAAGCAGTGTGTAACCTGCGATCTGGCGACTGATAGCCGCCTTCGGCGCCACCCACCAGTCGAGCGCCCTGAAGGCGGCGGGCACCAGCCACCAGCCGAGCAACTGGGTGCTGACGAGATTTCCGACGAACAGCGACAGCCAGACCGGCACGCCGTGGCTGTCGATCAGCGGTGCGCTGATGAACGTGCCCCAGAGGTAGACCACGGGGTAGAGCACGAGAAGGACGATGAGGTTGCTCTTCCAGATGAAGCCCGGCCCTTGCTCCGGCGCCCGCTCCTTGCCGGCCGGGAACCAGAAATTGAAGCCGTAGCTCGCACGCTTGACGTTCAGGCCGGCGTTGAAGCGCTCGCCTTCCTTCAGCAGCGTCTTCCGCACGGGCGAGCCGAGCCATGCATCGAGGTTGGCATCAGAGTCGAACGACAGGATGACGATCCATTCCTCGTGCAGTCCCGGAATCGGCCGCTCGATCTTGTGGCGCAAAAATCCCTTGAACTCGGCCTCCGCGGCCTGGATGCGCTGCTGCCATTTGAGGAACGAATCTTCCAGCTCGGCCGGGACCCTGAAGGAGATCACCGCGGACACCGCGTTGTCGCGCTGAACGCCGGTATCGGGCAGGATGTGAACGTCCTCCGAGCCGACGAAATAGCGCTGCACCTCCGCAATCAGCTTCGCCCGCACCTCGCTCTGAAGCCAGGCGCGCGCCGCGGCGGGACTGGCAAAACGCAGGATCGTTACCCAATCGACGTGGGCCGGCGGCCGCGGCGGCACCACCTCCTGCCCCAGGAATCCGGGCCAGGCCTTGAGCGCCTCGCCGACCTCGCCGTTCCACCGCGCAAACGCGGCGAAGCCGTCATCGACGATGCGGCGCTGGATGACGAGGGCGACCGGCTGACCGGCGGTGTCTGACGATGCGCTCATGGGCTTGCCGCCGCTCAGCTCTTCTTGTAGAGGCGCTTGCCCATCACCCAGGTCTCGTCGACGCAGCGGTCGTCACCGACCATCATGACGGCGAACAGCATGCTCGCGGCCTCGTCCATCGTGCGCGGGCCGGCGCCGTCGGCAATCAGCGACTGGTGCCAGGTTTGCGCGGCCTGCCCGCCGTTCGGATCGAGCGCGACGAAATCGGCCTCCTTGCCGGGCTCGAAATTACCGAGCTTGTCGTCGATGTAGAGGCCTTCGGCGCCGCCGAGCGTGATCGACCAGAAGCCGCGATAAGGCGAGAGCTTGTTGCGCTCGGCCTCGGCAAGATCCTTGCGCGTTGGATCGATGCTGCCGTCGAGCAGCGTGTTGTTGCACATGCCGACCTTGTAGGCGTCGTCGAGCACGGAAATCATCGAGAAGCGGTTGCCGCCGCCGACGTCGGTGCCGAACGACATCTTCACGCGGTGCTCCGGATCCGTGGCGCGGCCGAGGCGGAACAGGCCGCTGCCGAGGAACAGGTTCGAGCACGGGCAGAACACCACCGCGGCGCCCTTCTTCGACATGCGGCGGAATTCGTTGTTGGAGAGATAGACGCCATGGCCGCCGGAGAATTTCGGCCCGACCAGGTCGAACTTCTCGTAGACGCCGAGATAATCCTGGCAGTCCGGGTGCTCGACCAGCACGCCACTGCACTCGGCCGGATTCTCGGAGATGTGGGTGTTGACCCAGCAATCGGGATGCTCGTGCTTGAGCCGCTGGCACGCCTTGAGCAATTCCGGCGAGGCGCCGAAGGCGAAGCGCGGTGTGATGGCGTAGAGGTTGCGGCCCTTGTTGTGATATTCCGCGATGAGCCGCTTGCTGTCGCGATAGAAATTCTCAGGCGTATCGATGAAATCGGCCGGCGCGTTGCGATCGATGCCGGTGAGGCCCGCGATGACGCGCATGTTGCGGCGGGCGGCCTCCTCGAACAATTCCTCGGTCGAAACCGGCGAGGAGCTCGTGAAGGCCTGGCAGGTGGTGGTGCCGGACGCCAGCAGCGCGTCGAGGAAACGCTTCACGCCCTCGCGCGCATAGTTGCGATCGCGGTATTTGAGCTCTTCCGGATAGACCCATTTCTGCAGCCACGGCAGCAGCTGCTCGCCATAGGCCCCGAGCACGCGGGTCTGCGGCAGATGGATATGACCGTCGATGAAGCCAGGGACGATGATGCGGTCCTTGATATGAGTGACCTGCACGCCCGGATGCGCAGCAGAGATCATGTCGTAAGGACCGAACGCCTTGATGACGCCATCCGTGACGACCATGAGGCCGTCCTGGTGAAAGCGCGCGGCGGCCTGCTCGTTGCCGACGTGCTTCCAGGGATCATCGACGAAATCGAAGAACGTGCCGCGAATACCGACGCTGGTCATGAATGGGTTCCTCCCTTAGGTCTGTGTGGCGTGGCGCACTGACGGCAGCGAGATCGCAAGCAGCGCGCCCGCAATTGCGCAGAGGCCGAGATAGAGCCATCCGATCGGCGCCTGCGTGGCTTCAGGCAACACCGCCGCGATCGCCATGGCGCCGCTGACGGCGAGGTAGCAGAGCGCGCTGATCAGGCCGCCGATCAGGCCGTGGTCGCGTTCGAACAGGCCGAGCGCCATGCCGTACATCATCGGGCACAGCACGCCGCAGCCGCCGAGCACCAGCGCGCCGCCGATCGTGATCGACACGAAGTCGAGACCGACCGTCATGCCTGTCGCGGTCAGCACCGCCGAACCGGCAAGAAACAGCGCGAAGGCGCCGAAGCCGAGGACGCGCGCCGGCATGAAGCGCGCGAAATGCGCGCAGCCGAGCTCGCCGGCGAGATTGACGCCGCCGAGGCCGAGCGCGACGAGGCCGTAGATCGCCGCCGAGTAGCCGAGACCGGTCTGATAGAAGAACGGCGCGACGACGCCGAAGGCGAGCTGCGCGCTGGCCGCCGCGGCAAAAACAAGGACGAAAGCCAGGAAGCCCGGACGCAGCAGCGCATTGCGCAGGATGCCGGCCGTGCGGCGCGGATCGAACGGTGCCCGCCGGTCAGCGGGCAGCGTCTCTGGGAGAAGGAATGCGACGATCCCGGCTACGATCGCCGCGGCGATGGCGATGATGACGAAGACGCCGCGCCATGAGGTCAGCTCGACGATGAAGCCGCCGGCCGCTGGCGCCAGCACAGGCGCAAGCCCCCAGGCCGCGCCAAGCAGACCGGAGATCGCCATGAGCTCACGGCCGCGAAAGCAGTCGGCCGCGACGGCATAGGCGACGACGAGGCAGGTGCAGCCCCCGATGCCTTGCAGGAAGCGCAAGCCGAGCAGCAGCGAGGCGCTGGTGGCGAGCGCGCAGGCGATGCTCATCGCGACGAGTACCGACAGACCCGCGAGCAGAACTTTGCGGCGACCGAGCGTGTCGGAGGCGATGCCGACCGGCACCAGCGCGAGAGACATGCCGAGCATGTAGGCGGTGACGGTGTTCTGCATCGAGGCCGCGTCGGTGGCGAGATCCACCACCATCTGCGGCAGGCCGGGCGTATAGGCATCGAGCGGGATCTGGCTGAACGGCACGACGCACAGCAGGATCGGCACGATCCCGCTCCTGGCGCGACCGGCGTCCGAAGCGAGTGCAGTCATGAATTACGCCCCCTCGATTCCCGCGGGCCCGTCTTTTCGTGCGCGCAATGAGAGGCGACGATGCGGGTTGCGGACATTGACGCGCGGAACGTGCCAGAACTGTGTGTAGAAATTCTTAGGACGTACCGGCTGATGCCCTGGCCGTCGTCCTCCAAAACAAAAATGCGAAAACAACCCCATGCAAAGTACAAATCGTTGGAGAATCTCGCTCGCGGGTAGCTCTCACTCTGCGCGCGCGCAGATTTGACACGTCGGGCAAAACAGGCGCACGGTTACATCATCAGCCCAGGATCAACTCGCCATTGAACCGACCCATTAACCTGTCGGAAGGCATGAGCAACGGCGACCAACTCGCGGCCCATCCGCGTCGAAGTGCGCTCGATTCGGATGACGGAGCCCAAGCTGCGATACAACGGAGTTCATGATGCAGAAGGAATTGAACGCAGATGCCGGCGACTTGAGCTTTGGCTCGATCAGCACATTGCTGAGCGCCCTGCACGCCAGCAAAATATCTGCGTCGGAACTGCTCGAACATACGATCACGCGCATCGAGGCGCTGGACGGACAGATCAACGCGATCATCGTTCGCGATTTCGATCGCGCGAGATCGGCTGCGCGCGCCGCCGATGCTGCGCTTGGCCGCGGCGAGCGGCTGCCGTTGCTCGGCATTCCCGTGACCTTGAAGGAGCCGTTCAACGTCGCCGGCCGGCCGACGACATGGGGCTTTCCGCATTTCAGGGATTTCAAGCCGGCGGAAGATGCTCTCATCGTCTCGCGCCTGAAGGCGGCGGGCGCCGTCATCATCGGCAAGACCAACATCCCGATCGGCCTCAGGGATTTCCAGAGCTACAACGAGATTTACGGGACGACCAACAATCCGTGGGACCTCGGCCGCTCACCCGGCGGCTCCTCAGGCGGATGCGGAGCCGCCCTCGCGGCGGGCTTCGGTCCGCTCTCGATCGGGTCGGATATCGGCGGCTCGATCCGGGTGCCCGCGCATTTCTGCGGCGTGTTCGGACACAAGCCGAGCCTCGGCCTGGTGCCGCTGCGCGGCTACAGCCTGCCGCCGGCCCCGCCCGTTCCCGGTCAAGGCGATCTCGCCGTCGTCGGGCCGATGGCGCGCACCGCCTCCGACCTCGCGCTGTCGCTCGACGTGATTGCCGGTCCCGATGAGACGCGCGACGGGGTCGGCTATCGGCTTGCACTGCCTCCCGCGCGCCACGATCAGCTCGAGGATTTCAGGATTCTCGTGGTCGATACCCATCCACTGATGCCGACGAGCAATGCGGTGCGTTCTGCCATCGGGCGATTGGCCGAGCGGCTCGAACGAACCGGCGCGCGCGTTGCTCGTTCAAGCGCGGCCCTGCCCGATCTCGCCGAGTCCGCGCGGCTCTACATGAGGCTGTTGAACGGAGCGAGAAGTCCGCGCCTGACGGCGGCCGCGCTCGCCGAAGCGCAAGCAGCTGCCGCGACACTTTCGCCAGACGACCGCAGCCTGCAGGCCGAGCGCGCCCGCGGCTGGGGCATGAGCCACCGCGACTGGCTGGCGGCCGACGCGGCGCGGTTACAGCTGCAACAGAAGTGGTATCAGTTCTTCCGCGAGTTCGACGCGGTAATCTATCCGGCCGCGGCCGTGCCGGCCTTTCCGCAAGACCAGTCCGAGCCGTTCGACGCGCGGCAGCTCGACATCGACGGCAAGCTCTACAACTACGCCGATGCCTGCTTCATCTGGGCCGACCCGGCTTCGACCTGCGGACTGCCTGCAACCGCCATCCCGATCGAGCGCGCGCCGTCGGGCCTGCCGATCGGCGTCCAGATCATCGGGCCGTATCTGGAGGACCGCACGACGATCGCGCTCGCCGGTCTGATCGAACGCGAATTCGGCGGGTTCGTGGCGCCGCCGGGGCTGGCTGCAAGTAATCTGCGCGATGATCGAGGCCGGCAGCGTTGACAGCGGCGACCAAGTCGTGCGGTCGCGACATGTCACGACGCGCCATGGACATTCAGCTCCGCCGGACTCAAGGCTGATGACCTAACCTCACGATCATGTTGGGGTGACGTTCACTCAAGGCTTTCAGTTGGAGCAGGCTCTTTCGTTCGCTTTCCCGCTCGAAGGTGAAGCTTCCGGGCTCGACACCATGCTCCCACCCCCAGCGGGTATGGCAAGCATCGCCGGTAAACAGCACCGGCCCCGTTGGGGTGCGGGCGAGATAGGAGAGATGGCCGGCCGTATGTCCGGGGGTCAGGATCGCAAACAGTGAACCATCGCCAAAGACATTGATCACGCCTTCCAGTTTCCCATCGGGGTCCTTCGTGAACTGAAACTCCTGGATTGCGGGTCTACCTTCAGAGAAGCGATCCTCCATCCCCTGAACGACGACGTTTTCGAACTTCTTCTCCTCAGCCTCACCGGGGCCTGTGTAGAACGGAACGTCTTTCGGAACGTCTGGCATTCCGGAGATATGATCGAAATGGAGATGGGTCATGAGGACGCCTTTGAGCGGAACCCCCTCCGATCCGATGGCCGACAATGCATCTTCCCGAACTTGAAGCTTATCCATTTTCGCAAGACTTTTCAGCACCCATGGCACACCGACGCTCTTGGGGTCCTCGGCAAACTGCTTTGAAACACCCGTATCGATCATGAAGAAGCCCTGCGTTGGGTGCCGCACGAGATGCGCATGGATCTGGATAGGCTCCTCGTGATCTGTGAGGCCCGCCTGAACGGCTTTCGGATCTTTCAAATTGATCAGTCCCGATAGATCGGCTTTCCAATCCGAACTCGCGACAGTCCTGACCGCGATCGGTCCCGGTTGATTGATCAGGGCTTCCATGGCCGACGAACTGATCGGTTTGCCAAGGCCGGCTGCGGCAATCGCAAAGCGGGCCAAGGATTAAGAGGAAGGCTCGCCCAAACGCGCCGCTTGCCGCGAGTATTCTCGTCGCGACACGACCATGACTATCTCTCCCCCGACTGCGCCTCGACCGCCTGCACCGCGACATCAGCGACCTGTCGCAGCGCTTCACGATCGGCGCCGGAGGACGCCATCACGCCCATGCCGACCGACACCGCCGAAACATAGCGCGCGAGCGCCGCGGGATCGGCGCTGTCCTTGAGATCACCTTCGGCCTTGGCGCGGACGAAGCGAGCGCGGAGCTGGTCTTCGTTCTGGGCGCGGCGGGCGGCGAGCTCGAAGGGGACGTTCTCGGACCCGGTGCCGCAGGCGATGCCGCCTTGCACAAGCAGGCAGCCGGGCGGATTGGCGGGATCGGTCTGTTTGTCGGCGATGCCCATCAGCATCCGCTCGGCGACGGCGCGCGCGGTGGGGGCCGCGACCACCTCGTCCATCCACGCGCCGCGCAATTTGCTGTAGCGATCGAGGGCGGCCTTGAGCAGGCCTTCCTTGTTGCCGAAGCAGGCATAGAGACTCGGTGGGTTGATGCCCATGGCCTCGGTGAGCTGGGCGATCGTGGCGCCCTCATAGCCATGGCGCCAAAACACTTCCATCGCCTGGTCCAACGCCGTTTCGGCGTCGAATTCGCGGGGGCGTCCCATGCGCATGTGCTTGTCTCCTCGGAATCGGCGGGCCTCGTGAGCCTAACGCCAGTCCCTATCTATTTGTTCTGACTTTCTTTTTCTTGTGTCTTCCAATCGTCGCGGTATCGGCGTACAATTTTCTTAGCGACTGATACATAAGTATCTTGCGCTGCGGTATCCAGCTCCACATCTGTAGTGAACACTACATATCTGGAGCGCGCAAATGCCCCCCTCCCAAGAAACATCTTCCGCCGGCCGTTTTCGCCGTCTTCTCGGCGGTGTCGCTATCGTCGGCGCCCTCGCCGCCGCCGGCTCGATTGCGACCGGTCACTACTTCCACGCCGCCCAAGCGACGGCAACGGCCGCCGCGGCCGAACAAGCCGTCCCCGTCACGGTTGCACTGATCGAACCCAAGCAGACCGCGCTGTGGGACGATTTTTCCGGTCGGCTCGAGGCAATCCAGCGGGTCGAGCTGCGCCCGCGGGTCGCCGGAGCAATCTTGTCGGCGAATTTCACCGAGGGTGCGCTGGTGAAGGCCGGCGACGTCCTGTTCAAGATCGACCCGGCGCCCTACGCGGCCGAGGTCGACAAGGCCAACGCCCAGCTCGAGGCGGCCAAGGCGCGCGTGGTGTTCACCACCAGCGAGGTCGAGCGTGGCGCGCAGCTCGTCGGCAACGCCGTCGTGACGCGGCGCGATTTCGATCAGCGCGAGAACGCCAACCGCGAAGCGATCGCCAACGTGAAGGCGGCCGAGGCAACGCTGCAGACCGCAAAGCTCAATCTCGACTACACCGAGGTGCGCGCGCCCGTAGACGGCCGCGTCGGCAAGATCGAGGTCACCGTCGGCAACCTCGTCGCCGCGGGCACCGCCTCCCCGGTGCTGACCTCGCTGGTCTCGGTCAATCCGATCTACGCCTCGTTCGATGCGGATGAAGAGATCGTGCTGCACGCGCTGAATTCCATTGCGGACAGCTCCGGCCAGCGCGGCAAGCTCGACCAGATTCCGGTGGAGATGACGACCTCCGGCGGTCTGGCGGCGAAAGGCCATATCCAGCTGATCGACAACCAGGTCAACGGCCAGAGCGGCACGATCCGTGTCCGCGCGGTGTTCCAGAACGATGACGGGCGTCTCATCCCCGGGCAGTTCGCCCGCGTGCGCATGGGCCAGCCGAAGCAGCAGACGCTGGTGATGATCGACGAGCGCGCGATCGGCACCGATCAGGACAAGAAGTTCGTGATGGCGGTCGGCGACGACAGCCGCGCGGTGTACCGGCCGATCACGCTCGGCGGCGCCGTCGACGGATTGCGCGTCGTCACCGAGGGCCTGAAGCCCGGTGATCGCATCGTCGTCAACGGCCTGCAGCGCGTGCGGCCTGGTGCGCTGCTCAAGACCGAGGTGGCGGCAATGGGTGCGCGGGGGCAGCAAGCTTCCAATCACAGCAACCAAGACGTGGTGCAACGCTGACGTCATTCCGGGCGCACGCAAGCGCGAACTACGGTGCGCAATTGCGCACCTGAGAATCTAGAAATTACAAAGCTCCGATCACCTCACCTCTGGATTCCGGGTTCGCGCGTGCTACGCGCCCCGGAATGACGGGGGAGTTGCCGGAGAACCGAACGATATTGCCCAGGGGCAAGGCCATGAATCTCTCAAAATTCTTCATCGATCGTCCGATCTTCGCCGGCGTGCTGTCGGTCGTGATCTTCCTTGCCGGCCTGATTTCGCTGTTCGCGATGCCGATCTCGGAATATCCCGATGTCGTGCCGCCCTCCGTCGTGGTGCGCGCGACCTATCCCGGCGCCAACCCCAAGGTGATCGCGGAAACGGTGGCGACGCCGATCGAGGAGCAGATCAACGGCGTCGAGAACATGCTGTACATGTCGAGCCAGGCGACCACCGACGGCGCGATGACGCTGACGGTGACGTTCCGCCTCGGTACCGACCCCGACAAGGCGACGCAGCTGGTGCAGAACCGCGTGCAGCAGGCCGAGCCGCGCCTGCCGGCCGTGGTGCGCCAGCTCGGCATCATCACCAAGAAATCCTCGCCCGACCTCACCATGGTCGTGCATCTCTTGTCGCCCAACGGCCGCTACGACATGACGTATTTGCGCAACTACGCCGTGCTCAACGTCAAAGACCGGCTGGCGCGGATCGACGGCGTCGGCGACGTCCAGCTCTATGGCGCCGGCGACTATTCGATGCGGGTCTGGGTCGATCCGCAAAAGGCCGCCGAGCACGGGCTGACCGCGAGCGATATCGTGAGGGCGATCCAGGCGCAGAACGTCGAGGCCGCCGCCGGCGTGGTGGGCTCCTCCCCGAACGTGAAGGGCATCGATCTCCAGCTCTCCGTCAACGCGGAAGGCCGGCTCGCCAACGAGGACCAGTTCGGGGACATCGTGGTCAAGACCGGCACACGCGGCGAAGTCGTACGGCTGCGAGATGTCGCGCGCATCGAGCTCGGGGCCTCCGAATACGGCCTGCGCTCGCTGCTCGACAACAAGCAGGCAGTGGCGATCCCGATCTTCCAGGCGCCTGGCTCCAACGCGCTGCAGATCTCCGACAATGTCCGCGCCACCATGGCCGAGATCAAGAAGAACATGCCCGAGGGCGTGTCCTACCAGATCGTCTACGACCCCACACAGTTCGTGCGCTCGTCGATCGAAGCGGTGATCCACACGCTGCTGGAAGCGATCGCGCTGGTGGTGCTGGTCGTGATCCTGTTCCTGCAGACCTGGCGCGCCTCGATCATCCCGCTTCTGGCTGTGCCGGTGTCGATCGTCGGCACATTTGCCGTGATGCATGTGTTCGGCTTCTCCATCAACGCGCTCAGCCTGTTCGGCCTCGTGCTCGCGATCGGCATCGTCGTCGACGACGCCATCGTCGTGGTCGAGAATGTCGAGCGCAACATCGAGGCCGGGCTGTCGCCGCGCGATGCCACCTATCAGGCGATGCGCGAGGTCTCGGGGCCGATCATCGCCATCGCCATGGTGCTGATCGCAGTGTTCGTGCCGCTCGCCTTCATCTCCGGCCTCACCGGGCAGTTCTACAAGCAGTTCGCGCTGACGATCGCGATCTCGACCGTGATCTCCGCCGTCAATTCGCTGACGCTGTCGCCAGCGCTGTCGGCGCTGCTGCTCAAGGGCCACAACGAGCCGAAGGACCGGCTGACGTTGATCATGGAGAAGGGCCTCGGCTGGTTCTTCCGCGGCTTCAACAAGGCCTTCACACGCTCCTCGGAGAATTACAGCGGCACCGTCACCAAAGTGATCTCGGGCAAAGCCGCCGTGATGGGCCTCTATGTCCTGCTGGTCGGACTGACAGCTCTGTTGTTCCAGCAAGTGCCGAGCGGCTTCGTGCCGGGCCAGGACAAGCAATATCTCGTCGGCTTCGCCCGCCTGCCCGACGGCGCGACCCTCGACCGCAGCGAAGAGGTGATCCGCAAGATGAGCGACATCGCGCTGACCCAGCCCGGTGTCGAGAGCTCGGTGGCCTTTCCCGGCCTGTCGATCTCCGGCTTCACCAACTCGTCGAACGCCGGCATCGTGTTCTCGACGCTCAAACCGTTCGACGAGCGCAAGGATGCGGCCCTGAGCGGCAATGCCATCGCGGCCGAGCTGAACAAGAAATATGCCGGTATCCAGGAAGCCTTCATCGCCATGTTCCCGCCGCCGCCGGTCAACGGCCTCGGCACCATCGGCGGCTTCAAGCTGCAGATCGAGGACCGCGCCGGCCTCGGCTATGACGCGCTGAACGAAGCGACCAAGGCGTTCATGACGGCGATGCAGAAGGCGCCGGAGATCGCCGGCGTGTTCTCGAGCTTCCACGTCAACGTGCCCCAGCTGTTCGCCGACATCGACCGCACCAAGGCACTACAGCTCGGCGTGCCCGTGACGGAGGTCTTCAACACGCTGCAGATCTACCTCGGCTCTTACTACGTCAACGACTTCAACAAGTTCGGACGCACCTATTCCGTCCGCGTGCAGGCCGACGCGCCGTTCCGCGCGCGTGCCGACGACATCAGGCAGTTGAAGGTGCGCTCGTCCTCGGGCGACATGGTGCCGTTGTCGGCCCTGCTCAAGATCCGCCAGAGCGCGGGGCCGGAGCGCGCAATCCGCTACAACGGATTCCTGTCGTCCGACATCAACGCGGCGGCTGCGCCCGGCTTCTCCTCGGGCCAGGCGCAGGAAGCCGCGACGCGGATCGCGGCGGAAGTGCTGCCGCAGGGCTTTGCCTTCGAATGGACCGACCTGACCTATCAGGAGTTCATCGCCGGCAATTCCGGCCTCTGGGTGTTCCCGCTGGCGATCCTCCTGGTGTTCCTGGTGCTGGCCGCGCTCTATGAGAGCCTGACGCTGCCGCTCTCGATCATCATGATCGTGCCGATGGGGCTTCTGGCTGCCATGTTCGGCGTGTGGATCTCCAAGGGCGACAACAACGTCTTCACCCAGATCGGCTTGATCGTGCTCGTGGGCCTCTCGGCCAAGAACGCGATCCTGATCGTCGAATTCGCGCGCGAGCTCGAATTCGCCGGGCGGACGCCGATCCGGGCCGCGATCGAGGCGAGCCGCTTGCGGCTTCGCCCGATCCTGATGACGTCGATGGCCTTCATCATGGGCGTGCTGCCCTTGGTGCTCTCGACCGGCGCCGGCTCGGAGATGCGGCGGGCCATGGGCGTTGCCGTGTTCTCCGGCATGATCGGCGTCACCGTGTTCGGCCTGTTCCTGACGCCGGTGTTCTATGTGCTGCTGCGGACCATCACCGGCAACAAGCCGCTGGTGCATCACGGCAGCGACATCAGCGCCGCGCCGGTTCAGACGGCGGGTCACTAAACCAGGGAAACTCCTGATATCAGCAATAGAACGAGCACGGTCTTGCGAAAGACCGTCTCGTTGACGCGATGGAAGGCGATCACGCCGAGCGCCGAGCCGGCAAACAATGCCGGCAGGCTGATGGCGAGATCGACGAAGACCTTTGACGACAGGTCCTGGTGCCCGACCAGCAGTGCGATGGCAAAGACCTGCATCGCCGCAATGAACGGCTGCACCAGGCCGCGTTGCTCGCTTTTGGGCATGCCGCGCATGTCGCACCATATCGTCGGGATCGCACCGGGCATCGCCGTGAGGCCACCGACCAGCCCTCCCCCGAAGCCGATCAGCGCGACCCAGTGCCGGCCGACGGCCTCACCGGCCGTCACCAGCGTCGGCCGCAGCAGCATGTAGGCGGCATAGAGCGAGACGATGATGCCGAATCCGCGCCTGAGCAGGTGCGTGTCCGTAGACTGCAGCAGCGACACTGCTATGGGAACGCCGATCAATCCGCCGACGATCAGCATCAGGCTGCCCTCCCAGCGGATGTTGCGCCGGAGCGCCCACAGATTGGTCGCCTGCACGCCGATGCTGCACGCCATCATCAGCGGCACGGCTTCGAGCGGCTGAAACACCCGCAGCAGGATCGCGCCGGCGACCGCCGAGAACGCGAAGCCGGAGAGTCCCGAAACGAAGGCCCCCGCGAATACGGCAACGCTCAACAGAATCAGAGTCGTGACATCAGGCACGGACCGTCCTCCGATCAGTCGGTTGGAATCTGCGAAGCCTCGGCATCCAGCCCCTCGGAGCAGACGGCCGTCTCGTGCGGAAACGGCGTTTGCATCGCGTGGGCGTGGGACCGCTCCAGGATTGCGAGACCGATCAGTTGAAGAGCGACGAGCGCCGCGGTCAGAACGACCGCGACGATGTTGAAATTACGCGCGCTCGAGGGCCGGCTGGCCGGCGGGGCGCCCGCGCGCATCAGATCCGTGGGCATTTCCTGAAATATCCTCTTTCCTGCTGACCGAAATGACGTCGTTCAAGAGCAATGGTTGGTCCGGCTTAGCCAGCAAATGGTGATAGCGCTGCAACGCGCGCCGCGCGTCGATCTTGCGCTGCTCGTGAAATACAGCACCGACGCGAGCTAAGATGTCTCGGAACTTGTCGGCCATAACAAGTGACGTCCTTCGCATGACGATCTCCTCTCAACCTGCGCGAGAGAATGACGGGATTCACTCCAGCCTGCTGTGAGTTGCTTCACAGAAGCATCTGATGGGTCGAACAAGAACTCGTGTGATGCTCTCTAGAAGAGGACAAAAAAAATCGCGTCATTCGATCGTATGACGCGCGATAACTTTCTAATGATGTTGCTGTTTGAACCCAGCGCGAGCTGCAGCGATCAGTCAGCGGCGCGGCTGCGCGTCAGTGCAGAAGCGGATTGGAAAATCCCGCCGCGAGCTTGACGAGATCGGCCTGGCGGGACACGCCGGTCTTGGCGAAGACCCGATGCAGGTGTGTCTTCACCGTCGTCTCGGCAATTCCCAGCGCCGCCGCGGTCTCCGGCACACCGCCGACCTCGACGATCGACTGCAGAACTCTCAGTTCCGCAGGCGTCAACTCGAACGTGCGGTCGATCAGGCCGGCACATGAGCGGCTGTCGAGTTCCGCTTTCCAGACGAGCAAGGCTCCGACCGCCGACGTCCGCTCCGTCGCGCCATCGCGCAGCAGCGACGGCAGCGCGATCACATGAGCGACGTAGTACGACCCGTCATGCGACGTCAGGGGGATTTTTCGGCCCTCGGCCGCCGCCACCGCAACCTCTCCCGGATCGCGGAAGATATTGCGCAGGGCCCGGTTTGCATCGGGCGATCTCGTCACCAGCCGGCCGGATATGGAGCGCAGGACATCGTCGGTCGCCAGGATCGTCTCCGCGGCCGGATTGCTGTGGACGATCCGGCAGGCCGCATCGAGCAGGACGACGCCGGCATTCAGGCGATCCACGACGTCGGCCAGCGCAGTCGCGCGTTGCTGTTTCCGCTCGATCGCGCGGTTGATCAGCAGCGCCCGGCTCGCATGCGGGACCAGCGACTGCATGCGCGCGCGTTGCCCGGCGTCGAGCATCTCCCGGCCCGGGATGACGGTCATCAACATCGGACACGGCGACTTCGATTGCTCGAGCACCACGTTGGCGACGTCGACGCAGCCCTGGGGGCGCAGCCATTCCTGATAGAAGCGCCCGCGGCGGTACTCGTCGAAATTCACGAGGTCCGGAATGTTGCGCACCTCGCCGTACTGGGGCAGCCGGGCGAGCGGATCGTATTGCGAATAGGTTTCGGAATAGAGCTGGATGTAGTGCGGATCGACCCCGCAGTAATAATGAGTCGCACCTGACTTGCTGACCGTATCCTTCGAGATCAGGCCGCAGGCCTGGCTGCCGATGAACGCATTGAGCATGACGACGACCTCGCCCCACAACTCAGGGTGGAGCCCTGCATCATAGATGCTCTCGATCAGCTCGGCGTGATTGGGAACTCGGGACATCCGAACAGCCATGGTCAAACGCGATTGCGGAATTGTTCTACACGCCCGGAGGCTATGGTGAGTCTGTCCCGGCGACAAAAGGTTCAACGCCCACTGCGGTCGTGCCGGTCAATTGACGAGCGGATTGGCAAACCCTGCCGCGAGCCTGACGAGATCGGCCTGCCTGTTGACGCCGGTCTTGGCGAAGACGCGATGCAGATGCGTCTTCACCGTGCTTTCCGCGATGCCCAGCGCGGTCGCCGTCTCCGGAACGCCGCCGATGTCGACGATCGACAGCAGCACGCGGAGCTCTGTCGGCGTCAGGTCGAAGGTCCGCCCGATCAATTCGCCCCAGGATTGTCCGTCGAGCGACACCTTGCGCAGCAGCAGCGCGCCGGCGGCATCGACGACGCGCTCGCTGCCGTTCCGCAGCACGGAGGACAACGGCAGCATATGAGCGACATAGCGCTCGCCCGTAGACGACAGCAGCGGCATGGCCTGGCCGCGAGCGGCAAGCAGCGTGCCGTTGCGGCCCGCAAATGCGTCGCGGAACATCTGATTGGCTTCGTTGCTGCTGGTCACGAGCTGTCCGGCGATGGTGCGAACCACGTCGTCGGCTGCAAGCAAGGCGTGACCGGCCGAATTCGCGTGCACCACGCGGCAGAAGGCGTCGAGCAGGAAGATTCCGGCCGTCAGATTGTCGAGGACATCAGCCAGTGCCGTCGCCAGCGTGAGTTGCGCGGTCATGGTGCGGTTGATCAGGAGCGCGCGGCTGGCGTGCGGCACGAGGAGCGAGAGGCGATGCTTCATGCCGGGATCGACCATGCGGCGGCCCGACAGCACGGTCATCATCACGGGGCAGCTCGCATTCGACATCTCGAGCACGACGTTGGCCGCATCGCTGCAGCCCTGCGGCTGCATCCATTCCTGGTAAAAACGCCCCTTGCGATATTCTTCGAATTCGACGAGGTCCGGAACACTCACAACCTTGCCTTGTGGCGGCAAGACCGTGAGCGGATCGAACTTCGCATGCGTGTCGGCATAGAGCTGGATGAAATGCGGGTCCGCCCCGCAATAATAGTGAGTGACGCCGGATTTGCTGATCGAATCCTTCGAAAACAATCCACAGGCCTGGCCGCCGACGAAATCGCGCACGCCGGCGACGACGTTGTTCCAGAGCGTGGGATCGAGCCCGGCATCGTAGATGGATTCGACGAGGTCTGGCAGTTTCTGCGGTCCGGGCATGGCTCGAAATGGCACTGGAATGATCAATGCCGGCGAGATTAACACAGCTGACGCATGCGACATCCTCCGATCGGAGGAGGCGCCGGCCGGGCGGATGGCACCCGGCCGGCGGCATCGCGTTCGAGCCGCCAGGGCTGATGTCGGCTCAGAACGCGACGCGAACGCCGCCTTTCGCCGTGCCGGTGCGGCTCTGGTCGGACATCATCACGCCCTCGACCGCGCCGAACACGGACACGTTGCGGCTGGTGCGATAATCGAAGCCGAGGCCCGCCACCGCACCGACCGTGCTGCGGCTGCCGGGCGTCACGAACGACAGGTTCTGCCCGAGCAGCACCGCGTTGATGCCGGTGTCGCCGGCCCGCTGGAGCGCGATCACGCCACCATGGATGTTGGCCTTGAGCTCACCGCCGGCAAAGGCGGTGACGCGCGAGAGATCGACCTCGCCGCGCTCCTCGAAGTCCTGCAGCGTGCGGCCACCGATTGCCAGCGACTGTGCCGACCCCGTCTCGCTGTAGCCGTCGAACCGGCCCGCGACATAGCGCAGCCGCGCCGTCGGCGTCAGCACATAGCCGTTGCCGATGTTGAGCCTGTAACCGTAGGCGACCTCCGGGCTGATATACCAGCCGCTGTAGTTCGCCCGCGCCGTCTCCATGCCGCCGACCGCAGCATTGTTCAGCACCAGCCGGCGCGATCTGTTGTCCGCATTGCCGCCCTGCAGCGAGAAGTCAAAAAACTGCGAGGCCCACTCGAACCGGCTGTAGACGCCGGCGAACACGTAATTGGTGTCGACATTCTGCGAATTCAGATCGACCGAGAGGCCGCCCTGCCCGCCACCGAGGAAGGCGCCGACCAGCCAGTCCGGCCGCACCTTGCGGTCGAGGCCGATCGCCCCGCCCCACGCCGTCGAGGTCGCACGCAGCGTCGATGCCGTCTCGTCCTGGATGCGCTGGCCGCCAAAGCTGTTGGCCCACACCGTGATCGGCGCGGGATCCGTCCACAGGCTGCGCGGTGCCTTGGTGAAGGGCCCGGCCTGCGCCGTCTCCGGCGCATAGGCCATCGCCATCATGTTGCTGCCGGCCGGCCCGGCGCCGCCGCTGAGGCGGCCCTGCACCAGTGACGACACGCCGCCGGTAAAGTCCATCAGCGTGCGATCGGTCTGCGCCAGCGCGGTGGGATCGAGCGTGGCAAGCGTCAGGCCGGAGACGACCGAGGGGCCGTTGAAGTTGCCGTTCGAGACGTTCGTCTTGATGGTTCCCTCGAAATTGATGAAGGTCGGCAGATTGACCGTCGTCAACGAGGATACCTTGCTGCTGATCGGCGACAGATTGACGTTGACGACGTCATTGCCGAAGCCGAAATCGACCACGCCGTTGATCTTCGAGCCCGGCAGCAGCGTCAGCGTGTCGGCCGCGTTCGACAACAGGATCGCGGTGCCGCCGGTTCCGATGATCGTACCCGAGTTTGTGATGTTCGCGGCACCGCCCGAGCTGATACCGGTCCCGCCGGAGATGATGCCGGAGTTGAACAGAGTCGCGGTAGTAGCCGCTCCGACCGCCCCGCCCGCAGCTCCCGAGATTGAACCCGCATTGTTGACGACAAGAGGCCCCTGCGAAAGGACGCCGTGGACACTGCCCGAGACGACACCGCCCGCAGCGTTCGTCAAATTGAGGCCATCGAAGGCCTGGATGCCGTAGCGCCCTGAGATAGCACCGGCATTGGTGATTTTCGCTTGCCCCGAGGCGTAGACCGCTGGAGCTGTCGGCGCACCCTGGATGGTGCCCGAGTTGCTCAAGGTGAGATCACCGAAGACTTGAACCGCACTTCCAGCCACCGACCTAAGGATGCCGGAGTTGCTGATATAGGCGGACTGCGCGTCGATGGCGGCTCCGCCTAGGGTGGACTCCATGATGCCAGCATTGCTGACCTTGACGTCGATGCCCCTGACAGCAAACTGACCGGCGGAAATCAAACCACCTGCCGCGTTCTCGACGGTTACCGTGCCGGCGGAGAGGACTCCAATTCCGCCGCCAACCCCGCCCTTGATCGTCCCTGCATTGAAGACGCTGGCGTTGGTGCCCGCAGAAGCTGCGACAGCACCAAAGCTCGTGCCCTGGATCGTGCCGCCGGCATTGTTCTTCACAACAGCATCTATTGATGAGCGGATCGCGTAGCTTTCACCCGAGATCAGACCGGTGTTGGCCGTTACATTCACTGTATCGGCGTCGATGCCGATGCCTCCGGTCGCCAGTGCGGATATTGTCCGGCATTGGCGATCGTCGCGGTGGTCGCCCGGATGGCCTTGCCGTTGGCGTCGAGCGCCGAGATCGTGCCGCCCACACCGTTGGAAATTGTTGCCGTGTTTGCCAAAATACCACGTGTGCCGCCGGAGATGAGGCCAGTATTTGCTGACACCACCACCGCATCCGCTTCGATAGCCGCACCGTTGGTAACCTTTGCGGATATTTCACCGGCATTGGTCACCGTCGCGGTACCGCTGACAACAAAGACGGCAATGCCGCTTGGGCCGGTGGCCTCGATCAGCCCGCCTGCGTTATTGTTGATGGTAGACGACGTGATGGCAGAGATCGCGGCGCGAGAACCTGCAATACGACCAGTATTGCTTGCAATCGTCACGACGTTGCCGGATATCCCCGTTTCGGCGGTGCCAGGCGCGGAAATGATGCCGGCATTGTTGATCAAGACGTTGTTGGTGGCAACGATCGCGAAACCGTTCGATCCGCCGACGAAGATACTACCCCCGCTATTGTTCGTGACCGTGATATCGGTCGCGTTGATCCCGAACCGATCGCCGAAGATGGAGCCCGAGTTGGTGACGTTGACCGTCTTCGCCGAGATCGCGGTGGCGTCCGTGCCGAATGCCACGATCGTGCCGGCATTCTCAAGGTTGACTGTCCCAGCGAGAGCGCTGATTGCGACACTGTTCGCACCGCGCGCATCGACGAGGCCGGTGCTCGCGTTGTTCAGATCCACGCCGTTGAGCGCGGCTATCCCGATTTGACCGTTCGTTACATCGGTGCGAATCGAGCCGGCATTGTTGACCGTACCCATGCTCTGCTCGATACCGATATGGGTGCCGATGACGCTGCTCCCCACAGAGATGTTGATCGTATTGCCGCTGTCCGTGGCGGTCCCGTAGCCGGTCGTCCCGTTCGCGTCGGTCGTCGTTCCCGCGCAATTCACGATGGCGCCGCTAACCGGAGACGGAGGCGTACAGGCCGCCTCGGCGCGACCGCCGAGGACTGATGGCATCAGCGCAAGCGTAAGCGCGGTGGTCGATCCCCAGCGCAGGAGCCGGCTGCGTTGCGCGGCGGACCAATTCCTTCCCAGCATCTCTATATCCCCAGACGATTTCACAAGCCGGATGCGCCATCCCTCGCTGTCCGCGGCAAGGGCGGGACGGAGATCGAAACGCATGATTCTTCGATCGGCAGCGTAGGCACGCGGGTTCCTGCCGGCTTGGAGAGAAACGTCCGCGGCTTTGCCGGAAACGAACTGGCGTACAATCCGGAAAACCTGTTTGCATGAACGCCATAGAACAGCACGCACTCGCGTTCAGAACGCGACGCGAACGCCGCCTTTCGCCGCGCCGGTGCGGCTCTGGTCGGACATCATCACGCCCTCGACCGCGCCGAACACGGACACGTTGCGGCTGGTGCGATAATCGAAGCCGAGGCCGGCCACCGCACCGACGGTGCTGCGGCTGCCCGGCGTCACGAACGACAGGTTCTGCCCGAGCAGCACCGCGTTGATGTTGGTGTCACCGGCCCGCTGGAGCGCGATCACGCCACCATGGATGTTGGCCTTGAGCTCGCCGCCGGCAAAGGCGGTGACGCGCGAGAGATCGACCTCGCCGCGCTCCTCGAAATCTTGCAGCGTGCGGCCACCGATTGCCAGCGACTGTGCCGACCCCGTCTCGCTGTAGCCGTCGAACCGGCCCGCGACATAGCGCAGCCGCGCCGTCGGCGTCAGCACATAGCCGTTGCCGATGTTGAGC
>NZ_JAVTJN010000039.1:441350-934631 GCF_032144035.1 Bradyrhizobium sp. WYCCWR 12699
CACGACGGCATTGTTCAGCACCAGCCGGCGCGATCTGTTGTCCGCATTGCCGCCCTGCAGCGAGAAGTCAAAAAACTGCGAGGCCCACTCGAACCGGCTGTAGACGCCGACGAACACGTAATTGGTGTCGACATTCTGCGAATTCAGATCGACCGAGAGGCCGCCCTGCCCGCCACCGAGGAAGGCGCCGACCAGCCAGTCCGGCCGCACCTTGCGGTCGAGGCCGATCGCCCCGCCCCACGCCGTCGAGGTCGCACGCAGCGTCGATGCCGTCTCGTCCTGGATGCGCTGGCCGCCAAAGCTGTTGGCCCAGACCGTGATCGGCGCCGGGTCGGTCCACAGGCTGCGCGACGCCTTGGTGAAGGGCCCGGCCTGCGCCGTCTCGGGCGCATAGGCCATCGCCATCATGTTGCTCCCGGCCGGCCCGGCGCCGCCGCTGAGGCGGCCCTGCACCAGCGAGGACACCCCGCCGGTGAAATCCATCAGCGTGCGATCGGTCTGCGCCAGCGCGGTCGGGTCGAGCGTTGCGACGGAAGTACCGGACACGACCGAGGGGCCGTTGAAGTTGCCCTTCGAGATGTTCGTCTTGATGGTGCCCTCGAAATTGACGAAGGTCGGGAGCTGAATCGTGGTCAACGACGACACCCGCGTCGTCGGCGCAGTGAGGTTGACATTGACGACGTCGGCCCCGAAGCCGAAATCGACCACGCCGTTGATCTTGGAGCCTGGCAGCAACGTCAACGTATCAGCCGCGTTCGACAGCTTGATCGCGGTGCCCCCGGTGCCGGTGACAGCGCCGGAGTTCGTGACGTTGGCAGCGCCAAGCGAGAGGATACCGACGATGCCAGCAATGGAGCCGCTGTTATTCACGTTGACGACGTTGGCGAGCAGCGCAGTTCCGTCGATCGAATTTGTCCCGCGAATCGTCCCGGCGTTCACGAAGTTCACCGTGCCCGCCGACAATATTCCGTCCGCGCCGATGATAGTGCCAGAAGCCGCATTCGTTATCGTCAAAGGCACATCCGGGTTGGCAAAATGGAGGATAGCCGCCCGGTCTGCGACTACGCTTCCCGTGTTGACGATCGTTCCGCCACCTCCGATATGAAGGGCCTCTGCTGCGCCGCTGCCCCTGATCACTCCGGAATTATCCAGATCGATCGATCGCACCGTTCCTATCGCGTACCCGGCATTCGCTCCCGAGATCAAACCGGAGTTCCTGATCTTGGCATCGGCCGCAGAAATTCCGATAACGTCTCCGGCGATTGTGCCCGAGTTCGAAACCGAGACATTGGTACCTGAGACACCCCACGATCCCGAGATGGAGCCGGTGTTGACGATCGTTGTCTGGAGACCCTGAATTGCAATGCTGTTCGCGGCGAAGGACGCGATCTTTCCCTCGTTTGTGACCGTCACGGTTCGGCCCTTGACGCCTCCCAGGTCCGCCTGGATCAGTCCAGTATTGGTCAGGTTGACGATGTCGGCATCGATCGCGCGGCTGTTGCTTGCAAGTCCGACGATCTGCCCGGCATTCGAACCGGTGAGCGCCCTGACGGATATCACGCTGCCGTTCGGATCAATTTGATTGATCCGCCCCGTTCGGTCGTTCACCAGATTGATTATGTCGGCCGTGATCGCAAAGCGACCACCGGTAATTATGCCCGTGTTGCTCAGGAGGTTCACATTGGTGCTGCCGAAGATCGCCGTTCCGCCCGGAGCGGCTTCTATCCTTCCGGAATTCGTCACGGCGATCGTTCCGACACTGCGGATGCCAGCTGCGGTTCCTTCTATGGCGCCCGAGTTGAAGACCTCGTTCTGCTCGGTGTTTCCCGCATCGACCGCAATTCCGTTGGTACCTGATGCCGTAATGGAGCCGTCATTCCGGACATGCAGCTCAGATCCCAAGACGGCACTGGCATTGTTTCCGGTGGCAGAGATGATCGAGGACGTCCCGATGTTATTGATGATGGCATTGCGATTGGCTTCGACCGCAAAGGATCCACCGGTGACGGCGCCGGAATTGTTGACTGTACCGGTCTCGAATACCAGACCGACGTCCGTTCCGGTCAGCGTCGCGCCGGGTCCGATCACGTAGGTGTTGCCGACGTCGATAAGCGTGCCATAGCCGTTGGTGCCATTTGAATCCGTCGTCGTCCCAGTGCAGCTCACCGTCGCGTTGTTGACGGGGGAAGCCGGCGAACAGGCGGCTTCCACCCGCTTGATCACGAAGCAGGGCGCCAGCAGCAGCGCCGCTGCTGAAATTCGCAAAAGCCGATCATTGACGGTCGTAAGACGCTTACGTTGCATAGCAATTCCCCGGTCGATGCCTTCACCGCCGGGGGCGTGCAGGCGTTCGCCACCGACCTCCTCCGCTCGGATAAGGCCGGTCGCCGCGAACTGGATTCGCGGCCCCTAAGGTAGAACTCCCAGAAAAGTTCGACTTGGACGAACACGACCGCCGCTCGGCTCAAAACGAACCGAATGCGCTTCGCGCCGCACTGGTGCAGAGTTGCTACACCGCTGCGCCGCTCACGCTTGGTCCCAGCCATGCTTCTCAGCACATTCCGACCAGACCGCGGCGCGATAGATCTCGGTCCCGCCGGCATCCCTGACGCGGATGAAGGCGTCGCGATCGCGCAAATCGTCTCGCCAGACGAACAGATGCCTCGCCATCTCGTCGGCAACGACGAACGTCGCGTCGGCCTGCTCAAAGACCATGCCGCCCGGATCGATCTTGACGATGTTGCCGACCAGAAGGTCGAAAAAGAAACGGCGCATTCGATACTCCGGCTGCCGATGCCGCACGCAATGCCGTGGTCATTTCTTGGCGATCACGGAACGGGGCAATCTCCGTCCGCCGATCGAAATTGCAGATGACTGAATTCAGTCGCGCCCGGTCAGGGCATCTCGCCGCTCCTGACGTCGCTCGGCGTCGCGTTATAGGTCCGCCGGAAGCAGCGGTTGAAATAAGAAAGATCGCCGAATCCGACGTCGTAGGCGATCGAGCTCACCGTTCGCTCGGCGAATCCGGGTTCTCGCAGCATGCGATGCGCGCGCTTGACGCGCTGCTCGATCAGAAAGGAAGAGAACGTCTTGCCGTCCGCCTCGAACAGGCGCTGGAGATAGCGCGGCGTGACGCCGAGCTCCTGGGCGACCGAAGCGACCGACAGATCCTGCCGCCAGCAATTGTTGGCAATGGAGACTTTCGCCTTCTGGAGCCGAGCCGCCTTGACGCCGCGCCGTCCGGCCAGCTCACGCGTCTCCCCGGTCGCGCCGAGGACGAGCGCCAGAAGATCGTGCAGATGCCCGACCCCGAGCTGCCGGAGCTCGGGCGTCGCGAACGCTTTCTCCCGCACCAGCGTCACCGCGTAGTCGACCAGCAATCTGAGCCCGGCGGAACTTCCCGGCATGACGCGCATCACGGCATCATCGACGTCCACGATCATCGGCGCCAGAACGCGCCTCGGGACGCGCAGCGAGAAGCAGCTCCCCAGCGACAGACGCTCGAACGTCGTGACGTCCTCCGCGCTCGTCAGGACCGCCTCCCCGGCATGGAGCCTCAAATCGTGTCCCCGCTCGGATATCCCGAGAACGCCCGACCTGTTCACGATCAGGGCGAGGCTGTCGTCGCCATCGGCCACGAGCTGCTTGGTGCGAATGACCCGCGCTCCGTACAGTCCGCCGAACAACAACTGGGCTTCCGGCAGGACGTGCGACGTGAAGCTCGCCGCGGCCGGCTTTCCTTCTCTTGCCTCGACCTCCGCCTTCAACACTCCACGACAATAGAAATCGCGAAGCATCGAAATGCGCTCACCTTCTGGAACTTCGTTCGTTGAAACATTGAGAACGGAAAAATCAATCATGCTGCTCACTGCAATCTCTCCAACCGACGAGCAGGCCGGCCATTTGCTGTCGTCCCCCACACGCGCATCCGATGCCGTCGCGGCATGTCCGTGCGGCGCACGCTGCTCTTCTTCTCGGAAGCGCGATATACGAAAGTCTCGAATGACTCGCGTCCTGCGTTCGGAGGACCCGCGAGATCGACCCATCACAATGGATTGAGAGCGCGGCGCGTAACATCGAGGCGCGCGGAAACGTATTAGGTCGCCTTGTCGTCGCCGCTCGCTCGCCGCGCGAACGGCACGGCAAAGCCGGCAGCGATCTTCACCAGATCGGCCTGCCTGCCCGCGCCCGTTTTTTCGAACAGACGCCCAAGATGCGTTTTCACGGTCGTCTCCGCGACGCCGAGTTTTGCAGCGATGTCGGGAACGCCGCCGATCTCGATGATTGCCATCAGCACGCGCAATTCGGATGGCGTCAGCCTGAAGGCCGCCGCAATCGCGTCGGCGGCGAGCAAGGGCAGCATGGAAGCTCTTTGAACGAAGAGCATCGTGGCCGCAATATCGCGCGGCAGGTTGCGTTCCCGCTTCAACGGAAAGGCATGAAGCAGATAATGCTGCCCATCGGCCGACGTCGCAAGCTCGATCTGACGAGGAGCTGCAGAATGTACGCCTGAATCGATTTCGCACAGGCCGCGGAATATTTTGTCGGTCTGGGTGTTGCGGGCCACGATCCGGTCGCCAACCAGCGCAAGCAGATTGGCATCGACGAACAATTGCCGGCATGCCGCGTTGGCGTGGACGACCCGGCCATCCGCATCGAGCAGGCAGATCGCAATGTTCAATCCGTCGAGCACGTCGGCAAGATCGTCCACCGTGTGAGAGCGAGCGCGGATCTGCCGGCCCATGGTCTGCGATCGCTGGATGTGCGGAGCGAGCAACCGCATGCGCTCGCGCATGGCGTCGTCGACGGTTCCGCGGGAGCGATGGCGCAACACCTGCAGAATCGTGGTGCGGACGACGGTCTTCTCGAGTTCGACAGTCGCAAGGTCGATCGCCCCTTGCGGTTCCACCCACTCGCGATAGAAGCTGGTCTCACGAAACTCCGCATGGGGCATGATGTCGGTCACGCCGACCGCCTGTTCGGACCCGAGGGTGAGATGACGATCGAGCAGAGGATCGAGCTCCACGTAGCGGTCCCGATAGAGCTGACGGAAACGGGCGTCGGTGCCAAAATGCTGGTGAATCTCGATCGAAAGCCGCGCTGAATCCCTGGACACGATCATCGCGGCACAACCGCCGACGAAATGCGAAACCTGCTCCAGTGCGCGGCTACGTAGCGCTGGATCGACCGCCGCATCGTAGATCTCGCCGATGAGGGACGAGAACCGATTTGCCTGGTGGGTCGTCATCGGGCGGACAACGCAATCGGCGCGCGGCCCGCGCGAGACGGAGAGTTCGCGATCGGGAAACTGACGGAGAAGACGGGCCGGTCAATTGCCGCCTTCGACGAGGAAAATACGTTGCAGCCGGATGCTGGAATATCGAACATCGTCCTTGCGTAACGTCAACCGCAGGGTGCGGCTTGGACTGTTTCGCCAAAGACTAGGATAAATGCGAACACCGCGCGGACTGTGTGCGATGAGTCACGCGCCTGCTCGCTGCCGACGACTTCAGGGCTGCGTTCAGCCAGTTTTCACGGCCCGCATCGGCAATCTATTTCCGGTTCTCCTCACAGAACTTCAACGCGGCCAGCGCTTCGCCGGCGCGCGGTATCTGCATCTCGATACTGTCGTCGTCATCGTCCTCGAAGTCGAGCGTGAGGCGCCTCGCCTTCGACAGGCGGTCCATCATCGACTGGTCGTATTCGAAGATGCCGCGCACGGTGGTCTTGTCCATGACCTCCCACTTCGCCCTCTTCATGATGTCCGCATCGTCCGTGCCGACATCGGCCCGCAGGATCTCGCCGACCGTCTCCCATTCCCAGCCGTCGTAGATCATCACGATCACGATCGCCTTTTCGGAATAGGTGATCACGATGACATAGTCGCGGTTCTCGTCATCCTTGTCCTTGTAACCACGGCTCGCATTGCAATGCGTGTCCTGCGTCCGCTTTTCGATGGTCCAGTCGCCGACCTTGGATTGTTGCGCAAGCGCCGGCGCGCTGTCCAAGACGCCCGCGGTCAGCAAAGCGGCGAGAAGGAATCGTTTCATGTCAGCCTCCAGCGCGTTCCCCGGGCCGAGATGACCACCTCCGCGGGAGAGCCGCAAGGGGAGAGCCATAAGGGCGCGCCAGCCGCAAGCGTGCTTGAATCCCCTGTCCGGCCCCGACATTCGCGCGGCCGCAGCGCACAAACCCACCTCCGGGTTCCCCCGCGAAACCCCTTTCCCGATGCGACGAAACACGCCTGAAACAGAAGGCCGTCTAAGTGGTTGTCAAAATAAATACAGGGACGGCCACCATGCAATTCCTTCTCGACCTGATCTACGACTATGCCTGCTGTCAAAACCTCGTCGCCCAGCCGCCACAGGAGGACGAGCTATGATCGAGATGATCTCCGCCCTTCTCGCCCTTTGCAGCGTCGGCGTTTTTGCGGCGCATGCGGTGGATGCCTACCGCACCACGCACTACTGACCGCTTCGCTGCTCCGGCGCTAGAACGGCCGCCGGTAGAAATGCTCCGAATGCGTTGCCGGCGGAAACCGATTGGCAAGCGCCAACGCTCCCTTCTCGTCCGTTTCGAGCGCGATCTTCTGCGCCAGCATCACGTCGCCCGGCACCAGAAAGCCTGACGGGACGAAGCACCATCCCATCGTCGGATGCCCGGCCTCGTCGATCTCGTGGACATTGGCAGCCGTGCCGTAGTGAATGCGATAGGTCTTGCCGGTATCGCAACCGACGACGTCGAAATACCGGTACTGCTCGAACTGGGCGCGCTGCGCCGGCGACAGCCATTCGGCCAGAAGCCGGCGGCCACGCGCATCCGGCGTGTTCTCGCCGAAGAACCGCCGATAGAGTTCACGCAGCGCATGCAGACGCGCACGCGCCGGCGCGCGGAGCCAAACTGCCGCAATCATGTGCAGCTCAGATCAACCGCCGACCAGGCGGGGATAGAACAACGTTTCCTGCGCGGTCGGGTCGAACGATCTGATGCGGGTGACTTCGCCGGGTCCGTTGCGAAGGGCGGCGGTGAAGCCGGCGCCGGTCAGCTCCCGAAAGCGTCGTTCGGCTCGCGCCAGCGCTTCGGCATTGCCAGGATCAAACTCGTGGCGCGTGTCGCCAGTCTGGTCCATCACGATCTGGGTTGCCATGTTGAGTCTCCTCATGCCCACCCCTGAATCTGATCAAAGCAAACCTCGTGCCGTCGGTTCCCGATAGCAACAACTTTCTCGTGCCCGCGCATCACGCCTTGCTGAACATGACCGTCATCGAGCCAAGTCGTCAGCGGGAGGCCGCCGCCCCTCCGCCCTCGTCGATTTGACGGCCCATCAAGGCGATCGCCTTCTGATAGACGCCGGCGGCATTCCAGGCCTCGATGGCGGCGAAATTCGGCTCACCAGGCTGATAGCCGGCGCCGGCGCGCCAGCCATGCGCTTTCAGGAAATTCGCCGTCGAGTTCAGCGCGTTGGCGGCCACCTCGAGATTGCCGGTGCCATAGGCCAGGATGTTCTTGGGCATGAACTGGGTCTGGCCGACCTCCCCGTGCATGGAGCCGCGGGTCGCCCCCGACAGCGTGCCGCGGTCGATCAGCTTCAAGGCGGCGTAGAGCTGGTCGGTGAAGAATTCGGGGCGGCGGCAGTCATAGGCAAGAGTTGCGATCGACGACAGCATGTTCTGGTTGCCGCGCTGACTGCCGAAACCGGTCTCCATGCCCCAGATCGCGATCAGGGGACCGGGCGGGACGCCGTAGCGCTGCTGGATGGAGGCGAACAAGGCCGCCTGCGACTGCTTGAGCTGGCGCCCCTTGGCGACGATGGTGGTGGCGCCGCGCTTGGCGAGGAACTGGTCGAGCGTCAGCTGGAAGCTGCGCTGGCCGCGGTCGGCCGCGATGGTGGCACTGGCATAGTTGGTCTGCATCAGGGCCGAGAGCGCAGTCTGACCGATGCCCTTGCCTTGCGCCTCCGCGCCGAACTCGCGCTTCCAGGCCTCGAAGCCGCCGGGCCCGTTGCCGCAAGTGGCGGCCTCGGCCAGGGGCAGAGCGAGCAGCAGCGCGGTCGCGCCGATCACCGCCGTTGCGACTAACCTGCCCTTGATCATTGCGCGTTCCTTTTGCTGCTGCGCGACCGGCTCGCGCGAGCCCATGATCCTACGTCAATCGCAATCGCTCAAGTCCCGACGGCACCAATCGATCCAGTGAAAGCGCTTGACACCAGCAGTCACGCCTCATCCGTTCCCAGCAGGAAATCCACCATGATGCCCTGGTGCTGCTGGTACATGTCCGTGCCGGTGGCCGTGACACAGCCGAGCTTTCGGGCCGCTGCGATGAACGGCGAGACCTCGGGCCTGGTGATGACGCAGCCGCAATAGGCCGAGGGCGCGAGCCGCGCGACATCGACCGGGAGCGGGTCGCCTCGTTTCATCCCAGCGGGCGTCGCATTGGCGACAAAATCGAAGCCTTGGGGATCCCTGATGCCGGCCCGCACCGGCGCCTTGCCGAGGGCGTTGAGCCGGCCGATCAAGGCGTCGCGGCGCTCAGCTGAGCTGTCATGGACGGCAAGCTCGCTGACGCCGGCCTCGACCAGTTCGCGTGCAATCGCCGAACCGGCACCGCCGGCGCCGACAAGCAGCGCCCGCATTCCCTGCGGATCGATCCCCTTCGCCCGCGCCGCACCGACGAAGCCGAGACCATCCACCATGTCGCCATGCCACGCGCCATCGGCGCGCCGGCGCATCAGATTGACGGCGCCCAGGAAATGCGCACGGTCGGTCGCACTTGCGCAAGCCAGGTAGCAGGCGAATTTGTGAGGGATGGTCACGACGATGCCGTCGAGGTTCTTCAGCCGCGCCGCGACCGCAAGGAAATCGGGCAAATCCGCCGGCGCGACCTGAACCGGCATGAGAATGCCGTCGTGCCCCCGCGCGGCGAAGGCGGCACTCACGCCTGCCGGAGAGCGCACTTGGGCGATGGGATCGCCGACGATGACGTAGAGCCGGGTCGCGCCTGTCGGGGCCGGGATCATGCCGTTCGGGCCGGAACCGCGAAGCCGTCCTCCGAGGTCAGTTCGAGTCCCTCCAGATTGCCGTCCTTGCGCCATTTGTCGAGCAAGCGCAGGAATGCCACCGGCCCGCGCCAATACTGGCTGTTTCTCGCCGCGATCGGGTCGAACACGCCTTCGTTGTTGTAGTAGCCGGGCGTGCACTCCGCGAGATAGGTCTGCCGGCCGATCGCGGCCTTGACGACCTCCTCGACCCAGGCGTTCTCGGCGGCGAGCGTCGGCTCCAGCGTTCTGGCGCCGCGCTTGCGCGCCTGATCGATGACATAGGCAATGTGTCGCGACTGCTCGTCGATGATGTGCGGGAAGTTGGCGCTCTGGCCGGCCTGCACCGTGACGATCAGGAAGCAGTTCGGGAAGCCGCGGCTGTAGAAGCCATGCATGGTCTTGACTCCGTCCCGCCAGCGCTCGGACAGGCTCATGCCATCGCGGCCATAGACCTCGAAGCCCATGCGGCGGGCGTAGTCGGTGCCGACCTCGAAACCGCTGGCATAGATCAGGCAGTCGAGCTCGTAGGCCTTGCCGTCGACGATCACCGCATTCTCGGTGATGCGTTCGACACCCTGCCCGTTGGTGTCGATAAGATGCACGTTCGGGCGATTGAAGATGTCGAGATATTCGTCGTGGAAGCATGGCCGCTTGCAGAACGCCTTGTACCAGGGCTTGAGCGCGTCCGCGGTCGCCTTGTCCTTGACGACGGCGTCGACGCGGGCGCGGATCTCCTCCATCTTGCGGTAGTCGGCCTGCTCGATCACCTTCAGCGCCTCCTCCATCGAGGTCACCGGCTGCGGCTGACGACGCGGCGCCAGCAGGATCTCGCCGAGCAGGCCGGTCCAGCCGTCCTGCACCAGGTCCCGCTCGAACGGCTCGCCCGAGATCACGGCGGTGAAATTGTCCATGCGCTCGCGCTGCCAGCCCGCCGTCAGGCTGTCCGCCCAGCCTTGATCGGTCGCGCGATCATCGCGCACGCCAATCGCCGACGGCGTGCGCTGGAAGACATAGAGCTCCTTTGCCGAACGGCCGAGATGCGGCACGCATTGCACGGCGGTGGCACCGGTGCCGATGATGCCGACGCGCTTGTCGGCAAGTCCGGTCAGGCCGCCATCGGCGTTGCCGCCGGTGTAGCCGTAGTCCCACCGGCTGGTATGAAAGCTGTGACCTTTGAAGGTCTCGATGCCGGGAATGCCCGGCAGCTTCGGCCGGCTGAGCGGACCTCCCGCGAGAATGACGAAGCGGGCAAGGATCCGGTCGCCCCGATCGGTCTCGACCAGCCAGCGCGCCTCGCGCTCCTGCCACACCATCCGCGAGATGACGGTCTGAAACAGCGCGCGCTCGTAAAGCCTGAAATGACGGCCGATGCGGCGCGAGTGCTCGTAGATCTCCGGCGCCCTCGCGTATTTGCGCACCGGCATGTAGCCGGTCTCTTCCAGCAGCGGCAGATAGATGTAGCTCTCGGTATCGCAGGCAGCGCCGGGATAACGATTCCAATACCAGGTGCCGCCGAAATCGGCAGCCTTTTCCACGATGCGGAAATCATCGATGCCGGCCTCGCGCAAACGCGCGCCGCAAAGCAGCCCGCCGAAGCCGCCGCCGACGACAAGCACCTCGGTCTCTTCACTGACAGGTGCGCGCGCAAATCCGGGATCGGCCCAGGGGTCGTCGAGGTAGCGACCGAAATCGCCCGCTGCCTCGACATACTGGGCCTTGCCCTCGGCACGCAAGCGGCGGTCACGCTCGTCGCGATAGCGCGCACGGAGACCTGCGATATCGACGGTAGGTTCGCCGGCTGCACCGGTCTTGTGTCTTTCCGCTGACATGCATCTCCTCCATGACGAGCGCTGCTTCGCCGGCTGCTCATCTCACGTTAGCCCTGAAAAAGTGACGCATGCAATCGCGTCCGCTGTTTTTTGCGTGAACGCCGCCGGACGTTCCGCTAACCTCGCGCGCAAATCACACGCGTGTGCCACGCAACGACGTGGCTTCCGGAGGAGACCATGCAGGGATTGATGATGGACATGCCGCTTCTGATCAGTGGCCTGATCCAGTATGCCGCGGACTATCACGGCGAAGCCGAGATCGTCGCGCGCGAGATCGAGGGCGACATTCATCGCTATACCTATGCGGACGCCCACCCGCGCATCAAGCGGATGGCGTTGGCATTGAAGCGGCTCGGCATGAAGCAAGGCGACCGCGTCGGGACGCTGGCGTGGAACACGCACCGTCATTTCGAGATGTTCTATGCCGCGCCGGGCATGGGCTATGTGCTGCACACCATCAACCCGCGGCTGTTTCCCGAGCAACTCGTCTACATCATCAACCACGCCGAAGACCGCCTGCTGTTCATCGACCGCGCCACGCTGCCGATCGTGGAGGCGATCGCCCCGCAGCTCGAGACGATCGAGGCTTTCGTCGTGATGTCCTCGCGCGAGCGGATGCCCGAGACCAAGCTTGCCAACGTGCATTGTTATGAGGACCTGCTCGACAAGGAGAAGGAGGCCGGCTTCGCCTGGCCGGAGTTCGACGAGAAATCGGCGTCCACGATCTGCTACACATCGGGCACGACGGGCAATCCGAAGGGCGTGATCTATTCGCATCGCGCCGCGATCCTGCAGACCATGACCTGCTGCAATTTCGACTTCCTGCCGGGCCATGTCGAAGGCGTGCGCGAAGTGATGATGCCGATGGCGCCGCTGTTTCACGGCAATGGGTGGAACATGCCGTTCACCGCGCCCTACACCGGTTCGAAGCTGGTGCTGCCCGGCCGCAACTACGAGCCCGATAAACTCTATGAACTGCTCGAAGGCGAAAAGGTGACGCTCTCGGCCGGCGTGCCGAGCTTCTGGCTGATCCTGCTCGACTGGCTCGGCCGCACCGGCAATAGGTTCTCCACCCTGCGCGCGACGCTGTCGTCGGGCTCGGCCCCGCCGCGCGCGATGGTCGAGAAGCTCAAGCGCGACTATGGCATCGACTACATCCAGGCCTGGGGCATGACCGAGGCCCTGGGCTGCTCCATGCCGGGCCTGCGGCCCGGCTCCGAGCACCTCGGCGAGAAGGAGAAATTCGATCGGCGCCAGGTGTCGGGCCGCGCCTGTTTCGGCACCGCCTTGCGCATCGTCGACGACGCCGGCAACGAGCTGCCGCGCGACGGCAAGACCGTCGGCCATCTCCGAGCCCGCGGCCCTTGGGTCGCCTCCGGCTATATGAAGCTGGACGAAGGTCTCGACCGCGACGGCTGGCTGATCACCGGCGACATGGCAGTGATCGATCCTCAAGGCCACGTCACACTGACCGACCGCTCCAAGGACGTGATCAAGTCCGGCGGCGAGTGGATCTCCTCGATCCAGCTCGAGGACGTCGCACTGTCGCATCCCGATGTGCTGCAGGCTGCCGTCGTCGCGATCCACCACGAGAAATGGCAAGAACGCCCCCTCCTCCTCGTCGTCCGCAAGAAGGGCGCGACGGTTGATGGCAAGACGCTGCTCGACCATATGCGCCCGAAAATCGCGAACTGGTGGATGCCGGACGCCGTCGAGTTCCTCGACGAGTTTCCGATGACGGGGACCGGCAAGGTGCTGAAGTCGGCGCTGCGCGAGAAATTTAAAGAGTATCGCGTCGCTTAAGCCGGTGCGCCCAAGAAGATTCCGACCATCGATTAAGGAACGAAAGATGCTTTACCCGATGTCGCCGAAGGTCGTCGAGCTCAAGCGCAAGCTCGAGAGCTTCATGGACCGGAACATCTACCCGAACGAGGAGCGCTTCTATCGCGAGGCGGAGGAGCTCGGACCCTGGAAGGTCTATCCTGTCGTCGAGGAGCTGAAGCCGCTGGCACGCGCGGAAGGCCTCTGGAATCTGTTCCTGCCCGAGAGCAGCCATGGCGCGGGTCTCACCAATTTCGAATATGCCCCGCTCTGCGAGGTGATGGGCCGCTCGCATCTCGCGCCCGAGGTGTTCAACTGCTCAGCGCCCGACACCGGCAACATGGAGGTGCTGGAGCGCTACGGCACCGAGAAGGACAAGGAACGCTGGCTGAAGCCATTGCTCGCCGGCGAAATCCGCTCCTGCTTCGCCATGACCGAGCCCGCGGTCGCATCATCCGATGCGACCAACATCGAGAGCTCGATCGTGCGGGACGGCGACCATTACGCCATCAACGGGCGCAAATGGTACACGACCAACGCAACCGATCCCCGCTGCAAGATCTGCATCTTCATGGGCAAGACCGACCCTGACAATCCCGACCGCTACAAGCAGCAATCCATGATCCTGGTGCCGATGGAGACGCCTGGCATCGAGGTGAAACGCCCGCTGCCGGTGTTCGGGTTCTACGGCGTGCCTGATCGGGCCTCCGAGGTCGTCTTCACCAATGTCCGCGTCCCGAAGGAAAACATGCTGCTCGGCGAAGGCCGCGGTTTCGAAATCGCGCAGGGCCGCCTCGGGCCGGGCCGCATCCACCACTGCATGCGGCTGATCGGCCTTGCCGAGCGCACGCTGGAGAAGATGTGCCGGCGGGTGCGCAGCCGCGTCGCCTTCGGCAAGCCGGTCTCCGAGCAGACGGTGACTCAGGAGCGTATTGCGGAAGCCCGCATCATGATCGAGCAGGCCCGGCTGCTGACGCTCAACGCCGCCTCTGCCATGGACACAGTCGGCAACAAGGTCGCGAAAGCCGAGATCGCCATGATCAAGGTCGCCGTGCCCAACATGGCCTGCCAGATCATCGATTGGGCGATCCAGGCCCATGGCGGCGGTGGCACCTCGAACGATTTCGGCCTGACCCAGGCCTACGCCACCGCGCGGCTGCTGCGTCTCGCCGACGGTCCGGATGAAGTGCATCGGAACCAGATCGCGCGGTTCGAGCTGAAGAAGTATTCGAACGGGTGAAGCAAGGGCGCGCATCTTGCCGCGATAAGGCGGAGATGCCCCCTCCCACAAGGGGAGAGGGCGCAGTAACTCTCCGCCCTCGCCTCAGTTCACCGTATACACATCCGGATCTGCGCTGGAGCTCGGCTTCTTGAAGGCGTTGCGCAAGGCGGACGACATCGGGACGTTGTAGTTGAGGCCGTTCGGCGGCGTCGGCGATTGCAGCCATTTCTTGTAGAGCGCCTCGATCTCGGGGCTCGCATAGAGCTCCGCCGTGGCGCGATCGGCGAGCGCCTTGAACGGCGCATCCTCCCGCCGCAGCATGATGCCGTAAGGCTCCGGCTTGGAGAACGCTTCCTCGCTGATCATGAAGGCTTGCGGCTCCTTGGAGCGCGCGATCGCGACCGCGAGCTGCACGTCATCGAGTGCGTAGGCCTGGGCCCGGTCGGTTTCCAGCAACAGGAAAGCCTCGGCCTGGTCCTTCGCGGGCATCAGATTGATGCCGAGATTGCGTTCGGTATTGACCTTGGCGAGCTGCGTCAGGTTGACCGAGCCGGCGACGGCCGTGACCGCCTTGCCCTTGAGATCGTCGATAGTGTTGATCTTCGCGGCCTTCTTGGCGGCGAACCGCGTCGCACTGAGGAAATGCGTGTTGGTGAAGGCGACCTGCTTCTGGCGATCGGCGTTGTTGGTGGTCGCCGAGCAGTGCAGATCGAGCGTGCCGTTGACCATCAACGGGATCCGGTTCGACGAGGTCACGGCGAGCGTGTCGACGGCGATGTCGGGCATGCCCAACTGCTTCTTCACGGCGTCGACGATCTTAAGGCAGATATCGATGGCAAAACCGACCGGCCTCTGGTTGCCGTCCAGATAGCTGAACGGGACCGAGGCCTCCTGATAGCCGAGGGTGATCTTCTTGGTCTCCTTGATCTTCTGGAGCGTGCCCGACAGATCTTCGGCCGAGGCCGCACCGGCAAGACATGTCAGGGCCAGGATAACGATAGGTAGACGCATCGGCTGCTCCTCAAGGGGTCTCGCGCCTCCATGCCGGGCGCAAGCGGGATTTGATAGCGCAGCATCGCTCAAGTCGCCAGACGTGCCCGTGCCTAGCAGCTATCGCAGCTTTCGATACGACGAGACGCGCTTACGCGTCGATGCCGCGCTGGACCAGGATGCGCTCGGCGCTGTCGTTCCAGACATCCATCTTGGTGATCTTGCCATTACGGACCACGAAGCGGTCGACATAACGGTTGCCCTCGAACGGGGTGCCGTCCTTCCACTCGCCGTAGAGCGTGCCGATGCTGTAGACCACGGTCTCGCCGTCGCCGGGGCAGACGTCGAACCGGTCCATCTTCTTCTTGACCCAGCGGTAGCGCTTGGCGTTGAAGGCGGTCGGGCCGCGTGGATGATCGAACGTGTTTCCGCCGGTGAAGGTGATCACCGTGCCCGGTGCCATATAGGCTGCGGCAGCGTCCGGATCGGGGATCATCGATGCCGTGAGATAGGCCTCCACGATCGCGGCGTCGGACAAATGAGCAGCTTCGGTTCTGACGGCAACGGACATGGCTGGTTCTCCCGGGATTGATGGAATACTACCGCCACCTGCGCAAGATCCATGCATATATTTTGAACATTTGCCTCGCTACACTGCCGACAATCTGGAGCCGCCGATCCCGGCTGATTGCTCTAAACTCCGTCCGCAAGAGCCCATGATCACCAAGCCTGCCTTCGACCTGATCTTCCGTAACGCACTGCTGCGATCATCCGCCGCGCCCGTCGACATCGGCGTGAAGGACGGCCGGATCGCCGCGATCGAGCCACGGCTCGCCTGCGAAGCGGTCGAGGTCGATCTCGGCGGGCATCTCGCCCTGCCCGGCTTCGTCGATACCCATATCCACCTCGACAAGGCCTGCCTGCTCGACCGCTGCGGGCATGATCACGGCAGCCTCGGTGATGCCATCCGGGCAGTGTCGGCGATGAAACGCGACTTCACCGTCGAGGACGTCTACGCCCGCGGTGCCAAGGTGCTGGAGCGCGCGATCGTGCACGGCACGACGCGCATGCGCACGCATGTGGAGATCGATCCACGGATCGGCCTGCGCAGCTTCGAGGCCGTGAAGGCGCTGAGGCGCGATTACGCCTGGGCGATAGACCTGTCGCTCTGCGTCTTCCCGCAGGAAGGCCTGACCAACGACCCCGGGGCTGAGGACTTGCTGATCCAGGCGTTGCGCGACGGCGGCGAGGTGATCGGCGGCTGTCCTTATACCGACACCGATCCGGACGCGCATCTGGAGCGCATCTTCTATCTCGCGCAGGAATTCGACGTCGACGTCGACCTTCACCTGGATTTCGACCTCGATCCCTCCTGGTGCCACCTCGACGAAGTCTGCCGGCAGACCGAGCGGCGCAACTATCACGGGCGGGTCGCGATCGGCCACGCGACAAAACTCTCGGCCCTACCGCCGGAGCGGATGAAGGCTGCCTCCGCGCAACTGGCAAGAGCCGGCGTCGCCGTCACCGTGCTGCCCGCGACCGATCTCTATCTGATGGGGCGCGAGGCCACCCACAATGCGCCGCGCGGGCTGACCCTCGCCCACAGGCTCGCGGGCGATGGCGTCGTGTGCTCGGTCGCGACCAACAATGTGCTCAATCCCTTCACGCCGTTCGGCGACGCCTCGCTGCTGCGGATGGCGAACTTCTACGCCAATGTCGCGCACGCCTCGGTGAACGATTTCGACACCTGCCTCGATCTCGTGACCGAACAGCCGGCACGGCTGATGAACCTCGACGACTACGGCATCAGGACCGGAAATCCCGCCGATCTCATCGTGCTCGATACCAGGGATAGCCGCTTTGCCGTGGCCGAGCTGCCTGATGTCCTGATGGGCTTCAAGCGCGGCCGACAGACATTTCAGCGGCAGCGGCCTGCCCTGTTCCGCCCCGGGCGCTGAACCCGTTTTCCGGTCGAACTCTTAGCGGTAAAATGGTCGGGAACGCAGCCGATTGTCCAATCCTGCGCTCTGATTTCACAACCGATTTTGTCCAAAATGTGAGTCCGGTAGAATCCCGGACCGTAGCCCTGCGCATTGCGCAAGAGCCGCCCGGATCATACGAAAGGGGCGCTCTGAACCAGGTGGGTTCAGTGGGGAAGTCTGTACATGTTCAGCGCATTCAGTAGCATCGATTATCGCTCCATTCGGGCCAACACGCCTGCCGAAACGGCCGTCAAGCGACTGAATGGAATCGGCGAAGTTCTATCTGACCTGGATATCTCGGCGATCCACACGCAGGACGATATGACCCGCGCACTCTGGACGCTCGATACCGCGGACAAGTGCATCCGCATGATCGTCGCCGAGTTCCGCACGGCGCCCGCCAAGGAGCAGGTCGCGCGCAAGGCCAAGAGCCTGGTCGATCTGATCGAGCTCGCCCGCGACGAAATCTCGAACTATCGCGACGACGGCAGGGTCTTGAGCCGAACGCATGGGTTCGGCGTCAGCGCTTGATTCTTGCAAGTATCCGGTCTGCCTCGGTCCGCCAATCCGCGCTGCGGGCGAACTCCTTGGTGCCCCTGGCCCCGAACAGCCCTTCATCGGCGAGATCGGCCACCCAGGCCTGACGCTCGGCCGTGCCTTGTGCGGACCATGGTGTCAGGCCCGCCTCGCGCACGGTCTCGGCGACCTCCCGCACCTCCTCGGCGCGGCGGCGGCCGTGCTCGATCACGCGCTGGAAGAAATAGGCGCCCTGCTTCTCCCAATTGATCGCGGGAAACGTCTCCGCGAGCGAGGCCAGCACGGCATCCTCGACGCCATAGGCGCGCGCGGTGGTGAAGCTTTCAATGACCATGGCCTCGAGGCCCTTGATCATGATGCTGCGGCACATCTTCACCGCTGAGGACACGCCAAGCTTGTCGCTGGCGACCTTCGCCGCAAAACCGATCGCATTCAGCAGCGGCTCCAGCTCCTTCGCGCCGGGCCCGCCGAGCAGCAGCGGCACCTTGATGCGATAAGGCGGCACCGAGGTCATCACCGCGCCCTCGACATAGCGACCACCCCCGCCATCGATCAGGTCCGCCGCGCGCTGCTTGGCACCGGGAGAGGCCGAATTGAAATCGAGGAACCAGGTGCCCTGGTTGAGCGCGGCGGCGCAGGCCTTTGCCACCGGCACAGCTTGACTGGCGGTGACGGCGGAGATGATGAAGTCGCATTTCGCCGTCAGTTCGGCGTGCGAAGTCGCGAGCGTCACGCCGAACTTCGCCGCATGCTCTTTCAGCGGTGCACCTTGCTCGCCTCCGAGCTTGATGTCGTAGGCGGCGACCATGATGTCCTGCTGGCGCAGATCCTCGGCCAGGATCCGGCCGACCTCGCCATATCCGACCAGCCCGATCTGCCAGCGCTTCGGATCCGCCATCAGTTCAATCCTCCTGTCGTCGCGTCGAACAGCTCCTCGACCGCATAGCGGCGCGGGATCAACGCCTGCTGGAAGGCGTAGTCGACGATCAGCTCGAGCGGCTTCCTGTTGGCCGCGATCCCGAATGGAAGGAGATCGGGTGCTGCCGCAGGCCCCATCTGCTCCTTGTTGCGCTTGAGCAGATCATAGACATCAGCGACCACATCGGGGCGCGATTTCGCGAGCTGCTCGGTCACGACGACGAGATGATTGACCGGCACCACGCCGCGCCGGGCGTACCATCTGGCGGCTTCCGCGACCGGATCAGGGAAGAGAGACTTGAGCTTGGGGTTATCAGAGGTTTCGCCAAGCACGGCATCGAGCTCGCCGTCGAGCAGCATCTGCAGGATCTTCTTGTCCTTCGGGGCGCGCTCGGTGGTGTCGACATATTCGGCGACGTGCGGATCCTCGAAGGTGACCCAATTGATCCTGTCGAGGTTGACGCCATAGTCGTTGGCGAGGATGCCCCTGATCCAGGCGCCGGTCGTGGTCGTGAACGAGCGGATGCCGACGCGCTTGCCTTCGAGACCGGATGGGCTGAGCGGTCCCTTCGCAGGATTATAAAGCGCGTAGGAGTGCTGGAAGCGGCCGAGCATGGTCGCCGGCAGCAGCACCAGCGGCTTGCCATGCGCCTTCGCCATCAGATAGGTGACGATCGCCATCTCGCAGACATCAAACGCCTGCTCGCGCACCATCGGCTTGAATGCTGTGTTGGTCGGCGTGTAGTCGATGAAGTCGAGATCGAAGAGGTCGGAGCGGAGCTCGCCGCTCTTCACCGCCTTGACATGGGGGTGACTGCCGAGCACGGCCTTCAGCTTGAGACGATCCATCCGCCCGCTCCGCTAACCTTCAGACATCCTCGGGATTGTCGACATAGACGAGGCCCGCCTTCGCCAGCGCCTCGCGCATGCTGTACATGTCGAGGCCGAGTTCGCCGGAGCCGAGCCGCTTGCGCTTGCCGCCCTCGTCCGCGCTACGCTTCTTCGCCTTCTCGGCGACCTCGGCCGCATAGCGATTCGGCACCACGACGACGCCATCGTCATCAGCGACGACGATGTCGCCGGGATCGACGTTGACGCCGGCGCAGACAACGGGGACGTTGACCGAGCCGAGTGTGGCCTTGACCGTGCCCTTGGCCGAGACGGCACGCGACCACACCGGAAATTTCATCTCGTGCAGCGCTTTGACGTCGCGGCAGCCGGCATCGATGATCAACCCTTGCACGCCGCGCGCCTGCAGCGAGGTCGCCAGCAGCTCGCCGAACATGCCGTCGGTATTGTCGGTGGTGCAGCCGACGACGAGAATGTCGCCCTTCCTGCACTGCTCCACGGCGACATGGATCATCCAGTTGTCGCCAGGCTGCGCCAGCACGGTGACGGCGGGACCGGCAATCGCAGCACCCGGCCAGACGGGCCGCAAATAGGGCTTCATCAGACCGATGCGGCCATAGGCTTCGTGCACGGTCGAGACGCCGTATTCCGCCATGCCGGCGGGATCGGCACGCTTGATGTTGCGAACGACGACCGGCTTCATGCCAGCTCCTCCGCAACCGTCGGGAACAGGCGCTGATAGGCCTCGCCATAGGTCATGGGCACGCCGGTGTTGCGGCTGCCCTGGATGCCGCGGTTGAGCGCGACACGCTCGTAATAGCCCCAGAGGTGCTTTTGCGCGGCGAGGATCTGGAACGCTTCGTATTTCTCCTTCCAAACCTCGTCGATCTTGAGGATCGTGTCCGACTTGTAATTGCATTGCTCCGGCTGGTGCGGCTCGAACAGAAACACCGGCGGCGCGGAGTATTTGTATTGCGCGCCGGGCTTGTGGCCCATCGCCTGCGCGACCACACGCGTCTCCTGCGCGAAATGCGCCGCATTGGGATGATCGAAATTATAGGGATCTTCCAGCGCGTGCGTCAGCACGAAGCTGGGGTTGAGCTCGCGGTAGATGTCGACCATGCGGTCGAAATGCGCTTCCGTGAGCTTCAGCGGATAGTCGCCGCAGTCGAAGAACTCGATCTCGGCGCCCAAAAGCTTGGCCGCCCGCTCCGCCTCGTCCTTGCGGCCGGCCTTGACCGATTCCAGCGTCGCGCCCTTCTCCTTCCAGGCGAACTGGCTCTCGCCGCGTTCGCCGAAGGACATGCAAACGATCTTCATGCGATAGCCCTTCTTCGCATGCAGCGCGATGGCGCCGCCGGCGCGCCAGACGAAATCGCCGGGATGGGCGGTGACCACGAGACCTGTCTTCATGGGACGAACTCCCCTATTTCATTCGTAAGCATCATAGGCTCCCTGCTTCATGCGGGGAGCAAGTTCCTCAAGCTGCGACGGCCGCCTGTTCCTCACCGTCGAGCACGCGCCTCAGGCGCTCGCCATCGAGCGCGCCCTCCCATTTGGCAATCGCGATGGTCGCAACCGCGTTCCCGATCAGATTGGTCGGGGTCAGCCCTTGCGACATCAGGCGATGGATGCCGAGCACCAGCGCGACGCTCGTGACAGGAATCGTGCCGGTGGCCGAGAGCGTCGCCGCCAGCACGACGAAGGCCGCCCCGGCGATTCCCGCCGCACCCTTGGAGGTCACCAGCAGGATCAGCAGCAACTCGATCTGCTCGGCGAGCCCGAACGGCGTGTTGGTCGCCTGCGCCAGGAACACCGAGGCCGCGGCGAGATAAAGACACGTGCCGTCCAGATTGAAGGAATAGCCGGTCGGGATCACCAGCCCCACCACGCTCTTCTCGCAGCCGGCTTTCTCCAGCTTGATCAGCATCCGCGGCAACACCGTCTCGGACGAGGTCGTGGCGACGCAGATCAGCAGTTCCTCCCAGATATAGCGGATCAGCTTGAGCAGCGAAAAGCCGCAGAGCCGCGCGACGGGGCCGAGCGCCACGACGATGAACACCAGGCACGTCAGATAGAAGCCGCCCAGCAGCTTTCCGAGCGAGGCCAGCGAGCCGACGCCGAACTTGCCGACCGTGAACGCGATGGCGCCGAACGCGCCGATCGGCGCCGCCCACATCACGATGCCGACCACCGCGAACACCATCTTGGCGGCGACGTCGATCAGATGAACCAGCGGCGCGCCGCGCTCGCCGAGCTGCACCAGTGCAAAGCCGCACAACACGGAAATGAACAGAACCTGCAGAATGTTGCCGTCGGCGAAGGCGCCGATGAAGGTCCCAGGCACGATGTTCATCAGGAACGGCACGAAGCCGATCGCACCGGTCTGCTTGACGTATGGCTCGATCGCGCTGGCATTGATGCTGGCAGGATCGATGTTCATGCCGACGCCGGGCTTGAGCAGATTGACCGCGACGAGGCCGATGATCAGCGCAATCGTGGTCATGATCTCGAAATAGACGATCGCCTTGACCGCGACGCGCCCGACGCGCGCCATGTCGGCCATATGGGCGATGCCGTGCACGACGGTGCAGAAGATGATCGGCGCGATCAGCATCCGGATCGCCTTGATGAAGGCGTCCCCAAGCGGCTGCATCTTGGCGCCCGCTTCCGGACTGACGATCCCAAGCGCGATGCCTGCCGCCATGGCGATGAGCACCTGGATCCAGAGCTCCTTCCACCAGGCGCGGCCGCGCGGCTTGTCGATCGAGAGCGCCGTCATCGGTCGAACTCGAACAGGCGCGCAGGATTGTCGACGAGGATCTTCTGCTGAAGCTCCGGCTCCGGTGCGAACAGCGGAATGAGATCGACGAGGTCGCCGTCATTCGGCATCGCCTTGACGTTGGGGTGCGGCCAGTCGGTGCCCCAGATGATGCGGTCCGGCGCGGTCTCGACGATTTTTCGCGCAAAAGGCACCGCGTCGGTGAATGGCGGGCCGGCCGACGACACCCGTTCCGAGCCACAGATCTTGACCCAGCATTTCTCGTCGCGCTGCATCAGCTCGATCAGGATCTTGAACGGCAGCTGGTCGAGCCCTTCGGAGCCCTTCACGCGCCCCATGTGGTCGATGGTGTAACTCAGCGGCAGCTTCGTCAGCATGTCGGCATAGTCAGGCAGGTCGATCGCGTCGAAATGCAGGTCGATGTGCCAGCCGAGCGGGGTGACCATCGCGACAATGCGGTCGAACGCGCGCTTGTCGGGAACACCGCCGAGATGCCGGACGAAATTGAACCGGCAGCCGCGGAAGCCGCCCTCGTGCAGCACGCGAAGCCCGCTTTCGGTGATGGTGTCGTCGATATTGGCGACCGCGCGGTAGGCGCCGTTGCTCTGCGCGATGGCATCGAGCGCGACCGTGTTGTCGGTGCCGTGCACGCTGGCATTGACGATGACCGCGCGCTCGACACCAAGCTTGGCGTGCAATGCCCTGAAATCCTCGAGCGGCGCATCCGGCGGCGTGTAGGAACGGTCGGGCGCGTAGGGGTATTTCGCGCCAGGTCCGAAGATGTGACAATGCGCGTCGCAAGACAGCCTCGGCAGCTTGAACTTCGGCGTGCGCGTGTTCGGATCGGGCGGCGGAATGGTCGGCGTGTACATCATATTCATCAGCTGAATTTGAACAGGCGCGCGGGATTGTCGACCAGCAGCTTGTGCTGGATCTTTGCGTCGGGCGCGTAGAGCGGGATCAGGTCGACGAGGTCGCCGTCATTCGGCATGACCTTGACATTGGGATGCGGCCAGTCGGTACCCCAGAGGACACGGTCGGGCGCATTGTCGATCAGCGCCTTCGCGAACGGCACGGCGTCGTGGAACGGCTTGCCGGCGCTCGAGGCCCGTTCGAGGCCGGTGATCTTCACCCAGCACTTTTCGTCCTTCTTCTGAAGCTCGAGCAGCGCCGTGAAGCCGGGATCGTCGAGCCCCTTCGCGGCCTGCACCGTGCCCATGTGGTCGATCACGTAGGGCGTCGGCAGCGCGGTCAGGATCGGCGCAAATTCGGCGATCGTGCCCGGCTCGAAATAGACGTCGATATGCCAGCCGAACTCGGCGACGCGGTGCACGATGCGCTGGAACTTGCTCATGTCGCCGACGCCGCCGAGGCGCTTGAGGAAAGCGAAACGGCAACCGCAGATGCCGGCCTTGTCGAGCGCCGCCAGCTCCTTCTCGCTCATCTCGTCATTGACGTTGGCAATGCCCTTATAGGCGCCCTCGCTCTGGGCGATGGCATCGGTGACGACGCGATTGTCGATGCCGTGCACGGTCGCATTCACGATGACGCAGCGCTCGACGCCGATCGTCTCATGCACGCTACGGAACGCCTCCAGCGGCGCATCGGCCGTGTTGTAGGGACGCTTCTCCGCGAAGGGATAACGGGACGCCGGGCCGAAGATGTGGGTGTGGCTATCGCAGGATTTTGCCGGCAGCTTGAACGACGGAATCTTGGGATTTGGATCCGGTGGCGTGATCGTCGGCATGACTTTCGGCTCCACGCCTTGCGCGCGCGCTTCGTTCGCGAGCGCGGCGCCTGCCAGCCCGGTCAAAAGATGCAAGCACTCCCGCCTATTCATGTCTCCAACACCCCGTCACATCGTCCGCTTGCGAGCGGAAGCGCTACGCGCCTCCCCTCGGTGGCTTCTTTCAGGTCTTGCTGCTGACGACCGGCCGGCGCCGTGCCGGCGCGGCCTGATCGAGCGGCGGCGCCTGGAACGAGGCAACCGTCGCCTGCACCAGCTGCTCGATCGCCCCTGCGGGATCGCCGCCGTCGGCTTCGCCGCGCGACAGGCGCGAAACGCGGTCCGGCGTCACCAGCGAATAATAGAGCGCGCCGAGCAGGAAGTGGCTGCGCCAGACGATGTCGGTGCGCGGAATGTGCGGCAGGCTCTCGTGGATCGCATCGATGAAGGCGTGGCTGGTGTCGTCGAATGTCTGCGCGATGATCTTTCGCGCGACCTCGTTGCCTTCCGCAGACATCACCGCGCGCAGCCGCGTGAAGCGCGCCCCGCCGCCGGCGAGATCGCTGCCCGAGGTGAAGGCCGGCACCACATAGGCCCGCACGATCGCTTCCAGCCGGTCCTGGAGATCGCGCACGCGCCTCGCCGCCGCGAGCAGCTCGGAACGGCGCAGGTTCATCGGCCCGCAATGCCGCCGATAGATCTCCAGCAGCAGGCCGTCCTTGGTCTTGAAATGATAGGTCACGCTGCCGGGATTGGCCCCGGCGGCCTGGGCGATGTCGCGCACCGAGACGGCATTGAAGCCGTTGGTGGCGAAGAGCTCCTCGGCCGCGGCGAGGATTGCCTCGCGCATATTCGGCTTCCGGGCCGTTTCCTTGCTGGTGGGCTTGCGTACCATGTGATTTGTACTATCGTACAAAAGATCAGGTCTCGTCAACAAAAACCACGGGCAGCGTGCGATCGTGCGCGGATGCCCTCAGGAGTGCTGGGAAATGCTGGGTTTGAACAAGAAGATCGGCCGTCTGATGCTCGGGGCCGGTTTGTTGCTGGCAGGCAACGCCGCGCAGGCAGACAATTATCCGAGCAAGCCGGTCCACATCCTGGTGCCTTACGCGGCCGGCGGCGCGGTCGACGTGCTCGCGCGCACGCTCGCCCAGGCGCTGGCCAAGACCTGGGGCCAGCAGCCGGTGGTCGACAATCGGCCCGGCGCCGGCGGCATCGTCGCCTCGCAGGCGCTGACGCAGGCCGCGCCCGACGGCTACACGCTGATCCTGGTGGCGAGCGGCCATCCGCTCAACCAGTTCATCTATCCGAGCGTGCCTTACGACACCTTCAAGGACTTTACGGCCATCACGGAAGTCGCCTCCTCGCCGCTCGCGATCGTCGTGGCCAAGGACAGTCCCTACAAGACGCTCGGCGATCTGCTCGCTGCGGCGAAAAAAGAGCCGGACAAGCTCTCCTACGGCATGTCCGGCAACGGCACCTCGGCGCATCTCGCCGGCGAGCTGCTCAAGCACATGTCCGGCACCAAGATGGTCGCGATTCCCTACAAGGGCGGCGCGCCGGCGCTGACGGCCGTGATCGCGGGCGAGATCCCGCTCAGCATCAACCCGCTCGCCGAAGCGATCGGCCAGCTCGAAGGCGGCCCGGTGCGGGCGCTCGCAGTGACCTCGGCCGAACGCTCCAAGGCGCTGCCCAGCGTACCGACCGTCGCGGAATCCGGCGTCCCCGGCTATGACGTCTCGGTCTGGTGGGGCGTGCTTGGTCCGGCCAAGATGCCGCCCGAGATCGTCGCGAAGCTCGAGACCGATCTCAAGGCTGCGCTGCAGGATGCAAACGTCCTGTCGACGCTCGGCAAGATCGGCGCGACTCCAGTCGGCTCCTCCGCCAAGGAGTTCGACGCCTATATGCACGCCGAGGCGACCAAATGGGAGCCGGTGCTGAAGGCTGCCAACATCCGCGCGCAGTGAGGCTGCGCGCGACTGAAATATGCATCAGCGAACTTTAATTCCGTTGCTGCAAATCAACGCAACAACATGGACAAAGCGTCATTTGTGTTTTGCACGGCTCTGCGCGAGCACGGTCTTGAGAACACCGAGGACGACGAATGAGCAAACCATTATTGTTGCGACTCCATCGCTGGATCACTCTGGTCTTTGCTCTTCCCCTGTTCGCGATCATCGTCACCGGCCTCATCCTGTCCATCGAGCCGCTCGTGCAAACGATTGGCATTGGCGGTCCCGCGATCGACGCCGGCCGTGTCGTCGAGCTGGTGAAGCGGTATGACCCCGACGGCAAGGCGCGCGGACTCTCGATCAATGCAGCCAGCCGGCGCATGACGCTGCTGGGTACCAATCTTCCCGCAATCGATCTTGCAACCGGCGAAGCCGCCTCGACGGGTTCAACCCTGTCGAATGTCTTCCTCTGGGCGCGCTTCACGCATGAACGTCTCATGGGGCAGGCCTGGCTGGTGACGGCATCCACGCTGGCGATGGTGATCATCCTGCTGCTCGGTCTCGTCATGGGACTGCCGCGGCTGCGCAACACGCTTTCCGGATGGCACAAGGGAACAGCGTGGTTCACGCTGCCGCTGATCCTGCTCAGTCCGCTGACCGGCCTTTGCATGGCGTTGGGCCTGACGTTTCAGACTTCGCCTGCGCCGGCCGCGGCTGGCCGCCCGCTCGCCCTGCCAGATGCGATACGCATGGTCGCAGGCTCGCATGAGCTGTCGCACGTGATCTCGATCCGCATCCGCGGGGGCAGCATGATGGCGAGACTCTATGATGGCGGAGAGCTGCGCGCCTACGCCGTCACATCGTCTGAGGTCACACCGCTGCCGCGCAACTGGCCGCGCCTGATCCATGAAGGAAACTGGTCGGCCCTGATCGCCTCGCCGCTCAATGTCGTGACGTCAATCGCGCTGTTGACGCTGCTGTCGACCGGCCTCCTGATCTGGGCGCGACGGACATTGCGCAAGCGGCGACCGCGCGCACAGGGGCCGGCCGACGCCGCCGTGGTCACCGCCGGCTGATCGCGCGAAGGGTCAATTGCGCGCGCTCGCCCGCATTTTCTGCGGTGCGACGCGCTGGAGGAGATCGCCATCGTCGTCGGCCGACGGGATCAGGATCGCGCGATCGCGCGGCAACGCCTCCGGCATCTCGTCGCGAATGAAGGCCACCAGCTTTTCCCTGATCTCGCAGCGCAGGTCCCAGGATTGCGGCGCGTTCCGCGCGCTGACCAGCGCCCGCAGCTCGATGGTGCGCGAGTCCGCGTCGATCACCTGGAGATTGACCACCGCCCCGTCCCAGAGCTTGGACTGCTTCACCGCATCCTCCAGCCAGCGCCGGATGCGCGGAACGTCGGCGCGATAATCGACATGGAGCGCGATCACGCCGATCAGGGACGCGGTGTCGCGGGTCCAGTTCTGGAACGGCTTTTCGATGAAATAGGACAGCGGCACCACCATGCGGCGCCAGTCCCACAGCCGGATCACGACATAGGTCGAGGCGATGTCCTCGACCCAGCCCCACTCGTTCTCGATGATCACCGCATCCTCGATGCGGATCGGCTGGGTGATCGCGATCTGCAAGCCGGCGATCAGATTGCTCAAGAGCGGCCGCGCGGCAAGACCGACGATGATACCGGCGGCACCGGCCGAAGCGAACAGGCTGACGCCGTATTGCCTTACGGAGTCGAACGTCATCAGCGCGGTGGACACGGTGATGACGACGATGATGGTGTCGGTGACGCGCTTGAACACGCGGACCTGCGTGACGTGCTTGCGCGCGACGAAATTCTCAGTGACATCGCGAAAATTCTGCAGGTACCGCGCCGCGCTCATGTCGACGACCCTGATCGAGATCCAACCGATCAGGGCGATGACGGCGACGACGAACAGGCGCATCAAGGGCGTACGGATGTTGTCGTCGAGCGGCGCGAGCGGCAGAACCAATGCCACGGCGGCCAGGCATAGCGCCAGCTGGGCCGGACCGGACGTGCGTTCGATGAACACGCCGAGAAGCGGAAGGCGGGTGCCAAAGGCGCGGTTCAGCAGCCATGTGGCGATCCGGTACAGCGAGAGCGCCAGGAGCATTGCTCCCACAACGAGACCGAGGCCGATGAACCACGACGGTATCCAGCCGAACATCCTGTCGATGTCGGCCATGAGAGCCTGCCAATTCATTGCTGTCCCCGTCCTTGTCTTCGCGTAGCCGGCTCAACGCATCTCGGCCGGCTTCGCTCCCCCGCCCTGTGCAACGCAGCATTCCCCAGGTGCAAGCGTTGCCGAACTGGGCTAATTTGCGACACCCATGACTCGACGTAGCGGCAGCGCCGATCTTCCCTTGCACACCGGACGGGTTCCACCCTGGCTGGCGAGCCGCATGGCTTCGCTCGGGTCGATCGTCACAAAGGCCATCGTGCATCATTACGGTCGTGATGCATTTCTGCAGCGGCTGTCCCATCCGTTCTGGTTCCAGTCGTTCGGCGCCGTGATGGGAATGGACTGGCACTCCTCGGGGATCACGACCTCGGTGATCGGCGCGTTGAAGCGCGGGCTGGGGCCGCTTCAGGACGAGCTCGGGATTTATGTCTGCGGCGGCCGCGGCCAGCATTCGCGCAAGACGCCGGACGAGCTGATGCAACTCGGCGAGCGCGTCGGATTCGACGGCGCGAAGCTGACCCGCGCCAGCCGGCTGGTGGCGAAGGTCGACAGCGCGGCCGTGCAGGACGGCTTCGACCTCTATCTCCACGGCTTCTTCGTCACCGCCGACGGCAAATGGACCGTGGTGCAGCAGGGCATGAACGGCGACAAGCGCCAGGCTCGCCGCTATCACTGGCATTCCGAGGCGCTCAAGAGCTTCGTCGATACGCCGCATAGCGCGATCGACGGGCCGCAACAGGGCGAGATCGTCAATCTCACCGACCATCGCGCCGACGTCTCGCGCAGCGCGCAGCTCGATCTCTTGGGGGATCTCGGCCCCGATCGCATCGTGTCCGAATTCGAACGGCTGGCCGGGACCGCGCCCGAGCCGGCGCAGGCCATGCTGCCGCATCTGATCATGACCGCGCATCACGATGTCAGGCCCAAGGACGTGTTCGCGCGCCGCCTGCACGGCACGCTCGCCGCCGCAGCCGAGCGCGGCCCGGTCGACTTCCCGGAATTGCTGCTGACGCCCGGCGTCGGCGCGCGCACCGTTCGCTCACTCGCGATGGTCGCGGAGGTCGTGCACGGCGCGCCCTATCGCTTCAAGGACCCCGCGCGCTTCTCGCTCGCCCATGGCGGCAAGGACCGGCATCCCTATCCCGTCCCGATCAAGGTCTATGACGAGACCATTCGCGTGCTGAAGGGCGCGATCCAGAACGCCAAGCTCGGACGCGACGAGGAGATGCAGGCGATGAAACGGCTCGACGATCAGGCACGGCGGCTGGAGCGGTCCGCGCGCGGGCCTTCCGTTGAGGCCTACATCGCCGGCGAGCGCGCGGCTTCGCCCGATCTCGACGGCCGCTCCGTGTTCGGCTGGGAGCGCGATCTCGCGCCGACAAAAAAGCGGACCGGCTGAACACCGGTCCGCGAGTTGGTCGGGGAGGAACGCTCTCAGGTCTCGTCGGCCTCCGGCTTCCCGTCGAGCCGGTTGGCTGAAGGATCCTGATATTGTTCGGTCTGGATCGTCTTGCCGTCCATGCCGCGGATGTCCGAATGCTGCTTCTTGTCGCGGTTGGACAGGACCATGTTGTCGCCGATCATCTCCTTGGGGATTTCGGTCATGCCGCCGGTGCCGTCGCCCTTGCCATGCATGCCGGATCTGAAATGCGCCTTGCTGCCGTGCCCAGATGGCATCGGTCTCTCCTCTTGCCGTGATCCTCGTTAGAGCTTCCGTTGCGGGCCTCGCATCGGATTCACTCTTTATCTGCCGCCGCCCTTGCCCGCCTCGTCGTGCGCGTGATGCGAGTCCTGCTCGCCTCCGCCACCCGAGACGCGGCTATGGCTGCGCTGAGCATTGTCAGCCGGCGGCTTCTTGACCTCCAGCGGCGCTTTCGCGCTCTCGTGCGAAGCGCCGGGGCCACCCTGGCGAATGCTGCTTGGTGTCTTGGTGGATGTCGACATGGAATGTCGCCTCCTCAGCGATCTTGCTGATATCCCTGATTGGTCGTGTTCTGCTTGATGTTGCCCTGCTGTCCCTGCTGGTCCGGATTTTCCGCGCGCTGTTGGCCGCGCGGCGTCTGATCAGCGGACATTTGTTTGCTGTCGCCGGTTCCCTTGCGACTCTGATTTTCCGGCGGAATAGGTGGCATCTTGCTGGTCATGATTTGACCTCCGGGAGATGTGGAAACCTCGGATGCGGAGCCTGTTCCATGGCGTGCCCGCAGTCCCGATGACAACAGCAAGCGCTGAGGACCGTTCCTGGCAGATCACAACCAGCGACGATTTGCCGAATCCAGAACGTCTCAGTCCGCCCGCGCGAGGGAGCGATGAACGATCGCGCCCTCAGACGCCGCGGCATGTGTTCCGCGCCCCTCTGGCGTGACAGGAAGCTTTGCGATGGCACGAAGCCCTGGCCGCTTGCGCCAGTGGACATCGACGGGGTCGACAGCCAAGCCAAGCTTGGGCCATCGCACGAACAGCGCTTCCAGCGCGCAAGCCGCCTCGATGCGCGCGAGCTGGTGTCCGAGGCAGAAATGGATTCCAGTCCCGAACGACATGTGACGGTTCGGCTTGCGTTCGAGATCGAGGCTTTCGGGGCGGTCATGCATCGCCGGATCCATGTTCGCGGCGGCGAGCATCACCATGACGCGATCGCCCTTCTTCAGACGGACGCCTTCGACCTCGACATCCCGCCGCACATAGCGCGGCTTGGAGAACTGCACTGGCGAGACGAAGCGCAGGAACTCCTCCACCGCAAGCCCGATACGGCTCCAATCCTGCTCCAGCCAATCGCGCAAGCCCGGACTTCTGAGGAGCTCGTAAGCGGAACCGCTGATGAGGTGCGTGGTCGTTTCGGAACCCGCCGCAAGCAGCAGGAACACCATCGAGACCATCTCGTCCGGCGAGATCTCGCCGCCTTCGCGCTCGACCTGGATCAGTTCGGCAATCAGGCCTTCGCCGCCCTGCACACGGGCGATCTGCAATTGCCGTTCGAGATAGGCGCGCATCTTGCGGAACGCCCATAGCAGGCGGAAGAAGCTGACGACATTGGTCAGCGAGGACATCTCGTTGGCCCAGGCGATGAACCTCGGCCGGTCCGCCGGCGGCAAGCCCAGGAGTTCGGAGATCACCGCGAGCGGAAGGATACGGGCGTAGCGCTGGACGAGATCGGCCGAACGTCCCGCCGAGAACAGCTCGTCGGCGAGACCGTCGGCGATGGCACGGATGCGCGGCTCCATGGCGACGATCGCGCGGCGGCGAAAGGCTTCATCCACGATGCTGCGCAGCCTGGTATGGTCAGGCTCGTCCATCGTCAGCATGTTGTTGGCGATGGTCCTGACGTATCGCGGCATCCACCAGCGCAGACCAGCGACGTCGCCGTCTTCCTTGCGTAGCGTGAAGGTCGCGCCGTCCTTCAGGACCTGCGCGGTCGCGTCATGGGTCGTGGTGATCCAGACGTCGCCGATGAGAGGGAATCGTGTCGCGACCACGGGCCCGGACATGCGCAAGCTCGCAATGACCTTGGGCGGATCGCGAAAGAAGGCCTCGCTGGTGAAATCGAGGCGCACTGTCATGGGATCACCGGACTGATTGCGTGTCACCCAGATGGTGCGCGGCGCGGCCGGTGCAAGGGGCTGCGAACGAAGTGCGGCTATCCGCGCCCCGGCGAGCGCTGGCCGGTCTTGCGCTGCTGCTGGTTGGTGTAGGAGTCCCAGTGGCTCCAGCTGCCATTGCTGAGGCTCTGCATGTCGGTGCCGAGCGGTCGGCGCGTGCGCTTGTCATGGTCGGCGATCACGCGTTCCGACTGCGCAATCTTGCGCTTGAGTTCCGCGATGGTCTTCTGGGTCTGACCGTTGCGCTTCGATGAGGCGATCTCGCCCATCGTGAAGCGTGCGGTCTCCACCGCCTTCAACTCGGCGCGGTTCTTCTTCAACTGGACCCGGTGCCAGGCGATGTTGCTGTCGCTGTCCGCAACCATGTGGGAACTCCGCTGATTCGTTCCCACAGTGTATCAAGCGCCGAATCGGCGCCGCAACGCATGCCCGACGGCGAAAATACGGTCTTATTGCGGGCTCAGCGCTCGGCGAAGGCCTTTTCGACCACGAATTGGGCCGGTTCGCCATGATTGCCCTCGGCGAAGCCGCGCTCGCCCAGGAGCACGCGGGTATCGGTCACGAGCGCCGGGCTGCCGCAGATCATGACGCGATCGTGGGCGGCTTCCAGAGCCGGCAGGCCGATATCGGTGAACAGCTTGCCCGAGGTGATGAGATCGGTGATGCGGCCGCGGTTGCGGAAGGGATCGCGGGTCACGGTCGGGTAGTAGATCAGCTGCTCGCGAATGTACTCGCCGATCAGCTCGTCCTTCGGCAGCGTCTGCGTGATCATCTCGCCATAGGCGAGCTCCTTCACGTGCCGGCAGCCGTGCAGCAGCACCACCTTCTCGAACCGCTCGTAGGTCTCGGGGTCCTTGATCACGCTCAGGAACGGCGCAAGGCCGGTGCCGGTGCCGATGAGGTAGAGGTTCCGCCCCTCCTCCAGATTGTCGATGACGAGCGTGCCGGTGGCCTTGCGGCTGACGATGATCTCGTCGCCTTCCTTCAGGTGCTGGAGGCGCGAGGTCAGCGGTCCATCCGGCACCTTGATCGAGAAGAACTCCAGCGTGTCCTCGTAGTTGGCGCTGGCGACGCTGTAGGCCCGCAGCAAGGGCTTCTCGCCGACCTTGAGCCCGATCATGGTGAACTCGCCGTTACGGAAGCGGAAGGTCGGGCTGCGGGTGGTCTTGAAGGAGAACAGCGTGTCGGTCCAATGGTGGACGCTCAAAACGCTTTCCTGATTGAAATTGCTCATCTCACCTTCCCTGTCGCGTCAATTGCGGGTGTCGAGGCGGTCCAGCTATGCGTCGTTTGTACACGATCATTCGTATACTAATGAATAATCCTGCTTGATCCCGCGGTCAAGGCTGCCCAAGATCGAAAGCGTTGCAGTTAGGAATAAGGAGCCCCTTCCATGGCGCATGACGTACCCCAGGCCACCGGACCCTCGAAGCTCGTGATCCGCAATATCGGCCTGATCCTGTCCGGCGCCCTGGAAAAGCCGATCCTGGACGGCGACACCATCGTCGCAGAGAACGGCAAGATCACCGCGATCGGCCGCTTCAAGGACGTCGACATCGAAGGCGCGACCACCATCGTCGACGCCCAGGGCACCACGGTGGCGCCGGGCCTGATCGACAGCCACGTCCACCCCGTCGCCGGCGACTGGACGCCGCGGCAGAACCAGATCAACTGGATCGACAGCTACCTCCACGGCGGCGTCACCACCATGATCTCCGCCGGCGAGGTGCACATGCCCGGCCGCCCGCGCGATGTCGTCGGCTTGAAGGCCATGGCCGTGTTCGCCCAGCGCGCGTTCTGGACCTTGCGCCCCGGCGGCGTGAAGGTTCACGCTGGCGCACCTGTCATCGAATGCGAGATGGTGGAAGAAGACTTCAAGGAGATGGCCGCCAACGGCGTCAAGCTGCTCGGCGAGGTCGGCCTCGGCGGCGTCAAGGACGGCCCGACCGCACGAAAGATGGTGGGCTGGGCGCGCAAATACGGCATCCAGAGCACGATCCACACCGGCGGCCCCTCGATCCCCGGCTCCGGCCTGATCGACAAGGATGTGGTGCTGGAGGCCGACACCGACGTGGTCGGCCACATCAATGGCGGCCACACTGCGTTGCCCGACGACCAGATCCGCTGCATCTGCGAGGGCTGCAAGCGCGGGCTCGAGCTCGTGCACAACGGCAATGAACGCTCGGCGCTGTTCACGCTGCGCACCGCGCGCGAGATGGGCGATCTGCACCGCGTCATCCTCGGCACCGACGCGCCCGCCGGCTCCGGCGTGCAGCCGCTCGGCATCCTGCGCATGGTCTCGATGCTGTCCTCGCTCGGGGAGCTGCCGGCCGAACTCGCCTTCTGCCTCGCCACAGGCAACACCGCCCGGATGCGCGAACTCGATTGCGGCCTGATCGAGGTCGGCCGCTCCGCCGACTTCGTCATCATGGACAAGGCGCAGCACTCGCCGGGCAAGAACATCCTGGAGAGCGTGCAGCTCGGCGACCTCCCCGGCATCGGCATGACCATCATCGACGGCATCGTGCGCACCCAGCGCAGCCGCAACACCCCGCCGGCGGGCAAAGTGCCGGAGGTGGTGGCGAAGTGACGCAGCCGGGGCGGCGCACCGCTCAGCATCGTCTCTCGAAGGCGTTGAACAAGTCTGCGGCCTGCTGTGTCTAACGCAGGCAGCCCTCGGCGGCGGCAGTTCATTGCTGGACCATCGAGGAAACATGAAGAGCTCATCACGCGTAGCTATCGGCGTTGTCGCCGCAATGGCGGGCTATGTTGCGACTTTCGTGCTGCTCTCCCTGGTCGATTTCGGCAACCGGGCAGACCCGATCACATCGGGGCTGCTGGGACTGCTCGTCTACTCCCCCATGGGAGCGATCGCCGGCGCCGTGCTCGCCAACTGGCTGATGGGGAGTGCGGGCAAGCAAACCAGCAGTGGCAGCATTGCCAGCAATAGCCTGAAGTCGCTCGGCGTCCTCGCCCTGCTCTGCATCGCCGGGATCGGCATCTACGTTGCCTATGCGTATGCGACGGCGACGCCCTGGCTCAACCGGAACGGCGCCAATCCCCTGCTTGTGTTCGAAGTCCGTTTCCCTGCAGGGGCAAAGGTCCCGACATCAGCGCAGGGCATAGCCATCGAACTGCAGACCGACCTCAACACCATGCCGGGCAAAGTGAACCAGGCCGCGTTTTATCGCGATGGCGACCAGGCTGTCATCGCGGGCGAGGTCGAGCTCGCGTTTCGAACCTCGCATCGGCAACTCGCAGTCGACATCCAGGGCCAACCGAGCCCGATCTATCCGATCGACTTGAGCGCCCGCGCGCCGCATACGCCGGAGTTCGGAACCTGGCGCCGGCTCGCGGATGGCAGCGAAATCAGGTACCGCGCAAAGTGGCCGGGCAAGACATGAACGTTCAAATCACCGTCGCTACCGCAGCTTGTTCAACAGCGCCATCAGCGTCTCGCGCTCTTTGGCGTCCAGCGGCGCCAGCGTTTCGCGGGTGATGGCAAGCGCATTCGGCGCAACCTTCTCCGCAAGCTGCTGACCGGCCCGCGTCAGGCTCACCAGCAGGCGCCGGCCGTCCTCGGGATCCTGACTGGTCTCGGTCAGGCCGCGTGCCGTCAGTCGGTCGATCACACCCTTGATGGTCGCGACATCCATGGCCGTGAGACGGCCGAGCTGGTTCTGCGAGCACGCACCGGTCTCGGCGAGCTTCGATAGCGCCGCCCATTGCGTCGGGGTCAGATTGGTGCCGATGTCGCGAGAGAAGATCGCACTGTGACGCTGCCAGACCTGGCGCAGGATGAAGCCGACCTGCTCGTCGAGCACGTAAGGCGGTTTTGCCGGTTTGATGCTCTTCTTCGCCGCAACGCTTCTGGCCATCCGTCCGCTGCCTCTTCCCTTTGCCTTCACAACGACAGATGCGCGTCGCGGATGTCCGGACGCGCGTCGAGCTCGGCCATGGTGCCGCCGAAGCAGATGCGACCGCGCTCGATAATGTAGGCGCGATCGGAGATCAGCCGCGCGAAATGCAGATTCTGCTCGGAGACGACGATGCTGACGCCCTCCTTCTTCATGGTCAGGATGGCATCGACCATCTGCTCCACGATCTTCGGCGACAGGCCTTCCGAGGGCTCGTCGAGCAGCACCAGCGACGGATTGCCCATCAGCGTGCGCGCAATGGTGAGCATCTGCTGCTCGCCGCCGCTCATGCGGCCGCCCGGACGGTTCTTCATCTCGCCGAGATTGGGAAACAACGCAAACAGCTTTTCGCGGGTCCAGTGCGGAGCGTTCGGACGCTTCGGCTGCTTGCCGACCTCGAGATTCTCCTCCACCGTCAGGTCGGTGAAGATGCGCCGCTCCTCCGGCACATAGCCGAGCCCCTCGCGCACGATCTCGTGGGTCGGCTTTGACGAGACGTCCTTGCCCTCGAACGTGATGCGACCGGAGCGCTGCGCGACGAGGCCGACGATCGAGCGGAACGTCGTCGACTTGCCGGCGCCATTCCGTCCCAGCAGCGCCACCACCTCGCCCTCCCCGACCTCGAAGCCGATGTCGAACAGGATATGCGCCGGGCCGTAATGGCTGTTGAGGTCCTGCACCGTGAGCTTCATGCCGAGGCCCCCTCGCGATGGCGGGCATCGTAGACGAGGCCCTCGCCGAGATAGACCGCCTGCACCTGCGGATTGCCGCGCACCTCGGCCGGCGAGCCCTCCGCGATCAGCGTGCCGCGGTTGAGCACGAGAATGCGGTCGGCATGCTCGAACACCACGTCCATATCGTGCTCGGTGAAGAGCACGCCGATGGATTTTTCGCGCGCGATCTGCGCCGTGAGCCGCATCAAATCGACGCGCTCGCGCGGCGCCATGCCGGCGGTCGGCTCGTCCATCAACAGGAGCTTCGGCTGGTTGGCGAGCGCCACCGCAAGCTCGAGCCGCTTGAGATCGCCATAGGCAAGCTCGCCGCAGGGGCGATCTGCGTAACCGCCCATGCCGACCAGTTCGAGCAGACGGCCGGCCTCGGCGCGATCGAACTTCGGTGCCGAGCCGAACGGATTGAACAGCTGCTTGCCGTGCGAGATCAGCGCGACCTGCACGTTCTCGCGCACGGTCATGGTGGCGAAGGTCGCGGTGATCTGGAAGGTGCGCCCGACGCCGAGCCGCCAGACCTCACGCGGCTTCCTGCCCGTGATCTCCTCGCCGAGCAGGCGGACATGGCCGGTATCGGGCTTGTTCTGGCCGTTGAGCATGTCGAAGCAGGTGCTCTTGCCCGCGCCGTTCGGCCCGATCAGCGCCAGGATCTCGCCGGCGCGCAGCGAGAACGAGACGCCGCGCACGGCGTGGATGCCGCCATAGGATTTGGTCAGGCCTTCGACCGCAAGAAGTGTGGGTGCAACGCTCATTCGGCGGACTCGATCGGCTTGGCAAGCAGGGACGATCCCGGCGGCGAGGACTTCCGGCGGCGCTGCGCCAGCATCTCCAGCATGCCGACGATGCCCTTGGGGAAGACGACGACGATCAATACGATGAAGCCGCCGAGCACGAGTTTTGACAGATCGGTCTGGCTGACCAGCCAGATGTTGAGCGCCTTGTAGACGATGGCGCCGATCACCGCGCCCGACACCGTCTCGACGCCGCCGAGCAGCACCATGACGAGCGCATCGACCGAGAGCGAGATGCCGAGATTGTCGGGAAAGACGCTGCCCTTGAGATACGCGAACAGCGCGCCGCCGATACCGGCGGTGGTGCCCGCGATCACGAAGGCCGTCCACTGAATGCGTTTGGCGTTGATGCCGACCGCTTCGCTGCGCAGAAGCGAGTCGCGCGTGGCGCGAAGCGCGTAGCCGAATGGCGAGAACACCATGGCCCGCAGCGCGATGGTGACGAGCGCGGCGACGCCGAGCGAAAGCCAATAGAAATGCGACGGGCTCGCGGCCCAGCTCGAGGGCCAGACGCCCAATATGCCGTTGTCACCGCCGGTGACGCTGACCCACTGGAACGCGATCGACCAGACGATCTGTGCGAAGGCCAGCGTCAGCATCGCGAAATAGACACCGGAAAGCTGCACGGCGAAGAAGCCGAACACGGCCGCGCCCATGCAGCCGAGCAGCGGCCCGAGCAGCAGGCAGACGATCATCGGCAGCCCCGCCATCTTGGCGAGGAAGGCGATTCCATAGGCGCCGAGGCCGAAATAAGCGGCATGACCGAACGACGCGAGCCCGCCGACCGACATCAGGAAGTGCAAGGAGACGGCAAAGATGACGAAGATCGCGATCTCCGAGCCGACGGTCAGCGCATAATTGCCGGCGAAGAGCGGCAACATCGCCGCGACGACGAGAGCTGCCAGCGCCGCGAGCCGCTCATTCGACGTCAACGGCCGCCACGGATTGACGGTGAGGCCCGGCGTCTTGCGCGCGGCAGCCTCCGGCTTGCCGAACAGTCCCCAGGGCCGCACGATCAACACCACCGCCATCACCAGGAAGACCAGGATGATGGAGATCTTCGGAAAGATCAGGATGCCGAAAGCGTTGAGCTCGGAGACCAGCACCGCTGCGACGAAAGCCCCGATAATGCTGCCGAGGCCGCCGATCACGACAACGACGAAGACCTCGACGATGATACGCAGATCCATGGCGTGATGGACGGCATCGCGCGGGATCTGCAACGCACCGCCGAGCGCGGCGAGGAAGACGCCGACCGCAAACACCGACGTGAACAGCCATTTCTGGTTGACGCCGAGCGCCGCGACCATGTCGCGGTCCTGCGTCGCCGCGCGCACCAGCACGCCCCAGCGCGTGCGCTGGAACAAGAGCCAGAGGATGCCGAGTACGACCGGCCCGAGCACGATCAGGAACAGATCGTAGCTCGGGATGTTCTGGCCGAAGAAATCCACCGCGCCCTTCAAGCCCGGTGCGCGGCGGCCGACGAGATCGTCCGGCCCCCAGATCAGGACGACGAGGTCCTCGACCATCAAGGTCAGGCCGAAGGTCGCGAGCAGCTGGAACAGTTCGGGGGCATGATAGATGCGGCGCAGCAGCACCATCTCGACCAGCACGCCGATCAGCGCCACGGCCAGCGCGGCCAGCACGATGCTGCCCCAGAAGCCGAACGCGCCCGACAGGCGCTCGGTCAGCGTGAAGGCGATGTAGGCGCCGATCATGTAAAAGGCGCCATGCGCGAAATTCACGATCCGCGTCACGCCGAAGATGATCGACAGACCCGAGGCCACCAGGAACAGCGACGCTGCGCTGGCGAGACCGGTCAGAAACTGTACGACGTAAAAGGCCATCGGCGGTCCGGGTTGGTTCGTGCGATGCCGCGACAAGCGCGGACCTTGTAGGGCGGGTTAGCGACGCGTAACCCGCCCTCTTTTCTCGTGTGGCGCCGAAGGCGGTGGGTTAGCCTTTGGCTAACCCACCCTACGGCAGCGGAGCTCGAAACAACTCCTCAGTCCTTCGGGCGCAGCTTCGCGACTTCAGCATCGCCAGGCAGGTAGTCCGAGCCCTTCTTGTAGGAGGAGTCCACCATCACGCCCTTGCCGTCCTTCAGCGCGGTCTTGCCGACATAGGCACCGAGCGTCGACTGATGGTCGATCTTGCGGAAGGTGATCTCGCCGAACGGCGACGGCACGGAGAGGCCTTCCGCCGCGGCAATCAGCTTCTCCGGATCGCTCGAGCCGGCCTTGGCGAGGATCGCAGCCGCCGACTTGATGGTCTGGTAGCCGACGATCGAACCGAGGCGCGGATAGTCGTTGTACTTGGCCTGGTACGCCTTCAGGAACGCATCATGCTCGGGGGTCTTGATCGAGTACCAGGGATAGCCGGTCACGATCCAGCCCTCCGGCGTCTCGTCCTTGAGCGGGTCGAGATATTCGGGCTCGCCGGTCAGGAACGAGACGACCTCGCGCCCCTTGAACAGACCACGGGTGTTGCCTTCACGCACGAGCTTGACGAGGTCGGCACCGAAGGTGACGTTGAGGATCGCCTCGGGATTGGCGGCGGCAACGGCCTGCACCACCGGGCCCGCATCGATCTTGCCCTGCGGCGGCCACTGCTCGTCGACCCACTGGATATCGGGGCGCTTCTCCGACATCAGCTTCTTGAACACCGCGACCGCCGACTGGCCATATTCATAGTTCGGCGCGATCGTCGCCCAGCGCTTGGCGGGCAGCTTGGCGGCGGCCTCGACCAGCATCGCCGCCTGCATGTAGTTGGATGGGCGCAGGCGGAAGGTGTATTTGTTGCCCTTCGACCATGTGATGGCGTCAGTCAGCGGCTCGGCCGCCAGGAAGAACACCTTCTTCTGGTTCGCGAAGTCGCTGACGGCAAGACCAATGTTCGACAGGAACGTGCCGGCGAGCATCGCGACACCCTCGCTCGACACCAGCTCGTTCGCCGCAGTCTGCGCATCCGCGGGCTTGCCGCCGTCGTCCTTGGAGATGACGACGAGCTTCTTGCCGTTGATGCCGCCGGCCGCGTTGACCTCCTCGACCGCGAGCTGCCATCCCTTGCGATAGGGCTCGGTGAAGGCCGGCAGCAGCGAATAGCTGTTGATCTCGCCGATCTTGATGTCCTGCGCCATGGCCGAATGGGCCACGCCTGCAGCCAGAAGCGCGAAGGCCGCGCCTACAAAAATGTTTCTCGCTCGCATCCCAACCTCCAGTTTTGAACTCTACGTCTTCAGCGTGTCTTGTCGGGAAAGCCGTGCCACCTCCCCGGTTCAAATCCTATCTCAGACCGTCCTCGCCCTTCACTTCCGCAACCGTGAGCCCACCGACGCGCGGCAATGGACGCCCGCTGTCGGTGACGGCGACGGCGACCATGATCTCGTTGGCGCGCGGCGCATCGTTGATCTGAACCTCCATGCCATCGAAATGGCTGCGCACGAAGGCAGCATCCTTGTGCCCGAGCGGAATGTCGAGCGTCGTGCCGGGCCCGCTGCGCTTCTTCGACGAGGGGATCAGCGCCGCGCCCTTGCTCAGAACCTTGCGCACTGGCGCACCCATTTTCGGATGAAGGATCGCGGCGGCGTGCTCAAGCTCGCCGTTCTCGCCGACGGCGGCCGCCTTGCCATAGCTCTGCGCTTTCGCGCCATCGATGCCGAGCGCAGCCACCGCGCGCTTCGACAGCAGTTCCCCCAACTCCTCGCCGATCGCGATCAGCGGCGAGAGATCCTCGACATATTGTCCGGCGAAGGGATTTTCGATCACGGCGATCGCCGCGGCCCGCCGGGTCGGCGGTGAGACCTGGCGGCCCATCTCCATCTGCGTCTCTTCGACGACGGTGACGATCTTGCGGATGATCGCGCTCATGTTTCGCTTCCCTGCTCAGGCACAGACCGCGTTCTCCAGCACCAGCGGGCGCGATCGTCGCTGTTCTATATCCTTAGGTCCGATGACAAGCATATCACCACAAAGCTGCAACACGGCACCCTCGATCAATCCGCGATCGAACAATTGCCGTGCACATTCCGCGCCAGAGTCGAGGGCAGCGGCGATCTCATTCTGTGACAGTTCACCGACATCTCGGGTGACGAGGCGAGCACCGAGATCACTGTCGGGCTGAAGCTCGCAGGCCGGTTGCCTGACAATGGCAGGATGTCCCGGCAGATCCACGGCATTGGCGATGACGGTCGCCGCCGCATCGGCTTGCGATGCCGTCGCCGCCAGCACCGTCACCGCGTCGGCAATGCCAAGCGAAAAGCTGCGGCCGTGGCGCCCGCTGGTCGCGACGCCCCGAACCGGGTCGTCCGCATCCACCCTCATGGCCCGCATCACGCCATCACGATCGGGACGATCCATCAGCCCAATCGAAAAATCCTCGCCGACGCCCAAGTGAAGGGCGATATCGCCGCCATTGTTGACATAGGCTTGATGGAGCGTCGCCGCGCCCAGCATGGCGCGGAGGATCTCCTCCGCCACACTGCCGGCAACGGCGGCCATCGGCGTGATGAAGCCATCAACGGCAAACGGCGCGACCGCAGCATGCATCCGGCGCGCCACCACGCCCCTCAGCGAGGTCCGCGCCTCGGCCGCAGCACGCAGCTGCGGCAGCTCCGCGCATAGCTCGTCGAGCAGTCCCGTGAACCGCTGCGCCGCAGCCTCGTAAGACGCGCGCACCGCCTCCGCACGCCCCCTCGCCTCAATGATCAGATCGATCGGTCCATCCTGCAAATGCAGCCGCCGGCCATCAGACAGCAATGCGATTTGCGGGACCCGCGTCATGCGCGCGGCCCCGGAATCGGGTTCTGCCAAGGCAGCTGGCGGACGTCGTCGCCGTTCTGCACCTCGGACAGCGGCTTGACGTAATCCATGTGACCGCCGAGCGCGGCATAGTCGGACAGCTTCATCGTGAACTCGATCGGCGCGACCAGCGCCGGCGTCGGCACGTAGCCGAACGCGCCGGCGGGCATCTGCATCACGTCGACCATGTAGGTGATGCCGCCGCCGGGCCAGACATAGACAGGTGCGCCGCCGCTGGTGACGCGGGTCAGCGCGTCCTTCACCGAGCGCGTCAGCCGCACCGGATTGTCGGTGACGCCGGCGCGCAAGGATCCACCGGCGCCCGCCATGAAGAGCACCGTGCACAACGCCGGTTCGCAATTCTCCTGGATGCGCTCGACCGAGAACTTCAGATCATCAGGCATTTCGGTTTCGACCGGCTTCAAGGTCTCGTCGAGCACGTAATAGGACGAGTGCTCGCCGGTGGTCGAGACCATCAGCATGGAGAGGCCGGGTCTTGCCTCCTTGGCATCGAACGGCCCGAGGATCGCCAGCGGATCGGAAATGTTGGTGCCGCCCCAGCCCGTGCCGGGATCGGCGACCTGGAAATAGCGGCCGGGCGTCGAGCGGCGGCCCTTCATCTTGATGCCGGTATCGGCGATATCGAGCAGCTTGCCGGCCTGGTGCTCGCTCAGCACGCCCGTGATGTGGTCGTCGACCACGACGACCTCGTCGACCTTGCCGTGCCATTGTTTTGCGAACATGCCGATCGTCGCCGAGCCGCATCCGACGCGCATGCGCTCTTCCTTCACGCCGTTGACGACCGGCGCCTGGCCGGCCTGCACCACCACGCTCGCGCCGCCGTCGATGGTAAGCTCCACCGCCTTGCAATTGGCGAGGTCCATCAGCGTGTCGCAGGTGACGCGGCCCTCCTTCTTGGAGCCGCCGGTGAGGTGATGCACACCGCCGAGCGACAGCATCTGCGAGCCGTATTCGCTGGTGGTGACGTGACCGACCGCCTCGCCCTGCGCGCGCACCGTCGCGGTTTCCGGGCCGAGATAGCGGTCGGTGTCGATCTTCACCTTGATGCCGCAATAGGAGAAGATGCCCTCGGTGACGACGGTCACCATGTCGACGCCGTCGACCTCCGCAGAGACGATGAACGGCGCCGGCTTGTAGTCGGGATAGGTCGTGCCTGCCCCGATCGCCGTCACAAAGGTTGAAGGTTCGTGGACGATCTTACCATCCCAATCTTCCGTGCGGCTGAACGGGACCAGCTTGCCGCCATGCGAGACGGTGCGCTCCAGGATCACGTGCGGATCCACCCGGACGAGCTTGCCCTCGTGATTGGCATAGCGGTCGCAGGCACCCGCTGCGCCCGGCTTGATGTAGCACATCACCGGACACGCATCGCAGCGGATCTTGTCGGCAACAACGCTCGTCGGTTCAGTCAGCATGTGCGAGCCAGCGGATCGAGGCGGTTATCATTCGTATACGAACAATGTTGCGCGCGGTCCCCCGGAGCTGTCAAGCGGCGGTGCAGTGCAAAAGATACGGCTGCCGCATAAAACCTCATTTGCCTATCCGACCTGTCCACAAAGAAGGCAGCGCGCTGCAGTGCGGCATGCATGGCTTGCACGTTTGTGTACAAACGGTATCGTCGCGGTCGAGATTTGGCAGCAATTTGCCGCGAGCCTGAGAATGAGGATGACGCAGACACCGATCCGCCTCACCGTGAACGGTGGGATCCACGAGATCGCCGCGGCGCCGGAGACGCCGCTGCTCTACGTGCTGCGCAACGATCTCGCACTCAACGGCCCGAAATACGGATGCGGCCTCGGCGAATGCGGCACCTGCACCGTCCTGATCGACGGCGCGGCGGCGCGCTCCTGCGTGATTCCCGTCAGCGGCTGCGCGGGCCGCGACATCGTGACGCTCGAAGGGCTGGGCACGCGCGACAAGCCCGACGTCGTGCAGCAGGCCTTCATCGACGAGCAGGCCGCGCAATGCGGCTACTGTCTCAACGGCATGATCATGACCACCAAGGCGCTGCTCGCGATCAACCCGCGGCCGACCGAACAGGAGGCGCTGGCGGCGTTGCGCTACAATCTCTGCCGCTGCGGCACCCATGTCGAAATCCTGCGCGCCGTGATGCGCGCATCGGGCGAGCTCACCGAGGCCGCGGATTGATGGCCTCCCCTGTTTCGAACGGGACCGAGCAGTCCCCCGGTTCGCTCGTCGTCGTCCGCACCGTGGACGAGGTCACCTCCGAGACCTTCGTCCGCATCACCGCGGACGGATCGGTCACGGCCTATAACGGTCATGTCGATTTCGGCACCGGCATACGCACCGCGCTCGGCCAGATCGTCGCCGAAGAGCTCGACGTCTCCTTTGCGCGCGTCGTCGTGGTGCTCGGCGACACCGCGCTGGTGCCGAACCAGGGCGCGACGATCGCGAGCGAGACCATCCAGATCACCGCCGTGCCCCTGCGCAAGGCCGCAGCGCAGGCGCGTCAGTTTTTGATCGCGCGCGCGGCCGAGCGGCTCGAACTTCCCGCGACTGACCTCAGGATCGAAGACGGCCTCGTGCGCGGGCACGACAACCGCAGCGTCAGCTATGGCGAGCTGATCGGTGGCGAAGAGATCAGGCTCGAGCTTGCCGACGACGTCACGGTCAAACCCGTCGGCGACTACACGATCGTCGGGCAGTCGACGCCGCGCGTCGATCTGCCGGCCAAGGCCACAGGCGAGTTGACCTTCGTGCACGACATCCGCGTGCCGGGCATGCTGCACGGCCGCGTGGTGCGACCGCCGTATTCCGGCGTCGATGCCGGGCCGTTCGTCGGCACCAGCCTGATCGCGGTCGACGAAGCATCGGTCCGCGACATCCCCGGCATCGTCGCCGTGGTGAGCATCGGCGATTTCGTCGGCGTCGTCGCCGAGCGCGAGGAGAATGCGATCCGCGCGGCGGAGCAGCTCAAGGTGAGCTGGAAGCCGACGCCCGCCCTCACCGATCTGTCCGACGTCGAGACCGCGCTGCGCGCCAATCCATCGACGCCGCGCACGCTGATCGACAAAGGCGATGTCGATGCCGCGATCTCGGGTGCGGCCAAGCCGATGCAGCGCACCTATGTCTGGCCATACCAGATGCACGCCTCGATCGGCCCGTCCTGCGCGGTCGCCGATTTCAGGGATGGCAATATCCGGGTCTGGTCGGGCACGCAGAATCCGCACGTGCTGCGCAGCGACCTTGCGCTGCTGATCGAGCGGCCCGAGAGCGAGATCGACGTCATCCGCCTGGAGGCCGCCGGCTGCTACGGCCGCAACTGTGCCGACGACGTCACGGCCGACGCGCTGCTGCTGTCTCGTGCGGTGGGACGCCCCGTGCGCGTGCAGCTGACGCGCGAGCAAGAGCACGCCTGGGAGCCCAAGGGCACCGCGCAGCTTATCGACGTCAATGGTGGACTGGACGCCGAAGGCGGCATCGCCGGTTACGACCTTGCCACGCGCTACCCCTCGAATGCCGCGCCGACGCTGGCATTGCTGCTGACGGGACGGATCTCTCCGGATCCCGCGGTGCTGCAGATGGGCGACCGCACCGCGATCCCGCCTTATGATTACGACCACATGCGCGTCGTCGCCCACGACATGGCGCCGATCGTGCGCGCGTCCTGGTTTCGCGGCGTCTCGGCGCTGCCGAACACCTTTGCGCACGAATCCTACATCGACGAGGCCGCCACCGAGGCCGGCGTTGACCCCATCGAATATCGCCTGCGCTATCTGAAGGACTCGCGCGCTGTCGATCTCGTCAACGCGGTCGCCGAGCGCGCCGGCTGGAAACCGCGACCGGTGCGCGAGGAAAAGGACGGCGAAATCGTGCACGGGCGCGGCTTTGCCTATGCGCTCTATGTCCACAGCAAATTTCCCGGCTATGGCGCGGCGTGGTCGGCCTGGGTCACGGACGTTGCCGTGAACAAGACGACTGGCGACGTGAGCGTCACCCGCGTTGTCGCGGGACAGGATTCCGGCCTGATGATCAACCCGGAAGGCGTGCGCCACCAGATCCACGGCAACGTCATCCAGTCCACCAGCCGCGCGCTGATGGAAGAGGTCTCGTTCGAGCGCGGCGCCGTGGCAGCGCGGGAATGGGGCGCTTATCCGATCATTCCCTTCCCCGACGTGCCCAAGATCGACGTGCTGATGCTGCCGCGTCAGGACCAACCGCCGCTCGGCGTCGGCGAGTCCGCCTCGGTGCCGAGTGCGGCGGCGATTGCGAACGCGATCTTCGACGCCACCGGCGTGCGCTTTCGCGAGCCGCCGTTCACGCCGGAGCGCATCTTAAAGGGATTGCATGGTGAAGCAGCGCCGGTGGCGCAGGCCCTGCCCGCACCCGCCGCGGCAAAACCGTCGCGGATCTGGGAGAATCCCTTCGCCAGACGCGCCGGCGTCTTCGCGACGATCGCGGCCGTCTGCACAGCAGCGATCGGGATCGGCGCAGCCCTGCTGCCCGGCCGCGCCATCGCGCCGATCACACGGCCAGATGCCTCAGTCTATTCCACAGCGACGATCGCCCGCGGCGAGCAGCTTGCCGCGCTCGGCAATTGCGCGGAGTGCCACACCAGCCTCAAGGGCGCGCTCAACGCCGGCGGCCGCGCCCTGGAGACGCCGTTTGGCACGATCTACAGCACCAACATCACGCCCGACCTCGAGACCGGCATCGGCGCATGGTCCTATCCCGCCTTCGAGCGCGCGATGCGCGAGGGGCTGCATCGCGACGGACGACAGCTCTATCCCGCCTTTCCCTACACGCATTTCGCCAAGACTGCCGATGCCGACATGCAGGCGCTCTACGCCTATCTGATGGCACAGCCTGCGGTGCGCGCGACGCCGCCGGCGAATGAGCTCGCCTTCCCGTTCAATCTCCGCCCGCTACTCGCGGGGTGGAATGCGCTCTTCCATCAGAGCAAAGTATTTGAACCCGACCCTACCAAATCGGAAGCTTGGAACCGCGGCGCGTACCTGATCGAGAGCCTCGGCCATTGCAGCGGCTGCCATTCGCCGCGCAATGCGCTCGGCGCCGAGCAGCGCAATGCCTATCTCGCCGGGGGCTTTGCCGAAGGCTGGGAGGCGCCGCCGCTGACCGCGCTGTCCCACGCGCCGATCCCATGGAGCGAGGACGACCTCTTCGCCTATCTGCGGACCGGCCATTCGCGCTATCACGGCGTCGCCGCCGGCCCGATGGCGCCTGTGGTCAGGGACCTCAAGGCCCTGCCGGATCAGGACATCCGTGCGATGGCGGTCTATCTCAACTCGTTCAACGACACCGGGACGCAGGCACCGGATACGCTCGCCGCGAAGCTGGAGCGCGCGACGCAAGTCACCGTCGCCTCGACCGCCGGCGCGCGCCTCTATCAGGGCGCCTGCGCCGTCTGCCACGAGGTCGGCGGCCTACCGCTGTTCGGCAGCCGCCCGTCGCTCGCACTCAACAGCAACATTCACAGCACGAAGGCGGACAACCTCGTGCAGGTGATCCTGCACGGCATCACCGAGCCAGTCTCCAGCGATCTCGGGTACATGCCGGCCTTCAGAAACAGCATGAGCGACGCGCAGATCGAGGAGCTCGCCACCTTCCTGCGCAAGCAGTTTGCGCCAGACAAGCCGGCGTGGACCGGTATCCGCGAAACGATCGCACGGGCGCGATCGTCAGTGCGTTAGACAAGCCTGCAATCAAGCGTGCTTCTTCGGCTCCACCGGCGGCGTGCCGTGGGTGTGGAAGGACTCGATCGTCTTCAATCCCCACGCCTGCCCCTTCTTGCGCTCCTCTTCCGTCCACACGATCGGCTTCCAATCCGGCGCGAGGATGAGGCGGGCGCCGGCGTTGGCGACTTCGACGCGGTTGCCGCCGGGCTCGTAGACGTAGAGGAAGAAGGTCTGCTGGATCGCGTGCTTGTGCGGTCCGGTCTCGATGTGCACGCCGTTCTCGAGAAAAATATCGGCCGCGCGAAGGATCTCCTCGCGGCTGTCGAGCGCGTAGGTGACGTGATGGAAGCGGCCCGGCACGCCGGAATGGTCGAGCGAATAGGCAAAGTCGTAACTCTTGTTCGACATCGTCAGCCACATCGCAGCTTCCCGGCCGTCGTTGAGCACGATCTGCTCCGTGAGGCGCAAGCCGAGATAGTTTTCGAAGAACTCGCGATTGGCCTTGATGTCGACGGCGAGGCAGTTGAGGTGATCGAGCCGGCGGACATTGACGCCGCGCGCCGGAAAGCGCTGCGCCTGGTTCTTCAGCGCGGGCTTCAGCTCCGGCGGCGCCTCGTACCATTCGGTCTCGTAATACAGCTCGACGATGTGACCATCGGGATCTCGGCAACGGAAGGTCGGGCCCTGCCCCATGTCGCCGTCGATCCATCCGATGTCGAAGCCGGATCCTTTCAGCGCGGCGACGCGCCGCTCCAGCGCTTGCTGGCTGCGCGCGCGCAGCGCCATGTGCTCCATGCCCGAGGTCTTCGACGCGGTGAGCTTGAGCGAATACCGCTCGTAATCGTCCCAGCCGCGCAAGTACACGGACTCGCCCTTCCGGCCGCTGATCGTCATGCCCATGACGTCGACGAAGAATTTCAGGCTCTCATCGGGCTTCGGCGTCAGCAGCTCCATGTGGCCGAGATGCGCGAGATCGAGGATCGGTTCGGGCTGCATGTTGTTCTCCAGCACAGCTAGCGATCCGCCGGACCGGATCGCGCGATCGGGCGCAGGGTTGCAACACGCTCACCCGCCCGAAGGCGGCATCTAAGCCGCCGGTTCATTTGTACTAATGTACAAATGATTAGGTCTCGTCAACAAAGCAAGCGACATTCCCTGGCCCGGACGAAAGTTCGCTGCTCGAAGGCACCCTCCAAACGGCGGACCCGACTGGCCGGATGGTAAAATATTCCTTAATTGCTTCTGGCCTTCAACGGCCTGGAATTGCAGCATTTTCCCGCCGTTTCCACCCGTAAAAGGGCAATCGGAACAAACCTCGCTGCCGAATTGTCGCGGATTTAACGAAGCGGCCGCGCCTGCCGCTTAACCGTTTGTGCAGCGACGGCCGCGCATAGTCCGGTGCAAATCGCTTGCTCTTGCCAGGTTCATCGATCGTGACATCCTTTGGACGCGTGATTTCGGTTCGCGGATCGCTCGCCCGGGTCGGGCTGCTGGCGGAAAGCCAGATGCCCATCTCGGAAGTTCGGGCAACCGTCGGCCGCTTCGTCAGCATTCGCAGCGCCAGCTCGGTCATCGTCGCGATGATCACCGAGGTGTCCTGCGAGAATTTGTCGTGCAGCGACAATTACATCGCGGTCGCCTCGGTCGACCTGCTCGGCGAGATCCTCAACGCCAGCGACAAGCCGAAATTCCAGCGTGGCGTCACCAACTATCCGACCATCGGTGATTCCGTCGATCTGATCACCAGCCAGGAGCTGCGCACGATCTATGCGCCGACCGGCTCGGACCAGATCAATGTCGGTTTCCTCCAGCAGGACCGCTCGGTCGTCGCCTATGTCGACGTCGAGGAAATGCTGTCCAAGCATTTTGCCGTGCTGGGATCGACCGGCGTCGGCAAATCGACCGGCGTGTCGCTGCTGCTCAACGAGATCCTGAAGGCGCGTCCGAACCTGCGCATCTTCCTGCTCGACGTGCACAACGAATATGGCCGCTGCTTCGGCGACCGCGCGCTGGTGCTCAACCCGCGAAACCTGAAGCTGCCGTTCTGGCTGTTCAATTTCGAGGAAATCGTCGACGTGCTGTTCGGCGGCCGCGCCGGCGTGCCCGAGGAGCTCGACATCCTCGCCGAGGTGATCCCGCTCGCCAAGGGCGTCTACACCCAGTACCAGAACGCCGACCGTATCGGTCTCAAGCGCATCGATCCCAAACAGATCGGCTACACTGTCGACACGCCTGTGCCCTATCGCCTGGTCGATTTGATGTCGCTGATCGACGAGCGCATGGGCAAGCTCGAGAACCGCTCCTCGCGCATCATCTATCACAAGCTGATCTCGCGCATCGAGGCGGTGCGCAACGACCCCCGCTACGCCTTCATGTTCGACAACGCTAATGTCGGCGGCGACACCATGGCCGAGGTCATCAGCCATCTGTTCCGCCTGCCCGCGAACGGCAAGCCGATGACGGTGATGCAGCTCGCGGGCTTCCCGGCCGAAGTCATCGATTCCGTCGTCTCGGTGCTGTGCCGCATGGCCTTCGATTTCGGCCTGTGGAGCGACGGCGTCTCGCCGCTGCTATTCGTGTGCGAGGAAGCGCATCGATACGCCTCCGCCGACCGCAACATCGGTTTCGGGCCGACCCGCAAGGCGGTGTCGCGCATCGCCAAGGAAGGCCGCAAATACGGCGTCTATCTCGGTCTCATCACCCAGCGTCCGGCCGAGCTCGACGCCACCATCATCTCCCAGTGCAACACGCTGTTCACGATGCGTCTTGCCAACGAGCGCGACCAGGCGTTGCTGCGTGCCGCGGTGTCGGACGCCGCCGCGAACCTGTTGTCCTTCGTGCCGTCGCTCGGCACCCGCGAAGTGCTGGCCTTCGGCGAGGGCGTTGCGCTGCCCACGCGGCTGCGCTTCAAGGAGGTACCGCCGCATCAATTGCCGCGCGGCGAAGCCACCATCTCGAGCGTCCCGTCCGTCACCTCCGGCCACGACATGCATTTCGTCGGCGCCGTGCTCGAGCGCTGGCGCGGTGCCACCTCGCAACGCGACGTGCCGAACGATCCGGTGTTCTCGGCCCCGCCCGCCAAGACGCTCTCCAACGTCGAGGCCCCGATGCTGCAGCCCTCGATGGGGCTCGATCCCGACCGCTTCTCGCTCCTGAAGAAGCCGCTGCGGTAGAGACTCTCGTGTCCCGGACGCGCTGCAGCGTGAAACGCTGCTGCGCAGAGCCGGGATCCAAACCGCAACACCGCACATGTCAGTGAGATGGGACCCGGCTCTGCAGCGAAGCGCTGAACCGGACGATGCTGCGCATCGCCCGGGGGAGCGCTGCACTGCGTCCGGGGCACGAGACGTTCCGACGCCTCTGGAGCGTCGCGCCCGCGTGGACTATGGTTTGTCCCCTCGAAGCCGGCTTTCCTGACCGTGGCAAGCCTGCGCGCGTATGCCGACGACGTGACGGAAAAGACATGACCGAACTGGACTGGCCCGAAATTCTGCTGCGCCTCGGAGCTGCGACGCTCGCCGGCAGCGCGATCGGCCTGAACCGCGACCTGCACGGCAAGCCGATCGGGCTGAAGACGCTCGGCATTGTCGGGCTCTCCACCGCGACCGTCGTGCTGCTCGCGGTCCAGTTCGGCGAGCCCGGCAAGATTACCGACGCGGCGAGCCGGGTGATCCAGGGCATCCTGACCGGCATCGGTTTCCTCGGAGCCGGCGTCATCGTCCACGAGAGCGAACGGTTTCGCGTGCGCGGCCTGACCAGCGCGGCCTGCACCTTCCTCGCCGCCTGTCTCGGCATTGCCTGCGGCGCCGGGCAGTGGAGAATCGTCCTGGTCGCGCTGGCCTTTGCATTCGTGCTGCTCACGATCGGCCGCCGCGGCGAGCGCTGGCTGCATCGCGCACTGGGCGGTAAAGACGATCCACACCACGCTGAAACCGCGGCATCTCGCGATCATGTCGAGAGTCGCTAGAACCGCAACCGCCGCGCCCAGATCGGCTTCAGCAATTCGAGCACCGTGAGCACCAATAGTCCTGCGCCGAGCGTGAACATCAGATCGTCCGGGTGCAGCTGACCGAAACGAAACAGGCTGGACGCCGGCGGCCAGAACAAGGCCGCGGCGAGAACGAGCGCGATCGACAGGAAGATCCAGAGCAATGCCAGGTTCGGACGGAAGAAGGCGGACAGGAACGACGCGCTGAAGGACCGGTTGACCAGCACCAGCGCGACGATACAGATGACCAGCGCAACGAAAGCCAGTGCGCGCACCTCGTCGGGCGGCATGCCGGAACGAAGCGCGACGACGAAGATCGCGGCAATCAACGCGAATGCCATCACGCCCTGCAGAATGCTCCAGCCGACCAAGGCCCACGAAAACAACTCCGCATCGGCGCGCCGCGGCGGGCGCGTCATGACATCGCGCTCCTCCCGCTCGGCTTCGAATACGAGCGAGCAGACGGGGTCGATGATCAGTTCCAGAAACGCAATGTGCACGGGACCGAGAATCAGGGGCAGCCCGAACACCAGGGGAAGCAGGGCCAGCCCTGCGATCGGAACGTGGACGGCGAAGATGAAGGCCATTGCCTTGCGAAGATTGTCGTAGATCCGGCGCCCGAGGCGGATGGATGCAACGATGGATGCGAAATCGTCGTCGAGCAGGACGATCGAGGAGGCCTCGCGAGCGACATCCGTGCCGCGGCCGCCCATCGCGATCCCGATATGGGCAGCCTTCAGGGACGGCGCGTCGTTGACGCCGTCGCCGGTCATCGCGACGATCTCGCCGTTGCGCTTCATCGCCTGAACGATCCGCAGCTTCTGCTCCGGCAGGACCCGCGCGAAGACGTTCACGTTGCCAACGAGAGCCTCCAGCTCGTTGTCGTCCGCAAGCTTGATCTGCTCGCCGGTCACGACCTCGTTGACGTCGAGTCCGGCCTGCCCGGCAATCGCCATGGCGGTCGCCGGATAGTCGCCCGTGATCATGACGACGCGGATGCCAGCCGAGCGACATTCGGCCACCGCTTCGGAGACGTGCGGACGAAGCGGATCGGCCAGTCCGACGAGACCGAGGAAGCGAAATGAAAAGCCGTCCTGCGAGGCCGGCAGCGACTCACTGTGGCAGGTCGCAGCGGCAACGCCCAGCACGCGAAGACCATTCTTCGCCATGTCCGCGACCGACTCGCGCATCGCCGCCTGCTCCGCGTCATCCAGCTTGCAGAGACGCGCAATCGCTTCGGGGGCGCCTTTCGCCGAGACGAAGAGCTCCTCGTGATGCGGCAAGCGCCAGACTTGGGTCATCGCCAGCAGTTCGGGCCGCAGGCCGTAGGTGCGTATCAAGGTCCGGGCGCCCTCGGCATCCTCATCCTTCGGCAGGCTCGCCTGCACGAACGTATGCAGGGCCTTCTCCATCGGGTCGAACGGCTCCGGCGAGCTCGCCAGAACGCTGCAACGCGCCAGCGTGAAGAACTCCGCGCCTACAGCTGCAGCCTGCGACGCGGCAAGGCGCAGGCTCGTCCCGCCAGGCAGCCTCAGCTCCGCGACCGACATCCTGTTCTGCGTCAGCGTGCCGGTCTTGTCGGTACACAGCACCGTGGCCGAGCCAAGCACCTCGATTGCGGCGGCGCGCCGCGTCAGCACGCGCGCCTTCGAGATGCGCCAGGCGCCCATGGCCATGAACACCGTGAGGACGACGGCAAACTCCTCGGGCAACATGGACATGCCGATGGCGATGCCCCCGAGCAGCGCCTGCAGCCAATCCCCGCGCAATGTTCCGTAAAGCAGGACTGCGGCCAGGCTGATCACCGCGCCGCCGAGAAAGCAAAGCCGCACGAGCCGTGCGGTCTGTTGCTGCAGCCGCGGCGGCTCTGACTGCAAGCCATGCAGCGACAATCCGATCTTCCCGATCTCGCTGCGGAGGCCGGTGGCCTCGACCTCGGCTAGGCCCTCGCCTCGCACGACCAGCGAGGCCGAATACACGAAGGGCTGATCATCGCCGCCCGGACGATGCTCGGCCAAGGCGCCGTCAGGGGCCGGCGTCTTGATGGCCTGCTTGCGCACCGGGACCGACTCTCCAGTCAGCAGCGACTCGTCGACCGCCAGATCGCGCGCGCTGACCAGCATAGCGTCCGCCGGAATACGGTCGCCTTCGGCCAGAACGAGAAGATCCCCACGGACGACGTCCCGGCCCGCGATCCGCCGCCGCTGCCCATCCCTGACCACGAGCGCCCGCGGACTGGTCAGCTCGCGCAACGCCTCCAGCACGCGTTCGGTGCGGGTCTCCTGCACGATGGTGATGACGACGGAGATGGCGCCGAAGGCCAGCAGCAGCAGCGCCTCGCGGAGGTCGCCGAGCAGGAGGTAGACCAGCCCGCCGCAAAGAAGGAGTGCGAGCATCGGCTCGCGCACGACCTCGAGCACGATGCGCAGCGGCGTGCGCCGTTCCGGCCGAGGCAGTTCGTTGTAACCGTCCTGTTGCAGTCGCAGCCGGGCCTCGGCTTCGCTCAGCCCCGCTGAACCTGCGCGTTCTTCCTTGCTCACGTCTTCCGCCGCACGCTCCAGAGACTTCCGGCCCCCACGATGGCCGTCGCAAGCAGCACGGCGACGAACGTCTGGAAGATGGTGAAATTCAGGGCATCGCGCGCGACGAACAGCGCGGTGATCGCGCCGGCGATGACAAAGAGGATGCGAAAGATGATGCTCATGGCCATGTCTCCGATCAGCATGACCTGTCGCCCTCGACATCGGGGCGCAATGCTCGTCGGCATTCATGCAGGCAGACAGTACCGGTCAGCACCGAGGGACATTTGCGGCATGTCAAGCCGCACCTGGGACGCGATGCCGCTGGTCCGGTGAACCGCTTGCTTTATGACATGTCCACGACCAGCACGGCCGGATGATCGGCGTGTAACTCGCATGCGAAATGACGCCGCCAGCGGGAACTAAAATTCGCGCCCGACGGGAACCGCAACGATTTCACAATCGAACACGTTTTATTAAGAGGTCTCGCCCGTTACTAGCGCAAACACTTCGGCACAACCTGCGCAGTTTCCGTCACCACCGCGGACGGAGACGCCGACGAGTCGTGCCTGCAAAACGAAAAGGGCGCCCTCTCATGAACCTGCGAGCATCGATCATCGCGACATGCGTCGGCGCGGCATTCCTCGGGGTCGGCTACGTCTGGAACTACCAGCCCGACATCGTCAATCCCGATGAAATATGGAGCATGTTTCAATCCGAGCATCGCATGGCCCGAGCGGCGGTCTCTCGCATGCTCATCGAGCCGCATTCAGCTCACTTCAGCGGTCTGCGAACGGTCGAGGCAGACACGGCGAGATACGTATGCGGCGCCGTGAACGCGAAGAACAAGGCGGGCCACGCGGTCGATGCCGCGTTCGTCTACACCGTGGCCAGCGACTTCGCCCGGGTCGACGACGAAGGCCGGATCACCTCCCAACACTTTCCATACAAATCGTGCCCAACGGCAACCGACGTCAGGACTGCCGAACAGCAAATGCCGATATCCCCCGGCGCGCTGGCGGCGGCCAAGGTCATCGGCAAGGTCATTCCCCAATCCAGCGGCGGGACGATGGAGCAACAGCTTGGCCAACTGGCCGCGCAGACAACAGCCGTCGCACCGGCTGCGGGAGGCTCGTCGGGTCCGGCGGGGACAAGACCGGCCGCAACGGGACTGACAGGGACGGGACTGACAGGGACGGGACTGACCGGGACGGGAATGGCTGGGTCGGGAATGGCTGGGGCGGCACTGGCGCCGGCAGGACAGCCTTCAGCTTCGCCGAAGGCTGTCACGGACATCGAACTCACCTGGCAGGCAGATCGGCCGCCGGTCGCATGGCCGGCGCTCCCCACAGGCCAATGCCCGGCGAAATCGATGCAACCGCGGACGGCCGCTGAAGCCCTGGCTCTTGCGAAGGAGATCGAGGCGCGCTGGGATCAGTCGAGAACATTGCAGCCCCCGACGAAACGGGTGTCGTCGGAAGAGATCAGAACAACACGCTGTGCGCTGCTTGCGATCGATCCCGCGGACAAGGACTATCCACAGGCCTGGGCAGCCTTCGTGCGGCTGCGCAACATCGATCGCGCACTGGCCGGTTAAAGCCATCCGCTTGCCCGCGCAAGGCGCGATGCCGCTATTGCTTCGCCATCAACTCGAGCGCCGGAGCAAAGCGCTCGGCGAACGTCAATGTCTTGGCGTGATGAACCGCGGCAAAGGATGCCGAGATTCCTGCCGAAGCAACCGCGAGCAAGGCAACTACGAAAACCAGACGGCGCATGTTCGCCTCCCGTGTGAGCTCGACTCCTCCAAAGGATGGGACGGCTCTGTTTCAGGACGGTTTCGTGGGTGAGGAAATTGATTTCGCTCAAGCGGCTGTGATGAGATTCGGCTTATCTGGGTGCGTGCCGCAACTACCTAATAATGATCGACGTGTTTTTGTAGCGGAGCGCGAGCATTGTCGGGAATTCCACACCCGCGGCCACGATCCTAAGCACTGCAGCGACAAGCAGCATACGCTGGAATGGGAGTTATCAAGGACTATTCAAATGAAGATCGTGATCCAGAAGCTCAATGGCCTGTGGCACCTCATCGTCGGGTCGTGCCAGATCCGAACGCCCTTCCTGGACACCCAGGACCGCGCCCTGGTGATCACCTACGCCCGCCGCGCCTACCCAGGCGCCAGGATATTCCAGCGCGACTGACGAACGGTCGCCTCTAATCATCGTCCTCCGGACCGCACCAGCCGGGCAGATAGATCGCATCCTTGCTCTTGGCTGCCGACATCGCCTTCTCGAAGGCCTTGTCGAAATCGCCCTCCACCACCTTGCGCGAGACTTTTCGGCGCAGGAAGTCGGCCCACAGGAACTCTGAGAACGGCGTCGTGTCCTTGGCGAAGCCGCCCATGCGGCGCAATTCGCCGGCAAGGCTGCGGAACGGATCGTCCTTGAGATCGGCGATCGATTTCGGCAGGTCGCGGAAGCGCTGCCGCTCCCCCTTGGCGTCGTAAGGATAGACCCAGCGCTTGTTGTCCATCACGCCCCAGAACGCCTCGCGCTCGACCATGCGGAGGTCGCCGACGATGGTCACCAGCACCTCCTTGACGCCTTCGTCGTGCAGCGCGCGGCCGAGATGATGATGGTCGATCACGTAGTAGCGCGCGTCGGGGCCGTAGACGACGGGGATCATGTGCTTGCCGAGCAGATCGGCCTGTTTCTTCTTGTCATGCTCGCGCCAGCGCTTGCGCTTCTCCTTGACCTCCCGCATGCCGACCGTCATCTGCGTCGGCCGGAGCGACAGGATCGGAACCGGATGCACTCTCGGCTCGCGCGCGTTGGTCGTGGTCATAGTCGAAGCCCCTCGCATGGATGCAACTGACGTTCAGGTTCCCAACTATGCCACGGGCCATGCAGCGGCAAAACGTGCTCGGAAGGACGCCGGGATCACAAGCCGATGTAGACGGACACGAAGGCGCGAAGTCCCTGGCTGTCGCTGTGCCCGTTGTTGCAACGCAACCCTCGCGTCGCGCGGGGGACGCGACCGCGAACGCTCCGCGCCGATCCATGCACAAATAGTGCGAGCTCTCCATTACACGCGGGAATTGAGAAGATTTTCTGCAACGCGTTCATCCCGTGTGCTATCAAAAACCGCTGCTTCGGAGTGATCCCCGCCCCATGACAACCCAGCGGCCCATAAGCTCTGACGACGAGCACCGGGTGCTCCAGTTCAGGCCGCGCACCTCGCCTTCCCCATCGGTCCGCCACGGTAGCGGTACCGTACAGCCGTTGCGCGTCGCGCCCGAACCGCTCGACCTGTCACGCTACGAGCAGCCCCGCACCGAGCCGGACGATTTCCGTCACCGCATGCTCGCCAATATCGCGGCGCTGGCCTTCACCATCGCGCTGACCGCCATCGGAATCTGGCTCGCGGTCAGCATTGCGGACCTGCGCCGGACCCAGGATTGCGTGCTGATGGGCCGTCGCGACTGCGTCAAGATCACGACACCGCATATCTAGGCCCGATCCGCCGGCCGGCCCGGCCGAAGGGGCTCCGGCGGGCATCCCCAGCCCCCGTCTCCTCGCCTGCCCGGCTCCATTGAACTCAGGGCGGCGCTCCGATATACGGGCTTTCGACCCGGCCAGAGGGGGGTTTGAGGGCGTCATCAGGGGCGCGATGCCCACCCACCGTGCCACTCTGGACAATCTGACAAATATCCGCAATATATCAAAGGCTTAGTGATGTCTTCCACATTCGATCAGGTCGCCACGATCATCGCTGAAACCTGCGACATCCCGCGCGACACGATCACGCCGGATAGCCATGCCATCGACGATCTCGGCATCGACAGCCTCGATTTCCTCGACATCGCGTTCGCGATCGACAAGCAGTTCGGCATCAAGCTGCCGCTGGAAAAGTGGACCCAGGAGGTCAACGACGGCAAGGCGACCACCGAGCAGTATTTCGTACTGAAGAACCTGTGCGCCCGCATCGACGAACTGGTTGCGGCCAAGGGCGCGAGCGCGTAAGCGCGCGGCCATGCAACTCGAATATTTCCACTTGATCGATCGCATCGTCGACCTCAAGGTCGACGAGAAGACGATCGTCGTCGAAGCCCAGGTCCCGAAGGAAAGCACCATCTTCGAAGGGCACTTCCCGGGTTACCCCTTGATGCCCGGCGTGCTCCTGATCGAATCGATGGCGCAGGCTTCGGGCTGGCTTCAGCTCGGCGTGTTCAAGTTCGAGCGCATGCCGATCCTTGCCGCCGTGAAGGAGGCCAAGGTCCGCGGCTCGGTCTTCCCCGGCGATCTCATGAGCATCGAGGCGAGCCTCACCTATGAAGGCTCCGGCTATGCCATGACCGAGGCCAAGATCAAGGTCGGCGGCAAGCTGCGCGCGAATTCGGCGTTGACCTTCACGCTGATCCCCTTCCCCAATGCGGATATGCGCGGATACATGGCGAAAGTCGCCGAGCGTGTCGGCTTTCCGCAACAGGCCGTATCGCCATGACTGACACTGCTTCGAAGCCCGGCCAGACGGAAGTCTGGATCACCGGCATTGGACTCGCAACCTCGCTCGGCGAGGGCCTCGACGCCAACTGGGCTGCGCTTTCCGAGAAACGCATCAACGTCGACGAGAAGGGCTTTGCGCCCTACATCGTGCATCCCTTGATGCCCGTGACCTTCGACAGCCAGATCCCGAAGAAGGGCGACCAGCGCCAGATGGAAGCCTGGCAGCGCATCGGCACCTATGCCGCCGGCCTTGCGCTCGACTCCGCCGGGATCAAGGGCAACAAGGATATCCTGTCGAAGATCGACATGGTGGTGGCCGCGGGCGGCGGCGAGCGCGACCTCAATGTCGACACCGGCGTCCTGACGGCCGAGGCCAAGGGCGCGAACGCGCCCGGCTTTCTCAACGAACGGCTGATGAGCGATTTGCGCCCCACCTTGTTCCTGGCGCAGCTTTCCAACCTGCTCGCGGGCAACATCGCCATCGTGCACGGCCTCGGCGGCACCTCGCGCACCTTCATGGGCGAAGAGGTTGCGGGCGCGGATGCCGCCCGCATTGCGCTCGCGCGCATCGCCTCGGGCGAGAGCGACATTGCCCTCGTCGGCGGCTCGCACAACGGCGAGCGCAAGGACCTCATGGTCCTCTACGAATTCGGCGACTTCAACCTGAAGGACAAGTTTGCGCCGGTGTGGGCGCGCAAGGACCATCCCGGCTTCGCGCTCGGCTCGGCCGGCGCGTTCCTGGTGCTGGAATCGAAAGCGCATGCAGAGGCGCGCGGTGCCAAGCCGTTCGCAAGGCTGTCGAGCGTCGTTGCCGATCTCGCCCGGCGCAAGCAGCCCGGCGACATGGCCGCCACGCTGGAGCAGTTGTGGACCAAGCTGCCCAGGCGCGAAGGCAAGGGCGCGATCATATCAGGCGCGACCGGCGCGGAGCCCGCGACGAGCGAAGAGCGCGGCTTCCTGAAGGCTCACGCCGACTTCCCGGTGCGTTCGACCGGTACCATGTTCGGCCACACCATGGAGACGCAATTCCCGCTCGGCATCGCGCTCGCTGCGCTGTCAATCTCGCGTGGTGCGCTGTTCCCGCCGAACGATTCCACGGGCACCGAGATTGAAATGCAGGGAGCGCCCACCCAGATTGTGGTGGTGGGAGCCGGACACTGGCGCGGCGAAGGCATGGCGCTGGTCGAGGCAGTTGGCTAGCTCACCCGGGGGATCGACATGACTGCACCACGCGACAAACTCGGGCGTCCCGTCGTCGTCGTTACCGGCATGGGCATCATGACCTCGCTCGGTGCCGGCAAGGCCGACAATTGGGCCAAGCTCGTCGCCGGCGAATCCGGCATCCGCACCATCACCCGCTTCCCGGTCGACGGCCTGAAGACCACGATGGCCGGCACGGTCGATTTCGTCAGCGTCGATCCGTTCTCCTCCACCGGCCTGTCCGAGCGGATGGCTGAATTGGTAACGGAGGAAGCGCTCGAGCAGGCCGGCATCGGCGCCAAGGCCGATTTCCCGGGTCCCCTGTTCCTGGCGGTCGCGCCGGTCGAGGTGGAATGGCCGCAGCGCCGCGAGCTCGGCCGCGCGGTCGGAGCGCCCGACTTCACCTATGACGATCTCTTGCGCATCTCCGGCGGCGGCAAGTACAGCGCCTATCATCACCGTTTCATGTTCGGCTCGGTCGCCGCCCACCTCGCCGAAACCTTCGGCACCAAGGGCTCGCCGATCTCGCTGTCGACGGCCTGCGCGTCCGGAGCCACCTCGATCCAGCTCGGCGTCGAGGCGATCCGCCGCGGCGAGACCGATGCGGCGCTGTGCGTCGCGACCGACGGCACGGTGAATCCGGAAGCGCTGGTGCGCTTCTCGCTGCTCTCGGCGCTGTCGACCCAGAACGATCCGCCGCAGGCGGCCTCCCGCCCCTTCTCCAAGAACCGCGACGGCTTCGTCATGGCCGAAGGCGCCGGCGCGCTCGTGCTGGAAAGCTATGAAGCGGCCACCGCGCGCGGCGCAAAGATCCTCGGCGTGATCGCCGGCTGCGGCGAGCTCACCGATTCCTTCCATCGCACCCGCTCCTCGCCCGACGGCAAGCCGATCATCGGCTGCATGAACAAGACGCTGGCCGATGCCGGCATGACGCCGGACCAGATCGACCACATCAACGCGCACGGCACCGCGACGCCCGAGAACGACAAGATGGAGTTCAACACGACATCGGCCGTGTTCGGCGAGCTCGCGCAGAAGATTCCGGTCACCTCCAACAAGTCGATGGTCGGCCACACCATCTCGGCGGCCGGCGCTGTCGAGGCGATCTTCTCGCTGCTCACGCTCGAGCATCAGCGCATCCCGCCGACGATCAATTACGAGACCCCGGATCCCACGATCCTGTTCAACGTGGTCGGCAACAAGGCGCGTGACGCCCGTGTCACCGCGGTCATGTCGAACTCGTTCGGCTTCGGCGGCCAGAACGCCTCGCTGATCCTGACCCGCGAACCGGCCTGACCGGACGCAGCATGGCGCTGATTCCTATCAGCACGAAGATTCGCGCGCGGAATGCAGCCAAATCGCTCAGCGGCAGCCTGATCGGAGCTGCCACGGTCGGCATGCTGCGCACCACGCGCTATTTCGATCCGGTCAAGACTTCGGACTTTTTCGCACGCGTCGTGAAAACGATCGGCCCGCGCCTGCGCGAGCACCGCATCGGCCGTGCCAACCTCACTGCCGCCTTTCCCGAGAAATCGCCGGAGGAGATCGAACAGATCCTGATGGGCGTGTGGGACAATCTCGGCCGCGTCGGCGCCGAATTCGCTCACATGGACCACGTCTGGGATTACGACCGCGCCCATCCGGAAAACAGCCGGATCGAGCTGCCCCAGCCCAGCATCGAACGGTTCGACCGCATCCGCGACGACGGCAAGCCGGCGCTGATCTTCGCGGCGCACCTCGCCAATTGGGAACTGCCGGCGCTCGCCGCGGTCGCGCATGGGCTGGACACTGCAATCCTCTACCGCCGCCCCAACATCGCCTCCGCCGACCGCATCATCCAGGAGATGCGCCAGGTCAACATGGGCACCCTGATCCCCGCAGGCCGCGACGCGCCATTGCGGCTCGCGCAGGCGCTGAGGGACGGCAAGCACGTCGCGATGCTGATCGACCAGTATCTGACCGGCGGCGTCGAGGTTACCTTCTTCGGCCGCAAGACCCGCGCCAATCCGATGCTGGCGCGCCTGCTGCGCCAGGTCGAATGCCCGATCCACGGCGTGCGCATCATCCGCAAGCCCGGCGGCCGCTTCGCCGCAGAGCTGACCGAAGAAGTGCAGCCGGTGCGCGATGCCGAGGGCAAGATCGACATCCAGGGCACGACCCAGGCCGTCACGAACGTGGTGGAAAGCTGGGTGCGCGAGCATCCCGAGCAGTGGTTGTGGCTGCATCGCAGGTGGCGGTAGCTGCCGTCACGGCAGGAGCCCGTGGCAGCCCTCTACCTTCCCGTCTTCACCCTGGTCCAGAGCCGGTTGATGATCCGCTGGGTCGCGGGCTCGCGCGCGGTGATGACGAACAGTTTTGAAAGCGTCGCCTCATCCGGATAGATGTTCCTGTCGTTCAGGATCTTCGGATCGACCAGCTTCTGGCTGGTGAGGTTGCCGTTGGCATATGACAAAAAGTCCGAGTTCTTGGCGGCAATATCCGGGCGGTAGAGATAGTTGATCAGCTCATAGGCTTCGCTGACGTTCTTGGCATCCGCGGGGATCGCGAGATTGTCGAAGAACATCTGCGCCCCCTCCTTCGGGATGGCATAACCGATCTCGATCCCGCTGCTGTCGTCTTTCTTGGCCTCGGCCGCACGCGCGCGGGCCTGCATGATGTCGCCGGACCAGCCGACCACGAAGCAGATTTCGCCGGTGGCAAGCGCGCTGAGATATTCGGACGAGTGAAACTTGCGCACCGACGGGCGGACCTTGGCGACGACATCGGCAGCCTTCTCGAGGTCCGCCTGCTTGGTCGAGTTCGGATCGAGCCCGAGATAGTTCAGCGCCGCCGGGAAGATGTCATCGGCGGAGTCGAGCATGTGGACGCCGCAATCCTTGAACTTGGCGAGGTTCTCCGGCTTGAAGACGATGTCCCAGCTGTCGATCTTGGCATCGGCCCCAAGGATCTGCTTCACCTTGGCGACGTTGTAGCCGATGCCCGTGGTGCCCCACATGTAGTTCGCGGCGTAGACGTTGCCGGGGTCGTAGGTCGCAAGGTTCTTGGTCACCATGGGCCAGGCGTTGGCAAGGTTCGGCAGCTTGGCCTTGTCGAGCTTCTGGAAGATGTTGGCCTTGATCTGGCGTTGCAGGAAGTAGGCGGTGGGCACCACGACGTCGTAGCCGGACTTGCCGGCCATCAGGCGCGTCTCCAGCGTCTCGTTGGCATCGAAGGTGTCGTAGACCACCTTGATGCCGGTCTCCTTGGTGAAGGCCTCCAGGACATCCGGGGCCATGTAGTTGGACCAGTTGTAGAAGTTGACGACCCGCTCCTCGGCGCGAACGGGGGCAGAGAGCAACGTCAACGCAGCGGCGAACGCGAGACCAAGGCGAAACCCCGGGCGGCTGGCATTCGTCATTGCTGTCTTACCTCTTGCGTCCGCGCACCGCGTCCGACAGCCGCTCCAGCGCGGTGTCCAGCGTCTGGTCCTTCTTGGCGAAGCAGAAACGCACCACTGAGGTCACCGGGTCCTGCTCGTAAAACGCCGAGACCGGGATCGCCGCAACCTTGTAGTCTTTCACGATCCGCCAGCAGAACTCGGTGTCGCTCTCGTTGAGCCCGAGCGGCGACAGGTCGACGGTGAGGAAGTAGGTGCCTTGCGACTTCAGCACGGGGAAGCCGAGGCTCTCCAGCCCCTTGGTCAGGCGGTCCCTGCTCCGCGTCAGGTCCTTGCGCATGGTCAGGAAGTAGTCGTCGGACTTGCCGAGGCCGTAAGCGACGGCGGCCTGCAGGTTCGGCGCGGTGGTGAAGGTCAGGAACTGGTGCACCTTGGCTGCGACGCGCAGCAGCGGCGGCGCGGCGCAGACGAAGCCGATCTTCCACCCCGTCAGTGAGAAGATCTTGCCCGCCGAGCCGACCTTGATGGTGCGCTCGCGCATGCCCGGGAGGGTGATCAGCGGAATGTGCTTGTGCTCGTCGAAGGTGACGTGCTCCCAGACCTCGTCGCAGATCGCGATGACGTCGAACTCCTGGCAATAGCGCGCCAGCAGCTCGAGGTCTTCGCGCGGATAGACCACCGCGGACGGATTCAAGGGATTGTTGAACAACACCGCCTTGGTCTTTGAATTGAAGACGCTTTTCAGCATGTCCTCATTCAGCCGCCAATGCGGCGGCTCGAGCCGGACCAGGCGCGGGATGCCGCCGGCCTGGCGGATGATCGGCAAGTAGGAATCATAGACCGGCTGGAAGCAGACCACCTCGTCGCCGGGCTGGACCACCGCGAGGATGGCCGAGGTCAGCGCCTCGGTGCCGCCCGATGTCACCATCACCTCGCTCATCGGATCGAGCTTGAGCCCGTGCCAATGGCCGTAATGGGTCGCGATCGCCTGGCGCAGCTCGGGCAGGCCCATCATCGAGGGGTACTGGTTGTAGCCGTTCAGCGAGGCCTCGGCCGCGGCGCGGCGGATGTCCTCGGGGCCGGGATCGTCAGGAAAACCCTGGCCGAGATTGATCGCATTGTTGTCGCGCGCGGCCTGCGACATCGCCTCGAAGATGGTGACGGGAAGGTCGGCGAAGACCTTGTTCAGCGAGGAGCTCTTTGACATCGAGTTGGACATTGGGCCCGATCAGCCGCCGACCTTGCTGGGGAGACCCGCCGCCTTCCAGCCGAGCATGCCGCCGGCCAAATGCTTGTCGTAAGGCAGGCCCGCCTCCTGGGCGGCAAGGGAAGCTGTCACCGAGCGCTTGCCCGAGCGGCAGGCGAACACGACCTCTTTGCCTTGGGGATCGGGGATCGCCTTGGGATCGAAGGTCGAGAGCGGCACGACGACGCCGTAAGGATAGGCCTCGGCCTGGACCTCGTTCGGCTCGCGCACGTCGACCAGCAGATAGCGCCCTTCCGCGGCACCTTTGGAGACCTCGTCCGGGGTCAGATCCTGTACCTGGTTTGCCACATCATCCTCCAACGTCGCGGGGCCGCATGCCGGGGCGCCCCGGCCGGCGGCAACCTCGCCTCTCGGGCGGCGAAAATCAAGCGCTACAAAGGCTTGAGCCGCGCGGCGCAAGTTAAAGCTAAATCGCAGCGACTTGAAGTGCGGCGTTGGTCGCCTGCCTAGATCGCGACCTGGGTACCGACCTCGACCACGCGACCGCTCGGGATCTGGAAATAGTCCGTGGCGTCATTGGCGGAGCGGCTGAGCGAGATGAACAGCCGGTCCTGCCAGCGCGGCATGCCCGAATGCGCGGCAGGCTTCAGCGCCCGCCGCGACAGGAAGAACGAAGTCGACATGATGTCGAACTGCCAGCCGAGCTTGCGGGCGATCGCGAGGGCCTTCGGCACGTTGGGCGATTCCATGAAGCCGAACTTGAGCGTCACCTTGGAGAAGGTCGGCGAGATCTGCTCCAGCCTGACGCGCTCGGCCGGATCGATCCGCGGGGTCTGCGCCGTCTCGATGGTGAGAATGACGTTCTTCTCGTGCAGCACCTTGTAGTGTTTCAGACTATGCATCAGCGCGGTCGGCGCGCTGAGCGGGTCCGAGGTCAGGAACACGGCCGTGCCGGGCACGCGCTGCGGCGGCCGCTTCTCCAGCATCGCCACGAGGTCGGCGAGCGGGAACTCGAGCTTGCGCGACTTCTCGAACAGCAGCCGGCTGCCGCGCCGCCACGTGTACATCAGGATGATCATGAGCGCGCCGAGCGCCAGCGGCACCCAGCCGCCCTCGAACACCTTGAGCAGGTTCGCGGTGAGGAAGGTCAGGTCGAGGCACAGGAACGGGGCGATCAGTGCCGCGGCCGCAAGCGGCTTCCATTGCCAGCCCTTCCAGATCACGACAAAGCCCATCATCGCCGTGACCACCATGGTCCCGGTGACGGAGATGCCGTAGGCCGAGGCCAGCGCGCTGGATGAGCGGAACAACAGCACCAGCAGCATCACCGCGACCAGCAGCAGCTGGTTGATGCGGGGGATGAAGATCTGGCCGGAATGGGCTTCGGATGTATGGCGAATTTCGAACCGCGGCAGCAGGCCGAGCTGGATCGCCTGGCGCGTCAGCGAATAGGCGCCGGTGATCACGGCCTGGCTGGCAATGACCGTCGCCATGGTGGCGAGCACGACCATGCAGCCGCGGAAGAAGCCTTGCGGGAAGAGCTGGAAGAACGGGCTCACGATCGCGCCGGGATCGCTGAGCACCAGCGCGCCCTGCCCCAGATAGTTCAGGGCCAGCGAGGGCAGCACGATCGACAGCCAGGCGATCTGGATCGGCCGTTTGCCGAAATGGCCGAGATCGGCATAGAGCGCCTCCGCACCCGTGACCGCCAGGAACACGGCGCCCAGCGTCACGAAGCCGATGATGCCGTGGTGGAGCATGAAGGACACGGCGTAGAGCGGGTTCAGGGCCAGCAGCACCTGGGGCTGCTGGATGATCGGATGGATAGCCGCCGCCGCGATGACTGCGAACCAGACGCACATGATCGGACCGAAGAAGGCGGCAACGCGGGCGGTGCCACGCGACTGCACGGCAAACAGGCCCACCAGGATGATCACGGTCAGCGGCACGATATAAGGCTCGAACCGCAGCGTGACGTCCTTCATGCCCTCGATCGCCGACAGCACCGAGAGCGCCGGCGTGATCACGGCATCGCCGTAGAACAGCGCGCCCGAGATGATGCCGAGCAGGACGATGGTGGCGCCCCCAGTGCCGACCGCGCGCTGGGCCAGCGCCATCAGGGCCAGCGTGCCGCCCTCGCCATTGTTGTCGGCCCGGAGCAGGATCACGACGTATTTGAGCGTCACCACGACGATCAGCGCCCACAGGATCAGCGAGAGCACCCCGAGCACCGCGGCCGGGGTCGGCAGCCCCTCGGCGCCCGAGGCAGCCATCACCGCCTCGCGAAAGGCGTAGAGTGGGCTGGTGCCGATATCGCCATAGACGACCCCGATGCTGCCGAGGGTCAGCGCACCGAAACCAGCGGTCGTGTGGGCATCGCCATGCCCATTGGCCGCCGCCGTTTCCGGGGCGGAAATCGCTACGTCACTTGTCATGGGAGAGCCCAGTGGCCTCTAAAATGCTTCACTGCACAATGGCGGAAGAGCGCGCGGCTTATAGTCCTGCGCTGCCGGCATAGCCTAGCCCGATTCCGGGCCCTAGCCATGCAAATTTGCATAGATGCAGCAGTTGCGTTCTAGATGGTGACTTGGGTTCCGACTTCAACCACGCGCCCGGTGGGAATCTGGAAATAGTCCGTGGCATCGTTCGCCGACCGGCTGAGGGCAATGAACAAATGATCCTGCCACAGCGGCATGCCCGACTGCGCCGAGGCCTTCAGCGACCGTCGTGACACGAAGAATGACGTGGACATGATGTCGAACTGCCAGCCCTGCTTGCGCGCGATCGCGAGCGCCTTGGGCACGTTCGGCTGCTCCATGAAGCCGAAGCGCAGGCGAACCTTGGAGAACTTGTCGCTGACCTTCTCCATGCGGAAGCGCTCCGCCAAATCAACCCGCGGCGTGTGGGCGGTCTCGATGGTCAGGATCACGTTGTGCTCGTGCAGCACCTTGTTGTGCTTGAGATTGTGCAGCAGCGCGGTGGGGACGAACGAGGGATCGCTGGTCAGGAACACCGCGGTCCCCTTGACGATGTGCGGCGGCCGCTTCTCGAGGCTCCGGATCAGGTCGTCGAGCGGCACCTCGATCCGGCGCGTCTTCTGGATCAGAATCCCGGATCCCTTCCGCCAGGTCCAGATCGTTCCCGCCATGGCCACGCCGAACAGCAGCGGCACCCAGGCGCCCTCCAGCAGCTTCAGGAGATTGGCGCTAAAAAAGCTGATGTCGACCACGACGAAGGGCACGATCACGGCCGCTGCGGTGGCGGCGCGCCAGTTCCACAGTTTCCAGATCACGACGAAGCCCATGATGCCGTCGGCAACCATGGTGGTGGAGACCGCGATGCCGTAGGCCGAGGCCAGGTTGCTCGGGGTGTGAAACAGCAGCACCAGCAGCATCACGCCGATCAGCAGCAGCCGGTTCACGCGCGGCAGATAGATCTGGCCGGCATGGGTCTCCGAGGTATAGCGGACCTCGAAGCGCGGCAGGAGACCAAGCTGCACCGCCTGATAGACCAGCGAATAGGCCCCGGTGATCACCGCCTGGCTCGCGATGACTGTCGCCGCGGTCGCAAGCCCGACGAGCGGCAGCACCAGACTCTCGGGCACCATGCGATAGAACGAGTGCTCGATCGCGCTGGGGTCGGACAGCACCAGCGCACCTTGCCCGAAATAGTTGATCAAGAGCGCGGGCAACACGAAGAACATCCAGGCGAGCTGGATCGGCTTCCGCCCGAAATGGCCGAGATCGGCGTAAAGCGCCTCACCTCCGGTGACCGCCAGGAACACGGCACCGAGCGTCACGAGGCCGATCGTGCCGTGCGACAGCACGAACTGCACCGCGTAATAGGGATTGATCGCCGCCAGCACGGAAGGATCATCGACGATGTGGACAGCCCCCATCACGGCGATGACGGTGAACCAGATCACCATCACCGGTCCGAAGGCCGAGGCGACCAGCGCGGTCCCCTTGCTCTGGACCGCGAACAGCAACGCCAGAATGAGGACCGTGAGCGGCACGACATAGTGCTCGAACGCAGGAGTTGCGAGCTTGAGGCCTTCCACTGCCGATAGCACCGAGATCGCCGGCGTGATCATGGAATCGCCGATGAACATCGAAGCGCCGACCACGCCGAGGGCGAGCAGAACCCAGCTTCGCCGCCCGAGCGCACGCTGGCCGAGCGCCATCAGCGAGAGCGTGCCACCCTCCCCGTTATTGTCCGCGCGGAGCAGCAGCAGAACGTATTTGGCGGTGACGACGATTAAAAGCGCCCACAGGATCAGCGAGAGCACGCCGAGCACGATGACCCGCGAGACCGGCTCGCCATGGGCCGCGCCCTTGACCGCCTCGTGGAATGCGTAGAGCGGCGAGGTGCCGATATCGCCGAAGACGACGCCGATGCTCCCGAGCGTAAGGGCCCAAAAACCTGATGTGACCGGCCCTTCCTGGGTCTCGGCCTGTGTGATGCTCGCCGTCATGAAGGTGGAAAACGCTTCTTCCCTGGAATTGATCCGGCGCCTTTTGACGCTTCCGGCGCGCGTGTCAATCGGCGCACCACCATAGCAGGCGCCGAGCCGGAAGCTGTGACACCACAGCCACGCTTATCGTCAGCGCGACGACATGCCTCAGGTAAGATGGTAGCGCAAGGGAGCCTGTTGGAAAACCAGTGCTCACCGTCTCCGGATCGTGCTCACGGCTTCAGATTCGGCGGCAGCGGCGGATCCTCGCGCATCAGGGTGATGGTCACCCGCCGGTTGGCCGCGAGCGAAGGATCGTCAGGAAACAGAGGCTGGGTGTCCGCCTTGCCGGAGACGGCGAAGATGTGCGACGGCGGCAGGCCCTCGCGTTCGAGGATCTGGCGCACGGCATTGGCGCGGTCCGCCGACAGGTCGAAGGCACCGTATTCGCTGCGGGTCGGCACGAAGCCGGCCGCGGTATGGCCGGCGATGGAGACGCGGAGCGGCGTGGCCTTGAGCGGGATCGCGAGCTTCTCGACCAGGCGGCGGGTGCGGTCATAGGGCACCTTGGAGCCGTCGGCGAACATCGAGCGGCCGTCCTGGTCGACGATCTCCAGGTTGAGCCCCTGCTTGGTCTCCTCGAACATGATGTGCTTGGACATCTCGGTCAGCTCCGGCATGTCCTGCAGCGCCTGGCGCAGCGAGGCCGCGGCGAGCGCGAAATTGCGGTCGACCTTGATCTTCGCGCCGGACGTCTTGTCGCGGTCTTCCTGGTCCGGGGTCGGCGTGTTGGAGGCGTCCTCGGGCTGGATGTGGTCGACGTTCTTCAGCCGCGGGCGGGTCGGCAGACCGTCGGATTCGACGATGCCGGCATAGCGCGCTTCGCTCTGCACGCCGAAGGCGTCGCGCATCGAGCCGGCGACGATCTTCAGCTTGTTGGCGTCCTGCGTCGAGAACGCGACGAGCATCACGAAGAAGCTCATCATCAGGCCCATGAGGTCGGCGAAGGTCACGAACCAGCCGTGACCGCCTCCATGCGCATCGCCGCGTTTCTTCTTGGCCATGGCTGAAAATCCCGGCGGGCGGGCTTACGCCGGCACCGGCTCGCCCTCGGCGTGACGATGCTTCTCCGGCAGGTAGGCCAGCAGCATTTCGCGCACGAGCGTCGGGCTCTTGGAGTCGCGGATCATCAGGATGCCGTCGATGATCAGCGTGCGATTGGTCTCTTCATCCAGCAGCTTGCCGTGCAGCTTGTCGGCGATCGGCAGACAGAACAGGTTCGCGACCAGCGCACCGTAAAGCGTGGCGAGCAGCGCGGTCGCCATGAACGGGCCGAGCTTGGAAGGGTCGGTCATGTTGGCGAACATCTGCACCATGCCGATCAGGGTGCCGATCATGCCGAACGCCGGGGCGCAGTCGCCGATGGCGCGGTAGATCTTGCTGCCTTCGTCGAGGTGCATGAGGAAGTTGTCGCGGTCGCGCTCGAGATTGTCGCGGATGAAGTCGAGGTCGTAGCCGTCGGCGACGTAGCGGATGCCCTTGGCGAGGAACGGCTCGTCGGTCTCGACCTTTTCAAGGCCGACCGGGCCCTGCTTGCGGGCGATCTCGGCGATGCGGGCGAGCTCGTCGACGAGGTCGTGGGCGGACAGCCGGCTCATGGTGAAGGCGAACTTGGCGCCGAGCGGAAGCCCGTGCAGGAGCGCCGAGAGCGGAAAGCGGATCATGGTGGCTGAGATCGAGCCGCCGAAGATGATGATCATCGCATGTTCGGAGATGAACATGTGAAGGTCGCCGCCCATGAAGATCATCGCGGTGATGACGATGATGCCCGCCGTGAGCCCGACGCTCGTCATGATATCCATGGGATACTCCAACGCGTACGCAACAACGGCCGTCCTGGCCGCTGGCGCGGCCCAACCCCGAACCGCATCGGAAACCCTAGAGCGCCGCCCTTAAAGCCGCGTAAAGGTTAAGTCCGGACAGCGCAGTAGGCGCCGCTGGAGGCGTGCCGATTGCCGTCCTGCGATAGGAATTTCAACACTTCGCTAACCATACCGGCGGCAACCGGACGCCCCGCCGCTGCGGCCCTGCGCCACATCGAGGCCATGGAGCCTTTGGTGTCATGTAGCAGCACCGCATACCGATCGCGGGAGCCATCGCCATGTTGACGCTGTTCAGTCTTCTCACCGCGCTGCCTGCGGTGTTGGCGCTCCACCTGCTCGAGCCGGAGCTCGTGCTGCCCGCCTTCAGCCTTGCGCTGTTTGCCGAGGCCGCCTTCGCGGTGATCGCAGCGCGCCTCATTCATCTCCCCGACAATGCGGAGGGTCTCACGCTGTGGGACCTCGCCGGCGGCTTCACCCTGATCGGATGCGCCGCCGCGGTGTTTGGCGAGCCGGATCAGGCCGCGCTGTTTCTGACGGAACAAGGCGGCCTACGGCCGGCGTCGCGGCCGTAGGCCGTTCAGTCGCGTCAGTGAATTTCCGCCGAGCGCTTCAGCGCCGCCTTCAGCTTCTCCAGCGAGAAGTCTGGGCTGCGGGCGATCTCCAGGATCGGCGTCTCGCGGCGGCCGCAGAGATCGGCGGCCTCGGGCAGCTTGGCAGCGATGTCGTGCGGAATGACGATGGCGCCGTGCTGATCGGCATGGATCAGGTCGTCCGACCTCACGGTCATGCCGGCAACGCGAACCTCGCCGCCAAAGCTTTCCGCATGCACCCAGGCATGCGAGGGGCCGATCGAGCCGGCCAGCGCCTGGAAGCCCGGCGCCCATTGCGGAATGTCGCGGATCGAGCCGTCGGTGATGACGCCGAGGCAGCCGAGCGCCTTGTGCACGTTGCTCTGCACCTCGCCCCAGAACGCGCCGTAGCCGACGTCGGGGCCGTCGATGTCCTGGATCACGGAGATGCGCGGCCCATGGCCGGTGCCGACATATTCGTAATAGTCGATGCGGCGCTTGGATTGCTCTTCGGGCGGAAGCGACGACTTCAGCACCGAGCGGATTGCGACCGTGCGGGCATAGCCGACGATCGGGGGCAGATCGGGGAACGGGCAGACCAGTTGCTTGGTGGTGTAGCCGATCAGCCGGCGCTCGGGCGCGACGATCTCCATGGCGTTGCAGATCGTCGGCGTGTCGTAGCGGCCCAGCGCTTCGAGCACGGAAGCGGGCAGCGGCCCGGTCGCTTTATCAGTCACGGCGTTCTCTCCCAGATTGGCGGCGGTTGATTGCGCGATGCCGCCGGCATCAGGGCGATATAGCCGAGATCGGGCCTCAACCCAACTCAGCACGCCTTCATGGCAGATATCCCCGAGAACCGCTCAGTGCAGCCGTCCGGGCCGGTCGTCGTCCTCGTGGGGCGGCTCCGACAAATTCGCCAGCGTCGGCGCCGAAGGCGGTGACGAGACCTCGCCGTCCGCCGGCCCGGCCGATTCCAACGCACGCGCCTGGTCGCGATAGGATTTGTAGCCGAGCGGCAATGCGAGAAGATACAGCACCGTGCCGATCGACAGCACATGCCAGGGATAGGCGATCAAGAGCGCGATGAAGACGATCACCGCGACGAACGCCGGCAGCACCAGCTCGGGCGGCACGCGCATGCGCTTGGTCTTGCCGGAGAACACCGGCAGGCGCGACACCATCAGGAAGGCGATCAGCAGCGTGTAGGCGGCGGTCAACCCGGCGGGCCAGCGCCCGAGATCGAGGAAGGCGACATAGATGGGGAGCAGCACGGTGATCGCACCGGCGGGCGCCGGCACGCCGGTGAAGAAATTGGCGGCGAAAGCCGGCTTGTTCGGGTCGTCCATCGTGGCGTTGAAGCGCGCAAGGCGCAGGCCGCCGGAAATCGCGAACACCATGGCGGCGATCCAGCCGGCATTGCCGAGCTCGTGCAGCTGCCAGAAATACAGCATCAGGCCGGGGGCGACGCCGAAATTGACGAAGTCGGCGAGGCTGTCGAGCTCGGCGCCGAACTTGGACTGGCCCTTGATCATGCGCGCGATGCGCCCGTCGATACCGTCGAGCGCGGCTGCGAACACGATGGCGTAGACGGCGAGCGACATCCGCCCTTCGATCGACAGGCGGATCGAGGTCAGGCCGGCGCAGATCGCCAGCAGCGTGATGACGTTCGGCACCAGCATCCGCACCGGAATCGGACGGAACCGCCGCCGGCGCGTATCGGGATATTTGAAGTCATAGGGCGTCATGGCTCGTCCTCACCTTGAGGCGAGATATAGCAAGCCGCGTCCCCCTCCGCCATTGCGGCGGAAGGCCCTCGTGGACCGACTATTGGTTAATTGGCGCGGAAGGCGCGGTTGGGGTCCTCGCCCGCGAGATCGGCCAAGATCGTCTCGCCGGCGATGGCGGTCTGCCCTTCCGAGACCAGCGCCCTGGTCCCCACGGGCAGATAGACGTCAAGCCGCGAGCCGAAGCGGATCAGACCGAAGCGCTCGCCGGCGCCGATCGCCTGGCCTTCCCTGACGAAGCAGACGATGCGCTTGGCGACGAGACCTGCGATCTGCACCACGCCGATCCGCGCCGTCGGCGTCGAGATGACCAGCGAGTTGCGCTCGTTGTCCTCGCTGGCCTTGTCGAGCTCGGCATTGATGAAGAGGCCGGGCCGGTAAGCGATGCGGTCCACCCTGCCCGCGACGGGCGCGCGGTTCACGTGGCAATTGAATACGCTCATGAACACCGAGATGCGCGGCAGCGGCCGGTCGCCGAGGCCCAGCTCGGCCGGCGGCAGCGCCATGGTGATCATCGAGACGCGGCCGTCGGCCGGCGACACCACCAGCCCCTCGCGCACCGGCGTCACGCGCACGGGATCGCGGAAGAACAGCGCGCACCACACGGTCAGGATCGTGCCGATCCAGCCCAGAGGCGACCACAGCCAGAACAGGATCAGGCTTGCCAGCGCAAAGCCGCCGATGAAGGGGTAGCCCTCCTTGTGGATCGGCGGGATCTGACGCTGGATCGAATCGAGAATGGACATCGTTATCTGCCGCTCGGGGTTAATGGCGCGGATCGTCGCGCGGGCCTGTTTAGGCCAGAGTTGGGACCGGAGACAAGCTCACTCCGCCGCCGCGGGCGCCGTCAGGGCATCGTTGACCGGCGGCGGCTCCCGGTTGGGCGCCTCGCCGGTATCCGCCATCTTGGCCAGTTTCTCGCGTGCCTCCTCGGCCTCGCGCTGCCTGTTCCACATGCTGGCATAGAGGCCGCCATGCGCGAGCAGCTTGGCGTGGGTGCCCCGCTCGGCAATGCGGCCCTGATCCAGCACGATGATCTCGTCGGCCCCGACGATGGTCGAGAGCCGGTGCGCGATCACCAGCGAGGTGCGGTTCTTCGCCACGCGCTCAAGCGCGCCCTGGATCTCGTGCTCGGTATGGGTGTCGAGCGCCGAGGTCGCTTCGTCCAGCACCAGGATCGGCGGTGCCTTCAAGACGGTGCGCGCGATCGCGACACGCTGCTTCTCGCCGCCGGACAGTTTCAGGCCGCGCTCGCCCACCTGGGTCTCGTAGCCCTTGGGCGACATGCGGATGAAATGATCGATCTGCGCGAGGCTCGCGGCCTCCTCGACTTCGGCATCGCTGGCGTCCCAACGGCCGTAGCGGATGTTGTAGCGGATGGTGTCGTTGAACAGCACGGTGTCCTGCGGCACCATGCCGATCGAGGCGCGCAGCGAATCCTGCGTCACGCTGCGGATGTCCTGCCCGTCGATCAGGATCTTGCCGCCGGAGACGTCATAGAGGCGGAACAGCAGGCGCGAGATGGTCGACTTGCCTGCACCCGAAGGGCCGACGATGGCGACCGTCTTGCCGGCCGGCACCTCGAAGCTGAGACCCTTCAGGATCGGACGCGTCGGCTCATAGGCAAAGCGCACGTCCTCGAAGCGCACGGTGCCGGCGGAGATGACCAGCGGCCTGGCATCGGGCGCGTCCTTGATCTCGGCCTCGCGGCCGAGCACGCCGAACATCTTCTCGATGTCGATGATCGCCTGCTTGATCTCGCGATAGACCATGCCCATGAAGTTCAGCGGCTGGTAGAGCTGGATCATCATGGCGTTGACCAGCACGAAATCGCCGACCGTGTTGGTGCCGTTGCGCACGCCGATCGCGCACATCAGCATGGTCGCGGTCAGGCCCAGCGTGAAGATCACGGCCTGTCCCGTGTTGAGCACCGCGAGCGAGGTGTACGTCTGGATGCTCGCTTCCTCGTAGCGCGCGACCGATTTGTCGTAGCGTTGCGCCTCGCGGGCCTCGGCGCCGAAATATTTCACGGTCTCGTAGTTGAGCAGCGAGTCGATCGCCTTGGTGTTCGCCTCGGTGTCGGAATCGTTCATCTTGCGGCGGATGCCGATCCGCCACTCGGTCGCGATGTAGGTGTAGTACATGTAGAGCGTGACCGTGATCAGCGTTGCGACCACGTAGCGCCAGTCGAACTGCCAGAGCAGCACGGCCATCAGCAGCGAGACCTCGACGATGGTCGGGATCAGCTGCAGAATCACCATGCGCACGATGACCTCGATGCCCTCGCGGCCGCGCTCGAGCACGCGCGTCAGGCCGCCGGTCTTGCGTTCGAGATGAAAGCGCAACGACAGCTCGTGCATATGAACAAAAGTGATGGTGGCGAGCTTGCGCACCGCGTGCATGGCGACGCGGGCGAAGATGCCGTCGCGCCATTGCGTCAGCAGCGCCATCAGGATGCGCATCACCCCGTAGCTCGCCGTCAGCAACAACGGCGAGGCGAGCACCCAGAGCTGCCAATTGTCGGCCTGCACCGGCGCCGAATTGGCCCCGGTCAGCGCGTCCGTCGCCCATTTGAAGCTGAACGGCACCGAGAGCGTGATCAGCTTGGCGGCGAGCAGCAGCACCAGCGACCACACTACGCGCATTTTCAGGTCGAAGCGGTCGCCCGGCCAGATATAGGGCCACAGATGGGCCAACGTGCCCATCAGCGTGGCCCGCTCAGGCGGGCCGCCGACAGGATTGGGAACGTCGGCGCCGTCGAACGATTGAGGTTGGTCCATCAAGAAGCCTGAAAGCCCGCCGGATGCGGGCGTCACCACGATTTACGATTTTCGCCTGTCATATAGAGGCTTCCCCGTGTCAGCGCACCCCGCCAGATGGCGAATCTTCGATTGTTTGTCGCCATTTACCGGTAGATTTCCGGGCGATCCGAATCACCTGAAGGGCTTGACGTCTCTTCGCTGCAATGCATCATGGCATCAATGAGCACGATCAAAACCGTCTGTGTCTATTGCGGCTCCGGCCCTGGAACCAATCCCAACTTCATCGAGGCGGCGAAGGCGCTCGGCAAATCGTTGGCGGACAACAAGATCCGCCTCGTTTATGGCGGCGGCTCGCTCGGACTGATGGGGGCGGTCGCAACCTCAGTGCTCGATCACGGCGGCATGGTCACCGGCATCATCCCTGACTTCCTGCGGATGCGCGAGAACGCGCTGACGCGCGTGCAGGAGATGGTCGTCACACCAGACATGCACGAACGCAAGCGGCTGATGTTCGAGCGCTCTGATGCCTTCGTCGCCCTGCCCGGTGGGCTCGGCACGCTGGAGGAGCTGGTCGAGCAGCTGACCTGGCAGCAGCTCGGCCGTCACGCCAAGCCGGTGCTGCTCGCCAATATCGACAATTTCTGGGAGCCGCTGTTCTCCCTGGTGTCCCACATGCGCCAAACCGAGTTCATCCGCGCCGGTCTTTCGGTCGATATCCTGAAGGCGGACAAGGTCGAGGAAATCGTCCCACGGCTGCGCGCCGCGGCCGCGCAGATTCCCGACAGCCAGCGCGATCTCGCGCCGGAAGTGGCGCGCAAGCTCTAGAGAGCTGCGACCCTATCGATCCGGACCGGTCTGGACGATGCCCGCGACGTGGCTCACGCCGACGTCGCGGTCCATCACGCGCGGCCCGGGCTTTGGCGTGTCATGCCGCCTTGGCGGCAATACCGGCTTTCGCCTGCTCGACCTGCCGGGCAAGGTCGGCAGGATCGCCCGTCGTGGCCTCGACACCGATCTGCTGGATCTCGGCGACGCCCAGGAAGCCCAGCACGAACTTCAGATAGTTGAAGCAGAAGTCCGCGCCGCCCAACGGCCCGCCCGCGAGATAGCCGCCGGCGCCGTAAGCGCTGGCCACGGTCGCACGGCGCGCAGTCAGCAGTCCCTTGAAGTTCGTGCCGTCATAGGAGAACGTCTGGTTGATGCGGACGATCTGGTCGATCCAGGCCTTCAGCGCCGCCGGAATCGTGAAATTGTACATCGGCGCGGTGATCAGGACCTCATCGGCCGATTTGAGCTCGGCAATCAGCATGTCCGACAGAGCGGTCGCGGCGCGCAGCTCGGCGGTCATCTCCGGTGCGGCGGTGTAGAAACCGGCGATCGTGGTCTGCGTGATCTGCGGGACCGGATCGGCGGCGAGATCTCGCCGCGTCACCCGAAAGTCCGACCCGCGCGCACGCCATGCCGCCTCGAATCCATCGCCGAGATCGCGGGAAACGGAGCCCTGAAGGCGGGCACTGGAATCGATACGAAGCAAGACAGGCATTGGGCTCTCCGGAATGTCGAATTGACACCCGGACGCTATTCGCGGGGCCGCACGGCAAAAACGGCTGGCGTCGCACCACGCTCATGCTTATTTTGCACGAATGGACATCAATTCAATTCGATTGGTGATCGAGGTCGATCGCCAGGCGAGCTTTGCCGGCGCCGCGCGGCAACGCGACGTCGACCCCTCCTCGGTCTCAAGGATGATCGCCCAGGTCGAAGCGGAGCTTGGCTTTCGCATCTTCCAGCGCACCACACGCAGCATGTCGCTGACCGAGGCTGGCGAACGCTATGTGCGCAGGGCCGAGCTCGTTCTGCAGGAGCTCGATGCCGCCGCCGAGGAGGCGACCGCCCTTGGCACCATTCCCCGCGGCCGGCTTCGCGCGACCGCTTCAGTCGCATTCGGCAATCGCTGCCTGGTGCCGCTGCTGCCCGAATTCAGGGCGGAATTTCCCCAGCTCCAGCTCGAACTCATCCTGACGGACAGCAATCTCGATCTGGTCAGCGAGGGAATCGACCTCGCGATCCGTCTCGGTCCCGGATTCAGCGGCGACCTCGTCGGCGCCAAGCTGTTCGATACCCGTTACCGGGTCTGTGCAAGCTCGGCTTTTCTGCGCGGGAAACCCCGGCCAAGACGGCCCGCCGATCTGTCCGCGATGTCCTGCCTTCTGTTCACGTTTCCCGATTTCCGATCCCGCTGGCTGTTCCGCGACCGACGCGGCGAAATCACCGAGGTCGCCGTCCAGGGAGACCTTCTGCTTTCAAACGCGCTCGCACTGCGCGATTGCGCGCGGGCGGGGCTCGGTCCGGCGCTCCTGCCGGACTGGCTGATCGACGAGGATATCGTCGGCAAGCGGCTCGTCGATCTGTTTCCCGATTGGCAGGTGACGGCGACGACGTTCGATACCGCGGCCTACGTGCTCTACCCAAACCGGGCATTCCTGCCAGTCAAGGTGCGTCGAACGATTGATTTCCTGCGCCGGCATTTGGTGAAGCAGGCAAAGCGCGCGCGACGGTGAGCTTCGCTACGCGCTCGGAAACGTCACCGCCTCGATCCGATTGCCGTCGGGATCGGTGACGAAGGCTGCGTAATAGCGCACGCGATCGTGCGGGCGGATGCCGGGCGCGCCGTCGGAGGCCCCGCCCGCCGCGAGAGCTGCGGCATGAAACGCATCGACCTCGTCCGTCGTCTTCGCCCGCAGGCAGATGTGTACGCCGCTTTCCCGGACTACTGGCGGCATGGTCTCGCGCAGATTGATCCAGAACTCCGGATAGGCCTTGCCGAAGCCCACCGTCCGCGGCCGCGTGACGAGGCGCGTGAGGCCGAGCGCTGCGAGCGTCGCCTCGTAAAATCTTGCGGCGCGGTCGAGATCGCTGACGCCGACGGAAATGTGGTCGATCATTGGTTACTCTCCCCTCCGCTGTCATCCCGGGGCGAAGCAAAGTCCTACGCCGGCGCCCCCGACTTCACGAGCTTGTAGATCACCGAATCCATCAGCGCCTGGAACGAGGCGTCGATGATGTTCGGGGACACGCCGACCGTGGTCCAGCTGTCGCCGTTCTCGTCCTCGCTCTCGATCAGGACGCGCGTGACCGCGCCGGTGCCGCCGTTGAGGATACGGACCCGGTAGTCAATCAGCTTCAAGCCCTCGATGTATTTCTGGTATTTGCCAAGGTCCTTGCGCATGGCGACGTCGAGCGCGTTGACGGGGCCGTTGCCTTCGGCGGCCGAGATCAGGTGCTCGCCGGCCACGTCGACCTTCACCACCGCGAGCGCCACGGTGACGCGCTCGCCGAGCGCGTTGTAGCGCTGCTCGACATTGACGTCGAACTGCTCGACCTCGAAATAATGCGGCACCTTGCCGAGCGTGCGGCGCGCCAGCAACTCGAACGAGGCGTTGGCGGATTCGTAGGCGTAGCCTTGCGCCTCGCGCTCCTTCAGCTCCTCGACGAGGCGCGTCAGCTTCGGATCGCTCTTCTCGTAGGGAATGCCGGCGCGGTCGAGTTCGGCGATGACGTTGGACCGGCCGGCCTGATCGGACACCAGCACCTTGCGGTGATTGCCGACCAGCTCAGGCAGCACATGCTCATAGGTCTGCGGATCCTTGAGCACCGCGGACGCATGGATGCCGGTCTTGGTGACGAAAGCGCTCTCGCCGACATAAGCCGCGTGCCGGTTCGGCACGCGGTTGAGCATGTCGTCGAGCGTACGCGAGACCTTGACAAGGGTCGCCAGCTTCTCCGTCGTGACGCCGATCTCGAAGGCATCGGCGAACCCCTGCTTCAACTTCAGCGTCGGGACCAGCGAACAGAGATTGGCGTTGCCGCAGCGCTCCCCAAGGCCGTTCAACGTGCCCTGGATCTGGCGCGCGCCGGCCCGCACGGCGGCGAGCGAATTGGCCACCGCCTGCTCGGTGTCGTTATGGGCGTGGATGCCGACGTGATCGCCGGGGATGTGCTTCGTCACCTCGGTGACGATGGCCTCGACCTCATCTGGCATGGTGCCGCCATTGGTGTCGCACAGCACCACCCAACGCGCGCCGGCATCATAGGCAGCCTTGGCGCAGGCGAGCGCGAAGCCCGAATCTTCCTTGTAGCCGTCGAAGAAATGCTCGCAGTCGAGCATGACCTCGCGACCGACGGCCTTCGCGGCCGCAACGCTGTCGCGGATGGACGCAAGGTTTTCTTCCTTCGTCGTTTCCAGCGCTACACGCACCTGATAGGCCGACGCTTTCGCCACGAAGCAGATCGCATCCGCTTGCGCTTCCAACAGCCCGGCGACGCCTGGGTCGTTCGAGACCGAGCGCCCTGCCCGGCGCGTCATGCCGAAGGCGGTGAAGCGCGCGTGCTTGAACTCCGGCTTTGTGCCGAAAAATTCGGTATCGGTCGGATTGGCGCCGGGATAGCCGCCTTCCACATAGTCGATGCCGAGGTCGTCGAGCATCGCGGCGATGACCTGCTTGTCTTGAAGCGTGAAATCGACGCCATTGGTCTGCGCGCCATCGCGCAGCGTGGTGTCGAACAGAAAAAGGCGCTCCTTGCTCATGCCGCGGCTCCGAGCGTCTTCTTCATGGTGGTGTTGGCGAGCCATTCGTCGTTGATGGTGACGCTGTTGCGCTGCTGGGCGATGTAGCCGCGCTTGGCGAAAAAGCCCTGCGCGGTGTCGCTGGCATCGACGGTGAGGCTTTGCGCGCCGCGGCCGCCGGCAAGCTTCTCCAGCGCATCGACCAGCATGGCGGCGATGCCCTGCCCGCTGACGGCCGGATGCACATAGAGCATGCGGATGTGATCGGCACCGCGGAGTGACGCAAAGCCGACCGGCGAGCCCTCCAGCGTCGCGATCAGCGTCAGGTCAGCCGCAAGCCGCTTGCCGAACTCTTCGGTTTCCGCCGCCTCCATCCAGGCCTGCTGCTGCGCCTCGCTGTAATCGTCACCGGTCAGCTCTTCGATGCTGGCGGTGAAGATCGCGGCGAGCACGGGAACGTCATCCGGCAGGAACGGCCGCAATCCGGGCTTTGGCAAAGTCTGTCCCATCGTCCTCACCACATCCCATACAGCTTGAGCACGATCGCTACGGCGCCCACGAGCAGCGCGATCTTCAGCGCGATGTAATAGAGCCAGTGCCGCGGGAAAGGCGTGTCGGGACGCTTCATCGCGCGACCTCCCACGTCGTTCCTTCCTTGGAATCCTTGATCGCGACGCCCATCGCAGCGAGCAGATCACGGATGCGGTCGGACTCTTTGAAGTCCTTGCGAGCGCGCGCGGCCGTCCGCTCCGTGATCAGGCGCTCGACCTCCCCGGCATCGACGCCGCTCGCCTGTTGCTTGCGGCCTTCCCACTGCGCAGCGCTCTCGGACAGGAAGCCGAGTAGCCGCAACGACCCCGCCAGGGCGGGCACATCGCTGCCGCGCAGGCTGTGCAGCGCCGCGATCGCCAGCGACGTGTTGAGATCGTCGAGCAGCGGCTCGACGACGGACGCGGCCGGCTTGCCGGGTTCGACGTCCGCCGCGACACGATACCAGTCGTCGAGCGTCCTGGCGCTCTCCTCCAGGGACTTCATGGTCCAGTCGATGGGCGAACGGTAATGCGTCTTGAGCATGTTCAGACGCAGCACCTCGCCCGGCCAATCCTTCAGCAGCTCATGGATCGTGATGAAGTTGCCGAGGCTCTTCGACATCTTTTCGCTCTCGACCTGCAGGAAGCCGTTGTGCATCCAATAGTTCGCCATGCGCTCCTGATGGAAGGCGCAGCAGGTCTGTGCGACCTCGTTCTCGTGATGCGGAAACACGAGATCGATGCCGCCGCCATGGATGTCGAAATGCTCGCCGAGATGCTTCCAGGCCATGGCCGAGCACTCGATGTGCCAGCCCGGCCGCCCCTCGGCCTTGATGCCGGCCGGCGACGGCCATGACGGCTCGCCGGGCTTCGACGGCTTCCACAGCACGAAGTCGGTGTTGCCCTTTTTGTAGGGCGCGACATCGACGCGGGCACCGGCAACCATCTCGTCGAGCGAGCGGTTGGATAGCGCGCCATAGCGCGGCAGCGAGGAGTTGGCCGCGTTCATCGCCTGCGGCGAGAACAGCACGTGGTCCTCGGCGACATAGGCAAAGCCGTCCTTGACCAGCCGCTCGATGATCTCGCGCATCTCGGCGATGTGCTCGGTCGCGCGCGGCTCGACGCTCGGCCGCAGCGCACCAAGGGCGTCGACGTCGGCGTGAAACTGCTTGCCGGTCTGCTCGGTCACCTTGCGAATGGCTTCGTTCAGCGGCAGGCCGGGGAAATCGCGCGCGGCGCGGTCGTTGATCTTGTCGTCGACGTCGGTGATGTTGCGGACATATTTGACATGCGCCTCGCCATAGAGATGGCGCAGCAACCGAAACAGCACGTCGAACACGATCACCGGCCTGGCATTGCCGATATGGGCGAAATCATAGACCGTCGGTCCGCAGACATACATGCGGACATTGCTGGCATCGAGCGGCACGAAGGTGCGCTTTTCCCGGGTCAGCGTATCGTGAAGGCGCAATTCCATGACAAACCCATCCCTTGCGGCCGGGCGTCCGAGGCTCTCAATGTTTTGAGAAAAGACGGCTCCAGCCAGCGAATCGCTAGCTCGTAATCTCGCGGCAAATGGCGCAAATGGCGAGGAGACCGTTCATGCGGAACATATGGGCTATCAGACGCCCCGGCGTCAAGAGAGCCCCCAAACGCCGTTTTATCTCCGCAAGGCGCGCTGCCCGCCACGATGGTTCATAATCCCCTAACCATTTGAGCCCATTTTGGAACCGGCGGTTCCCCTTTTTGCCCCCGGTGCTTTTTCATGCGATTTTTGCCTGCGCTCATTTCCAGCGCCTTCGTCTTTGCGGCCTCCAGCGCCCTCGCCGAGAGCCGCGTCTTCATCATCGCCAACCAGGCCAACGGCTATGACCCGTGCCTGGCCAAAGGCGACAAATGCGGCGCCTCCGCCGCCCGCACCTACTGCCAGTCACGAGATTTTGCCCAGGCTTCGGCCTATCGGCGGGTCGATCCCGACGAAATTACCGGCTCTGTCCCCAAATCCGGCACAAATTGCTCCCATGGCCATTGCGACGAATATGTCGCAATCACCTGCCAGCGCTGAATTCGCTCGGAGCTGGCGTAGCTTAGGCCCGGTGCTTCGGCCCCGAAACGACGTGACGATGCCGCAGGAAGCGGCTATGGGAGGGCGCGCTTCGGCCCTTCAAAGTCATGCCGGGCCGTGACCTCGCTAGAATGGCGGATATGCCTGAATTTTTGCTCCTGTCCCGTGCCCGCTTCCTCCTTGCCTGCACCGTGCTCTTGAGCACGGCCGTGCTCGCCACCGGCGCTTTCGCTCAAGCCGGTCCGCCCGGCCCGCCGCCTCAGACGGGGCAAAACGGCCTTGGGCCGAATCCGATGTGTGTGCGGCTGGAGGGCCAGCTCGCGGCACTGGACCGCGGCGGCGGGGGCGACCCCGCGCGTGAGGAGCAGATCCGCCGTTACCAGGATTCCCAGGCCAAGCAGCAGGCCGAGCTCGACCGCGTCACCATGCAGGCCAAGCGCATGGGCTGCGATTCCTCCGGCTTCTTCTCGCTGTTCAACGGCCAGTCGGCGCAATGCGGCCCGGTCAACACCCAGATCCAGCAGATGCGCGCCAATCTGGACCAGATCACCGGCAATCTCGAGCGCCTGCGCGGCGGCGGCCAAGGCGGCTTCAGCCCGGAGCGCGACAACCAGCGCCGCTCGGTGCTGGCGGCGCTGGCGCAGAACAATTGCGGCCCGCAATACGCCGCGGCGGCGCAGCAGCAAGGCGGCGGCAACTTCCTGAGCAATCTGTTCGGCGGCAACAACGCGGGCAATCCGCAAGGCGTGCCGCCCTCCGATCTCGGACCGCAATCGCAATCCGGCACCTACCGCACCGTGTGCGTGCGCACCTGCGACGGCGCCTATTTCCCGGTCTCGTTCGCGACCGTGCCGGCGCGCTTCCCCGACGACGAGAAGACCTGCAAGGCGCTCTGCCCAGCCGCGGAAGCCGTGCTCTACACCCATCGCAATCCCGGCGAAGACATGAACTCGGCGGTCTCGATCAGCGGCCAGCCCTACACGGCACTGCCGACCGCCTTCAAATTCCGCAGCGAGTTCAACCCGTCCTGCTCCTGCAAGGCCGCGGGCCAGACCTGGGCGGACGCGCTGAAATCGGCCGACGACAAGGCAACAGCCGAGCAGCAGGGCGACATCATCGTCACCGAGGAAAGCGCCAAGAAAATGCAGCAGCAGCGGCTCAACAAGGGCACGCCTGCGAATGCCAAAAAGGGCGCAGCTACCGCGCCGACGACGGCAACTGCACCGGCCGCAACGCCGCCCGCGGATACGGGCACCGCTGCAAACTCCGAGAACAAGCCGATCCGCTCGGTCGGGCCGACCTTCCTGCCGCAGCAGCAGAAATAGGTGTAGCGGCGAGCCGCCGCCTCCCACCCTGCTCCGATCAACTCACCCCTCGAACGCGTCGATCGAGGCCTTGCTGCCGCGTGACACCAGCGTCTCGTCCGCCGCCGGCAGCTTCTCGCCCTTGTCGCGAAAGCGGTTGGTGATGGGATAGCGGCGATCGCGGCCGAAATTCCTGGGTGTGACCTTCACGCCGGGCGCGGCCTGGCGGCGCTTGTATTCGGCGACGTTGAGCAGATGGTCGATCCGGGTGACGATCTCGCGATCGAAGCCGGCGGCGATGATCTGATCCAGCGGCTCTTCGCGCTCGACAAGACGCTCCAGGATGGCATCGAGCACCTCGTAAGGCGGCAGAGAATCCTGATCGGTCTGGTTCTCGCGCAGCTCGGCGCTCGGCGGGCGCGTGATGATGTCGGGCGGGATCACCTCGCCTGAAGGCCCGAGCGCGTCGTCCGGCTTCCAGCTATTGCGCAAGCTTGCCAGCCGTAACACCTGCGTCTTGTAGATGTCCTTGATCGGATTGAAGCCGCCGTTCATGTCGCCATAGAGCGTGGCGTAGCCGACCGACATCTCGGACTTGTTGCCTGTCGTCACCACCATCAGGCCGGTCTTGTTGGAGATCGCCATCAAGAGCGTGCCGCGGGTGCGGGCCTGGAGATTCTCCTCGGTGATATCTGGCGGGAGATTCTTGAAGAGGCCCGAGAGGATCGTCTCGAACCCGCCGACGGCTTCCGCGATCGGCAAGACCTCGTAGCGGATGCCGAGATGGCCGGCGAGCTCGCCGGCATCCGCAATCGAGTGTGCCGCCGTGTAGCGATACGGCAGCATCACGCCGTGCACCTGATCGGCACCGAGCGCGTCGACCGCGATCGCGGCGCACAGCGCTGAATCGATGCCGCCGGAGATGCCGAGCAGTACACCGGGAAAACCGTTCTTGCCGACATAGTCGCGCAGACCCAGCACGCATGCGGCGTAATCGGCCTTGTCGCCCTCGAGCAGCGTAGCGATCGGCCCTGCGCAGCGCCAGTCGTCGCCGTTGCGGGTGAAGCGCAGCGTGACGATGCCTTCTTCAAATGCCGGCAGTTGCGCCGCGAGCGAGAGATCACCGTTGAGCGCAAAGGACGCGCCGTCGAACACCAGCTCGTCCTGGCCGCCGACCTGGTTGAGATAGACCAGCGGCAGCCCGCTCTCGGTGACGCGCGCCACCGCGACCGACAGGCGCACGTCGTTCTTGTCGCGGGCGTAAGGCGAACCGTTCGGCACCAGGATGATCTCGGCGCCGGTCTCGGCCAGCGTCTCGACGACGTTCTCGTAGTCCTCGGACTCTTCCAGCCAGATGTCCTCGCAGATCGGCACGCCGATGCGTACGCCGCGCACCGTCACCGGGCCCGCGGCGGGCCCGCGCGAAAACAGCCGCTTCTCGTCGAACACGCCGTAATTCGGCAGATTGCATTTGAAACGCAGGCTCGCGATGCGGCCGCCGTCGAGCAGCGCACAGGCATTGTACAGCTTGCCGTCCTCGACCCAGGGCGTGCCGACCAGCATGGCGGGCCCGCCATCGGCGGTGTCGCGGGCGAGAGCCTCGACCGCGGCGCGGCAGGCCGCCTGGAAAGACGGCTTCTGCACGAGGTCTTCCGGCGGATAGCCGGCGATGAACAATTCCGGAAACAGCACGAGATCGGCGCCGTCGCCGATCGCGCGCGCGCGTGCCGAACGTGCCTTGGCAGCATTGCCCTCGATGTCGCCCATGGTCGGATTGAGCTGGGCGAGCGTGACCGCGAATGCGTTGAGACGTTCGGTCATCGGGCGCCCTTATTCGATCCGCGTTAGACGAAACCCAACCGCTCGACGACGGCGAAGATCCAGAACGCGCCGGCCATCAGCAGCGCGACGCCAACCGCGGCCGAGCCCATGTCCTTGACCCGGCCGATCTGCTTGTCGTGGTCCATGGTCAGGCGGTCGGCGAGCTTTTCGATCGCGGTGTTGAGCAGCTCGACGACCAGCACGAAGGCAACGGCACAGACCAGTTCGACGGCCCGCATCGCGGTGGCGCCGATCAACCAGGCGAGCGGCACCGACAGCAGGAGCGCAAAGATCTCCTCGCGGACAGCCTGCTCCGATCCAATCGCAAAGGCCAGACCGTTACGGGAATTGATCGTGGCCTTCCAGATCCGCAACAAGGTTTTAGAGCCCCGCTGCGACCGGCATCGGCTGAGCCTTGCCGGCGCGCTCCTGCTTGAGGAGCTCTGCGACCAGGAAGGCCATGTCGATGGATTGCTCGGCGTTGAGGCGGGGATCGCAGACCGTGTGATAGCGGTCGTTGAGGTCCTCGTCCGTGATCGCGCGGGCGCCGCCGAGGCACTCGGTGACGTCCTGGCCCGTCATCTCCAGATGCACGCCGCCAGCATGGGTGCCTTCGGCGGCATGGATGGCGAAGAACGACTTCACCTCGGACAGGATGCGGTCGAACGGGCGCGTCTTGTAGCCCGACGTCGAGGTGATCGTGTTGCCGTGCATGGGGTCGCAGGACCAGACCACCACCTTGCCCTCGCGCTTCACGGCGCGGATCATGTTCGGCAGGTGCTCGCCGACCTTGTCCGAGCCGAAGCGGCCGATCAGCGTCAACCGGCCCGGCTCGTTGTCGGGATTGAGCACGTCGATCAGCTTCAGGAGCTCGTCAGGCTTCAGCGACGGGCCGCATTTCAGCCCGATCGGATTCTTGATGCCGCGGAAATATTCGATATGGCCGTGATCGAGCTGGCGGGTGCGGTCGCCGATCCAGATCATGTGGCCCGAGGTCGCGTACCAGTCGCCGGTGGTGGAATCGACGCGGGTCATGGCCTGCTCGTAGCCGAGCAGCAGGGCCTCGTGGCTGGTGTAGAAATCGGTGGCGCGCAGCTCCGGATGAGCCTCGAGATCGAGGCCGCAGGCGCGCATGAAATTCAGCGCGTCCGAGATGCGGTCGGCCAATTCCTTGTAGCGGCGCGACTGCGGAGAGTCCTTTAGGAAGCCGAGCATCCATTGATGCACGCTGCCGAGATTGGCATAGCCGCCGGTCGCGAACGCGCGGAGCAGGTTCAGCGTCGCGGCCGACTGGCGATAGGCCATCAGCTGGCGCTGCGGATCGGGGACGCGCGCTTCCTTGGTGAAGGCGATGTCGTTGACGATGTCGCCGCGATAGCTCGGCAGCTCGACGCCATCAATCTTCTCGGTCGGCGATGACCGGGGCTTGGCGAACTGGCCGGCGACGCGGCCGACCTTCACCACAGGCACCGCGCCGGCATAAGTCAGCACGACCGCCATCTGGAGCAGCACGCGGAAGAAATCGCGGATATTGTTGGCGCCGTGCTCGGCAAAGCTCTCGGCGCAGTCGCCTCCCTGCAGCAGGAAGGCCTCGCCGGCCGCAACGCGCCCCAGCGCCTTCTTCAGATTGCGCGCCTCGCCCGCGAACACCAGCGGCGGAAAGGTCGCAAGCTGCGCCTCGACGTCGGCCAGGGCCTTGGCGTCGGGATAGTCGGGCACCTGTAGCACCGGCTTGCTGCGCCAGGACTCGGGCGTCCACCGCTCGGACATCACAATCTCTCCGTGAAGCAAAAAAGTGCAACCTGATCTAGGGGTTGCGAGGGCCGCCTTATACACAGGCTGGCTCCGCCCCGCCAGTTGTAAATCCGTTTCGCATGGCAAACCCTTGCAGGGAAAGCCAAATTCGCATTTGCTGGGCGGGCGAGGAAACTGGCAGGATAACCTTGCACCCATGGACGTGGCACTGGACGACGTTTTCATCGACGAGATCAGCTTCCCGGCGACCGACGGGTATGGGCTGACCGGCACCCTGTTCCTGCCGCGGGGCGCCAAGCGCCATGCCGTGCTGATCAACTCCGCGACCGCCGTCCCGCGCAAGATCTATCGCGGCTTTGCGTCCTACCTCGCCCATCGCGGCTGCGCGGTGCTGACTTACGACTACCGCGGCATCGGCGATTCCCGCCTGCCGGCGATGGTCGGCTACAACCAGCCGAAATCGCTGGTCGGCTTCAAGGCCTCGATGTCGGACTGGGCCGCGCTCGACGTCACCGCCGCGGTGCGCTGGATGCGCGAGCGCTACAACACGCTGCCGCTCGCCTATATCGGTCATTCCTTCGGCGGCCAGGCGCTCGGGCTGATCGCGAACAACACCGACATCTCACGCGCGGCGTTCGTGGCCTCGCAGGCCGCGACCTGGCGGCTGATGACGTCGCCGGAAAAATACCGCGTCTTCGCCTTCATGAATTTTGTCGGTGTGCCGCTCACCTACGCGCTCGGCTATGCGCCGGGCTGGGCCGGCGTCGGCGAGGATCTGCCCAAGGGCGTCTTCCTGCAATGGGCCAAGTGGGTTTCGAACCCGCGCTATCTCTTCGATTCCAAGCTGCCAGCGCTGGACAACTTTGCAAAGTTCAAGGGCGAGCTGCGCGCGCTGTGCTTCTCCGACGATCCCTGGGCGACGCGGCCGGCGGTCGAACTGCTCGCGAGCGGATTCACTGCGATCAAGCCCGAGGTGCTGACGGTGACGCCATCCGATATCGGCGCCAAGGGAATAGGCCATTTCGGCTTCTTCCGCCCCGACCACCGCGACACGCTGTGGCGCGGGTTGGCGGAATGGGTCCAGGGCGAGTGAGACCGCGTCAGCGAATGATGGTCGTCAGCGATGAGTAGCGCCGGGTCGGCTTGGCCTCGCCTGCCGAGAATAGAGCGAACGCTTCGCTGACGCGGACCGCCGGCGGCGTGTCTGTCGCAAACCGAAACTCCTTCGGCCGCGGCGCATAGAAGCTGGCGCGGTAATAATTGTCGTCGAAGCGCACCTCGCCGACCCCGAACAATGCGTCGCAAACCAGCAGGAGTGCGTAGACTCCCGCAACCGCTGCGACGATCTCCCTGAGAATTGACATGCCGATAGCCCTGCCCTTTTCCGAGCAGGATGCAGATCGGTTCCAAAGACCTGGTTTAAGGCACCACGCTTCTTGTCCGCACGGTTTGCCGCCGCTGAGCGGATTGCAGACAATTTTATCTATCTCGAAAAGGAGCCCGCCGGATCTGAGGATCAGGCGGGCTCAGGATTGGCCGCTCGGGAGGTAATTGAGGCGGCCAGGTTGATCAGTCGTGGGCGGCCTTCTCGCGATGGGCGCTCTCGCTGAGCCGGTCGACCCAGGCGATGCCGACCGCCGAGATGATGAAGGTCAGGTGGATCAGCACCTGCCACATCACGCCGGTCTCGGTGAAATTGCTGCGCGTGGTGCCGAGATTGCCGGCTTCGATGAAGGTCCTGAGCAACGAGATCGAGGAAATGCCGATGATCGCCATCGCAAGCTTGATCTTCAGCACACTGGCATTGACGTGACTGAGCCATTCGGGCTCGTCGGGATGGCCGGTCAGGTTCAGCCGGGAGACGAAAGTCTCGTAGCCGCCGACGATCACCATGATCAGGAGGTTCGAGATCATGACGACGTCGATCAGCCCGAGCACGACCAGCATGATCTGCTGCTCGCTGGCGTCGAACGAGTGCGCAACCAGATGCCAGAGCTCTTTCAGGAACAGCAGCACATAGACGGCCTGCGCGACGATGAGACCGATATAGAGCGGGAATTGCAGCCAGCGCGAGCCGAAGATGAGCTGGGCGAACAGGCCGAGGCGCGGCGGCACGGCCTGCGCCGAAGGTGCTTTGGGTTCAGACGTCATTGATCACTCCGGAATGCAGACAGGAAGCCTCGCCTCAGAGACTCGCGATGACGGGGGCGAGCTCGAGCGAGCCCCGATAGATCATCTCGAACGCGACGTAAATGATGATCGCGAGGCCGACATAGGCGACCCAGCGATGCTTCTGGAGCACGCGGCCGAGCAGATCGGCGGCGACGCCCATCATCGCGACCGACAGCAACAGGCCGAAGGCGAGGATGTAGGGATGCTCGCGCGCGGCCCCCGCAACAGCGAGCACGTTGTCGAGCGACATCGAGACGTCGGCGGCAACGATCTGGACCGCGGCCTGGCCGAAGGTCTTCCGCTGCGCCGGGGCGGCCTCCGCGCCGCCGCCATGGCTGAACGCGAGTTGTCCCGTATGCGACTGCTCGCGCAGCTCGCGCCACATCTTCCAGCACACCCAGAGCAGCAGCACGCCGCCGGCAAGCAGCAGGCCGATGACCTGCAACAGCTGGGTCGCGACGCCGGCAAATACGATGCGCAGCACAGTGGCGGCCGCAATGCCGACGATGATGGCGCGGCGGCGCTGCTCGGCCGGCAGGCCCGCCGCAGCGAGGCCGATGACGACGGCATTGTCGCCGGCGAGCACGAGGTCGATCAGGACGACTTGAAGGAGCGCGGTCAGCGCATCGGGCGTGATGAATTCAATCATGTCTGGTCATTTTTCGGTGCAGACGGCTCGAGCCAATGCGGCCTCTTCCGCTCGACCCAATCCAGGACCTTCGAACGTGAGGAGCGCAGCGCAGGCACGTCCTCGGCGAGCAGCGCGAGACCGAGGGGCAGCATCCAGACGCCGAGAATCGGCAGGAAGGACAGCACGCCGCCGACAATGAGCAGCGCGCCGGAGGGGATTCTGACCCAACGGCTCGACGGTTTAAGCAGATAGGTGACCGTGTCACCCATGCGCGGCGGCAGGCGATCGACGAGCCTCTCAAAGCGCGGGTCACCGCCCGCCAATTCGCTGGCGGGGCCTGCGGCCTCATTTGTACGCTCGTTCGATGCTGCGCTCATGCTTACTCCTTTGTGGCCATCTGCTGCTTGATGCGCCCCTCACCCGAGTTGACCGGCTTGGCGCGCGGCAGCGCCAGCGTCAGCAAGCGCAGCAATTTGATCGCCTGCACTTCGTGGGGATGGACGTCTTCGTCGGCGGCCGCGACTCGCTCCGACAGTTCCATCAGATGTGACGACAACGGCATGTTCGAGACCGGCCGAAGCGTGTCGATCACGACATTGGCAAAATCCGGCTCCTCCAGCCGTTCGGCGAGTGCGTCGAACATCGCAAACAGCCGCTCGTCGTCGATATGCGGCGCCAATCCGCGATCCCTGATGAACCGGATCACCTCGTCGCGCTCGACCGGCGAAACCTGCCGGTCGGCCACGGCGACGAGCGCGCCGGCAATCACCAGCGCGGCTGCAGCCTGCTCGTTCAGGCTGGACGGCTCGGCGATCTCGATCTCGACAGGATTTGAATGCTTGGCGTCAGTCATCGTTGCTCCCTTATCTTGCGAAATGACCGCACGGAGCTGCGATGGGGACGAATGGTCGGAAAGGAACGTCCAAGGCCCGACGATCGGCCAATCCATCGCATTCGCGCGGGACAGGTCATCCGACATCACGAGGTTTGCCGACATCGTCGGCGTCCTCGCCAGAGGGGCCCGGATTCTTGTTCGTGTCAGAGATAAAGGTGGGCCTGTCGGAATCAAGGCGAGATGACTGCGACCAGCCGCCGCATCGGGTTCCGTGTGGCGGGTTTGGTCAAACGTTCGTGCGACGCTCGACTAGATGTGCCCGCGACGGCGCAGGATCGAAGCGATCGCCGAAATATTGCGTCTCGTGCGCCACCAAGCCGTCGCGAAATTCCATGATGCTCACGACATACGACGGCACCCCGTCATAGCTCAGCACGAATTCGCTCACCCAAAGATTGCCACCGCCAACGATCCGTCGAACCGTGAAGCGTTTCCGGTTCGGCTGTACGAACCGGCTCTCCTGAATGTTCCCGCGACCGCTGATGCGCTCGCCCGACTGCGGATAGTCGAGCACAGCGTCGTCGCGATAGATGTCGTGCTCGGCATCGAAATCATTGGCGTCCGAAGCCTCCCAATGGCGCTGAAGCGCCGCCAATATGGCTTGATCGTTCATTTCGGTCTCCGATCTCGACACCTGCATCCTAACACCGAAGGCTTTCGGTCGGGATAACCGCTTCGCGCCGGGAACCACCGTGCCGGCACGTCGGTTAGTGCAACTCACGACCCATCCGCCACCGACAGGGACTTCCATGTGCCGCTGGATCGCATACCGGGGCGAGACGACCTCTTTCGAGCCCTATGTCACCGAACCCGAGCATTCGCTGATCGCGCAGAGCATCCGCTCTCTGCAATCGACGGCGGGCTCGAATGGCGACGGCTTTGGTCTCGGCTGGTACGGCGAGCATCCGGAACCCGGCCTGTATCGCGAGACGCGGCCGGCCTGGTCGGACGAAAATTTGCGCTACCTCTGCCGGCATCTGCGCTCGCATCTGTTCTTTGCCCATGTGCGCGCCGCTACCGGCACGGCGGTGACGCGGCAGAATTGCCATCCTTTCGCCTGCGGCCACTGGATGTTCATGCACAACGGATTCGTCGGAAGCTGGAATCGGCTGCGGCGCAAGGTCGAGGCGCTGATTCCCGATGCCTATTATCCGTCGCGACTGGGCACGACCGATTCGGAAGCCGTGTTCCTGGCGATGATGGGCGCCGGTCTCGACAGCGATCCGCTTCAGGCGACGCAGCGCGTGCTGCAGGCCCTCGTCGGCCTCGTCAACGAAGGCCACTTGCGCGAACGGCTGCGCTTCACCAGTGCGATCGCCAACGGCAAGGATCTCTACGCCTTCCGCGTCGCGGTCAACGACGCCGCGAACACACTCTATTTCCGCGAGGACGGCGGCCAGGTCATCGTCGTGTCCGAGCCGTTCGATAAGGAAGAGAATTGGACCGAAGTGCCGCCCAATCACGCGTTGATCGCGCGCGAGTCAGAAAGCGTGAAGATTGTTCCGTTCGACGCGACAATTTGCAGTGGCAGCGGGCGGGAACCCGTCCCTGTTAGAAGGATTAGTGCCGGCAGGTGACCTTTGCCGGGTGGGACATGACTTTTGCTTCAGACGTTCTGAAACTCCTTCGGCTGGATCCTTCTGACGACAAGCAGCACCTCGTCATTCGCTCGGCCGGCGCCGGTGGCAAGGCGGCCGAATATTCATTCGGCATCGAGGAGGAATACTTCCTCGCCGATCGGCGCAGCTTCGAGGTCGCGATCCAGACTCCCAACGAGCTGTTCGAATCGGCGAACTGGTCGACCGGTGGCCAGGCCATGCGCGAGATGCTGCAATCCCAGCTCGAGGTCGCCACCAACGTTCACGTCGACGTCAACGACGCCCGCGAAGAGCTCCGCTTCCTGCGGCGCGAAGTCGCGAACGTCGCCGCGCAATATGGCTTCGTGATCATGGCCTGCGGCACGCATCCTACGGCGGTCTGGCGCATGTCGCAGCCGAGTCCGAAGCCGCGCTATGAGGAGATGATCGAGGATCTGCGCAGCATCGGCCATCGCAACATGATGTGCGGCATGCATGTGCACGTCCAGTTGCCGGATCCCGAGAAGCGCATGGCGGTGATGCGGGCGATGCTGCCGCATCTGCCGCTGTTCATCGCGCTGTCGGCCTCCTCCCCGTTCTGGAATTCGCACAAGACCGGACTGAAGGGCTACCGGCTCGCCGCCTATTCCGAGCTGCCGCGCACCGGCCTGCCCGAGCTGTTCGAGACCAGGCGGGATTACGACGAATATGTCGGCGCCCTGCAGCGCTCCGGCGTGATACCCGACGAGAGCCACATCTGGTGGGCGATGCGTCCTTCGATGCGGCACCCGACGCTCGAGCTTCGTGCGCCCGACACCTGCACCTTCGTCGACGATGCCGTTGCCATCGCCTCGCTGTATCGCTGCCTGACGCGCCACCTCTATCTGCGGCCTCATTTGTCGAGGGAGGTCACGGTGGTCGAGCGCGCGATCGCGGTGGAGAACAAATGGCGCGCCCAGCGCTACGGAACCGATTGCATCTTCGCCTCCCGAGACGGACCGGTCACGATCTCGGAGATGCTGTCGCGAATCATCGACGACACCGCCGGGGACGCGGACGCATTGGGCTGTGCCGCCGAGATCGAGCATTGCCGCGTCATTGTGGACCGCGGCAGCTCGGCCGAATTCCAGCTTCGCGCCTATCGCGAGAACGGCGAGGACATCGCAGCCGTGTCACGATGGATCGCTACATCGACGATCTCAGGGACGAGCGCGCCCATCGGACGCTCTACGCCGGCGCCGTCATAGCGCCCGCGCAAGCTTCGCGAACGAGAACGTCATTTCTGAATTTTTACGCCTTGGGGGAACGCATGACTGACATCGCCTGCTGCGCCGGTTGCGGCCACAGCCTGGTTCCGATCCTGTCAGAGAACGGCCGCGCGCGGCCAAGCTGTTTCTGGTGCGAGGGCGTCGACGCCCAGGCCATGGAGATGGCGAAGTGGGCGGACAGCCCGGCCGGCAAGCCGGATCGGGCCGCGCCTCGCGCTTTTGAGTGAGCGTCCTGCCGCGTCAAACCCGCGCCACCACGCGCGGACGGAATACGGACTCGGCGGTGAGGGACAACGCCGCGACCGGCTTTCGCGTCGGCCGGCGCCGCGGGATGAAGAAATTGTTCACGAGGATGGGGTCGTGATCGCCGAGCGCGATCCGTTCCTTCGCGAGCAGGCCCATGACCTGGCGCATCTTGATGACCTCATGCGCCACGAAGCTGCAGTCCTCGTCGCGGTTGATCTGCTCGTGCATGATCGCCTCAGCTTCGCGCATGCTGACGCGGAGTGCTCTGATGGTCTTTCGAATCTCGCTGATGCGGTTGTCCATGGCTGCCTCCATCTCGGTCTCAGCATAAGAACAAAACATGAACAATTTGTCAATCGCCGCCCTGGCGGTCGCGATGTTATCGCCGATCGCAAGGGCGGCATCGCGCCGATCTCCGGCAACACCGCTGCACGCGTCCTGATGAGGCTTGCTGACAAATTAGACAGGTCCCGCCGCTGCCCCGAAAGCGGGCGCGGCTCGCACGGCATCGAACGATCAGAGCAGGTCATCGTCTAACGTCCCGTGCAACCACCGGATTTTATCCCGAACGGCACGCGCGCATCACGGCGTAGGCGCGCTCGCCGCTCCGCAAATCAACTGGCCCGGAATTCGCAATGACGTCGTCAGCGAAGCAACGGCGCGGAGCGGAGAACGTCATGAACGTGCATGCCGTGGTTGATCTCGAGACGACCGGCCTCACCCGTCCGAATGGCGCGCCGCTCCGCCTCAACATGCAGGACTTCGTCGCGATCGACCGCGACCGGAATGCGACGTTCGAGGCGACTTATCGCCCGCAAGCGCTCTACAATCGCGCCAATGAAGGCTTTCACGCCAACAATGAGACCTTCCTGCCGCACGAAGTCGCGACCAACCTGCCGATCTACCGTCCCGACACCGGCCCCACCGACTTTCATCTGCATCTTCCACCCGGCGGCTTCCAGCTCGTGCTGGTCACCTCGGGCGCTTTCACATTCGACTATGACGGGCGCTTCTACAATGTCGGCCCTGGCGCGGTGATGCTGCAAAGCGCGATCGTGCATCGCCAACTGTTCTACACCTGGTCGGGCTTGCCAACCGAACAGAATTTGAAGACGCCCCAGACGGTCGTGCCCGACCCGATCTCGATGGGCTATTCCGGCAAATTCCTCGAAGCCTTCATCACCGATCCCACCAGCTTTCCGAATCCGACCATCGTCGGTCCCGACCAGATCGACGAGGCCGAGACACCGCGCGTGGCTTGGAGCCACAAGCTGCACAACCGGCCGGCCGATGCCGGCTTCTGGCTGCAGGATCCCCTGGCGCTGGATGCGCTGTTCAAGCCGCTCGCGGACGGCGCGATCAAATCGGCGCTGCCGGTTTACATACGCGATATCGGCATCGAGGTGCCGAGCGGTCATCTCGTCACCGGCCACATCATCGCAACCGACCCGCGCGGCCAGTCGCTGCTGCCGAAGAGCACGTCGGCCGCTGCGGACGCCACCTCGCTCGCCAGGGGCGAGGTCGTGATCTATCGCGTCATTCGCGGCAGGGCGGAATTCAAGAAGGCGTCTGGCGAGAGCCTTGAACTCTCAGCCGGGGATGTCGTGACGGCGGGCAAGGCTTCGATCAGCCTTGTCGGCGTCGGCGAGAACACGCAGGTGCTCCGGCTCGGCCTGCTCAAGGGCATGAACGAGCTGCGCAGCTGGACGCCGACGCAGCGCGACGAGATCGACGGCCTCGCCGGCCGGATCATCACGCAAAGGGACGTTCGTCCGCTGCGCACGGAAGGCAAGCCGGTCGGATATCTCTACGGCTGAGCGCCGGGGCTACTCCGCCGCCTGTCGCACGTGGCGCGCACTCGGCGTGCGCATGGTAACGAGCTCCTCGGCCGCGGTCGGATGCAGTGCGATCGTCGCGTCGAAATCGGCCTTGGTCGCCTTCATCTTCACCGCGATCGCGACGGCCTGCGTAATCTCGGCTGCGGCATCGCCGACGATGTGGCAGCCGAGCACGCGATCGGTCGCACCGTCGACCACGAGCTTCATCAGCACGCGGGTATCGCGGCCCGACATCGTCGCCTTGATCGGGCGGAACGTCGTCTTGTAGATGTCGACGTGGCTGAACTGCGCGCGCGCCTCGGTCTCTGTCAGGCCGACAGTGCCGACTTCCGGCTGCGAGAATACCGCGGTCGGGATGTTGGCGTGGTCCACCTGCACCTCGCGCTTGCCGAACACGGTGTCGGCGAAGGCATGGCCCTCGCGGATCGCGACGGGAGTCAGGTTGAATCGATGGGTGACATCGCCGATCGCGTAGATGCTGTCGACCGAGCTCTTCGAGAAATGGTCGACCGCGATGCCGCCATTCGCAGGATTGATGGCCACGCCGGCCTTCTCCAGGCCGAGATTGGCCACCGCCGGATGGCGGCCGATCGCGAACATCACCTGGTCGGAAGCGAGGCTCGATCCGTTCGACAGATGCGTGGTGAACTCCTCGCCGTGGCGATCGACCTTGGCGACCGTGCAGCCGGTGAGGATGGTGATGCCCTGCTTCTCCATTTCGCTCCGGACATGGGCGCGAACGTCCTCGTCGAAGCCGCGCAGGATGTTGTCGCCGCGATAGATCACGGTGACGTCGGAGCCGAAGCCGGCGAAGATGCCGGCGAATTCCAGCGCGATGTAGCCGCCGCCCTGGATCACGATCCGCTTCGGCAGCTTCTTGAGATGAAACGCCTCGTTGGAGGAGATCACGTGCTCGATGCCGGGAATGGAGGCGCCGTGGTTGGGCGCGCCGCCGGTGGCGATCAGGATGTATCTTGCGGTGATCTTGCGGTCGTTCTCGAGCAGGCGGACCGTGTGCTTGTCCTCGATCACCGCGCGGCTCTTGACGATCTGCGCGCCCGACTTCTCGACATTGGCGGTGTAGGCCGCCTCCAGCCGCGCGATCTCCTTGTCCTTGTTGGCGATCAGCGTCGCCCAGTCGAAGGTGGCGGGCGGAACGGTCCAGCCGAAGCCCGCGGCGTCCTCGAGCTCGTGACGGAAATGCGAGCCGATCACGAACAGCTTCTTCGGCACGCAGCCGCGGATCACGCAAGTCCCGCCCATGCGGTACTCTTCCGCGATCATCACGCGCGCACCGTAACCGGCCGCGATGCGGGCGGCACGCACGCCGCCCGAACCGCCACCGATGACGAAGAGGTCGACGTCGAATTCAGCCATTGTCCACTCCGACCTCTTTCAGCAATCACCCTTCAGATAGGTGCGCTCAGATCTCCTTGCCACGCTTGCGCATCTCGGCGCGGAAGGCGCCCATCACGGTCTCGGAGAAGTTCTGGGCCCAGGAATTCATGAAGGCCATGCTGAGCCCGATGGCGCGCGGTTCGGCGTCGATCAGCTTCTTGCCGAGCGGCGACTTGTAGAAGGTGACGAGATCCTTCAGCTCCTGCTCGGTGAACTCGCTGGCATAGATCTGCGCCATGCCCTCGCCGATCTCGTTCTGGCGGCCCTGGAGCTGCTGCGCCACGATCGGAGCGACCTCGTTGAGGTCCTTCTGATAGTTCAGATTCTGCTGGGTCAGCGCGATCTTGGTCTTCTCGACGAGGCCGGGCACGGCGCCGGCATACATCGCATTGGCGTTCTTGATCTGCAAAATCTCCTTGGCCGCCGCGATCGCCGCGGGCGAGGCCTTCGGCTGGGCAGGTGCGGCGCCAGCCTTCGGCTGGGCGGGCTGCTGCGCCACGGCCGGGGCGGCCGTAAGGGCCAATCCCACGACGAGCGTCGCGGCCGGCAAGAATTTCAAAACGCTCTTCATTCCTGGTCTCCTTTCGGCTTGCGCCGTTCAATCACGCGAATTCCCTCGCCACCCGCCAGAACGGCAGAGCTGGCCAAGCCGATGAACAATCCATGCTCGACCACGCCGGGGATCGTGCTCAACGCCCTGGCGAGGCCGGGTGGATCCACAATACGTCCGAGCTGGGCATCGACGATCCAGTGGCCGCCGTCAGTGACGAAAACGTGGCCGTCCTTGCCCTTGCGGACCGCCATTTGCCCGGAAACGCCGCATTGCGCAAATGCCTTCTCGATCGCCCGCCGCGTCGCGCCGAGGCCGAACGGGATGACTTCGACCGGCAGCGGAAATTTGCCGAGCGTCGACACCCATTTGGTGTCATCGGCAATCACGATCATACGATCCGAAGCGGCCGCCACGATCTTCTCGCGCAGCAGCGCGCCGCCGCCGCCCTTGATCAGGTTGAGCTCGGCATCGATCTCGTCGGCGCCGTCGACCGTGATGTCGAGATGGTCGATCTCGTCGAGCGTGGTCAGCGGCACGCCGCAGCGCGTCGCGTCGAGGCGCGTCGCCTCGGAGGTCGGCACGCCGATCACTTTCAGCCCGGCGGCGACGCGCTCGCCGAGCAGCTCGACGAAATGCTTGGCGGTCGAGCCGGTGCCGAGCCCGAGCTGCATGCCGTCCCGCACCTCTTCGAGCGCGCGGGCAGCAGCCTGTCGCTTCAACTGGTCCATGTTCACGTCTGGGCCCGCCTTCTGAAATCCGGGAGATCTGCCGCCGATCATGGCCGCTTTCGGCGGCCTATGTAGCCTCGTTTTCCCCCGGAGAACAGGGTCTGGGAACAGGCCTATAAGGTGATCTTATGGGCCCGCCCCTTGCGCGGACACGGGGGGGCCGGTAGCGCTGGGGTCATGACCCCTCACACCATCGTCTTCGATCTCGACGGCACGCTTGTGGATACGGCGCCCGACCTGATCACCGCGCTGAACCACGTGCTCGACCGCGAAGGCCTGCCGCCGGTGCCGATGGCCTCGGCGCGCAACATGATCGGCGCCGGCGCCCGCAAGCTGATCGAGCGGGGGCTGGAAGCGGAGGGCCGCAGCGTCACCCCGGCCGACATGGACCGGATGACCGCGGATTTCATCGCCTATTACGCCGACCATATCGCGGTCGAATCCCGCCCCTTCGAGGGGCTCGAGGCCGCGCTCGATCATTTTGCGGCCCAGGGCCATCGCCTCGCGGTCTGCACCAACAAGCTGGAATGGCTGTCGAAGCGGCTGCTGGACCAGCTCGACCTCAGCCGCCGCTTTGCCGCGATCTGCGGCGCGGACACCTTTGGCGTCCAGAAGCCCGACCCGACCATCTTCCGGGAAACGGTGGCGCGCGCCGGCGGCGCGGTCAAAGCCAGCCTCATGGTCGGCGATGCCGGAACCGATGTCGGGGTGGCCCGCCGGGCCGGAGTGCCGGTCATCGGGGTCAGCTTCGGCTATACGGACGTGCCGATCGCCGAGCTGAAGCCGGACCGGCTGATCCATCACATGCGCGACCTGCCGGAAGCAGCCAGCAGCCTGATGACCGCCTAGCGCCGTCAAGCCACTGAAATCACATTGCTATTCTGCGAGATCCGGCATTAACCATTCATCAACCATGCGCCGCCCGCCGGTTGCCTGCCCCAAACGACGCTCCTAAGGTCCGCGCGGAGTTATGTGGCGGTTTGTCGCAGTTGAAGTGGATGGGTCATGCGTCGTGTCATCGCGGTTGCGTTAGCGGGAGCGGGTCTGTTGGGAGCGGCGGGTCTCGGCGGCTGCTCTTCGATGTCTTGGGACATGTTCAAATCGGCGCCGCCGACCGTCCAGGTCCGGCTCGAATCCAATCCGCCGGGTGCGGACGCCACGACCTCGCTCGGTCCGGGCTGCAAGACGCCCTGCTCCGTCTCGGTTCCCGCGCCCGACGCCCCCTTCACGGTGGCTTTCGCGCTTGCAAAGTACCAACCGGCAAGCGTGCCGGTGAACGTGATCAAGAATCCCGGGGATTTCACCACGCCCGCTTCGGTGACCACGGACCCGAATCCGGTCTTTGCGGAACTCCAGCCCGCCACCCCGCCGAAACCGGTTCGCAAGCCTCACCGGCCCAGGAAGCCCAAATCCGCCGCAGCGGCGCCGGCTGCAGCCCCTGCTGAGGCGGCTCCGGCCGCCGCCTCGCCGTTCCCTGATCCGAACGCCGGCAGGCGCTAACCTACGTATACCACCCGATTGTCCTCGTCGCGTCCGATGCTTAGATTGCATCCAGAGCACCGCTGAAGCAAAGGTGCACCCGTCGCCGTAAGTGACAAGGCCTTTTCCATGAACGGACCTGCCGCGCTGTCGACCCCGATGACCGATCCGTTCGGGCGGACCATCAGCTATTTGCGCGTGTCCGTCACCGACCGCTGCGACCTGCGCTGCTTCTACTGCATGTCCGAAGACATGACGTTCCTGCCCAAGGCGAACCTGCTGACGCTGGAGGAACTCGACAGGCTCTGCTCGGCCTTCATCGCCAAGGGCGTCAAGAAGCTGCGGCTCACTGGGGGCGAGCCGCTGGTCCGGCGCAACGTGATGACGCTGGTGCGCTCGCTATCGCGGCATCTTTCCAGCGGCGCCCTCAACGAGCTGACGCTGACCACCAACGGCACCCAGCTGGCGAAACACGCAAGCGAGCTCGCCGATTGTGGCGTCCGCCGTATCAACGTCTCGCTCGACACGCTCGATCCCAAGAAGTTTCGAGAGATCACCCGCTGGGGCGAGATCGACAAGGTGCTGGAAGGTATCGAGGCCGCGCGCGCCGCAGGCCTTGCCATCAAGATCAACGCGGTGGCGCTGAAGAACCTCAACGAGGACGAGCTTCCCGAGCTGATGCGCTGGGCCCACGGCAAGGGCATGGGCCTGACGCTGATCGAGGTGATGCCGATGGGCGAGATCGGCTCCGGCCGCATCGACCAGTATCTGCCGCTCTCGCTGGTGCGCGCACGCCTCGCCCAGCAATTCACGCTGACGGACCTCGCTGAGAGCACTGGAGGGCCGGCCCGCTATGTCAGCGTCGCCGAGACCGGCGGCAAGCTCGGCTTCATCACGCCGATGACGCACAATTTCTGCGAATCCTGCAACCGGGTTCGGATTACCTGCACGGGAACGCTGCACACCTGCCTCGGCCACGAGGATGCCTCGGATCTGCGCAAACCCTTGCGTGCATCTGACGACGACGTGCTGCTTGCGGATGCGATCGACCGCGCCATCGGCCTGAAGCCGAAGGGCCATGATTTCATCATCGACCGCCGCCACGACCGGCCCAGCGTCTCCAGGCACATGAGCGTCACCGGCGGCTGACACCGTCGGACTACGGCCTTATTCCCCTTAACTTTCAACAAACTTCCAATTGACTGACGGCACGCCCGCTGGTTTGGTGCGGCGGCCTCATGCCTGCGCGGCGAGACAAGCCACGCGCCCGTTCGGCGCAGTCAAGACGGCCGGGGCATACCATCGGGGGAGGACCTATCGTTGCAAGCGCTCCTAAAGCTGAGCCAGGGGATCGACGCGTTCACACGCTGGACGGGCAAACGCCTGGCGTGGCTGATCGTCGCCGCCGTCATCATCTCGGCGGTCAATGCGATCATCCGCAAGACCTTCGACACATCCTCCAATTCGTGGCTCGAGCTGCAATGGGTGCTGTTCAGCATCGTATTCCTGCTGTGCTCGCCCTGGACGCTGCTCGACAACGAGCACATCCGCATCGACATCGTGAACAACGCGCTGCCGAAGACGCTCCGCAACGTCATCGACGTGATCGGTCACCTGTTCTTCCTCATTCCGCTCTGCATCGTGATGATCGTCACCGGCGTGCCGTTCTTCCAGCGCTCGTTCCACATCAACGAGCAATCCGGCAATGCCGGCGGCCTGCCGCAATGGCCCGCCAAAGCCCTGATCATGATCGGGTTCGCTTTCCTGCTCGTTCAAGGCATCTCCGAGCTGATCAAGCGGATTGCGGTGATGCGCGGAATGATTCCGGACCCGCATGAATCCCAGGTGTCCGCGCTGGAAGCGGAAGTCGAGCATCTCGTCGAAGCGATCGAGAAGAAGTAGCCGTTGGCGACGGTGTAGGGGAAATCATGACCGCTTTTATTATCGCCAATATGGCGCCCATCATGTTCGCGTCGCTGGTCGTCGTGCTGCTGCTCGGCTATCCCGCGGCATTCTCGCTCGGCGCCGTTGGCCTGTTCTACGCCATCATCGGCGTCGAGCTCGGCCAATTCCACCCGGACTTCCTCCAGGCGCTGCCGGAGCGGGTCTACGGCGTGATGAACAACGACACGCTGCTGGCCATTCCGTTCTTCACCTTCATGGGACTGGTGCTGGAACGGTCCGGCATGGCTGAGGACCTGCTCGACACCATCGGCCAATTGTTTGGCACCATCCGGGGCGGCCTTGCCTATGCCGTGATCTTCGTCGGCGCGCTGCTCGCGGCGACGACGGGCGTGGTCGCGGCGTCCGTGATCTCGATGGGCCTGATCTCGCTCCCGATCATGCTGCGCTACGGCTACGACCGCCGCGTTGCCGCCGGCGTCATCGCCGCGTCCGGTACGCTCGCGCAGATCATTCCGCCCTCGCTCGTCCTGATCGTGATGGCCGACCAGCTCGGCAAGTCCGTCGGCGACATGTACGAGGGCGCCTTCATTCCCGGCCTGGTGCTCGCCGGCCTCTACGCCGGCTACGCCTTCCTCGTCAGCATGATCTTCCCGAAGGCGACGCCCGGCCTGCCGAAGGAAGCCATCGGCTTCCGCGAGGACAATGGCGACCGCGGCCTCCTCTCTCTCGGCATGCTGTTCCTGGCGAGCTGCGTCTTCGGCTGGTTCATGATGCGCAATTCGAGCGTACATGGCGCCGACTACGTCGTGCTCAGCATGTTCTACGGCATCATCTTCGCCTTCGTCGTCGCCGTGGTGAACTGGGTCATCGACAAGCTCACCGGCTTCCGGTTCCTGTCTAAGATGGCGCAACAGACCACCTTCGTCATGGTGCCGCCGCTGTTCCTGATCTTCCTCGTGCTCGGCACGATCTTCATCGGCATCGCCACGCCGACCGAAGGCGGCGCGATGGGCGCCGCCGGCGCCCTCATCCTCGGTGCCGCGAAGCGGCGGCTGAGCTGGGACCTGATCCGGCAGGCCACGGAATCGACCGCGAAGCTGTCGGCTTTCGTGGTGTTCATCCTGGTCGGCGCGCGCGTGTTCTCGCTCACCTTCTACGGCGTCAACGGCCACGTCTGGGTCGAACACCTCTTGACCTCGCTGCCCGGCGGCCAGGTCGGCTTCCTGATCTTCGTCAACGTCTTCGTGTTCGTGCTGGCCTTCTTCCTCGACTTCTTCGAGCTGGCCTTCATCGTGATTCCGTTGCTCGGACCTGCGGCCGAGCATCTCGGCATCGACCTGATCTGGTTCGGCGTCATCCTCGGCGTCAACATGCAGACCTCGTTCATGCATCCGCCATTCGGCTTCGCCCTGTTCTATCTCCGCTCGGTCGCGCCGAAGGATCGCTACACCGATCGCGTCACCGGCAAGCGGATGGAGCCGGTCACCACGGGCCAGATCTATTGGGGTGCGGTGCCGTTCGTCGTCATCCAGATGATCATGGTCGGCCTGGTGATCGCATTCCCCTCGATGGTCATGCATTACAAGGGCGTGCAGTCGAATATCGATCCCTCCACGATCAAGATCGAGGTGCCGCAGATCGAGCTGCCGCCGCTGGATCTCGGACCGCCGTCGAAATAGTGGGAACCACACCCGCCGTCGTGTTCCGCGCAAGCGGCGCATGACGCGCGACGGCGCGCGTGACAAGCACGGGAAACGCGGGCATACCGGGCCATCCTCAGCCCTAGGGATGGCCGCTCATGCCCCGCTCGCACCCTGCTCCCTCCGCCCTCGGCCTGTTGCTCACCTCGCTCTGGCTGACATGTGCCGCAGCGACGGTGCACGCCGAGCCGGCCGCCGACCTCCACGTGCTGGCGCAAAAGGAGCAGCAACCGCTGCTCGACACGCTGCGCGATCTCGTCAACATCGAATCCGGCAGCAAGGACATCGAGGGTCTGAACCAGATCGCCGAGCGCGTTGCCGGTCAGCTCAAGCAGCTCGGCGGCACGGTGGAAATCCTGCAACCCACCGACATCCATCGCCTCGACGACAGCCCTGAAAAAATCGGGCCGGCCGTGCACGCCGTGTTCAAGGGCACGGGAACCAGGAAGATCATGCTGATCGCCCATATGGACACCGTGTACCTGAAGGGCATGCTGAAGGACCAGCCGTTCCGCATCGACGGCGACAAGGCCTACGGCCTCGGCATCGCCGACGACAAGCAGGGCGTCGCGCTCATTCTCCATACCGTGGCGTTGCTGCAGAAGTTGAATTTCAGGGATTACGGCACGCTCACGGTTCTCACGAACGGCGACGAGGAGATCTCCTCGCCCGGCTGGCGCAGCACCATCACCAAATTCGCTGCGGATCAGGACGCGGTGTTCTCGTTCGAGGGCGGCGGCACCGACGGCACGCTGCGCCTCGCCACCAGCGGCATCGGCTCGGCCTATCTCACCGTGCAGGGCAAGTCGTCACATGCGGGCGCACGGCCCGAGGGCGGCGTGAATGCGCTGTACGAGCTCTCGCACCAGCTGCTGCAGATGAAGGACCTGTCCAAGCCCGAGCAGGGCCTGAAGCTGAACTGGACGGTCGCCCAATCCGGCACCAACCGCAACGTGATCCCTGCGAACGCCACGGCGCAGGCCGATGCGCGTGCGCTCAAGGTGTCGGATTTCGACGCGTTGCAAAAGGAGCTGCAGGACAAGATCAAGAATCGCCTGCTGCCCGATTCCAAGGTCGACCTGAAGTTCGAGGTGCGTCGCCCGCCGCTCGAGGCCAACGAGGCCTCGCGCCGCGTGGCAGCCCACGGCAAGACGATCTATGGCGAGATCGGACTATCCCTCAAGGTCGACGAAAAGGCGACCGGCGGCGGCACCGACGCCGCGTTCGCCGCGTTGAAGACCAGCGGAGCCGTGGTCGAAGGCATGGGCCTGTCAGGCTTCGGCGCACACTCCAACGACGCCGAATATGTGCAGCTCGGCAGCATCGTGCCGCGGCTGTATCTGGCGACGCGGATGATCATGGACCTGTCGAGCGGCAAGCTGAAATAGCGGCCCCTTGCCGTAGCCGGACGGTCGGTTGATCCAATCCCGTCGAGTCTATACCTTGCGGGCGTAGGTTGGGGGAGAACGCGCTCAAATGCTGATCAAGGCCCTGGCGCTGGCGACATCGGTCATTGTGGTCCAGCAGACCGCCGTGAAATCCCCTCCAGTCGATGGACTTCATCTTGCCATCAATGCCGCCGTTGCCGCAGCTGACGGTGACATCCGCACGACCCCGGCCGGCTGCAAGAAGGACGAGCTTGCGCGCACGATTTGCACATATCAGCTGTCGAACGGCGTGTCGGTCAAGGCGCTCGCGCGCGAGGAAAAAGGGCCGATCAAGAGCATTGATGTCGAGCTTCCCGGCGGCAAGGAGGCGGCTTCGAAATTGTTCAAGACAACCGCTCTTCTCGCAATGGCGTTCGTGCCCGACGTCCCGGATGCCGAGCTGAACGCCCTCATGAATGCATTGGTCCAGGCGAGAAAAAATATGTACGGAGACGCCTCGCAACGCTATCGCAATCTGGACTTCAGCATCAAGCTTGACGACAAGCGAAATACGCTCGTCCTGATCGTAGACTAAAGGGGGTTGGCGGACGGTTTTTGTCCACTCCCTTCAGGGCAGCGGACACTCCCGTCAAGGCCGCAGCGCCTTCAGGAAATCGCTCGATCCCCATCACCGCGACTCCGGGCAGATCCGTGGACATTCCAGCCACGTTTCCAATAGTATCGTCGCATTATAAGTGGAGGCGATATGAGATCATTGCTTTTCCTGACCATTGTCCTTGTCCTTCAGCACGCCTCGCCGGCCCGCTCGGAATCAGAGGCCGAGCGCGTTGTTCATCGCGAAGGCAGGGTTCTCTTCGACGAGGGGCACGACGCCTACAGGGCCAATGACTACAAGACAGCGCTCAGGAAATTCCAGCAATCGAGGATCAAATATATATATCGCTTCGATTGCCCGATGATGTCGAGAAATGCGACCGGGCGATTCACGCCGCCGCTTGCCTGGATCGCATCGATGGAAAGAATCTCAGTCAGCTCAAGGAGCTGATCGCCGAGCAACCGGACAAGCCAAAATCCAACGATCCCTATGTCGGTGCGTGCCTGCCTTTTCCGGATCTGTCAAAGAAGGTGAAGGCGAACATAGCTGGGCTCGAGGGTCAGCGGTGAAGCGAGCGAATCCGCAGGTTGCATGAAACGGGAGGGCTCCCTTCCCGCTCCCCTGTCTCGTGTCAGTGCCGCGCGACGTCCGCCTCGATCTCCGCCTCTTCCGCCAGCCGAAACCGCAGCGTGAACTCGGCTCCGCCTTCCGGAAGATTCTCCACCGCGACCGTGGCCGCGTGATCGTCCGCCACCGCGCGCACGATCGAGAGTCCGAGGCCCGCACCGTCGCTGCGCCGGCGGTCGGCGCGCCAGAAGCGCTGGAAGATCAGCTCGCGCTCGGCCTCCGCGATCCCCGGGCCGGAATCGCGCACGCGCACCGAACCGTCCTCGCCCACCTCGACGTCGACGGTGGTGTCCTTTGCCGTGAACTTGATGGCGTTTTCGGCGAGGTTGAAGATCGCGCGCTGCAACATCTCCGCATTGCCGTGGATCAGCACCGGCCCGTCGGCGCCCTTCAGCGCGATGTCCTTGTGCTGCGCGATCGCGAACGGAGCGATCGAGGCCACCACCTCGGCGCTGACCGCGCGCAGATCCGCGGTCTCTGCGGGATCGAGCACCAGGGTGTCGAGCTCGGCGATCTCCAGGAGCTGGGCAACGAGGCGGCTCATGGTTTCGATATCGGCATGCAGCGCCTGCCGCGCCGCGCGATCGTCGAGCGTCTCGATCCGCGTGCGCAGGATCGCGAGCGGCGTGCGCAATTGATGCGCGGCGTCCGCCGTGAACTGCCGTTGCACCCGAAAGCCGCCTTCGAGCCGGTCGAGCGCCTCGTTGACGGCGGTGACCAGCGGCAGGATCTCGCGCGGGATCTGCTCCGTCGGCAGGCGAATGTCGGTGCGCGCCGGACCGATATTGCTGGCCTTCTCGGAGGCCCTCCACAGCGGCGCGATCGCCCGGCGAAAGATGATGATGTCAGTGGCGAGCAGGATCAGGAGGATCGGAATGGTAATCCATCCCACGCGCCGGAAGAAGTTCGAGACGATGTCGTCGATGATGACGTCGCGGTGCGCGAGGTCCTCGGCGACCTGGATGCGCACCGTCTTGCCGTCGATATCGCGGGTGACGGTGGCGCCGGAAATGCTCTCCGACGAGCGCACTGCGGCGGCGGAACGCCGGTGCGAGGAGAACAGCAAGCGGCCCTCGGCATCGCGAATGTCGTACTGATAGCGGCCATACGCTTCCGAATAGAGGCCCTTGAGACTGTCGGGCAGATTGAACGTCAACGAGCCACCCGGCTGGGCAACGATGCGCTCCGCCAGCACTTCGGCCTGGGCGCGCATGGCATCGCGATGCAGCTGGTCGATCTCCGAATTGAGCAGCCAGAACAGCACCAGCGGCAGGAAGACCGCGACCACCGCGACCGCCAGGATGTGCAGGAAGACGATGCGCCAGATCAGCGATTTGAACGTCGGCGACCTGCCATAGGAGCCGGCAAGGGAGCCGGAATGGGACCCGATCCGGGCCACGCTATTTCTCCACGTCCATGAGATAGCCGACGCCGCGGATGGTGTGGATCACGACCTTGGCGCCGTGTTCGGCAAGCTGCTTGCGCAGCCGCGAGACATAGACCTCGACCGCGTTGGAGGCGACCTCGCCGTCCAGCCCGAAAATATGGTCCTCGACGTTCTTCTTCGGCACCACCCGCCCTTGCCGGCGCAGCAGGATCTCGAGCACCGAGGTCTCGCGCGCAGAGATGATCCGCGGCTGGTCGTCGACGAAGATCTGGCGGCTCTCGGTGTCGTAGACGAGGTTGGCGAGACTGAGCGAGCGGCCGAGCAGCTGGCCGGGCCGGCGCAGGATCGCCTCCAGCCGCGCCACCAGCTCCTCCATCGCGAACGGCTTTGCGAGATAATCGTCGGCGCCGCTGCGCAGGCCGCTGACGCGGTCCTGCAGGCCGCCTCGGGCAGTCAGCACCAGCACGGGGAGCGGTTCCATCTTGAGGCGCAGCTCGCGCAGCACCGACAGACCGTCGCCATCGGGCAGCCCGAGGTCGAGGATCATCGCGGCATAGCTGACGCTGCTCACCGCCTCGCGTGCCTCGGCCGCGCTGCCCACGATGTCGCTCTGGTAGCCGGCCGCCGCCAGCCCGCCCGCGACGAGCCGCGACAACTCGGCATTGTCCTCGACGATCAGAAGACGCATCGCATGTCCGCAAGATACTCAAAGTCGCCGCACGGCCCGCGCGCGGCATCTTTGCTCTCTTCCACCATTCCGGCCGCCTCGGCCAGCGAAAAAGTGACCGGAAGGCAGCTCAGCCTGTCGTCAGGTTCGCGTCAGCAACCCTCGGCAGCGCCGGCTCCGGCTCCGTTGCGGGCCTCGGCCCGATGCCGCATCATCGACATCATGAGCCTCTCACCTGTACTCATTGTGTTCGGCGGCCTTCCCGGCACCGGCAAGACGACGATTGCCCGCGAGCTGACCGTTCGGCTCTCGGCCACATATCTTCGTATCGATTCGATCGAGCAGGCGTTGCGCGACGCTGGCTTTGCCGCCGGCGCAGAGGGTTATGCGATCGCCAATGCGCTGGCTGCCGAAAATCTCAAGCTCGGGCGCATCGTTATCGCTGACTGCGTCAATCCGATACTGGCAAGCCGCGCTGCCTGGCGGCGATGTGCCGTGAAGACCTCGGCACGCCTGGTTGAGATCGAGACGCTTTGCAGCGAGCCGGCGCTGCACCGGCAACGCGTGGAAAGCCGCACCCCCGACATTGAAGGTTTTCGACTCCCACCCTGGAGTGATGTCGTGAGCAGAGCGTATGAACCGTGGGATCGTGAACGCCTCGTGCTCGACACCGCCGATGGTTCGCTTGACGATCTGCTGGAACGGGCGGAGACCTACATTCGTGACAGGATTGGCCGGCTCGCAGGACCGTCGTCATAGTCATTCCATTGACGAGGCTGCGACCAGACGGCTAAATTGGCCATGTCGGAAAAGGCAGACTTGGTCTGGTAAGCCCAAGTCCTTTCGGTAACGAAAGCTCTGGTCTTTGGCCTCGTGCCTGAGATCCCCGCGACGAACACGATCGCCGTTTGGGCGATCAAGGGTTCGTCCGTGAGGTCTCAGGTCTGGGAAACGCTCCGGTCGAACATCGACAACGGAGCGGTTTATGCAGATCCCCGACACTCCCCTGTATGACGTCATCATTGCGGGCGCCGGTCCCGTCGGCCTGTTTCTGGCTTGCGAGTTGCGGATGGCCGGCTGTTCGGTGCTGGTCCTGGAAAAGACAGAAGACCCGCACGCGCCGCTCAAGAGCCTGCCTTTCGGGTTGCGTGGTCTTTCGGTGCCGACGATCGAGAGCTTCGAGCGCCGTGGCCTGCTGGAGCATCTGACAGCTCGCACGGCGAGCCGGGAAACACCAGCGGGTGCGCACTGGATGCAGCAGCAGCGTCGCCCTGCCGGTCATTTCGCCGGCATCCAATTCTTCCACGATCAGATCGACGCAACGCAATGGCCATACCGCCTGCCCGGCCCGATCGGAGCCATCGCGGCCGAGATGGCGAGCATCGAGGCCGTGCTTGCGATCCGCGCCGAGACGCTGGGTGCGGAGATCCGGCGCGGCTGCGCCGTCGAGGCTCTCAGGCAATCCACGGATGGCGTGACGGTGGTGTCGGCCGGCGGAGCCGTCCACGGCCGCTGGCTCGTTGGTTGCGACGGCGGGCGCAGCAGCGTGCGAAAGGCGGCTGGCATTGGCTTCACCGGGACCGATCCGGAATTCACCGGCTATTCCGTGCAGGTCGAGCTGGCCGATCCGGCCGCGCTCGCGCCGGGTCGCCATTACACGCCTTCGGGGATGTACACCTATGCGGCGCCGGGGACGATCGCGATGGTCGATTTCGACGGCGGCGCCGCGCACCGCAGCGAACTGGAGCGCGACCATGTCGAGGCGGTGTTGCGCAGGGTTTCGGGCATCGACCTGACGGTCACCGCCCTGCTGCTCGCCACCACCTGGACCGACCGCGCCTCTCAGGCAACGAACTATCGCGCCGGCCGCGTGTTGCTGGCCGGTGATGCCGCGCACATCCATTCGCCGCTGGGCGGCCAAGGCCTGAACCTCGGCCTCGGCGATGCCATGAACCTCGGATGGAAGCTCGCGGCAACCATTCGTGGCGATGCGCCGGCCGGGCTGCTGGACAGCTATTCAACCGAGCGACATCCGGTGGGAGCACAGATCCTCGACTGGTCGCGCGCCCAGGTCGGGCTGATGCGCCCGAGCAGAAGCTCGCGCGCGCTCGACGCCATTGTCCGTGATCTCATCGACACGCGCGACGGCGCGACCTACTTCGCCGCGCGCGTATGGGGCCTATCCCTCCGCTATGACCTCGGCGGGGACCATCCGCTGGTGGGGCGAAGTGCGCCCGACTTCGAGCTCGGCGATGGGACAAGACTCAGCGAGTTGCTCAGAACAGGGAAAGGGCTGTTGCTGGATTTCGGCGCGCAACCATCGCTTCAAGCGCTCGCGAGCCGCTGGCGCGGCCGGATTGCCTATGTTGCAAGTGAGGCTAGGGATCGATTGGGCTTGAGCGCGTTGCTCGTGCGCCCCGACGGCGTCGTGGGCTGGGCCAGCGAACAGGCTGCCGACAACGAGGACGTATCTCGGGCCGCGGCGCGATGGTTCGGCGAGCCCAATGCGAGCTGAAGCCGTTCGCGTCGTCGGCGGCGGCGTTTCGATCTAGCGTGACTTCGGACAATGCAGCCGAAAAGCGCTCTTGAGTTCGGCTAATTGAGGCCCCGTTGCGCCCCGCTCAGCGTCGGCCCGACTCGCGGGCAAGTCCAGATAATCGATCGACGCGTCGAACTGGCTTGCTGTGAAGTCGTACCTCTTGCCTTCGATCCTGTTGTAGAAATGATCGCCGGCCGGCAGCGGCGTCTTCAAAAGCTCGCCGCCGAACATGTCGTGAATGAGCAGCGAGGTGACATTGCACTGTCCGGCCGCCGGATTGCTCGCAGTCCATTGGCTCGCTGTCGATGGCGACCATGCCTTGCGCAGCGCTCTGTGAACGTCGTCGGGATCGAAGCTCATCGTCGTCTCCGGCTTGGCATCGACGAATTAAATTTCGGATTATTCGATATTTGTCTTGTGCGATTGTTTTGCCCGACAGATCAAGTGCAGCACTGCTCCGACTCCGCGAATGCCGCTCGAACGGCCTATTTTTTCCGATGACTTATCAAGCCCTTGGCTACTGTGCATGGGGTTGTTTTTCGTCTTTTTGAGTCTGGCCCTCCAGACACGACAACGCCCCGGAGCTTTCACGCCGGGGCGTTGCCTGCAACAGGTGGCGTGATCAGCTCTGCGAGCGCCGCGCCATGAAGATGTCGTAGCCGACCTCGGCGACCTGGAACCAGGCGTAGCCGTCGCTCGTGAACTTGGCGAGCGAGTCGTGCACCTTCTTGAAGTTGGGGTTGGTCGCAGCGACCTCGGCGTGCAGCTCCTTGGCGGCCTTGTGGCAGGCATCCATGATGGACGGCGAGAACGGGTGCAGCTTGGTGCCGCCCGCCAGCAGCTTCTTCAGTGCCAGCGGGTTGGCGGTGTCGTAGCGCGCCATCATGTAGTTGTTGGCGTAGTGGCCGGCCTGCTCCAGCACGCTCTGGTAATATTTCGGCAGCGCGTTCCACTTGTCGAGGTTGACGAAGGCCAGCAGCATCGGCCCGCCCTCCCACCAGCCGGGATAGTAATAGTGCGGCGCGATCTTGTAGAAGCCGAGCTTCTCGTCGTCATAGGGGCCGACCCATTCGGCGGCGTCGATGGTGCCCTTCTCCAGCGCCGGATAGATGTCGCCGCCGGCGAGTTGCTGCGGCACCACGCCGAGCTTCTGGAGCACGCGGCCGGCAAAGCCGCCGACGCGGAATTTCATGCCCTTGAGATCGTCGGGCGTATTGACCTCTTTCCTGAACCAGCCGCCCATCTGGCAACCGGTGTTGCCCGCGAGCAGCGAGACGACGTTGTAGCTCTTGTAGAACTCGTTGAGCACGTCGCGGCCGCCGCCCAGCATGTACCAGGCCTGGTTGATGCGCATGTTGGGGCCGAACGGCACGGCCGAACCGAAGGTGAAGGTCGGATCCTTGCCGAAATAATAGTAGGACGCGGTGTGGCCGATTTCGCAGGTGCCGTTCTGCACGGCATCGAGCACCTGAAGGCCCGGCACGATCTCGCCAGCCGCGAAGATCTGGATCTGGAATTTGTTGTCGGTCGCCTCTGCGACCATCTTGCACATCATCTCGGCGCCGCCAAACAGCGTGTCGAGCGACTTCGGCCAGCTCGTCGGCATACGCCATTTGATTTCCGGCATCGACTGCGCGATCGCGGGAGCCGCGAGCGTGGCGGCGCCGGCCGCGCCAAGACCTGTGACCTTGATGAAGTCTCTTCTCTTCATGATTTCCTGCCCTGATGTATCAGTGATTGTGGGCCTTCTTGCCGAGGCTTGGAACCAGCATGACGCAAGCCGGGACCGAATGCCATCCCGATCGCACTGCGGCAAAGAAAAAGCCCGGCCTCCACGGAGGCCGGGCTTTTAGTCTTGCGACTTTAGATCTAGGCGTCAGCCGCGCGTGCGCGAGCGGATCATGAAGCTGTCGTAGGTATATTCGGCAACCTGCCACCACAGATATTCGTCGGAGCGGTAGGCCTGCATGGCGTCGATCGCCTTCTTGAAGTCGGCGTTCTTGGCCGAGACCTCGCCCCACAGCTCGTTGGTCGCCTTGAGGCAGGCTTCCAGCACCTCGTTGGTGAAGGGACGAAGCTGAGTGCCGCCGGCAACCAGGCGCTTCAGAGCCGTCGGGTTCTGCATGTCGTAGCGCGCCGCCATCCAGGTGTTGGCATTGGCCGTCGCGTTGGTGAGGATCGCCTGGTAGTTCTTGGGCAGCGCATTGAACTTTTCCAGGTTGGCGAAGGCGTGGACGGTGGGACCGCCCTCCCAGAAGCCCGGATAATAGTAGTACTTCGCGACCTTGGCGAAGCCGAGCTTCTCGTCGTCGTAAGGCCCGACCCACTCGGCCGCGTCGATGGTACCCTTCTCTAGCGCCGGATAGATGTCGCCGCCGGCGAGCTGCTGCGGCACCACGCCGACCTTCTGGAGCACCTGGCCGGCGATGCCGCCGATGCGCATCTTCAGGCCGGAGAGGTCGGCAACGGTCTTGATCTCCTTGCGGAACCAGCCGCCCATCTGGGTGCCGGTGTTGCCGCACGGGAATCCGACCACGTTCGACTTCTTGAAGAACTCGTTGGCGAGCTCGTTGCCACCGCCCTGATAGAGCCACGAATTCTGTTGGCGCGCGTTCAGGCCGAACGGCACCGAAGCGAAGATTGCGAAGGTCGGATCCTTGCCGACATAATAGTAGGACACCGTGTGGCACATCTCGACCGTGCCGCTGGAGGTCGCGTCGAGCGCCTGCAGGCCGGGAACGAGTTCACCGGCGGCGAACACCTGGATCTGGAATTTGTTGTCGGTCATCTCGGCGACGTACTTCGCCACCTGCTCGGCACCGCCATAGATGGTATCGAGCGATTTCGGGAAGCTCGAAGTCAAGCGCCACTTCACCTCGGGCGAGGACTGCGCGATCGCCGGCGAGGCCACCGCGGTCGCTGCCGCGCCTGCTGCCGACACTTTCAGAAAATCACGACGCTTCATCTTCAGGTCTCTCCTTGCTGGGGCGTTTCCCCTTAACTTCTCTTTTGCCACCGCTCATTCCGGCGACGCGCCAGGGACGCGTCGAACCGAAGGGGCTTGACTGCGGTGGGCCTTTAACACGGACGGCCCGGTTTCGGAACGCGACAATGGCATGACGGGGCTCTACGAAAGTCGCATGTCCCCAGAAGTCATGAGGGCGCGCGCCGCGGGCGGCCAATTCAGGCCGCTGCGATGACACCCTTGAGCTGGTCCCGGACCTGCCCCGCAATGGCGCGGTAGATCGCCGCATGGGGACCGTCCGGCTCGCTGTCCACGACGGGATTGCCGGCGTCCGACGTGGCGCGAATCGCCATGTGCAGCGGGATCTCACCGAGGAACGGGACCTTGAGCTTCTCGGCCTCGTGCCGCGCCCCGCCATGGCCGAAAATGTCGGACTTGGTGCCGCAATGCGGGCACTGGAAATAGCTCATGTTCTCGACGATGCCGAGTACTGGCACGTTGACCTTCTTGAACATGGCAAGCCCCCGCCGCGCATCGATCAGGGACAGATCCTGTGGGGTCGAGACGATCACCGCGCCCTTGAGCGGCACGTTCTGCGCCAGGGTGAGCTGGGCATCGCCGGTGCCCGGCGGCATGTCGACGACCAGCACGTCGAGCTTGCCCCACTCGACGTCGCGCAGCATCTGCGTCACCGCCGACATCACCATGGGACCGCGCCAGATCATCGCGGTCTCTTCCTCGACCAGGAAGCCGATCGACATGATGGCGAGGCCGAAACGCCGGAGCGGAATCATCTTGCGCTCGTCGTTCAGCTCCGGCTTGTCGTGCAGGCCCGTCAGCCGCGGCACCGAGGGACCGTAGATGTCGGCATCGAGCAGCCCGACCTTGAGGCCGAGGTCGCGCAGGCCGAGCGCCAGGTTCAACGCGGTGGTCGACTTGCCGACGCCGCCCTTGCCGGAGGCGACTGCGATCACGGCGGCGACGCCGGGGATCTCCGACTGCCGCGCCATGGGCGATTGGGCGCCGCCCTGCGGCGGCGGCTTGTGGGCATGCACCGGCTGCACGCCCGGCGCGCCACGGCTGGGTTGCGGAGGCGGCGGTGGTGCGGAGCCCGGCTTGCGCTCGGCGGTCAGCGCCACCATCACGGTGGTGACGCCGGGGATGGCGCGTACGGCGGCCTCGGCCTCGGCCCGGATGGATTCCCAGGCCCTGGCCTCGGCGGCGTCGACATTGATCGAGAAGAACACCTTGCCGTCGGACGCGCTGATCGCGCTCAGCACATTGGCATTGGTGAGCGCGACCCCGCGGGGCGACTTGATCCTGGCGAGGCTGTCGAGAACCTGTTGCTGCGTCACGCTCAAAGTACATCTCCTGGACGGAGCCTGATCCGGACCCGGAGGGCCGCAGCAGCGCAAAGCGTGGAGCGGCTTTCCGGCAAGGTCATGCTCGAGACTCTGGGATGCCCCATTAGAGCGGAAACGCCCAAAAGGCTACTGCCTGCCGATATCGTCAGCCATCTCGGCGGGCGCCGCTCCCTGCTCCCTGGCGGCCTCGTAATTCAGCTCGATCATGACCCCGTTGGGGTCGTTGACGAAGATCTGCCAAAGCTCGCCGCCGGGCACCTGGCGGGAGTCGAATTTCATGCCCTTGGTGGTCAGGCGCTGCTTCATGCCGTCGAAGCCGCGGCTGGCGAAGGCGACGTGATGGACGACGCCGGAATCCGGCTTTTGCGGCTCCGCCGTCGCCGAGATATCGACGAGGTGCACCACCGGCTTGCCCTCGCTGTACATCCAGGCACCTGGGAAGGCGAAATTCGGCCGGGGGCCTTTTTCCAGGCCTAGCACGTCCTCGTAGAAACCGACGGTCTCGGCCAGATTCCGGGTCCGGATGTTGAAATGATCGAGGACGCCAACGCTCACGCCGCCCAAGCCCGATGCCATGTTTCGCTCCCTTTTTCGAAGTCCTTAGGTCCGCCATCCTAGCACAGGAGGCCGCCAAACGAAGCCGTTGCCCTCCGCCCTTAACGGTTTATGGTGCGCCTCCGATCCGCCCTCGCGGCGGAACTTCGAGGGTGCCGCCCGGCGCCCTCGCCCGGCTACAACCGTAAATCTCAAAACTACGGACAAGGTACCACACATGGCTAAAGTCGCTTTCCTCGGTCTCGGCGTGATGGGCTTCCCCATGGCCGGACACCTCGTGAAAAAAGGGGGCCATGAGGTCACCGTCTACAACCGCACCGCGGCCAAGGCGAAGGAATGGGCGGACAAGTTCGGCGGCAAGACCGCAGCGACCCCGAAGGCGGCCGCCGAAGGTCAGGATTTCGTGATGTGCTGCGTCGGCAACGACAACGACCTGCGCGCGGTCACGATCGGCGCCGACGGCGCCTTCGCCGGCATGAAGAAGGGTGCGACCTTCGTCGATCATACCACCGCCTCGGCCGAGGTCGCGCGTGAGCTGGACGCAGCCGCCACCAAAGCAGGCTTCAAATTCGTCGATGCCCCGGTCTCAGGCGGCCAGGCCGGCGCCGAGAACGGCGTGCTGACGGTGATGTGCGGCGGTGCGCCCGATGCCTATGCCGGCGCCGAGCCGATCATCACGGCCTCCTATGCGCGGATGTGCAAGCTGCTCGGGCCCGCCGGAAGCGGCCAGCTGACCAAGATGGTCAATCAGATCTGCATCGCCGGTCTGGTGCAGGGTCTCTCCGAGGGCATCCACTTCGCCAAGAAGAGCGGCCTCGACGTCGCCGCTGTGATCGAGACCATCTCGAAGGGGGCCGCGCAGTCCTGGCAGATGGAGAATCGCTACAAGACCATGAACGAGGACAAGTACGATTTCGGCTTCGCGGTCGAATGGATGCGCAAGGACCTCTCGATCTCGCTGGCTGAAGCCCGTCGCAACGGCGCCAATCTGCCTGTCACCGCACTGGTCGATCAGTTCTATTCCGAGGTCGAGAAGATGGGCGGCAAGCGCTGGGACACCTCCAGCCTGCTCGCGCGCCTGCAGCGCTGAGGAACGCCTCGGCGGTCGCGGCCGGGCAGCCGCGACCGTCACGGGTCTCGAGGCGGCATCTGCGCCGCGACGCGGCCCGCATTGAGCCGAAGAACGAACACCGGGGGGACTGACTTGCTGAGCGTGATCGCCGCCGTTTTCATCGTTGCGTACGCTGCCATCGCGCTCGAACATCCGCTTGGCGTCAACAAGAGCGCGTCGGCTCTCTTGGGAGCGGGCCTGCTCTGGACCATCTACGCGGTGTCCGTCGGCGATGCCTCGCTCGTCAACCACCAGCTCGACGAATCCGTGGCCTCGACCGCGCAGATCGTCTTTTTCCTGATCGGCGCCATGACGATCGTCGAGGTGATCGACGCCCACAACGGCTTCGAAGTCATCACCTCCGTCATCCGCACTACGAAGCAGACCACGCTGATGTGGATCATCGGCTTCGTGACGTTCTTCCTGAGCGCGATCCTCGACAATCTGACGACCACCATCGTGATGATCTCGCTGATCCAGAAGCTGATCGGCCACAAGGGCGATCGCCTGCTGTTCGCCTCCATCATCGTGATCGCCGCCAACGCCGGCGGCGCCTGGACCGTGATCGGCGACGTCACGACGACGATGCTCTGGATCGGGGGCCAGATCACTCCCGTAAACATCATGAAGTCGGTGTTCCTGCCGTCACTGCTCAACCTGCTGATTCCGTTGTTCATCATCGGCTATTCGCTGAGGGGCAAGGAGATCGTCCCTCCGCTGCAAGGGCGGGAGCAGGCCCTCAGGGTCGAGGTGTTCGAGCGCAATTTGATGTTCTATCTCGGCCTCGGCACCCTGGTGGCCGTACCGGTTTTCAAGGCCGTAACGCACCTTGCGCCGTTCATGGGTATCCTTTTCGGGCTAGGCATCCTCTGGCTGGTCGGCGAGGTCGTGCATCGTCACAAGGACGAGGATGCGCGCCGTCCCCTCACCCTCGTCCATGCGCTGACGCGCATCGACATGAGCTCGATCGTGTTCTTCGTCGGCATCCTCATGGCCGTCGCCTGCCTGGAGCACGCCCGTGTCCTCGAATTGTTGGCGAAATGGCTCGACGCCACGGTCGGCCGTCTCGACATCATCGTCATCCTGCTCGGTCTGTTGAGCGCGATCATCGACAACGTGCCGCTCGTCGCGGCGACGATGGGCATGTACAATCTGGTGCAATATCCGCCGGACAGCTTCCTCTGGGAGTTCATCGCCTATTGCGCTGGAACCGGCGGCTCGATCCTGATCATCGGTTCGGCCGCGGGCGTTGCCGCCATGGGGCTCGAGAAGATCGAGTTCTTCTGGTACGCCCGCCGCATCGCGGGCCCCGCGCTCGTGGGCTATCTGGCGGGTGCGATGGTCTACATCGTGCAGTACGCGGCGCTGCACTGAACGGCGCAGGCGGGATCCAAATTAACGCCGGGTTAACGTAATTCTTTAGCTCCTTAAGTCACCTCTTAAGGATTTCTTGCCAGAGATAGACAATGCAGAAGGCCCGCGTCCGGCGTGGGCAGGAATCGTTGTTGCTTGATGAGTAACCCCGCTGAAAAGCCAGAGGTAGTGCAGCTTCCGGCCGAGCCGGTGAGCGCTCCATCGGCGAGCAGCCGACGGGCTGCGGCGCAGCGGGTGCGCGAGGCGCGCGATAAGTTAACGTCGACCAGTGGAACCCGGCCGGCGTTCGACGCCGAGATGCTGCGCCAATATGCCCAGACGCGGCTGTCGGCGTCCTATGTCGTGATGCTGCTGGTGGTCGCGACGGGCGTGCTGTTCGGCCTGTGGATGCAGCCAATCCCCGCCGCCGCCTGGACCGCCGGCATGCTCTGCATCCACGCGGCGATGATCCGCAGTTGCCGGCGCTTCCTGACCGAGCCCTCTTCCCCTGCGGCGACGCGTGCATGGCGGACGCGCTTCGTCGTGCTCGATCTGCTCTATGGCTTGTGCTGGATGGCGATCCTGATCCATCCCGTGCTCGACATGGTCACGGAAACGCTGATGATGTTCCTGATGCTGCTGGTGATCGCAGTATCGAGCATGGTCGCCGCAAACTTGCCGATCGCAGCCCTTGCCGCCACCGCGCCGGTCGCGGTCGCCATGGCGCTGAGCTTCGCGATGACCGGCTCGCTGGACAATTACATCCTGGCCGCGCTCGCGCTCGCCGCCGAAGGCTATTTCGTGCTGCTGGCGCATCGGCTGCACTCCTCCACCTTTGCCGCGCTGGAAGCGCGCGCCGAGAAGGACGCCCTGATCGGCGAGCTCGAACAAGCCAAGGCGATCTCGGATGAAGCCCGCCACCGCGCCGAATCCGCCAACGTCGCCAAGTCGCGCTTCCTCGCCCAGATGAGCCACGAGCTGCGCACGCCGCTGAACGCGATCCTCGGCTTCTCCGAGGTGATGAAGAGCGAGATCTTCGGCGCGCATGCGGTGCCGGTCTACAAGGAATACTCGGCAGACATCCATAATTCGGGCGTGCACCTGCTCAACCTCATCAACGAGATCCTCGACCTGTCGCGGATCGAGGCCGGCCGCTACGAGCTGAATGAGGAAGCAGTGTCGCTGGTCGGCATCGTCGCCGACTGCCATCATTTGATGAAGCTGCGTGCCTCGAGCCGCGGCATCACCATCCACGAAGTGTTCGAGCAGGCCATGCCGCGGCTCTGGGCCGACGAGCGCGCGATCCGCCAGGTCGTGCTCAACCTGATTTCCAACTCGATCAAGTTCACCCCGCAGGGCGGCGAGATCTGGCTCAAGGCCGGCTGGACCGCCTCGGGCGGGCAATATCTCTCGGTGAAGGATACCGGCTCCGGAATCCCCGAGGACGAGATCCCGGTCGTGCTCGCCTCGTTCGGCCAGGGCTCCAACTCGATCAAATCGGCCGAACAGGGCGCGGGCCTCGGCCTGCCGATCGCCAAGAATTTGATCGACCTGCATGGCGGCACGTTCACGCTGAAATCGAAGCTGCGCATCGGCACCGAGGTGATCGTCACCTTCCCGCCGGAGCGGGTGATGAGCGCGCTTGCGCCGCTGTCGGATGATTCGCCGCCGCTCCAGCCGGAGAGTTCCGTACTGCCCGACGAGAAGCGTCGGCCGCGCCACAAGCCGATCATGAGCGCCGGCACCGGCTCTTAACCAGAAGCTTGCAGAGATGCCCGACCATCCCCCACTATGTCCTAATGAGCAAAGAAACGCCGTGCGTCGCCGTCTGCATGATCGATCCCAGGACCAAGCTGTGCTTCGGCTGCGGCCGGACCTTGCCCGAGATCGCGCGCTGGCACGCCATGGAAAGTGCCGAACGGCTCGCGGTCATGGCTCGGTTGCCGGCGCGTATGACGGAAGCCGGACTAACTCCGATAGCGCCATCGCCGCAACGCGGCTGACCGGCCTGCGCGCCTGCGGAGGCGCACGATGATCCGCTTCCTGCTCGTTCTCGTCATGCTCGCCTGCACGGCAGGCGCGGTCGTCGCCTATGGCGATCCCGACCAGATCGCGCGCGCCAGCCACAAGGTCTCGCACATCTTTCGCACGCAGCCGGTGGCGCTTGCCCCTGCGGTGCAGATCCCGCGCGGCCAGGGCGGCGAATTTGCACTCAAGGCCAAGATCAACGGCGTTGCGGCGCCAATGGTGATCGATACCGGTGCGACGTCGGTGGTGCTGACCTGGGAGACCGCGAAAGCCATCGGGCTGCCCCTCGAGATGCTCGAATACGATGTCGATCTCGAAACCGCGGGCGGCCATACCAAGGCGGCCCGCCTCACGCTCGACCGTCTCTCCGTCGGCCATCTCGTCGAAAAATCAGTGCCGGCGCTCGTCGTTCAGCGTGGGCAAATGAAGACCAATTTGCTCGGCATGAGCTTCCTCGACCGTCTGGAGAGCTGGGGCGTCCGCGCCGACAAGCTGATGCTGACCGGCTATCCCGAGCTTCAGAGCAGCCACCGCCGCTCGCGCACCGCGATCGACTAGATCGCAGCGGGACGCAGCGCCACGGCCCGGACTAGATCAGCGGAGCTCCCTGCCGCAGATTCATGTGGCGGTTGACGTCCTTGTAGAGAAGGTAGCGAAACCGGCCGGGGCCTCCTGCGTAGCACGCCTGCGGGCAGAAGGCGCGCAGCCACATGTAGTCGCCGGCCTCGACCTCCACCCAATCCTGGTTGAGACGGTAAACCGCCTTGCCTTCGAGCACGTACAAGCCGTGCTCCATGACATGCGTCTCCGCGAACGGGATCGTCCCGCCTGGCTCGAACGTCACGATGGTGATGTGCATGTCGTGGCGCATGTCGGCGGGGTCGACGAAGCGCGTCGTCGCCCACCTACCCTCCGTGCCCGGCATTGCGACCGGTTCGAGCGTGTCCTCGTTGACAACGATCGCTTCGGGCGCGGCCAACCCCGGCACGCGCTGATACAGCTTGCGGATCCAGTGAACCTGCGCAGGACCCTCGCCGCGATTGCGAACGCTCCAGGCGCAGCGCGGCGGCAGATAGGCGAAGCTGCCAGGCCTCAGCTCAAATTCTCGCTCGGACAATTTGAGGGTCAGCTGGCCGCCCGCGACGAACAGCGCTCCCTCCGCATCATCGTCCGGTTCCGGCATGTCGCTGCCTCCGCCAGCTGCGATCTCCATGAGATAGTGGGAGAATGTCTCGGCGAAGCCGGAGAGCGGTCGCGCCAACACCCAGACGCGCGTGTCGTCCCAGTGCGGCAAATAGCTGACGACGATGTCGCGTTGCACGCCGCTCGGGATGACAGCATAGGCGTTGGTGAAGACCGCGCGACCGCTCAGGAGATCCGTCTGCGGCGGCAGGCCACCCTGCGGTATGTGGTAAGTGCGCGACGACATGATCAAGCCTCGGGTTATCGACAGGATATATCAGCTTGCAGCTGGGTTGAAACCGAGCTGTATCGTCTCACCCAGCCACACTTCTTCGAGATTGTCGCCCTCACCCTTGCGGTCGACGACGAGGAACGGGCTTCTGTCCTTGAGCACCAATAGCGGGTGGTGCCAGCAATTTCGGGCATAATTCACGCCCTGATGGCCTTTTGCTGCGAACGCCCGGTAGCTCGACGAGATGTGCGGATCCGCGCAGACAACGACCAGCCAGTCCGCCCCGTTCAAGGGCATGAACATCTGGCTTCCCAGCGGATGGCGCTCCATCAGGCTGATCGCGATCGGCGCCGGCCGCACCGAGGCGACAAACCAGCTGATGTTGACCTGTCCGCCTTCCGCGGCAACGTCGATATTGGCGAGCCCGTTGAAGCGCTGAGCGTAGCCCTGGTTGATCGAGAGGGGCGTCTTCCCGTCCGTCTCAACGACGTCTCCGAACAGAGCGAACGCCTGCTTTGTCAAAGGCTCGATCGCGAGTGTCACCATTGGGGGCCTCAAGCGCTACCGTGCTCAAAGGGTCTGCAGGCCCGCGACGGGAGCATCGGCATTAGCCGGATCGACCCGCAGATTGTCAACCGAAGGATCAATCTCGCCGTTCAGAATGCGACGCGCCTTGGCGTGATCGAGGTCGCCCTCCCACGAGGCGACGACGACGGTCGCGACGCAGTTTCCGACATAGTTGCCGAGCGCGCGCGCGATGCCGATGAACCAGTCCACCGACAGGATCAGCACCAGTCCAATCGCCGGGATGGCCGGAATGGCGGCGAGCGTCGCAGCGAGGACGACGATGGCCGAGCCCGGCACACCATGAGCGCCCTTGGAGGTGAGCAAGGCGACGCCGAGGATGGCCAGGAGATCGCCCGTGGCAAGCGGCGTATTCGTCGCCTGTGCAATGAAGATTGCCGCCAGGGTCAGGTAGATCGAGAACGCATCCAGATTGAACGAGTAGCCGGTCGGGATCACGAGACCAACGGTCGATCGCTTGATCCCGAGCAGCTCGAGCTTGCGCATGGTCTGCGGCAGCACGCTGTCGCCCGCGGCCGTCCCGAGCACGATCAACAGCTCTTCGCGCAGATAGGCCAGCAACTTGAACAGGCTGAACCCGGAGAGCCGCATGATCGCTCCGAGAACGACGACCACGAACAGAACCACCGCCAGGTAGAACAGGGCAACGAGGCCCCCGAGCTGCTTGAGCGAACCGATGCCGTATTTCCCCACGGTGAAGGCGATTGCACCGAAGACGCCGATCGGCGCGAGCCGGACCACGAAGTTCATCATCTTGAAGATGATCTCGTTCACCCGCTCGACGAACTCGACCACGGGTTTCGCGCGCTCGCCGCACAGCGAAACGGCGCAACCGAACATGATCGAGACGATCAGGACCTGCAGAACGTCTCCGGAGCTGAAAGCGCCCACAAGCGTCGAAGGAATGAGCTTCATCAGGAATTCGGAGACACCCCCGCCGGCGACCTGGGCGGCCGTCTGGCTGAACCCGCTGAGCGCCTTGGCGTCCAACGCCTTCGGATCGATGTTCATGCCGGCGCCCGGGTGGAAATAATAGGCGAGCGCAATGCCGAACACCAAGGCGACCGTGGTAACGACCTCGAAATAGACGAGCGAACGAATGCCAACCCTTCCAACCTTGGAAAGATCACCGGCCGCCGAAATACCCTGCACGACGACGCAGAACACGATCACCGGCACCAGCATCTTGATCAGCTTGATGAAGCCGTCACCCAGAGGCTTCAGCTGCACCGCGGTGTCCGGATAGGCGACGCCGAGCGCAATGCCGGCGGCGAGCGCGACGACGACCTGGAAGAAGAGTGACTTGAAGATCTTGGGCATGAAGATTTCCTCGCTCGCTGCACGTCGATCTGGCTTGGTCGGCCGAAGCCTTCGCCATTCTTGTCATTGGCAGCGACGCGAGGTCGCCGCGGAGGGAGCGTTTCGCCGCGACGGCACGCGTGGAAGGCTCCATCGGTCATTCGTTGACCAGGTGCGACATTAAGTCCAATATATAGAGCGACAGGATTGATAGGTTTTCACTATGGATCTCCGCCAGCTTCGGTACTTCATCGCCGTCGCCGAAGAGCGCAGCTTCACCCTCGCCGCCCGGCGCCTGAACCTGTCGCAGCCGCCGCTCAGCCAACATATCCAGGCCCTCGAGGCAGAGCTCGGGACCCGGCTGCTCTACAGGACCAGCCGCAAGGTGGAGTTGACGCAGGCGGGAGAAGCCATGCTGGTGCGGGGCCGCGCCATCCTGCAACAGGTCAAGGCCGCGGAGGACGAGGCACGGTCGATCGGCGCCGGCTTGATCGGAACGCTGGATGTCGGAGCGACCGGCTCGATCCTGCGCGGCCGTCTCGCAGAGCTACTCGCCGCGTATCGGAAGGTCGCTCCGCAGGTGAGGATGACCGTGCATGAGCAGGCGCCGGCCCTGCAGATCGCGGCGCTGCTCAGCCGCACGACCAACATCTGTCTCATCCGCGGAATTCCCACCGAGCGCGACCTGACCAGCAAGCTTGCATGGCGGGAAGAGGTCGTCATCGCAATGCCCCGCACCCATCAGCTGGCGCGCCGCAAGCGCATCGCCCTCGGTGAACTGGCGTCCGAGGATCACGTCATCCTCGATCCCAACAGCTCCGATTTCGCGCGATACGTGCAGACGTGCTGCGTCGATGCCGGCTTCCTGCCAAAGGTGTCCCAGCAGGTCGTCGACGCCCAGTCGATCCCGAGCCTGATCGCCGCGGGTTTCGGTGTGGCGCTCGTGCCGCAGTCGATTGCCCGCTTCACCACCGCCGACATCGCATTCCGTCCGGTCAGACCCTCGCCGCCCACGGCCGACGTGTTCCTGGTCTTCAGGGCGGACGAGACGTCGATGGTGGTGCACAACTTCATCAAGCTCGCGCTTCGATACCTGAATCCTCGGAAGGGGCTGGGGTAGTGCCCCGCGATGTTGAAGCGCATATCCCAGCCGCAGTGCCGCAGGGTGGGCAAAACGACTTGTCCGCCGTAGCTCGAAGAGCGAAGGCGGAAGCGTGCCCACGCATCTTTCGCGACGGAGAGAGAGCTCGTGGGCACGGCGCAAGTGCGCCTTTGCCTACCCTACGAGGCGGACGGCGCCCGCACCGTCAGCTCGTAGGTCACGCCGTCGGGCAGAAAGCCGCCGAGCCAGTTGTAGCCCCTCTTCTCCAGCTGCGGGAACAGGAACATCGGCTCGCGGCTGAGGAACGCGGTCAGCGTTTCTCCGGGCCCCAGCGTCTCGGCCGCGGCGAGGATTTTGGTCATCGGCTCCGGCGGATCGAGCTGTCTGGTGTCGAGCCGGATCTTCGACTCCGGCCATTGGATGCTGGGCCGCGCTTGCGGCGCCAGCGCTTCGGCAGGTGCCCCGGTCGGGGTGAACAGCACCTGCCAATCGCCTCCGCCGATCTCCGTAGCGGAATGGGCAAAGCCCTTGCCGGCCATCACGTCAAACAAGGGCACGGGCTTGAAGGGCGCGTACAGCCGGATGCCCTGGCCCGGTTTTGCACTTTCAACAGCGGCCATGATCGTCGAAAAAGGCTCGCCCCCGGCGCGCAGGATCGGACGAACATCGACGTCAAGATACTCCGTCATCTCTCGTCCCTTTCCTGCAACGCCGCGCCATCAATCGACTGAAACCGCCCAGCCTCCCGGCGCCGGCGCAAGCGACGACGGCTCCGCGACCTGCACCGCGCCTGCGTCTTGCAGGGCCGCGATCACCGCCCGTGCGACGAGGTCCTCGATCCCAGTCCCGCTGCCCATGATGCCCGCGAACACGATGTCGCGGCGGCCGAGCCGCGCAACCAGCTTCGGCGCATCCTTGGCGCCATGCAGGCCTTCGCCGGAGAACAGGCCAAGGACGATCGCGGGCCCGCTGATCGATGCCGCGGCCTTTTCGAGCGACGGTTGCTCTTCCAGGAAGGCGACGACGACCTTCCGGCAGACCGCCCGCGTCTCGATCTCGCGCGCGACCTGCTCGGTGGCCTGGCGCGAGGCTGGATTGCGCTTCGAGCCGTGCGCCAGCAGGACGAAGGTGCAGTTCTCCGGCGCGAAACCATGGTCGCGCGCGCAAGCCACGGCCTGATCGCACAGCAAATCCGGCAGGCCCGGATCGAGCCCGAGCGGCGGCAGCATGTCGATCCTGCGGCCATCGCCTCCGGCTTCGTCGAGAAGCTGGACCAGACGGTCCCGGGTGAAATAGCCGCTGGAGGCAAATAGCGGATAGACCAGGATTCGACCGGCCGTCAGCGTCTCCAGGGCTTCCCGGATGCCTGGTGTGCCCGAGATGAAGCCGACGGCGACCTCGGCCACCAGACCGCGCGCAGCCAGCGCGTGCGCAAGCTGGAACGCGCCCGTGTTGCCGGCACCCGGCCGCCGCTCGCCATGGGCTGCCAACAGCAATGCGATCGACGGGACGCTGCCCGGCTGCTCAATGACTGGTGCCATCGGAAAACGTGATCTTGTTCCAGACGTTGTATTTGCCCGAAGGACGCGACATCGGAATACGCTTCACCTCGGTAAAGGTTGCCGCATCATAGACCACCAGCGCGCCCTGGTCTTCCCAGATCGACACCAGAGCGTAGCGCCCGTATCTGTCGAATTCGACATGCGCAGCGGTCTTGCCGGGTTCCGGCGTGACGCGACGGACCACTTCCAGCGAGCGCTTGTCGATGATCGAGAGCGTGTCTTTGCCGGCGCCCATCATGCTGTCGGTCCAGGCATAGGGCGTGTTCTCGTGGCTGCGCATGAAGAAGCCGGGGCCAGGCGTCTCGATCACCTTGATCTGCGACCAGTCCTGCATGTCCAGCACGCTGATCTTGCCGGCTTTCAAGAGCGGCGTCGCCATCACCAGCCGGCCGTTCCACGTCCAGGAGATCCCCGAGCCGAGATGGGGCAGCCCCGGCAGATCGAGCTGCTTGATATCGCGCCCGACCGTCAGGTTGACCACGATCGCCCTGCCCTCGCGCGCCGAGCCGATCAGATTGCGATAGGGCGGATCGAAGAAGAAGTCGTCGAGCGGCTCCGGTGTCTCGATCCGGCGCAGCGCGAAGAGCCCTTGCGAGGACGGCAGCGCCTCGATCATGCCCTTCTCGTGGCTGTGCACGAAGCCGGCATAGACCGGGCCGGCGTTCGGATCGGTCGCGATCTCCCAGATCTCGGGAACATCCTTCAGTGCCGCGATGAAGCTGTTGCGCGAGGGCGCCTGGTACACCGCCGAGACCCGCGAGGACGTCCCCAGGCGGTCCTTCACGTCGAAGATCTTCTCGACCGACAAATCGTCCGCCGAGAGCATCACCAGCGTGTGCGGCAGATAATTGGCGACCGCGATGTGCTTGCCGTCGCGCGAGATCGCGATGTTGCGCGAATTGATTCCGGCGCGCACCTCGGTGAGCATGGTCAGCGTCCAGAGATCGTATTTGCTGACCCAGCCGTCGCGCGACATGAAGAACACGTAGCGCCCGTCGGGGGTGAATTTCGGACCGCCATGCAGCGCGAAACGCGTCTGGAAGCGCGCCAGCGGCTCGATGCGGTCGCCGTCCAGGATCGTCGCGTGGTGATCGCCGGCCTCGACCACGACGAAAAGGTTCATCGGGTCGGCTTCGAAGCGTGGCCGCTCCAGTGGCGGCGCCTTGGCATGCACGACGCGGCTGGCGTCGATCTCGGCCGCGCCCCAGGCCGGCACCGCTGGCAATGGCGATGAGACATAGGCCACGAGCGCCGCGATCTCGTCCTTGGAGAGCTTATTGGAAAAGCCCGGCATCTGGGTGGCGGTCCGTCCGTCGGCAATCACCGCGGCGGCCCGCGCACCCATCATGCGGCCGAGATTTTCCGGGAGCAGCGCCGGTCCGAGACGGCCAAGCCGGTCCGCGCCGTGGCATTCGGCGCAATTGTCCGCGAACAGCTTTGCCGCATCCGGCTCGGCGCGCGCAGGACCTGCCAGCACGAGGAGCGCGAGAGCGAGCAGAATGCGATCAAACAGAGAGCGGCGCTTCATGACGTGTTCCGCGATAGATGCTGGTCTTGACCCGGTCGCTTGGCCCCGCAAGGCCGATCTCGGCATCGCTGAGATAACAGCCGGGATCCTCCGCCCAGGCGTCGCCGGTGATCCGTTGGGCGCGCACGCGGGTGTTGCCGTTACAGATGTCGAAATAGGCACAGCCGCCGCACCGTCCGGAGACGTGACGCGGCTTCTGCTTCAGGCCCGCCATGATCGGATCGGAGGTGTCCGGCCAGATCTCGGAGAAGGCCCGCGTCTTCACGTTGCCCAGCGTATGGTGCCACCACATCGTGTCCGGGTGCACATTGCCGAGATTGTCAATATTGGCGACGTTGACGCCGGAGGAATTGCCGCCCCAGCGCACGAGTTTTGCGCGCAAGCTCGCCGCGCGATCGGGAACGGTTCCCTCGGCCCAATGCAGCAGGTAGACAGCGTCGGCATCGTTGTTGCCGGTCACGATCTCCATCTCGCTGCCCGACTGCGCCCAGCGCCAGGCACGTGCGATCACCATGTCCATGCGATCGCGCGTCGTCTGCCACATGGCGTCGTCGCCGCGGTTCTTGTTCCCGCGGCCGGCATAGACGAGGTGCGAGAGGTAGAATTTTGGAAAGTTCTCCTGCTCGACCAGATCGAGCAGGCGCGGCAGCTCGGCCGCGTTGTCCTCCGTCATGGTGAAGCGGACGCCGACCTTGATGCCGCGGTCGCGCAGCAGCCGTAGGCCGTTCAGCGCCTCCTGATAGGCGCCCTGCTTGCGGCGGAAGCGGTCGTGGGTCTCGCCGATGCCGTCGAGGGAGATGCCGACATAGTCGTAGCCGATGTCGCGGATGCGGTCGGCCATGGCGGCGTCGACCAGGGTGCCGTTCGACGACAGGCCGACATAGAACCGCATCGCCTTGGCGCGCGCCGAGATCTCGAAGATGTCGCGCCGCATCAACGGCTCGCCGCCCGACAGGATCAGCACCGGCACGCGGAACGCCTTGAGGTCGTCCATCACGCCGAACACTTGCGCGGTGGATAGCTCGCCGGGAAAGTCGACGTCGCCCGAGATCGAGTAGCAGTGCTTGCAGGTGAGATTGCAGCGGCGGATCAGGTTCCAGATCACGACCGGTCCCGGTGGCCGCCGAACCGGCCCGCTCGGGGCCGGCTCGTCCAGCTCGCGTAAATATTGGCTGAGGCGAAACATGACCGGCTCCCGTCGTCAGGCGGCAATGCGAAGGCCGGTCTTCTTCAAGATCCGGGTCGAGAACAGAACCTCATGGGCCCGCGCGGCGGAACCGACCAGCACGGCGATCTCGGCGACCTTCGCCCTCACCTCGTCGCGCGTCCGGCCATGGACCATGGCAAAGAGATTGTAGGGCCAGAGCGGCAGATGACGCGGCCGCTCATAGCAATGCGTGACGAAATCGAGCGCACCGACCCTGGCGCCGACATCGGCAACGGCCTCATCGGCGATGTCCCAGACGGACATGCCGTTAGCGGTGGTGCCGAGCGCGTAGTGATTGGGGATCGCCCCGATGCGGCGGATCGCCCCGTCGTCGAGCAGACGCGCGAGGCGGCGGACGATTTCGGCCTCGTCGAGGCCGAGCTCGTCGGCGAGCGCGCGGTACGGTTCGGCGACGAGCGGAAGACCTGCCTGCGTGGCGGCGATCAGCTTGCGATCAATGGCATCGAGCATGTCTAGACCTCCACGCGGAAACCGACGAAGAACTCGCGCGTCTTGGGCATCGCGCGCACGGCAAGGCCCGTCTCCCGCTCGATCTCCGCAATCACCCGGTCGATGCGTTCGGGAGCATCCGTCGACACGACGAACCACATGTTGAGCTCGTGATCGCGCTGGTAATTGTGCGCGATCTCGGGATGGGCGTTGACGAGCCCGGCGACCTCGTCGAACCGTTCGGGCGGAACGGCGATGGCGGCAAGACAAACGGCGCCGCCGAGGGCTTCGGCATTCCAGAGCGGCCCGAAGCGGCTGAGCTGCCCGCCGGCGAGCAGATTGCCGATCTCCTCGATCATTTCGCCTTCGCTCAATCCCAGCTGCGCGCCGGCATCGCGGTACGGCCGGTGCGTCAGGGGGAAGCCGCCCTGCAGGCCGTTGATGATTGCCCTTTCGGTCGGGTCCAGCGCGCGCATCAATTCGTGTCCTTGGGCCGCGAGAAGACCGCGCCGCGCTGCTTGAAGCAGCGCTTCGAGAACAGCACGGCCTGTTGCATCAGGCCGGTATCGGCGAGCAGATTCACTTCGTCGAGCGCGGCATAGGCTTCGTCGCGCGATCGCGCATGCACCATGCAAAACAGGTTGTACGGCCAGACCGTCGGCCGGCGCGGACGCTGGTAGCACAGCGTCACGCTGGGATGTCGGGCGAAAATCGCGGCGACATCGTCGATGATCTCGTCCGGAATATTCCAGACCGCCATCGCATTCGACCGGAAGCCGAGCTTGTCATGGCGGACCACGCAGCCGAAACGCGTCACGACGCCGGCGGCGACCAGGTGCTCCAGCCGCGCGATGACCTCGTCCTGGCCGAGCGCGAGCTGATCGGCGACCGCACGATAAGGATGCTCGACCAGCGGCAGTCCGTTCTCGATCGCGGCGAGGATGTGCTGGTCGCGCGGATCGGGGCGATAGTCCCCGGCAGCCGGCGCCGTGCGCTTCTGCGCGCGCGGCTCGCGCAACGAGAAGCCGAGGCCGAGATGATAGGCCTGCACCATCGGCAGATCCACGACGGGCAGCCCCGTCTGCGCCTCGATCCTGTCGATGGTCTCGGTGATCGACTCGGCATCGCCGCCGGCGACCACGAACCACAGGTTCAGATCGTGCTCGCGCTCGTAATTGTGCGTGACCAGCGGCTCGCGGCTGACGATCTCGGCGACCTGGTCGAGACGATCCGGCGGGACCTGCAGCGCGGCGAGCGTGCTCGCGCCCACTGTGTTGGGGCGGACCACGGCCCCGACGCGGGAGATCAGATCGTGCGCCCGCATGCGGCGGAACACGCCGATCGTCGCCTGCTCGTCGAGTGCGGCGGAACGGCCGACGATCTCGAACGGTTTCGCGACAAGCGGAAAATCATGCTGCCAGCGATCAATCAGGGCGAGTTCGACGGAGCTTGGCGTCATTGTCCGATCCTCGTCGCGCGTGCGGTGAAGAAGATTCCCGACGGCTTCTGCGCCGGGATCTCCGTCTTCTTCACGAAAGAAGTGGCGTCGTAGACATCGATGCGATCGGCATCACGCACCGAGACCCAGACCTCGTTGCCGCGCGGGGTGAACTCCATGTGGAGCACCGCAGGCCCGGGCGTCAGGCGATGGATCACCTTCAGCGTCTCGGTGTCGACGATCTCGACCGTGTCGTTGAAGGGGTGCGCGTAGTTCACCCAGACATGGCGCCCGTCCGGCCGCGCCACGGCAAACACCGGCTGTCCGTGGGTGGCGGTGCGTCCGACCTCCGCAAAGCTGCGCAGATCGACCGCGATCAATTCGTGATGGCCGACCGCGGGAAGCAACAGCTTGTCGCCCACCGCGCCCCAGCCTTCCAGATGCGGCATCTTGTAGACCGGCAGCGCCTCCTGGCCGCGGCCATAGCCGTTGAGGATGCGCTCGGCCTTCAGAGGCGCGCGCCAGGTATCGACGTGCACGACGCCGTCCTCGCCGAACAGACCCGCGAGATAATGGCGGCCGTCTGGCGTGACGTTGCCGTCATAAGGCAGCTTGCCGACATTGGTCAGCCTGGTGATTGCAGGCGTTTCGACATTGGTGAGATCGGCGATCCAGATCTCGCCGGCGTCGTAGAGCGCCCAGGCAAAACGCCGTCCGGGCAGGTCGACCAACCCGACCGTCTTCGAGGCCTTGCCGCCCTCACCTATTGCCGGAATGTTGGCGACGGGATCGAGCGTCCTGGCGTCGAACACCTTCACTCCGCCCGGCTCGTAGTTCGAGACCGCGATCAGCGCACCATCGTCGGAGATGGCGCCGCCGATCGAATTGCCGGCCTGCACGATGCGCTTGGCGATCGTGCTCGTGAGCATATCGACCTTGGTGAGGCCGCCGTCACGTCCGAAGACATAGGCGTAGCGCTGATCCGGCGAAAACACCGCGGAGGCATGCGAGAGATCGCCGAGCCCCTCGACACGGCCGATCGAATTGCGTTCGGTGGCGTCGACGATCAGCACCGAACCCGACGCCCGCTCCACCACGAGGCCGAGATTACCCGTGCCGCGCAGCTCGGCTGCACTCGCGAGCATCGGCATCAGCAGCAACAACGCAAGACACCATCGCGCCATGACTCTCATGGCAGATCTCCCTGCTGCAGGCGCTCTACGATCCACCGCACGTCCGCTTCGCTCAGCAGCGGGCGCCAGGGCGGCATCGGCGTGCCCGGCACGCCGTCGAGGACGATGCTGACGAGCTGATCGCGGCTCCATGCGCTGAGATGGTCCGGCGTCAGCGGCTTGCCGAGCCCACCCTTCAGCGTCAGCCCGTGGCAGGAGCCACAGTCCTGCCGCACCAGGCTGGCGAGCCTTGCGGCATTGGCATTTGCTTCGCCCGCAGCGGCCGGCCCGATCGCAACGACTGACGCCAAGGCGACGCTAGGCCACAACTGAGATCGCCTCGCAAGTTGCCGCATCGCTGCGCGCGCTCCGTTCTGACGCGAGCCCTGCGACCTTTCCGATGATGAAAAGGACGGGACCGCTGAAGGAGACGTCTTTCAGAGCGACCGGAAGCGCCTCCAGGGGAGCACATATTCTGCTTTCCTGCGCCGTCGTACCTTGACACACCGCAAGCACCGGAGTGGTTCCCGGCAATCCCTGCGCGATCAGATTGCGGACGATCTCGGGAATATTGGCCAGGCCCATATAGACGACGAGCGTCGTGTCGGGATCGGCGAGGCTCTTCCAGTCGAGATCGAGCGGCTCGTTCGCCTTGCGATGGCCGGTCACATAGCGCACGCCGGAGGCCATGCCGCGATGCGTCAGCGGCATCCGCGCGGCCGCGGCGCAGCCCTGTGCCGCGGTGATGCCCGGCACCACCTCATAGGCAATGCCTGCCAGCTCGAGCTCGGCTGCTTCCTCCGAGCCGCGCCCGAAAATGAAGGGGTCGCCGCCTTTGAGCCGGACGACCGTGCGGCCGGCGCGCGCCAGCCGGACCAGCATCTCGTTGATCTCCTCCTGCGGCACCGGGTGATGGGCCGCCTGCTTGCCGACATTGATCTGCAGCACCCCGTCCGCGATGGTCGACAGGATCTCCGGCGGCACCAGACGGTCATAGACGACGACGTCGGCCTCACCAATCGCGCGGACCGCCTTCAGCGTGAGCAGCTCCGGGTCACCGGGACCGGCGCCGACGAGATAGACCTTTCCAACAGCCATGATGCGCTCCGCCGAAAACCATCTGCGAAAAGGCAGGCTGGTGCGGCGATCGCTCGCCGCACCAGCCCATGCTTGTCAGTAGACGTCGTTACGGGTGTTGAAGACGTTGAACTTGCCGGTCGGGGTGACCAGTCGCCGGTCACGAATGACCGTCTTCAGAGTCAGCGTCTTGTCGTCGACGACCACGATGGCGGAGTCCTGCGCCTTGTTGTTCCAGACCGAGAACCAGATCTCGGTGCCGTCCTTGTTGTACTCGCCTTGCACCACGCGGCGCGCGCCTTCCGAGATGCCGGACCACTGACCGATCGGCAGCACCTTGTAGGTCGGCTTCTCCTTGGCGAGGTCCTTGATCTTGAACACCGCGACCGACGAGGAAATCTCGGCGTCCGTGTTCAAGGGCGTGTCGACATAGAGGTTCTCCGACTTCGGATGCGTCTTGATGAAGAGCGACCCGCCGCCCTGCCCGTCGACCGTCTGCACGACCTTCCAGGCGAACTGCTTGTGCTTCTCAGGATCGGTGCCGATGAAGGAGATATGCTCGCTGCCGAGATGGCTCGTCGCCCACACCGGCCCGAACTTCGGATGCTCGAGGTTGGCACCGCGTCCGGGATGCGGGGTCTGGCCGCCGGTTTCGACGACGCCGACCAGCTTGTCTTCCTTGGTGTCGACGATCGCGACCTTGTGGCGAGCATTCGCCGCGACAAGGAAGTAACGGCCGGTCTTGTCGAAGCCGCCGTCATGCAGGAAGCGCTCGGCCTCGATCGACGTCACCTTCAGGTTCTTGAGATCCTGATAGTTGACGAGCAGGACCTGGCCGGTTTCCTTCACGTTGACGACGAATTCCGGCTTGAAGTGCGAGGCCACGATGGAGGCCACGCGCGGCTCCGGATGATACTCCTGCGTATCTTCCGTCATGCCGCGGGTCGAGACCACCTTGATCGGCTCGAGCGTCGCGCCGTCCATCAGCACGTATTGCGGCGGCCAGTAGGCTCCGGCGATCGCAAACTTGTCCTCATAGCCCTTGAACTTCGAGGTTTCGACCGAGCGCGCTTCGGTGCCGATCTTGAGCTCGGCCACCGTCTGCGGCGGGTCCATCCAGAGGTCGATCAGGTTGAGCTTGGAGTCGCGGCCGATGATGTAGAGATAGCGGCCCGACGCCGACATACGCGAGATGTGCACGGCATAGCCGGACTTGATGATGTGCTCGATCTTCTTGGTGGCGCCGTCGATCAGCGCGATTTCACCGGCATCACGCAGCGTCACCGAGAACAGATTGTCGATGTCGAGCTTGTTCATCTTCTTGGTCGGACGCTGCGCGACCGGAACCAGGACCTTCCAGCTGTCCTTCATCTCCTTCATGCCGAACTCCGGCGGCTGCGCCGGGGTGTTCAGGAGGTAGCGCGCCATCAGGTCGATGTCGGCCGCCTCGAGCTGGCCCGAGGTGCCCCAGTTCGGCATGCCGCCGGGCGAGCCATAGGTGATGAAGTCACGCAGATAGTCGAAGCCGAGCTTCTTGGTGAGATCCGGCGTCAGCGGCTTGCCGGTCGCGCCCTTGCGCAGCACGCCATGGCATCCGGCACAACGTTCGAAATAGATCTGGTTGGCCTTGTCGAACTCGGCCTTGGTGAGGTTGGGATCGCCCGGCTTGGTGCCGGGCTGCTCGGTCGTGCCCTTGCCGAGAACGTCCAGGCTCGGCTGGTACTGGCCGCCCGGCGTCGTCTTGTGCTGCTCGACGTCGGCAGGTTTCGGCGCCGGGGCCTGCTGCTGCGCGTAGCCGGCCGTCGTCGCACTCAGAAGCAAAAGGCCCGCTGCGGCTACGCCGCCCGCAAGCTTTGGAAACAGGGAAGCTCGGCCTCGCATTACATTCCTCCAGCATAAGATTCCGATGGGAGCCTTATGCAGGGAATTCGACGAACTCTCCTTGACCGCGGTTAATCGCAATATTGATCCACCTCAATGCGCGCGGCCAACAACGCTGCCTGATCCCAGCATGCGATCGCCTGGAATCATCTCCGCCGCCGCACGGCATGTCCTGCCCGCGCTGGCGGCGCTCGCGTCGATGGTGTGCGCTGCAAACGCAGCCGATCTCAGCGTCGCCGCGAGGTTCTTCTCCGAGCCCGTCGTGATCGATCGTGCCGACGGCAAACCGCCGGCGGCGATCGTACGTGCCGCGGACGGGCGCTTGCTCGGCTACGCCTTTTCAAGCCTCGATGTCTCCGGCTCTGTCGGCTACGCAGGCCGGCCGCTCGACATCGTCGCGGCCGTGACGCCCGACGGCATCGTCGCCGGCGCCGAGATTGTCGCGCATGAAGAACCGATCCTGGTGATCGGGATTCCCCGCGATGCGCTCGCTGCCTATGTCGCCAATTTCCGCGGCTTCGACGTGCGCGGCGGCACCACGCTCAAGCCCGCCGGAGAGTCCGCGCGCGGCCCGCACGCCGTCGCCGGCGCGACCATCACGAGCACCGTGATCCGCGATGCGATCGTGCGCTCGGCACGCGCCGTGCTGCGCAGCCGCACCAATGCGCCGGAGCGGGCTGCGCGGCTCGACCGCGAGACCCTGCGCCGGTTATCCTGGTCCTCGCTGCTCGCCGAGGGCGCGGTGCAGCGACGGCTCGTGAGCCGCGGCGAAGCGGCAAAGCTGCTCGGGACGCGGGACAATGAACCCGACAAGGCCTTCATCGATCTCTGGATGGCGCTCGCCACGCCGCCGCCGATCGGCGAGAGCCTGCTCGGCCAGCGGACTTACGAAAGCGAGACGGCGAAGATCGGCCCCGATGACGACCTGCTCCTGATCGGCGCATCCGGGCTCTATTCGTTCAAGGGCACGGAATGGCGCCAATCCGGGACCTTCACCCGGATCGAGATCGTCCAGGATTCGCGGACCCTGCGTCTCAAGCCGGCCGATCATACGGCGGTGGAGTCGCTGCACGCCGCCGGCGCGCCGGAGCTGCGGGAGATCGCGCTGTTCCGCATTCCACAGGCGAGCGGCTTCGATTCGACCAAGCCGTTCCGGCTCGACATCGATCTCGGCGCCGGCGCCGCAGCGAGCGGCCCCACCCTGGTCTCGCTCGATTATCGCATTCCCGATCGCTATTTGATCGCCGCACCTAGCGAGCCGCCCGCGGCATCGACGACGGCCGCGCCCGCTCCGGTCCAGACGGTGTGGCAGGAGATCTGGTGGGCGCGACGCTACGAGATCGGCGTGCTCAGCGCGATGCTGACGGTGCTGGCTGGCATCCTGATCTTCCAGGACGCGGTGACGGCACACGGCGTGTTTTACTACCGGCTCCGGACCTTCTATCTGCTCACGACACTGGTGTTCCTCGGCTTCATCGCCAACGCGCAGCTCTCGGTCGTCAACGTCCTGACCTTCATCCACGCCCTGCTCTCCGGCTTCCGCTGGGAGCTGTTCCTGCTCGATCCCCTGGTGTTCCTGCTCTGGAGCTTCGTCGCATTCAGCATGCTGTTCTGGGGGCGCGGCGTGTTCTGCGGCTGGCTCTGCCCGTTCGGCACATTGCAGGAACTCACCAATCAGCTCGCGCGCCGGCTCGGCATCAAGCAGATCGAGATCCCGTTCGGGCTGCACGAGCGGCTGTGGATGATCAAATATGTTCTGTTCGTCGCCATCCTCGCGATCTCGCTGCGCTCGATCCTGACGGCCTTCCAGCTCGCCGAGGTCGAGCCGTTCAAGACGGCGATCACCATGAAGTTCCTGCGGGAGTGGCCGTTCGGCGTTTACGCCGGATTGCTGCTGCTGGCCGGCCTGTTCGTCGAGCGCTTCTACTGCCGCTATCTCTGCCCGCTCGGCGCGGCGCTGGCGATCCCGGCGCGGATGCGGATGTTCGAATGGCTCAAGCGCTACCGGGAATGCGGTTCGGAATGTCACGTCTGCGCACGGCGCTGCACTGTGCAGGCAATTCATCCGCTCGGCCAGATCAACCCCAACGAATGCATCTACTGCCTGAAGTGCCAGGCCAATTATTTCGACCAGGACGTCTGCCTTCATCTGAAGAAGCGCGCACAGCGGCGTCAGCCATTGCCGCCATCCCCCTCCCCGCCGTCATGAGGAGACACGATGCTCCCTGATCATCCGACACGACGTCGCGCCATCACGATCCTCGCATCGGCCGCCGCAGTCGCCATCGCGGGTCCTGCCCGTCCGGCCCGAGCCGATTTCGAATGGCGGGGCACCGCCATGGGCGCGGATGCGCGGATCCTGTTCAGCGACATCGAGCCCGAGAGTGCAAGGAGCATCGCCGCGCTGGTCGAGGCAGAGATCGATCGCCTGGAACAAGCGCTGAGCCTGTTCCAATCCGGATCGGAGCTGTGCAGGCTCAATCGTGCCGGCGCGCTCGCCGAGCCGGGCGGCGATCTGCGTCGCGCCGTGGCGCTGGCGCTGGAGATCGCGGATGTCACGGGCGGCCTGTTCGATCCGACCGTGCAGGCGCTATGGGAAGCCCATGTCGATTGGTTCGCGGACAAGACCCACACCGGCCTGCCGCCGCAAGCCGTCCTTGCCGACGCGCGGCGGGCCGTGGACTGGCGGCGCATCCGGCTCGAAACGGATTCAATTCGTTTGGGCGAAAACCAGCGCCTGACGCTCAATGGTCTCGGCCAGGGTTACGTCACCGACCGCGTGGCGGAACTGCTGGCGGCCAAGGGGTTCAGCAACATCCTGGTCGATCTCGGCGAGATGCGGGCGCTTGCCCCTCAGCGCGACGGATCGCCATGGCTGATCGCGCGCAGCGGCTTCGCCCCGCTGCATCTGGCGGAAGGCGCCCTCGCCACCTCCGAAGCCTCGGGCTGCGTGCTCGGTGCCGAAGGCACGGCGCATCATCTGTTTGATCCACGCAGCGGCCGCAGCGCCGCGCATTGGCGCACCATCACCGTGCACCATCGCTCGGCCGCAATGGCCGATGCGTTGTCGACGGCTCTTTCCATCGCGTCCGCGGAGGAGATCGAGGCCTTGCTGTCACGGCTGAGCGGCACCGCGATCTGGGCCACCGATCCGGCCGGGCATCACTCAACCTGGGCCGTCGGCCAACACGACGGCATCGTCGGCTGAGCGACGATGCGCGCCGGTCTCCAGTTGGTCTTGGATTACTTCGTCTTGCCGTCGGCGTCGTATTGCTTGAGAAACGCCCAGAGATTCTTGGCTTCGGCCTCGTTCTTGATGCCTGCGAACGCCATCTTGGTGTTGGGCACCTTGGCCTTGGGATCCTTGATATAATCGAGGAAGCTCGCCTCATCCCAGGTGATGCCGGAACTCTTGTTCGCGTCGGAATAATTGTAGCCGGCAATCGATCCCGATTTGCGGCCGTCGAGACCATTGAGCACAGGGCCAACCTTGTTCTTCGCGGTCGCGCCGACGTCGTGACAACTGGCGCATTTCTTGAACGCGGTGGCGCCCGCCGTCACATCCTGCGCGTAAGCAGCACTGCCTGAAGCAGCAGCGACTGCAATTGCGATCAAAACACGCCTCATTTCGTCGTCTCCTGTTTGAGTGGTTCACGCCGGCACGGATTTCGCCTCGGGCCGCATCGCGCGTGAGGCGGACGGTTCGGGGCACATCATCCTCGGCTTCACGGGGCAGCGCGCGCTGATCCGGTCGCAGGCCACGAGCTTGCAGAGCTGCGCCATGTCGCGCACCACCACGTTCGAGGCGCGCACATCGACACCCACCATGCGCAGCTTGGCAAACACCCGCGAGAGCGACTCCGGCTTCAGGCCGAGCCGGCCGGCGATCAGCGATTTGTCGTATGGCAGCGTGATCGTGCATGGCCCCCTGGAGCGCGGCGCGAGCGAGGCGAGAAACTCGGCCACTCTCTGCGTGGCGCTCTGCGCCATCAATTGCTCGATCTGCTGAACCATTCGATGCAGATGTTGCGACGTCGACGCGATCATCGCGATCGCGACGTCAGGCATCTGGCGAATGCAGGCGATGACGTGGTCGGCCGGAATGACCATCACACGGGCCGCAGTGACGGCGCTGGCGGTAGCTGGATAGCGGCCGGCCGTGAATGTGACCGCCTCGGCCAAGCTTTCACCCCTGGTGAGTACGTTGAGGACGGCCTCGTCGCCGGCGGGGGTGACCCGGTACAGCTTGATCCAGCCATCCATGACGACAAAGAAGGCCTGGGCCGGCTCGCCCTGGCGAAACAGCGTATGACCCGGACGGAGGTTGAAGATGTTGGCGGGCCCCAGCAAGACCGCGAGCTCTTGCGGTTCGAGCCCGCTGAAGACGGGTATTTCCGCGGCGATCTCAAGATCAACCGGAGTGGGCGCCATCATCGTCTCATCCCTGATGCTTGATCTTGCTGCCTGACTATTGATCATCCATCGCGTCACATTTTGAGCTGGATCAATTCACCGAAGGGTCGTCTCGCCCGGCGCTCCACGGTCGGCGCGTCGGAATAGCCGCGATGCGACAATCGACCTATTTCCCTCCAAAGCTCTTTGTGGAAGCGCAAACTCCTGCGCGTTCGCAGCGTCAAGGTCCTGAAGTCCCATACGCAGGAGAAACGATGTTCGGCACGCTATGCATGATCGCGGATGAGCCGCCGCGACGTTCTCGAAAAGACATGCAGCAGCAGTGCGACAACAGATGTCGCCGCAAGAACGACCGTAAGTCCCCGAACCGGATCGCTGGAGAGGATGGCCGCAAGCGAGGCACCACAAGCCGCGCCCGCCATTTGCGAACAGCCGAATAACGCCGCCGCCTGGCCTGCCCTGTCGGCGAATGGCGACAGGGCCGCTGCGCTCGAAAGCGGGCTCGCAATGCCGACCCCGAACAGGAAAACCGGAGCGATCATCAGAAATGAACCCAGCGCGATCTCGCCGACCAGCATCAGCCCGAGCAGCGCAACCGCTGCAACGGCGGCCAGAGCAAGACCGGCCGACATCGCAGCTTGGCGGCCGAACCGGGCCGACAGCCTTGGTGCCAGCAGGCCGGCGCCGAACACGATGAAGACGACGCCCGCAAACAACCAGCCGAGAGCGATCGGCGACAGACCGAATCCCTCGAGAAGCACCCGCGGCGCGCTCGACAGGACTGCGTACAAGCCGGCCATGAGAAGGCCTGCGGTCCTTGCGGGCACGCTGAAGCGTGGGTCTCGAAGCAAGCCGAGATAGCAGCGGATGATCTCGAGCGGATGGCGCGGGCCGCCGACCACCTCCAGGGTTTCCCCGACGAAGGTCACATACGCCGCTCCTGCGCCGACGGCGCTGGCCGCGACAAGGACGAACGCAAAGCGCCAGCCGAGGAGAAGATCGATCGCGCCGCCGAGGAGCGGTGAAAAACCCGGGGCCGCCGCGGTGGCGATCGTGATCGACGCCATCACCCTGGTCAGCGCCTGGCCGTCGAACAGGTCCCGGGCGATCGCACGCGACAAGACGGCAACAGCGCAGACTCCGGCCGCCTGAACCGATCGGCCGACCAGCAGGTTCAGGAAATCCCCCGCCAACGCGCACCATGCCGTCCCGAGCACGAAGATGCAGAGCCCGACAACGATCGGACCCTTTCGCCCGAGCCTGTCCGACAACGGACCGACGATGAGCTGCCCTCCGGCGAAGACGATCAGAAACACTGTTATGCTCGACGTCACGGCCGCGCTGGACACGCCGAGATCGACCGCGATCGCCGGCAGGGAGGGGAGGAAGATATTGGTCGACAGGAGCCCCATCGCCGCAAAGGCACAGATCACTGCTCTTGCAGCGATCCCCGTCCGTTGCTCGGGCTTTTCGGCAGCAGCCTTGCCCGTAACGACGTCGCTGCTCATTGCTGTGCCCTCGCTGTATGACATGCAGGATTGCCGGCCTGACCGTCAGCAGCGCCGACCGGACGCCGGCAATTCTGAGCCGTTGCTCGGGGGCGTGTCGTCCTAGGAATGCACGAGAATTTGGCTGGAGAGGCCTTCAACCCGCCAGCGGCGTGGCATACTCTGCCACGAGCCTGACGAGATCGGCCTGCCGCGCCGCGCCGGTCTTTTCGAACAGGCTGCTGACATGCGTCCTGATCGTCGTGTCGGCAACACCAAACGCGTTGGCGATCTCCGGGACCCCACCGATCTCGACGACCGCAAGCAAAACGCGGAGCTCGGTCGGCGTCAGCTTGAAGGCGTTGCCGATCGTCTGCGACGCAAAGGGCATCGCCAGCAACGCCTTTCGAACGAACAGTGCGGCAACGGCGGTATGGACGATGCCGGCGCGCCGACGCGCACCCGATGTCAGGGGCAGCGCATGGGCAACATAGCGTTCGCCGTCGCTGCCGGTCAGCGGCATGGCGATGCCCCTGGTCCCGAGCGCGGCGTCGCCCTGCCCTGCGCCCGCGAAGACCTCTCGCAAGGCCCGGTCGACCTGCGTGTCACGTGCAACGAGCCGCCCGCCGACGGAATTCAGAACTGCGCATGTGGCGAGAATCGCGTTGCCGGCAGCATTCGCGTGAATGAGGCGCCCCGCCATATCAACCAGAAACATGCCGGCATCGAGCCCGTCGAGCGTATCGACGAACGTCGCGACCTCCGCCGCCCTGAACTCGAACATCCTGCCGATCAATACCGAACGCCGGATATGCGGCGCGATCAGCTTCATCTGCCGCCGCGCATGCTCGTCGGCGATGCCGTGTGCCTGATGACGAAAGACGCCGAATATCGCCGCGCTGATCGTGGTTCTGTCGACGACTGCGCTGAGAAAGTCGACCAGGCCCTGAGGTTCGGCCCACTGACGATAGAAGCCGGTCCGGGTGAGTTCGTCGAGCGGGATCATATCTGCGGTCGCAACCGGTTCCTCGAGGTCACCTTGAAAATGCGCAGCGGCAGCCGGATAGATTTCGCGAAACAGCTCCACCGGCAGCGGCCTTTGAAATCCGAAGCTATGGGGGATGGTCGCGTGCTGGACGCCGACATCCTTGCAGAACAGCCCGCCGCCGGTGCCGCCGACAAACCGGGCGGTTCTTGCGATGGCCTCCTCCCACCGGGAAGGATCGATCGCGGCGTCGTAGACGATGCCGATCAGATCGCCGAACTCTCGCGGATCACCGGAATTGACTGGCACGGACAATGTCTGGACCGATCGCAGGTTTCGCGCACGTTTCAGGGGAGCCGGCGCATCTTTGGAGCCTTCCAACCCGATCATCGTCCGCTTCTTTCATGTCAAACCGCCCGCTCACACTCACTTGGCGCAGGCGCCCAGTCATCCTCCGTTCGGAGGATGACCGTCGCGAGGAGGCCGCGAGCAGGCCGTCAACGAGCGACGGTCTCCGCAACTATCACCGCCGGAGCCACTCCGCCTCCTGCAAACCTAGGAGGTCGCAGCCGTGCACCTCGCGCTCAAGCAGATGTGAGGGCTCATCGCGCGGCGCATCGTCGAAGGCCTGGAGGGCGTCACCGCCGGCCTCTGGGCGATGACGGAACCGTTTCAGAACGACACGCGAAGGCCGCCTCTTGCGGTGCCGATCCGGCTCTGGTCCGACATGGCGACGCCTTTCACGGCGCCGAACAGCGTGACGTTCCTGGTCGTGCGATAATCGAAGCCGGCGCCGAACACCGCGCCCACCGTGCTGGCCTGGCCGGGTGTTGCGAACGACAGGCCCTGCCCGATCAGCACCGTGTTGAGCGTGGTGCCGCCGACACGCTGCTGCGCGATGACGCCGCCGTGCACGCTGGTCTTCAGGGTGTGGTCGCCGCCGAACAAGCTCGTCGCACGCGACAGTTCGAGCTCGCCACGCTCCTCGAAGTTCTGCAGCGTGCGGCTGCGGACCGCCAGGTTCTGGGCCGAGCCCGCTTCGGCATAGCCGTCGAAGAAGCCCGCGACGTAGCGCACGCGCGCCGTCGGTGTCAGCAGGTAGCCGTCGCCGATCTGATAGCGCCGGCCATAGGCGAGTTCCGGACTGATGTACCAGCCGTCATACGTCGCCCGCGCCGTCTCCGCGGCGCCGTTGTTCAGCACCAGCCGGCTGGACCTGTTGGAGGAGCCGCCGCCCTGCACGGTGAAATCGAAGAACTGCGCGGCCCATTCGAAGCGGCTGTAGACGCCCGCGAATACATAATCCGTGTCGACGCGCTGCGAGCCGAGATCGACCGACAGCGCTCCCGAGCCGCCGCCGAGGAAGGCGCCGACCAGCCAGTCCGGCCGTATCCTGCGGTCGAGCCCGACCGCCGCGCTCCAGGCCGTGTTGGTGGCGCGCAACGTGGCCGCCGTCTCGTCCTGGGTGCGCCGGCCGCCGAAACTGTTGGCCCATACCGTGATCGGCGCCGCATCGCTCCAGCCGCCGGCGCCGGGCGCCTTGACGAAGCCGCCGGCATGGCTGCTGTCAGGCGCATAGGCCATCGCCATCATCGCGCCGTTCGCAGAGGGCTGCACGCCGCCAAGACGGCCCTGCACCAGCGACGACACGCCGCCGCTGAAATCCATCAACGCGCGATCGGCGAGCGCCAGCGCGGTCGGATCGAGCGTGGCGAGCGTTGTTCCGACTGAGGCCGCGGGATTGCTGTTGGCGTTGGAAAAGCTGGTGTTGAGCACACCGGTGAAGTTGACGAAGGACGGCAGCTCCACCGCTGTCAGCGACGAGACCCGTGTCTTGGGCGCGGCGACGAGGACGTTGACGACGTCGTTGCCGAGCCCCATGTCGACCACGCCGACGATGTGCGAGCCCGGCCGCAGCGTCAGCGTGTCGGCGGTCGAGCTCAACTTGATGGCTGTGCCGCCGGTGCCGATGACGGTGCCGGAATTGTCGATGCTCGTGCCGTTGGCCGGATTGCCCGCCTCGACGCCGATATTGCCCGAGATCGTGCCGGAATTCGCGAGGTTCAGCGTTCCCGCCGCTATGCCCCACTGGCCTCCCAGGATTGACCCGGTATTCACGATCCTTGCATTGGCGCCTGAAATGACCGCTTCGCCGCTCGACATCGTGCCCGAATTGAATAGGTCGACATTGATTGCGCTGATCGCCCGGTTTCTCCCCGATATGGTTCCTGACGTGCTCACGCTGACATCGTTTGCCGAGAGTGTGATGTCACCGGACTCGATGGTCCCGGAATTCGTGACGTCGAGCCTCCCGGTTAGGACGCCAGCGCCGTCGAAGACGGCAAGTCCGAAGACGCCGCCAGAGATGAGGCCGCTGTTCTGGACGGTTGCACTTGTCGAAGCGCGAATAGCGATAAGCACGCCAGTGATGCTGCCCGTGTTCGCGACGTCGACGACGCCGCCAGAAATCCCATCCTGTTGACCTGAGATCCTCCCTGCGTTGAAGAGGGTGACGGTATCGGCGAAAATGCCGGTTCCGCCAGAGATGGTTCCATCCGCCGTGTTGTTGACCGTGGCGGCGACGGCGGCAATGCCGGCACCGATGCTACCTCCAGCGATGGCGCCCGCATTATCGACGCTGACGTTTCCGGCCTGAATTCCGACCAAACTCGATATGCGACCGAAGTTGTGTATGATCGCGGTGCCAGTGTTGCCTGCCTTGATTCCAAAGAAGCCGCCGGTGATGACCCCATCGGCCCCGTTGGTCACGTCGACGAACGCATGGGCTTCGATTGCGGCACCGCTCGGGTCCAGCACCGAGATGGTGCCGGAGTTATCCAACCTGACAATGTCCTGGAATTGCAGACCAGCGAGAACTCCTGTCACGGAAGCGCCTGACACGATGTTGATGGTGTTGCCGGTATCGGTGGCGGAGCCATAGCCGACAGTCCCGTTCTGGTTGTTCGTCACGCCGGTACAGGTGACGATCGCATGGTCGACCGGCGAGACCGGGTCGCAGGCCGCGGCGGCGCGGTCCGTAGATGCGGCTATCGCAATCAGCGGCAGCAGGCGGACAAGGCGGCGGCGCAGCAGATCATGACGTTGGACCAAACGTGGCATTTCCAGCTCCAGAGTGACTCGATTCCGTGTTGCCCATTCACGTACCGGTCGCGCACGACGCCCGCGTCCTGCAAACCTAGGAGACTGCTACCCGCGATCCCTCCATTCTCGCGTGGTGAGATATTTTCGCCACGTCGCTGTCGCATCGCGACCGCTTCAATTCCTCTCGCGCACGAAGACGTAAGTGGCGGAGTACGGAGCAACGAGCGAGGTGCCCGTTGCCTCGCAGGGGCCTTGCACGGCACCACCATGGGTGTCGATCCGCTGCACGATCGTCACCTTCGAAAACACGCCCTCGCCGCGCGTGCTGACGACGCTGAGCTTGAGCCAGGCGATGTCATTCGGCGTCGCGCCCGGAACGCTGGCGACGACCTTGCCGGTGATCGCGCTGCCGTCCACGTTCTCCCAGACCGGGCCCGCATAGTGACGACCGACCGTGGTGCCGTCCGAAATCAACGTCGCGATCGGCTCGCGGAATGTCCAGACCAGCTTGCCGTCGCTGCCGGCCTTGCAGTCGTAGGTCTGCGCGCCCTCGGCCAGCAGGCTCGCAACCACCGTTCCGTCGGCGGCAATTTCCTTCGGCACCACGGACTTCGTCGCTCCGCTGCCGAACGTGACGACCGTGAGGATCAGCGACAATGTCGGGACGACGCTCTGCATGCCTGTCTCCTGCCTGGCGTTCAGCCGACCGTTCAGGTAGCAGTCGCGCGCGAGATCTGCCTCCTGTAAACCTAGGAGGCCATCGCCGGCATTCCCGGATGACGGGCGGGGTCAATCGGCAAGTCAATCGACCTGCGCTCCCCAAAAAACCTAGAACGCCCCGGCGATGGTGAGGCGGAACGTCAACGGCTCCACGGGATGCAGCACGTAATCCATCACGCCATTCTGGCAGACCGACATTGGCGCGGCGCCCGATGTGCAGAGGTTATAGAGCGTGTCGGTCTTGAGCAGCGACCCGTAGGCATAGGTGATCTGGCTGGCCTTCGTGTTGAACAGGTTGAGCGCATCGAGCTGAAGACGCCAGCCATTGTCGATGCGATAGCCGAGGCGGCCGTTGAAGATGCTGGTCGCAGCGGAGCGGAATGCGTTGTCCTCCGTCAGAGGACTCGACGCCAGATAGCGCCAGCGCAAGGCGCCGAACCAGCCGGTCTTCTCGCCCAGCGTGACGCCGGCCGACGCCACCATCGCAGGCGCGTTCGGAACGGAGTTGCCGGGTGCATTGCCGATCTGCGCCTCGGGATAGCCGGCGAGCGAGGCGTAGACCTCCGCCTGCTCGCTGTCATAGTCACGGAAGCGCGCATGGGTCATGGCGAGATCGGCGTCGATGTCGATCCAGGAGTTGGGCCGGTAGTGGTTGGTCCACTCAAAGCCGTAGCGGCGGCTGGCGCGGGTCGCCGAGGTGTCGCCGGCATCGCCGGAGAACAAGATCTCGGAATCCTGATCGAGGATGAAGAGGCTGAGCGAGGTGTCGAGGCCGGGAACGATCCTGCTGCGCACGCCAACCTCTGCTCCCTTGGTCCGCACCAGGACCGGCGACGGTGTCAGCCTCGTTGCGGGATCGCTGGGGTCTTCCGTCGTGGTCGCGCCGCGGGCGTCGTTGGAGTGCATGCCGTAGCCGGCACCGAGGAAGAACTCGGTCTGATGGAACGGGCCGAGCACCATCCTGAATTTCGGGCTGCCGAGCGCGGCGTCCGCGCGGCCGGAATTGTTGGCATTGAACCGCGAGGTGACGTCGGCGGCATAATAGTCGCCGCGCCAGCCGACGCTGGTCCGCAGCCAATCGGTCCAGCGCACGGTATTCTCGGCGTAGACGCCGACGCTGCCCTCGCCAGCCTTGTCGCTGCGGATGTCGGCAAGGAAGCCGCGCCGGAAGGTGTTGCTGAGTGCGAGGTCGATCGCATCATAGCGCGATTGCAGGCCGAAGATCGTTTGCATCGGCAGACCGGCCAGCGAGCCGTTCAGCGTGCGCGAGACGTTGGCACCCAGCATCAGGCGATCGTCATGCTGATGAAACTGGTCGCCGAGCACGGGATCGCTGAGGAAATAGGTGAAGTTGTTGAAGAGATCGAGCTGGCTCTTCACCACATAGGCGTTGGCCTTCCAGGAGCCGAGATCGTCGCTCTGCGCGATGCGGCCCGAGAGCGCAAACCGGTTGGTGTTGCCGCCATCGCTCGGATCTTCGGAACCGAAGCGGTTGAGGAAGCCGGCCGCGATCGCGCGCTGCGGCACCTGATCGGTCGAATTCCATGCATTGGTGTAAGCCATGCCGGTGACGGAGACGCCGTCGGTCGCGGTGCCCTGGCTGTAGCGAACGAGGCCGTTGAGCTTGCGCACATTGTCCGGATTGTCCCACGGCCCGTTATAGGTGCCGATCTCGCCAGCCACGAGCAGCGCGCCCTCCTCGAGCTTCACGGAATTCATGCCGAGCAGGCGGCGGTAGCCGAAGCTGCCGACGCTTAGCTGCGCCAGTCCTTTGGTACGGTCGATCAGGCCGACATGGACGCTGCCGACCGAAGCGAAATCACCTTCATCGGCGAAGTACGGCCCCTTGCGCACATCGACGGCGGCGATGGTTTCCGGGATCAGCCAGTTGAGATCGGCATAGCCTTGGCCGTGCGCATGGGTCCGCATGTTGACGGGGACGCCGTCGACGTTGATCGCAAGGTCGGTGCCATGGTCGAGATTATAGCCGCGCAAGAAATACTGGTTGGCTTTGCCCTCGCCGGAATGCTGCGTCACCATCAGACCTGGCACGGCTTCGAGCGCCTCGCCCGGCCGCGTGAAAGGGCGGGCATTGAGCTGTTCGCCGGAGATGGTGATCTCGCTGGCCATGCCGGGCTGGCTCTTTGCGCCGGAGGCAACGCTGCGCCCATCGGGGGTCTGCGCCGTCGCTGGATCGACGAAGACGCGGCGGCCGGCCGCCGGCGGCTTGGCGGTGCGGCGGGGTGCGACCAGCTTCCTGCGCGCCGAATCTTCGCCGCCGATCTCGATCGGCGGCAACTCGCGTGAGGCGTTGCCGCTTTGCGCGAAGGCGCGGCCGTCATCCGCGAGCAGCACCAGCACCGAGAGAGCCGTCAGCGCGCCGCCACGACAGGGCTCACGCCGCTTCGGTCGCATCGGCGCAGGCCAGAGCTTTCGTTGCGGCCTGCTGCCGACCGCCCTCGAAGATGCGACGATAGAGTACGACCGAGACCAGCCAGGCGATCGCAAACAGCGCGATCACGGCGAATCCGACATTGGCGAGCGACTCGTTGAGGCCGTCGACCAGCATCCACACGCCCCCGGACAGGCCGAGCCGGTCCGCGGCCAAGCCGAGCGCCTCGATGCCACCGATGAACAGCGCCACCGCCACGGAGGCGCCGGTGATCGTGAGGTTGTACCAGAGCTTGCGCAAGGGATCGACGAACGCCCATCGATAGGCGCTCACCATCAGCGCGGAATCGGCGGTGTCGACCAGGGCCATGCCCGCGGCGAACAGCGCCGGGAAGACCAGGACATCTGCCATCGACGCCCCGCGCGCGGCTTCGGTGGCGGAGATGCTGAGCAGGCCGATCTCGGTTGCCGTGTCGAAGCCGAGCCCAAAGAGGAAGCCGAGCGGATACATGTGCCAGGGTTTTGTGACCAGCCGGAACAGCGGCCCGAGCAGCCGCGCGAGGAAACCGCGATTGGCGAGCAGCGTCTCGAGCCCTTCGGCGTCGTGAACGCCCTGCTCCCGCGCCGCGCGAAACGTCCGCCACAGGCCGATGAAGATGACGAGATTGATAGCTGCGATCACCAGCAGGAACAGCGCCGACACCGACGTGCCGATGAGACCGCCGATCTCCTTGAGCAGGCTGTCGCCACCAAGGCTCACCACGCCGAGCGCGAGCAAGATGGTTGCAACCACCACCACGGTGGAATGACCCAGCGCAAAATAGAGGCCGACGCTCTGCGGCGCGCTGCCCGTCTGCATCAACTTGCGCACGACATTGTCGATGGCGGCGATGTGGTCGGCGTCGACGGCATGGCGCAGGCCGAACACCCAGGCCAGCAGCGCCGTCGCCAGCACCGTCGGCCGGTCGCCGAACAGCGCGAAGGCCCAGGCCCAGGCGGCGATGTTGACGGCGATCAGCCCTCCGAACAGCACCAGCGTGCCCGGTTCGATCGCCCGCAAAGTCCGCCTCAAAGCCTGCTCCATCCACCCGATCCCGCAGTATGAGGTTTATCAAGAACCCTCATACTGGCAAGAGCAAGGGCCGCGCGACTTTTCGGCAGGCGGGCCGAAAAGCAGGCAACGGCGGAAGTCACCCCGTTGATTCCATGGAGACTTTTCAGTCCGGCGCGTCACGGCGCCGGAACGGAATGCTGGGCTGCGTTTGACGCAAGCGCGTGCGCGACGATCACATGTCCACGGTCATCGACAGCAGATAGGTGCGCGGCGCTCCCAGAAAGAACGTACCGAACGAGGCCACGCTCGACCAGTAGCTCTCACCGGTCACGTTCTGGATGTTGGCGCGGAACACCGTCTTCCTGCCGTTGATCGCCGTGGTGTAGCGGACCCCGAGATCGAGCCGCGTCCACTCCGGAATCGGCTGCTTGTTCGCGGAGTCCGCGAACTGCCTGCCCGTGTAGATGACGGCTCCGTTCAACGTGAGGTCTCGCATCCACGGTAGATCCCACTCCGCGCCGATATTGGCCTGGACGTTCGGAACACCGATCGGCGTGTTGCCGACATTCGTCGCGACCGCGGTCTTCGTCAGGGTACCGTCCAGCAACGAGATGCCTCCGAGGACGCGGACGCCCTGCATGAGCTCGCCGTAGACGTTGAACTCGAGCCCACGGACTCGCTGTTCGGCGGTCGCCGCGAAGCGACCGGCGGACAGCTCGCCGCTCGCCTTCGAAATCTCGAAGGCGCTGAAGGTTGTTGCGATCCGGCCGAAATCCACCTTGACGCCGGCTTCGTACTGCTTGGCGACGTAGGGCCGCAGCACCTCGCCGAAATTGGACGCGGTCTGCGGCGCCACGTCGCCACGCGCGAGGCCTTCGACATAGTTCGCGTACAGGGAGATATTCTCCACGGGCCTGACGACGAGGCCGACCACCGGCGTAACGGCGCTCCTGTCATAGGACGACGTCAGCGTGCCGACATTGGAGGCATAGTTGTTCGCCTCGATGCCCTGGCGCCGGACACCCAGGGTCAACAGGATGCGCTCGTCGAGCACGGACATGGTGTCGGCAATCGAAAGCCCCGTGAGCTGGCTGTCAGAGAGCCGCGGCCGGTCGCTGATCTCATTGGCGAACTGGGTTGGCGCGACGGTGGGATTGTAGATGTTCGACGCGACCAGAGTACCATTGGTCAGCCGCCGGTACAGCGCGTCATGATAGACCGAGGCCTGGAATGCGAGAGCATGATGGACGAAGCCGGTGTCGAAGCGGGCGCGAAGGCCGCCATCATAGGTGGTTCGATCGATGCTGAGGCCGAAGTACTGAGGCGTCGAGGTCGTATTGCCGCTCGCGCTGACAATGGTTGGGAGACCGAAGAACCGCTCGACATTCGTCCTGGAGCCGCCGACATCCGCAAACAGCGTGACCTGGTCGCTGACGTCGTACTCGGTTCGCAGCAGGGCCGATTGATCGTTGATGCGCGACCATTCCCAGGGCTGGGTCACGTTCAACCGGCCATCCGGCGCCTTCGGCACCTGCAGGCCGGAAGCCATCAAAAAGGGCCGCGACGGCGCATCGAACCGGTCGGTCTGCGCGATCAGATAGAGCCAGGACCTGAACCGTTCCCCTCGATAGTCGAGGGCGAGTGATCCGACACCTGTCGTCTCGGATTGGCGGTTGATGGGCGTATCACCGTCGCGGAGGCTCCCGCTGGCGCGTACGCCCCACTCCTTGCCGTCGCCATAACGACGCGCAACATCCCAATGCCCGCCGAAGCGGGCCGTCGAGCCGTAGCTTGCGGTCAAGCGGGTCAAGTCCTCGTCCGCGCGCTTGGGCACGACATTGATGACGCCGCCATTGGGCGCCATGCCGGAGAGCGCAGCGGAAGGACCTTTCAGCACCTCGATGCGCTCGACGTAGTCCGTGAAGATGCGATAGGTCGGCGCAATTCCGTAAAGACCCTCGAAGGCGAACTCACCGTTGTTGCCTTCGTTGATCGGAAACCCGCGAATGTTGAAGGAGTCCACCACGCCGCCCGTGGGATGAGAACTTCGCACCGACGGATCGAGGATGAGGGCGTCCGCACCCGTTGCCGCCTGCTGATCCCGAATGAACTTGTCAGTGTAGCTCGTCACGCTGAACGGCGACTTCATGGTGCCGGTGTTTCCGAACAGTCCCAGCCGCGCGCCTTGCGCGACCTGACCGCCGGCGAAGGCGGGAACGACACCGGGCTGCGATGGCATTGCGACCGTTGGGGCTTGCGGGGCGCGCCGCGACGTCGATCGGACCGGAGCGTTGTTTCGCCTGGTCGGCGCGCGGCGGGCCGATTGTTTGGCCGGGGCTTCGACAGTCACGGGTGGAAGGGAGCTGCCGCCTTGCGCTGTCTGGGATCGAGCAGGCAATTCAAACCACGTGAGCAACGCCACTCCACCCAACAGCGCCGCGCCGAAGCGCGCTACCGTCTCAACTCCACCCGCACGCTGCATTTCCAGAAAGCCCCTCATCGATAGCCCTCTCTAGAAAGCGGCCATGATCACGGCAACGAAAATGCGTGCGCGGCGACTTAGAATGTCTCGATCGTCAATGACTGCAGTGGACAGCGCATCTGGAACGATTTCAAAGGACGCTTCTCAGTCGCGCAGAATGACGCAGCGCGCTTGGATCTGCGACAGCACGTCACTTGCAAATGCCGCGCTAAGTTTTGGAGCGTGATCTCAGTCGCGCTTCAGCCCGATCGCCTTGACGATGGGAGCAAGGCGAGCCAGCTCGTCTTCGACCAGGCGCTGAAACCTGTCGGGACCTGAACCGACGTCCGGCTCCAGACCCTGTGAGCGATAGCTTTCCTGCAATTTTGGATCGGCCATCGCCGTGCGCGTCGCCGCAGCGATCCGCTCCACGATCGTATCCGGCGTTGCTTTTGGAGCGAACAAGCCAAACCAGCCGGCATATCTGAGATCCGGCATGCCCTGCTCGATCACCGTCGGAATATCAGGCGCGCCGTTCAACCGCCGATCGCTCGTCACGGCGATCAGCCGCAGCTTGCCAGCAAAGTGCAATTGCAGGATCTGGCTGGAGACCACCGCGATCACCGAAGATATCTGGCCGCTCACCAGGTCGTTGGTCGCAGGCCCCATGCCGCGATAGGGGACGTGGATGAAATCCGCTGCGAGGCCGGACTGCATCCTTAACATCTCCCCGACGAGGTGATTGCCGGTGCCGACGCCCGGAGTGCCATAGGACAGCTTGCCGGGATTGGCCCTGGCAAAGATGATCAGCTCCCGCAGGTCCTTGACCGGCAAGGCAGGATGAACCGCGAATGCGAGCGTGCTGGTGATCAGGCGGTAGATGGCACGGAAATCACGAATCCCGTCATAGGCCGGCTGCGCCGAGGACAAGGGAATCATCACTTGCGTGCTGCCATTGCCGAGCAGCAGCGAATAGCCGTCCGGCGCGCTCTGCGCCACCGCGGCTGATCCGATCGCGCCGCCGGCGCCGCCGATATTTTCGACATAGACCGGCCCCAGCAGCGGAGCAATCCTGTCGGCCCAGGGACGGCCGATCTGATCGCCCGCGGCGCCGGCCGTATAGGGAATGACCAGCCTGATGGGCCGCGAGGGGTAATCGTCAGCGGCTGCGGCGCCGGGCCAGGCGGCCAGCGTTGCGATCTGTGCCGCCGTATTGAGCAATTCTCGTCGTGAGAGGGACATCGTCGACGTGTTCTGGACCGTACGAGACCATCTTGCACGATCGAGGAGATCGCGATCGGTGGATTAAGGGTTTGGTAACGATACGAACGCGGTTGAACACATTAATGCAAATCGCAGGCCGCTGGTGTCTAGCCCGTAACGAGCCTGCTATAAAGCCCAGCTACGGCTCGATCGATGGTCGCGAATTGTCCGGTTTCCCTGATTGCACATGAACAAGCCCAGCAACGATTTCGACATTGTCATCGAGCAGTCGTTCGACTTTTTGTCCGAGGAGTACGCCGAGCTGTTCGATCGCTCGGCGGCGACCGCGTTCCAGCATCCAATCTGGCTGCACAGCCTTTATGCCCGGCTTGCTGCAAATGCCGGTGCAACACCTCTGGTCGTCGTGGTCCGTGACCGCGCGACGGGAACGCTTGCGATGGTGCTGCCCCTGCTCCGGATGCGGCGCGGTCCGATCCGGACCGTCGAGTTCGCCGACCTGCGTGTCTCCGACTATCTGGCCCCGGTCTGCAGCCCGGACGTGTTTGCGCGGCTGCTCGGCGACGCCGATGCATGCGCGGAGATCAGGCGCCTCGTTCGTCCGTTCGATCTGCTTCGCATGACCAAGCTGCCCGACGGGCGGCTTCCGATCGAAAATCTCCTCGGGGCCTCCCGCCGGGTCTCGATGGAGACCAATGCCTACGCGACGGTTCTCGTCGCGCCGTTCGAGCAATGGCGTGCCAGCGCGATCGACCGCTCCTATCAGAAGGAGCTCGCAAAGAAATCTCGCCAGCTCCAGAAGAAGGGCGCGCTGAGCTTTGCTTGCTGCGACGACAACGCTTCCGTGCTCGAGGCACTGGAGGTGATGAAGAAGTTTCGCGGCCCGCGCTTTCAGGCGCAGGGCGACGGCGACCTGCTGCAGCGTCCCGAATATTTCGACTTCTACTCCGACGTGGCCCTGCGTGGTCTCGGCGGCTTCGTGCGCCTCTACGCCATGAAGATGGACGGCGAAGTGATTGCGGCCGTGCTCGGACTATGCCATCGCGACAGCTTCCTCATCATCATGAGCGCCTTCGACATCGCCGGATACAAGAGCCAGTCCCTGGGCGCGCTGATGTTCGAGCAGGTGGCACGCGATTGTATCGAGCGCGGCGATCAGATGCTCGATTTCACCATTGGTGACGAGCCCTACAAGAAATTGTTCGGCGGACAGCCGTCGCCGATGTGGGCGGTCACGCAGGCCGGCAGCGCAATGGGCGCCGTCGCCCTGTTCGCGCTGAACCAGGCGCCCTGGCTCAAGCTCGCGGCCAAGCGATTATCGGATTTGCGGCTCCTGCCCGCCCGCACGCCGACGCCGACCCGCTGACCGACGGCAGGCGAAAGAAGCGCAGGCCTCAGGCGCGCAGCGCGCCGCGAACGCGTCCAATCCAGCCCGGATGCATCTGATCGACACGGTGCGCCAGGCTGCGCCGCAGGAAGTGCAAGCGGCGCCGGACGTCCCAGCCGATATCGTCGCGGGACGTCAGCGCCTGGCGGAAGCGCGCCATCTTCAGGGACTGCTGATCCGCCGCGATCTTGTCGCGATCGGAATAGAATTGCGCAATCTTCTCCTGGCCCATGCCTGATGTCGCGAGCCATCGCGGTGCATATTCGGTGCAGAGACGATCGACGTCCACCAAGAGGCGCGCGACACCGGTGCCGGCGGCGGGGCAATTGGTCTGGAACGCATCGCCGATGAGCACGATTCCGGGCTGCAGATGTCCTTCGACGACGGTCAAATCCATCACCCAGTTCTGGACCCGGTCGATGACGCGGAAATCGCCGAGATAGGGCCGCAAGCCCGGCAGCAGGCGCAAAACGGTCGCCTCCGGCTCGCGACGCAGCTCGCGCATGATCGGATCGGTCGGGTCGCGGAACATGAAAAGATTGGCCCGCATCCCGGCGCGGACGGGAAACAGGCTGAGATAGTCGATGCCATCCGCCGTGCGCTCGCCATAGCAGGTCAGCGCCTCGAAATCGAACGGGCGGCCGTCCTGGCGGGTAATCGTGAAGCCGAACGAGACCGAGTGGCGCTCGGCCAGCACGCGCCGCTTGATGCCGAGCTTGTAGCCGAGCGCTCCCGCCATGCCCGTGGCGAGAACGACGAGGCGCGCGGTCACGCGCCGTCCGGAGGCCAGTTCGAGATGCTGGACGTCGTCGCTGCAGTTGATCGCGGCGACCTCGTCGACGATCAGGCTGGACGGATCGGGCATCTGGCTGCGCGCCATCGCCACGAGATCGGCATAGGGAAACCCGTAGGCCTGACCGACACTGACGTCGACCACCTTGCCTTCCCGGATATTGAGCACCTGATCATATCGACTGGCGACACTCTCGAGCGCATCGAGAAAGCCCAGCTTGCGCAGCATCGCCAATTGATGGCCGCCGATCTTTTCGACCCGGAATTCGTCCGGGTAGACCGCCCGCTTGTCGATCAGGGCGATGCGATGCCCTGCCCGCGCCAGCACGGCCGCCGCGAGCGATCCCGCAAGGCCGCCGCCGACGATCGCGATGTCCGCAACGATCGGCTCGTTCACGGTTTTGTCCGCCGTCATGATCTAGGCTCCCACGGTCAACTAAAGTCGCACGTGCAATTCTCCGGCCTGATGTCGCATCACGCGGCCAAACGCGATCATTTCTCGATATCGAGGTTAACGGGCGGGAGGGCCGCTCATCCTGACGACAAGCCGGCACGCCTCTTGCTGGGAATTCCCCGTCAATTGCGGTTTCTGGTGGCCGATCCCGCGAGCCATTCGCCATCCGACCGCTGATCTCGGCCTTCTCGGCCATCGTTGCGGCGATACGCCGTCAGACGGTCCGAGCCGGCCTTGCTTGATTTGGGACAACGGGAACGACGATGTTCCACAGTGAAGCAAGCGACGTCACCGCGATATCGTCGCCGAAGGCAGAATCCTGCATGTCGCCCATTAACACTCGTGTTTTTTCGGCATGCTAGCTTGTCGCCGGCGCCGTCTTCAGGAGAAAGCAGCTCCCTAAACTTCCATGATCGAATCCATCCTCCAGCTTCTGCGGCGTGACGTCACGCGCGGTGTCGTCGGGACCATCCTCCTCAAGGTTGGCAGCGGCGCGCTCGCGTTTGCTTTGTTCTCGCTGGCGGCACGAACGATGTCGCCCGATGGCTTCGGCATCTTTGCGACCTGGCTTTCGGTTGCCCAGATCGCCGCCGTCGTGGGACTGGTCGGCCAGGAATCCTTGCTGGTGCGCTTCCTGAACGAGTATCAGGTCGGCGACAGGCCGGATCTCACCAAAGGCGTCCTGCTGTCGAGCTTCAAGATCACCTCGATCGCCATGCTGATCGTGATCGCGGGGATTGCCATCGCGGCCAACATGAGAGGCGACTGGTGGGTGCTGATCCTCGCGGTGTCCGCGTACACGGCCGTGAACGCCGGCGTGATGCTTGGCAGCCAGATCGCACGCTCGCTGGTCAGCATTCTCATGGGCGAAGGAAACCGCGAGTTCTTCTGGCGGGTCATCGTCGTCCTGTTCCTGCTCGTCATGCTGGTCGGTCATCGGCAGCTCGATCCCGCCGAGCTGATCGCCGTGATGACGATTGCCATGTCGGTCGGGCTGGCTGCGCAGATCATCTCGATTGCGCGCGTTCTGCCGAATTTGCGCGGCACCGCTGCGGGTTCCGAGACATCCCGCTGGCGATCGAGCGCCCTGCACTTCTGGCTCGCGTCCATCCTCGAGGTCGCAAACCAGTATTTCGACGTCATCTTGGTCTACTGGATGCTGGATCCGGCGACGGCCGGCATCTACTTCGCCGCCTCGCGCCTCGCCAACATATTCGCCATGGTGTCCGCGGCGCTGTACACATTCGGCGCGCGCCGGCTTCCCTCGCTGTATTTCAGCAAGAACCATCGGGAGTTCGAGCGAACCTTGCGGTTGATGGCGGAGGTGACCGCGCTTTGCGTGGCCGCCGGGCTCGCCACGATCTGGATCGGCGGCCCCTATCTCCTCAACCTGTTCGGACCTCATTTCACCGAACAGCATTCGGTCCTGATCGTCCTCGCCATCGGAACGGCCATCCAGGCTGCAGGCGGCCCGGCGGCTGCCATCCTGCAGCTGACCGGCCATGAACGAATCTATGTTCCCGTCGTTGCGGCCAACGTCGCGCTGCGCCTTGCGGGATTTCTCGTTCTCATCCCCTGGCTCGGCGTGCTTGGTGCTGCGATTTCCGCCACGGTGTCGCTGGCGCTCGCGACCATTGCCCTGAACGTGCTCTGCCGCCGCCGGACGGGAGTGGATCCTTCAATTCTCGTGCTTCTGCGCTTCAGCGCATTGAAGCGCGGCAATTATGCGGTTCGCGGCGCCGACTCCGGTGAGTAGGTCGGGTTCACGCGCCGGCGACGTGCAAGATCGATTGGTTAACAGGCTTGCTGCGCAGTGTCGGGGAACCCGTGAAATGGCTGCGCCAACGATGGCGATGGCCGGGCCTTGCATTAACTCCGTTTGTTTCTAGTCGGTGTCCACGCGATGCCCGCATGATAGGTACGGAGTTAAGAAGGTGAAGATTTCGTTTCTCTAGCGGGTCGGGATCCGTGCTGCACTATCAGCCAAACAAGGAATTGGGCGAGACGACCGCGGCAGCACCCGCGCAGTCGAACGGCAGCGGACGAAAGCTGCACGTGCTTCTCGCGCAAACCCAGGCCGAGAACGCCGGCGCGCAGGAGATCTCCAGGCTGCTCGGCGCCGGGCTGACCGCGCGCGGCTACCGCGTCACCAATCTCTTCTTCTTCCGCAAATCGGATTCCTTCGATGAGCCGCCCGATACGCTCTATTGCGCGCCGAGCCGGCCGGGCAATCCATTGGCGCTGCTGCGGATGCTGTGGACGCTCGCCCGCCATATCAGGACGGTCAGGCCCGACGCCGTTCTGACGTTCCAGCATTTCGGCAACGTCATTGGCGCCGGCATCGCGCACCTCGTCAGCCGCGCACCTGTCGTTGCCAATCAGGTTTCATCTGCGCTCGCGATGAGCCGGCCGGTCCGCACCGCCGACATCGTCATGGGCAGCCTCGGCTTCTTCGACCGCATCACGCTCAATTCGAAGGACATGGAACGCGAATATTCGCGCTACCCCGCGGCCTACCGTTCGCGCATGGTGCATGTGCCGCACGGCTTCGACGACAAGGCGCTCACGCTGTCGAAGGACGCGGCCCGACAGAGATTCAATCTGCCGACCGATCGCGTCTTGCTCGGCTGCGCAGCGCGGCTGCATCCGCACAAGCGGCTCGACATGGCGATACGTCTGCTGCCGGATCAACCGTCCTGGCATCTCGCGCTCGCCGGCCAGGGCGCCGACGAGACGCGGCTGAGGCGGCTGGCTGACGAATTGAAGGTGTCGGACAGGCTGCATCTGCTCGGAGAAATTCCCCCGAGCCGGATGGCGGAGTTTCTCGCCTGCCTGGACGTGTTCGTGTTCCCGACGCAGGCCGAGACTTTCGGCCTGGCTGCGGTCGAGGCCGCGAACGCCGGGGTTCCCTCCGTCGTGACCGATCTTCCCGTCCTGCGCGAAGTGCTGTCTTACGAAGGCAGGCCGACCGCGCTCTTCGTCGATGCCTCCGATCATGCGAAGCTCTCGGCAGCCGTCTCGACGCTGCTGACGGACCAGCATTTGAGCGGCGAGCTGCGACAAAACGCCAAAGGCCTGAGGTTGCGCTATTCGGTAGATGCCATGGTGGAGGAATACGTTCGAATTCTCGACCAGGTCATTTGACCGGACGATTGGAAGTGATGGGCTCGACATGATCATCGAGTTTCGCTGTGAACGTGAATACGCGCGGCGATGGATGGGCCGCGCGACGCTGTCGGTCGACGGCCGGGATGTTCCGGTTCAAATCGCCTGGGCGGCAACGACCGAGCCGCGGCCCGCAGGTCTCGACGCCCTGTTCGAGCTCGAACGTGTGGTGTTGCACAAGGGCAAGCCCAGCGGCGCCAACAGGCTGGACGCCATTCCGGAGCGGACGCAGGCTCATGCCGGGAGCGCCGACGTGGTCGTCGATTTCACCGGCGGCGCGCGCGATCCGAACAGCTCCGCCCGGCTGTATCTCCGTCCGCTGTTCAATGGCGTTGCCGGCGAGAACGCCGCGCTCGCCGCCATTCTGGCCGGCGACCTGCCGGTGATCGCCATCGTCAACGAGATCGACGGCTCAGTCCTCGATCGCGGCCATCCATCCGGTGAAATTGCCGCAGGGCTCAGCGGCGCGCTCGAAACCGTCATGGCGCGAACCCTGACCATGGTGGCGGCGATCCTGTCGGGAAGGCCGCGGATTGTTCCGGAGCTGGCGCGCCGCGCTGGACATGGTTCGGGCCGTGGCCCCGCTGGCTACGTCATACGTGGCCTTGCCGTCTCAATAGCCAAGGAGATCTATCGCCTCTGCTGCTATGCCCCGCATTGGCATGTCGGATGGCGCTTCAATGACGGTGCCGGTGTCTGGCAGACTGGCGATCTGTCCGGACCGGGCTGGAACGTCCTTCCCGATCCAGGACATCGCTTTTACGCGGACCCGTTTCCGATCAATTGGCAGGGGCGAACATTCGTCTTCTTCGAAGATCTCGATCACCGCGTCGGAAAAGGCATCATCTCGGCGATCGAGTTCAACGACGCCGGCCCGGTGGGAGAAGCCGTGCCGGTGCTGGAGGAGCCCTGGCATCTCTCCTATCCGTTTCTGATCGAAGACGGTGGCGCATTGTGGATGATTCCGGAGAGCTCGACCAACGGGGACGTCGCCCTCTACAAATGCGTCCGGTTCCCGGACAAATGGGAGCGGCACGCGACGCTGCTGTCAGGCCTCGAGCTGGCCGACGTCACGATCACGCGGCATAACGGCCTGCATTACCTGTTCGGCGCCTGGCGCGACGGAGCCGGCGGCTACTCGGATTCGCTGGCGATCTATCATGCCGATCACCTCCTGGGGCCCTGGTTGCCGCACGCCAGCAACCCGGTGCTGATCGACCGCGCGAGCACGCGGCCGGCGGGGAATTTCGTCACGATCAACGACACATTGTGGCGCCCGGTGCAGAACTGCACCGACGGCTACGGCGCGGCACTCGCGCTGGCGGAAGTGGTCGAGTTGTCGCCGACCGCCTTCAGGCAGGTCGTGCGCCATTCGCTGAAGCCCGGACCGGCATGGCCCGGCAGGAAGCTCCACACCCTGAACCGTTGCGGCCGGCTCGAGGTGATCGACGGATCGCACGTCCAGCCCAAGACGAACGCTTTTGCCAGCAAGTCTCCGTCGAGTGTGTTGCCCGCGCGAGCCAATCCTTCCGCCGCACGCTGACGCGGATTAGATCAGGGCGTGTACTCATGAACGTTCGCTTCCAACGCAAAGCGGAAGTCCGCCACTCGAGGGTGACCGGCGGCTTGTGAGCGTTGCGGACATATCGAAATCAAGCCAGACCGAAGCGGCTGAGACGAGAAGCACTCCGGCTCGGCTAGGGGAGTCCTTTTGTCATCGTAAAGGGATTGAACCCACGTTCCGCGAGGGCTGCCCACGAAGCTGCGCCAAGATGTGACAATCGGAAATAGTTTCGCGGCTTGGTCGGGTCGGTGTCCAACACGAACCCCGTCGGTAACGCGCGGACACTCGTGGCATAGAACCCACCATCGGGCGACCTCTGGGATTCGATGACAGAGATCAACGATTCCGCCCTCTCGGTCTTGCCGAGCAATTTCATCAAGAGAGCCATTTGGCCCGTCCCTTCGGTCCACACACCATCCCGGTCTTCACCGTAAGAAAAGCCTCCGTCGACACTCATCCGCTGTTCGGCGGTCGTCATTGCCGATGCAAATTTCCCGGCCGCTCCGTGAAGCGCCGTTAAAGGCCAGATCTGGGCATCCAGGGCCACAATCGGATTATGCGTGACACCGTCTTCAGCGGTCCCCGCAGCAAAACAGGCGCACCCTGGATCCCACATCGCATTTACGAAGTACTCGGCAACCGTTGCCATATCGCGCCAGCGTGAATCGCCTGTACGGATCGCAAGAAGGCCAAACGCGGCGGCGAGGTCAGTATTATGTTCAGTCGATTTCCACGTCCGCACTTCCGGCGTCGGTTCGTGCCCAAACGTACCACCCGTGAAGCCGCCAGTACCGCGCGTATCTGCCCATTGCGCGACCCAGGCGCCAAGCCGCGCTGCGCCATCGCGGAACCGAGAGCCGGTGTTTACGCCATCGATCGACAGCAACGCCAACATGGCCCATGCCACGTTACCAACATCGCTGCCCACCTGATATCGATCCTCCAACCATTTGTTTTGAGTATTGTCCCACCACCCCGGAAGTTTGGCGGGGCCGTTCACCACCACACCCGCCGCGTAAGCGTTCCTGAGGCGGCCATCATGCCAGGTGCGGTCGTTGTCGAGGGCCCAGAGAATTGCCGAGCCGATTCGAGACGCTTTGTCTCGCTCACCGCAACCGACCAACGCGATGGCGGCCACCGCATTGTCATAAAGGTATGCGGCGCCATGGAGAGGCCCCGATTCCACGGTCGGATAGCTGCGCAAGAACAACGGCCCTGGCGGTGCCTTATCGATTAGACCAGCGAGGTACCCGCATGCAGACGCTTCTGGTGTTGCTAAAGCCCGTAGGGAAGTGGCGGCCAAAAGGATGATGAAACTCGCTACGATCCATACGCAGGTTTCTATTCGGGCCACTTGCTGTTCTCCGCGGTGGACGATGATTCCATATACCCATCGGCGATGTCTGGAGGTGGCCCTCAGCGGCGTGGCCAGGGCGCATTAGCCATGTCCGGTGTTGAAAAACTAACGGACACGGCCCACGCGCGGGCCGGCCGGATTTATCAGTGCACGCCTTAGCACGAGCCTGCGGCCATGACGCCACGGGCGGCGTGAATCAAACACACCGCCCGCAATTCGTGGTTTGCCGCCTCAGCAAGGGAGGCTTACTGCGAACGATCGGAGGTCCAGCCCTTGTACTCGGCGACATTGTCCCTGGTCACGAGCTTGGACGGCAGCAGCTCGACGGTCGAGGCCGGCTTCTGGCCGTTGAGGATACCAACACCGACCTGCACGGCGCGGCGCGCCATGAAGAACGGATCCTGCGAAGCCGAAGCCTGAATCTGCGGCGACTGCGGATCTTTCAGCGCGGCCTCGATATCGGGCGCACCGTCGACCGCGGTGATGACGATGCCGGTTCGGCTCTGCTGGCGCGCCGCAAGGTCGGTGCCGATCGCCTGGGGATCGTTGATGGCGAAGATGGCGTCGATCTTGGGGAAGCGGGTTAGATAGCCCTGAGCAACGGTGAGACCGCCTTCGCGCGAGCCTTTGCCGTCCTGGTCGTTGGACAACACCTTGATGCCGGGATTCTTCGAGAAGACGTTCTTGCAGCCAACGACGCGGTCGATCACGGCGGAGACCTGCGGTCCGTTCTCGATGATGACCTCGCCCTTGCCGCCCAGCTTGTCGACGATGTACTGGCAGGAGATCTCGCCGGCCTGCACGTTGTTCGTGGTCACGGTGGCATCGGCGCCTTCGGCCGCGGTATCGACCGCGACGACGACGATGCCGGCGGCCTGCGCCTTCTTGATCGCCGGCCCGATCGCCTTGGGATCGCCGGGGTTGAGCAGGATCAGATCGACGCCGGCGGCGATGAAATTGTCGATCTGGGTGACCTGCTTACCGAGATCGTATTCGAAGCCGACCGCCGTGATCTTCACGTTGGGATTGGTCTTCCTGGCCTCGAACTCGGCGCCCTTCGCCAGTGCGACAAAGAACGGGTTGCCCATCGACCCCAGCGAGACGCCGATCGACTTGAGCTCCTTCGCCGAGGACGGCACGGTGCTAAGAACAAGCGCCGTCGCGGCGCCGGCGAGCATGATCGTCTTCAACATGGACTTCCTCCCTGGTCTGTCTTGGTCCCCGGCGCGGCAGACCAGTTGCCGCAACGGAAGCTTTCATGTTCTGGCCGAGCCTTTAAGTTTTGGCGGAGCCTTTAAGTTCTGGCGGAGCCTTGCAGCCGGTACCGATCCAGCGCCACGGCGCCAATGATGACGAGGCCCTTGATCACATATTGCCAGATGTCGGAGACACCGACGAGGATGAGGCCGTTCGACAGCACCGCGATGATCAGCGCGCCGACCAGTGTCCCCCAGATCGAGCCGATGCCGCCGACGAACGAGGTGCCGCCGAGGATCACGGCGGTGATCGCGTCGAGCTCGTAGGACTGGCCAAGCTGCAGACCATTGGCGGCATAGAGCCGCGCCGCCTGCATGGCGCCGCCGAGCCCGGCGAAAAGCCCGGAAACACCGTAGACGAAGATCAGTACGGCCCAGACCTTGATGCCCGCAAGCCGCGCCGCGCTCTCGTTGCCGCCCACCGCGTAGATGTGCACGCCGAGCACGGTCCGGCGCAGCACCAGCCACGAGACCAGGATGACGAGCAAGGCGATCACCGAGAGCCACGGGATCGATGCGACGCCGGGAACGAGCGTCAGCGAGCCGTTACCGATGAAGGCATAGGGGATGGCGGGATTGAACACGGTGGTGTCGGCCCCGAGCAGTCGCGCAAGGCCGCGCACCGCGGTGAGAGAGCCGAGCGTGACGATGAAAGGCGGCAGGCGGAGCAGCGCGATCAGCGCGCCGTTGACGACGCCGAAGCCAAGGCCCGTGAGCAGCGAGGCCGGCAGCCACAGCATGCCAAGCTCCGGCAGCTTGGACAGCGTCAACCCGGCCATCGCGGAGGCCGCCAGGATCGAACCGACCGAGAGGTCGATGCCGCCGGTGAGGATGACGAAGGTCATGCCCGCGGCGAGCACGGTGTTCACCGCGGCCTGCTGCAACACGATGCCGAGATTCTGTCCGGTGAAGAAGCGTCCCTCGGACAGAAAATGAAAGCCGATACAGAGGATCAACAGCACCGGCAGCATGCCGAGCGCGCTGATCAGCATCCTCACCCGCTGGCGCTTTGTCTCGGCGGCAGCACCGTTGGTCGTCGTCGGGGCGGACTGGACCTCCGCAGCACCGTTGTCAGGCATCGAGATGCTCCATCCCCGTGGCAAGCGCCATGATGTCTTCTTGTGTCAGCGGCGAACTGGGTCCGCGGCTCACCTCGCCGGCGATGTGCCCGGCCCGCATGACGGCGACGCGGTCGCAAATACCGATGATCTCGGGCAGGTCGGACGAGATGACGAGGATCGCGGTGCCAGCCTTGGCCAGATTGTCGATGATCGAATAGATCTCGGACTTGGCGCCGACATCGACGCCACGCGTCGGCTCGTCGAGGATCAGCACCTTCGGCGCGATGGCGAGAAGCCGCGACAGCAGCAGCTTCTGCTGATTGCCGCCGGACAGGCCACCGGCGGGGACGCCGACATTGGCGGCGCGGATGCTGAGGCCAGCGAAGGCCCGGTCGGCGCGCTCGCGCGCCTTGTCACGGTCCAAGAACCAGCCGAGCTTGGCATCGCGGCCGAGCACCGCGAGGTTGATGTTGTCCAGACAGGACATATCCAGGAACAGGCCGAGTGCCTTGCGGTCCTCGGTCAGATAGGCGATGCCGGCCTCGAGCGCCTCACCGGGGGTGCGGATCTCGACCGGCTGTCCTTCCAGCTCGAGCCGGCCGGAGGTCTTTGGCAGTGCGCCGATGATGAGATGCGCAAGCTCGGTGCGGCCGGCGCCGATCAGGCCGGCGAGCCCGACCACCTCGCCTGAGTGCACGCTGAGCGAGCAGCCCTTGACGCGCTGGCCATCGGCCATGTCGATCGCTGCGAGCACGGGGTGTCCGCGCCCCGCGTCGGGATCGTGATCCTTCTTGTAGAACGAGGAGACGTCGCGCCCGACCATCAGCCGCACGATGGTGTCGGCACGGATCTCGGGCTTGTCGAGCGAGCCGACCAGCCGGCCGTCGCGCAGCACGGTCACGCGGTCGCCGAGCGCGTAGACCTCGTCCATGCGATGCGAGATGTAGATGATGGCGAGCCCCTCCGCCCTGAGCTGGCGGATCAGCGCGAACAGCCGCGCGCTCTCGCCCGCCGACAGTGCGGTGGTCGGCTCGTCCATGATCAGGATCTTTGACCTCGCATGCAGGGCACGGGCGATCTCGACCAGTTGCCGCTGGCCCATGGACAAATGGGCGACCAGCGTCAAGGGCAGGAAGTCTGCGCCAAGCCGCTTCAAAATGGGACCGACGCCCTCACGCATCTCCCCGCGCGCCAGCAGTCCTGAACGCGAGATCTCGCGGCCGAGATAGATATTCTCGGCGACGCTGAGATTGGGAGCGAGCGACAGCTCCTGATAGATGATGGAGATGCCCGCCGCGCGGCCGCCGAGCGGACCTTCAATCCGGACCGGATGCCCTTCGATGCGGATCTCGCCGCCGGGATCAGGCTTGTAGGCGCCGGACAGGATCTTCATCAGCGTCGACTTGCCGGCGCCGTTCTCACCCATCAAGGCATGAATCTCGCCGGCATAGACGGTGAGATCGACGGCACGCAGCGCCTTGATGCCGAAGAAGGATTTGGAGACCCCGCGCATCTCGAGGATCGGAGCGTTCATCGTGCCTCCCGACGCACAATGCGTTTCCCACCCGCGTCTCGATCTTCTTGTCAGCGCGGCTCACGCATTAAACAAAAGGCCGCGGCACAGGGCAATACCGAACACAGCGAAATGCGATATCACGGCGATGCTAGTGGCGCGGCCGATACAGTTCGCGCCAGGCGGGAAGCCGTTCGGCGTAAGCATCGGTCAGCCCGGTGTCAGGTTCGAACGTCTCGACGCGTTGCGGTCGCGTGCACACGGTTGCGATTGCCTCACCCGTGACAGCAAGCCGCCCCAATCTTGCCGCACCGAACGCCGCGCCGGTCTCGCCGCCGGCAAAGCAGTGGATGGGAACATTCAGCACGTTTGCGAGGACCGAGAGCCAGAACGACGACCGCGATCCACCGCCGATGACGTCGGCTTCCGCGATCGCGATGCCGGCATCCGAGAGCGCGTCGCGGCAATCGGCCAGCGCGAAGGCAACGCCTTCGAGCACCGCCTGCACGATCGCATTGCGATCGGTGCCATGGCTCAAACCATCGAGCATGCCGCGCACGGCGGGATCGTCATGCGGTGTCCGCTCCCCTGCGAGATAAGGCAGGAAGCTCACCGGCGACGGCGCCCGCGGGCGCGATCCTAGCGGCGCCAACAACTCGGTCTCAGTGACACCGAACAGGCGCGCGGCCCAGGCCAGGCAGGAGGCGGCCGACAGGATCGCGCCGGCCTGTATCCACATGTCCGGGATGGCATGGCAGAACGTGTGCACCGCGCGGTCCGGATTGGCGGCGATCGTGGCGGTCGGTGCCAACAGGGCACCCGATGTCCCCAAGGATATGAATGCGGTTCCCGGCTGGATCGCGCCGATGCCGATGGCGCCCGCCGGATTGTCGCCGGCACCGCCCGCGATCACCGGCCGCCCGGTCATGCCCCAGCGCCGCGCCAGCTCGCTCCGCAGTCTTGCTGCGGGCGCGCATCCTTCGACCAGACGCGGCATGTGCTCGCGCGTCAGGCCGGTTGCGGCCAATGCGGCGTCCGACCAGTCCCGGCGCGCAGCGTCGAGCCACAGGGATCCCGATGCATCCGAGACATCCTCGACGGCCTCGCCCGAAAGCACCAGGCGCAGATAGGCCTTTGGCTGCAGCACGAGCTTCGTCGCGGCAAAGATGTCGGGCTCATGCGTCGCGATCCAGAGCAGTTTTGGCGCGGTGAATCCCGGCATCGCCTTGTTGCCCGTCACCGCGCGCAAGGCGGGCCAGCGTTGCTCCAGGACACGACATTCCGCGGCGGCGCGTCCGTCGTTCCAGAGGATGCAGGGCCGCAAGGGTCTCAAGCCCGCGTCGAGCAGCGTGGCGCCATGCATCTGGCCGGACAGTCCGATGCCCTTGACCGCCGCCAGCTCTTGTCCATGCGAAGCCTTCAGCGCATCGAGCGTGGCGAAGGCCGCATCGATCCATTGCGCAGGGTCCTGCTCGGAATGTCCCGGCTGCGGCGAGGCGATCGTCAGCGGCCTGCTCGCGCTTGCGATCACGCGCTGGGTGTCGTCGACGAGAACCGTCTTGACTGCGGAGGTGCCGAGATCGATGCCGAGATACATGGATGCTTCCCGCTCACTTCGCCGCGTCGATCCAGATCCCCGGCTCTGAATGCTCACGGATGTGACTGACCAGGAAGTCCGAGAACACCCTGATCTTGGCCGGCAGCCTGACGCGGTTCTGGTAAGCGATGTTCATGGTGAGCAGCGGCAGCTGCCAGTCGCTCAGGACAGGCACCAGCCGGCCGGCTGCGATATCGCCCTGCACGATGTAGAGCGGCTGGATCAGGATGCCGAGCCCCGCACGCGCTGCACCACAAATGATCTGGCCGTCATTGCTGTCGAGCGTCGGCGCGATCCGCACCGTCTGCGTCGTGCTGCCCTGGCTCAGCCGCAGCGAATAGGGATCGTTGGCGAGATTGTAGATCAGCATGTCGTGGCGGGCGAGATCGGCGGGATGCTCGGGCCGGCCGTGCTTTTCCAGATAGGAAGGAGCCGCCGCGAGCACACGGTGCATCTGGCCAATGCGGCGGACGACGATGTTGGAATCCGGCTCGTGCTCGCGCGTGCGGATCGCGACGTCGATGCCGGCCTCGATGAAATCCAGATAGCGGTTGGCGCTGATGATCTGCACACTGAGATCGGGGTAGAGCGCGCGGAAGGCGGGCAGCATCGGCGCGAGATAGATCATCGCAAAGGACAGCGAGGACGTGACGCGCAGCATGCCCTTCGGTGACAGCGCACGGTCGGAGACGGCGTCCTCGGCTTCGGCGAGTTCGTTCAAGAGCGTGCTGCAGCGTTGCAACAGCTCCTGCCCTGCCTCGGTCAGCCATTGCCGGCGCGTGTTGCGCTCGATCAGCCGGACCGCAAGCCGCTCCTCCAGGGCGCTGAGATGGCGGCTCGCGGCCGCGTTCGACATCCGCAATGTTTCGGCAGCTTTGGAAAGGCTGCCGAGCTCGGCCGTTTTGGAGAAGACCTCGAGTTGGAGCAGCCGGTCCATTTTTGCGCATATCGGAAAAGAGACTTACAAATTTTGGCCTTTATTTCCGATTTCTGCAAGGCAAAATAGCTCTCAACAAAACACTGCGACAGGCGAGGAAATCAGGAAATGTCGGGCCCGATCAGGCACATCGTGATGTGGCGGCTGCGCGGGGAGACCCCCGAGGAGCGCTCCGCCGCAAGGGTCAAGGTCAAGACGCTGTTCGAGGGCCTCAAGGGCCGGATCGACGGCCTCACCCATATCGAAGTCGGCATGGATGTCAGCGCGGTCGATTACGCCTGCGACGTCGTTCTGTTCTCCGAATTCACCGACCAGGCGGCGCTCAGCGCCTATGCCAGCCATCCGGAACATCTGCGGGTGCGCGAGGCCTTGGGCGACTTGCGGATCGGGCGCTTCCAGGTCGATTATCCCATCAAAGAGACCGGCGCATGATCGGTTCGTTCACCTTTGAAAACCTGCCCTGCCGCGTCGTGTTCGGCAGTGGAACGCTGACTGAAGCCAAGGCCGAGGTCGAGCGCCTCGGTGGCAAGCGCGCGCTGGTGCTGACGACGCCGCAGCAGGAGGCGCAGGGCAAGAGCCTCGGCGCGGCGCTCGGCCCGCTCTATGCCGGCATCTTTCCCGGCGCGACCATGCACACGCCGGTCGAGGTCACGGAGCGCGCGCTCGCCGCGATGCAGGCGTGCGAGGCCGACTGCGTCGTCTCGCTCGGCGGCGGCTCGACCACGGGCCTCGGCAAGGCGTTGGCCTTGCGCACCGGAATCAACCAGCTCTGCATTCCCACCACCTATGCCGGCTCGGAGATGACGCCGATCGTCGGGCAGACCGAGAACGGCCTGAAAACCACGGTGCGCGATGCGGCGATCCTGCCCGAGACCGTGATCTACGATGTCGATCTCACCTTGACGCTGCCGGCGAGCCTCGCGGCAACATCCGGCATCAACGCGATCGCGCATGCGGTGGAGGCGCTGTACGCACGCGACGCCAACCCCGTGACATCGCTGATGGCCGAAGAAGGCATTCGCGCCCTGGCGAGGGCCCTGCCCGCCATCGCCGTGAAAAGCGACGACCGCGAGGCCCGCACCGAAGCGCTCTATGGCGCATGGCTGTGCGGCGTTTGTCTGGGCACCGTCGGCATGGCGCTGCATCACAAGCTCTGCCATACGCTCGGCGGCACGTTTGATCTGCCGCATGCCGAAACCCACACCATCGTGCTGCCGCATGCGCTCGCCTACAACGCCCCGGCCGTGCCCGATGCGATTTCACGCATCTCGCGCGCGATCGGCGCGGCTGACGCACCTCAAGGTCTTTACGATCTCGCCAAGCGGCTCGGCGCGAAGCTGGCGCTGCGCGACATCGGCATGCCCGAAGCCGGCATCGACAAGGCGGCCGATCTCGCGGTGACGAATCCCTACTGGAATCCGCGGCCGCTCGACCGCAACATTATTCGCGACGTGATTGCACGCGCCTGGGCCGGCGAGCCGCCCGTCACCGTCAAAGCGGCGGCGTGAGGCGATGCGGCGCACGCTGATCAAATCCGCTATTGTCATCACCATGGATGACGCGATCGGCGATCTCGCAACCGGCGATGTGCTGGTCGAGGGCAGCCGCATCATCGACGTGCGGCCATCGATCGACGTCGCGACAGACGTCGAGATCATTGACGGCAAGGACCGCATCGTCATTCCCGGCCTGATCAACGCGCATATGCACACCTGGCAGACCGGCTTGCGCGGCTTCGCCGCGAACTGGACGCTGCTGGAATATTTCCGCCGCATGCATGCCGGCCTTGCGACCGTGTTCCGGCCCGAAGATATCCACATTGCAACCCTCGTCGGCGCACTGAACCAGATCAATTGCGGCACCACCACGCTGGTCGACTGGTGCCACAACAATCCGACGCCAGATCACACCGACGCTGCCGTACACGGCTTGATCGAGAGCGGGATCCGCGCCGCCTTCTTCCACGGTTCGCCCAAGCCGGAGCCGAAGCCGGGCGAGCCGCATTTCTCGGAAGTGCCACACCCGCGCCGCGAGGTCGAGCGGCTGCTGGCGGGCCCCCTTGCCGACCGCGACGGCCTCGTCACGCTCGGGCTCGCCATTCTCGGTCCGCATTATTCGACACTCGACGTTGCGGTGCAGGACTTCCGTCTGGCGCGCGAACTGAACCTGATCGCCTCCATGCACCAGGGCGGCGGCCCGGCCAAGACGCCCGGCGGCTGGGAGAAGCTGATCGAGGCGGGCCTCGTCGGTTCGAGCACCAACATCGTCCATGGCAACGACCTGCCGGACACGTTGCTGGACCGGATGGTCGATCTTGGCGTGTCGTTCTCGGTGACGCCGGAGAACGAGATGATCCAGGGCCATGGTTTTCCGATCACCGGGCGTTTGCTCAAGCGCGGAGTGCGGCCGACGATCGGCATCGACCTCGAATCCATCCTGGCCGGCGATCTCTTCTCCGCCGCCCGCATCGCGCTGTCGATGCAGCGGGCACTCGACAATGCCGAGTCGCGCAAGACCAGCGGCAGCATTCCGGCGACGACCACAGTTCCCGTGCGCGAGGCGCTGCGATGGATCACGACGGAAGGTGCCCGCATGCTCGGCCGCGAAAACCAGATCGGATCGCTGACACCGGGCAAGCTCGCCGACCTCGTCATCATCAACGCCTCCGACCTCAATCTCCACCCGGTTCATGATCCCGTCGCGACCGTGGTGATGCAGACAAGCCTTGCCAACATCGAGGCCGTCATGATCGGCGGCGCCTGGAAGAAGCGGAATGGCCGACTGCTGGTCGAAGGATTGGAGGCCAAGAAAGAGCTGCTGGCGCAATCGGGCCGGCGGCTGGTGCAGGACATCGAACGACAGGGACGCGCCGCCTGAAGGCGCCAACGGACGATAACAATGACAGACGCTTCGAAGAACATCGCTTTCATCGGGATCGGCAAGATGGGCCTGCCGATGTCGGCGCTCGTGGCCCAGGCCGGTTACGCCGTCACCGCGTTCGATCAGAGCGCGGCACGGATCAACGAGGCGCGCACGCAAGGCATTGCGACTGCGGCATCGCCGTTCGAGGCCGTCAGCGGCAAGGCCGCTGTCGTCACCTCCCTGCCCGACGATGCAGCCTTGCGCGGGGCGCTGCTCAGCTCCGCCGGCCTGGTCGCCGCAATGGCGCCCGGAGCGGTTCTCATCGAGACCAGTACCGTCAGCGTCGCGGCCTCGACCGAAGTCGCAGCCGCCGCGCAGGCGCGCGGCATTGCCTATCTGCGTTCGCCGGTTTCCGGCAATGCCAGCATCGTTCACACGGGCGCGCTGACCTGCTTCGTCTCGGGCCCCAAGGACGCGTTCGAGAAACTCAAGCCGCTGTTCGCGGCCTTCACCCGTGCCCAGACCTATCTCGGGCCCGCCGAAGAAGCGCGCTACGCAAAGCTCTCGGTCAACCTGATGATCGCGGTGTCGGCCGCGATGATGGCGGAAAGCCTCGCGCTGGCGCGCAAGGGCGGCATTGCCTGGCAGGATATCCTGAAGGTTCTCGACGACAGCGCGGTCGCCTCCCCCATGGTGAAGTACAAGACCGCACCGCTGCGCAGCCGCGACTTCGAGTCAACCTTCTCCTGCAAGCAGATGGCCAAGGACCTCGACCTCATTCTCGGTGCCGGCCACGCCGTCGGCGTGCCGCTTCAGCTCGCCGCGCAAGTGCGCGAGACCTATGGCTCGCTGGTCGCCCAGGGCGACGGCGACACCGACTTCATCGCCACCGTCAAGCATCTCGAGCGGCTGTCCGGCCTTGGCGAACCCGAACTCTGATCCTCGGAGGCCCCATGCGTAACTTCAACGAGACCACGATCACGGAAGCAGTGCTGGAGCGGATCGCGGGCGCGACCGATCCGCGGATCAAGGAGGTCAGCGAAGCGCTGGTGCGTCATCTTCACGCCTTCGTCCGCGAGGTGCGTCCGACCCAGAAGGAGTGGGAGTTCGGCATCGACTTCCTGACCCGCACCGGCCACATGTGCAACGACAAGCGCCAGGAGTTCATCCTGCTGTCGGATACGCTCGGTGTCTCCATGCTGGTCGATGCCATCAATCACCCGGTGCCGGAGGGCGCGACCGAGACCACCGTGCTCGGCCCGTTCTTCGTGCAGGCCGCGCCGGAGAAGGACAGCGGCGCCGATATCTCCGGCCCGATGGAGGGCGATCCGATGCTGGTCACTGGATCGGTCTCGACCGTCGACGGCAAGCCGCTCGTGGGCGCCATCGTCGATGTCTGGCACTCCGACGATGACGGCTATTACGACGTGCAGCAACTCGACAGCATCGGCGATCTCGCCATGCGCGCCCGCTTCCACACCGATGCCAACGGCCGCTTCCATTTCTGGTCGATCAAGCCGGCCGCCTACCCCATTCCGCATGACGGTCCGGTCGGCGACATGCTGGAGGCACAGGGGCGCCATCCCTGGCGCCCGGCACATGTGCACTTCATGATCTCGGCGCTCGGTTTCGAGCAGCTCGTCACGCACGTGTTCGTTGCCGGCGACCAATATCTCGACAGCGACGTGGTGTTCGGCGTCAAGGACAGCCTGATCCGGGAGTTCGTCCGTCACCCCGCCGGCCGTGCGCCGGATGGTCGCATGGTGGACGGTGAGTATTTTCACCTCAATTACGATTTCGGCCTGAAGCAGGTCGCGAGCAACGCAAGAGCCGCCTAAGCTTGGCGGCGACGGACCGAACAAGAGTCCGGCAACAGGGAGCAGACAGGGAACAAGGATGGGACCGCGGGTCAGCACGAGCATATTGGCCGATCGCCTCACCGGCCTGATCGGCCCGCGCGCGAGCGTTGCGCGCGGCGTGCTCGATCAGCACGGGCAGAGCGAGTCGCATTACCGGAGCCTGCCGCCCGACATCGTCGTCTTTCCCGAGACGACGCAGGAGGTCGCCGAGATCGTCAAGCTGTGCGCTGGTGCGAATATGCCGATCGTGCCGTTCGGCGCAGGCACCTCGCTCGAAGGCAATGCGGCCGCAGTCGTGGGCGGCGTCTGCTTCGACTTCGCGCGCATGAACAAGGTGCTGGCCGTGCACGACAGCGACATGGATGTCGTGGTGCAGCCCGGCATCACCCGCAAGCAGCTCAATGCGGAGCTGCGCAATACCGGCCTGTTCTTCCCGATCGATCCCGGCGCCGACGCCTCGATCGGCGGCATGACCTCGACGCGCGCCTCCGGGACCATGGCAGTGCGTTACGGCACCATGAAGGACAATGTCATCGCGCTGGAGGTGGTGCTGGCCGACGGCCGCATCATCCGCACCGCCAGGCGCGCGCGGAAATCAGCCGCGGGCTACGATTTGACCCGCATGTTCGTCGGCGCGGAAGGCACGCTCGGCGTCATCACCGAGATCACGCTGAAGGTGCATCCGGTGCCGCAGGCGATCTCGGCGGCTGTCTGCAGCTTCGACAGCCTGCACAACGCCGTGGATACCGCGATCTCCGTGATCCAGTCCGCGATCCCCGTGGCACGCATCGAGCTGCTCGACGACGTCATGATGCGCGGCATCAACGCCTACGCCAAGCTCGGCTATCGCGAGGCACCGACCCTGTTCTTCGAATTCCATGGCTCCGAGAGCTCCGTTGCCGAGCAGGCCGAAGCCGCACAGGCGATCGCCGCCGACCACGGCGGCCATGGCTTTGCCTGGGCCAAGGCACCGGAAGACCGCAGCCGGCTCTGGCACGCGCGCGACAACACGCTTTATGCGGGCCTGGGCCTGCGGCCTGGCGCGCGCGCCGTGATCACCGATGTCTGCGTGCCGATCTCGAGGCTGGCGGAATGCCTGACCGAGACGCGGCGGGACGCAGACGAGCACGGCTTCACCGCGCCGATCGTCGGCCATGTCGGCGACGGCAATTTCCACATGCTGATCCTGATCGACCCGGCCAGGGCGGAGGAAGCCGAAGGCGCCAAGGCGCTGCAGGCCCGCATGGTCGCCCGCGCCATATCCATGGACGGCACCTGCACCGGCGAGCACGGCATCGGGCTCGGCAAGATCGACTATCTCACGGACGAACTCGGCGAGGCCGTGGACGTGATGCGATCGATCAAGCGGGCGCTCGATCCGAACGGGCTGATGAATCCCGGAAAGATCTTTGCGAGCGGAGCCAACATATGAGCGACGCGCTTCCGATCGAGGTCACCTCCCCCACGCCGCTCTTGGAGCTGCGCGGTATCAGCAAGGAGTTTCCCGGCGTCAAGGCGCTGGATGACGTGTCCTTTGCAGTGTATCCCGGCGAAGTCCACATGCTGCTCGGCGAAAACGGCGCCGGCAAGTCGAGCCTGATGAAGGTGCTGTGTGGCGCCTATCGTGCCGATGCCGGCGAGTTCTATTACAACGGCGAAAAGGTCGTGATCTCCTCGACCGCGGATGCGCAGAAGCTCGGCATTGCCGTGATCTTCCAGGAATTCTCGCTGGTCCCCTATCTGGACATCGCCCAGAACATCTTCCTTGGGCGCGAGCCGAAGGGCCGTATCCCCGGCACCATCGACCGCCGCAGGATCCTGGCCGACGCCAGGCGCGTGCTCGACACGATCGGCTTCGACATCGATCCCTCCACCACCGTCGACAAGCTCGGCGTCGCGCAGCAGCAGATGGTCGAGATCGCCAAGGCGATCAGCCAAAACGCGCGGATCCTCGTCATGGATGAGCCGACCGCGGCGCTGTCCGACCGCGAGACAGAGCTCTTGTTCGCTTTGATCGCACGGCTCAAGGCCGACGGCGTGTCCATCGTCTACATCTCGCATCGCATGGCCGAAGTGTTCGCGCTCGGCGACCGCATCACGGTGCTGCGCGACGGCCGCCGCATCGACGGCGTCAGGCCCGCCGACGTCACGCCGGACCAGCTCGTGCGCATGATGGTCGGCCGTAACGTCGACATGACCTATCCCCGGCACTTTGCCGACAAGCCGGGCGAGCTGCTGCTGGAGGTCAAAGGCCTGACTTCGCCCACCGGCATCTCCGACATCAACATCGAGGTGCGCCGGGGCGAGATCGTCGGCCTGTGCGGCCTCGTCGGCTCCGGCCGCAGCGAGGTCGCGCGCGCCATCTTCGGCGCCGATCCCGTCACGTCAGGCGAGATCATCTTCGACGGCAAGGCGATTTCCGGCGAGCCTGATCTGGCAGCCCGCCGCGGCATCGCGCTGATTCCGGAGAGCCGCAAGAGCGAAGGCCTCGCGCTGTTGCGTTCTGTCAGCGACAATCTCGTGGTGTCTGCGCTGCGCAAACTGTTTCCGAGCGGCCTGTTCGACCAGCGCGGCGCGCAACGCACCGCCGACGGCCTGATCCGGCAGCTGCGCATCGCAACGCCGAGCGCGCGGCAGACCGTCGGGCTACTCTCCGGCGGCAACCAGCAGAAGGTCGTGATCGGAAAATGGCTGGCGGCCGGCTCAAAGCTCTTCATCTTCGACGAGCCGACGCGCGGCATCGACATCGGCGCCAAGTCGGAGATCTTTGCGCTGATCGACCGTCTTGTGGCCGACGGCGCGGCGGCGCTGATGATCTCGTCCGAGCAGGTCGAGATCTGCCATGTCTGCGACCGCGCCTATGTGATGCGCGAGGGCCGCATCGCCGGGCATCTGACGCGCAACGAACTCACGGAGGAAAACATCGTGCGCCTGGGGATGCATCATGCGTGAAGCCGCGGTCGTCTCACAGCCCAATCCACTGCAGCGCATTCCCGGCGTTGCCATCGTGCTGGTGCTGCTCATCGCCCTGTTCGGCGCGATCGCACCCGGCTTCCTGTCGGTCGCCAACCTCTCCAACGTGCTGGTGCAATCGACAATCCTCACCATGCTCGCTTTGCCGATGACGCTGATCATCATGACCGAGGGGCTGGACCTGTCGATGGGCGCGGTGCTGACGCTGACCTCGCTGTGCGTCGCCATCGTGTCGCTCGCGACCAAGTCGATGCTGCTGGGCCTCGGCGCCGGCCTCCTCGTCGGCGCAGCCTTCGGTGTCGCCAATGGCTGGCTGGTGGCGATCCTTGGCATTCCGCCCTTCGTCGCGACGCTGGGCACGCTCGGCATGGCGCAAGGTCTGTCGCTGATCGTCAGCGACGGCCAGAGCGTGGTCGGCATTCCCCACAGCGTGCGAGACATCTATTCGGCGACGCTGCTCGGCATTCCCGTGCCGATCGTCATGGCGCTGGTGACCTACGCGGCGTTCCACGGCTTGCTCTATCACACCCGCTTCGGCACCTACATTTTCGCGCTCGGCGGCAACCGCGAGGCGCTGCGCTATGCCGGCCTGTCGCCGAACAAGCTGCTGATCGCGGTCTATGCGATCGGCGGCGCCATGGCCGGCATCGCCGGCCTGTTGATGACCGCGCGGATGAATTCCGGTCACCCGACCGCAGGCCTCGGCCTCGAATTCGATGCCATCGCGGCGGTCGCCGTCGGCGGCACCTCCTTCGAGCGCGGCAATGGCTGGCTGCTCGGCACCCTGCTCGGCGTCCTCTCCGTCGGCGTATTGCGCAACGGGCTGAACCTGATCTCGCTGCCATCCTCGGTGCAGGTCGCCAGCGTCGGCGTGCTCGTCATCGTCGCGCTGTTCCTCGATGGTCTCAGGAGCCGGGCATGACGGACATCACCAAAGAGACGATCATGCCGCCGCGCTCCTTCCTGTCGCAAGACGCGATCCAGGTGTTCTACCGCCTGCTCGCGGCGCTGCTGATCTGCGCGGTGCTCGCCGTGCTCAGCGATTCCTTCCTGAGCCTCGGCAACATCCTCAACGTGCTCCGGCAGGCGAGCCTGACCTTCTTCATCGCCTCAGGCCTGACACTGGTGGTGCTGACCGCCGGCCTCGATCTGTCCGTCGGCGCCAATGTCGCACTGTCGGCCTGCATCGCCGGCACCGTGATCCACAAGACCGGCTCGCCGGCGCTCGGCATCCTCACCGGGCTCGCCTGCGGCGGCATCGTCGGCCTCCTCAACGGCGTCATGGTCACCGCGCTGCGCATCCCCTCCTTCATCGCCACCTATGGCATGCTCTGGGTGCTGAACGGGCTCACCTACTGGTACATGGCGGGCGAAACGCTGCACGGTTTCCCCGCGGGCTTCCGCCAGATCGGCAGCGGCTATCTGTTCGGCCTGCCGATCCCGGTCTATCTGCTGCTGGTGTTCCTTGGGATCGGAACGTTCTTCGCGCAACGCACGATCTGGGGCCAGGAGATCTATGCGATCGGCGCCAATCCGGTCGCGGCCCGCCTCTCCGGCATTCCGGTCGCGCGGCGCCTGCTGCTGGTCTACACGGTCTCAGGCATCATGGCCGGGCTCGCCTCGATCATCTTCCTGTCGCGGCTCAATTCGGCCGAAGCCGACATCGGCGAAAGCCTGACCCTGCCCGCCATCGCGGCGGTGCTGATCGGCGGCACCTCGCTGTTCGGCGGCGTCGGCACCGTGTTCGGTACCTTCATCGGCGCACTGATCCTGACCTTGGTGCTGAACGGCATGAACCTGCTCTCGGTCAGCGCCAATTGGCAGCCGCTCGTCACCGGCATCATCGTCATTCTCGCGGTCTGGCTCGACATGAAGACGCGCCGCCGCGCGCAATGAGTTCTTAGAGTTCCAACAAGCAAAACGAGGGATGGAGGCAACATGAAACGGACACTGGGCTATCTGACGCTGCCGCTGCTGATGGCGGCGGCATTCACCACGCAAGCGCGGGCCGACGGCGAGACCATCGCCGTCTTCACCAAGAACCAGACCAACCCGTTCTTCCAGACGGTGCGGGTCGGCGCCGACAACATGGCGAAGACGCTGAATGCGAAGACGCTGCAATACATCCCGACCAAGCCGGACTCGATCCCCGAACAACTCAGCCAGATCGAAGACGTCGTGGTGAAGAAGCCGAGCGCGATCGTGTTCACGCCGGTCGACTACAAGGCCATGGTGCCTGGTGTCGAGAAGATCAACGAGGCCAAGATCCCCGTCGTCAACATCACCGACCGCTCCGCGGGCGGCAAGTTCCTGTCCTTCATCGGCGCCGACGATTACAGCCTGGGCCTCGAGACCGCACGCTTCCTGCTGAAGACACTCGGCGGCAAGGGCAACATAGTCATCATCGAGGGTGTCAAGGGCTCGCTGACCAATGTCGACCGCGTCCGCGGCTTCAACGACGCGCTGAAGGAGGCGCCCGGCGCCAAGCTGCTGGCCTCGCAGCCCGGCAACTATCAGCGGCTGCAGGCGCTCCAGGTCATGGAGAATTTGATGCAGTCGAATTCGCAGATCGACGGCGTGCTCGCCGCCAACGACGCCATGGCGGTCGGCGCGATCGAGGCGCTCGACGGCGCCAATCGCAAGGCGCAGGTGATCGGCATCAACGGCACCAAGGAAGCGATCGACGCGATCAAGTCAGGCAAGCTGCTCGCGAGCGGCGACTACAACGGATTTGCGCAAGGCTGCCTCGGCACCATGATGGCGATCCGCGCCTTGCGCAACCAGCCCGTCATCGCCGAGATCGTGCTGAAGCCGACCGTCATCACCAAGGACAATTACCAGCCGTTCGACGTGCCGCTGGAGCAGCGGACATGCCCGACCTTCGAGGACGCCAGCAAGCTCGGCACGAAGTAACTTTCCCCATCACGTCCGGACGGCCGCCATGGCGGCCGTCCCAACACTGAAGCAAGACACGGAGACACCATGCTGTTCGCCATTCACGCCGTCGACCGCGCCGGCGCGCTGCCGACCCGGCTCGCCAATTACGATGCCCACAAGGCGTTCCTGAGCGATACTTCGCGCTTCGGGGTCAAGATCGTGGTGTCGGGGCCGCTCGTCTCCGACGATGGCCAGACGATGATCGGCAGCCTGTTCCTGATCGAGGCGCCCGGCCGCAGCGAGGTCGAGGCTTTCAACCGCGCCGATCCCTTTGCCGCGGCCGGGATCTGGGAAAAGGTCACCATCACCGGCTTCCTGCGCCGGCAGGGTTGAGGCCGGCCAAATCGAAAACGCGAAAACAACCCCATGCACAGTAGAATGGGGTTGTTTTTGTTGACGAATTTCCGACGAAAATCCCAGTCCTCAGCTGCCCGTTGCGGCGGCACCGTCTTCGAGATGACAGGCCACCCACTGCTCGGCTCCGGCCGCGCGCAGCACCGGCTCCTCGGTCCGGCAGCGGTCGAAAACGAACGGGCAGCGGGTGTGGAAGCGGCAGCCCTTCGGCGGATTGATCGGGCTGGGGACGTCGCCCTTCAGGATGATCGGATTGCGCTGGGCGCCCGGTTCGGGCAGCGGCACCGCCGAGAGCAGCGCCTTGGTGTAGGGGTGTCTCGGCGCGGCAAAGATCTCGCGGCGCGGAGCCACCTCGACGATCTTGCCGAGATACATCACCGCGACGCGGTGCGTCATGTGCTCGACGATCGCGAGGTCGTGGCTGATGAACAAGAGCGCTAGGCCGAACTCGCTCTGCAGATCCTGCAAGAGATTGACGATCTGCGCCTTGACCGAGACATCGAGCGCCGAGACCGCCTCGTCGCACACGATCAGTTCCGGCTCCGCCGCGAGCGCCCGCGCGATGCCGATACGCTGACGCTGTCCGCCGGAGAATTCGTGCGGCCTGCGATGGAGCGCCTCGCGCGGCAGGCGCACGGTATCCATCAGCGCCGTGAGGCGAACCTCGAGATCCTCTGCCGACTTGGCGAGGCCGAAATTGCGGATCGGCTCGGCGAGAATGTCGCGCACCCGCATGCGCGGGTTGAGGCTCGAGAACGGATCCTGGAATACCACCTGCACGCGGCGGCGCATCTGACGTATCGTGCTTGGTGCGGCGTCATCGATGCGCTGGCCGTCGAGAATGACTTGCCCCGCGGTGATGTCGAACAGCCGCAGGATGGCGCGGCCGACCGTCGACTTGCCGCAGCCGGACTCGCCGACCAGCGACAGTGTCTCGCCGCGCGCGATCTCGAAGGAGACGCCGTCGACCGCATAGACGAACTCACGCTTGCGGCTGAACAGACGGGCCTTGACCGGAAAATGCTTCTTGAGGTCGTTGACCTGGAGCAACGGAGGGCTCATGCCGCGACCGCTCCCTTGGCCGCGTAGTGACAGGCGGCGATGTGGCGCGGCCCCTTCTCTTCGAGGCCCGGCGCGTATTGCCGGCACAGATCGGTCGCGAGCGCGCAGCGGCCGGCGAAGACGCAGCCGGTGATCGGCTTGCGCAGGTCGGGCACCTGGCCGGGGATTTCGGCAAGCCGTCGTGCCGTGCCCGTCAGGGAGGAGCCGAGCCGCGGCACGGCGCCCAGCAAGCCTTGCGTGTAGGGATGGCGGGGGGAACGGAACAACTCGGCGACCGGCGCCTCCTCGACCTTGCGGCCGGCATACATCACCATGACGCGCTCGGCGATCTCGGCGACGACGCCAAGGTCGTGCGTGATGAGAATGATGGCCGCGCCGACCCGGCGCTTGAGATCCAGCATCAGCTTGAGGATCTGCGCCTGGATCGTCACGTCGAGCGCGGTGGTCGGCTCATCCGCAATCAGGAGCTTCGGATTGCAGGCGAGCGCGATGGCGATCATGACGCGCTGGCGCATGCCGCCGGAGAGCTGGTGAGGATATTCGCGCACGCGGCGCTTCGGCTCGGGTATGCCGACCAGCGTCAGCATCTCGATCGCGTGTGCCTCGGCGGCCTGCTTGTCCAGGCCCTGATGGATCATCAAGGTCTCGCGGATCTGGCGGCCGACGGTGAGAACCGGGTTGAGGCTCGTCATCGGCTCCTGGAAGATCATCGAGATGTCGTTGCCACGGATCGCGCGCATCTCGCGGTCGGAGAGCTCGAGGAGATCTTTCCCCGCAAAGCGGATGCTGCCTGCGATCCTGCCCGGCGGCTCCGGGATCAGCCGCATCAGCGACATCGAGGTCACCGACTTGCCGCAGCCGGATTCACCGACGATGGCGAGCGTCTCGCCCTCATTGACGTGGAAGGATACGCCATCCACGGCGCGGTTGATGCCGCCGGGGGTGCGGAAATGGGTCTGGAGGTTTTCGACTTCGAGCAGGGCCATTGCAGTCAGCCCCTCACAGGCTCTTGGCCATGCGCGGGTCGAGCGCATCGCGAAGGCCGTCGCCGAGCAGGTTTACCGCAAGCACCGTGACGGACAGGAACGCCGCCGGGAAGAACACGATGTAGGGCTTGACCTGCCACAGCGCGCGGCCCTCGGCCATGATGTTGCCCCAGGATGGAATGGTCGGCGGCGTGCCGGCGCCGATGAAGGACAGGATCGCCTCGGTGATCATGGCGCTGGCGCAGATATAGGTCGCCTGCACCAGCATCGGCGCCACCGTGTTGGGCAGGATGTGGCGCAGGATGATCATCGGCGTGCGCGTGCCGCAGGCGACCGCCGCATCCACATAGGGCTGCTCGCGGAGCGACAACACCACGCTGCGGACGAGTCGCGAGACGCGCGGGATCTCGGCCACGGTGATGGCGAGGATGACGTTGCCGACGCTGCCGCGCGTCAGCGCCATCAACGCGATGGCGAGCAGGATCGGCGGGATTGACATCAGCCCATCCATGAAGCGCATCAGGATGCCGTCGGCCCAGCGGATGAAGCCCGAGACCATGCCGATGGCAAGCCCCGCCGCGGAGGCGAAAATCGCCACCGACAGGCCGACCGTGAGCGAAACCCGTGCGCCGAACAGCACACGCGAATAGATGTCGCGGCCGAGAACGTCGGTGCCGAACCAGAAATCAGCCGACGGCGCCCGCGTGCGTTTGGCCGGCGCAAGCGCGGTCGGATCGACCGTCCAAAGATAGGGCGCAAAAATCGCGATCAGCACCAATGTCAGCAGCAATGCGCCGCCGATCGCGACCGTGGGGTGGCCGCGCAACAGGCCGACGAAGCCGCGTCGTATCCTGACCGGCCGGAGAATCTCCGGCAATTGCGGCGCGAGGACGAGGCCGGTGGGTAGCGATTGCGGATTGACGGTGGTATCGGTCAATAGCGAATCCTCGGGTCAACGAGCGTATAGATGACGTCGATCATCAGATTGACGAGGACGTAGACGAAGCTGAACAGCAGCACGATGCCCTGGATGACGGGATAGTCGCGGCGCAGGATCGCATCGATCGTGAGGCGGCCGAGGCCGGGAATCGCGAACACGCTCTCGGTCACCACCGCACCGCCGATCAGGAGCGCGATGCCGATGCCGATCACGGTCACGATCGGCACCGCCGCGTTCTTCAGCGCGTGAATGAACAGGATGCCGCCTTGCCCCAAACCCTTGGCCTTGGCCGTGCGGATATAGTCCTGCTGCAGCACTTCGAGCATGGCCGCGCGGGTGATGCGCGCGACCAGGGCGATGTAGACGCAGCCGAGCGCGATGGCCGGCAGGATCAAATTCTCCAGCCACGGCCAGAAGCCTTGATTGAGCGGCGTGTAGCCCTGCACCGGCAGCCATTCAAGCTCGAGGGCGAAGATGTAGGCGAGCATGTAGCCGACCACGAAGACGGGCAGCGAGAAGCCGAACACGGCAAAGCCCATGATGACGCGGTCGATCAGGCTGCCGGCCTTCCAGGCCGCCACCACGCCGAGCGGCACCGCCACCACGATCGTGAGCAGCAGCGTGACGATCATCAGCGACAGCGTCGGTCCGAGCCGCTGCCCGATCATCGCCGAGACCGGCAAATTGGTGAAGATCGACGTGCCAAGATCGCCGTGCAGGATGCGCCAGACCCAGCTTCCGAACTGCACCAGGAACGGACGATCGAGGCCGAGGCTCTGGCGGATGCGCTCCACATCCTCCGGGCTCGCCTGATCGCCCGCGATCACCACGGCGGGATCACCCGGCGCGATGTAGAGCAGGCTGAACACGAACAGCGCGACGATCGCCATCACCGGCAAGGTCGCGACGACGCGACGGAGGATGTAGGAGAGCATCTGGCTTCAGCACACCATCATGCGGACTTCGACACGCCCCAGAAGAACGGCAGCGGCCCCTTGGCGATGCCGGAGACGTTCTTGCGCCACGCCGTGTAGGTCAGGAAGAAGCCGGTCGGCGCATAGACGACATCCTCGATCGCCGCCTTGTTGACCCGCCCGATCGCCGCCTTCTCTTCCTCGACACTCTTGGCGTCGAACCAGCCTGCGATCTCCTTCTCGGTGTTCGGGCTGTTGGGCCAGCCGAACCAGGCCTTGTCGCCGTTGGCGCGGATGGCGGTGTAGGCCGCGGGCGTGATGCAGTCGGCGCCGGCATGCCAGCTGTGGAACATGTTCCAGCCGCCCTGCCCGGGCGGCGTCTTCGCTGCACGGCGAGAGCCGACCGTGCCCCAATCGGTCGCGACGAAGTCGACATTCATGCCGAGCCGCTTCAACAGATCCGCAGTGACGTCGCCCTGCGCCTTGGTGATCGGCTGGTCCTGCGCGACGAGACACGTCACCGGCTGGCCGGAATAGCCGCTTTCGGCCAGCAGCTTCTTGGCGGCATCGAAGTCGCGCTTGCCCTTCAGGATCTCGCCGCCCATCTCGTTGTACACGGGCGTATCCGGCGTGAAGAAGCCGGGCAGCGGCTTCCACAAGGCGTTGTCGTCGCCGACGATCGCGCGCATGTAGTCTTCCTGGCTGAGCGCCATCAGCACCGCGCGCCGCGCCCGCACGTCGTTGAACGGCGCGAACAAATGGTTCATGCGGAACGAGCCGATATTTCCGAGGGGATCGCCGATGTCGACGCTGATGTTCTTGTTCTTCTTCAGGACGGGCACGAGATCGGCGATCGGGTTCTCCCACCAGTCGACCTCGCCGTTCTGCAAGGCAGCCGCCGCGGTCGCGGGGTCCGGCATCACGATCCATTCCACGCGATCGACCAGGATCTGCTTGCCGCCGGCGAGCCAGGAGGCCTTCTCCTGCCGCGGCACGTAATCGGTGAACTTCTCGAACACCGACTTGGCGCCTGGGACCCACTCGCTCTTGGCGAACTTCATTGGACCCGAGCCGACATATTCGGTGATCTGCTTGAAGGGATCGGTCTTGGCGATCCGTTCCGGCATGATGAAGGAGCACGGCGCGTTGTTCTTGGCGAGCGCATAGAGCATTTTCGGGAAGGGCTGCTTCAAGACCCATTTGAAGGTGCGATCGTCGACGGCCGTCAGTTCCTGCTGGATGGCGATGATCATCAGCCCCATCGGATCGCGCGCAGCCCAGCGTGACAGGCTGGCAACGGCGTCCTTGGCCAGCACCGGCTCGCCATCGTGGAACTTGAGACCGGGGCGCAAGCGGAACGTCCAGGTCTTGCCGTCGTCCGAGGTCTCCTCGGACTCGATCATCTGGCGCTGCGGCTGCAGCTGCGCGTCGATGCCGTAAAGCGTGTCCCAGACCAGCGCCGCGGCATTGCGCACGACATATTGCGTGCCCCAGATCGGATCGAAATTGGCGAGATTGGCCTGCGGCACGAAGCGGAGGGTACGGGCTGATGCGCCTTGCGCGATCGCCGGGGCCGAGAGGCCGGTCAATGCCAGACCGCCCGCGCCGGCAAGTCCCTTCAATACGGTCCTGCGATCCATGACGTCCTCCCAGTAATGCCGTGATGCCGGCCATCATTGGCCAAGGGCAGGTGAAACCAGAACCCATTGGCGTGCAAATGGTATGCCACTAACCGGACCTTCGCCAGCGGGATCTCACCGCCATTCGGGCCGGCTGGTTCGCCTGAAGTCAGACCGTCAGAGAAAGCCGCAGGCGCCGCCAGCCGATGACGACGCCGGTCATGGAAAACACGAATCCGAGCGCACAGAGCCCGACGATCAGGATATCGCGCAGAAGCGGATGCGCCATGAGGATCGGAAAATCCAGCGTATGCAGCGCGGCGTAGAACCAGCGATAGGCGCGCCGCGAGGCATCCAGCCTTTGCAGCACATTGCCGTCGGCGCCGTCGATATCGAACCAGAGCTCGCCGCAATGCGCCCGGTAGACCGGCGCACTTGGTACAGCGGATCGCGCGGGATAATCATCATTGCCGGCCAAAACGCCTGGGATGCCGCAATCTTTGGCAAGGCGGGACGTCAAGCCCCGAACCTCGCCCGCGCTCAGGACACCGGCTTGTCGCGCATCGGATGTATCTTTGGTCCTGATCAATTTCTGCGAAGCCAGCGCGAGCCGATCGCGACGATAGACCTCGCCATCGAAGCCGAACCATTCGGCTTCCCAGACCGATGACGTCAGCGGCGTCCGCTCCAGCGACAGTGCCTCCGTCCAGCCGGGCACAGCGGCTGCGACTCCAGCTTCCGAGCCCGTCAGCTGTCCGCGCGAGAACAGCCGGCCATGGTCCATCGAGAGCCAGCCGCTGAAGATCCAGCTGAGCACGAAGAGCGTCACGGCAAGGCCAAGGACGTGATGCCATGCGTGCCACCCGCGATAAGGCGTTGCGGGGCGGCCATTCCTCGTCCTGATCTGCGCGATTCCGAGCGCCGCACCCAGCACGGCTGCGATCAGGGCCAGCAACGACAATGTCCAGACGACGCCGTCCCACAGCGCCCAGTTGCGTCTCAGCACCGTCGGATAGATCCAGTGCAGCACGCTGCCGGCCCAATTCCAGCCGCGCTCATTTCGCGTCGTATCCAGGACGACCTCGCCGGTGCGCGAGGAGACATAGAGCTCCGTTCCCGCGGCATCGCCGAGGGCGATGCGAAACAACGGCCGGTGACGATCGAAGCCGTTCGGCACGGTCCACTGATCGTAATCCGCTTTCGCGAGCAACGTTGCGTGCGCGGCATCGAGCCCGCGGTTGCGGGCGTGATCCCGCCCGATGGCGAGCGCCACATCGGAGGACACCACTTCTGCGTCGCTCCCGTCGGAGCCGCGCACGGCGCGCAGGCGCGATGGTCCCGTAATGACATAAGCGAGCCCATCGCTTCGCCGGATCAGCCTGACACGCGTGGCGTCCGTGATTCCGCTCGCGACGACGGCATCGGCAACCGCGATCCGCGCATCCGTCCGGTCCAGCGGCGCAAGGCCGGCAAAGCGCTCCGCTTCCGTCAGCGACGGAAACGGAACGAAGTGCATCACGATTCCCGTCGCGAACCACATCGCGAACAGCAGGCAGAACGCGATCCCGAGCCAGCGATGCAGCAGGACGATCGCGGCCATCATGCGGTCAGCGCCCTACCATTTGAACGCCGCCGAGAGTTCATAGGTGCGCGGCGCGCCGAGCAGGATCTGGTCGGGATAGAACGGATCGCCCCAGATCGCGTAGCGCTTGTCGGTGATGTTGCGGACGCGGAAGGTCAGGCGGGCCTGGTCGACCGCACCAAACACGGTCTTGGGAATGTCGACGAAGGCGTAGACGTCGGCGACGGTGTAGGCCTTCATCGTCACCGTGTTGGCGTCGGTGTTGTAGCGGTCGCCGACGTGGCGGCCGGTGATTCCGAGCTCCACCGGCCAGGGCGTGAAGAACCGATACGATGCGCCGGCATTGGAGACGATGCGCGGTACGTTCGGCGGCGTGTTGCCGGAGAACGATCCGCCGACGAAGTCGTAATCGGCATAGCGCGCATCGACATAGGCGATGTTGCCCCACAGCCGCAGCGGATCGATCGGACGCACCGAGGCGGCAAGCTCGACGCCCTTGGACTCCTGCCGCCCGGCGATATTGAGCGCCTGCCCGCCGGCGGCGGCATAGACGTTCTTGCGCAGGATGTCGTAGGCCGAGAACGACCATTCCGCCCTGTTGTCCCAGAACAGGTGCTTGACGCCGGTCTCGTAGGTGCGCGCGGTGGTGAGATCCAGCGGCTGGGTCGGACCAAGCAGGAAGATGTTGTTGGCCGAGACGTCCGCGCCGGTGGCGTATTGACTGAAGAAGGTCAGGCCCGGCACGGCCTCCCAGGTGTAGCCGATGCGTCCCGTCACCGGCGCCCAGTCCTTGGTGTAAGGGAAACCCGCGTTCACAACCCCTGCCGCGTCGGTCGAATTGCGGTCGAGCCCGATATGCTCGACACGCAGGCCGCCGATCAACGAGAAGGTTCGCGTCAGCTTCAGCCGGTCCTCGAACGACAGCGCCTCGTTGTCGATCCGGGCGGTCTGCTGCTTGGTCGTGAGCGTGCCGTAGAAGCCGCGGTTGGGATCGACGAGGGACACGGAATCGCCGGGGAAATTGGCGGCGCCCGGCCTGACGAAATCGAGATAGCTCGAAGACAACGTCGTGACCAACCGGTTGTCGAAGCCGGCGATGTCTGTGTCCCAGATCAGGTCTGTGACATTGCCGACGAGACGCTGCCTATGGGCGACGTAAAAGCGCTCGCGATCGACCAGGTTCGTTCCGGAATTGAACGCCTCAACCTCATTGTTGAACCACGTGCGCTCGGCGCCGTAGCCATAGGCTTGGCTCTTCAGCATGAGGTCAGGCGCCAGCTTCAGCTCGAAGCCACCGCGGAGCCACACTTCCTGCGCCACGTTGCGATTGTCGAGAACGTTGTAATTGGTGTTGAAGGTGCGGTCGTCGATGGTGACGGCGCCGAGGTTGGTCTTGTTGTAGTTCGAGACGTAATTGCCGGAGACGATCCCGCTCGTCGCATGCGAGCCGCTGAAGGCGACCGGCACAAGCGGTGCGCCCCAATAGGCCTTGCCGCGATCCTCGCGATATTCGATCGCGCCCCAGATCTTGAGGCTGTCGGAGATGCGGTAGTTGAGCTGACCCGACACATCCAGCATCTTGGTATTGGTGTCGTCGACAAAACCGTTGAGCGAGGAACGGCTGATGTCGAAGCGGTAGTCGAGGCCTTGCACGTTGGTGCTGCCGCCCGAGCCGTAATGCGCGCGGAACGAGTTCAGCGAATCCCAGGAGAAGTCAGCCTCGTTCCGGATCGGTCCGGTATGCGGCTGCTTGGTAACGAAATTGATCGCACCGCCGGCGGCGCCCTCGCCCGACATCAGGGACGCCGGTCCCTTCAAGAACTCCACGGCTTCCAGATTGGCGGTGTCCATGATCCGCGAGGTCATGTTCTGCGGGCCGATCTTGATGCCGTTGTAGAGCGTGTTGATCTGGCTGTTGGTGAAGCCGCGCATCGAGAAGCCCGCCGGCTCCCCCGGCGCATCCCCGGAGGTGACGCCGACCGCGCCCTGCGCCACCTCGGACACGGTGCGATAGCCCTGCTCGCGCATGGTCTCGGCCGAGATCACCTCGACGGTCGCGGGCGTCTCGCGCACCGTCAGGCCGAGCCGCGAGGCGCTTTCGGCCACCGCATTGCTGTTGAGCGGTGTCGCCGCCTGCGTCTGTACGCCATCGCCCGGCACCGAAGGCTTTGGCGCTGCCGTCACAGCGGATCTGCGCGACGACGCGCGGAGGGCGCTTTGCCCCTCCCGGCCAGCAGGCTTCGCCTGCTTGCGAGATTGGGCCGGCGAGATTTCGACCGCCGGCAACCGTTCGCGAGCCTGCTGCGCCATCGCGGCGGGCAGATCGGCCACTGCCAACGTGAGCGCTGCGGAGGCGATCAGGAAGCGACGCGGTCGTAGGATGCGGATGGAAGACACGGCACAAAACCTCGGTATGACGTCAGTGGCACGTCACAGCGAACGAGGTCTCACCTTGGGCCTTGCAGCCGTCCGATGAAGCCGAATGTCTGTACTCCCCGACCGACATCTTCGCGTGTGACCACGGCTGGCGGCAGGTCTCCTGGCTCGCGGGTCAGTACCTTGCGTCGCCTTCCCGGGACCGAGATGCCCAGTGGCTCGTGATGCAAGATTCGCCGCTTACAGTTGCGGGGGCAGCCACGGCATTGGGGACAATTTCCCCGCACCGTATTCCCTTTTCATCCCCCCTCGGGGAAACCGTCGCGAGCATCTAGGATTACCATCGCGACGGAGTCAATGTATCCCATGCGCTGTTATTGCCACAGCGACCAACTTCCTTGGAGATGAGCATGGAAGGCGAGACCTTCCTCTGGCTGATCCGGCATGCGCCGGTCGACGGCATCAAAGGCACCATCCACGCCGCCGACGCACCGGCCGACCTCGGCGATCGCGCGCAATTGGAGGCGCTGCAGCGCCATCTGCCGCGGAATGCCGCAAGCTATGCCAGCCCGTCGCGGCGCACGGTCGAGACGGCGCGCGCGCTGGGGCTCGAACCGGAGCTGGTCAGCGAATTCCGCGAGCAGGATTTCGGCGACTGGACCGGCCATCGGCACGACGCGCTCGCTGCGACCGGCGGCGAGACTTACGCCCAGTTTTGGAATGATCCGGCCGGCGGGCGGCCACCGGGCGGCGAAAGCTTTGCGGATCAAGTCACGCGTGTCCGGCTCGGCCTGTCGCGGATCGGAGCCGGACCGGCCACGCTCGTCGTGCACTCCGGCACCATCCGCGCCGCGCTCTGCATCGCGCTGGATCTCACGCCGCAAGCCGCCTTGCGCTTCGTGATCGATCCGCTGTCGCTGACCCGGATCGATCGCCTCGCGACCGGATGGCGTGTCGTCTCGGTCAATCAGCGGGTCAGCTAGGCCTGTCCGGCACATTGGCTTCGGCAAAGGTCGCCATGCCGTTGTGAAGTGCGCAGGCGCTGCGCACCAAGGGCAGCGCGATGGCGGCGCCCGATCCCTCGCCGAGCCTGAGATCGAGGCTGATCAGCGGCTGCACGTTCAGCGCGCGCAGCACCAGCCGGTGCCCCTGCTCGGCCGATTGATGCGACGGCAGCAGGAACGGCTGGCACGACGGATTCAGCCGCACCGCCGCGAGCGCTGCGACCGACACGATGAAGCCGTCGATCAATACGGGAATGCGGCGCTGCGCGGCCGCGATGATCGCGCCCGAGATCGCCGCGATTTCGAGACCGCCGACGGCGCACAGGATTTTTTCGGGCGAAACGCCTGCAACGCCATGATGCGCGATCGCCGCGTCGATCACCCGCGCCTTGTGCGCCCGGCCGGCGGCATCGACGCCGGTGCCGCTGCCCGCGATCTCCTCGGCGCTGATACCGAGCAGGCTCGCGGCAATCGCTGCCGATGTGGTGGTGTTGCCGATCCCCATCTCGCCGAAGATCAGGAGATCAGGCGGGTTGGCCGCCGCACGCGCGACCGCGCGCTGGCCGGCCTCGAAGGCGAACGCCAGTTCCGCAGGTGTGAGCGCGGCCTCGACGCTGAAATCGCGCGTGCCATGGCGCGACTTGTCGGTGACGATTCCCGTCATCTCCTCCTGCGCAAGCGTGCCGGCGTCGACCACTTCCAGGCTGCAGCCGAGCTCGCGCGCCAGCACCGAGATCGCGGCACCGCCCGCGGCAAAATTCGCCATCATCGCGATGGTCACCGCTTGCGGATAGGCCGACACGCCCTGCGCGACGATGCCGTGGTCGCCGGCGAAGACGACGATCGGCACGCGCGCCGCGCGCGGCTGCTCGGTGGCCTGCAAGCCCGCGAGCTCGATCGCGAGCTGCTCGAGCCGGCCGAGCGCGCCGGTCGGCTTCGTCAGTTGCGCCTGACGCGCGATCGCCGCGTCGCGATGGACCGCGGAGATCTCGGGGCATTTCTGGGTGACCCAGTCGGGGAGCATGCTGCCTCGCTTAACGCGTACGCTTGAGAATGTAGCTGTCCATGATCCAGCCGTGGCGCGCGCGCGCCTCCTGGCGCACGGCCACGATACGCGGGCCGATTTCGGCGAGCGCGCCGGATAGGATGATCTGATCTTGCATGCCGAGATAGGCGCCCCAGTAAATGTGGAGGCTATCAGGATCGAGCGACTGGAACGCCGTGCCGCCGTCGAGCATCACCACCACGGTGTCGACACCTTGCGGCCAGCCGCCTTCGCGCAGGCGCCGTCCCGTCGTGACCAGAAACGGCTCGCCGATGTCGTTGAGCGGCAGCGCATGGGCCGCGCACAGCGCCTGGATCGAGGTGATGCCGGGCACGACTTCGATTTTAGGCAAGGGATCGAGCCGCCGCGCAATGCGCAGCGAGGAATCATACAGCGAGGGATCGCCCCAGATCAGCAGCGCGACCTTGCCCTCACCCTTGAGATGATCTCTGATCGCTTTCGACCAGGTCGCGGCAACCGCATCGTGCCAGTCGTCCACGCCCTTGCGGTAATCCGCTTCCTCGGTGTCGCGCACGGGAAGATCGAACTCGGCGATACGCGTCGTTTGATTGGTCAGGACATCCGCGCAGATCGTCCGCCTGAGATCGGCGAGATCGGACTTCGCCGTTCCCTTGCGCGGGATCAGGACGAGATCGGCGGCGTTGATGGCTTCAACGGCGGCGCGCGTGAGCTGGCCAGGATCGCCGCAACCGATGCCGATCAGGGAAAGCGTGAGCATCGCAGGCGCCGGGGGCGGCCATGACGGCCGCCCCTTGTCTCTTTAGGCCGCGTTATGCAGGCGCGGGGTGACGAAGCCCGGCGCGGTGACGCCGCGCAGCGACTTCGCCAGCGCCAGCACGGCCAGATCAGCCAGCGGCTCGATCACGATGACCAGCGCGTAAGAGGCGGCGAACGTCGCGATGCTGGCGAGGTTGCTCATCGCAAAGCCCGAGCCATAGAGCGCCCAGAACGCGACCCAGCCGATCACGCCGGCCTGATAGGTCGTCGACAGCGCCAGCGCCTGGCGATACTTCAAATCGACATAGGCGGTGTTGCGCGGGATGATCCGCGTTGCGATCGCCTGGATCGCGAACAGCGGCACCAGGAGCGTCGTGACGTTCATGCCGTATTGCGGGATGTCGGCCGGCTCGAAGAACACGCCCTGAAGCAGCAGGCCGAACGCGAGGCCAAAGGCGGCGGGCGCCGCACCGAACAGCAGGAACAAGGTCGAGCCGAGAATGAAGTGGACCTCGGAGATGCCGACCGGGAAGTGCGGCAGGATCTCGAAGAAGACGAAGACGAGAACCGTCGTGGCCAAGGTGCGCGCGGCGAACGACGTCATGCCCTGCTCGCGTACGGTCTCGGCCGCGAGCTTCAAGGCAACGCCGCCTGCGGCGATGCCGGTTGCGTAACTCAACACGAGCTTGGCGCCCGTCACGATCCCGGGTTCGATATGCATGGCTCAGATCCTTCCTGCCGTCACACCCGACGGCCTTGGCCTCAAAACGTGCAGGGCCGGTCTCCTGGCTCGCGGTTCACTGGGTTCTCCGGCCTTCCCGGGCCTTGCGGCCCAGTGGCTGATCGGAGCCCCTCACCGCTTACAGTCGCGGGGGCGGCTGGGGTTTTGAGCGCCGCAACTTGGTCCGCCCATCCCCATTCCCGATTATGCTCCGGCGCTTTGCGCCGCGTTGAGCACCATGCCCCTCCTGTGTGCTCCTTTCGGCGCGCCTGCGTCAAGAGGCGAAGGGCGGCCGCGGCCGTCACGACGGATAATCCCCCGCCAGCGCGCCGAACAGGATCACGGCGGCGGTGGAAGCGGCGCCGCCGCGGGCAAGCTGCTCGGCAAGCTCGGCAATGGTGGTGCGGACCAACCGCTCGTCGGAACGGCCGAGGGATTCGGCGACCAGCGCCGGCGTATCCGCGGCGAGTCCGTGCGCGATCAATTTTGCGGCAAGCGCCGGAAAGGTGCGCCGGCCCATATAGACCACGGTCGTCGCTTCAGGATCGGCCAGCGCCCCCCAATTCAGGTTCGGCGGCAGCTCGCCGGTGACGTCCGCGCCGGTGATGAACTGCACCCGGCGCGAGGTGTGGCGCCTTGTCAGGGGAATGCCGGCCTGGGCCGCGGCGGCGCAAGCCGAGGTGACGCCGGGGACGATCTCATAGCCGATGCCGGCTTCGCGCAGCGTCTCGATCTCCTCCTCGAGCCGGCCGAATATCCCGGCATCGCCGGACTTCAGCCGCACCACGCGCGCGCCCGTTACCGCATAGTCGACCAGCAGACGGTTGACGTGATGCTGCTTGGTCGAAGGCCGCCCTGCCCGCTTACCGACCGCGACGAGATTGGCTTCGGGCCGGGCGAGATCGAGGATCGCGCCCGAGGCGAGATCGTCATAGAGCACGACGTCGGCCTCGCGCAGCCGCGCGGCGCCCTTGAGCGTGAGCAATTCAGGGTCGCCGGGTCCGGCGGAGATGAAGGAAACGAACCCGTTCACCGGTCCTCCGCGATCAGATGAAAGAACGTGCCGCTGACATGGCCGCGCAGCGAGCCGGTCTCGGCGATGATTGCACCCGTCGCATCATGCACGACCGCGAGCGGCGTGTCAGGCTGGGCGAGAATGGTCGAATAGTGAAACTCGTGGCCGCGCAGACGCGCCCCGGCGCGATGTCCCGGCATCGGCGCGGCGAGCGTCGCGAGGCGATAGCCCAGATGCATGCGGCGTTTGGCAAAGCTGGTCTCGAGGCCAAGCAGGTCTGTCATCTCATGGCGGATCCCGTCCGCGTCGGTCAAAGCGGCTCCCAGCACCATATAGCCCCCGCATTCGCCATGCACGGGCCGCGTTTCGGCGAAGGCGCGCAGGCCCTCGCGAAACCGCGCATTGGCCGCGATCCTGCCGGCATGGAGCTCGGGATAGCCGCCCGGCAGCCAGCACACATCGGCGCTCGCGTCCGGCGTTTCATCGGCCAGCGGCGAGAACGGCACGATTTCGGCGCCCGCCGCGCGCCAGGCTTCCAGCATGTGCGGATAGACGAAGGAGAACGCGGCATCGCGCGCCAACGCAATGCGCTGGCCGGGCGGCACCACGTTCAGGCCATCCGCGGCCGGCCGCGGCGACCATCCGGCTGCGGAGCGCAACACGGCATCGAGATCGACATGCTCGGCGACGAAGCGCGCGGCTTCGTCGATCAGCTTGCCGATCTCGGCCTGCTCTTCGGCCTGCACCAGGCCGAGATGCCGCTTCGGCAGGCTGATCTCGGCATGGCGCGGCAGCGCGCCGAACACGGCGATGCCGGCATCATTGAGCGCACGCCGCACCAGGTCTTCATGGCGCGGACTGGCGACACGATTGAGCACGACGCCCGCGAGGCGCACACCGGCGCGGTAATCACGCAGGCCTGCGGCGATCGCCGCCGCTGTCTGCGCCTGTCCAGAGGGGTCGATCACCAGCAGCACCGGCCAGCCCAGCATCTCCGCAATGTCGGCGGTAGCACCGGTGCCGCAGACGCCGCGCGCGGCGACGCCGTCGAACAGGCCCATCGAGCCCTCGGCGAGCACGACATCGGCATCCGCGCCGCGGCTGACGAGATGGGCGATCGTTCCGCGGTCCATCGCCCAGCTATCGACATTGACGGAGGCGCGGCCCGTCGCAGCCGCGTGGAAGGCGGGATCGATGTAGTCGGGGCCACTCTTGAAGCACTGCACATTCAGGCCGCGATGGCGCCAGGCGCGTGCGAGCGCCAGCGTCAGCGTGGTCTTGCCGACGCCGGAGGCCGGCGCGGAGATGACAAGGCCCACCGCCATCACGACGCCTCCGGAAAGCGCGGCTCGATGCCGACGGGCCGATAGCGACGGTCGTAGTCGGCGGCGTAGAGGCGGCTCTCGTCAAAATCCGCAGCGCCAAGCGTCTTGCCGACCAGGATCAGCGCAGTACGCTCCATCTCCGCGCCGACTGCTGCATCGAGCGTGCCGAGCGTCGCGCGCACGATACGCTGGTCCGGCCAGCTTGCGCGCCAGACGATCGCGACCGGACAATTTTCGTCGTAATGCGGCGTGAGCTCGGCGACGACTTGGTCGAGCAGGTGAATCGACAGATGGATCGCGAGCACCGCGCCGGTCGCGGCGAACGCGGCCAGCTTCTCGCCGTCAGGCATTGCACTGGCGCGGCCCGGCGTGCGCGTCAGGACGACCGTCTGGGCAAGCCCCGGTAGGGTCAGCTCAGCCTCGAGCGCCGCCGCAGCGGCGGAGAAGGACGGCACGCCCGGCGTGACCGAAAAGGGAATGCCCAGCGCACGCAGGCGGCGGAGCTGCTCGCCCATCGCCGACCAGATCGAGAGATCGCCGGAATGCAGCCGTGCGACATCCTTGCCCTCGGCATGCGCCGTGGCGATCTCCGCGATGATCTCATCGAGCGACAGCGGCGCGGTGTTGACGATGCGCGCGCCGGGAGGGCAATGCGCAAGCACCCCCTCAGGGATCAGTGAGCCCGCATAGAGACAGACCGGACAGGCCGCGATCAGGTCGCGGCCGCGGAGGGTCAGCAGATCTGGCGCGCCGGGCCCGGCGCCGATGAAATGCACCGTCATGCGCCGTCTCCTTCCGCGATTGCGGCGGTTGCGGCGCGATCCTGCGAGACCGCCCGCGTCGCAATCAGCCGCGCGCGAGGGCCAGCCACCGCGAGGGCCGCGGCTTCTGCGACCGATCCGGTCCTGAACTTCTCCATCACGAGATCCGACTGGCTCGGCGTTGCGATCCCGGCCAGCATCTCAGCCGGAACAGCCTTGATCGGCACACCGCACTCGCGCGCGAGCTGCTTTAGCGGCTCCGCGTCGGCCTTGTCGCTGACAGTCGCCATCGCTGCGAGACCTTCGGGACCGCCCGCCGCCCGCAGCGCATCGCGCAGCGAGGCCAGCGTGACATCTCTCCTGAACCCGAAGCCAGCCACTTTCATCGGGTCACACTCCATTGCACCACAGGCCGTGCAGCTTCCCAGGAACGATAGCGGCCGAGCGGCGCGGAATGCGCGATCTCGACCCGCATCAGCTCGCCGCCATGGCCCTGCTGTAGCTCGCCGAGCAGCGCTTCGGTTTCCAGCGTGACCGAATGTGCAACAAGCCGCATTCCAGGCACGAGGCGCAACCAGATGGCATCGAACATCGCACGATCGAGGCCGCCGCCAATGAAGACGGCATCCGGCGCTTCCAGCTTAGCGAGCGCATCGGGCGCTTTCCCCGTGACGACGCTGATCCGATGCGCCAGCCCGAACGCAGCGGCATTCTTGCTGATATTCGCGACGCGATCCTCGCGTGCCTCGATGGCGGTCGCCGTCCCGCCGCACAGCGCCCACTCGACCGAGATCGACCCCGATCCCGCGCCAATATCCCACAGCCCTTCGCCCGGACGCGGTGCCAGCGCCGAGAGCGCGAGCGCGCGCACGGAGCGCTTGGTGATCTGGCCGTCGTGGACGAACAGATCGTCCGGTAACCCTGAGCTGCGGGGAATGCCTTGCGTGCCCCTCGCCCACAAAGCCACCGCGACCAGATTTGAGGTCACCTCCTCGGCAAAGAGGTCGACGCGATGTTGGTCCGTATATTCCTGTGGCCCGCCAAGCGCCTCGAGTGTCCACATCAGCGAGGCGCCCCATCCGCGATCGGTCAGCCATTTCGCGAGAGCATCAACCGCCGTTGCGTCACGCATCAGGCAGATGATGCGCGCGTCTCGCGCCAGATGCGGCACGAGACGCTCGAACGGCGCGGCATGGAGGCCAATGCATATCGTGGTCTCCAGCCGCCAGCCTAAGCGCGCAGCCGCGAGCGAAAACGTCGACGGTCCCGGATGCGCGATCCACTCGTCGCTACCGAGTCTCTCGGCGAGAACAGCGCCTGCGCCGTACCAGAACGGATCGCCAGAAGCGAGCACCACTGTCGGCCGATCGCGGCAGCTCAGCACGACACCGGCATCGAATGGCGCTGGCCACGCACGGCCGCGACTGCCCACGCCGGCGAGCGCGAGGTGCCGTTCCCCGCCAAAGACGGTTTCGGCATCGGCAAGCGCCTTTCGGCTTGCTTCCGACAGCCCGGCAAGGCCATCTTCGCCGATACCGATGATGGTCAGCCAGGGATCAGCCATGATGCGCGCCCTCATACTGGGCGGGACGGCCGACGCGAGCTCGCTCGCAGCCGAGGTCGCGCGCGCACGCATTGATGCCGTCTATTCGTACGCCGGTCGCACTCACGTGCCGGCCGATCAGCCGCTGCCGACCCGCATCGGCGGTTTCGGCGGCGTCAGCGGGCTTGCGGGTTACATCCGCGACGAGCGCATCACGCATGTGATCGACGCGACGCATCCATTCGCTGCCGAGATGAGCCGCAACGCGCTCGAAGCTTGCGCGGACACCGGGACGCCGCTGCTCGCGCTGGAGCGCGCGCCCTGGGGCAGCATGTCCGGGGACAATTGGATCGAGGTTGCAGATATCAGTGCCGCCGCCGCCGCTCTGCCCGAGGCGCCCGCGAACGTGTTCCTCGCCATCGGCCGCCAGCATATCGCGCCGTTCGCGATGAAGCCGCAGCATGCCTACACGCTGCGCTTCGTCGATCCGCCGGAGGCGGCCCTGCCCTTCGCCGCTGACGTGATCGTGTCGCGCGGGCCGTTCACGCTTCACAGCGAGCTCGAGATGCTGCGCGCCCGCGAGATCGCGTGGATCGTCGCCCGCAATTCCGGCGGCGATGGCGCGCGTGCGAAGGTCGACGCGGCCCGCATGCTCGGCCTTCCCGTGGTCATGATCTCGCGGCCGACGCTGCCCGAGCGCCGACGGGTCGAGAGCGTCGCTGAGGTGATGCAGTGGCTCGGTCATTCGACCCGCCTCGGTGCATAGACCCAGCGGCCGACACGGCGCGTCTGCGAATTGCCGACGATCACCAGCGTGCGCATGTCGGCCATCTCCGGCGCCGCTTCGTTCAGCGTCACGGTCACGATCTTCTCGTCGGCCGCGCTGACCGCGCGCGCAAAGATCACGAGGCGCTCGCCGCAGCCGGCCTCCTTCAGCGCCGCCAGCGCGCGGCCAAAGCCCTCGGGCCGGCTCGCCGATCGCGGATTGTACATCGCAATCGAAAAATCGGCTTCCGCTGCGAGGCGCAGGCGCTTTTCGATCACAGGCCAAGGCTTGAGATTATCCGAGAGGTTGATCGCGCAGAAATCATGGCCGAGCGGCGCGCCGGCTCGCGCAGCCGCCGCCAGCATGGCGGTGATCCCCGGCAGCACGCGGATCGGCAGCGCCTGATATTGCGGCGCCTGCTCCAGGGCCTCGAACACGGCCGAGCCCATCGCGAACACGCCGGGATCGCCGGATGACACAACGACGACCTGCCCACCCTCGGACGCAAGCCGCAACGCTTCGCTCGCGCGCTGCAGCTCCTCGCGGTTGTCGGAGGGATGCAGCTTCAGCCCAGCACGCGGCGGCACGCGCGCGACGTAGGGCGCGTAGCCGAGAATGTCGGTCGCGGCGGCAAGCGCGGCCGTGACCTCGGGCGTCACCAGCGCATCGCTGCCCGGCCCGAGGCCCGCGATGGTCAGCGTGCCCGTCATTCGGCGGCTTCCAGATGCCGGCCCTTGCCGTGCACCAGCACGATCGCAAAATAAGGACAGTCGGCGGCATCGATCTCCGCGAGCCGCACCACACGCTCGCCCGGCATGGTGCCGCGCTCGACCAGCCAGGCGTCGTCCAGCCGGCCGGCAGATGCGAGCGCGCGGCGCACCTTTGCCAGATTGCGGCCGGTCTTCATCACGACGAGCGCATCGGAATCCCGCATGCGCCGCTCGAGCTCACCTTCGGGAAGCGTGCCCATCAGCACGGTCGTCACATCATCGCCAAGCGCGATCGGCTGTCCGACGCCGTTCCAGCAGCCGACCATGCCGGGAATGCCGGCGATCACCTCGATCTCGACACGCCCCTGCAGGCGCGTGTGCAGATGCATGAAGGAGCCGTAGAAGTAAGGATCGCCCTCGCAGAGCACGACGACGTCGACCGCACGCGAAAGCCGCGCCAGGCGCTCCGCCCATTCGTCGTAGAAACCGGCGAGCAGCTGGACGTATTCCGCACTGTCGAAGGCGATCTCGGTCGTGACAGGGTATTCCATGGGGTATTCGGTGACGTCAGTCGCCAGCATGCCCTCGACGATGCGCCGCGCCTGGCCCGGCCTGCCCTTCTTGCGAAAGTATGCGACGTGCTTTGCAGCCCGCACCGTGCGATCCGAGCGCACGCTCATCAGATCGGGATCACCGGGGCCGAGACCGCAGCAGATGATGCGTCCCATCGCTATTCGCTCCGGCTCGCCAGCGCGTTGACGGCCGCGACCGTGATCGCGGAGCCGCCGAGGCGGCCTTCGACGGTCAGCGCCGGCGCCGGCGGAGCGACCATCAGCGCCGCCTTTGACTCGGCTGCACCGACGAAGCCGACCGGACAGCCGATGATCGCCGCCGGCCGCGGGCAGTCTGTATCCTCCAGCATGTTGAGCAGATGAAACAGCGCCGTCGGCGCATTGCCGATCGCGACGATCGCGCCGTCCAGATGCGGCCGCCACAGCTCGAGTGCCGCGGCCGAGCGGGTGTTGCGCATGGATTGCGCGAGCGCGGGCACGGTCTCATCGCCGAGCGTGCAGATGACGGCATTGGCCGCGGGAAGCCTTGCGCGCGTGATCCCTTCCGAAACCATGCGCGCGTCGCACAGAATCGGCGCGCCTCTCAGCAAGGCGGCGCGCGCGGTCGTCGCCATGCCCGGCGTGAAGCGGATGTGCGCCTCCAGTCCGACCATGCCGGCGGCGTGGATCATCCGCACCACGACCTGCTCCTCGTCCGGGGTGAAGCGGGCAAGATCGGCCTCCGCCCGGATGGTGGCGAAGGACTGCCGGTAGATCGCCGCGCCATCGGTCTCGTAAATGTGCGGCATCAGTTCCCTCCGACGAGGATCGAGGGATCGCTGACGATGTCGGCGCCGTTCAACCCGCGCAGGACCGGCTCATCGCGGATCGAGCCGTCGCGGACGAGATCGAAGCCGGCGCGCGTCGCAACCAGCGTGACGGCGGCCGTGCCGGAATGGGCGCAGCCCTTGCCGCAACCGGAGACGTGCAGCCGCGCGTCGGCGGCGATGCGCGGCGCGAGCGCCGCGGCCAGCGCGCGGGTATCGGCATGGGCTTCACGGCAGCGCGGCGCGCCGCTGCAGGCGATGACGCGCAGCGCGGGATCAAAGCGCTCGGTGATGAGGCCTGCCCCGCTCGGCATCTCGCGCTTGCCTTCGCTGAGCACCATCCGCCAGGGCGTCATGCGTAGCGCATGGCCGCAACCGGCGAACTGATGCAGCGTCGTGTGCAGCAGCTGCCCGAACGCGACGCCGACCAGAGCGCCTTGCGGATATTGGCCGGGCCGCGACGCCGCCATCACGGGCGCTGGCTCTGTCTCGCCGCGCAGCGATGGCGGCAACGCCGCGCCGGAGGCGATGTGGGCTGCCATCCGGCCGCGCCCGTCCTTCGCGCCGCCGGAGACCAGGAACCAGCTTGCGAGCGCCAGCGCCGTGCTCACGGCCTCTCCACGCGCGACGGAGCGGCCGAGCCGCGCGCCGTCGGCCCGTACCAGAAGGCGGCCCGCGCGATCGCGCTCGATGCGGATGTCGGCGGAATCGCCGGCGAGCACCCGCGACCGTCCGTCGTCGATGGCGAAGCCGAACTTGGTGGGAAGCGCGAGGCCGCGATCGGCCAGCGCCACCTCCAGCCCAGCGGCGAGCGACTGGGTTTCGTCACCGCCGCTCCAGAACGGCGTCACCAGGATATTGCGTCGGGCTTCGATCTCGGCGTCGGGGTCGAGCAGCGCGAGTTGCGAAAGGCCGTCGAGCAGCGGCCGGTGGCTTTGCTCGCTGACGCCGCGGATCTGGAGATTGGCGCGGCTCGTCACATCGATCAGGCCGTTGCCGTGTTGCCCGGCGAGTTCGGCAAGCCCGGTGATCTGTGGCGCTTCGAGCCGCCCCCCGAACGGCCGAACCCGCACCACGAGCCCATCGCCCGACAGCATCGGGCGCAGCGCGCCGGGACACCAGCCCTTGACCGCAGACGCGCTCATGATGCCTCCCGCAGCGCCGCCGCGATCGAGTTGCGGCGCGTTTGCCACAGCGCCGCATCGTGCAGGCGCGCAAAACAGGTTTCCATAGCAGTGAGTGCCGCCGGGTTCTCGCGCGCCATGAAGGCACGGACGTCGTCATGACCGAGCGTCGCGTCGTAATAGAGATCGAACAGATGCGGGGGCACGGCGCCGGCAAGATGCGCGAAGGCGGCCATGTGCTCCAGCGTTGCGGTAATCTCGGCGGCCCCGCGAAAGCCGTGACGCATCATGCCGGCGATCCAGGCCGGATTGGCGGCGCGGGCGCGGACGACGCGCGATATCTCTTCCGTCAGCGTGCGCGCGTGCGGCTGATCGGGACGCGTCGTGTCGAGGTGATAGAGCGATGGCGCTGCCGCGCCGAGATGCACGGCTGCCGCCGCAACCCCGGCTTCATGCGCTGCATAATCGGCGGCGAGCAGCAGGTCGGTTTCCGGCAGATCCTGAACATGGACAAACCCGTCGGCGGCCGCGAGGCGCTGCTCGATGCCGGCGCGGTCATGCTGCATCTCGCCATCCGCCGAGAACGCCCATGACGAGGCCGACAGCCAGGCTTCGCCGGCAGCGTCGCGCGTCTCCGGCGTGAAGGCATCGGGGATCGCCGACAGGCCGACGCCATATTGTCCGGGCCGCGGCGCGAACACGCGCGAGGCGCGGTGGCGGTATGGATTCTCCTCGCCCTCGTCTTCGCGCGCCGCAAGCGCCGCGGAAGCGGCCTCGAACAATTGCGCAAGGCCTGCGAAGACATCGCGGAACAGGCCCGACACCCGCAGCGTGACGTCGATGCGCGGACGGCCGAGCTCGGCGGGCGCGATGATGTCGTAGCCGGTGACGCGGCCGGAGGCGTGATCCCAGCGCGGCGCGAGGCCGGCCAGATGCAGCGCCATCGCGAACTCCTCGCCCGCAGTGCGCATCGTCGCCGAGCCCCAGAGATCGACGACGAGGCCTTTCGGCCAGTCGCCGTGATCCTGCAAATGGCGCCGCAGCAGCTCCTCGGCGAGTTTGATCCCCTGCGCATGCGCCGACGGCGTCGGCACGGCGCGCGGGTCGACGGCAAAGAGATTGCGCCCGGTCGGCAGCACGTCGGCGCGGCCGCGATAGGGCGAGCCCGACGGCCCCGGCGCGACACGCTGCCCTGCAAGCGCGGCACGTAGCGCATCGCGCTCCGCCTCGCCACAGGCGCCGCAGCCGAACACGTGCAGGCCGTCGCCGAACTGACTTTCCTTGAGATCGCAGACGAAGCGATCGATCCGCGGAATGGCTTCGGCCGGCGCGGCCGAGGCCTCGAGGCCGAGATCGTCCTCGAGGCCCGCCGCACGCGCCTCGTCGCGGATCGCCGCGATCAGCCGCTGGCGGCGCGCGGGATCGAGACCATCGGCGGTCGAATACTCGTCGAGCAGACGTTCGAGCCGGCGCAAGCCTTCCGGCACGGCCGACGTTTCCAGCGGCGGCGGCAGATGGCCGATGGTGACGGCACCGATGCGCCGCTTGGCCTGCGCGGCTTCGCCGGGATCGTTGACGATGAAGGGGTAGATGATCGGGAGATCGCCGATCAGCGCCTCAGGCCAGCACGCAGACGACAGCGCGACGGATTTTCCGGGCAGCCATTCCAGCGTGCCATGCGCGCCCATGTGCACAACGGCATCACAGCCCTGCAGCCGAAGCCAGAGATAGAACGCGACATAGGCATGGCGCGGCGTGCGGGCGAGATCGTGATAGTCGGCATCACGCGCGGCAGCATCGCCACGCTCCGGCTGGACCGCGATGATGGAGCGGCCGCATTGGACCGCGGCGAAGTGGAATGCGCCATTGCGACAACCTGGATCGTTCTCCGGCGCGCCCCAGGCCTGCGCGAGATCGTCCTGCAAGGATTGCGGCAGGCCCGAGAGCGCCGTGCGGTAGTCGGCAACGCTCCACGTCATAATTTGCGTCAACAGCGTCTCACCGAGAGCTTGAATCGGTGCAAAGTCGAAGCCAGCCTCGGCGAGATCGGACATCAGGGCTTCGACCGAAGCCAGCGCATCAAGTCCGACCGCGTGCGCGATCTGATGCGGCCGCCCCGGATAGTTCGAGAGCACGATTGCCAGCCGCTTCTCGGCGGTTGCCTTCTCCGCGAGGCGCCGCCACGCCGCAACGCGCGCGGCGACGGCCTTCACGCGCTCGTCATCGGGCCTGTGCGCCAGATGCGAGAACTGCAAATCCGGATCACGGTCGGCGACGGATTTGAAGCTCACCACGCCCGCGAACAGCCGGCCGTCGACCTCGGGCAGCACCACATGCATCGCGAGATCGCCGGGCGACAGGCCGCGCAACGAGGTCGCCCAGTCCTCGCGTCGCGCCGTGGACAGCGCGACCTGGAAAACGGGGCACGATGCGGCATCGAACGGCGTCGTGCCGTCGCCGCCGATCGCGGAGAACGCCGTTGCGTTGACGATCGCCGCCGGAGGATTCGTCGCAAGATACGCGCGCAGCCAGTCCGCGACACCCGGAGCCTTCAGCGAGGTGACGAACGCGCCGAACGCGTCAAAACCATTCTCGCGCAGCGCCGCGATCAGCGCGTCGACCGGGCCGGTGTCGGCGGCCGTGAGATAGGAGCGATAGAAGGTCACCAGCGCGAGGGGCTTCCCCTCGCCGCCCGCCGGCGCAGCAATGACACCGCGCGCGGGATCGTAGAATCCCATCTCGGGCACGGTCATGTCGCCCACAACAGGCCCGGCATAAAGTCCCGAGGCCAGTGCCAGCTGCGCAATCGCCGCTTGCGCCGCGACCGGGCCGCCGGTGTCGCAGAGCACCTTGAGGCGCCGCAGCGTCGAGACCGGCAACGTCGAATAGGCATCGAGCCTGACGTCGTCGCGGCCATCGGCCGGCAGCACGGCGAGCACGATGCCGCGATCCTTCGCCAGTTGCTGAAGCGCCGCGAGGCCGTATGGCCAATAGGATTCGCCGCCGATCAGCCGCACCAGAATGCCGCGCGCCTGCAACAAGGTGCGCTCGATATAGGTGTCGACCGACAGCGGATGACGCAACTCGGCGAGGTTGGCGAGCCGCAGCGACGGCAGGCTGCTCCGGCCACGGCGCCAGCCGGCTGCGAAGGCAGCAAGGTCCGAATCCGAATACGAGAGCACCACGAGATCGGCCGGGTCCTGGCCGATGTCTCTTGGCGTCGCGGTCTCCTCGAGACCGCGGCTCTCGCGGAAGACGACGTGCATCAGATGCCAAGCCTTGAAATACCAAGTCCTGCCTTGATGGCGGCCTCATCGATATCGCCGTGCTCGCCGATCACGACGAGCTTTGATTGCCGGAGACCTGCACCCCACGGCTTGTCGAACTGGTGGCGCACGCGCTCGCCCACGGCCTGCAGCAATAGGCGCATCGGCTTGCCGGCGACCGCGATATAGCCCTTGGCGCGCAGCACGTTCTGCTCGCGCGCCAGCTTCTGCACCGAGGCGACCAGCGCGTCGATGTCGGCGACCTCAGGGAGATCGATCACGACGGAGGCGAAATCGTCATGCTCGTGCTCCTCCTCGCCGTCGTGATGCGAGGGACGTGCGGCGAGATCGTTCTCGGCGGCAGCGCCGAGGCCGAGGATCACGCGCGCGTCGATCGCGCCGTCAGTGACGGGCAGCATCGGCACGCGGCGCGGCATCTCGGCGGTGATCACAGCCTTGGCTGCTTCGATCCCGGCGGCGCCCGCAAGGTCGGCCTTGGTCAGCAGCACGATGTCGGCGCAGGCGATCTGGTCCTCGAACACTTCCGACAGCGGCGTCTCGTGGTCGAGATTTTCGTCCGCCGCGCGCTGCGCTTCGACCGCATCAGGATCGGGCGCGAAGCGGCCGGCCGCGACGGCCTCGGCATCGGCCAGCGCGATCACGCCGTCGACCGTGATGCGCGAGCGGATCTCGGGCCAGTCGAACGCCTTCAAGAGTGGCTTCGGCAACGCCAGGCCCGAGGTCTCGATCAGGATGTGATCGGGCCGCACCGGGCGCGCCAAGAGCTGCTCCATGGTCGGAATGAAATCATCGGCGACGGTGCAGCAGATGCAGCCATTGGCGAGTTCGACGATGTTCTCTTCGGGGCAATTGGCGTCGGCGCAGGACTTCAGGATCTCGCCGTCGACGCCCTCGCTGCCGAATTCGTTGACGAGCACGGCGAGCTTCTTGCCATTGGGGTTTGCGAGCAGATGCTGGATCAGCGTCGTCTTGCCGGAGCCGAGGAAACCGGTGACCACCGTCACAGGGACTTTTGCGAGCGAGCTCATTCGGCGGCCTCCGGCACGACGGCAACAGGGGGAATGCGGGCAAGCGACTGCTTGCGGAAGATTTCGGGACGGCTGCGCCAGGGCACGAGGCCATCGGGCGCGGCCGCATAGGCCGCTGCGCCTGCGACCACGTCCTGCGCATTCGTCTCGGACAAGCGGCCATAGACATAGGACCAGCGGCCGGGCGCGCTGAGCGCGACCGAGCAGCCCTGGCTGCATGCAGAGAGGCATTCGACGGGAACCACATTGACGCCGTCGGGCACGCCGGCCTCGAGGATCGCACCATGCAGGCGCTTGCCGGGCGTCGTCTCGCCTTCGCCGAGCGTCTCGCCGGCACGGCAGGTGATGCAGACATGAAGTGTGACGGTCATCGCCTCTTCCAGATATCAGCGGGAGGCGATGAGGCACACGGACCATTCTTCAGAAGGCCCGTTTCCCCGTCGCGGAACACCCCGTCCGCCGGTCCAAAACTCGTCGCGCTGGCAGGTCTCCCGGCTTGCGGAGCAGGGTTTTGCCCTTCGATCCCCGCCTTCCCGATTCCCGTGGGAATCAGTGGCTTCGGGCATCTCTCCGGTCACGGTCGCGGGGGCGGCTGCATTTTGGACCCTAATCTTGCCGATTCGGACCCTATCGCATTCCCTCTTCGCCTGTCATAGGACAGGAACCAACGCCGGGCCACCATTTGCCGGTGGCCGCCTCTTGTCAAGCCGAAGGACCGGGACCCATGACGCCTGAACCGGATACCCAAACAACCGAGGATACCGACGTCAGGCACGCCCAGAAAATGGCGAAGAAGAAGGCCGCCCGCGACAAGATCATGGCGACCAAGAGCGGCGAAAAGGGCCTCATCATCGTCCACACCGGCGCCGGCAAGGGCAAGTCCTCCTCGGCTTTCGGCATGATCGTGCGCTGCGTCGCGCACGGCTTCCCCTGCGCCGTCGTGCAGTTCATCAAGGGCGCCTGGGACACCGGCGAGCGGCGCCTGCTCACCGGCCATTTCGGCGAGCTCTGCCAGTTCCACGCGATGGGCGAAGGCTTCACCTGGGAGACGCAGGACCGCGCCCGCGACATCGCCGCCGCGCGCGCCGGCTGGGAGAAGGCCAAGGAGCTGATCCTTGACGAGAGCCTGCGCATGATCGTGCTCGACGAGATCAACATCGCGCTGCGCTACGACTATCTCGACATCGCCGAGGTGGTGGAGTTCCTGACGACCTCGAAGCCGCCGATGACTCACGTCGTGCTCACCGGGCGCAACGCCAAGGACGAGCTGATCGAGATCGCCGATCTCGTCACCGAGATGACGCTGGTCAAGCACCCCTTCCGCTCCGGCATCAAGGCGCAGGCCGGCGTCGAGTTCTGAAGTCGATGGCACGGGCGCTGATGATTCAGGGGGCCGGCTCGGACGTGGGCAAGTCGCTCATCGTCGCCGGTCTCGCGCGCGCCTTCACGCGGCGGGGCTTGCGTGTGCTCCCCTTCAAGCCGCAGAACATGTCGAACAACGCGGCCGTCACCGTCGATGGCGGCGAGATCGGCCGCGCGCAGGCGCTGCAGGCGCTCGCGGCCGGCGTCGAGCCGCACACCGACATGAACCCGGTGCTGCTCAAGCCCGAGACCGATGTCGGCGCGCAGGTCATCGTGCATGGCAAGCGCATCGCGACGGCGCGCGCGCGCGACTATGCGGCCATGAAACCCTCGCTGATGGGCGCGGTGCTGGAGAGCTTCGAGCGGCTGAAGGCGCGCGCCGATCTGGTGCTGGTCGAAGGCGCCGGCAGCCCGGCCGAAGTGAATCTGCGCAAGGCCGACATCGCCAATATGGGCTTTGCGCGCAAGGCCGACGTGCCCGTCGTGCTGATCGGCGACATCGATCGCGGCGGCGTCATCGCGCAGCTCGTCGGCATCAAGACGGTGATCGATCCTGACGATGCCGCGATGATCCAAGGTTTTGTCATCAACAAGTTCCGCGGCGATCCCACGCTGTTCGACGACGGCTACAGGCTGATCGAAGAAAAAACCGCCTGGCGCGGTTTCGGCGTGCTGCCCTGGTTTGCCTGCGCCGGCGAGCTGCCGGCCGAGGATGCGCTGGGGCTCAGCGACGCGCGCAAGCCGGGCCAGTGCAAGATCGCGTGCCTCGCGCTGTCGCGGATCGCCAATTTCGACGACCTCGATCCGCTCAAGCTCGAGCCTTCAGTCGATCTCGTGATGGTGCGCCCCGGCGAAGCAATCCCCGGCGACGTCAGGCTCGTCATCATCCCCGGCTCGAAGTCCACCCGCGGCGATCTCGACTTCCTGCGCGCGCAGGGCTGGGACATCGACCTGCTCGCGCATCATCGCCGGGGCGGCCACGTGCTCGGCCTCTGCGGCGGCTACCAGATGCTCGGGCGCAGCGTCGCCGATCCCGACGGCATCGAAGGGCCCGCGGGCGACACGCCGGGGCTCGGGCTGCTGGATGTGGAGACGGTGATGAGTCCGCAGAAGACGCTGACGCGTGTCGCGGCCGTGCATGCCGCCACGCAGCAGCCGATCGAAGCGTACGAAATCCACATCGGCCACACCGACGGCCCCGATTGCGCACGTCCTTTCGCGAAGCTGAACGACGAGCGCGAAGGCGCGGTCTCGCGCGACGGCCGCGTGCAGGGCAGCTATCTGCACGGCCTGTTCACCTCGGATGATTTCCGCAAGGCGTACCTGGCAAAGCTCGACATTCCCGCCGGTAACGAGCCGTATACGGCCCGGGTCGAGAGCGCGCTCGAGGCGCTGGCCGATCACATCGAAAAGCATCTCGACGTCGAAGACCTGCTCGCGCTAGCACGCTAGCGCCTCTCCGAGCCGCGACCATTCGCTTTCGCTGCCGGGAAGGCCGAGCCTCAGCCATGTCGGATTGTGCGTGAACACGCGCGACCAGATATGGCGATGTGCCAGCTTCTCCTGCGCAGCACGTGCGTCCGGCGTCTCGTAGAGACGAAACAGCGACGCGCCGCCGACGAGCCGCCATCCCTGCGCCCGCGCCATCTCGTCGAGACGAACGCAGTCGCGCGCAAGCCGCGCGGTCGTGGCCTCGGCCCAGGCATCGTCGTGCAGCGCGCGACAACCGATGGCGATCGCTGCACCTGAGACCGGCCATGGCCCCGAAGCCGCCGCGAGCTTGGCCACATCAGCCGCACTGCCAAGCGCAAAACCCAGCCGCAGGCCGGCCAGGCCATAAAACTTTCCGAACGAGCGCAGGACCAGCAGTCCAGGCCGACCCGCCTCGGGTGCAAGCGACAATGCGGGGACAGCATCGGCAAAGCTCTCGTCGATCACGAGACGGCCGACGCCCGGCAGCAGTGCGAGCAGATCCTTTGGCGCATGATTCCGGCCGTCGGGATTATTGGGATTGACGACGATGGCGAGGTCTGCGCCTTCAAGCGCATCGAGCTCGCCGACCTCCTGCACATCCCAGCCCGCGGCCGACAGCACGCCCGCATACTCATTATAGGTCGGAGCCAAGATGCGCGCGCGGCCAGGCGACATGAGCTGCGGCAGCAATTGAATGGCGGCCTGCGCGCCGCCAAGTGCGACGATCGGCGCGCGTGTGCGGTAGGCGTGCCGCGCGGCCTGATGCAGAGCGTCGGTTTCGGCTCGCGACGGCAGCGCCGTCCACGCGCGCGCCGTCACCTCGCCCACGGGATAAGGCAGCCGGTTGATCCCGGTCGACAGGTCGATCCAGTCCTCAGCGCGTCCGCCAAAACGCTGCTGGGCCAGATCGAGATTTCCACCGTGCTCGCGCATGCCCCGTTCTTTCACGCGAAGGCCAGGATCGCAAGCACGCCGGCCAGCAGCAACATGGCGCGGCGGTAAACCGTTAGTCCCTCGCCGATATCCGCGGCCAGCGGATCGCGCGCGCCTTCATTGAGCCAGGGCTCGTTCGTGATGCTGCCGTGATAGATGCGGGGGCCGCTGAGCCGTACACCGAGTGCGCCGGCCATGGCCGCTTCCGGCCAGCCCGCATTGGGCGAGCGGTGACGGCGCGCATCCCGCGTCATGCACGCCAGCGCTTCGGATCGTCGCGGCGCCAGCAGCACGAACAGGAATCCGGTCAGGCGCGCCGGGATGAAGTTGACGATATCGTCGATGCGCGCGGCGGCCCAACCGAAGGCTTCGTGGCGCTCGCTGCGATGGCCGATCATGGAGTCCAGCGTGTTGATCGCCTTGTAGCCCAGAATGCCGGGCAATCCGAACAGCGCGCCCCAGAACACCGGCGCCACGATGCCGTCGGACGCGTTCTCTGCAAGGCTCTCGATCGCCGCACGCGCGATCCCGGCCTCATCGAGCGCCGCGGGATCGCGACCGACGATACGCGAAACCGCCTCGCGCGCGGACGCAATGTCCCCGGCCAGCAACGGAGCCGCGACCGCCGCGACGTGATCGTGCAACGAGCGCAGCGCGGCCAGGGGCCAGGCCAGGACACCGACCAGCACGATCTGGATCCAACCCGCGGGCAGCAAGACCTGAATCATCCAACCGATCGCAACGGCGGCTGCGATCACCAAGAGCGCTCCGGCGATACCGGCCGCGCGGCGGAGCGCCGGCGGATCGGAGGCACGATTCCAGCTGCGATCGATGGCGCCGATCAGCCGCCCCAGCCAGGTCACGGGATGGCCGATCCGCGCGAACAGCCATGACGGCCAGCCCAGGAGGGCATCCACCGCCATCGCCACCACCATCGCGCCCGCAAAGCCCATCCCGCCTCCTGTCCCGCCCCTGTTGCGCAAAGCGAGGGCCAAGCGCAACCCCCTCCGCATCTGATTTCGGCTTTGTCTTTGGCGGCGATTGATGGTTAGTCAGGCCCTCGAGGAGAGTTTCATGGCCGTCATCTTGATCACGGGCGGAGCCCGATCGGGCAAGAGCAAGCGCGCGGAAATGCGCACGCGCGCCTTTGCCGGCCAGCCGGTCTATGTCGCGACGGCCGAGGCGCTCGATACCGAGATGGAGGCGCGCATCGCGAAGCATCGCGCGCGGCGCGGAACCGACTGGCTCGAACGCGAGGTGCCGCTCGATCTCGTGTCCGCACTGGCCGAGACGGACGGCGGCGGCGCACGACTCGTGGACTGCCTGACGCTGTGGCTCTCCAATCTGATGCATGCGACGCGCGACTGGGAGCATGAAGTGACCGAACTCGCCGCCGTCCTCCCCCGCTTGAAAAGCCCCGTCGTGTTCGTCACCAATGAAGTCGGCCTCGGCATTGTCCCCGACAACGCACTGGCGCGCAGTTTTCGCGACGCCGCCGGCATCATGAACCAGATGATCGCTGCGGCCGCTGACGAGGTCGAGTTCGTCGTCGCCGGCCTGCCGATGAAATTGAAATGATGCCGCGCGCAGAACTCCTCAAAGACATTGTCGCCGATCTCAGGATGGCGGCGTCGTTCGTCACGATCCTCCCGGTGGCATCGTTGAAGCCGGCGGCTGACGGCGCCATCGCGCGGGCGACCTGGGCGCTTCCCTTCGCGGGACTGCTGGTCGGCCTTGCCGGCGCCTTCGTCTACAAGGTCGCCCTCCGTTGCGGGCTGACACCGAACCTTGCTGCCCTGCTCGCCCTGGCGACCACCACCCTCATCACCGGCGCGCTGCACGAGGACGGTCTCGCAGATACCGCCGACGGACTTGGCGGCGGACGCACGCGCGAGCGCAAGCTGGAGATCATGCGTGACAGCCGGATCGGAACGTACGGAGCTTGCGCGCTGATCTTGTCGTTCGGCCTGCGCTGGAGCGCGCTCGCGACGATCGCCGATCCCTTCGCCGCCGCGCTGGCGCTGTGCGCCGCGCATGCGGCGGCGCGCGCGGGCGTGCCGGCCTTCATGTCGCTGGTGCCGCCCGCGCGGCCAGACGGGCTGTCAGCGAGCGCCGGCGTGCCGCCGGGCCGCAGCGTCGCCATCGCCTTCGCGGTTGGAACGCTCGCGCTCGCCCTGGCGTTGGGGCCAGGCAAGGCGCTGGTCGGCCTGGTCCTGCTGTCGCTCGCCGGATGGACGTTGGCACGGCTGGCCATCCGCCAGATCGGCGGGCAGACCGGCGACATTCTCGGAGCGTTCGAGCAGATCGGCGAAATCCTGATCCTGCTGGTCGCCGCAGCCTTTCAGATCGGACGTTGACCCCATGGTCGAGTTCGACGACAGCTTCCGCCGGCAATTGCACGAGCTGTTCGTGTGGCGCCGCGACGTCCGCCGCTTTCGCAGCGATCCGCTGCTGGAGGGCGCCATCGCAGGGCTGATCGAGACCGCCTGCCTGTCACCTTCGGTCGGCCTCAGCCAGCCCTGGCGCTTCGTCATCGTCGACGATGCCGCACGGCGCCGGGCCGTGATCGAAGACTTCAGGGCATGCAATGCCGATGCGCTCAGTTGCTATTCCGGCGAGCGTGCCGCGCGTTATGCCACGCTGAAACTGTCGGGCCTCGAACAGGCGCCCGGCCATCTCGCCGTGTTCGCCGACAAGGCCAGCGACACCGGTCATGGCCTCGGCCGCGCCACCATGCCGGAGACCACGGAATATTCCGTCGTTGCCGCGATCACCGCGATGTGGCTCGCCGCGCGCGCGGAAGGCATCGGCCTCGGCTGGGTGTCGATCCTCAACCCGGATCGCATCCATGCCATTCTTGACGTGCCCGAGACCTGGAAGTTCATCGCCTATCTCTGCATCGGCTATCCCGAGGTCGAATGCGACCAACCCGAGCTCGAACAGGCGAAATGGGAGCACCGGCGGGGCGCCGACGAGTTTACCTTGCGGCGCTGAGACGAACGGGATATCCGCTACGGCAGCTCGACGATCTTGCGCTGCATGAGCATTTTCAGGGCCGCGCCCACCCCGCATCGCATGTCCTTCAAATTGGGATCAAAGGTGGCGTCACGTCCGAACTTTCCGGACACGTACAAATTGGTGCAGCCCCAGACATACGGCGACCTGGCATTGTGGTTTCGATAGCCGAGCCCGTTGAAGCTTTCCAGCCGGTACAAGACCGTTCCGATGCCGGACCAATCGAGACCTTGCCAACCAAGGAGGGTGAGATAGTCGATCGTGCTATCCTCCCAAGAGAACGGCGGATCGCCTGAGGGTCGTCCCTTTGGGACGTTCACGGTTTTGGCCGACAGCGGATCGCCGTTCAGGTGACGCGAAAAATCGAAATTGGTATCCGCGTGAATCAAGCCCACGACGTACCAGGGCACACTCGTCCTGGTTTCGATGGACTGATATCGCTCCTTGTTGGCCTGGATGCGCCCAACGAACTTGTCCAGATCGGACAGGCGTTGGGGATCGAGGGTGGCTTGGTCAAAGAGTTGCTCAGCCTCCGACTGGATCGCTTTCCGATCGAACCTCGGGGCAACAGTCGGTTGGCTCGGCACGGTGATGTTGCTATCCTGTCTCGCGTATCCGACCTCCGCATAGTTCCAATCGAGCTCCCTGCGCAGGGCCGCAAGCTTGATCTGGTCGGCTTCGCTCGGTCGAGCATGCGCGCCCAGATGCGCAGCATCCATCTCCTTGTCGTTGATGCTCTGTCTGATCGCGTCGCGCCGCTTCTCCAAGCCGTCGTGATAGAGCCTCCATTGCTCCCTGCTGTCCTTGTCCGAGACATACGAGAAGTATTCGGAGAAGCGCAGGCGCAGCTCGATGTCCTGGTTGAGGGCCGTGTCGATGAATTTCGAGATGTAGGTCTGGTGGAGATCCTGAGCCTTGCTCTCGATCTCCTTCTGCTTGAGGGCGACCTCCTGCTCCGCTTTCCTGAGATCGAGACGCGCCTTGTAGGCATCGACCGCGGCCGGAATGGCGACGGCGACACCGCCGCTGATCAGCGTGCCCCAGATCGCCTGCCAGAAGCCGAGGCGCAAGCGATAGCGCTCGAGACTCACCGGGGCCTGCTCGGCATTCGGATCTGCTGCGACCATTTTTCCCCGCCAACCAGTTATGGAACGAGCCGGCGCCGCGGGATGACATGCTCTCCCTGGCGCAGCCCCGAAAAGTGGGGCCGGCTTCCGTCCCGAGTAGATTGCAATGTCATATGCAACCGCATGGCGCGGGTTTAAGCAACCGTCAAATCTCTCCCGACGGGGTCATTTGCGGTCCGGCCCGGCAGGCGGAACGGCTATGACTTTCGCGCGACTGCAGCGGCTGGCCACACGCTGTCCTGCTTCTGGAACATCAACAGCGGCCGGAAGACGACGCGACCATAGGCCTCGTAATGGTGCTGGGTGGACACCGCCATCTTCAGCGGCGTGGCGTAATTCGCCTCGAACGTCATGAATTGCGCGTAGGTCCAAGAGAAGCCGACGCCGACAGAGGCCATCTCGGTGACGCCCGGGAAGGTCGAATAGACCGCGCCCCAGTCGGTGAAGATGTAGGTGTCGAAACCCCTCAGCCATTGCGACCAGTTGTAGTGCAGCTCGGCGTTGAAATAATAGCCGCTGTCGCCGGACGCCGCGTTGGAGGGATAGCCGCGCACGGTGGTGGGGCCGCCGATCGAGAAGATCTGGTCGCCCGGCAGCAGCTTCTCCTGCGTGTACTGCCAGCTCGCCAGCACATTGGCGCTGAAGTTCTGAGGTCCCGCGGCGCTGGTTGCGATCAGCGAGCCGGTAAAGGTGTTGAACGCGCGGTTGTTGCCGAGCACGTAATCATGCCAAGCGACGTAGTTCACGGCCGGCGACACCGTGATCGAATAGGTGTTGCCGGACTTGGTCACCGAGAGTCCCGCGGTGGTCTTGTCGTAGTGATCGTCGGTGACGGCAACAGTTGCGAAGCGGCTGACCGTCTTGCCTTCGGTCAAGGCCGCATTGAGCAGCACCAGCCAGTCCTGCGTCACCCAGACCGGTTGGCTGAAATTGACCGCGGCCTGGCTCGAGCGACCGGTGACGTCGAGCGCGACGAACGGTCCCTGGACGATCTTGATCTTGCCTTCGGTATAGCTGACGCCGGCGCGGCCGCCCCAGGGATTGACCGGGATGCTGTAGGCGATATTGCCGTTGAGATTGCCGTCGGAGCGGACGCCATAGAAGGTCAGGCGGTCGTCGACACCAAACAGGCCGTGGCGCTTGTAGAAGGCTCCGCCCTCCCAGCGCCCGGTGTTCTCGGCCCCCTGGTTGTCGGTGAAGAGCTGCAAGGTGTCGACCGGCGGCTCGATCACGGCGAACTGCAGGTCGGTGAGACCAAAACTCGTGCCGGGCTGCAGCAATGCCTTGATCTGAACGTCATTGGTCCGGTTGAACCAGATCACGTCGCGGTTGAGCTTGGGAACGTCGAGCACCTCGCCTTCGGGCTCCTTCACGCGCTGAAGGATGTAGTCGGTGCGGGTCTGCTTGTTGCCCTCGACGGTCGTCTTCTGGAGCCGGCCTTCGGTCAGCTTGATCCTGACGACGCCGCCCTTGGCGTCCTGCTCGGGCAGCGTCGCGATGCCCGTGACGATGCCGCGCGCGGCATAGACGGCGTTGATGTCGGCCACGAGCTGCAACAGCGAGGCGATGTCGACGTCCTTGCCGACATATTTCTTCGCGATCTCGTCGAGCTCTGCCGGCGTGATGAACTTGGATTCGTCGAACGTGACCTTGCGCAGGCGGAATTTCGGCCCGCCCGGCTTGAGGAGCTGGGACTTCTCGCGCTCGCCACCGATCACCGCCGGCCCTGTGAGCTTGGGCGGCGCGCTCTGCTGCTCGAGTTGCCGGCGCTGGCGGTCGACGTCGTTCTGGATCACGCCGGGATTGATCGACTGCGCGCGCGCGGATGCAATGCAGGACCCTGCAAGCCCGATCACCAGAGCTGCCCTCAGAACCCGCATTCTCTACCACGCCTCCGCGAGACGGCTCACGGCCGGCTTCGCCGTCTGCACGCTTGCGTCCTTCCAGCCCGCGCGGCCCGCACGCTGCCCCTTCTGGCGCAGCTTGCGCATGTCGCTGAGGCCGTCGATGTTGACGGCGGGACCGGAGCCGATCGTCTCGACCGGCCGCGGCGTCAGCAGCGCGTCGAGACGCGCCTGGCCGGAGAGGCCGAGCAGGTAGAACGTTCCACTGTCCTTCTTCGCGAGCCAGCTCTCGATGTTCTCCTTGCCCTCGCCGTCGACCGAGATGTTGCGCATCATGCTCGCGCCGGTGAAATCGTTGCAGCAGGTATGGGTCGGACCGTAATTGGTGACGGTCGCCGAGATGTCGCCGGTATAGAACACCACATAGGCATTGCTGACATTGGCGTTGCCGACCTGGCTCATCGTGAACACGCCGCCGGGCTGGTAGAGCTGCAGCGTCGGCCAATTGGACGGCGCCGGCGTGCGGTTGTTCAGCAGCACCTGCTGGGTCGCCGTGGTGAGCATGAGCTGGCCCGGCACATAGCCGTTCAGGATCGAAACCGCCGGCGCATCCGTCCAGAAGGTCGCGTCGACCACCTTGAACTGGTTGATGATGATGCTGTCGGGATCGATCGAGATGTTGGCATATTTGGCGACGCCGCCGTTATAGCCGGTGATGTTCAGGATCAACGGGACGGCCGGGTTGGAGCGGATCTGCTCGCCCTTGACGTTGATCGTATCAGCCGCGAGGTCGAGCTCCCTCACGACGCTGACCCAGGCGATCGTCAGGTCACCCGACGAGGTCATCTTGACGACGTCGCCGCTGATCCGGTCGAACGAGACAGATCCGGCCACGTCGAAACGCGTGGCGCCGTTCGCGGAGATCGATCCGCCGCGGAGCGAGCCCGTGTCGGATTTGACCTCGAGGTCGCCGGCATCGCCCGGGATGCCCGTCGTGGTGAGCTGGCTGAAGACGATGTCGTTCACCGCGTGCAGGGTCTGCGTGCCGCCGCTGATGGCGGTGCCGACGGTGATCCCTCCCGTCGTCGCGGTGACGTCGAGCGTGCCGCCGACGTTGAGATTGTCCCAATGAACGACGGTGCCGCTGAGCACCGCGTTGCCAGTTGCGGCCGTGAGGTTACGACCGGTGTTGGTGCCCGCGGCGATCAGCTTCGCCGAGCCGTTGGCCGAGACCGAGCCGAGCGTCGGCACGCCGCCTGAGGTCACCGTCTGCGCGAGGATGAAGCCGCTGTCGGCGGTGACGTTGATGTTGCCGGCATCGCCATTGATGCCCGTCGCCGTCAGCGCGTTGAACGTCACGTTGTCGCGGGCGCGGATGGTCTGCGTACCGCCGCTCTGGGCGGTCTGGATCATGATGCTGCCCTGCCCCGCCGTCAGGCCCAGCGTGGTTCCGACGTTGAGCGTGTTCCAGTTGATCGGGCCGCCGCCCGCGGTCAGCAGGCCGGAGCCGGTCGTGGCGGCGAGCGTGTTGCCGGTGATGGTCGTGGCGGCCAGCAGGCTCGCCGAGCCATGGGCCGAGACCGAGCCCAGCGTGGTCGCCCCGCCCGACGTCACCGTCTGCGCCAGGATGAAGCCGCTGTCAGCGGTGACGTTGATGCTGCCGGCATCGCCATCGATGCCCGTCGCCGTCAGCGCGTTGAACGTCACGTTGTCGCGGGCGTGGATGGTCTGCTTACCGCCGCTCTGCGCGGTCTGGACCATGATGCTGCCCTGCCACGCCGTCATGCCCAGCGTGGCTCCGACGTTGAGCGTGTTCCAGTTGATCGGGCCGCCGCCCGCGGTCAGCAGGCCCGAGCCGGTCGCGGCGGCGAGCGTGTTGCCGGTGATGGTCGTGGCGGCAACCAGGCTCGCCGAGCCATGGGCCGAGACCGAGCCCAGCGTGGTCAGGCCGCCCGACGTCACCGTCTGCGCCAGGATGAAGCCGGTGTCGGCCGTGACGTTGATGTTGCCGACGTCGCCGGCAGCTCCACTGGCCGCGAGCGACTTGAACGTCACGTTCTGCGTTGCGTGGACCGTCTGCGAGCCGCTGCTGTCGGCGGTGCCGATCACGATGCTGCCGTTGTTCGCGACGGCACTGAAGCTGCCGCTCGCGCCGGTCGCGGTACCTGCCAACACCTGATCGAGCGTCAGGCCGGCGGTGCCGACGATGTCCACGCTGCCTTTCACTGCGGCCAGCAGGCTCACCTCGGCGTCGGTCAGCGCCATCAGGTAAATGCCGCCGGCGCTCGCGCTGGCGGACAGCCGCGCGGCGTCGGCGGTGAACCGGCCCGTCGCGCTGCCGATGCCGTTCGATGCGCTCAGCGATACTTCGGCGCCCGCGCCGGACGCGATGAACTTGGTCTGGCCGTCGCCATTGTCGATGATCGCTCCGAGCGAGGCGACGCCGCCGGCGGTGACGACGATCGACGGGGTGTTCGAGGCGGCCGCGTAGGACAGCGACGAATTCAGTTGGCCAAGCGTCGCATCGCCCGTGGTCGTCACGGAGATCAATCCGGGCGCGTTGATGGCGGAATAGGCTCCCATCGACAGCGTCGCGGCCACCAGCGTCACGCCATCAGTGTTGCTGGTCGCAACCACCGGCGCCGCGCTGGTGCCGGCCGCGAAGGTCATGCCGCGATTGGCGAGCAGCTGCATCAGGCCGTCGCTGGTGATGCTGGTATTGAGGGTGAGCGCGCCGCGCGCCACGTTCAGCGTCAGCGCGCCGCCGGCCGTCAGCGTGCCCGAGGTGCCGCTGGTGCCGACCGCGAGATCGCCGGTGACCGCGAGGAGGCTGAGGTCGCCCACCGCCGAGCCGGTCACCGCGCCGGAGATGTTCACCTGCAGCGGCTGGAAGGCGCCGCCATTGAAGCCGATGCTGGCGCCCGCGCGCAGATCGAGGTCGGTGCCGAGGATATGGATCGCGCTGCGGTCCGTGAAATCGGCCTCGGCATAGATGCTGCCGGTCGCAGCGAGCTGGATCGCATTGCCGGCGGAGATATTGCCGAGGATGAGATCGCCGGTGGTCTGCTTCACATAGATGCCCTGCGCCGACGAGACCTGGTCGAGCTGGTCGTGGCTCGGATCGGCAAAGGCGATCTGAAGCGCGTTGGAATTGTTGGCGGGATTGCTGCCGGCGGTTCCCGAGGGAGCCCCGACATTGCCGCGCTCGGCGATCAGGGTCAGGTTGGCGATGTCGCCCGAGATCACGGCGCCGCCCACATTGGCGGAGATGCTGGTGACGGCATCGAGCTTGACGTCGCCGCGGCCGGTCACCTGGATGCCGTTGGCCTGCGCGGCCGTGATCGGGCCGTAATTCGCGGTGACGCCGCCGAGCGCGAGGCTGTTCTTGCTGCCGAGATAGATGTTGGTCAGCGCCTTGGCCGAGATCGCGATCGGATTGTCGACGACGACCAGGTTCTGCTGCGACAGGCTGACCGTATAGGTCGTGACATGGGTCGTCGGGTCCGTGACCGCGCCGACGGTGAGCTGGCCGGGACCGGCCGTCGCCAGCAATGCCCTCTGCTCCGGCGTCAGCGACGAGGAATCGACGCTGGTGAAGGTGAAGATCTGGGGCGCGGCCGAATTGCCGACCGAGCCGCGCGGCGCGTAGAGCATGATCTGGTTCGCGCTGACATTGGCGATGACGTTGTCGTCGATCGGCGGCGGCGCCGCGCCGACGGCCGACGACGACACCGTGTAGGCGAGCTGGCTCTGCGTCCACTGCGAACCCGCGGTGATGATGCTGTAGACCCGCTCGGTCGACGCCAGCACATAGCTGTAGCTCGCGTCATAGGTGTTCAGCGCCGTCTGCAGCGCCGTGTTGCTCGGCAAGCGCTGGTTGGCCGTCGAAACGCCGTCAAACAGCTTGGTGAACAGCGTCGTCGACAGCGAGCTGCCGAACAGCGTCGCCAGCGGATCAGCCGGGGCGGTTCCGAGCAAGGTCGTCAGCGAGCTCTTGAGCTCGTCGGTGGTGATCTTGCCGAGCAGGAACTGATCCCGCAGGAACCGCGTCGTGGCCTCGGTCTTCATCTGCGTCGCCGTGACGTTGGCAGGATCGATGCCGAGCTTGGCGGCGACCTGCGCCCGCAGCACGGTCAGCCCCACCGAGGTCGGGGCGTAGGTGCTGCCGTTGGGGAACGCGATGTTCTTGAGCTGGAAATAGTCGTTGTAGGCCGACGTCACCATCGACTGGTAGCTGTTGACGGCGTTGGTGGCCGCGTTGCCGCTGAGCAAATCGAGGCTCGCCCAGACGTCCTGCAGGTGCTGGCTCTGCGCCGGGGTGAGACCGACCGCCGCCCGCCCGTTCAGGATGCTGGCCTGGTTGCCGTCGGCGCCCGCCGCTTCCAGGAAGACCGGACCGCCGGTCGACTGGATCGTGCCGAGGCGCAAATCGCCCTTGGATTGGATGATGTAGGTGCCGGTGGCAGAAGTGCTGTCGAGCACGCCGCCATCGACGGCACCGCCGGCCTGAACCGTTCCCGACGCCTGGATCACCAGCGGATTGATGTTGGTCAGCGTGCTCGCGCCGTTGACGACGGCGCTCGTCGCGCCGATCGCACCGGAGGTGGAGTTGATCTCGATGTTCTTGCCGATCACGACGGGATTGGCGGGGTTGTAGGCAGAGACCGAGTTGATGTCGCCGGTCGCCGAGAGGAAGACGTTGCCCTGCGGCGTGGCGCCCGCCGAATTCACCTTCACCTGGTTGATCGACAGCGCGCCGATGGCCGAGATCGCGATGTCGCGGTCGATCGAGCTGGCAGTCAGGCTGCCGCCATAGAGCTGCACCTGGACGGGAGCCCCGTTGGCACCGAGCGTACCGATGCCGCCGTCACCCCGAAGCGTCACGCTCGTGCCCGAGATCACCGGGTTGTTGGCATTGGCGCCGACCGTGATGGACGAGTTCGTGCCGGTGGCGTTGAGCGTCGTCGTGCCCTGAAGGTTGTTGATCGACCCGTTGACGACGATGCCGGCGGTCGAATTGACCAAGACGTCGCTATTGCCGCCGCCGGTGAACTTGATGTTGATCGGATTCGACGCCTTGACCGTGTTGGTCAGCGTCAGCGTCAAATGATCGTAGATCTGCTGGTACCAATTGAATTGAGCGTCCGCACCGCAACACTTGTCCGGATGCGTGCCGAGCGGATTGGGATTGCCCTGCGAGTCGACGCCGTCAGCCCAGTGATAGCTGCCGGTCGCAGTGGTGACCTTTTGGTAATTGCTGCCCTGCACGCCGGAAACCAGGCTGGTCGTGGTGGTCCAGTTCGCCCCGGTGGCCTGATTGGGCGTGAAGTGCCAGCCGTAGTCGAACTGCGTGCTGTTGGTCGGGCGATCCAGTGTCGCGGTGTCGACCCACTGATAGAGCGTGTTCGCCTGCGTCGCGTACTGGATGCCTGCAGTACCAGTCCTGGATGTAATCATCGACGGGTCGACCGCGGCCGCAGTGACGCTGTTGGTCTCGTATTTCGTTACCTGCTGGTTGCTCGCCGCCTTGGGATCGTAGACATACCACGTCGTCTTCCCCTGGAGCTGGTCGACGATCTCGACCACGCTTTGCGCGGTGGCGCCGGTATTGATGGTGTTGGTGACGAGTGCAAGTCCGCTGGTGTTGTTGACCGTGATCGTGCCGGCGCCGCCCTTGATCTCGATGTTGCCCTGGGTCTGGGTGCTGTCGGTCGAGGTCGAGATGATCTTGCCGTTCAGATAGACGTAGCCGCCGGCGCCCTGCACCACGCCGTTCAGGATGAACTGGTCGGTCAGAGCGTTGTACCTGACCCCGATCTTGACGTCGCCGGTGCCTGAGGTCGTCAGGTTGGCCCCTGAGATGTCGACATAGCTGCCGTTCCGCGCGTTGGCCTGGGCCTGGGCGAAGGCGGCGCTGTTGTTCTTGAGACTGGCGACCTGCTGCGCCGCATCGGCGCCGATGTTGACCGAGTAATTGCTGCTCGAGCCGGCCTGGATGGTGCCGTTGATGTTGATCACCGACGCCGAAATGATCACCGCCTGGGCGCTGATGGTCCGGGTATCCGTCACGGTGGTCGGTGTCTCAGCGGTCTTCGGCGTGATCGCATCCGGCTGGATATTGATGACCTGGAAGAAGGCCGAGCAGCCCGCGCAGTTGAACGGCGTCTTGTACGGACCGCTATCCGCGTAGACGTTGCGGCCGTCGTAGGTCGTCTTCTCCCACGGCGCAGTCGAGATGACTTGACTGGTCGGCCCCTCGATCTGCTGGAGCGTGCTGACGCTCGGCACGCTGCCGGCGTTGGGATTGCCGTTGCCGGGCGCGCCCTGGCCCATCGGCAGGAATATCGCGGAGTAGAGCGAGGTGCCGTCGTAAAACGTCATCAGCATGCGCGCGGTGAAGATCGTGCTGGCGTCGGCGTTGCCGACGGGTTGATAAATGCCGTGGCTGCCGTCGGCGCAGCAGTAGTAGAAGTAAGGGTGATCGCTTCCAGAACCGATATGCGGAGCGGTATAGTAGTCGCCATAGGCGCCGAGATAGGTCGCCGCCGTCATCACCGCCGTCAGCGCGTCTTCCGGCCTGTTTTCGGTACTGGCCCATTGCGAGGTGACGGCGCTGCTGCTGTCGTAGAAGCTCCCGATGCCGCCGAGGAAGGTGAACGTGCCCTTGGGCACCACGATCTGCACGGTCGCGGCGCTGAGCGACTGCGATGCGACGACACTGCCGAGATTGTTGACGACCTTGAGCAGGCCGTTCGGATTGTTGACGGCACCGTTGAAATAGATATCGGGCGTGCGGGTCAGCACATTGCCGTTCTGGTCGATGCCCTGGCCGCTGTCGGGATCGAGGCGGTTGTAGGTCGCCGAGATGTCGATGACCGGCGAGGCGCTCGGCATCGCGGTGAAGGTCACGTTGGAGTGCGAATCCGGGTCGACATGGTCGATCTGGCGATAGGTGATGTTGCCTCCGCTCACATCGGTGACCGTGAGGTTGCCGAGGCTCATGAAGTCGAGGCCCTTGTTCTCGATCTTGATCAAGGGCGAGCTGCGGGCGATGACCGCGGGCGCGGCCGGGTTTGTGCCGCTGTTGCCGGTCAGCTTCTGCGCCAGGATGGAGACGTTGCCGGCGGAGACCAGGATGTTGCCGAATGCGAAGGCGTTGCCGGGCGCGTCGGAGGTGAACGGCGCCTGCTTGATCAGCGTGTCGATCTGGCGCTGGATGTCGCCGGTCGGATCGGTGCCGGAGGGCGACATCGTGGCCGGGTTCGTCGCTGTCGCCGCCGCAAGCTGGGAGCGGACCTGTGCCTCGGAGAGGCCGGTCAGCGTCGCCAACTGGTTGACCACCAGCTGGTAGGGATTGAAGTTGCCGATGGTGGTGTACTGGACCGTCTGGTGGTTCCAGCTCATCACCGGGTTGAAGTGATTGACGTCGGCAACGGATTCGAGCGTCAGCGCCGAGTAAGGGCTGGTCGTGCTCAGGGTCGGCGTGCTCGCACCGAGATCGATCGTGATGGTCACATCGTTGTTGATGCCCGCGACCACGAGGCCGTTGAGCGCGACATCGCCGGTGCCGCTGGTGTGGCTGTGGTTGTCGCTGTTCTTGGCGCTGAAGATATCGAGATAGGGATTGTAGTTGCTGCCGTTGCCGACGGCCGTGACCTGCCCCTGCGTGGCACCCAGATAGATATTTCGGGCGCCCAGCACGCTCGAGGTGGGCGCGAGCGTCAGGCTCGTGGTGTCGTCGGCATTGGCGGTTCCGCGGTACAGCGTCGAGATCGGAATGGCGGTGTTGTTGTAGACCACCGTCGTCGCCGTCGCCTGCACGCTGCTGAAGACCGAGCCGTCGCCGGCCAGACCGGCATAGATGGCGATGTCGCGCCAGGCCACGATCTTCGTGCCCGCGCCGACATTGACGGACTGGTTGGCGTGAACCCAGCTGTTGGTGCTGGCGCCGACGCCCGCGATCGCGCCGTAGAGGCTGGCATTGGCATTGTTGGACGCCGCCATCTTCGCCGCCGTGCCGACATAGATCTTGCCTGCACTGAACAGCTGGCGGGCGTTGATGTTGACCGCGAGCGTGGCATTCGCCGTCATGTTGGATTCCGCGCCGCCGCCGGCGAAGAAGCTGGCGGTGGCGAGGCTCGCGGTGTCGTTGGTGTTCAGCGTGTTGTAGGCCTCGATGTTGATCACCGCGGTCGAGGTCCTGGGATCGTCGTTGAGGCTCAACACCGTGCCGGCGCCGATATTGGTGGTGACGGTCTGCGTCACATAGGACTCGCTGAGCGCGGCTGCCCCCGAGAACGAGCCGCCCGAGCCTGAACGCGCACCGCCGCCGGCCTGGTTGACGATGTCGTTGGCGATGACGACCATGTCGCCGCCCGCCGAGTTGATGATCAGATGCGGTCCGACCTCAGCCGTGGTGGTGGAGTCGACGTCGTTCCGCGCCTTGCCGGCGGACACGCCGGCCGTGGACGCCTGGTAGGCGTCGCCGCTCGCGAGGTAATTCGTGGTGTGCTTGGCGTCGATGCGGAAACCGCCGAAATAGAGCGTGTCGTCCGTCGAACCGCCGTCGAACCGCGCATTGGTCACCGCGGTCGAGCTGGTGGTGGCGACCGCCGCCGCGCCGGCATAGGTGCCGCCCGCGCCGACCTTCGCGTTGGACAGGTTGGCATCCGTGCCGGTGGCTTTGATCCAGAGGACGCCCGTGTAATTGCCGTGGTTGAGGCCATCCATGTCCGCAGGCGCGCCCAGATAGGCATAGGTGTGCGCGCTGGATGACGTCTGCGCGACGGTGGCGCCGAGCGCCAGGAACCCGGTCGAAAGGCCGGTCGCCTCGGCGTATTGCGCGCTGTCGTTTTCAGCCTCGATGGTCACGTTGGCGTTGGGCAGCCTGATCCCCACCCCGCCATAGGCACTCACGGTCGCGTTCTGCGACGCCTTGGCGTAGCTGCCCTGCGCGCCGATCAGCGAGCCGCCGCCGCCGGCGAGCGCCTTGGCCCAGGTCGTCGTACCACTGGTCGGAACCAGCGCCTTGGCGCTCACGTCGAGCGTACCGCCCGAGAAGCTGACGCCGTCGCCGACATCGGCCGTCACCGTGGCGCCGACCGTGGACTGTGCGATGGCGACGCCGACGGCACCGCCGCCGACCGAAACGCCGATCGCCTCGCTCGACAGATTCGGCGCGATCGCTGCCGACACCAGCGTGCCGATCCCGCTCGCGGACGTCGTGATCGAGGCGCTGGCGCCGATCTCCGCGAGCACCGAGGAGTTCTCCGTCGCCTCCGCGTCCGCACCCGAGCCGGCGACGATGCCGCCGCCGAGTGCGGTTGCCGTCGTGCTCAGGGTGCCTGCCCCGGCAGCGCCAACCAACAATTGCGAGGTGCTGATGGTGGCACCGTTCAAGACGCGCGCTGCGACCGAGCTGGTCCGGCTAGCCGTCGCGACCGAAGCGCCGACGGCGACAGCACCGGCGGAGACACCGCCCGTGAAGACCACCTGCGTCGTAGTATCCTGCGCCATGACGGCAGCGCCGGTCCCGCCCGTGCCGATGATCTGACCGCCGAGCAGCGCCGCCACGGTATTGGTGACATTGCCGACCGCCACGGCGGCTTGGGCGCCGAAGTAAAGCGCCGCACCACCGGCGATCGCCTCGGTGTCGATGGTCTTGCCGCTGTAAGGTCCGGTATCGGCGTCCTTGACCGCCGCCGCGACGCTGACGGAAGGCGCCGAGACGACCAAGGGCGTATCGGCCGCCTCCAGCACCCCGGAACGATTGCGACCGTAGTCACTCAGATTGGCCACCACGGTGCTGTTGACGCTGGTATAGCCGATGCCGGCACCGATGCCGACATTCTTCGCAAAGCCGGCGCCGAGCAGATACATCTTGGCCGCGTTGGCGCTGGTCGCAACGACGTTGACCTGCGTCGTGCTCGTGACGTGGCCGCCTGCGATCTGCGCGACGACGACATCGCTGCCTCCGCTCAGCACACCACTGACATCATAGGTCGAGCTGACATTGGCGCTGTTCGGATTGCCGGCCGTGCCGCTCGCGACGGCGTTGCTGCCATGCGTGCTGCTGGTGCCGCTGTTGACGGACGCTATGGTGCCGTTGCCGTTCTGATTGAGCTGGCCGGTCTGCTGGCCCTGGGTGTCGGCATCGGCGGTATTGGTGCCGATGATGATGACGCCGACGGTCGCGCCGATGCCGACGCTGCCGCCGATGCCGGCGGTGACCGCGTAGGACAGCACCTCCTTGGTGCTGAGCGCGGTGACGTTGATCGCCCCGGACGAATTCAGGTTGCTGTTCCAGCTCTCCGCAACAGTCCGGCTCTTGAACACGATGACGTTGGCCGCGGCGCCGACGCCGACCCCTGCCCCGCTGGCGCCCACAGCAAGCGCGCCGGCGATCTCCTTGATCGCCACGTCTTCGTTGGCGTTGATCGTCACCGCACCGGCCGCGCCGCCCGTCACCCCCTGCAGCGTGGTGTCGTACACACCGGCGATGGTGGTGTTGTTGGCGACCTCGATGTTCGCCATGCCGGCGATCGCCGCCGTGCCGGTCGAGAGCGCGCCGCCGATCGCATAGGCCTCGAAACGATTCTTGGTCTTGGCCTCGACGTCGAGCGCGCCGCTCAAATTGAGCGCGGTCGTGTGCGGCGCGGTGCCGCCCTCATAGCGGAACTCGTCGCCGACATAGGCCAGGGTCCGGTTCGAGGAGACCTGCACGAGGAACGCCGCGCCGATCGCGGCCTGGCTGCCATAGGCTCCGGAGCCGTTCGCGGAGAAGATGCCGGTGTTGTTGTTGGCGTTCACGGTCAGAGACGAGGCCGTCAGCGCGCCGCCGTCAACATAGGCTTCCGTGGTTGCCTGGAAGACGTTGAGGCCGACCGAGCCGGTGTTGAAGCCGATCGCGATCGAGGACGCATCCTGCTCCGCGTTGGCCTTGACGGTGACGGCGCCGACCGTCTCGCTCGACGACTGCACGCCGCCGATCGTGGCATTGGTGATAGTGGCGAAGGTCTCGCGCGACATCGTCGTCGAGACAATCGTCGCGCCACCGCCGCCACTGCTGCCGTAGGCGATGCCGGCGCCGAACGCGCCAGAATAGGAGAAGCTCGACGCCGCCACTTCGATTTGCGGCTTGAGCGTCGAGGAGGTCAGGCGCGTGTCGATGGCCGCGCTGTCGATATAGGCCCGCGTCGCCCCGCTCATCACGTTGGTGATGGGATTGATCATGATCGAGATGCCGCCGCTCGCGGCGACCGAAGCGACGTTGGTCACGACCGCCTGATGCGAGCTCGCCACCACGGCAAGTCCGCGCACGCTGTCCTGGTTCTCGGAGAGATCGGGCGTCGTGTCGCTCGGCGCATGGGCGGTGCCGAGGTCGAAGGCGTGGACGAGCGTGCCGTTGTTGACCGAAAGCGTATCGGTGGTGCTGGTGCCGAGTGCATCGACTCTGGTGTTCGCTCCGGAGATATAGGCCGCAGTCGTTCCGGTGATCTGGTTGGTCACCAGCGAGCCCGCGCCGCCGGCCGCGCCCTTGCTGATCGAGAGGGCGCCGGCGAACACGGCCGCCTTGTCGTTGTTGCCGGCGATCACGCCGACATTGTTGGTGGCGGTGACATCGGCCCCGTTGATACCGTTGGTACCGGCGGCGGTGATGCTCGCCGTGACGTTGGTCCCCATCAGATTGGTCGCGACCGAGCCGGCGAGGCCAACCTGCGAGGACATCGCGATACCGACTGCCACCGTCGAGATATTGGCATTCGAGTTCGCATTGATCCCGACATTGCCCGAGGCGGTCAGCTTGGAGCCGGTGACGCCGGCGCTGACGTTGTTGGCGATGCTGCTGTAGACCAGCGCCAGGCCCGCGGCGCTGCCTTGCGTCGAGGCGCCCGCAATGGCGGCGGTGCCGGTGATGCTGGAATTGTCCGTCGCGTTGACGGAAATGTTGCGGCCGGTGACGGAGGATTGCGACGCGCTGGACTGGCCGTTGCCGATCGCCGCGGAAACGGTGTTGGCGATCGAGCTGATCGTGGTGCCGCCGACGCCGGCGAACTGTCCGGTCGCGAGCCCGAAGCCGATCGTAACCGACTGGATCTTCGAGGAATCGACCGCACTGACGCGGACATTGCCCGGGGCCGACATCAGCACGTTGGCGATATAGGCCGAATGCGTGGTTGCGATGGTGTCGTAGACGATCGAGGCGCCGACGTTGTTCTTGCCGGCCTGGATCAGGCCCGCAACGGAGATGATGCTGGCGCCCGGACCGTTACCCGTGCCGTCGTTGAGCGCGGCCGCGCTGAAGTCGATGCAGTTCTGCCCACCGGTGCCGCCGGCGACCGTGCAAGTATCCGAGGCGAGATGATTGTTGTTCGACTTCTTGACGAGGTTGCCGAGCGCCGTGTCCAGCGCCGACACGGCGCCGCTGTCCGCCAGCACCGTCACGCCACCGACATTGATGTTCACCGTCGCGCCGCTATCGATGTAAGCGGTCGTGGTCGGCGTGACCTCGCTGACGACGATCGCACCGGAAAGTCCGTTGGATCCCGCCCCGCCCGAGGCCGCACCCGCCGCGATCACGCCGGCGCTGTCAGCCATCACCAGCAGCGTGTCGTAGTTCGAGATCGAGGTGCTGCGGATGTGCGCGTCGGTCGCGTTTCCGCCGGTGGGGTCGGCGATCGAGGCATAGGTGAGCCCGATACCAATGCCGGCCTGGCCACCCGCGACATAGAGCGAGCCGCCGCCGATCGCGACGTTCGTGGCCTGGTAGGCATCGACCTCGAGCGCGCGATTGACGCCGGACGACTGGCCCGTGATCGTCGAGCTCTCGATATAGGCGTTGGCACTATCCGTGACGATGCCGACGGAGGCCGACAGCGCCACCGCATTCGCTGACGACGAGCCCGCAACCCCGAGCGCGACGACAGTCTCCGAGCCGCCGTTGAGCGCCTGAACCGTCACCGAGCTCTGATTGTTGATGGTCGAGCTGGAGATATAGGCGCGCGTGGCGTTGCTTGACATTGCCGACGCGATGGCACCGCCGATTGCGGCGCTGGCCGGCGAACTGTTACCGGCCAGATTGGCCGCAGCGGCCCCCGCGCCGTTGTTGAGGATCGTGTCGTTTAGCGCCTGGACGATCGTGTTCGTCGTCACCGCGCTCGCGGTGGTGTACTTGTCCACCCGTCCATTCGAGATGTAAGCGCTGGTGCCGAGCGAGACGTCGCTCACCGACGAGCTGCCGGCGAGGTCGATGCTGAAACCGCTGGTGCTCGATCCCGAACTCGAGCTGACCTTGGACGCCCCGGCAGCGACGCCGGCGACACCGCCCGTCCCGACGGAGCCCAGGGCCCCTGCCTTGGTCGCGAAGCTGGAGACGGCCGGATCCGAAATTGCAGCCGCGACGGAGGCCGCCGTGATGCGCCCTGACGTCGTCGCCGAGATGGTCAGATTATCGGCGTGGACCGAGCTGGTTCCACCGCCGTTGCCCGAGAACGGGTCATTCGAGCTGAAGGGACCGGACCGGATGTCGTCGCGATTCTCGCCGAGATAGGCCGCCGTGTCGGCGTTCGCGCCGAGATAGGCGACCGCGAGGCCGACCGCGGAATTGCCGCCGGCCGACACCGCACCCGCCACCGACAACATCGAGAGGTCTTGCGCAGCGTAGAGATTGATCGTCGGCGCCCACGCGGTCGCGGTCGATCCGATCGAGGCGTGGGTGACGTTGTCCACCAGCGCGATCGAGGTGATGCCGTTCAGCGCCAGCGAGCCCGCCGCCTTGCCGGACGTCGGCGCAACACCGAAGAACTGGTCGGTCGTGACTGCGTTGACGGCGATGTTGTCGACCGACTTGACGCTCGCGCCGTCGGCGACGCCCGCGATCGTCTTGCTGCTGAACCGGATCAGATTGAGCGCGCCGCCCAGCGACGACCCGCCCGCGGTATTGCCCGGCAAGACGCCGAGCGTGCCGACATTGCCTGCAGCATTGATCGACGCCGACGAGGTGTTGGCGATGATCGCAAGAGTAGCGTTGAAGTCCTGCCTCGCACCGCTGTCCAACGGAGCCGACCACGCCCCTGTTCCGCAGGCCGCGATGGTGCATGTCGCGGTGAGATCCGCATCGGTCGCAACCCAGGCGGTGGTATTGTTATGGACGGAGAAGTAGTTCACCGACCCGGCGACACCGAGCGTATCGCCCGCGTCGGCAGTTGCATTGGCGTAGCTGGTCAGGATGTTGCTGCCGATGCCCAGATTGCCGTTGAGATGGCTGAGCACCTCGCCGAGTCCTGCCCATCTGGTCCAGGTGTTGGTGATCGGCATGTAGGTATTGGCGGAAACGCCGATCTCGGGGGCGTTGATCACAGTTCCCGCGCCGACATAGGCGTTCGAATTGTGCGTGAAGTCGCCCCAGGCCACCGCCGCGCCGATGGTGACGGACTGGCCGTCGACCGGGCTGGAGGTGATCGCCGAAGCGGTCGCGATGCTGCGCACGCCGACGTCGATGACGTTGCTGACCACGGCAACGTTGCCGGTGGTGTAGATCGCGGGCGCGCCGCCGCCGTTCGCGGTTTGCGCGATCGATGCCGCCGCGCTCTCGGTGTTGTTGGCCAGCGACAGCGCTGCGGATGCCTTGAGGTTGAGGTTGGCCTGGAAGAGCGTGCTGAACTGCTGCGAAAACAGATCAGGCCTCATGGTGCCGACGACCGCCGCGCCCTGCAGGCCGGCGATCAGCGCCGGCGTGCCGGTGATGGTCGAGGAGGAGGTCGCATTCGAAATGGTGTTCGAAAGGGCCTCGACGGTCACCGTGCCGTTCATCTTGTCGGTGCTGGTGCCGAGCGATGAACCCAAATTGGCCTTCGCGGAGGTGTTGATGTTGCTGATCGCAACGGCGCCGCCGACGTTGCCATTCAGCTGGGGATTGTCGAGTGCGACCGCGGTCGCGGACGTCACGAAACTGTTGTTGTTGATCGCCCTTACCGCGAGATCGCCCGATGCTCCGCCTGGCGTGCCGGCAGAGAGGCGCGCGCCGGTTTCGACATTCGCGACGGTGTTCACCGAAGCCGTCGAATAGGCGACCGTCGCCACGAGAACCGCGCTCGAGGTCATCGACACGGCGGCGACGTTCATCGTGGCATCGTTCGTGGCCTTGATGTTGAGGTGCCCCCCGGCGCTGATGGCGGCATTGCTCGCGACGTTGGTCGATACGTTTCCGGCGATGTTGCCGACGACGACCGCGGCCCCCACCGGCGATCCTCCCAGCAGCGTGGAGGCAATGACCGGATCCTCGGCGCGCTCTGAGCCGTGCGCGTGGATGCTCACGTCGCCGCTGCCGGAGATGCTGGCGTGGCCATTGATGTTCACGGCTGCCGCCGCCGTCGCCGCGACATAGCCGCCGTTGAGGCCCAGGATCATGCCGGGCACGGACTCGCCGACCAGCGCGAAGGTCGAAGCGAGCGAGCTGATGAAGCTTGCCGTGGCCGTCGATGTCGCGCCGATGCTGATTGCACCGCCGGTGATCGTGCCGTCGACCGTGATGCCCGTCGTGGCGTGGGCATGGCCCGACATCAGCGTCTCGCTCGCCGTCGCTCTCAGCGTGACGTTGCCGTCGGTGAAATTGCTCCCGCCGAAATTGACGGACTGCGCCAGGATCTGCGCCCCGTTCCTGATATCGATGTTCGGCGCATCGATGATGACGTTGTTGGCGTTGCCGGTGGAATGGCCGGAGCCATCGAGGCGGCGGGCATCGATCACCGCATGCGCGGCGAGCGTGATGGAGTTGTCCGCTTGAATGAGATAGTCGGCACCGGCGCTGAGCCCCGCGAGCGCATTCGCGACCGAGCTGTTCGACAGGGTCACGCCGGTGTCGCCCTGACCGGCATCGCCGACTACCACGTCGGTCGGATCGAACAGCAGCGTGCCCGCCTTGCCGTTCGGCGCGGCAAGGTTGATTGCAACGCCCCTGCCCACGTCGATGATCCCGTTCGCGCTGAAGTCCACGAGACCGGCGTTGCCCGTCTTCGAACTCGCATTGAACCTGGCGCCGCCCGCCACGGTCAGGTTCTGCGTCGCCTTCAGGCGGATCTCGCCTGCATCGCCGGTCTTGCTCGCGATGTTCAGCCTGGCGTTCTTGCCGACATCGATATTGTTGCCGGCCTGAACGGTGATGTTGCTCGGCGTCGCGGTCTTGCTGTGCGCGGTCAGGCGCCCGTTGACGCGAGCGTTGTTGACGGCGCCGATATGGATCGAGCCGTTGCTGACGGTGATCGCGCTGGCGCTGCGCAGGCCCTTGGAATTGACCGAGGCTGCGAACTTCGCGGCATGGTCGAGATTGGCGATGTCGCGCTGGCTGGCGCCGCCGACATAGACGTTCTGCCCGGTCAGGCGTACGCCGTCCTGGGCGTTGATGCGGCCGTAGATGCGGATATTGCCGTCCGGCGAGACCGGGAACGAGCCCGCCATGAGGTTGCCGACCGCCGATTGGTTGACCTGCCCGCCCGCGCCGATCAGGCTGTCCGTGAACTCGCGCGTCGGCGTCGAGACGTTGAGGCTGCCGACATTGACCACGCCGCTGCGGCCGACCACGAAACCCTTGGGATCAGCGAAGTAGACGTTGCCGCCGATCGCACCGTTCATGTAGGAGTTCAGCGTGCCGTTGACGTAGACCGGCGCGTCGCGAACGATGTTGACGAGATTTTGCGTGCCCGTCGGCAGTTGCAGGTTGACCGTATTGCCCTGCCCGACGCTGAACTGCGAGAACGAGTTGAAGGCGTTGTTGCCCGAGACCGTCGACGTCGTGACATTGGTGACGCTGCCGGACGTCTGAAGGCTGGTCCCGGTGCGCCCATCCGGGAGGATGACGTTCGCCGTCTGCGCCCGGACGCGAACGCTGTATACCGGCAGAAAGACCATCTGCATCGCGCAGAGCAGCGACATCGAACGGAAGCGGGAAAGCTTCCGCAGCGTCGTCAGCTCGTCATTGCCTCGCGTCGCAGCTGGCCCGCGCATGTCAGATCCTCATCATCGGCATTGGCGCCGATCCACAACCAGGTGGGAGAATGTCGGCGCCCGGCATCAGAACTGGCCGGGCGGCAGCTTGAAGATGTCGGGGCTCTTGGCGTCGGCCACGTAGAACAGCAGCAGGCTGGTCGGCGTCAGCATGCGTTGGTTGTTCTCCTTGTTCTCGAACGTGCCCTGGAGCAACAGGATCACCGAGCGATCCTTGGCGTCGCTGCCGCGGAACATCACGATGCCGCCGGCGACGGGCATGTTGACCGCGATGGAGTCGGGCTTGAAGCCTTCGCCCATGAAGTGGGCGCGCAGGATGTTGGCGTTGGAGAACAGCTTCTCCGGCGTCATCGCCGTGTCGGTCCCCTTCGACCAGACCGCGCCGACCTGGATCAGCGATTTGGACTTGTAGCCGAACACGTAGGAGAGTTCGGCGGTCCCGCCGTTCGGCAGCAGCTCGGGAACCGACAGCAGGATGCTGTGCGTCAACTCGGACGCATTGTCCTGCGCCTTGATGGCCTCGGGCTTGACGCTGAAGTCCTTCGCCATCGCCGCGCGGACGTCGGCCTCGTTCATGCCGAACTTCGCCGAGCGGAAGCCGTCGATCGCCTTGATCTTGTCGTCCGCACCTGGTGCCTCCGCCGAATTCGTCCCGGCGGCGACGGCCGTGCCGGCTGCGGAAGGAGCCCCGGCGGCAGCGGCTTTGGGTGCCGGTGCAGCCTTCTGCTTCGGCACGGCGCCCTGGGCCGCGAGAGGCCCGGCAGCAAACGAGGTGAGCAGGCCGACGACGGCCGGAACGAGATAGATTTTGCGCATCGAAAACCTTCGAAACAACTTGAAAGAACGCTTCAAAAATCGGTAGCTGCGAAATCGACTTCCCCGAACCTTCACCGCAACAGAGGCGGAAAATGTTGCAACGCCATAAGGCGCTACAAGACGCCACCGAGGAGACCAAGTTCGAAACAGCGACTCTTTGGCGGCGTAGGAATACGGTATCGGGCTGCCAAACGCTGCGAATGAACATTCACAAGCGCATTTTTTGATCAATTGTGGACGCCGGCCGATCGCGCTAAGCATCCGAACTGGGGCAAGCCATCATGCAAAGAACTCCATGACCGGACGGCCTTCCGCTTTCGCGGTCGATCGCCGCGGCCTCATTCGTCTTGCGGGAGCCACCGCCGCAGGATGGATCGCGCTCGGCGCAGCGTCAGATCGCATGCGGATCGTCGCATCGTTGACTGCATTGCCGCTCGACGACGAGCTGACAAAGCGGGCCATGATCGACAGCGCGACCTCGCGCCTCGGCGGCCTCATCGTCGGCTTGAGGCAGCGCGGCTGGGTCGAAGGCGTCAACTTCCGCCTCGAGCTCCGTTCGAGCTTCGGCGCACCGGACCGGCTGAAGGCGGCCATTCAGGAGTTGCTCGACCTCAAGCCGGATGTGATCCTGACGGGATCCACCGTCGAAACCGCGGCGGTCCTTGCCGCCACCAAGACCATTCCGGTCGTCTTTGCCACCGCCAATGATCCCGTCGGCAACGGCTTTGTCGAAAGCCTCGCCCATCCCGGCGGCAACGTGACCGGCTTCACCAACAGCACCGCCGAGATGGGCGGCAAATGGCTGCAACTGATCCGGGAGGCGGTGCCCGACCTTGCACGCGTCGGTGTCCTGTTCAATCCGGCGACCACACCTCGGGCGGGACGCTTCTTCCTCGACTCGATCGAGCAGGAGGCGGCGGAGTCCGGGGTGTCGGTCCTCGCCGCCCCCGTGAGCGCGCCGGCGGAAATCGAAGATGCCGTCAGGCGCTTCTCCGAACCGCCCAAGGCGGCGATGATTGCGCTGGTCGACAGCTTCCTCGTCGTCAACCGCCAGGCGGTCGTCGCCGCGGCGGACAAGTATCGCGTGCCCACGATCTATCCGTTCCATTACTTCATGGATGCCGGCGGATTGATGAGCTACGGACCGACGCTGGAAGTGCGCTCGGCCGATTACGTCGATCTCATCCTGCGCGGAACCAAGGCCGGCGATCTTCCGGTGCAATCGCCTCGGAAATACGAGCTCCTGATCAACCGCACGGTTGCTCGCACGCTCGGATTGACCATTCCGTTCACGCTGCTCGCGCGTGCCGACGAGATCCGCGAGTGAACGAGACGATCGACCAGGGACATTTGCGGACGCCTCCCGGCCGGCTGTTCCGCAAATATCTCTACTCGATCCTCGCCCTCGCCTTTGCCGCGCTCGCCATCAACACCGGCTTCGACGTCTGGTTCTCCTATCGCGAGCAGAAGCAGCTTCTGGCGGCAACCCAGCGCGAGCAGGCAGCATCCGCGGCGATCCAGATCGGCCAGTTCGTCGGCCAGATCGAGAACCAGATCAGATGGCTCTCCCGCCTGCCGCCGGAGCTGTCGAGCAACGAAGACGAGCGGCTGAACGCCATCCGTCTCCTGCGCCTGTCGCCGGCCATCGCGGAGATCGCCGAGCTGGACTCGCGCGGGCTCGAGCAAGTCCGGGTGTCCCGCCGCGTGGCGGACAGGATCGGCAGCAAGGCCGATCTGTCCGCCTCGCCCGCCTTCCGCGGCGCCAACGAAAGCCGCGCTTATTACGGGCCGGTCTACTTCTTCGCCGACACCGAGCCGTTCATGACGCTCGCCACGCGCGGCACCGGCCGCAATCCGAACGTGATCGTCGCCGAGGTCAATCTGCGTTTCATCTGGGACCTCGTCACCGGAATCAGGGTCGGCAACACCGGCAAGGCCTACGTGGTCGATCGCATGGGGGTGTTGATCGCGCATCCGGATTTGTGGCGGGCCCTGCAGCGCAGCGACCTCTCCGGCCATGCCGACGTCCGCTCTGCGCTCGATGGCGTGGGGCCGCCCTCCGGCGGATTGGTCAAGGAGGATCTGACCGGCCAGCGCGTGCTGTCGACCTATGCGACGGTCCCCTCGCTCGGCTGGCTGGTGTTCGTCGAGCTGCCGCTCAGCGAAGCCTATGCGCCGATCTATGCATCGATCGGCCGTTCGACCTTCCTCCTCGTCGTCCTCCTGGTCGGTGCGGTGCTGGTCTCGCTCTTTCTCAGCCGGCGCATGACGGGGCCGATCCAGCTCCTGACGCAGGGCGCACGGCGGATCGGGAGCGGCGATCTCGGCCTTCGGCTCGCGATCAAGACCGGCGACGAGCTGGAAGCGCTCGGCGACCAGTTCAACCGCATGGCCGCGCACTTGCGCGAATCCTATGCGACGCTCGAGCGCAAGGTGATCGAGCGCACCTCCGAGCTGGAGAAAGCGCGCGATCAGGCCCTGGCCGAGCACGATGCCGCCGAGCGCGCGCGCAGCCTCGCCGTGCAGGCCAACGAAACCAAATCGCGCTTCCTCGCGGTCGTCAGCCACGAGCTGCGCACGCCGCTGAACGGCGTGATGGGCGTGCTGCAATTGCTCGACGACGGCAGCATCAGTGAAGCCCAGCGGCGCCACCTCGCGACCGCAGCCGCATCGGGCGAAACGCTGATCGCGCTGGTCGACGCCGTCCTGGAATATGCCCGCCTGGAAGCCAGCACCGAAACGCTCGAGCCGCGCAATTTCCGCCTCGACCAGCTGATCGAGACGGCCGCCGAGCTGATGCGTCCGCAAGCCCTGGGCAAGGGGCTGACTTTCGACCTGGCCTGCGATGCGTCGGTCCATGCCTCGGTGCATGGCGACCCCGTCAGGCTCAATCGCATCCTGCTCAACCTCATCGGCAACGCCATCAAGTTCACGCCGTCGGGCGGGATTGCCGTGAACGCGGCCGCCGGGCGGCACGACGATCATGTCCTGCTGCGCGTCACCGTTCGCGATACCGGCATCGGCATCGCCCCCGACATGCACGAGCGGATCTTCGAGGATTTCGTGCAGGCCGACGACAGCATCGCACGGCGGTTCGGCGGCACGGGCCTCGGCCTTGCGATCGCGCGGCGCCTCAGCCGCCTGATGCGCGGCGAGCTGACGGTTGCGAGCACGCCGGGCGCGGGCAGCACGTTCACCTTCGAAGTGCCGCTGGAGCTGGCAGCAAGCGGTGTCGCGCAAGGCGCGCTCCCGCCACCGTCGCGGCCGCTCAACGTGCTGCTGGTCGACGACGATCCCGTCAATTGCGAGGTCGGAGAGGCGATCCTGAAACGGCTCGGCCATCACCCCATGATCGCCAGGAACGGTGCATCGGCTGTCGCGCTCGCCCGCGATCATTCATTCCACGTCATCCTGATGGACCTGCACATGCCCGACATGGACGGCGTGGAGGCCGCGTCGCGGATCGCCAAGCTCGGCCTGCCGAGCACGCCGCGCATCATCACCGTCACGGCGGACGTGTCGACCAGCGCGCGCGAACGGCTCGCGGACGCCGGCATCGTCCAGATCGTCAGCAAGCCGATCCTGGTCAACGCGCTGCGCGAGGCGCTCGAGGACGATCCGCACGTCGCGCCGGCCACGGCACGGCTCGCCGTGGGCGCCTTGATCGACCGGGACTTCCTCGACGACCAGAGGGAACTGCTGGGCCCGACCCAGATCGCAAAGCTGCATCATCTGCTGCAGGAAACCAGCGACAGACTGATCGAGGACATCACCAGGGCCGCAGCGACCGGCGACCACAAGCAGCTCGCGCGCTTCAGCCACCAGCTCGGCAGCGCCGCCGGCGCGCTCGGCCTCGTCAGCCTGTTCGAGCGCTGCCGCGAGGTCGAGGACGCCGCCCCCTCGCTGTCCGCGCCTGAATGCAAAGATGCCGCGGGAAAGCTCGCAGCGCTCCAGAAGGCCTCGATGAGTGCGCTGGACGAATTGCTCGCACCGGCCGAACAGCGGTCGATCGGCTAGACAAATCACTTGGTATGCCATGCACGACATAGAACTCGATGCAAGCAGTTGGAAAACTGCTCAGGATTTTCGACTAGCGCTCAAGGCTGCAATGGGAGCGCCAGAATGGCATGGCGATATTGTGGGGGCATTTCTCGACTCGATTTTTGGCGGAGGGATGAACGCTCTCAAACCGCCTTATGTGATCAAAATCGTGAACACGGGCGAGTTGGCGCCCGAAGTGATACAGATGGCTCACGATTTCTCATCAGCGATCGCGGAGACACGAGCGCGCAGGCTTGCCCGCATTGGTGAGGATGTGGAAGTTCGGCTCGAAATCGAGGCCTGACATAGGCGCGATCATGAGTTGTCCTCAGCGCGCCCGCGTGCCCTCGTCCTCGCGGCCAAATCGCTCGACGAGGAAGTCGATGAACAGCCGCACCTTCACCGACAGATGCCGCGTCGGAGGATACACCGCATAGAGCGCGAGCGGCGGTGCGGCATAGTCGTCCAGCACCGTCCGCAGCTCGCCCTTCTTCAACGCATCAGCCGCGATGAACTCCGGAAGCAGCGCAAGTCCCCTGCCCTTGATCGCGACGTCGCGCAGCACTTCGGCGTTGTTGACGCAGAGCGACCAGGCCGGCTGGATCCAATGATCGCCGTCGCTGCCTGTGAGCTTCCACTGGTTGCCGGTGAGCAGGAAGCCGTAGGTCAACGAAGCATGGTCGCGCAAATCCTGCGGATGCTTCGGCGTGCCATGCCGCGCCAGATAATCCGGCGAAGCGCAGATCATGCGCGTCACCGGCATGATTTTTCGCGCGATAAGGCTGGAGGATTCCAGTTCCGCGATCCGCAAGGTCACGTCAAAGCCATCCTGGACCGGATCGAGCAGGTCGTCGCTGAGCACGATCTGGAGCTGCAGGTCGGGAAAGCGCGCCATGAAATCGGCGAGCACCGGCCCGAGCCGCATCGTGCCGAACGACATCGGCGCGTTGACGCGGAGCAGCCCGCGCGGCGCCGACTGGGCCTGCGTCACCGCCTGGTCGGCGGCCTCGACCTCCGAGAGGATGACGAGCGCGCGTTCGAAATAGCGCTGGCCGTTCTCGGTCGGACTGGCGTGCCGCGTGGTCCGGTTCAGGAGCTGGACGCCGAGGCTTTCCTCGAGGTCGGCGATGTATTTGCTGATCGCCGAGCGCGACAGCCGCAGCTGCCGACCGGCCTCGGCAAAGCTGCCGCTTTCCACCACTTTCACGAAGGCCCGGAGGCTGCCGAGCTTATCCAAAGGCCGCTTCCGCCGATTGTTTCCAAATCGTAGACATAGCGGTCATATTTGCATGGATTGTCTCCAATCCAAAGCGGAACAATATTTCCACCCAGAGAGCAAAACCGCTCCTCGAGTTCTGGAGGACGACAATGTCTGGACTGCACCATGTCACCGCGATCGCCGGCGACCCCATCCGCAATTTCGGCTTCTACACACGGGATCTGGGCCTGCGCTTCGTCAAGAAGACGGTCAATTTCGACGATCCCGGCACCTATCACTTCTATTATGGAGACGAGACCGGCCGCCCCGGCACCATCCTGACCTTCTTCCCCTGGGCTGGCGTGTCACCCGGACGCCGCGGCGTCGGTGAGACCCATCAGACCGCCTTCCGCGTGCCGCAACGCTCGCTCGGCTATTGGACCCAGCGCTTCACCGAGAAGGGCATCGCCTACGAGGCACTGGAAAAGCGCTTCGGCGAGTCCGTGCTGCCGTTCACCGATCCTGACGGCATGGCGCTCGCCCTCGTCGGCATTCCCGGCGCCGAGAATGAGCCCGGTTGGAGCAATGGCGACGTGCCGGCCGAGCATGCCATCCGCGGCTTCCACGGCGTGACGCTGCTGCTCGACAGCGCCGCGAAGACCGCCGCCGTTCTCACCGACGTGTTCGGCTTCAAGGAGACCGGCCGCGAAGGCTCGGTGATCCGCTTCAAGGCCCCGGGCGATGCCGAGGGCAGCGTCGTCGACATCTACGAGGCCAAGGGCTTTCTGCGCGGGCATCAGGGTGGCGGCTCGGTGCATCACATCGCGTTCCGCGCGGCTGACGATGCCGAGCAGGGCCGGATGGCGCAGAAGCTCGTGAGCAATCACGGCCTGCATCCGACCGAGCAGCGGGACCGCAATTACTTCCGCTCGATCTACTTCCGCGAGCCCGGCGGCGTGCTGTTCGAGATCGCGACCGACATCCCGGGCTTCGCCGTCGACGAGCCCGTCGCGACGCTGGGACGCGACCTCAAGCTGCCTGTTTTCCTCGAGCACCAGCGCAAGCAGATCGAGGGTGTGCTGCCGAGCCTGGAAGAGACCGCGTCATGACCGAGAACGCCTTCATCCATCGCTTCGAGCCCGCGACCCGCGCGGGCTCCCCTCCGCTGCTGCTGCTGCACGGCACCGGCGGCGACGAGAACGACCTGCTCAGGCTCGGCAGCATGATCTCAGCAGGCTCCGCCCTGCTTTCGCCGCGCGGCCGCGTGCTCGAGCACGGCATGCCGCGCTTCTTCCGTCGTCTCACCGAGGGCGTGTTCGACGAGGACGATGTGCGCCGCCGCGCGCAAGAGCTCGGCGACTTCGTGAGCGAGGCGCGGCAGCGCTACGGCATCGCCGCGCCTGTCGCGGTCGGCTTCTCCAACGGCGCCAACATCGCAGCCGCGCTGTTGCTGCTGAAGCCGGACGTGCTGGCCGGCGCGATCCTGCTGCGCGCGATGGTGCCGCTGTCGGATCCGCCAAGGGCCGATCTTGCAGGCAAGCCTGTCCTGCTGTTGTCCGGGCAAGGCGATCCGATCGTGCCGGCCGGCAATTCGGCCAGGCTTGCGGCCCTGCTCTCGCAAGCAGGTGCGAGCGTGACCCACAGGGTGCTGCCGGCGGGCCATCAATTGTCGCAAGCCGACGTGATGCTCGCCCGCGACTGGATCGGCAATGTCGACGCGAAAGCCGCATGAGAGGAGCGGCGCATCGTTTCCGAACGTTGCGCCGCCGCCTTGCCTCGGTTGCGGACCGAGGACTGAATTACTTGACCTCGGCGACCTTCGGTCCGGATGACAGCATCTGCGCGTTGGCCGCCAAGGGCCGGTTCGACGGCGATGCAGGGTCAGGCAACCGGAAAGCGGCGTCGGGCGGCGTTCCCTGGGATGGTCGACGGGCAACACTCGCGGGAAGCACGATCACTTTCGCTCCGACCTTCACCCGCTCGTAGAGGTCCATGACATCTTCATTGGTCAGCCGGATACAACCGGACGAAACTCGCTTCCCGATCGTATCGGGCTTGTTGGTGCCGTGAATTCTATATTCGGTCTCGCCCAGATACATCGCGCGCGCGCCGAGCGGATTGCCGGGACCGCCCGCCATGAACCGCGGCAGATAAGGCTGACGCCCAATCATCTCTGCGGGCGGATGCCAATCCGGCCATTCCGCTTTGCGAGCCACGGTCTGTTCACCGGACCATGTGAAACCCTCGCGGCCGACACCGATGCCGTAGCGCAATGCCTGCGTGTCGCTCAGGACGAAATAGAGGAACGTGTTTTTGGTATCGATGATTACGGTGCCAGGCACCTGACGGCTGGCATAGTCAACCACTTGGCGGACAAGAGCGCCGGGACCCTCAGCGGCTTTCGGTGGTTCGACCAGGGGCGCCGGGGCCGGGGCCGGCACTAGAGCCGGAGGCGGCGCCGAGGCATGAACCGGAGGTGCCACGTAAACCGGAGTTGACGAGGCCTGGGCCTGGGGTGCGGATGGTTTCCGTGCCGGTGCCACGCTCGCCGGGCGAGAGAGCAAGCCGTACCCCAATGCGGCGACGGCCACGGCGCCGATTGCAACCCTCGCGGCCATGGGTATTGCGAGCGTTTCCGCCTTCTTGCGCTTGGCCCGCTTGCTCATATCCGTCCCCAGGTCACCATGCCCGAAGTGGTAACCCGGCAAAATTTAAGAAACTTCGAAGCGATTGCGTTCAGGTTGAAACCGTCGATGATGGTTAACGCAGAACCAGTGGAGCACACCCGCTCCGCCTGGCGGCTGCGGGGCACGTCCAGGCGGGAAGGCGGTGGTCCTGTCGGGCGTCGAAGGCGGAACCCACCTCTCGCCCCGCTGTCGGCGGGGCGAGGTCGTTGCGCCCGAAGCAACTCGCTCAGATCAGGAAGTCGGCCGCATGCAGGTTCGCTGCCTGGACGCCGTCGAGCGTGATGGTATCGCTCGCCGACAGATGAATCACGGCATCGCCGGCGTCGTTGTCGCTGATCAGTTTCGACAGCGCCGTCCAGTCCGCAAACCCGTAATTCTGCACGTTGATCAGATCGTGCTCGGTCACGGTACTGCCGAGCGCCTTGTTGCCTTGATCGAAATCGGTGATCAGGTCGTTGCCGGAGCCGGTGTTGAAGACGAAGGTATCGCTGTTTCCTCCGCCCGAAAGCTGATCATCGCCGGCGCCGCCGTTGAGGATATCCCTGCCGCCGGTGATCGAGCCCGGCGTTGCGGGGGCATAGTTCGCGGCATCTCCATAGAGGTGATCGTTGGTCCCCCCGCCGGTGAGAATATCGTTACCGCCTTGGGCATTGCCGGACATGGTCCGTGCATCGCCGAAGAGCTCCGGGTGCGCAAACTGGACGGTGTCGATGCCATCGAACGCAAGTGTGAGAATGTCATCGCCCCCTTTGGCATTGTCGGTCAGCGAGGTCACCGAATCTCCGTAGCCAAATCCGCCTGTCATGGCGACGTCAGTGCCGAAACTGAAGGTGATGTTGTCGTTACCGCCATGCGCATCGCCGCCGATGGAGCCGATGGCATCGCCACTGGCCGTCGCAAAGCCCTGCAGAGTGTCCACGTCGATGTCGATCGTGTCATTGCCGCCCTTGGCCGTGCCACTCATGGAACCACCGGCATCGCCTGCATACAGATGGTCGTAGCTTCGCCAGCCCACCGCCCCCGTGATGGTGTCACTGCCGCCCTGGGAGTTGCCCGACATGTCGCCGGCAACATCGCCGAAAACATGGACGTCGGTGTACAGCCCCCTGGCCTGGACATCGATCGTATCGTTGCCGCCCTCGGCGTCGTCGGTCATCGCCTGGGCATCGCCGACCACGAGGAACGAGTTCCAGCCGTAGTTCAGATTAACAGTCAGAGTGTCGTTGCCGCCGTGGGACTGGCCATGCAACGTCGTATTGTCGTCGCCGAAGATCGTGACATCGGCTTCGGGCTGGGTGACGGTTGCCGTCACGGTGTCGTTGCCGCCCCAAGCGTCCGTGGTGGTCGGAAAGTTCGGATCGCCGTAGACGGTTTCGATTTGACCAAACTGGTCGAGCAGGACGTCGATGGTGTCGTTCGGCAGATGCTGCATGGCGTAACTCCCATTTCATTGTCGGAAGCGGGCCGGACGCCTGCAGAATGCTTTCCTTTTGCAAGACGCGTTGTTGACCACGCTTCACCGGGAGCGAATCTACCTTTGGTAGATGGCGGAGATTTGCAGGAATTCGGGAGAGAGTTTGATTGGCGCAGGGAACCGCGCTGCGTTCCCGCTGCACGGCGACGGCCGACGCGCTGAGCTGGATTGCCGGTGTTTTGTCCGACGGATCAATGCCCCGGCGCATCGCCTCGAGCATTGAATGCGCAAGACGCAAGCCATTGAAATGACTACGCCCGGCTACTGTGCATGGGGTTGTTTTTCAGATTCTTGTTTGGACACGCCAAAAAGATTGGCCCCTCCCGATGGGGAGAGGCCAGAATTGAAGCGACGAGGTCGGCTTGATCGGGCGTTCCCTACTCCCAGGACCAGGTCGAGAAATCGTTCTCGTATTGCGGGACGTCCTTCCAGACGCCCTTCAGCTTCTTGGCCGTGATGGTGATCAGCTGCGGCTGGTAGAGATAGGCGGAGACGGCGTCGGTGGCCAGCATGCGCTGGGCGTCGCCGAGCAGCTTGGCGCGGGCGGCCTCCTCCGGCGTCGACACGATCTGCTTGTAGAGCGCGTTGAACTTCTCGTTGTTGTAGCCGAGATAGTAGTCCGGCTCGGTGATCTTGACGAGGTCGAACGGCTCGACGTGGCTGACGATGGTGAGGTCGAAATTGTGCGGCCCGTTGCCGGCGAACACCTGCGACAGCCATTGCGCCCATTCGACGTTCTCGATCTTGGCGATGATGCCGACCTTGGCGAGCTGGGCCGCGGCGATCTCACCGCCCTGCCGCGCATAGGACGGCGGCGGCAGCTTGAGCGACAGTTCCAGCGGAGTGGTGACGCCGGCTTCAGCGAGCAGCTTCTTGGCCTTCTCGGGGTCATAGGGGTTGACGCCCGTGGTGTCGACAAAGCCGAGCGCACCAGGCACGTAGAAGCTGCCGATCGGCGTACCGAAACCGTCGACGGCGCCGTCGATCATCGCCTTGCGGTCGATCGCGGCGAGGATGGCGCGTCGCACGCGGACGTCGTCGAGCGGCTTCTTGCGGTGGTTGATCGCGACGATGGTCTTGGCCCTGGAGCCGCCGACCAGAACGGTGAAGCGCGGATCGGCCTTGAACTGCGCCAGGGCACGCGCCGCGGCGACGCGCGGGAACGCATCGACGTCGCCCGAGAGCAGCGCCGCCACCTGCGCCGCCGGATCGGAGATGAAGCGGATCGTCACCTTGGAGAGCTTGATCGCCGAGGCATTGCGATAGTCTGCCCATTTGGTCAGCGTGATCGAGGAGCCCTTGGCCCAGGCCCCTAGCTGATAAGGTCCGGTCCCGACCGGCTGGGTGACGTTGGTCGCCGCGCTCTTCGGCTCGACGATCGAGCCGCCCGCCTGCCCGAGCAGGAACGGCAGGTTCGGCTCGGAATATTTCACCGTGATCACGACCGTGTCGGCGTCGGGCGTCTCGACCTTCTCGAAAGCCTGGTACAGGCTCTTGTCCTTGTTGGTGCTGTTCGGCGCGGCGTTGCGCTCGAACGAGAACTTCACCGCGGCGGAATTGAACGGCTCGCCATTGTGGAATTTGACGCCCTTGCGCAGCTTGAACGTATAGGTCTTCAGGTCGGGCGATGCGGTCCAGCTCTCGGCCAGCAGCGGCGAGGTGGAACCGTCCTCGTTGATCTTGGTCAGGGTCTCGTAGATGTTGTAGAGCGTCACCTCGGCGATCGCGGCAGCCGCGGCATTGGTCGGATCGAGCCCCGGCGGCTCCAGCGCCATCGCCATGACGACGCTGTCCTTCTTGCTTTGCGCCAGCACCGGCAAGGGCGCTGCCAGCAACGCGGCGGCAAAGGCGACAATCGATAGTTTCCTGAACATGCGTAACTCCCCGGCCTGCTTTTATCCTAAGCCTACGCCAATCCTGCTCGGGACGCTAACCTTCCATGGCCGTCCGCGGCAACGCCATCACGGCCTCCGCCCTGTGGCAGGCGGCAAGGTGACCCTCGCCGACCTTGCGTAACGCAGGCAAGGCTTCTCGGCAATGCTGCTCGGCGAGCGGGCAGCGCGCGACATAGGGGCATCCGGCGGTCGCCGCCGATTGCGAGGCGATCGCCTGGCCGCCGCGCCGCCGCCGGCCGCCGACGGCCCGCGCCCGCGGCACGGCCTCCAGCAGCGCCCGCGTATAGGGATGGGCGCAATGCTCGAACAGGTCTTCGGGGCGGCCCTGCTCGACGATGCGGCCGAGATACATCACCGCAACCTCGTCGCAGAGATAGTCGACGACGGCGAGGTCATGGCTGATCAGGATATAACTCAGGCCGAACTGCTCCTGCAGATCCTGCATCAGGTTCAGCACCTGGGCCTGCACCGAGACGTCGAGCGCGGAGACCGGCTCGTCGGCGACGATCAGCTTGGGCTGGGTGATCAGCGCGCGCGCAATGGCGATGCGCTGGCGCTGGCCGCCGGAGAATTCGTGCGGATATTTCTCCATGTCCGCATCGCGCAAGCCGACCTGGCGCAGCACGGCGGCGACGCGGTCGCGGAAGGTGGTGCGGTCCGCGCCTTCCAGCACGGTGAGCGGTTCGGCCACGATGCGCGCGATGGTCTGGCGTGGGTCGAGCGAGCCGTAGGGATCCTGGAACACCATCTGGAAATCGCGCCGGGCGCGGCGCAGCTCATCCGCGGGAATGCGGTTGAGATCGCGCCCGAGCAGCGCGACCTGCCCCGACGTCGGCCGCTCCAGCGCCATCACCAGCCGCGCGAAGGTCGATTTCCCCGACCCGGATTCGCCGACGACGCCGAGGCTCTTGCCCGCGGCAACCTGCATGCTCACGCCATTGAGCGCACGCACCTGCCCCGGCGGACGAAACAGGCTCTCCCGCGGCAGCGCGTAGCGCTGTTCGAGATCCCTGACGTCGAGAAGCGGTGCGGCGGTCATGCGGTCAGCGCTCCAACACGTTCTGCCATCGAGACGTCCGTTCGGACGCAGCGCACGCCATGGCGAGGTCCGACCTCCACCATCGGCGGCAGCGCGGCGCGGCACGCATCGATCACCAGCGGACATCGCGCGGAGAAGGTGCACCCAGCCGGCAGGTCAGCCAGCTCCGGCACGGTGCCCGAGATCGTCATCAGCCGCGTCCCCTTGCGCGCGCCGAGCTTCGGCCGTGCGCGGAACAGGCCTTGCGTATAGGGATGGCCCATGCGGCGGAAGACTTCGTCGGTCGGTCCGCTCTCGACGACGGTGCCGCCATACATCACCATCATGCGCTGCACGTTCTCGGCGATGACGCCGAGATCGTGCGAGATCAGGATCATCGACATGCCGCGTTCCTCGACGAGGTCGGCAATGAGGTCGAGGATCTGGCCCTGGATGGTGACGTCGAGCGCGGTGGTCGGCTCGTCCGCGATCAAGAGATCTGGCTCGCACGCGAGCGCCATCGCGATGGTGATGCGCTGACGCTGGCCGCCGGAAAACTGATGCGGATAGGCATCGACCCGCCTCGCGGGATCGGGCAATCCGACGCGGTCGAGCAAGGCAATGGCTTCCTGGCGTGCCTGTGCCGCCGAATGCTTCTTGTGACGTCGCAGCGGCTCGGCAACCTGATGCCCGATCGTGTGCATCGGATTGAGCGCGGTCATCGGCTCCTGGAAGATCATGCTGATGCGGTTGCCGCGCAGGCGGCAATAATCCGCATCCGGCAGCCCGGCGAGCTCGTTGCCGTCGAGCCTGATGCTGCCAGAGACCACGGCGCTATCAGGCAGCAGCCCCATGAGCGACATTGCGGTGACGGACTTGCCGCAACCGGACTCGCCGACCAGCCCGAGCGTCTCGCCGCGCTTGAGCGAGAAACTGACGCCGCGCACGGCCTGCGCCGGCCCGCGGCTGGTGTTGAGGCGGACGCCGAGATTGTCGACCTCGATCAGCGGCATATCGGAGCGCTCAGCCATCGTCATCGCTCCCGCGCCAGTCTGGGATCAAGCAGATCGCGCAAGCCGTCGCCGAGCAGATTGAGGCCGAGCACCGCGATCGCGATGGCAGCGCCCGGATAGACCGCGAGCATCGGCGACTGGAACAGCAGTGTCTGTGCATCGTTCAGCATCCGCCCCCAGGACGGTTGCGGCGGCTGCGTGCCGAGGCCGAGATAGGACAGCGCCGCTTCGGCGAGAATGGCGAGCGCGAACTGAATGGTGACCTGCACGATCAGGATCGACAGGATGTTCGGCAGCACGTGCTCGACGGTGATGCGGAATTTCCCCTTCCCCGCCGCACGCGCGGCCAGCACGAATTCGCGCGCCCAGATCGCGTTGGCCGAGCCGCGCGTCAGCCGGGTCAACGTCGGGATCTGGAAGATGCCGATCGCGACGATCGAGGTGACCATGCCCGGCCCCACCACCGCGGCGAGCATGATCGCGGACAGAACGGCCGGAAAGGCGAAGGTGAAGTCGGAGAACCGCATGATGACCTCTTCGGTCCAGCCGCGCCGCGCCGAAGCGATCAGGCCGAGCGTGACGCCGAAGGTGAGACCGATGCTGACGGCGATGATCCCGACCATGATGGTGGAGCGGGCGCCGGCGAGCAGCAGCGAGACGATGTCGCGGCCGAAGGAATCGGTGCCGAGCCAATGCGCTGCCGACGGCGGCCGCAGCTTCGAGGCGATGTCGATTTCGTAGGGCGACCACGGCGTCCACACCAGCGACAGCAACGCGGAGAGAAGCACCAGAAGGCTCAGCGCGCCGCCGAGCACGAAGCTGCGATGGCGCAGCGCACGCCGCCAGAACGTCCGCGCCGGCAGCGGGCGCGTCGCGAGCGGTGCATCGATGATCAGGGGCTCGCTCACAGGTCGTGAACCTTGATGCGGGGGTCGATGAAGGCATAGAGCACGTCGACCACGAAATTGACGATGACGACCATGGTCGCGAGCAGCATCACGCAGTTGCGCACCACGATCAGGTCGCGGTTGGCGATCGACTGGAAGATCAGGCGGCCGAGGCCCGGCAGGTAGAACACGTTCTCGATCACGATGGTGCCGGCCAGCAGATTGGCGAATTGCAGCCCCATCACCGTCATCACGGGGATCATGGCGTTGCGCAGCACGTGGCTCCACAGCACTTCGCGCTTGCCGAGCCCTTTGGCGCGCGCCGTCCGAACGAAATCCTCGCGCAGCACTTCCAGCACGGCGGAACGCGTGACGCGCGCGAGGATCGCGGCCTGCACCACCGCGAGCGAAACGGCGGGGAGCAGCAGCGACTTGATACCGAGCCAGATGCCGTCCTCCCAGCCGGCAAAGCCGCCCGCCGAGAGCCATTGCAGCCGCACCGAGAACAAGAGGACCAGCAGGATCGCAAACCAGAAATTCGGCAGCGCGATGCCGATTTGCGTCAACGACATCACGCCGACGTCGCCGAGCTTGTTGTGGTTGGCGGCGGTGTAGATGCCGGCCGAGAGCGCCAGCGTCACCGTGATCGTCATGGCCATGATGGCGAGCGGAACGGTCAGCAGCAGCCGCTCCGCGATCAGGCTCGCAACCGGCGTGCCGTAGACATAGGAGTTGCCGAGATCGCCGACGAAGAGGCCCTTGATCCACTGCAGATAGCGAACCGCCAGGGGCTGGTCGAGCCCGAGCTTGACGGTGAGCGCGCGGACCGCATCCGGCGAGGCATCCGCGCCCATCAGCATCTGCGCTGCATTGCCGGGAAGCGCGTCGAGCACCAGGAAGATGATCAGCGAGGCGCCGACCAGCGTCGCCAGCAAGGTCACCAGACGTCGGAGGACAAATACGCTCATGCGCGCTCGGGCTCGAAGCTCACTTGCGGCACGATCAACATGTCCGGCCGCCGGAGGCAAGTCCTTTGACAACGGCCCTTTTGCTGCGTGGGCATGTCGTCACTCCGGCCAGCGCGACAGAAGGCCGCTCGAGGCCTCGAACAGCGCGCTCACGCGCAGCAATTCCGCGTCCCCTCGGAAGCGGCCGACCAGTTGAAGGCCGATCGGCAAGCCGTCACGGGCAAAGCCTGAGGGCAGGCTGATCGCGGGATGGCCGGTCATGTTGAACGGCATGGTCCAGGGGAACCAGTGTGGCCGGACGCTGTCGAAATGCCGGCCATCGATCTCGATGCTGCCGAACAGGTCCTGGCTGATCGGAAGTGCGGTCCGCGTCAGGGTGGGCATCGCCAGCAGATGCCCGCGCGCAAGCAACGATTGCACACGGCGGAACAGCGCGGTACGCGCGAACATCGCGTCTTGGTAGTCGACGCCGCTGACCTCGGTCGCGAGCGCGAGCTGCTTGAGGAAGGCCTCGCTCAGCTCGTCCTTGTGCTCGGCAGCGAGCTTGGCAAAGCGCGTGCGCCAGACCGTGTGGTTGATGGCACGCCAGATCGGCTCGATGTCGAAATCCTCGCCGGAGAATTCCTCGAGCTCCGCCCCTAACCCCGCCAGCCGATCGAGGCTCGCCCTAAAATTGGCGGCGACCTCAGCGGACACTGGACGGCCCGGCGGCGTCAGGCAGCAAAGGATCCTGAGCCCGCGCAGGTCACCGCCCGCCGCGCTCGTGCCGATGAAGTCAGGCACGGGCACGCCGATCGACCAGGGATCGCAGGCATCCTCTCCGGCCATCGCCTGCATCATCAATGCGGTGTCGGCGACGGTGCGGGTGGTCGGCGTGACATAGGTCTGGTTGCCGAAAACATCCAGCGCCTGGCTGTGCGGGATCACTCCGTTGCTCTGCTTCAAACCCACCACGCCATTGCAGGCGGCGGGAATCCGCGTCGAGCCGCCGCCATCGGTCGCAATCGCAAGCGGCGCGATGCCGCTGGCGACCGCCACCGCCGCGCCGCCGCTGGAGCCGCCGGAGGAGCGGCAGGCGTCCCACGCGTTGCGGGTCCGGCCGAACAGCGGCGAATCCGTCAGGCACTTGCTGCCGAATTCCGGCGTCGTGGTCTTGCCGATCAGGATCGCACCTTCGCGGCGCAGCCGCGCCACCGCCACGGCGTCCTCGGCCGGCACATTGTCCTTGTAGGGAACGGCGCCGAAGGTGGTCTTGACGCCCCTGGTGTTGACGATGTCCTTGACCGTGACGGGGATGCCGTGCAGCAGGCCGAGCTCTTCGCCGGCCATCACCTTGCGCTCGGCCGCGCGGGCCTGCGCCATCGCCTCGTCGCCGCAGATCGTGATGAAGCAGTTCAACTTGCCCTGCAGCGCCTCGGCGCGGGCGAGCACGGCGCGGGTGATCTCGACCGGAGAAATGCGTTTGGCGGCGATGAGGCCGCGCAGCTCGGTTGCAGACAGGAGACAGGGATCGCCGTTCATCGTCACACCACGCTCCGAAGTTGGCCCTCGTTGGCCAAAGCATTGACAGCGAGAATGACAGTTTTGTTAACTGGCCGTCCAATACGATTTTGGTCGCCAACCCATACGTTTTCGGTATGCCAATGGATCTTCGCCGGCTCCGCTATTTCGTCGCCGTCGCCGAGGCGCGCAGCATCGGCAAGGCCGCCGAGCGGCTGCGGATGGCGCAGCCTCCGCTCTCGGTGCAGATCCGCAAGCTCGAGGCCGAGATCGGCGCGCCGCTGTTCCGCCGGGGCACCCGCGGCATGGACCTGACCGAGGCAGGCCAGGCGCTGCTGTCGCGGGCGAGCGAGGCGCTGGCGCTGGCCGCCGACGGCGCCGAAGCCGCGCGCGCGGTCGCCGCCGGCAAGCGCGGGCGGCTCTCGGTCGGGTACATGTTCGTGCTGGCGAATGCGATGCTGCCGCGGCTGATTCCCGAGCTGCGGCGCTCGGTGCCCGGTGTCGACCTCGAGTTTGCCGAGCTCAGCGCATCGACGCGCGAGGCCCGGCTGCTCGATCGCAGCGTCACGGTTGCGCTGTGCATGCCAGCCATCAACCATCCCGAGATCCAGGTGGCTCGGATCGGTGCCCAGCCCTTCATGCTGGCCACGCCGATCCGCTCGCCGCTGGCGCGGCTCGGCACCGTGCCGATGGAACGGTTGCAGGGCCGCCCTCTGATCGCGTTGCCGCCGCCGGAGCAGGATCCCGCCTCCTCCGCAGTCGCGGCCCTGCTGCGCCGGCATCAGATCGTGATGCCGATTGCGAGCCGGGTGGAGACGGTGCATTCGGCGCTGAGCCTGGTGCTCGCCGGCGAAGGTTTTGCGATCGTGCCGGCCTGCGCCAAGCTCGGCGCGCCAAGCGGCATCGTGTTCAGGCCGCTGCGCGATGCCGGCGATTCCATCGACATCGCGGTGTGCTGGCGACGGGATTCACAGAGCCCGCTGATCTCCAGGTTTCTCAAATGCGCCGAGAAGGCCGTCGCGCGGATGTGAGGCGGGCTACCAGCGCCAATTGATCTCATGGCTCCAGGGCGGATCGGCGCCCGGGCGCGTGCAGGTGAGGCCGGCGCAATTGGCGGCAAAGGACAGGGCGCGACGGAGCTCGTCGGCACTGATGTCCTTCAATGCTTGCCGTGCAATGCGTCCCTGCTTGTGCAGGGCAAAGAGCAGCGCCGCCTGAAAGCTGTCGCCCGCGCCGATCGTGTCGGCAACCTCGACGTTGGGCGCGGCGACCTCGATCTGCCCTGCTCCCGCGTGCCACGCGATCGCGCCATGATTGCCGCGGGTGATGACGACGAGACTGGTGCCCTGCCCGAGCAGCATGCGCGCGCGCTGCGGATAAGGCTCGTCGCCATGGAGGTAGGCGAAGTCGACGTCCGACATCTTGATGAGATCAGCGTGACCGGCAAACTCCGCCATGCGCGCGAGATAGGCCGGCTTGTCCTTGACAAGATTGGGCCGGCAGTTCGGATCGAACGAGATCGTCGAGGACGTGCGCGCATCCGCGATCAGCGCCTCGGTCTCGGCTGCGCCCCGGTCGTTGACGAGCGTGGTTGAGCCGACATGGACGGCCTCGACCGTGTCGAACGGAATGGACCCACGCCGATAGGTCCAGTTTCGTGTCGCGGTCTCGGCATCGTAGAAGGCGTAATGCGACTCGCCCGCGACGATGCGGACGAAAGCGAGCGTGGTCTGATGATCGCTGCGGGTCGCAAGATTGAGACCGACGTGAGAAGCCGCGGCATGATCTGCGATCATCCGCCCGAACAAGTCTGTCGAGATGCCGCCGACGAAGCCGGCCGGCGCGCCCAGCCGCGCCATCCCGATCGCGACGTTGAGGCAGGAACCACCGACCGCCGGTATCACCGCCTCGCGCCCCTCGGCGCTTCGCGTCGGCACGAAATCGATCAGCGCGTCGCCGCAGGCAATCAGCATGTCTTTCAACCTCTCGCGATGTCGCCCATCGCCGCGCGGCTGCCGCGGTCGAGCTCGCGCAACAGCTTGTAGACCGCGCGCTTGCGCCTGTGAAATGCCGCCATGTCGGGCGCGGTCGGCTCGCTCTTGCGGCCCAGCGCCGACATCCTGGCCATGGTTTCGCCGATCGAGGCGTAGGCTCCGCCGGCCACCGCCCCCAGCATCGCAGCACCGAGCAGCACCGGCTCCTTCGTCTGCGGCAGCGCGACGGTAAGCCCTGTCGTGTCGGCCATGATCTGCCGTACCAGCGGACTGCGGCTGGCGCCGCCGCCCATGATCATGATGCTGGAGCGCACGCCATGCGCGGCAAAGGCTTCGATCACTTCGGCGAGACCATAGGCGAGCCCGCACAGGCCGGCGACGAACAGCCGCTCCATCGAGGCGATGTCGGTATCGAGATCGAGACCCGCGATCACCGCGCGCGTATCGGGATCGGCGTAGGGCGAGCGGTTGCCGATGAACTCGGGAAGCACATGGATATCGCGGGCAAGCAGCGCAGCATGGCTGGCGCTGCCGGTACGCGCGATGATGCGGCGCTCGAGGAAGTCGATGAGCTCGAGACCCTCGCCGCGCGCCGCGGTGCTGGCCTCGGCATGGCCGGGATGCGACTTGAGGAGATGGTCGATCGCCGCACCCGCGGCGGACTGGCCGCCCTCGTTGAGCCAGAAGTCCGAGACCATGCCGGAGTAATAAGGTCCCCACACCCCCGGCACGAAACACGGTTCTTTCGTCGTCGCCATGATGCAGGCCGACGTTCCCATGATATAGGCGAGCCGGTCGCAGGCATCGCTGGCCCCGCCCGCGCCGTCGCGGCCGCCGATCGCGCCGATGCCGCCGGCATGGGCGTCGATCAGCGAGGCGCCGACCGGTATGCCCGCTGGCAGGTCGAGTTCGGCCGCGGCCGTGCGGGTGAGTCCGGCGCCAAGCCGCGTGCCGGGGGCGACGATCTCGGTGCCGATGCGGGCGTATTTCTCGGTGACGAAGTCCGACAGGCCGATGCGCTTGAAGAATTGCGCGCTCCAGCCCCCGCCGTCATGGGCGAGATAGTTCCACTTGCAGGTCACGGTGCAGGTCGAGCGCTGCAGCGAGCCGGTCGCGCGCCAGGTCAAATAATCCGCGAGATCGAAGAAGTGGCCGGCGGCGTCGAAGCTCCCACGAAGGTGCCGCTTCAGCCATAGCAGCTTCGGCATTTCCATTTCTGGCGAGATCGAGCCGCCAACATAGCGCAGCACGGCGTCCTCGGTCTCGTTGATCAGCCGCGCCTCGGCAACGGCACGATGATCCATCCAGACGATGACATTGCGCTCGGCCTCGCCGGATGCGCTGACGGTGAGCGGCTCGCCCTGTCTATCGAGGACAACCAGCGAACACGTGGCGTCAAAGCCGATGCCGCCGATGCTGTCGGGCGCGATCGACGCTTCGGCCACCGCAGCCCGCACCGATCTGACGCAGGCTTCCCAGATGTCCTGCGAGGACTGCTCGACAACGTCGCCGGGCTCGTGCCAGATCCGGATTGGATGCCGGGCGGTTGCAAGCAGTGTTCCAGACTCGTCAAACACCCCGGCCCGCGTGCTGGTGGTCCCCACGTCGACGCCGATATACGCTCGCGGCATTGTCGCTCCCGGTCGCTTTCCGTCAGTTTTGACGGTGAGCCTACCAGCAAGTGTAGCCGCCATCCACCAGCACGATGCTGCCGGTCATCAGGCTCGCGGCCTCCGAGGAGAGGAACAGCACGACGGAGGCGATCTCCTCGACCTGCCCCATCCGCGCCATCGGAGTTCCGCCGATCCAGGCGTCATACATCTTGGCGTTGCTCTTCACGAAGGCGTTGAGCGGCGTTTCGATATAGGTCGGCGCCACCGCATTGACGCGGATGCCGCGCGCGCCCCATTCGGCGGCCAGCGATTTGGTCAGGTGATGCACGGCAGCCTTGGAGGCGTTGTAGAAGCATTGCTCCTGCGGCTTGTTGACAATGAAGCCGGACATCGAGCCGACATTGACGATGGCGCCACTCTTCGCCTTCAGCATATGCTTGCCGAATTCGCGACAGCACCAAAAGGTGCCGTTGAGATTGACATCGATGACGTTGAGCCAGTGCTCGTCGGTGACGGTTTCGGCCGGAGTTTCGCTGCGGGCAATGCCGGCATTATTGACGAGAATGTCGACCTTGCCGTGGCGGGCGACGAGGTCGTTGGCGACCTCCGCCACGCGCTTGGTGTCGGTCACGTCCATGATCGCGGTCTCGATGTCAAAGCCCTTCGCCTTAAGGCTGGCCTTGGCGCTGTCGGCGATCTTGCTGTCGCGGTCGCCGATGATCACCTTGGCGCCGGCTTCAGCCAGCGCTTCCGCGCAGCCAAGGCCGATGCCCTGCCCGCCGCCGGTGATGAACGCGGTCTTGCCGTTCAGCTTGAATTTTTCCAGGTACATGGTCGTCTTTCCGTTTCTTGTCAGTTCCGAAGCGCGTTGCCGCTCGCATCGAAGCGGTGAATGCGGGCGGGGTCCGGCACCAGTGAGACCCGGTCGCCGGCGTGCAGGCTCAATTCCCCGATATAGCGCGCCGTCAGCATGCCGAGCGCGCCGGCATCGACATAGAGAAAGGTGTCGCTGCCGAGATGCTCGGCGACCGCGATCGTGCCCTGCCAGCCGTCCGCTCCGTCGCGCTCGATCTTGAGATGCTCCGGCCGCACGCCGATGGTCGCCGCCCCCTGCTGCTGGGCGAGCTCGCCGGTGACGAAATTCATCTTGGGTGAGCCGATGAAGCCGGCGACGAAAAGATTCGCGGGCCGCTCGTAGAGCTCCAGGGGCGAGCCGTATTGCTCGATCTTGCCGCCGTTGAGCACGACAATCTTGTCGGCCATGGTCATGGCCTCGACCTGGTCGTGGGTGACGTAGATCGCGGTGGTGCCGAGCTGCTTCTGCAGCCGCGTCACCTCGATGCGCATCTGCACGCGCAGCGCAGCATCGAGGTTGGACAGCGGCTCGTCGAACAGGAACGCCTTGGGCTCGCGCACGATGGCCCGGCCGATCGCAACGCGCTGGCGCTGGCCACCGGAAAGCTCGCGCGGCTTGCGATCGAGATAGGGCGTGAGATTCAGCGTCGCGGCGGCGGCCTCGACCTTGCGGTTGATCTCGTCTTTCGCCAGTCCCGCCATCTTCAGGCCGAAGCCGATATTGCCGCGCACGCTCATATGCGGATAGAGCGCGTAGGACTGAAACACCATCGACAGTCCGCGCTTGGCGGGCGGCGTGTCGACGACGTTCCTGCCGTCGATCAGGATGTTGCCGCCGGTGACGTCCTCGAGCCCGGCGATCAGCCGCAGCAAGGTGGTCTTGCCGCAGCCGGACGGACCGACGAACACCACGAAGGAGCCGTCGGCGATGTCCAAGTCAGCGCCCTTGATGATGTGCACGGGGCCAAACGATTTCTGCACGCCTTGAAGTGTAATCTGACCCATGATCCGGCAGCCCCTCTACTTCACCGCGCCGAAGGTGAGCCCGCGCACGAGCTGCTTCTGGCTGAACCAACCGAGGACGAGAATGGGCGCGATCGCCAACGTCGAGGCAGCCGACAGCTTTGCCCAGAACAGCCCTTCCGGGCTGGAATAGGAGGCAATGAAGGTGGTGAGCGGCGCCGCGTTCGAGGTCGACAAATTGAGCGTCCAAAACGCCTCGTTCCAGGCGAGGATCAGGTTCAACAGCATCGTGGACGCCAGCCCCGGGATCGCCATCGGCGTCAGCACATAGACCAGCTCACGGCCGATGGTGGCGCCGTCCATGCGCGCGGCTTCAAGAATGTCGCGCGGGATCTCCTTGAAATAGGTGAAGAGCATCCAGATGACGATCGGCAGGTTTCCGAGGCACAGAATGAAGACGAGGCCGATGCGGGAATCCAAAAGACCGAAGGACTTGTAGATCAGGTAGATCGGCACCAGCACGCCGACCGGCGGCATCATCTTGGTCGAGAGCATCCAGAGCAGAATATCCTTGGTGCGCTTGGTCGGCGAGAACGCCATCGACCAGGCCGCGGGAACGGCAATCAAGAGAGCGATGAGCGTCGAGCCGCCGGCGATGATGATCGAGTTCATCGCGTGATGAAGATAGTCGCTGCGCTCCTGCACCGTCGCGTAATTCTCGGTGGTCCAGTGGAAGAACAGGAAGGACGGCGGGATGGCAAAGGCTTCCAGCTCGGTCTTGAAGCTCGCCAGTACCATCCAGAGGATCGGGAAGAAGATCAGGAAGCCGAAGAACCAGGCCCCGATCGTCGAGACCACCACCTGCTGCGTCGTCGCCCTCCGTGCCATGATCTCACGCCTCCAGATTGCGGCCGACGATGCGGACCAGGAAGAAGGCGACGATGTTCGCGATCACGACCGCGACGAGGCCGCCCGCCGAGGCCGTGCCGACATCGTATTGAATCAGCGCCTGCGAATAGATCAGGAAGGCGATGTTGGTGGTCGACAGGCCAGGGCCGCCACCCGTGGTGACATAGATCTCTGCGAAGACCGTGAGCAGGAAAATGGTCTCGATCAGGATCACCACCGTGATGGGGCGCGCCAGATGCGGCAGCGTGATGTAGATGAAGGTCGAGACCGCGCTGGCGCCGTCCATCTCGGCAGCCTCCTTCTGCTCTTCGTCGAGCGATTGCAGCGCGGTGAGCAGGATCAGCGTCGCGAACGGCAGCCATTGCCACGTCACGATCAGGATCACCGCAAGGAGCGGCACGTCGTTGAACCAGTCGACCGGCGTCAATCCGAACACCGAGGCGAGCCAGGCGAACAGGCCGGACACCGGATGCATCAACAGATTCTTCCAGACCAGCGCGCTGACCGTCGGCATCACGAAGAACGGCGCGATCACCATCAGCCGCACGAAATTGCGCCCGATCACCGGCTGGTCCATCAGCAGCGCGAGCGGGATGCCGAGCATGATCGTCAGGGCCAGCACCGAGCCGACCAGCACCAACGTGTTCTGAAGCGAGGCCAGGAAGGCGGGATCGGTGAGGAAGTAGCGGAAGTTCTCCAGGCCCACGAACGACTCGGAGCCGGGATCGAGCAGGCTGTAATGCAGCGTCGAGAAGTAGATCGTCAGTGCCAGCGGGACGATCATCCAGATGAAGAGCAGCCCGACCGCAGGCGTCAGGAGCGAGCGCGCAAGGAACTGCGTCTGCCGCGTTGCCATCCCTGACTTCTCCTTAGAGCGTTTTCGCGCGAAGGTGCGAGGGGTCCGCGGGAAGAAAACGCGTCAAAATGAAACCTCGGGAAGAAGGCGGCCATCCATCCGGGGATCGGCGGATGGCCGCAAGTTGAGCTCAGGAGGTCGAGCTCGGGTTCACTTGATGTAGCCGGCTCGCTTCATCTCGCGCTCGGTCGCCGATTGCGCCGCGGTCAGCGCGGCATCGACCGTCATCGAGCCCGCAAGCGCAGCCGAGAACTGCTGGCCGACCTGGGTGCCGATGCCCTGGAATTCGGGAATGGCGGCGTATTGCACCCCGACGTAAGGCACCGCCTTCACCGTCGGCTTGTTCGGATCGGCCGCGTCGATCGAGGCCAGCGTCAGCTTCGCGAACGGGGCGACCTTCAGATAATCGGGGTTCTGGTAGAGCGAGGTGCGCGTGCCCGGCGGCACGTTGGCCCAGCCTTCCTTCGATGCGACGAGCTTGGTGTAGTCCTTGCTGGTTGCCCAGGCGATGAACTTCTCGGCAGCTTCCGTCTTCTTGGAGCCGGCGGGGATCGCGAGGTTCCAGGCCCACAGCCAGTTGGCGTTCTTGCCGAGGCCGGTGTTGGGCGCCAGCGCGAAACCGACCTTGTCGGCAACCTTGGAATCCTTCGGGTTGGTGACGAAGGACGCCGCCACCGTGGCGTCGATCCACATCGCGCACTTGCCGGCGTTGAACAGCGCCAGATTCTCGTTAAAGCCGTTGGAGCTCGCGCCGGGAGGACCGGCCTCCTTCATCAGATTGACGTAGGTCGTCAGCGTCGCCTTCCATTCCGGCGTGTTGAACTGCGGCTGCCACTTCTCGTCGAACCAGCGCGCGCCGTAGGAATTGGCCATGGCCGAGAGGAACGCCATGTTCTCGCCCCAGCCGGCCTTGCCGCGGAGGCAAATGCCGTAGGTGCCGGCGCTCTTGTCGGTGAGCTTCTTGGCAGCATCGACCACGAAATCCCAGGTCGGCTTTTCCGGCATCTTCAGGCCGGCCTTCTCGAACAGGTCGGTGCGATACATCACCATCGAGCTCTCGCCATAGAACGGCGCGGCGTAGAGCTTGCCGTCGACTGAGACTGCGTCCTTGATCTTGGGCAGGAGGTCGGCGACGTCGTAATCGGCCCCTAAATTGGCCAACGGCACCAGCCAGCCCTTCTTGGCCCAGATCGGCACCTCATAGGTGCCGATGGTGAGCACGTCGAACTGACCGCCCTTGGTGGCGATGTCGGTGGTGACGCGCTGGCGCAGCACGTTCTCCTCCAGAGTCACCCACTTCACCGTGATGTCTGGATTCTTCTTGGTGAATTCGGCCGTCAGCCCCTGCATGCGGATCATGTCGCCGTTGTTGACGGTGGCGATCGTCAGGGTGGTTTCGGCCATCGCGGGGACGGCCAGCAAAAGTGCAGACGCGCCGCAGACGGCGCCCAGGACGTGTTTCACGGGTGACCTCCCCTCAACTCGCGTTTTGAGCATATGCCCACGCGTTGGGCGTATGTTCAACCGAGAGGGCGACTGTTGTCAAGCAGGCGCACACGCATTTGCGCAACTTATGAGTGCTGCGGTGCGACAGGGATGAGAGTGAAAGCGCGGAGCGGCGGCAGTGGCTCGGGCGGGCGCGCGGCTTGCTCCACCCTCTCCTGCTTGCGGGGAGAGGGAGCGCAGCGCCGCTGCCGCGCTAACTTCGCCTACCGCTCCAGGATTGCCCGCGCCGTCGTCTCGTCGGTGATGAGCCCGTTGACCAGGCCGCCGTTCAGCGCCGCCGCGATGGCCGGCACCTTGGCTGCGCCGACCGCGGCACCGATCGTCGTGGTCTTCGCCGGCACTTCCGGCGGAATGCTGGTGAGGCGCTTGTTGGTCCCGGCCTTGAGCAGGCGGCCCTTGGAGTCATAGGCCCAGCCGGTGATCTCGCCGATGGCGCCCAGCCGCATCATCTCGAACAACTCGTCGCGGGTGACGAAGCCGTCGATGTGAACCTGCGCCTTCTGGTCCATCTGGCCGATGCCGACGAGGCGCAAATCCGCCTTGGCTGCCACCGCCTTCACCTTGGCGATCGGCTCGATGCGGACCATCTTGTTGCGCTCGTCCTCGGACGACATCAGGAACGGCAGCGGCATCGGATAGTGCCGCGCTCCCGTGCGGTCCGCGAGCCGGCCGACGGTGTCGTAAAAGCTCGCCGAACCGTCGGCGGAGATGTTGCCGACCAGCGAGACGATCTGGTGATTGGGCCGGTCGATCGGCGTGACGCGCTCGACCGCTGCGCGCACGGCACGGCCGGTGCCGAGCGCGACGATCACGGGCGTCTCCGACCGCAGCGTCGCGTCGAGCAGATTGGCGCAGCGCTCCGCGATGCCTGCGGTGGCCTGCGGCGCCGCCGGATCGGCCGGCACCACCTCACAATGGGCAAGGTCGAAACGCTCCCTGAGGCGCGCTGCGAGTTCCATGCAGGCGGCGATGGGATGCTCCAGCCGAAAGGTGATGAGGCTCTCGGCGAGGCACAACGAGACCAGCCGCTGCGCCGAGGCGCGCGAGACCTGGAGCATCTTTGCGATCTCGTCCTGGGTGTGACCGGCGATGAAATAGAGCCAGCCGGCACGCGCGGCATCGTCGAGTCGCGATCTGTCGTTCTCGGCGGCCATGCGGGCCTCACGCCTCCCAGAAATCGCTCATGCGCGCGAAGACCCGGTCGGCCCCCGCGCCGGACAATATAGCCCGCCCGTCACGGCCGCGGTAATGGCTGCCGCCGACAAATCCCCAGACGGTCATGCCGGCCGCTTTGCCCGCCGCAACGCCGCTGACGCTGTCTTCGATCACCAGCGTGCGCGCGGGTTGCACCCCCATCTTCTCCGCCGCGAGGAGAAAGAGATCCGGCGCCGGCTTGCCGTGCCTGACCATTTGCGCGGTGTAGAGCCCGTCGCCGAAATGCGCCCGCAGGCCGGTGACATCGAGGGAGAGCGCAACGCGATCGAGGTCGCTGGACGATGCCACGCAAAACGGCACGGGGAGCTCGGAGATCACGCCGGCAACGCCGGGGATCGGCTGCAGCGATGCTGCGAATGTCGACAGCACTTGCGACTTCAGGCGCGGCAGAAAGCCGTCCGGCACGATCTGCCCGAGATCACGATAATGCTGCTCGATCGCCTTGGTGCTGCGCCCGAGAAAGAGTTCGAGCGCCTGCTGCGGGCTGAGCGCGATGTCGAACTCGGCCAGCACCTCGGACAGGCACCGGCAGCTCAGCAGCTCACTGTCGACGAGCACGCCATCGCAATCGAAGATGATCAGATCGGGTCTTGGCCGGCCGGGGTCCATCCGGCCATACGATCATATACTCAACATATGAGCAATAGCTCACGCGGGAGCGAAACGACGCGGCCTTTCCCGCTTAATGCGCGACCTGCCGGTAGATCGCCGGCAGCGCCGCGGGCAGCCGCTTGATGTTGCCGACGATCGCGTAGCCGCCACGGCCGAACAGGGTCGGGAAGTAGGATTGCGCGGTTGCGTCCACCGTCACGCCGAAGGCGGCGATGCCGAGCCGGCGTGCCTCCTGCACCGACTTGCGAGTGTCCTCGACCGCAAAGCGCCCTTCGTAATGGTCGACGTCGTTCGGCTTGCCGTCGGTGAGCACGATCAGCAGCTTCTTGCGCTGCGGCTGGCGGGCGAGCTCGGCCGCGGCATGGCGCACGGCCGTGCCGATCCGCGTGTAATAGCCGGGCTTCAGCGCGCCGATCCGGCGTTCCACCGTCCCGCTCATCGGCTCGCCGAAGGCCTTCACGGTTTCGAGCCGCACCCAGGACCGCCGGCGCGAGGTGAAGGTCAGGATGCTGTGGTGATCGCCGCAGGCCGAAAGCCCGTGGGCAAGCACCAGCAGCGCCTCCTTCTCGACGTCGAGCACGCGGTAGCCGTCGACCCAGGCGTCCGTGGACAGCGAGACGTCGACGAGCAGCGTGACGGCAAGATCGTGTCCTTGCGGGCGCATCGCGACATGGATGCGATCGAGACCGCTGCCGCCGCTGCCGGCACGGAGATCGCATTGCGCACGCACCAGCGCGTCGAGATCGAGGTCATGGCCGTCGGCCTGGGCGCGCATCAGCTCGTGGCGCGGCCGCAGCACCTCGAAGCGGCGGCGCACCTGGCGAATGTGCCGGCGCGTGGCGTCGTCAGGCGTCCAGCTCTCGCCCTGCTCGGAGGCCGCAGCTGCGAGCACGCGGCAATGATCGGGCAGATAGGAGCCGCTGCGGTAGTCCCATTCGGGATAAGTGAGGTCCGCATTCAGCTTCGAGGCGTCGAGGGCTTCCGGCGGCAGGTCGAGATCGAACTTGAACCGGCTCGCCGGCTTGCCCGTGCGGCGGCTGAGCGTGATCTCCTCGAGATCGTCGGCGGCCTTCTGCGCATCCTCGTCCTCGCTGTCATCGGCCGGACGGTCGACATTGACCATCTCGGCCATCGCAAGGATCTTCTCGAAGCGATTGAGCACGAAGGGATCGCGGCGGTTGGCATTGTCCTCACGCTCGCGGACGGCAAAACGCTTGCGATCGTTCTCGGCCGCCGCTTCCGCGCCCGGTGCGCATTCATCCTCGCCGGCATGCGCGGGCGAGAGCTCGCGCGTCCAGCAATCCCCCCAGAGCGGGCACGGCAGGATCGAATGATAGCCCGGCGGCGCCTTGTCCGGCAGCGGGCCCGTCCCCATCATCGCCGGCCACAGTCTGCCCGAAGGCGCCTTGCCGGTTCCGAGCAGGGCCAGCACGATCTGCTCGACCTCCTGCTCGATGCGCGGCAGGGGGCGACGCGGCCGGGCCTCGGCAGTTGCCGCGGCGAGCTGCGCATAGTCGGCAACAAGCCCGGGAAATTGCGTAAGCACCCAGACCGCCGTCTCGCTGGCCCGGCGCAACACCAGAAGATCGCGCCGCAGCGGATCGGCTTCGGTGATCGTTTCGATCGGCGCGGCCGCGAACCACGCCGCAAGCCAGCGATAGAGCGCCGCGTTCAACGCGCGGTCGGGAAAAATCGAGATGCGATCGGGAAGAAAGATGGTCGCGGCGTCACGGCCCGGCTGCTCGAGCCGCTCGTCGCCGAGGCCGATACGCTGCCGCCAGCCGAGACGATGCCCCGATTTTCGCGCGCTTGCGCTTGCGATCTGCACCCCGGTCTCGCCGCCGAGCGCACGGAACATCACCGCGAGCCGGCCCCTCACCTCGGTCAATGCGACGGCGTGATCGTCGTGAACCGGATAGCTCGCGGTGCCGCCGACCATCCTGTGCCAGGCGCGGCCGACCGTCTCCTCCAGTTCGAGGAAGTCGAGCATCGGCGCGGCCTCACCCGATGACGGCGCGTGCGACGTCGAGCAGCGCCGCCTTCACGTCGGAATCGTCGGTGAGCGGCTCGATCATGCCCGCCAGCACGGCATCGGCGAGCGGCGTGCCCGCGGCAATCAGCGTCGCGCAATAGACCACGAGCCGGGTCGAGACGCCCTCCTCCAAATCGTGGCCTTTGAGCGCGCGCAGCCGCCCAGCCAGCCCCACCAGCGGCCGCACGCGCTCCGGCGACAGCCCGCTTTCGGCGGACACGACGCCGATCTCCTGCTCTGGCGGGAGGAAATCGAATTCGATGGCGACGAAGCGCTGACGCGTCGAGGGCTTCAGGGCCTTCAGCAGCGTCTGGTAGCCGGGATTGTAGGAGACGACGAGCATGAAGCTGTTCGGCGCGACCAGCTCCTCGCCGGTACGCTCCAGCGGCAGGATACGGCGATCGTCGGTCAGAGGATGCAGCACGACGGTGACGTCCTTGCGGGCCTCAACGACCTCGTCAAGATAGCAGATGCCGCCTTCGCGCACGGCGCGCGTCAGCGGACCATCGGTCCAGACGGTGTCGCCGCCCCTGAGCAGATAGCGGCCAGTGAGATCGGCAGCGGTCAGATCGTCATGACAGGCGACGGTGTGAAGCGGCAGTCCCAGCCGTGCCGCCATGTGCGCGACGAAGCGGGTCTTGCCGCAACCGGTCGGTCCCTTGAGCAGCACCGGCAGACGCCGCCGCCAGGCATGCTCGAACAGCTGGCATTCGTTTCCGGACGGAACATAGGCCGGCAATTCGGGTGCCGAGGTGACCGTGTGAAGGGCAGCTTTCATGATGTCTCTCCGGAATTTCCAAGGAAGCTGGCGGCCGCGGCGAACCGCGGCCGCCCTTTGCGGTTTACTCGGCCGGCTGCAGAGCGGCGGGGATGACCGCCTGCTTCTCGCGGCCCGGCACCAGCACGGCCCAGACGAACATCAGCGCGGAGATCGCCACGAACACACCGGAGCCGAGACGGACCCAGTAGAACATCGCGAGCTGGTCCTGCACGTCCATGTAACCCTGGCCGAGCACGCGCTGCAGATGGACCTGGACCACGCCGGCGAAGGTCAGCGCGAAGGTCATGGTCATCATCGCCGTGCACATGATCCAGAAGCTGGTCATGGAGAGCCACTGGTTATAGGGCGCCCGTCCCTTGAGCTGCGGGATCGCGTAGGCCATCACCGACAGGTTCAGCATCACATAGGCGCCGAAGAAGGCGAGATGGCCGTGCGCGGCGGTGACCTGGGTGCCGTGGGTGTAGTAGTTCACCGAGGACAGCGTGTGCAGGAAGCCCCACACGCCGGCGCCGAGGAACGCCATCACCGAGCAGCCGACCGACCACAACAGCGCGGCGCGGTTCGGATGCTTGCGGCCGGCCTTCCAGGTCATCTGCACCGTGAAGATCACCATGGTGAAGAACGGAGCGACCTCGAGCGTGGAGAACAGCGAACCAATCCACTGCCAATAGCCGGGCGCGCCGATCCAGTAGAAATGGTGGCCGGTGCCGAGGATGCCGGAGAACAGGGCAAGGCCGATGATGACGTAGAGCCACTTCTCGACGACCTCACGATCGATGCCGTTGAGCTTGATCATGAGATAGGCGAGCACGGAGGCCATGATCAGCTCCCAGACGCCCTCGACCCAGAGATGGACGACGTACCACCAGTACATCTTGTCGACGGCAAGGTTCGCCGGGTTGTAGAAGGCGAACAGGAAGAAGATCGCGACGCCCCACAGGCCGAACAGCAGGATGTTGGTGATCGTGGTCTTGCGGCCCTTCAGCGCCGTCATCGTGACGTTGAACAGGAACATCAGGCAGACGACGACGATGCCGACCTTGATGATGAATGGCTGTTCGAGGAATTCGCGGCCCTCGTGATAGTGGAAGAGATAGCCGACCACGGCGACGCCGGCAGCGCCGAAGAACATCCAGAACTGGATCTTCGCCAGCAGCGGACTGTAGAGCTCGGTCTCGGTCTCTTCCGGAAGCAGGTAGTAGGTCGCTCCCATGAAGCCGATCAGCGACCATACGATCAGCGCGTTGGTGTGGATCATCCTGACGATGTTGAACGGCAGGATGACCGACAGGGTATTGGGCAGGACGTAGATCGTTCCGGCAAGCAGGCCAAACAGGACCTGGGCCAGGAACAAGGTCAGCGCGCCGTAGAAATACAGCATCGCGACTTTCTGGGTTTGATATTTCATCTCGGGTTCTCTCTGTCTTAAGAAGAAAGCGGCATGCTCAGCCGGCCTTGTTCGGCGGCCAGCTCTGGCGCTTGATCGTGCTGGCCCATTGCAGGAAGTCAGCGAGATCATTGAGCTCCTGGTCGGTCAGGTTGAACTGCGGCATCTGCCGCCGCCCCTCTGCGCCCGAGGGCTGCGACTGCATCCAGGCTTTCAGCGTCTCGCGTGCAGCGGCCGGATCCTCCTTGCCGCCCCAGCGATCCCAGACATTGCCGACCTCGGGGGCGAAATAGGCGCCCTCGCCCAGCAGCGTGTGGCAGTTGATGCAGGAGTTCTTCTCCCAGACATGCTTGCCGCGAGCGACCGACGACGTCAGCGTCGTCGCGTCCGTGGACGTCGTGGCCATGTAGTAATGGCTATGCGCCGTCAGCCCTATGAAGATGGCGAAGAAAAAGGCCGAACCGCCGTAAAACACATTTCGCGCGGCCGACTTGGTCAGGCGTTCAGCCATTGCCAATCCTTTCCGGTTTGAGTCGAGAGAATCTGTGATGCTATTTATTGCCGATCGGTAGGGAGCGCTCTTTGACGAAGCGCAACGATGGCGACGATACGCAAACCACCGATCAGATCAGGGCGACAATGGCGGATGCGAGCCAGGCGAACAGCACCACGAGGACAACCCAAGCACTGACGAGGCCCCGCCAAAGCGCCGGCGCCGATTGAAGATCGAGGAAATCGAGCACGATACGGCGGCCCTTGAGGGCGGCGAAGGTCAGCAGCAACGCATTGGCGAACAAGGGGCGCGACACCAGCGTCGGAACCAGAAGGGTCGCGAGCGCAAGGCCGATCAACGTCATCCAGGCGATGTCGAGACGATCGGGAATCACGGGTGCACCAGATAGATGATGGGGAACATGACGATCCAGAGCAGATCGACCATGTGCCAGAAAGCGGTTCCGGTCTCCACGCCCGCCGGCCGAGCACCCCGGGAAACCACGGCCAGGATGACGATGCCGAGGCCGACATGCAGGAGATGGAAGCCGGTAAGGAGAAAGTAGAGCGTGAAGAACGGGCTGGTCTCCAAGCCGTTTCCTTGCGCGATCTCGCCGGCATATTCGGTCAGCTTGACCGCGATAAAGACGCCGCCAAGGACCATGGCGCCGAACAGCCAACCGCGCGCACGCCCTCTTTCCCCCGCCCGTGCAGCAGCCGTTGCCCGCGCGGCGGCCCAGCCACTGGTCACGAGCACGATGGTGTTGAGTCCCGCCAGGTGTGCGTCGAGCGTGGCCTGTCCGGCGGCAAAGAGCGCCGGGTGAAGCGCGCGGGCGATGACGAAAGCGCCGAGAAACAGGCCGAAGGCGGCTAGCTCGCTGAAGATGAGCACCCAGATCATGGGATCGCCGGGAAGATCTTCCAGGATTCCCCAGCCGGTTCCCGCTTGTTCGCAATCCGTCGCCGACATCTGATTTCCAAATCAAGTCGCCGAACAGATAGTCCACCGGCGCGATTCTGACTTTGTCGCCCGACAAATAGTGCAACCGGCCGGGGGCGCGTTTGCGCTATCGCAACGTTCCGGCCGCCCCGCCGTCATAGGGTGGATATATAGAGCGGTTCCGCAAAACAGTGAGCGATGCGATGAGCGATGCACAAATCGGGCTGCTGACCGCGACCCCCATCATCATCGTGTTTGCCATCGCGCTCCGGCGCATGGGGGTGCTGTCGACCGTGGCGACGGTCTCGGCGGTGACCCTCTCTGTCGCGATCGCGACGGTGCTGTTCACGACGCAGTCACCGTTGCAGTAATGTCGGAGGGTGGGCAAAGCGGAGCGTGCCCACCATTCCTCTCGATCGGAGACAGCTGGTGGGCACGGCGCAAGTGCGCCTTTGACCTACGCGACCGTCAATGCGGCTACCGCCGCTGGTTATACACGTCGATACACACCGCCCCGAGCAGCACCAGGCCCTTGATGACCTGCTGATAGTCGATGCCGATGCCGAGGATCGACATGCCGTTGTTCATCACGCCCATGATCATGGCGCCGACCACGGCGCCGCCGACGCGCCCTACTCCGCCATAGGCCGAGGCCCCGCCGATGAAGCAGGCGGCGATGACGTCGAGCTCGAAGCCGAGCCCGGCCTTCGGGGTCGCCGTGTTGAGGCGCGCGGCGAAGACGAGGCCGGCGAGCGCGGCGAGCACGCCCATGTTGACGAAGGTGAGGAAGGTCAGTCGCTCGGTCTTGATGCCCGACAGTTTTGCCGCCTTCGCATTGCCGCCGACCGCATAGACCTGCCGCCCGATCACGGTGCGCCGGGTGACGAAGCCGTACAAAGCGATCAACGCGGTCATGATCACCAGCACGTTCGGCAGTCCGCGATGCGAGGCGATCAGATAGGTGAAATAGAGCACGGCGCAGGCGAGCAGGACGCTCTTGCCCAGGAAGAACGCATAAGGCTCGACCTCGATGCCATGCGATTGCTCGCGCGAGCGGCCCTTGGCGCTGGCATAGACGAGGCCGAGCGCAAGCACGGCGCCGATCAGCATCGAGGTCGGATGCAGCGTGCCGGCTTCGGGCAGAAGCTCCGGAATGAAGCCGGAGGACAGCTTCTGGAAGGTCGCCGGGAACGGGCCGAGTGACTGGCCCTGCAGCACCGCAAGCGCGAGCCCCTTGAACACCAGCATGCCCGCCAGCGTCACGATAAAGGACGGAATGCCGAAAAAGGCCACCCAATAGCCCTGCGCCGCGCCGATCGCCGCGCCCAGCAACAGGCAGGCGATGAAGGCGAGCGTGTAGTCGACCTTGTAGGTCACCATCAGCACGGCGGCGACCGCGCCGACGAAGCCGGCGACCGAGCCGACCGAGAGATCGATATGGCCGGTGACGATCACCAGCAGCATGCCGAGCGCCATGATGACGATGTAGCTGTTCTGGAGCACGAGGTTCGTCAGGTTGAGCGGCTGCAGTAGCGTGCCGCCCGTCATGACCTGGAAGAACAGCATGATCGCGACCAGCGACATCAGCATGCCGTAGTTGCGCAGATTGTTCTTGATGAAGCTGCCGTGCCGGCGCTCCTCGGGCAGCGATACCGTCTTGTCGGTCATGGCTGCATTCCTCCCATTTCCGCGGCCGCGGGCGCGGCGTTCCCAATGTTTCGCTCGTTGCGCATGATGGCGCGCATGATCTTTTCCTGCGTCGCATCGGCGCCTGCGAACTCCCCGACGAAGGCGCCGTCATTCATGACGCAAATGCGGTCGCAGATGCCGAGCAGTTCGGGCATCTCCGAGGAGATCACCACGACACCGCGGCCGGCTTCCGCCAGCTCGTTGATGATACAGTAAATCTCGTATTTGGCACCGACGTCGATGCCCCGCGTCGGCTCGTCCAGGATCAGAACTTTCGGGTCGGTCATCAGCCATTTCGACAGCACCACCTTTTGCTGGTTGCCGCCGGAGAGCTGGCCGGTCTCCTGGTAGACGTCGGAGCAACGGATGCGCATGCGGGTGCGATAATCGCTGGCGATCTTCAGCTCTGCGATGTCGTCGATCACCCGTTTAGGCGCGACCTGGTCAAGGCTTGCGAGCGTGATATTCTTGCGAACGTCGTCGGCCAGGATCAGCCCGAGCTGCTTGCGGTCTTCCGTGACATAGGCAAGGCCGGCGTCGATCGCCGCCGCGACGCTCGGCAACACCATCTCTCTGCCCTCGAGCCGGAGAGAGCCGCTGATCGCAGTGCCCCAGGAGCGGCCAAACAGGCTCATGGCGAATTCGGTGCGCCCGGCGCCCATCAATCCGGCAATGCCGACGACCTCGCCGCGCCTGACGCCGAAATTGACGTTCTTGATCACCTGCCGCTCGGGATGGATCGGGTGATAGACCGACCAGTTCGCGACGTCGAGCACGGGTTCGCCGATCTTAACGCTGCGCTCCGGGAAACGGTGCGCCATATCGCGATTGACCATGCTGCGGATGATGCGGTCTTCCTGGATCGGCTCGCTGCGGCAATCGATGCTGTCGACGGTGCGGCCATCGCGCAGCACGGTGATGTGGTCGGCGACCTTGGCGACCTCGTTGAGCTTGTGCGAGATCAGGATCGAGCCGATGCCCTGCTCGCGGAAGACCATCAGACGTTCGAGCAGCGCGGCGCTGTCGGCCTCGTTGAGGCTGGCGGTCGGCTCGTCCAGAATGAGCATTCGCACCCGTTTGGACAGCGCCTTGGCGATCTCGACCAGCTGCTGCTTGCCGACGCCGAGATCGGTGATCAGCGTATCCGGGGATTCCTTGAGGCCGACCTGCGCCAGCAGCTCGCGCGTGCGCCGATAGACCTCGTCGCGGTCGATCACGCCGAGCTTCGAGGGCGGATGCGACAGGAAGATGTTTTCCGCGATCGACATCAACGGAATCAGCGCCAGCTCCTGATGAATGATGATGATGCCAAGCGCCTCGGAATCGTTGATGTCGCGAAAGCGCCGCTCCTCACCGTCGAAGACGATGGTGCCCTCGTAGCCGCCGGCGGGATAGACCCCGCTCAACACCTTCATCAGCGTCGACTTGCCGGCGCCGTTCTCGCCGACGAGCGCGTGGATCTGCCCGGCGTGAACCGAGAAGTTGACGTCGCGCAGCGCCTGCACACCGGCAAAGCTCTTGCTGACGTTGCGCATCTCCAGCATGGCGGTCATCGTGTCATATCCCATCCGTTACCTCACCTCTCCCCGCTTGCGGGGAGAGGTCGAAATGCGCGCGTCGCGCGGATTTCGGATGAGGGGGAGTCTCCGCAGGAGCAATGTCCATCGTCCTCGTGGAGGCTCCCCCTCACCCTACCCTCTTCCCGCAAGCGGGGAGAGGGGAAGAAAACGTCTTACTGGAATTGCGACTTCTTGTAGTAGCCGCTCTCGACCAGGACCTTCTCCCAATTGTCCTTGTAGACCACGACCGGCTTGAGCAGGTAGGAGGGCACGGTCTTGACGCCGTTCTCGTAGGTCTTGGTGTCGTTGACCGTGACCTGCTTGCCGGCGAGCGCGGCGTCGACCATGTCGGCGGTCACCTTGGCGAGGTCGCGGGTGTCCTTGAAGATGGTCGAATATTGGTCGCCGCGCAGCATCGCCTTGATCGAGGGCACCTCGGCGTCCTGGCCCGAAATGATCGGCATCGGCTGATCGGCGCTACCATAGCCGACGCCCTTCAGCGAGGAGATGATGCCGATCGAGATGCCGTCATAGGGCGACAGCACGGCGTTGATCTTCTTGTTGCCGTAATAGGCGCTGAGCAGATTGTCCATGCGGGCCTGGGCGGTGGCGCCGTCCCAGCGGAGCGTCGCGACCTTGTCCATGCCCATCTGGCCCGAGGCGACGACGAGCTTGCCGCTGTCGATGTAGGGCTTCAGCACGCTCATCCCGCCGTTGTAGAAGAAGTAGGCGTTGTTGTCGTCGGGCGAGCCGCCGAACAGCTCGATGTTGAACGGACCCTTGCCGTCCTTCAGGCCGAGCCCCTGTTCGATCGATTGCGCCTGCAAGACGCCGACCTGGAAATTGTCGAAGGTCGCGTAATAATCGACGTTCGGCGTGCCGCGGATCAGGCGGTCATAGGCGATCACGGTGATGCCTTTTGCCTTGGCCTGCTTGAGCACGTCGGACAGGGTGGTGCCGTCGATTGCGGCGATCACCAGTGCCTTCGCGCCCTTGGTCACCATATTCTCGACTTGCGAGAGCTGGTTCGGAATGTCGTCCTCGGCATATTGCAAATCGGTGTTGTAGCCGCGCTCCTTCAGCACCTTGACCATGTTGTTGCCGTCGTCGATCCAGCGCGCCGAGGATTTGGTCGGCATGGCGATGCCGACGGTCGCCTTGTCCTGTGCGGAGGCGGCGAGACCTGTCGCCATCGTCGCAGCGCCCGCCAGCGCCAGCGCGAGGAATGTGGTCTTCAGTTTCAGCATGTTTCACTCCCTTGGGTGTCAGATTATTTCTTCGTGTCGTCGCGAACGTGGTCGTGGGCTGCTTTGTCGTCTCCTATGCGAGCTTGACGTCGGGCTCCGCACGACCGCGCGCGGAGGCCTCCAGTAGAAAAGTGCAGCCGGCCTGCGGATCGGCGGCGCGTGCGGCTGCGTCCATATCCTGCCATGCGGACGTGACGAGAAGGCGCGACAGGTCGGGGCCGACGAAGGCCGGGCAGCTCGCCTGCTTGGCCGGCACGTTGAGCGAGCGCTGGCGTTCGCCTTGCGGGGAATAGACATCGATCCGGCTCGCGCCCCAGCAGGCGTTCCAGATCTGCCCGTCGGCATCGCACACCGAGCCGTCGAGACCGCCAACGCCGGTATGGCGCAGCAGCACCTCCGGCTCGCCGCGCGGCAGGCCGGTCGCGGGATTGAGCGGCACGGCATAGAGCACGGCGCGCGGGGTGTCGGTGAAGTAGCCGGTGGCGCCATCCGGCGAGAAGCAGATCGAATTTGGAATGCTGATGCCGGGAAACAGCGTGGAGATCTTGCCGCGATGGAGCGCGTAGATCGCGCCTGCCTTCGGCTCGGCCTTCTTGCCCATGGTGCCGATCCAGAACGTGCCGGATTGATGCACACGGCAATCATTGGAGCGCGTGACGGGATTGTCCGCCTCGAGCGGAAGGAACAGCGTCATCTCGCCGTCGGCGAGCTTGCGGATGTAAAGCCCGTCCTCGGCGACGATCAGCTGCCGTTCGGCATCGATGCGCCCGAGCGCGCTCGCCATCCGGCCGAGCGCATGAGTGCGGATGTTGCCACTGCCAAGCTGCGCCTCGAACAGCCGTCCCTCGCGGATATCGAACCACCAGGCGGTATCGGTGGTCACGTCATAGGTCGGACCCTCGCCGAGATGGCAGGGATCGCTAGAGAGAACGGAGGTGACGACCTGCTCCATCATGGCGTCCTCACTGCAAAGCGATAGACCGTGTGATGGCGATAGACCTGGCCGGGATCGAGGCGCGGGCTCGGAAAATCCGGTCGGTTCGGCGCATCAGGCCAGATGTGCGGCTCCAGGCACATGGCATCCGACTGCCGGATGAGCTTGCCGCCCTTCCCCGAAATCGTGCCGTCCAGATAATTGCCGGAATAGACCTGAAGGCCGGGCTGGTCGGTGAAAAGCTCCATGATCCGCCCCGAGCGCGGCGCCTCCAGCCGCGCGGCGAGCGCGAGCTTGCCATCACGTCCGAGGCAATAGGTGTGGTCGTAGCCCCTGCCGTTCTGCAATTGCTGATCGCCCTGCCGGATGCGCTCGCCGACCGATCGAGATTCGCGGAAGTCGAACGGCGTGCCAGCGACGGGACGCGGCGGCCCTGGCAAGGGAATGGCGGTGGGATCGATGGCGAGAAAATGCTCGGCGGCCACCGTCAAGCAGTGGTCGAGAATGGGAATGCCTGACGTCGCGCCTTCGAGATTGAAGAAGCTGTGGTTGGTCAGGTTGACGATGGTCGGCCGGTCGCTCCGCGCTTCCATGCTCAGTGACAGCTCGGTCGGCCCGGTGATGCGATAGGTCAGGCGGACGTCGAGCTTGCCGGGATAATTCTCCTCCCCGTGAGGGCTGACATAGGTCAGCGTCACCGCAGGCGCGGCGCCCTCGTCGATCTCCACGATCTCCCAGAGCTTGCGGTCGAATCCATCGAGGCCACCATGCAGCGCATTCGGCCCGTTGTTGACGGCAAGCTGCACCGTCTCACCATCGAGCGAAAACTGTCCCCTGGCGATGCGGTTGGCGTAGCGGCCGACGGTGGCGCCGAAGAACTTTCGTTCCGCGAGATAGCCGGCGAACGCGTCATGGCCGAGCACGACGTCGTCATGGCCGCCCTTCGCGTCCGGCGCGATCAGCGCCTGGAGCACCGCACCATGGGTGATGATGCGCGCCTCGAACCCGCCTGCCCCGCGCAGCACGATGCGCTCGACGTCGCGGCCATCAGGCAGTCTTCCGAAGACATCTCTTTCGATTTTTGAGCCAGCCATGTCTAATCCACGAACGGTTCGACAATTGTGCGCTTGCCGAGCAGGAAGGCGTCGGCGACGAGGCGAAGCGGCGTCAGATCGACGTCGCTCGCGCCGGTCGCCGCGAGCTCGACGAAGCGCCGGTAGAGTCCGCGATATTCCTCATCGGGAGCTTCGGCAAGCACCTTGCCGTCAACGGCCATGCGCGCGCCACCGCTGGACAGGGTCATCCGGCCGCGATCGGTGTCGACGACGATATCCCAGCTTTGCGGCCCGGTCTGGCGGAAATCGAACTCGGCGGTTGCAGGCAGGCCGTCGATGTCGGTCATTGTCAGGTTTGCCGCGATCGGCGCCTGGCAATTGGCGGGAAAGGAAAGTTCAGCCGCGGTGACGAACACCGGCTTCGGCAGGATCCTGGTCAGGATCGACAATGCATTGATGCCGGGATCGAACACGCCGAGGCCACCCGGTTCCCAGATCCAGCCCTGACCGGGATGCCAGACGCGGACGTCCTCCTTCCAGCTGATGTGAACGGAGGCAATGCGGCGCGCGGCAAGCCATTGCCGGGCCGGCTCGACCGCCGGTGCGTAGCGCGAATGCCAGGTCGCAAACAGCGTTCGCTTTGCCGCCGCCGCCATCGCGATCAGCGGGTCGAGCTCGACGACGCCGGCACCCGGCGGCTTCTCCAGCATGACATGCTTGCGGGCCGCGAGCGCCGCCGCGGCCTGCGCGCGCCTTACCTGCGGCGGCGTGCAGAGCGAGACCGCGTCGATCGGCGGTCCCTTCTCCAGCAATTCCTCGATGGTCGCAAAATGCGGCAATCCCGGCAACGAGGCGTTGCGGCTGGCGATTGCCGCCAGCGTCACGCCGGGCACCGCGGCAATCGCGCCGACATGCTGGTCGCGCGCGATCTTGCCGAAACCGACGATGGCGATGCGAAGTTCGGTCACGCTTGCTCTCCCGTATTCGCAGATGACGGCGGGTCCGCCGGGGCTGTTTCGATCACCGTTCCCTCGTGACGCCTCATGCCGTTGTGAATGACATAGACCATCGCCTCCGACGCAGCCTCGGCATCGCCCGCTGCGATGGCATCGACGATCTTCTGGTGCCAGAGCAGCACGGTGTCGCGGTCCTCCGGCTCGACCGGCGCGCTCAGCAGGAACGAAGCGCGCAGCGCGGCCTCGATGACGTGTCCGATCGAGCGCATGAAGAGGTTGCCCGAGGCGCGCGCCACGGCGACATGCAGTGCGAGATCGGCATCGGCGAAGCCGACCGAATCCGACGCTTCAAGCCGCATATGGTCCATGCAACGGCGAAGCTCGACGAGATCTTCCTCCGACCGCTGCGTGGCCGCCAGCATCGCCGCGCGCGGCTCGACCGCGAGACGGATCTCGGCGAGATCATTGAGGAAACGCTTGTCGATGCCGGCGTCCAGATGCCAGGCCAGCACGTCGGCATCGAACATGTTCCAGGCCGCGCGTTCGCGCACGACGGTGCCGACCCGCGCCTTGGTGGTGAGCAAGCCCTTGGCCACGAGAGTCTTCACGCTCTCGCGCAGCACCGGCCGCGACACGCCGAACATCGCGATCATCTCGGCATCGCCCGGCAGGCGCGTCCCTTCCGCATAGCGCCCGGCGATGATGTCGACGCCGATCGAGCGGGCCACCTCCGCATGGTTGGAGTGGGCTCGCCGCGTCGGGATGATGACGATGCGCGAGGTCATATGGCAGCTCCCGCGCGTTTCGCCGCCGGCCGCCGCGCGAGTGCGACCAGGGCCTGCTGCAAGGCGATGAACGCGAACAGCAGCACGCCGGTCGCGATCTTGGTCCACCAGCTCGACAGCGTGCCGTCGAAATTGATGTAGGTCTGGATCAGCCCCTGTATCAGGACGCCGAGGAAGGTTCCGATCACCGAGCCCTGCCCGCCCGTTAGCAGCGTGCCGCCGATCACGACCGCGGCGATGGTGTCGAGCTCGACACCGACGGCGGAGAGCGAATAGCCGGCGCTGGTGTAGAACGAGAAGACGATGCCGGCGATGCCCGCGAGCAGGCTCGACAGCATGTAGATCTTCACCGTCATCTTGCCGACGGCAACGCCCATCAGGCTCGCGGTCGCCCGGCTGCCGCCGAGTGCATAGACGTTGGCGCCAAACCGCGTGAGATGCAGCAGCAAGGCGCCGCCGATGACGATCACCAGCATGATGATCGCGACCGCAGTCAATCGCCCGCCGCCGGGCATCCGCAGTGCGAAGTCGGATACAGTGGAATAGACAGGTGCCGTGATCGGCACCGATTCCGTCGAGAGCAGGAAGCTGGCACCACGGGCCAGGAACATGCCGGCGAGCGTCACGATGAACGGCGGCAGGTCGAAGACATGGATGACGGCGCCCATCGCCGCGCCGAAGGCCGCCGAGAGCGCGAGGATGGCGACGAAGGCGACCAGCGGCGGCACGCCCCAACGCTCGATCGCCAGCGCCACGAAGACCGTGGTGAAGCCGATCACCGAGCCGACCGACAGATCGATGCCGCCGGAGATGATCACAAACGTCATGCCGGTTGCGACGATGCCGAGAAAGGCATTGTCAGTCAGGAGATTGCCGACCACGCGGGTCGAGGCGATGTTGGGGAACTGCATGGCGCAGAGCGCAAAGCCTGCCACGAGCACGATCGCGGTGATGAGGACGGGCGGCAGGCCTCTCATGCTTTCGTCCTCCGCAGCCGTGCGGCGATACCGGCAAAGCCGGACAGCTTCGGCGATTGCAACAGCAGCACCGCGAGCACCACCACCGCCTTGACCAGCAGGTTGAACTCCGGCGGATAGCCGGACAGCAGAATTCCCGTGTTCATGGTCTGAATGATCAGCGCGCCAAGCACCGCGAGCACGAGGCTGAAGCGGCCGCCGAACAGCGAGGTGCCGCCGATCACCACGGCCAGAATCGCATCGAGCTCGAGCCACAAGCCGGCATTGTTGGCGTCAGCGCCCATGATGTCGGCCGCCGCGATCACACCCGCGAGCGCGGCGCAGACGCCGCACCAGACATAGACCGACAGGATCATCGCACGGGTGCCGACGCCGGAAAGCTCGCTCGCGCGCGCGTTGCCGCCCGTTGCCTCGATGAGCAACCCAAGCGCCGAGCCGCGCACCACAGCGCCAGTGAGAATGAGCATACCGAGGGCAATGACGACCGGCACCGGAAGGCCGAGCACCGAACCATTCCCGAGCCAGACCAGATCCGGCGAGGAGAACGTCACGATGCGTCCTTCGGTGATGAGCTGGGCGATGCCGCGGCCCGCGACCATCAGGATCAGCGTCGCCACGATCGGCTGCATGCCGAGCACGGCGACGAGAAATCCGTTCCAGAGGCCGCAGACAAGGCCCGCCCCCAGCGCGGCCGCCAGCACCACCGGAAGGCTGTGAGTGTCGGCGAGACTTGCGGCGATCGCGCCGCAGATGGCCATCACCGCGCCGACCGAGAGATCAATGCCGCGCGTCGCGATCACCAGCACCATGCCGAGCGAGAGCAACGCCACCGGCGTGCCGCGGTTGAGCACGTCGATCAGGCTGCCGAACAGACGACCGTCCTGGAGGCGCAGGTCGAAGAATTGCGGCGACACCACGCGGTCGACCGCGAGGATGACGATCAGCGCGAGGATCTGGGCGAGGCCGCGGCGCGGCAGCAGCGCTGTCATGTGTGGGCCTCAAGCGCAACAGTGACGCTATCGGCGGCGATGGCGGCGAGGATGTTGCCGACGTCGACCGCCTCGCCCGCGAGCTCCTCGACATGGGCGCGGTCGCGCAGCACCACGACGCGGTCCGAATAAGTCACGATCTCGTCGAGCTCGGAGGAGATCACGAGCAGCGAGAGGCCATCGTCACAGAGCTCGCGGATCAGCCGGATGATCTCGGCATGGGCGCCGACGTCGATGCCGCGGGTCGGCTCGTCCAGCACGAGGAGCCGCGGCGAGGTCGCGAGCCAGCGCGCCAGCAGCACCTTCTGCTGATTGCCGCCGGACAACAGGCCGACCGGACGCTCGGGATCGGCCGGACGGATGTCGAGCATCTTGACGTAACGCCGCGCGATCTCGTCCTGCTCGCGGCGGGACAACGGGCGATGCAGGCCGCGTTTGGCCTGGAGCGCCAGCACGATGTTCTCGCGCACGGTGAGCTCGGCGACGATGCCGTCGGTCTTGCGCTCTTCCGGGCAATAGCCGAAGCCATGGCGGACGCCGTCGCGCGGCGACTGAAGGCGGACGGGCGCGCCTTCCACCCTCGCCTGCCCGCGATCGGCGCGCTCGGCACCGAACACCAGCCGTGCGGTTTCGGTGCGGCCCGAGCCGAGCAGTCCGGCAAGGCCGACGACCTCGCCATGACGCAGCTCGAGATTGAACGGCGCAACGTAACCGGCCTTGCCAAAATTCTCAAAACTCGCGCAGACCTCGCGCACTTCATGTTCGCTCGCCGCCGCCCGCGCGCTGGTGGTCTCCGCCAACTCGCGGCCGAGCATCATCCGGATCAGCTCGAGCCGCGCCAGGGACGCGGTCTCGCGCTCACCGACCAGGCGGCCGTTGCGCAGCACCGTGATCCGGTCGGAGATCTCGTAGACCTGATCGAGGAAATGGCTGACGAAGACGATACCGATGCCGCGCCCCGCGAGCTGGCGCATGATGCCGAAGAGAATCTCGACCTCGTGGCGGTCGAGGCTCGCGGTCGGCTCGTCCAGAATCAGCACGCGCGCAGAGAGATCGACAGCGCGGGCAATCGCGGTGACGTGCTGGATGGCCACGGAATAGCTGCCGAGCGGCGCGGCGACGTCGATGTCGAGACCAAAATCTGCAAGCAGCGCCTTAGCGCGACGGCGCATCTCGCCTTCGCGCACGATGCCAAAGCGCATCGGCTGGCGGTCAAGGAAGAGATTTTGCGCTACCGAGAGGTTCGGCAGCAAATTGACCTCCTGGTAGACGGTGGCGATGCCCGCTGCGAGCGCCGCCTTGGCCGAGCGAGGCGCGATCTCTTCTCCGCCGATCCTGACGATGCCGGAGTCGCGCGGGAACACGCCGGTGACAACCTTGATCAGCGTGGACTTGCCAGCGCCGTTCTCGCCGAGCAGCGCATGGATCTCGCCGGCGCGCAGCGTGAAGTCGACCTCCTGCAACGCGTGCACGGCGCCGAAGCTCTTGCTGATCCCGCGCACCTCCAGCAGGGGGGCAGCAGGATCACGGCTGTTCTGCATGGCAAAAATCACTCCCACGGGTGCCCGCCAATGATGCGGACATCCAGCCTATGCGTTCGCGCGGCGGTTTCGAAGCGGGTTGCCGGACCACCGGACGACGGCGGTCCGGCAATGCGCCGCCTCAGTAACCAAGCCCCTTCTTGCTGTCATATTCCTTCTGCGGATTGTCAGAGGCGGTGAGCAGCCTGGATTCGGTCTGGATCCATTTCGGCGGAACGGTGCCCTTCTCCTTGAAGGCCGCGACGGCATCGAAGGCCGGACCGGCCATGTTGGGCGTCAGCTCGACCGTCGCGTTGGCCTCGCCCGCGACCATCGCCTTGAAGATATCGGGGACCGCGTCGATCGAGACGGTGAGGATGTCTTTGCCCGGCTTGAGGCCGGCTTCCTTCATCGCCTGGATCGCGCCGACCATCATGTCGTCGTTATGCGCATAGACCGCACAGATGTTCTTGCCGCCGCCTTCGGCCTTGATGAAGCTCTCCATCACCTCCTTGCCCTTGGCGCGGGTGAAGTCGCCGGTCTGGCTGCGTACCACCTTCAGGTTGGCGTGCTTGGCAATCGCCGTGTCAAAACCCTTCTTGCGGTTTGCGGCGACGCTGGCGCCGACCGTGCCCTGCAATTCGACGATGTTGCAGGCCTTCGTCCCGACGGTCTTGGCCAGCCAGTCGCCCGCGACCGCGCCTTCGTGCACGCTGTCGGAGGTGACGGCGGTGAGATAGAGTTCCTTGCCGGAGGGATCGATATCGCGGTCGAGCAGCACCACCGGAATCTTGGCCTCCTTGGCTTCCTTCAGCACCGAGTCCCATCCGGTCGAAACGACCGGCGCGAGAAAGATCGCATCGACGTTCTGCGCGATGAAGGAGCGGATCGCCTTGATCTGGTTCTCCTGCTTCTGCTGCGCGTCGGCGATCTTGAGATTGACCTGGCGTTTGGTGGCCTCCTGCTTGGAGACCGAAGTTTCGGCTGCGCGCCAGCCGGATTCCGATCCGATCTGCGAGAAGCCGATGGTGAGCTGGCCGGCATTGGCAGGCAGCGCGAGCAGCAAGGCGGCCGTGGCGCTGGCCGCAAAGAGGGCTTTGAGGGTCATCAGGCGTGTCTCCCAAGATGTTATCCGGGGCGCCGATTGGTAACATGGCACCCGCAGGCCGGCCTTTTAGGCGGCGGGAGGCACTATTCCATAGGAGGCGGGTTCCGACTAGTCATATTATTTGACTATTTGGAGGAAAAAACGCGCGGGAGGGAGAGCGCGCGGTTTTATGACACGCTCAGCGCGACTTTGTTCCAGAGATGCAACGGGGAGATGAAGGGAATTTTGCGCGGTGGGTGCAGGCGCCCATCCGCAGCGACGGAGATAAACGGCCGTGCGAGCTCTCTGCCCGTGATAGCGAGCGCAGCGAAGCAATCCCAGAATCCCTCCGCGGAAAGACTCTGGATTGCTTCGCTGCGCTCGCAAGGACGGGGATGGAGGTTCGGCCGTTATCGGCCCAAACGACTCGTGGAAAGCGCCCTCACCCGCCACGCTTCGCGTGCCGGCCTCTCGCCGCAGGCGGAAGAAGAGGCGAAGAACTAGATCAGCTTCCGCTGCGCCAGGTTCTTCATCAGCGCGCCGATGCCGAAGGTCCAGGGCTCGCACTCGTCGCTGGTGCGCATGCGGTTCACCAGCTTGCCGAGCTCCGGCGCAGCGATGGTAACGATGTCGTCGCGCTTGTGCGTGAAGCCCTGCCCCGGCGCATCGCGATCCTTGACCGGCGCGAACATGGTGCCGAGGAAAAGCACAAAACCGTCGGGATATTGATGGATCTTGCCGATGGTCTGCGCGACGAGGTCGGTTGGATCGCGGCTGATCTTGCTGATCGAGGAATGACCGTCGAGGACGAAGCCGTCCGTACCCTTCACGTTCAGGCTGATGTCCAGCTTGCGCGCGTCGTCGAGCGTAAAAGTGTCGTCGAACAGGCGCAGCAGCGGGCCGATCGAGCAGGACGCGTTGTTGTCCTTGGCCTTCGACAGCAGCAGCGCCGAACGGCCCTCGAAGTCGCGTAAGTTCACGTCGTTGCCGAGCGCGCCGCCGACGATCTTGCCGCGGCTGGAGACGAACAGCACCAGCTCCGGCTCCGGATTGTTCCAGGTCGATTTCGGATGCAGGCCCGCATCCATGCCGGTGCCGACGGACGACATCGTCGGGGCCTTGGTGAAGACCTCGGCATCTGGGCCGATGCCGACCTCGAGATACTGGCTCCAGGCGTTCTGGTCGATCAGCACCTGCTTCAGGTGCATGGCCTGATCCGAGCCCGGCTTGAGTTTTGACAGATCATCGCCGATCAGCCGCGTCACTTCTTTGCGGATGGCTTCGGCGGAGGCGGGATTGCCCTTGGCCCGTTCCTCGATGACACGCTCCAGCATCGAGATCGCGAAGGTGACACCGGCCGCCTTCAATGTCTGGAGATCGACAGGCGCGAGCAGCCAGGGCTTGTTCGGATCACGCCCGTCGGGAGCGGTGTTGGCAACGATCGCCTCGAGTTCGCCGATGCGCTCGCCCTTGGTCGAGCCAAGCGCCTTGGCCGGATTGTCTTCCTCACACAGCGCGCTGACGGTCGGAAACCTTGCCGTGACGTCAAAGACGCCATCACCGCGCACGGCGACGACGGCCGGACCGTTCACCTGTGGTAACCAGACGCGGCCGACCAGCGTCCCCTTCGTTCCATCCTCGGGGAGAAGGTCCTTCACCGTCAATGTCGTCATGGCCGCGCCCTCGCTGTTTCTAAGGACCAGCCGCGTTTGCAGCCGCTGATCCCATTGGCGAAGACCAATAAACGTCTGGCGGGGGAAGTCCAGAGCGGCCGCGAAGGGCCCGCTATGTCCGGCCCTCGCCTTTACGCGCCTGCTCGCGCCTTGCGCGCCGCGATCTGCTGCAGCGCCCAACGCGCATTCTTGCGGACTTCAGGATCGGGATCGTCGGCGATCACGGCGAGGAACGCCTCGCCGTCGGGATGGGCGATCTCGCCGAGCGCGGCGGCCGCTTCTTTACGCAAGTTAGCCTGGTCGTGATTGACGCAATAGCCAATCGGCCGCACTGCACGCTCGATCTTCATCCGGCCAAGGCTGCGGATCGCTTTCAGCCGCACCTGCCAGAATTCATCAGCGAGCGAGCCGATGAGTTGGTCGGCCGCGATCGCGCCATTGGCGTTCAAGCCCAGCGTTTCCGCGGCCATCTCGCGGACCATCCAGTCGCTATCCTTCAACGCACGGGTGATGGTCTCGGCCGCGGGTTTCATCTGCGAGAACGCCAGCGCGCTCACGGCGGCACGGCGGACATGCGCGTCGGGATCGTTGATCAGCGCGGTCAGCGCGGGAATAGATTCTTCCAGCTTGAGGAAACCGATCACGCCGATTGCCTGCACGCGCACGGCGGCGTCCGTGTCTTGGAGCGCTTCCAGCGCCGGCTTTAGCGTGTCCTTGCTTCGCAATTCCTTGAGCGCGCGCAGCGCGCCCATGCGGACAAAGGCGTGGGCGTGCTTCACCAGCGGCAGGATCACGCCCGCGCAAGCAGGATCCTTGAACTCGGCCATGCTGTCGGCGGCGGCCGCCGCGACGATCCTCTCCGGGTCGACCAGCAGTCTCACCAGCGCGCTTGCCGCCTCCGGACCGTCGAACTCGCCGAGCGCCATCGCGACCTGCTGGCGCACGCCTGCATCGGGGTCGGCGACCATGTTGGCGAGATGTCCGACCGCGGCCGGATCGCCGGAATGGCCCAGCGCGATGATGGCGACGCGGCGTTCGGCGGGATCGGCAGCCTGCAGCCGCTCGTTCGCGTCTTCGAGGTCGTCGTAGGACTCGAACGGGCTCGACATGTTCACCTCAACAGATAGGGAATATTGACGGTGACGGCGCCGGTCGGGCAATCGGCTTCGCAGGGCATGCAGTACCAGCACTCGTCATAGGCCATGTAGGCCTTGTTGGTCATGTCGCTGATGCGCAAGACGTCGAGCGGACATACGTCGACGCAGACGGTGCAGCCCTTGTCGGCGATGCACTTGGCGTCGTCGACGACCACCGGAACCGATGTCTGATAGGACGCGAGAGGCATGTGATGTCTCCTGTTGTTGTGGCGCGGTGGGTCAGGCGGAGGCGCGGATGCGCTGCTTGTCGTAGAGATCCTTCTCGTCGTCGGCGATCGGCACGACATAGGGCTCCACGGCGCGCTTCTCGCTGGTCATCTTGCCGTCCTGCTTCGACAGCAACGTGTGGCAGAACCAGTTCTCGTTGTCCTTCTCCGGGAAATCGGTGCGCCAGTGATAGAGGCCCCAGCGGCTCTCCTCGCGGTAGAGCGAGGCGTGCGCCGCCATGTCGGCGCAGTCCATGATCGACTGCACTTCGAGGGCACGGAGCAATTCGTGCGCGTTGCGCGCGATCATGCGCTCCTGCATGTCCTCCCGCGCCTCGGCGAGGCGGCGCATGCCGAGCTCGTATTTGCGCGTGACTTTCGGCGGCTGGAGATAGTCGTTGACGAGGCGGCGGGTCTTGTATTCGACCTGGTTCGGCGGAATGCCGTCCTCGCGCTTGGTCGGCGCCATCACGCGATCGCGCTCCATCGCGATGTCGGCGGCGTCGAACTCCGCAAAATCGTGGTTGTCGGCGTACTCCATCGCGTCAGTGCCGGCGACCGATCCGTTGGTGAAGGCGCCAAGCATGTAATTATGCGGCACGCTCGCCATGTCGCCGGCGGCGTAGAGGCCCGGCACAGTGGTGCGGGCGTTGTCGTCCACAAACACGCCGGAGGCGCTGTGGCCGGAGCAGAAGCCGATCTCGGAGATGTGCATCTCGATCGACTCGCTGCGATAGTCGACCCCGCGTCCCTGCTGGAATAGACCGCGCGTCGGACGCTCCACCTTGTGCAGCGTGGATTCGATCTCGGAGATGGTGTCGGGATGCAGATGCTTGAGCTGGAGGAACACCGGGCCCTTGCCGGACAGGAGCTCGTTGTAGAATTCCAGCATCATCTGGCCGGACCAGTAGTCGCATTCGATGAAGCGCGAGCCTTCGTTGTTCGCCGTATAGGCACCGAAGGGGCCGGCGACATAGGCGCAGGCCGGACCATTATAGTCCTTGATCAGCGGGTTGATCTGGAAGCATTCGAGGTTCGCGAGCGCGGCACCGGCGTGATAGGCCATGGCGTAGCCGTCGCCTGAATTGGCGGCGTTTTCATACGTACCGAACATGTAACCGGAGGTCGGCAGGCCGAGGCGGCCGGCAGCGCCCATGCAAAGGATGACGGCCTTGGCCTTGATCACCAGCATCTCGGCGGTGCGGGTGTTGACGCTGACCGCGCCGGCGATGCGGCCGTCGGCGGACTTGAGCAGCCGCGTCGCCATATAGCGGTTGGAGATCAAGATACGGGCGCGGCGGAGCTGGCGATACAGCGCCTTCTTCACGGTCTCGCCGTTCGGCATCGGCAGGACGTAAGTGCCGATGTGGTGCACCTTCTTGACGGCGTAGTCGCCATTCTCATTCTTCAGGAAACGGATGCCGAAACTGTCGAGCTCCTCGATGATCGAGTAACAATTCTGCGCGTATTTATAGACCGCCTTCTGGTCCACGATGCCGTCGTTAGCGATTGTGATTTCCTTCGTATACTGCTCCGGCGTCGCATAGCCGGGGATGACGGCGTTGTTCAGGCCGTCCATGCCCATCGAAATCGCGCCGGAGCGCTTGACGTTGGCCTTTTCGAGCAGGACGACATTGGCCTTCGGGTTCTTCAGCTTCGCCTTCAGCGCCGCCATCGGGCCGGCCGTGCCGCCGCCGATCACCAGCACATCGCAGGAAACCTCCGAAAGTCCGTCGACGATCTGATCTAGTGACATCACTTGCTCCTGGTTCGCCGGCAGGTCCGGCGCCTTTGCATCAGATTTGTTCAGCAGACGTCCCGGCGATAGCAATTAGTTGTCGCCAGGGCGCGATTTGCGCCTCAGCGCTCGACAAAGGCCTTTTCGATCACGAAATGGCCGGGACGGCTGTGATTGCCCTCGACAAAGCCGCGCGCGGAAAACATCGCGGGAAGTTCCTCCAGCATCGCCGGGCTGCCGCACAGCATGATGCGGTCGGTCTCGATATCGAGACCTGACAGGCCGATGTCGTCGAACAGCTGGTTCGACGCGATCAAGTCGGTGATGCGGCCGCGATTCCTGAATGGCTCGCGGGTGACGGTGGGATAGTAGACGAGCTTGTCGCGGATCAGGGGCCCGAAGAACTCGTGATTGCGCAGGCCTTCGACCAAGTGCTCGCCATAAGAGAGTTCGGAGACCTGCCGGCAGCCATGGGCGAGCACGATGGTCTCGTAATTCTCGTAGACGTCGGGGTCCTTGATCAGGCTGGCGAACGGCGCGAGCCCCGTTCCGGTCGAGAGCAGCAAGAGGCGCTTGCCGGGAATGAGATTGCCGGTGATCAGCGTGCCCGTGGCCTTGCGGCCGACCAGGATGACGTCGCCCTCCCTGATCTTCTGCAGGCGCGAGGTCAGCGGGCCGTCCTGCACCTTGATCGAGAAGAACTCGAGCGCTTCCTCGTGATTGGCGCTGGCCATGCTGTAGGCCCGCATCAACGGTTTGCCTTCGACCTCGAGCCCGATCATCGCGAACTGACCGTTCTGGAATCGAAAGCCGGGATCGCGCGTCGCGGTGAAGCTGAACAGGGATTCAGTCCAGTGCCTGACCGACAAAACCGTTTCCTTCTGAAAGGCGCTCATGATCTCTCCTTCTCGATGGCGTCAAGGTCACGGAGAGAAGAGAGTCCGGCAATTCGGAAGTGAGATTCCCGGTCGATTAGTTTCACATTTCGCGGGCGATGATCGAGCAGAAGGCCCTGAAGGCGGCACCACGCATCCGCTTCGGCAATTAGTTGCTATTCGTCCGGCTCCGCGTCGACGTAGGAAGAAGCCGGAGGTTTGTCATGACCATGACCCTGGTGGCACCGACCGTTGCCGACTACGAAACAAGTGCCGATCTGGCATCGCTGCTCGTCCGAACTGCGCAGGATGACGCACTGGCCGTACCCGCCGAAACGCTCCGCCTTTCCTGCAGATGCGCCCATTGCACCCGCGCCCGCTTCGACGGTCGATTCCCGGAAACGTTCCCGGGCATTGCGATCACCGAGATCGGCGATCTCGGTTATGGGCTGAACATCGCGTTCTCGGATGGGCACAACCGGGGGATTTACCCGAAGCCGTATTTGCTGAGCCTGGCTGCAGCAGACAACCCTGCATCCTAAGCGTTCGGTTGCTCAAACCGGCGTCATGGCCGGGCTTGTCCCGGCTCCCTAAATTTCCTGCTGGTCCAAGAACGTGGATGCCCGGGACACGCCCCCGGACATGACGGCAGAGGAAACCTCGCCCCCCATCTGGCACGGACATTGCTCGTCTTTAGAACGATTTGAACGTTCCGGAGGCAGATGATGTTGCAGGCGGCAAACGTGGTTCGCGGGACCGTCCCCCCCGCAGTCCGGCCTGCGGGCAGTTCCTCGCTGCTGCTCACCGAGAACCAGCAATGGATCGGCGGCCCACCGCCGCTGATGGACAAGCTCACGCTGCGCGAGCGGGAGTTAGTACTGAAACAGGGGCGGCGAAAGGTGCTGAACCGCGGCCAAACCCTGTTCAGCCAGGGTGGCAAGCATGACGGCATCTGGCTGATCGAGAGCGGCCGCATCCGCGTGTTCTATACCTCGCCGCTCGGGCGCGAGATTACGCTCGCCTACTGGCATGTCGGCAATTTCGTCGGCGGGCCTGAGGTTTTCGAAGGCACGGTGCATCAATGGTCCGGCGTGGCGTCCAGCAATTGCAGCGTCGTGCACCTCCCCGGAAAGGAACTTCGGTCCCTCGCCGCCGAGATCCCGAACCTCGCGATCGGCCTGATCGAAGGCCTTACCTTCAAGGGCAAATGCTATTCCGCCCTGGCGCAGATGCTGGGGACCCGCTCGATCACCCAGCGCCTCGCGCATCTCTTGCTCCATCTCGTCGAGCTTTACGGCGTCGAGGATGCCGACGGTCGCGTGATCGCGGCCGCCTTCACCCATGCCGACATCGCCCACATGGTCGGCGCCACCAGGCAATGGGTCACGATCAGCCTGAAGCGCATGCAGGAAAAGGGAATCGTGCAGACCAAGCGGTCACAGATCGTGGTCTGCCGGACCGACATATTGGAGGAGATGCGTGGTCACGCATCTGACTAGGCGAATTTGCGGCCAAGGCCGCTGCACAGGCAAGCGGCTTTATAGTGCAGGACTGCCCAAGGAGTATGCAATCACCTTTTCCCGGCAACTAATCGACTGCGGTCACCATTCCGGATTTGCCCTGCCCCCTCCCTCACCCAATCATGGCCACCACAGCACATCCAACCGAATGAGGATGAGAATGGTCCGCCATCTTCCCACGCTCTCAATCGCGATGTCGGTGACGTCGCTGGCGCTTCTAACTGCGCCGCCAGCCTCCGCGGAAACCGTCACGCTCGGCATCGGAACGCAGGACACCACGACCAACACGGTGACTGCGGGCGTCGTCATCCGACAGCTGCACCTCCTCGAAAAGTACCTGCCGAAGGACGGCAAGTACGCCAACATCAAGTTCGAGCTGGAGTGGCAGAACTTCACCTCCGGTCCGCCCGTCACCAATGCGATGATGGCGAACAAGCTGCAGATCGGCATGATGGGCGACTATCCGCTGATCGTGAACGGCTTCACCTTCGAAAGTAACCCCGAGAGCAAGAGCCGCTTGATCGGCATCGCCGCCTACAGCCTCGAAGGCTCCGGCAATGGCCTCGTCGTCCACAAGGACTCCTCCTACTACGATCTTGCCGATCTCAAGGGCAAGCTGGTCAGCGTTCCCTTCGGCTCCGCCGCACACGGCATGGTGCTGAAAGCAATGCAGGATCGCGGCTACGCATCGGACTTCTTCCAGCTCGTCAGTCAGAGCCCCGAGGTCGGCTCGACCAATCTTCAGGAGAAGAAGATCGACGCGCATGCCGACTTCGTCCCCTTTGCCGAGCTGCTGCCGTTCCGCGGCTTCGCACGAAAGATCTTCGACGGCGTCGAGACGAACTTGCCGACGTTCCACGGCATCGTGGTCCGCACCGACTTTGCCGAAAAGTATCCGGAGGTCGTCGTTGCCTATTTCAAGGCGCTGATCGCCGCCAATCAGTGGCTGCGCGACGATCCCAAGCTCGCCGCCGGAAAAATCCAGGAATGGACCGGCATCAACAAGGAAGTCGTCTACATTTTCCTGGGGCCGAGCGGCAACATGACCACCGATCCGGCGGTGAAGCCCGCTCTGATTGATGCGGCCACGGCTGACGTGAAGGTTCTCCAGAACCTCGGCCGCATGAAGGAATTCGATCCAAGGAAATGGGTCGACGACAGCTACATCCGCAAGGCCTATGCCGAAATGAAGTTCGACTACGACACACAGCTTGCGAGCACCAAGAATTACGAGATTTCCGGCGAAGATTCCTTCTGCAAGAAACCGATCACCGAGCCCCGCAAGGCCGGCGAGGTCTGGGTGGATGATGCCGGCATCATGCCCTTCTCGTCCGCCGCCTGCACACTTGGCGCCTACGCTGACTACAAGGCCAAGGGCAAGAAGATCAACGTGGCCTACGTCTTCGATACGACCCGCGGCATCAAGCTGTTCGCCGATCAGGCCTTCTTCGCGGTCGGCAATGGCGAGGTCGCCCCGTTCCTTCTCAAGAAGGATGCCGAAGCCTACGCCGCCAAGATCAGCGGCAAGGTGCTCGGCTTCGATGACGCAGTGAAGATCGCCGTCGGCGGAGGCAAGACGTGAGCAGTCCCGCCCTCCTCAGACATTCCGAGGACAGCATGCCGGCACCGGCCATTGCAGAGGCGGGCCTCGCGCCCGCCGTCACACCTCCCGCAACACCGCCCTCTTTCGGCACGCTCGCGCTGCGATGGTACCGGCTGAACCAGGGCCGGCTGCGCGCGACTGCCATCGGCGTCATCTCGCTGGTCGCATTCCTGCTGGTCTGGCACCTGCTCACGACCTATCGCGTCGTGTTCTTCGTACGCTTCACCAACGTACCCTCGCCGCTCGCGGTCTATGCAAGCTTCACCAAGGCGATCCACGACCCCAAATTCCTGATACACATTTTGCTCAGCTGCCGGCGCATCTTCATCGGCTTCTCGCTGGCTGCGATCGTCGGCGTACCGCTCGGTCTGATCATGGGCCGCTTCAAGCTGGTGCACGAGGTGATCTTCCCGGTGGCGGAGGTGCTGCGGCCGATTCCCGCGATCGCCTGGGTGCCGATGGCGATCATGCTGTGGCCGACCAACGAGCAGAGCATCGTCTTCATCACCTTCCTCGGTTCGTTCTTTCCGATCCTCGTCAATACGCTGCACGGCATGTCGCTGGTCGATCCGGTGCTGGTCCGCGCCGCGCAATGTCTCGGCGCGCGCGAGCGTTCGATCTTCCGTGAGGTTTATTTCCCCGCGTCGATGCCGCACATCTTCACCGGCCTCACCGTCGGCATGGGCGTCGCCTGGGTATCGCTGATCGCCGCCGAGATGATCTCCGGGCAATACGGCATCGGCTACTTCACCTGGGAAGCCTATTCGCTGGTCCAGTACGCCGACATCGCGCTCGGCATGATCGCGATCGGCGTGCTCGGGCTCGGATCGAGCATGTTGATCCGGGGGGCCGGACGTTTGGTGATGCCATGGAGGACGACGTGAACGAGATCATTGCGGCCACGCCGAAGGGCCATATCGAGGTCAAGAACTTCTCCCTCGCCTATGAGTCCATCGAGGGACCGGTACAGGCGGTCACCGATACGCAAATCCATGTGAAGCCCGGCGAGTTCGTCTCGATCGTCGGCCCCTCCGGTTGCGGAAAGTCGACGCTGCTCAACGCAGTCGCCGGCTTCCTCAAGCCCACCACCGGCATCGTCACCGTCGACGGCGAGCGCGTGAACGGCCCCAGCGCCGAGCGCGGCATGGTGTTCCAGCAATATTCGCTGTTTCCCTGGAAGACGGTGCGCGAGAACGTCGAGTTCGGCCTGAAGATGCGCGGCATGCCGCGCTCGCAGCGCGAGCGGGCGGCACGCACGCTGCTCGGCCTCGCCGGGCTCGAGGCATTCGAGAAGCATTATCCGGAAAAACTCTCCGGCGGCATGAAGCAGCGCGTCGGCATCGTCCGCGCGCTCGCCACCGGTCCGAAAGTGCTACTGCTGGACGAGCCGTTCGGCGCGCTCGACGCGCAAACTCGTGTCATCATGCAGCAGATCCTCACCAATATGTGGCAGCGGCTGAAGATCTCGGTACTGTTCGTCACCCACGACATCGACGAGGCGATCTTCCTGTCCGACCGCGTTTACTGCATGACCGCGCGCCCCGGCTCGATCAAGGCGGAGATCCCGATCCCGCTGGAGCGGCCCCGCCAGCAATCCATGATGATGTCGTCGGAGTTTCTGGCGCTCCGCCGTGGCCTCATGTCGCTGATCCGCGAGGAAAGCCTCAAGGCGATGGGCGGTGAGATCAACGACATGGGCATGCAGGGGCTCAACATCGAGCTGCACGGGCACTCGCTGGCGGATGTGCTCTGATTTAGCTCTCCCGCGTACGACGATGACAGTCTCTTAGGGCAGGCAGAGCAAAGCCTGCCCACCACCCGTCGCGATACCAGAGAGATCGTGGGCACGGCGCTTTCGCACCATTGCCCATCCTACGGCAGCTTCCCGTCTATCACTTGAACCAGTGGACCAGCGCGATGCTGATGCCGAGCAGCAGCATCAGCGACAGCGTCACGGCGGCCGTCACCCTGCCCCCGACATTGGCGAGCACGCGGACGTCGACGCCGAGACCCAGTGCAGCCATGGACACCACGGTAAGGAAGCCAGTGATCTTCGTGATCGGCGCCACCACTGTGCTCGGCACGATCTCCAGCGAGCGCAGCGTCGCCAGCGCAAGGAAGCCGAGGATGAACCAGGGGACCAGGCGGAAGAAGCCGACATTGGTCTTCTTGGCGTCGGCCTGCCAGCGCGAGGCGACGAGCGACAGGCCGACGACCACGGGCCCGAGCATCAGGACGCGCATCAGCTTGACGAGCGTGCCGATCTGGGTCGAGACGAGCCCGGCCGGCACCGTCGCTGCGAGCACTTGCGGGACCGCATAAACCGTGAGGCCTGCAAGGATGCCGTATTGTGTGGCGGACAAATGCAGCAGCGGGATCAGCAGCGGCAGGCCCAGCACCATCATCACGCCGAGGATCGCGGTGAAGGAGATCGAGGACGCGATCTCGTCGTTGTTGGCGCCGATGATCGGCGCCACCGCCGCGATCGCGGAATTGCCGCAGATCGAGTTGCCGCAGGCGATCAGGATCGACAAACGTGTCGACAGGCCAAGCATGCGGCTGAGGCCGAAGGAGACGCAGAGCGCGATCACGACGACCGCGGCGATCGAGGCCAAAAGCGCGATACCCGAGGCGGCGATGGCCGCGAAGCTGATCGACGCCCCCAGCAGCATCACAGCGACTTCGAGGAGTTGTTTGGCGCTGAAGGCGATCCCGGCCTGCCAGCGCGGCGCGGGCTTCCAGAAGCTGCGAAGCGCCATGCCGAGCAGGATCGCCATCACCAGCGCTTCGACATATGGATGCTCGAAGAAGCCCAGTTCCAGGTGCTCGAGCAGGGCCGAGACACCAGCGACGGCAACGCAGAGGAGGATGCCGGGAATCAGCGCGACGACGCGGCTAATGGCAGTGGTCGGCTTGGCGTCGGCCGGGCTGGATGCTTGATTCTGCGACACAAATCTCTCCCAGAGGAGAAAGATTTATACGCACGGCGATCCGATTGGGGAATAAGTTTTCGGCATATCAGGGCCGAGGGAAGTTCTGCCGTCAGCCCGGAATAAGCGGCTGAGAAGATCAGGCGGCCTTAGAAGATCAGGCTCTTGGCCAGCGAAGCGACCCGGCTGAAGCCGTCATAGATACCCGGCTCGAAGAAGGCCGCCCGCGCCAGCACGATGCCCGCGACCAGCGACCAGAACACCGTCGTGCCGGCCCGCAGCAGGAGCTTGGAGGCACGCGACTTCGGCTGAGTGTCCGTTGCGGACACCAGCTGCTCGCCGAAGGGCTCAAATCCGGTGAGTTCCATGACCGTCAATCCATCAAATCGTGATGGGAATGTCGTCGTTTCGGCCGAAAACGGCAATGGAAGCGATTGGCGTTTTTGCCTCCCGGAGGGGAAACTCCTTCCGCCGGAGGCCCCTGAGACAATAGTTTTCTTCTGATGCCCTATTTGGGCACCGGTCCGCCCGTTACAGCGCCAGATAACGCCGCCGGATGGTATCGTTGGCCTTGAGCTCGTCGATTCCGGCGGCATAGACGATCTGGCCCTTGTCGATGACCGTGGCGTGGCTCGCAAGGCCCAAGCAGAAATGCATGTTCTGCTCGGCAATCAGCACGGTCGATCCCAGTGAACGGAGCTGCCGCAGCAGCTCGCCGATCCGCTGCACGATGATCGGCGCGAGCCCCTCGCTCGGCTCGTCCAGCAGCAGCAGCGCCGGATTGCCCATCAGCGTGCGCGCGATCGCCAGCATCTGCTGCTCGCCGCCCGAGAGGCGCCCGGCGATGCGATGGCGCAGCGGCTCCAGCAGCGGGAAGACGTCGTAGATGCGCTTGATCGGCCATTCGTCCTGGCCCTCGGGCCCGCGCTTCTTCCCGATGACCAGATTGTCCTCGACGCTGTGCTCCGGGAAGATCTGACGATCCTCCGGCACGAAGCCGAGCCCGGCACGTGCGATGTGGTGCGGCTTGCGGCCGGAAATCACCGCGCCGTGCAGGCTCACCCGGCCGCGCCGTGGTGGCGCCAGCCCCATGATCGCCTTCATCGTCGTCGACTTGCCGGCGCCGTTGCGGCCGAGCAGCGCCATGGTCTCGCCCTGCCGCACCGTCAGGCCGACACCGAACAGGATCTGGCTGGTGCCGTAATAGACGTCGAGATCGGCGACTTCGATGACGACAGCACTCATGCGGCCGCTCCCGCATGCTCGGTGCCGAGATAAGCGTCGATCACGGCGCTGTTGTTGCGAATCTCGTCGGGCGTGCCCGTTGCCAGGATGCGGCCGTAGCAGAGCACGACGATTTTGGGCGCGATCTTGAACACGATGTCCATGTCGTGCTCGATGAAGACGACCGTGATCTTCTGGATCTCCCAGAGCTCCCGCACCTTGTCGATCATGCGCCAGCGCTCTTCCGGTCCCATGCCGGCTGTCGGCTCGTCCAGCAGCAGCACTTTCGGCTCGAGCACCAGCGCAAGGGCAATGTCGAGGAGCTTCTGGTCGCCGTGCGACAGCGTCGCCGCGGTGCGATTGCGTTTGCTTGCGAGCCCCAGCAGCTCCATGACATGCTCGGCGCGGTCCCGCGTCTCCGGCAACGGAAAGCGTTTATGCAGCACCGCGGATGAACGCTGGTCCGCGCTGACAGCAGCGAGCATGGTCTCCTGCACCGTCAGCGATTTGAAGATGCTGGCGACCTGGAAGGCACGACCGATGCCGTGCCGCACGATCTCCGGCGGCGAGCGGCCGGCGAGATCGACGCCGTCGAGCAGCACTTGTCCGGTGTCAGGCTTGAGCGCGCCGGTGATCAGGTTGAAGAACGTGCTCTTGCCGGCGCCGTTCGGGCCGATCACCGCCGTCAGCGAGCCGTCAGGGAAGTCGAGCGAGACGTCGTTGGTCGCCTTCACGCCGCCGAAGGACTTTGCGAGGTTGCGGATCTCGAGCATGGCTAGCGCCCCTCGCCCGTCTCGCGCCGGCGCGCCACCCATTCGGCGACGAAATCGAGCAGGCCCTTGCGCAGGCCCAGCGCGAAGAACAGGATGACCACGCCGAGCACGATGCCGTGATACTCGGTGACGCGCGTGACGGTGTCGTTGAGCAGCAGAAGCAGCACGGTGCCGACCATCGGGCCGAGGAAGGTCGAGACGCCACCGAGCATGTTGATGAAAATGCCTTCGCCCGAGATGGTCCAGTAGGCAAACTCGGGATAGGCACCCGAGACGAACAGCGCCATCACTATGCCACCCATGGACGCGAACAGCGCCGCCAGCACGAAGACGGTGAGCTTGGCGCGCCAGACGTCGATGCCGAGGAAGCTCGCGCGCGCGGCATTGTCGCGGATCATGCGCAAGGTGTATCCGAACGGCGATTGCGCGATCTGCCGCATCGCCAGCAGGCCGAGGATCAAAAGCGCGCAGCTCGTGACATACAGATGGACGTGGTTGGACAGGTCGATGCCGAGAAACGCAGGCCTCGGAATGCCGCCACGCAGGCCCTGATCGCCGCCGGTGAAGGACGCCCAGGACAGGATGGTCGAGTGGATCAGCATCTGGAAGGCGAGCGTGACGAAGGCGAAATAGATCTCCTTCAGCCGCACGCAGATCGCGCCGATCACAGCGGCGACCATCGCCGTGATCGCGAGCGTCGCGACGAAAGCGACCGGAATGGGCACGGCGAGCTTCTGCATGATCAGGCCGAAGCCGTAGGCGCCAAGGCCGAAGAACATGCCGTGGCCGAACGAGGTCAACCCGGTGTAGCCGACCAGGAGATTGAGCGACGTCGCGAACAGGCCGTAAGCCGAGCAGCGGATCACGAAATCGAGCAGCGCCTTGCTGCCCGTCAACAGCGGAAGGCTCGCCAGCACCGTGAAGGCGAGCAGCGCAATCAGGACGTCGCGATAGCGCCCAAGCGCGATGCCACCGCGCACTGGCACCAACCTCTCGGCACGCCCGGCCTCGAGCTCGGTCATGCCGCCTCCTTGCCGAACAGGCCGGTGGGTTTTGAGACCAGCACGATCACCATGAACAGATACATCAGTCCTTCCGTGAACAAGGGAAAGCCCAGCGAGCCGAACGAGCGGATGAGGCCCAGCAGCAGCGCGCCGATCAACGCGCCCAGGATCGAGCCCATGCCGCCGATCACGGTGACGATGAAGGATTCGATCAGCACCGAAAATCCCATTCCCGGCGTCAGCGAGCGCACCGGTGCTGCGAGCGCGCCGGCAAGGCCCGCCAGCATGCCGCCGAGCGCGAACACGCCGCCATAGATCAGGCCGGTGTTGATGCCGAGCGCGGAGACCATGCCGGGATTATGCGCGGCGGCGCGGATCACCTTGCCGATGCGGCTGCGCGAGAGCCCGATGCCGAGCACGATCGCCGCGACGAGCGCGACGCCGATCAGCAGCAGATAATAAGGCGGCACCACGCCGCCGGCGATGAACAGCGGCATCACCTGGAACGCCGAGGGCATGCCCATCGACTTGAATTCGGGTCCCCAGATGATGCGCACGATATCGTCGAAGATCAGCACGAAGGCATAGCAGACGAGGAGCTGCATCAACACGTCGGCGCCATAGACCCGGCTCATGAACACGCGCTCGAAGATCAGGCCGAGGATCGCCGTGCCGGCTGCGCCGGCCAGCATCGCAAGGGCAAAGCTCCCCGTGAGCTGATACGTCGTCATCGCGAAATAGGCGCCGAACATGTAGAAGGCGCCGTGGCTGAAATTGACCACCTTGAGCACGCCGAAAATCAGGGTCAGCCCGACCGCGACCAGGAACAGCAGCATGCCGATGATGAGGCCGCTGGTGGTCTGCGTCACCAGGCAGGCGGAGCTGGCGAGGCAGCCGGCGAGCGCGTCGATGTCCACGGAAGCACTTTCATTGTCGCGCGCCCAAGACGGCGCGGAGGAACAAACGAAAACGGCGGAGACGGTCACCCGCCCCCGCCGCGCATCGGATCAGGTGTAGCCCTTGCTCTTCTTCCACTCGGCCTCGAGCTCAAAAATCGTCTTCCAGTCGCCGGCCTTGACCTCGGGCACATAGGGCTCCTGCGGGATCGTGGTGCCCCAGCCGATGGCGTAGCCGACCAAGGTGTGGTCGTCGCCGCGCATCGTCACGGTGCCGTCCGCGCCGAACGGGCACTTGATGGTGAGGCCCTTCAGCACTTCCGCGAGCTTCTTGCCGTCGGCGGAGTTCGCCTTCTTGGCGGCTTCGGCCAGGAACATCACCGCGGTCGCGTTCTGCCACGACCAATTGGTCGGGTATTCGTTGTACTTGGCCTTGTAGGCATCGCCCCAGGCGGCGTTCTCCGGCGTGGTCGGGAACGTCTTGATGTAGCGATTGCCGGAATGGATGCCCTTGGGCAGGTTCTTCACCACTGTGAGCGCGGTGTAATCGGCCATGTTGACCGCGAACACCTCCATTTGATTGAACATCGCGTAGATGTTGGCTTGGTCGATGTAGGAGGTGAGATCGCCGCCCCACAGGCAGGAGTACAGCGCCTGCGGCTTGGCCTGCAAAATCTTCGTCACCACCTCGGTGTAGTCGGGCTGGAACAGCTTCGGCCAGGACTCGCTGATGATCTCGACGTCAGGCGCAAAGCGCTTCAGGTACAGCGTGAACTCGCCGGTGGTGTCGCGGCCATAGGCGTAGTCGGGGGAACAGGTCGCCCATTTCTTCAAGCCCTTGGTTTTGGCGATCGAGGCGGCGTAGCTGCCGCCCACGATGGAATCGTGAATGCCCTGACGGACGCAGCGGAACGCGTTGGGGATGTGCTGCTTTGGATCGGCCGTGAGCGAGGATGCTTCCGAGCAGGTGTGGATGCAGAGCACGCCAAGATCGCGCGCGACCTCGTGCACCGCGAACGATCCGGACGACGCCTCGCCGTCGAGCAGCAATTCGCAGCCGTCGGTGTTGACGAGCTCCCGCGCAACGCGCGCGGCTTCCTGCGGCTGGCCCTTGGAGTCGCGGATCACCATCTCGATCTGCCGGCCGGCAAGGCCGCCGGCGGCGTTGACCTTCTCGACCTCGAGCATCACCGCATTGCGCGAGGACGTGCCGAGCTGCGCCACGCGGCCCGACAGGATCGTCGGCATTCCGATCTTGACGGTCTTGGCTTGGGCGCGCGCCACCCAGGGCGCGGCAAACGTCATCGCTCCGGCGCCCATCAGCGCCAGTGTTGAACGGCGGCTGATCCCCGGACTGCGGGTTCTCGTCATTTTCCCCTCCCTCTTTCGGGTCGGCGTTTTCCTGATCCCTTGCCGGAGATCGTCTCGTCTCCGTGCTCTCAAGGATTTCAGAGGGCGGGGGGTGACGTCAAGCCAAAGATGAATTACGAGTCAGAATTCATCGAGGGAGGAATCGAGGCCGGCAACCGGCCCAACATCCGCAAAATGATCAATCTTTCGAGCTTCATCGCCTTTCATGCCCGGCGCACGCCGGACCGGCCCGCGCTGAAATATCGCGGCGAGGAGATTTCCTACGCGGCGTTCGATGCGCGCGTCCGAACAGTGGCAGGCTGGCTCGCTGCGCGAGGCATCGGCGCCGGCGACGTCGTCGCCGTGCTCATGAAGAACAGCGCGGCGTTCCTGGAGCTCGTCTTCGCCACCAGCCATCTCGGCGCGGTGTTCCTACCGATCAACTTCCGCCTCTCCCGCGACGAGATCGGCTACATCGCCAGCCATGCTGGCGTGAGGCTTCTGATCGTCGACGAGGAACTGGCCGCTAACGCCGCGGGCACAAGGACGGTCGTGCTCGACGAGACCGCGCAGCAGAGCATCACGCATCTCGCAGGCGACGCGCCGCCCGCGCCGATGCATCGCTGCGCGCCATCCGACCTGATGCGGCTGATGTACACCTCGGGCACCACCGACCGCCCCAAGGGCGTGATGCTCTCTTACGACAATTTCTACTGGAAGTGCGCGGACCAGACGATCGCGCTCGGCCTTGGCGCCGAGACGCGGCTGCTCGTCGTGGGTCCGCTCTATCATGTCGGCGCGCTCGATTTGCCCGGCATCGCCGTGCTCTGGCATGGCGGCTTCATTCGCATCGAGCGCAATTTCGAACCGGAGAGCACACTTGCGGCGATCGCCGAGGACAAGCTCAACGCCGCCTGGTTCGCCCCCGTGATGACCACGGCGATGCTGACCTGCCCGAGGCGTGACTGTTATGACGTCTCCAGCCTGAAATGGGCGATCGGCGGCGGCGAGAAGACGCCGGAGATGCGCATCCGCGCCTTCTCCGAATATTTCCGGAACGCGCGCTATATCGATGCCTATGGCCTCACCGAAACGGTTGGCGGCGACACCTTCATGGAGGCCGGCCGCGAGATCGAGAAGATCGGCTCGACCGGACGCGCCATCGCCCATGTCGAGATCGAAATCCGCGACGAGGACGGCAAGACGTTGCCGCCGAACGTCACCGGCGAGATCTGCCTGCGCGGTCCCAAGATTACGCGCGGCTATTGGAAGGATCCGGAGAAGACGGCGTCCGCCTTCTTCGGCGACTGGTTCCGCAGCGGCGACGTCGGCTATCTCGACGGGGAAGGCTTCCTCTACCTGACCGACCGCAAGAAGGACATGATCATCTCCGGCGGCGAGAACATCGCCTCCTCCGAGGTCGAGCGCGTCATCTATGAATTGCCTGCGGTGCGCGAAGTCGCGGTGATTGGCCTCCGCGACACACGCTGGGGCGAGCGGCCGGTCGCCGTGGTCGTTTTGGCGGAAGGTGCCGCACTGGAGCTCCCTGCTCTCACCGAGCACTGCCGCGCGCGGCTGGCGAGCTTCAAGGTGCCGAAGCAGCTGGTGATCCGCGACGGCCTTCCGCGCAATCCCAGTGGCAAGATCCTCAAGCGCGTGCTGCGCGCCGAGTTGGAGACGTCTGAATGAGGCAAGCGACCGCCAAGGTGACCAAGCTGAACCGCGTCGAGCGCAACGCCTGGACCAAGCAGAAGATCTTTGAGGCCGCCACCAAGGTCGTCGGCAAGCATGGCTATGCGGAGGCCTCCGTCGCCCGCATCACGGAACAGGCCGGCGTCGCACAAGGCACCTTCTATAATCATTTCGAGAACCGCCAGGAGCTGCTCGACCAGCTGCTGCCGAAGATCGGCCTCGACATGGTCCAGTTCATCCGCGCCCGCACCGGCACGGCGGATGCAGCGCGCCAGGAGATCGAGCGCTTCTCAGCCTTCTTCGACTTCATCCGCGAGGTGCCGGAATTCCTGCGCATCCTCAACGAGGCCGAGTTCTTCGCACCCATCGGCTATCAGAAGCATCTCGACAACATTTCGGTCGCCTATGTCCGAATCCTGCGCCGGGCGCGCGCGTCAGGCGCGATTCACGATTATAGCGATGAGGAATTCGAGGCAATCGTCCACATGCTGATGGGCGCGCGCGGCTATCTCAGCCGCCGCTATTCCTATTCGCAAGACGGCGTCACCGCCGTGCCCGAGCACGTCATCTCCGCCTATCGCAAGCTGATGACGCGCGGCCTCTTCACCGGATTCGGAGACACGCCATGAACATCGAATCTCCGCACAGGCTCGACCTTGCCTCGACAATCGCGGAAGGCGACATCCGCTGTCTCCTGATGGTGCTGGTGCACATGACCGGGGACGAGAAATGGCTCGCACCGCCGTACTTGCCGAAGCGCGATATCCGCCTCATTCCCGATCCCGAGGCCGGGGTGCCGCGGGAGATCCAGGACGAAATCCGCGCCGCAGTGGTCGAGCTGTTCGTCAATGGCACGCCAAAACCCGTCATCGCCGACCCCGGCGAGGAGCTGCTGCTGAAGATGATGCGCGCCTGTCTCGGCGAAAACGTCGCGCCGGAATATGCGCCGCTGATGCGCGAGGAGATGGGCTTTGTCTCGCGTGAGCCGCGTTGGACCAAGCAGCCGTCGAACGACAAGCTCGCCGGGCAGCATGTATTGATCGTCGGCGCCGGCGTCTGCGCCATCGCGCTCGGCGTGGCGCTCGGCCACCTCGGCATCCCCTACACCATCGTCGAGAAGAACGCCGAGCTTGGCGGCACCTGGTGGATCAACCGCTATCCAGGCTGCGGCGTCGACACGCCAAACCATTCCTATTCCTACTCGTTCGGCTCGGCCAATGCATGGACTCGTTATTTCTGCCAGCGCGAGGAACTGCTCGGTTATCTGCTGAAGGTCGCTGACGAATACGGCATCCGAAAACATCTACGCGTCAACACCGAACTGACCTCGTCGCGCTGGGACGAGGGCAGGAAGCGCTGGATCTCGACGCTCAAGACGGGCAACGGCGAAGAGACCTTTGAATCCACCGCGCTGGTCAGTGCGATTGGCCAGCTCAACGATCCTTCTCGCGCGCATTTCGAGGGCGAGGAGCATTTCAAGGGAAAAATCCTGCATTCGGCGCTGTGGTCCGACGACATCACGCTCGACGGCAAGCATGTCGCGGTGATCGGCACCGGCGCGACGTCGATGCAGCTGGTGCCGTCGGTCGCCGGCCGCGTCGCCTCGATCGCGGTCTATCAGCGCAGCGCGCAATGGGCGCGGCCGGTGAAGGGCTATGCCGATCCGATCAGCGAAGGCGCGCGCTGGCTGCTGGCGCATCTGCCGTTCTATGTGCAGTGGTACCGCTTCAACATGTTCTGGCGCTACGGCGACGGCCTCTTGCCTTTCCTGCGCAAGGATCCGGCCTGGCCGCATCCCGAGCGCGCCGTCAACAAGGGCAACGATCGGCACCGCCAGGAGCTGACGGACCTTATCCTGTCGGAGCTACAAGGCCGTCCCGACCTGATTGAAAAATGCGTGCCGACCTATCCGCCCTACGGCAAGCGCATCCTGCTCGACAACAACTGGTTCAAGACGCTCACGCGCGACAATGTCGAGCTCGTCACCGACACGATCGACCATTTCGACGAGACCGGCATCGTCACCGCCGACGGCAAGCATCGTCCCGCGGACATCATCGTGGTCGCGACCGGCTTCAAGGTGACGGAAATGGCGGCCCGCCTCAACATCAGCGGCCGCGACGGCAAGGATTTGCGCGAGGCTTGGGCCAACGACAATCCGACCGCGTTTCTCGGCCTCACCGTGCCCGACTTTCCGAACTTCTTCTGCATGCTCGGGCCGAACTCCGGCCCGGCCCATGGTGGCAGCGTCATCTTCCAGTCCGAATGCCAGAGCCGCTACATCGCCGCTTGTCTCGCCAGCATGATCGAGCAAGACGTCGCCGCGATCGACGTCCGCCAGGACGTGCTCGACGACTATGTCCGCAAGGTCGACGCCGAGCACGAGGCGATGATCTGGACGCATCCGGGCATGAGCACCTATTACCGCAACTCGAGCGGCCGTGTGTTCTCGGCGATGCCGTGGCGCTTCGTGGACTATTGGCGCATGACGCACGATCCGGATCTGCGGCAATACAGGGTGACGAAGGGATAAGAAGACGCCGGCTCCGCGGAGCTACAGGTGTACTCTTATGCCGCCAGCCCGCTCTCCACCGGCGCGAAATCCAGCCCGAGACTCTCCGCCACCGCCCTGTTGGTAATGCGGCCGCGATGTACGTTCAGACCGTCGCGCAAATGCGGTTTTTCCAGCACCGCAGCAAAGCCCCTGTTCGCCAGCGTCAGGCCGAACGGCAACGTCGCGTTGTTCAGGGCCTGGCTCGAGGTCACCGGCACGGCGCCCGGCATGTTGGCGACGCAATAGTGCACGATGCCGTCCACCTCATAGGTCGGATCGGCATGCGTGGTCGGATGCGAGGTCTCGAAACAGCCGCCCTGGTCGATCGCGACGTCGACCAGCACGGCACCGGGCCGCATCGACTTCAGCATGTCGCGCGTCACCAGCTTGGGTGCGCTGGCGCCCGGCACCAGAACGGCGCCGATCACGACGTCGGCGGCGAACACTTCCTCCTCGACCGATTCGATGGTCGAGAAGCGGGTGCGCACGCGTCCGGCAAAGAGATCGTCCAATTCGCGCAAGCGTGGAATCGAGCGGTCGATCAAGGTGACTTCGGCACCGAGGCCTGCGGCCATGCGGGCCGCCTGCGTTCCGACCACGCCACCGCCAAGCACGACGACGCGCGCCGGCTGCACGCCGGGCACGCCGCCCAGCAGCAGGCCACGGCCGCCGGCCGAGCGCCTGAGCGCGGCGCCGGCGGCCTCGATGGCGAGGCGGCCGGCGACTTCGCTCATCGGGGCGAGCAGCGGGAGGTGGCCGTTCGCGTCCGTGACGGTTTCATAGGCGACCGCCGTGCAGCCGGAGGCAAGCAGCCCCTTGGCCTGCTCCGGATCCGGTGCAAGATGAAGATAGGTAAACAGAATCTGGCCTTCTCGGAGCTGGGCCCACTCGCTTTTTTGCGGCTCTTTCACCTTCACGATCATGTCGGACCTGGTAAAGATGTCGCGGGCGCTGTCGGCAATGCTGGCCCCCGCCCGCCGATACACCTCGTCGGACGCGCCGATGCCGGCGCCAGCGCCGGTCTCGACCTCTACCTGATGACCCGCCGCGACATATTCACGGACGGCGCCCGGGGTGAGCCCGACGCGATATTCCTGCACCTTGATCTCCTTGGGAACACCGACGCGCATCTTGCTCTCCCTGGCCAACGCATTGATTCCGCTCTTCATCGTAGCGACGGGGCAGGTTTGGTTTCGTGCAAATATCCGCTAGTTTCATTGAGCCCGCGCCGGTTTCCGGCGCCGAAATGTCCTTTCACGCTGGAAACCAAACCTTGGCCCTCGACCGGAAAGACCTCGCGATCCTCGCGGAACTCACGACCAATGCGCGCGCCAGTCATACCGAGCTCGCCAACAAGATCGGCTTGTCGAGCACCGCGCTGGCCCGGCGGCAGAAGACGCTCGAGGACGACGGCTACATCCAGGCCTACCAGGCCGCGCTCGACCTCACCCAGTTCGGCCTCACCACCACGGTGCTGGTCCGGATCGCGCTGGAGAGCCAGAGCGACGACGCGCTGAAGGCCTTCGAGGCGGAGGTGGTGAAATGCCCTTCCGTCGTGCGCTGCTTCCTGATGTCGGGCACCGACGATTACATCCTCATCGTGCTGGCCCGCGACATCCAGGATTTCGAGCGTATCCACCGCACAGAACTATCGCGCCTCCCGCGCGTCGCGCGGGTGCAGTCGAGCTTCGCGTTGCGCGAAATCGTCAACCGCGCGGTGCCGATCGTGGTGTTCGGCGAAGCCAAGCGCTAGCTGCGTCGACCGCGGCTCAAATCACTTGAGGGTGCGCCCTGCTTGCTCGAACAACGAGCCTCACGACGGATAATCGGCCGGTCTCACATGGATGCGGTCGGCATGCAGCGACCAGTGATGCAGCGCCTGATCCTTGCAGAATCTCGCTTTCGCCCGCTCCTTGGCCTCGTCCTCGTCGGCGGCGTCGATCTCCAGTGTACCCTGGCAAATCTCGCTCTGCCGGCCGTACTCGCCGAGCACATTCTTCATGAACTTGACGACATAGGTTGACATGGGACCTCCCTGCTGCCCCGGCGACACTCTAGTCCCATTTAGGCCGGATGGGGAAAGGAGATTTTGACGCGGATCAAGGCTTGGCAAAGTTCCCGCCGCCCATTCGGGCAGCAATCCGCCCTCATGTGGTGATGTCGAGCAGCGACTTTTCCGTTTCCGCGTAGGCCTGAATGACCTTTGCGTTGGCAATGAAGCTGTACTTTGCGGCCGCCAGTTGAACGAATTCGCTGGCGATATCGACATTCGGCGCGGCGACCAGGCCATCCTGGTTGGCGAAGGGAGCGCTTGGGTCGGATTGTGCGATGTTGCTCGGTGATACCGTCGACACCGTCGCGACCGTGCCGCCCGGCGCCGAGCCGCTCGATTGGTCGACCTGGTCAACGCGCAACGGCACGTAAGCTGCGGGAAACGTCGGAGCGATGCCCGAACTGCCCGTGGCCGCCTGCCTTTCCGTCGCGGTAACCAATGATCGGAGCGCGCTGACCCTTCGCGCTCCTATCCCGGCGTCACGCCGAACGCCTGCTTGAAGCGCTCCGCATAGCGCGGCCAGACCTCGGGATTGATGATGCGTGGCGGGCGCTTGCCGTCGAGCGTGTCCAGCACCTGCTCGGCCGCGATCCGGCCCATGTTCTGGCGCGCCTCGATGGTGACGCCGGCGGTGTGCGGGCTCGCCAGAACGTTGTCGAACTGGAGCAGCGGATGCTCCGGCGGCGGGGGCTCCTTGGACCAGACGTCGAGGCCGGCACCGGCGATGCGCTTGTCGCGCAGCGCCTGGAGCAACGCATCCTCGTCGTGAATGAAGCCGCGCGCCGTGGTAATGAAGTAGGCATGCGGCTGCATCAGCGCAAACTCGCGCGTGCTGATCATGTTGCGGCTGCCCTTGTCGAGCGGACAGGAGATCGAGACGAACTCAGACCGGCGCAAGAGCTCGTCGAGCTCGACCTTCTCCCCGCCCCGCTCGGCCATCACCTCGGCCGACAGATACGGGTCATAGGCCAGCACCTTCATGCCGAGCAGGCCCTTGCACAAAGCGGCGATGCGGCGGCCGACATTGCCGAGGCCGATGATGCCGACGGTCTTGTGCTCGACCTCGTTGCCGACCAGCTCGTTGCGGTTGACGTTGGCTTCCCGGCGCAGCTTGCGATCGGACTGGATGATGCGCTTGGACAGCGTCAGCATCATCGCCAGCGCGTGCTCGGCCACCGAATGGGCGTTGCCGCCGGACTGGTTGACGACCAGGACGCCCGCCTCCGTGCAGGCCTCAACGTCGACGGGATCGAAGCCGGCGCCATTGCTGGAGACAAGCAGCAGGTTCGGCGTGCGCTTCAGCAAGGCGGCATCGACATGGAAATGCGGGGCGAGTTCGTCGCGGGCCGCGCCGATCTGGTAGACATGCGCCGCGCTCATGATCGGCGCGTAGAAATCTTCAGGGCTCTCGTTCTCGATCCGATCGAGCCGGACGTCGGGCCGCGCCTTCAGGATGTCGACATAGATCGGATTGGCCAGGTATTTGACGTAGAAGACGCGCTTGCTGTTGACGGACATCAGGACCCTTCCGGCTCTCTTGAGGGGCCGCAAGGTCAGCGCGATCCGCGCCCGTCCGTGCCTCCCTCCCATTTTGTAATTGTCGCCGCTTATGACACGGCGGTGCCGGCCATGGCAGGCCGTCTGGCGCAGATCACGGTGCCGGCTCGGACATGTTGACAATCCCGCCCGCTCCGTCAAGTTCGGCTGACAGCCGCGGCGGCCAAGGAAGAAGCATGCGCGGCGCAAGGGAGAACGCAAATGGCGATTGCGGAACGGCAGACTTCGCCCGAGGCGACCCAAGGGTCCAGCGACCGAAGCTGGCACGGCATCGTCCTGCAAACCCTGAAGCGGAACGAGATCAGCCTTGTCCCCTACGTGCCCGACCGCGTGCTGACCCCGCTTATCAAGAATCTGCACGCCGATCCCTTCTTCACCACCTTCGCCACGGCTCGCGAGGAGGAGGCGGTCGGCATCGTCTCGGGCGCCTGGATGGGCGGTCGGCGCGGCGCGGTGCTTATGCAGACCTCGGGCTTTGCGACGCTCGCCAACGTGCTCGCCTCGCTCGCAGTGCCCTACCAGATTCCCCTGATCATGTTCGTCTCCGAACGAGGCACGCTCGGCGAGTTCAACTACGGGCAGTCGCTGGTCTGCCGCACCATGCGCCCGGTGCTGGATTCGCTCGCGCTGGAGCACCACACCATCACGCGACTCGACGAGCTCGAATTCATCGCCGACCGCTCGATCAAGCAGGCCGTCACGACGCAGGCGCCGGTGGCCCTGATCCTCAACCCGCTGCTCACCGGCGGCAAGACCTTCGACAAATGAGTTTGGCGATGGATACCCGCAACACCAAGGTCATGAACCGCTTCGACGTCACCTCGCGGTTGATCGCAAAGCTCAAGCACGAGGAAGCTGTGATCGGCGGCATCGGCAACACCAATTTCGACCTCTGGGCCGCCGGCCACCGCCCGCAGAATTTCTACATGCTGGGCAGCATGGGGCTCGCCTTTCCGATCGCGCTCGGCGTGGCGCTGGCGCAGCCCGACCGCCGCGTCTTCGCGCTCGAAGGCGACGGCTCGCTGCTGATGCAGCTCGGCGCGCTCTCGACCATTGCGGCGTTGAAGCCGAAGAACCTCATCATGATCGTGATGGACAACGGCATCTACCAGATTACCGGCGCACAGCCGACACCTGCGGCGGGCGTCGCGGACATCGTTGCCATCGCGATCGGCTCCGGCCTTGCCAATAGCGCGTGGGCTGCGGACGAGGAGGATTTCGAACGCCTGGTTGACGCGGCCATGTCCGCCGCAGAGCCACACCTGATCGCGGTCCGGATCGACGACAAGCCCGGCGTCGGCGCCACGAGGCGTGATCCCGTGCAGATCCGGGAGCGGTTCATGCATGGGCTCGGCGTGCGCGAGCCACTTTAACGTTTCGTCATTAACTACACAGCGATCTGATGGAGGGACTGTACCGGCCCGCCGCAGATCTGTGCTAAGCGAAACGGATGTCCATTTTGATACGTTCCTTTGCCTGGCTGCTCGCGGCCGCCGTGACCTTCGCGACCCTCGGTCCCCCCGGCCTGCGGCCTCATTCCGACCTCGGCCAGGACGGCGAACATGCAGTCGCATTCATCCTGGTGGGGCTGGCCTTCGGCCTCGCCTATCCGCGCCGGCGCCTGCTCAGTACAGCGGCCGCGATCGTCCTGATCGGGGTGCTCGAGCTGATGCAGTTTTGGGCACCCGGACGCCATGCCCGGCTGGAGGATTTTCTGGTCGACGCGCTCACCGCCTGCATCGGCTTTTCGCTCGCGGCCGTGGCCGATTGGCTGCTGACGCGCTTTCGCGCTGGCCCCGCCGTCACAAGCGAAGGCCCCGCGGAGTGACACTCCGCAGGGCCCGTCTTTCAACATATGGAATTGCCGATCAGTCGATGATCTTGACGACGCGGCGCGTGCGTGGCTCCACGATCACGCGGCGATCGTTCACGACCGCATAGCGATACTCGGTGTAGTTCGGCACGGGCCGCAGCACGACGGTGGGTGGCAGCGGCTCGCCGACCACGACGCGCTCCTCGACCACGACGGAGTCGCTGCGAGGAATTCCGCCGAGGACCGCATTTGGAATTTCAAGACCGGCGCCGACGGCCGCGCCGACGGTGCCGCCGACCATCGCTCCGATCGGACCGCCGATGTCGCCGCCCGCACGCGCGCCATCCCTGGCGCCCTGCTCGGTCGTCGACTGGGCAAAGGCTGCGCTCGACGCCAGCAGCGACGCGGCAGCCAACGTAATCGCAAGACGGGTTTTCATGTTGTTTTGTCTCCGGTGATTGTCCTGCGCCTTCAACCGCGGGGCCGGAGCATTGTTCCGGTTCCCCGTGGCGAAAGACGCAGCAAACACGAAGACTGTTACCGCGTAACAGTTCAGGCTGCGGCGATCTCGTGGCTCGCCATAAGTTCCAGAGCCCGCACCATCGCCGAATGGTCCCAGCCCTTGCCGCCATGCGCGGCGCAGGCCGAGAACAATTGCTGCGCGACCGCCGTGCTCGGCAGCGACAGGCCGAGCGCGCGCGCGCCTTCCAGCGCGAGGTTGAGGTCCTTCTGGTGCAGCTCGATGCGGAAGCCGGGATCGAAATTGCGCTTCACCATGCGCTCGCCGTGCACTTCGAGGATCCGCGAGGAGGCGAATCCGCCCATCAGCGCTTGCCGCACCAGCGCCGGATCGGCCCCGGCCTTCGATGCAAACAGCAGTGCCTCGCTCACCGCCTCGATCGTCAGCGCGACGATGATCTGGTTGGCGACCTTGGTCGTCTGCCCGTCGCCATTGGCGCCGACGCGGGTGACGTTCTTCCCCATCTTGTCGAAAGCCGGCTCCATGGTGTTGAAGGCCCGTTCCGGCCCGCCGACCATGATGGTGAGGCTCGCCGCCTTGGCGCCGACCTCTCCGCCCGAGACCGGCGCGTCGAGATAGTCCGCGCCGAGCGCCTCGATCTTCTTCGCGAACTCTTTCGTCGCCAACGGCGAGATCGAGCTCATGTCGACGACGATCTTGCCCTTGGAGATGCCGCTCGCAACCCCGTCCTTGCCGAACAGCACCGCCTCAACATGCGGCGTATCAGGCACCATGATGATGACGGCATCCGCCCCTTCCGCGACCTCCTTGGCCGACTTGCACGCAACGCCGCCCGCGGCAATCAGCTCCGGCGAAACCGGCGCGACGTCGTGCAGGAGAACGCGATGGCCTGCGCTCAGGAGGTGGCCGGCCATCGGCCGTCCCATGGTGCCAAGTCCGATGAAGCCGATGTCGATCATGTCTGGGTTTCCTCTCGATTTGGGCGAAGTCGTATCCACTGGCTCGGTACACCTCCCCCGCTTGCGGGCGCGGGAGCGCACCGTCATCGCAGCTGCATCTGAGCCCGAGCTCCTACGTCTCAAACGTCTGCGCGGCGTGCCACGAAAGCCCTTCCAGCGTCGTAGTGCGCGGCTTGTATTCGCAGCCGATCCAGCCGCGATAGCCGATCGCGTCGAGATGGCGGAACAGGAAGGGATAGTTGATCTCGCCGGTGCCGGGCTCGTGCCGGCCGGGATTGTCGGCGAGCTGGATATGGGCGATTTGCGGCAGATATTCCTGCATGGTGCGGGCGAGATCGCCCTCCATGATCTGCATGTGATAGATGTCGTACTGGGCGAACAGATTGTTCGACCGCACCTCCGAGATCAGCTGTATCGCCTGCTCGGTGCCGTTGAGGAAGAAGCCGGGAATGTCGAGCGTATTGATCGGCTCGACCAGCAGCTTGATGTTTTCCCTTGCCAGCGTCGAGGCGGCAAAGCGCAGGTTTCCGACCAGCGTCTCGTTCAGCTCGCGCGGATCGGCGTCGGCAGGCGCAATACCCACGAGGCAGTTGAGCTGCTCGCAATCGAGCGCCTTGGCATAGTCGATGGCACGAAATACGCCGTCACGGAATTCAGCAGTGCGATCGGGCAGGATCGCAATGCCGCGCTCGCCGCCTGCCCAGTTACCCGCCGGCAGATTGTGCAGCACCTGCGTCAACTCGTGGGCCTCGAGCTGCTCGCGCAGCTGCGCCTTGTCGAAATCATAGGGGAAGAGATATTCGACCCCCGAGAAGCCCGCCGCCTTCGCCGCTGCGAAGCGGTCGAGGAACGGCATCTCGTTGAAGAGCATGGTGAGGTTGGCGGCAAACTTCGGCATGATGCTTCTCCCCTTATTCAGCCGGCTGCAACACGCCGGGCCTGACGGTCCCGACCTCGTCGAGCGGTAGATCCAGCACCTCCTCGAACTCGACGATGTTGTCGATCTCGGTGCCCATCGCGATGTTGGTGACGCGTTCGAGGATGAACTCGACCACGACAGGCACGCGGTGCTTGGCCATCAATTCGCGCGCGGTCGTAAATGCCGCCTGTGCGTCCTTCGGATCGGCGACGCGGATCGCCTTGCAGCCGAGGCCCTCGGCGACCGCGACATGGTCGACGCCGTAGCCGTTGAGCTCCGGCGCATTGACGTTCTCGAAGGAGAGCTGGACGTGATAGTCCATGTCGAAGCCGCGCTGGGCCTGACGGATCAGGCCGAGATAGGAGTTGTTCACGACGACGTGGATGTAGGGCAGATTGAACTGCGCCCCGACCGCGAGCTCCTCGATCAGGAATTGGAAGTCGTAGTCGCCCGATAGCGCGACGATGTCGCGATCCGGGCACGCGGCACGCACGCCGAGGGCGGCGGGCAAGGTCCAGCCGAGCGGCCCCGCCTGCCCGGCATTGATCCAGTTACGTGGGCGATAGACGCCGAGGAACTGGGCGCCAGCGATCTGCGACAGGCCGATCACGGTGACGTAGCAGGTGTCGCGACCAAAGGCCTTGGTCATCTCCTCATAGACGCGCTGCGGCTTGATCGGGACATTGTCGAAATGACTCTTGCGCAGCATGGTCTTCTTGCGGTCGCGGCAGGCAGCGGGCCACGCCTGGCGCTCGCGAAGCCTGCCTACCCGGCGCCACTCCCTGGCGACGGTGACGAACAGCTCGAGCGCGGCCTTCGCGTCCGAGACGATGCCGAGATCGGGATTGAACACGCGCCCGATCTGCGTCGGCTCGATGTCGACATGCACGAAGGTGCGGCCTTTGGTGTAGGTTTCGACCGAGCCGGTGTGGCGGTTGGCCCAGCGGTTGCCGATGCCGAGCACGAAATCGGACTCCAGCATCGTGGCATTGCCGTAGCGATGGCTGGTCTGAAGCCCCACCATGCCGGCCATCAGCACGTGATCGTCGGGGATCGCGCCCCACCCCATCAGGGTCGGAACCACAGGCACGTTGGCGATCTCGGCGAATTCGACCAGGAGATCCGACGCGTCGGCATTGATGATGCCGCCGCCCGCGACGATCAACGGCCGCTCGGCGGCGTTGAGCATCTCCAGTGCCTTCTCGACCTGCTTGCGGGTCGCGGTGGGCTTGTAGACCGGCAGCGGCTCATAGGTCTCATCGTCGAACTCGATTTCGGCGAGTTGCACGTCGAGCGGCATGTCGATCAGCACCGGCCCCGGCCGGCCCGAGCGCATCACATGAAACGCCTGGCTGAACACCCGCGGCACCAGCGCCGGCTCGCGCACGGTCACCGCCCATTTGGTCACGGGCTTGGCGATCGACTCGATGTCGACGGCCTGGAAATCCTCTTTGTAGAGCCGCGCGCGCGGTGCCTGCCCGGTGATGCAGAGGATCGGGATGGAATCGGCGATCGCGGAATAAAGCCCGGTGATCATGTCGGTGCCCGCCGGGCCCGAGGTTCCGATGCAGACCCCGATATTGCCGGCCTTGGCGCGCGTGTAGCCCTCGGCCATGTGCGAGGCACCCTCGACATGCCGCGCCAGGATGTGGCGGATCGAGCCGCGCTTCTTCAGCGCCGAGTAAAGCGGATTGATCGCAGCCCCGGGAACTCCGAAGGCGGTGGAGACGCCCTCCTTTTCCAGAATTCGCACGGCAGCATCGATAGCTCGCATCTTCGCCATATCGGACCTCGCTCGAGTTGCGTCAGCGAGCGAGATCATCGGGCGCGCAGCATACGATCTCAACGAGATCGATTTTATTTTCCACGATGCGGCAGCCGTGGAAAAATCGCGGCAGCTTCAGTCAGTTAGGCTGAGGCACGCGTGAAAGCCATCACTCGAACAGCGGCGCCAGCTCCATTTGCGGCACCAGCACGAGGCCCTTGTCGGTGATGCGAATTTCCGGAATGACCGATAGCGGAATCAAATTGAAGCCCATGTAGGGGATGGTGCAGCCGGCCTTGGCCCACTCTTTCTTCAGGGCCTTAACGTCTTCGGCCACTTCCGTGACGCGCTTGTCGGACAGGAGGCCCGCGATCGGCAGCGCGACCAGCGCCCTCACCTCGCCGTCGGCGACGACGCAGACGCCGCCCTGCTGCGCCTTGATGGCGGCGATCGCCGCCTGCATATCCGGCTCGTTGGTGCCGGCGACGATGATGTTGTGGCTGTCGTGGCCGACGCTGGAGGCCACCGCGCCGCGCTTCAGGCCAAAATCCTTCAAGAGGCCGTGCGCGACGTTGCCAGCCGACTTGCCGTGGCGCTCGACCACCGCGACGAAGCAGAGGCCATGGCGCTCAAACAGCGCCGGCCAGTCCTTGGCCGGCTCGATCTTGACCTTCTCGTGGATCAACGTGATGCCGGGCAGCGCGGTCTTGATCGCGTTGACCGTACAGGCTTTCGCCGGCAGCTCCGGCGTCAGCTTGACCTTCTCCGGCAGCTTCACGGTCGCGTAAGCCGCCTTGGGATATTGATAGCGCTGCGACAGCGCCCGATCGAGGCTATCGGTGATCTTGCCATGCTCGACCACGAGCTCGCCGCCGTACCAGGTGCATTGCGGCTTGAGCTGATCGTCCATCAGCACGAGATCGGCGCGGCGCCCGCCACCGAGCCCGCCGATGTCGCCATCCATGGCGAAGCGCGTCGCGCCATGCAGCGAGCCCATCGACCAGGCCTGCTCCGGCGACATCCCCGCCTTCACCGCTTCGCGCACCACCCAGTCGAGGCCGAACAGCAGGAGATCGTCGGCGTCGCGGTCGTCGGTGCACACCGCCGTGCGCTTGTGCGAGGCTCCGAGCTCGGTGACGGTGCGGATCGCCTGCGGCAGCGAATGCCAGGGCGTCGTCGGCGGGCCGCCGCGCAAAAATACCCAGACGCCGGCGTCGAGCAGATCGTCAGCGATGTCGCGGTCGATCGCTTCGTGGGTGTCGGTGACGCCTGACGCCGCATAAGCCGCGACGAATTCGCGGCCGTAGACGTGGCCAGAGACGGGACGGCCACGCTTCAAAGCGGCCGCGAGGATGGCGTGGCTGCGCTCGTCGCCCATCGTAACAGGCACAAAATCCATCTTCTCGCCGAGCGCCACGGCCTCCGGCCAGCGATCGAACAGGCCGGCGATCTTGTCCGGTGTGAGATCGCCGCCAGCGGTCTCCAGCTCGGCCGAGGTCGCAGGGACAGTCGAAGGCACCGTCAGGAAGATCGAGAGCGGCGCCTGCCGCGCGTCCTCCAGCATCCCCTCGACGCCGGCGACATCCATGACGTTGCCGATCTCGTGGCTGTCGCAGAAGATCGTGGTGGTGCCGTTCAGCAGCGCCGCTTCGGCGTAGGCACAAGCCGTCACCATCGAGGACTCGATATGGATGTGCGGATCGACCAGACCCGGCGCGACGATGCCGCCGGCGGCGTCATAAGTCGCAGCGCCGCTCCAGATCTTCTTCGCCGCGCCGGCCGGCTTCACCGCCGCAATGCGGCCGCCTGATATCCAGACCTCGCGGTTCCCATGGATGCGCTCCGAATAAGTCGAGAGCACCTGCGCACCGGTGACGACGAGATTAGGCGCGACGCGCGCCGAGGCCACATCGGCCAGACGCCGGGTCATGCTGTGCAGCGGCGCGACGGAAAAGCGCGTGAGTTTGGTCATGGGCACCCTCGCTTGGCGTTACGGCCGAACGATAGTTACGCCCTACGCCAAACCGGGCAAACTCAAATATAACGGCACGCCCTGCTTACGCCTTGGGCGCCGAACCGCCTGCCGCCCTCGACCTTGGACGCCTGCGCGACTTCTGTGCTGTCGGCGGTGGCGCGGCAACCTTGACCCTGATCCGCACCGACCGCCCGTTTGTCTCATCGATCTCGAACGAATTGGTCTTCCGGACGAGGTCGCTCAGCTTGCGAAAACCGAACGTTCTCGGATCGAAATCGGAAGCCAGGTTGGCAAGCCGCTGCCCGAGTTCACGGAGCGCGACCCAGCCGTCCTCGCTTTCCATCTGGGTGATGACCTTCTTGATGATGGGCGTGGCCGCATCGGGCGGCAGAAGCGGCGCAGACTTCGAGGCTGCGTCCTGGGTGGTCGCGGTGCCGGCAAGGAGGTTCTCGGTGTAGACGAACCTTCGGCAGGCCTGTCTGAAGCTCTCCGGTGTCTTCTGTTCGCCGAACCCAAAGACATCGACGCCCTGCTCCCGGATGCGGGCCGCGAGGCGGGTAAAGTCGCTATCGGATGACACCAGGCAGAAGCCGTCGAACCGGCCGCTGTGAAGCAGGTCCATCGCGTCGATGACCAGCGTGATGTCGGAGGCGTTCTTTCCTGTCGTATAGGCGAACTGCTGCTGTGGGATGATGGCGTGCTTCGACAGGATGTCGGCCCAGCCCCTGGATCGTGCATTGGAGAAGTCGCCGTAGATACGGCGAACGCTGGCCTCGCCGATCTTGGCAATCTCCTCGAACAATCCGTCCGCGATCTTCGCGGAGGCATTGTCGGCGTCGATCAGAACCGCAAGACGCGGCGAGCGGAGCTCGGAAGGCATGACAGTTCTCCACGAATGGCCGCGACACGAGACGACAAGTGCGCCAGGACGGTCAGTCCTCGTTCGCCTTGAACCGCCCCAGCCCCTTCAGCACGAATGGGGCCAGCAGCGCAACCAGCGCGACGCCGAGCAGCGTCGCCGAGATCGGGCTCTGCAGCAGCGTCATGGGATCGCCGAGGCTGATCGCGAGCGCGCGACGCAGCTGGCTCTCAGCGATCGGGCCGAGGATCAGGCCGACCACGACGGGAGCGATCGGAAAATCGAACCGGCGCATCAAGAAGCCGAGCACGCCGAAGCCTGATAGCATCGACAATTCCACCACCGACGGCTTTGCCGCGATGGTGCCCATGGTCGCGAACACGAGGATGCCGGCATAAAGCGAGGGCTGCGGGATTGCGAGCAACCGCACCCAGAGCCCGACCAGCGGCAGATTCAGCACCAGCAGCATCAGGTTGGCGATGAACAGGCTGGCGATCAGGCCCCACACGAGGTCCGGCCGCTCGGCGAACAGCAGCGGGCCCGGGTTGAGGCCGTATTGCTGGAAGCCCGCCAGCATCATCGCGGCCGTCGCCGAGGTCGGCAGCCCCAACGTCAAGAGCGGAACCAGCGTGCCGGCCGCGGAGGCGTTGTTGGCGGCTTCCGGCCCCGCGACGCCTTCGATCGCCCCCTTGCCGAATTCTTCGGGGTACTTCGTGAGGCGCTTCTCGGTCGAATAGGACATGAAGGTCGGGATTTCCGCGCCGCCCGCGGGCAGCGCGCCGATCGGGAAGCCGAACATGGTGCCGCGCAGCCAGGGCTTCCACGAGCGCTTCCAATCTTCCTTTGTCATCCACAGCGAGCCACGCACCGCCTCCAGCTTCTCCTCGCTGTGGTGGCGGCGCGACGCGACATAGAGCGCCTCGCCGACCGCGAACAGCCCGACCGCCAGCGTCGTCACCTCGACGCCGTCGAGCAATTCAGGGACGCCGAACGCGAGCCGCGCCTGTCCCGTCAGCTTGTCGATGCCGACGAGGCCGAGCGTCAGACCGATGAACAGGCTGGTCAGGCCGCGGATCGGGGAATCGCCGAAGGTGGCCGACACCGTGACGAAAGCGACGCACATCAGCGCGAAATAATCCTCGGGGCCGAAGCGCACGGCGAAATCGACCAGCCACGGCGCGAGGAAGGCAAGACCGATGGTGGCAATGGTTCCGGCTACAAAGGAGCCGATCGCGGAGGTCGCGAGCGCCGGCCCGCCGCGGCCGGCCTTGGCCATCTTGTTGCCTTCGAGCGCGGTCGCCATGGAAGCGCTCTCGCCGGGCGTGTTGATCAGGATCGCGGTGGTCGAGCCGCCATACATGCCGCCGTAATAGATGCCCGCGAACATGATCAGCGAGCCGCCGGGATCGAGCTTGTAGGTCACCGGCAGCAACAGCGCGACCGTCAGCGCGGGGCCGATGCCGGGCAGCACGCCGACTGCCGTGCCGAGGAACACGCCGATCAGCGCATAGAGCAGGTTGATCGGCTGAATGGCGACGACCATGCCGTGCCCCAGCGCCGCAAAAGTGTCCATCACAGCAGTCGCTCCAGCGGGCCGGTCGGAAGGCTCAACGTCAACAATCGGTCGAACGCGAGATAGATGAGCGTCGACATCACCACGGCGATGATGCTGTCGACGAGGATGGCCCGGCGTCCGAAGGCCGCCGACGTCGTCACGAACAGCGCCGAGGTCGCAAGGATAAAGCCGCCGCCGAAGCCGATGATGGCGATCAACAGCGCCAGGCCGACGAGGATCAGAAACACGGGAACCGGATCGGTGCTCTCGCGCGCCGGCAGATTGCCGCGCACCGCGTCGATGAAATTGCCGATCGCGAGCAGCGCAAGGCCGCTGGCGATCACGACCGGCATCGCCTCCGGCCCCATGCCGTACATCGCGGTGGATGACAGGCCGCGCGCGTCCCAGACCAGCACCGCGGCGAGCACGGCGAGCAGCGCAGCGATGACGATACCGGCGCGATCGACGCGCCGCGGCGGCTGGGTGGGACCGCCCGAGGTCATGACTTGACCAGGCCGACCGATTTCAGCACGTCGGTGACCCGCACGGTTTCCTTCTTCAGGAAGTCGGCGAAGGCGTCGCCGCCGAGATAGGCATCCTCCCAGCCCTTCTGCTTGAGGATCTCCTTCCAGGCATCCGACTTCACCATCTTCTCGACTGCGTCGCTCAAGGTCTTCTTCTGCTCCGGCGTGATGCCGGGAGGCGCGACCACCGAGCGCCAATTGGCAATCACGAGGTCGATGCCCTGCTCCTTGAAGGTCGGGATGTCGCTGCCCGGGATGCGCTTCTCCGAGGTCACGCCGATCGCGCGCAACTTGCCGGACTTGATCTGACCTTCATATTCGCTGAGGCCCGAAATGCCCGCGGTGACCTTGCCGCCGAGGATCGCAGCGAGCGACTCGCCGCCGCCGGAGAACGGGATGTAGTTGATCTTCTTGGCGTCGGCGCCGACGGCCCCGGCGAACAGTGCCGCCATCACATGATCGACGCCGCCGGCAGAGCCGCCGGCGAAGGTCACCTTGGCGATATCGGCCTTCACCGCGGCAGCGAGATCCTGCGCGGTCTTGATCGGCGAATTCGCGGGCACCACGATCACCTGGATTTCTTCGGTGAGACGCGCGATCGGCGTTACCTGTTCCAGCGTCACCGGCGACTTGTTCATGGCGAGCGCGCCCACCATGACGAAGCCGTTGACCATCATCTGGTTGCCGTCGCCCTTGGCGCCATTGACGAACTGGGCGATGCCGACGCTGCCGCCCGCACCGGGAACATTGGTGACCTGCACACTGCGCGCGACGCCCGAAGCCACCAGCGCCTGCTGCATCGAGCGCGCGGTCTGGTCCCAGCCGCCGCCGGGAGCCGCCGGCGCCATCAGCTTAAGTTCGAGCTGCTGGGCAAGAGAAGGCGTCGCTGCCGCAAGGGTCAGCGCGACGGCTGCGCCGACAAGGCGCGTGGAAAATCGAAACATTGGGCATCTCCAGGCTCATGCGGACGTTTGCCGCATTGTGTCGTTTGGTCGCATATCAGCCAAAACGACCGATGCTGTCCAGCGACAGTGCCCGGATTTTCCAATTAGCGGGGCGTCGGCATCACCCCGCCGAGCGCAAGGGTCAGCTCGCCGGCGACGTCGCGCACGATTTGGCCCACTTCCGGCAATCTGTCGTCGGTCAGGCGGCTGGTCATGCCTGAGACCGAAATCGCCGCCAGCGGCTCGGCGCAGTCGTTGTATACCACCGCAGCAATGCAGCGCAGGCCCATGCAGGCCTCTTCATCGTCGAGCGCAAACCCCTGCTTGCGGATCTTTTCGAGCTCCTTGAACAGGTCACTCGGGCGCACGATCGATTTCTCGGTCAGGCGGGGCATGCCGTGATGGCGGATGACGGCGCCGACGTCCTCGTCCGAATAGGTCGCGAGCACCGCCTTGCCGACACCTGATGTCACCATGGCGACGCGGCCGCCGACCTGGGTCAGCGAGCGCATGATCTCGCGGCTCTCCATCCGGGTCAGCACGATGATGAATTCGTCGTCGACGACGGCGAGATTGGCGGTCTCGCGGGTGAGATCGCGCAGCTTGCGCAAGTAGGGAATTGCCTGCGTGGAGAAATTGCGCCGCCGCGCAAAGCTTGCGCCGACCGTGAAGGCGCGCGAGCCGACGTGCCATTTGGATGCTGCACGGTCGAACTGGACGAAGCGGCGGCTTTCCAGTGTCGCCAGCAAGCGGTGCACGGTCGAGGCCGACAGGCCGGTGCGGATGGCGAGATCGCTGAGGCGGTAGCCTTCGTCGTCCTCGGCCAGTGTTTCCAGGATCGACAGTGCGCGGTCGACCGACTGCACGCCGCCGTCGCGTGCGTCATGGTCAGCCTCCGATGACGATCGAGGCTCAAGTGATTTGCGCCGGATCACGTTCTTGCTCATCGCGACCTGCATCTCTTCTTTCCCCTCTTCCCGCTTGTGGGGCCGAGACGAGCTTCGCTCGCTCAGAGAGGGTCAGGGTGAGGGAGTCTCCGCAAGGACAGTGGCAGATAAACTCGCGGAGAGTACCCCTCACCTGGAATTTGCTGCGCAAATTCCGGCCTCTCCCCGCAAGCGGGGAGAGGCGAAGATCGTCAGAGCAGCCCTGCCCCGCGCGCCCACTTGTACTTGGCGCCGAGGACCTCGACCGGCAGCTCGGTCGAATAGGCATAGGCCGGGATGCCGTTCTGGTAGAGATATTCGGCGGCTTCCTCGACCTCGACGTCGCCCGCGAGCGAGGCGACGATCGGCTTCACGAAGCCCTTGGCCTCCATCTCCTTCTTCACCTCGACCATATTGCGGGCGAACACCATCGGCGGGGTGACGATAGTGTGCCAGTAGCCGAGGATCAGCGAGTGGATGCGCTCATCGGAGAGGCCGAGCTTGACCGTGTTGACGTAGGTGATCGGCGGCTCGCCGCCGGTGATATCCACAGGATTTCCGGCCGCGCCGAACGGCGGGATGAACTTGCGGAAGGCCGCATCGAGATCCGACGGCATCGACATCAGCGACAGGCCGTTGTCGACGCAGGAGTCCGACAGCAGCACGCCCGAGCCGCCGGCACCGGTGATGATCAGCACGTTCTCGCCCTTCGGCGTCGGCAGCACCGGCACGCCGCGGGCGAATTCGAGCAATTGCCGCAAGCTGCGGGCCCGGATCACGCCCGACTGCGCCAGCACGTCCTCGTAGATCTTGTCGTTGCCGGCAAGCGCGCCGGTGTGCGACGAGGCCGCCTTGGCGCCGGCCGACGTGCGGCCGGCCTTGAGCACGACGACCGGCTTCTTCTTGGAGACGCGCTTTGCCGCTTCCGCAAAGGCGCGACCGTCCTTGAGGTCTTCGCAGTGCTGCGCGATCAGGTTCGTGTTCGGATCCTGCTCGAAGAAGGCGAGCAGATCGTCCTCGTCGATATCGGACTTGTTGCCGAGGCCGACGATGGCCGAAACGCCCATCTTCGCCGAACGCGAGAAGCCGATGATGGCCATGCCGATGCCGCCCGACTGCGACGACAGCGCCGCGTGGCCCTTGACGTCGTAGGCCGTGCAGAAAGTCGCGCAGAGATTGGCCGGCGTATAATAGAAGCCGTAGATATTCGGCCCCATCAGGCGGATGTCGTACTTCTTGCCGACCTCGACGATCTCGGCCTGCAGCTCCGGCGCGCCGGCTTCCGCGAAGCCCGACGGGATCAGCACCGCGCCCGGGATTTTCTTCTCGCCGCATTCGGTCAGCGCCGCCGCGACGAACTTGGCAGGGATCGCGAACACGGCGGTGTCGATCACGCCGGGCACGTCCTTGACGCTCTTGTAGGCCTTGTAGCCGAGGATCTCGGCGGCCTTGGGGTGGATCGGATAGATGTCGCCCTTGTAGCCGCCGTTGATGAGGTTCTTCATCACGGAGTTGCCGATCTTGCCGTCCTCGGCGGAGGCGCCGACCACGGCGACGGCCTTCGGCTGCATGATGCGGCTCATCGCCGCGACGATCTCTTCGGTCGGCCGCGGCTTCGGCTTCGGAACATAGGCGAAGTCGACGACGATACGGACGTCGGCCGCGATCGCGCTCTTCGCCGTCGCGAACACCGGGTTGAGGTCGAGCTCGACGATCTCGGGGAAATCGGTGACGAGCTGCGAAACTTTGACGATGACGTCGGCGAGCGCCGTACGGTTCACCGCTTCGCCACCGCGCACGCCCTTCAAAATCTCGTGGGCCTGGATGCCGTCGAGCATCGACAGCGCGTCTTCCTTGGTCGCGGGCGCGAGGCGGAAGGTGATGTCCTTGAGCACCTCGACCAACACGCCGCCGAGGCCGAAGGCGACCAGCTTGCCGAACGAGCCGTCGGTGATCGAGCCGACGATGACTTCGGTGCCGCCGGCCAGCATCTGCTGCACCTGGACGCCCTCGATCTTGGCGTCAGCCTTGTACTTCCTGGCGTTGGACAGAATGGTCTCGTAGGCCTTTTCGGCGTCCTCAGCCGTCTTGAGGCCGACGATGACGCCGCCGGCTTCGGTCTTGTGGAGAATGTCCGGCGAGACGATCTTCATCACGACCGGGAAGCCCATCGAGGAGGCCATCTTGCCGGCCTCGCCCGCCGACTTGGCCACGCCCTCCTTCGGAACCGGAATGCCGTAGGCGTCGCAGACCAGCTTGCCTTCCGGGGCCGTCAGGCTGGTGCGGTTGTCCGCCTTGACCTGGTCAAGCACCTTGCGGACGGCTTCTTTGGAATTGGACATGTGGCTTCTCCCTTGACCTCAGTTCGTTCTTTTCAAAGCGCGCGCGTATTTGCGACTGCCCGTGATGCTTGCCATTCGCCGCGCTGTGCTCCATGTCGCGGGCCGGAGCGGCATAAAGCCCAAGACTACTCCGCCGCTTTGGATCAAAAATGGCTGGCGATGGCATTTGGTATGCCAGAAGCCAACTTGTCAAGCTGCAGCATGGCTTAGAACGCCGCAAAAAATAGCCGCCTTGACATTCTGGCATGTGGTATGCCAAAAACTTTCCCGTTAATATTCCTGTAAAAGACGACTCCCACTGGAGGAGATTCGTCGTGTCACTACGGAAACCAACCAAGGCGTTGCCGAACATGGCCGAGGCAGACATCGCAATCGTTCGTATTGCCCCGGAGAGCAGCTTCAAGAACAAGGCGTATGACGCCTTGAAGGAAGCCATCCTCAAGATGGACATCTATTCGACGCCCGAGCCGGTGATGCTGGACGAGCGCGCGCTGTCCGAACGCCTGGGTGTCAGCCGCACCCCGATCCGCGAAGCCATCGCGATGCTCGAGCAGGACGGTTTCGTGAAGACGGTTCCGCGCCGCGGCATCATGGTGGTGCGCCGGACCAAGAGCGAGATCGTCGACATGATCCGCGCCTGGGCGGCGCTGGAGAGCATGGCCGCGCGCCTCATCACCACCACCGCGCGCAAGAAGGACATCACGGCGCTGCGCGACTATTTCAAGGACTTCGGCAAGGACCGCCTGCCCGAGGATCATGTCGAGGAATATTCGCGCGCCAACATCGCCTTCCATCAGGCGCTGATCTCGCTGTCGGAATCGCCGGTGCTGGTCGATCTCACCAATGACCTGCTGCTGCACGTGCGCGGCTATCGCCAGCTGACCATCGGACGCAAGGACCGCACCGCGACCTCGCTGCCCGAGCATCTCGCGATGATCGAAGCACTCGAAGCGCGCGATACCGAACTTGCGGAGAAGCGCGCCCGCGACCACACCCTCGGCCTTGCCGCTTACGTCGAAGCGCATGGCCAGGAATTGTTCACGTAACTGTTCACCTAGCAACGTTCACCAGAAGGGCGAACAATTCGCCCCGCTACTTGAGACCAGGGAGAGAAGGCCCATGCTGAATACCGCGACCAAGTCCGAGGCACCGGGCACCGAGCAGGAACTGACGGATGGCTTCCATCTCGTCATCGACGCGCTCAAGCTGAACGGCATCAACACTATCTATAATGTGCCGGGCATCCCGATCACGGATTTGGGCCGCATGGCGCAAGCCGAAGGCATTCGCGTGATTTCCTTCCGCCACGAGCAGAACGCCGGTTACGCCGCAGGCATCGCCGGCTATCTCACCAAGAAGCCCGGCGTGTGCCTCACGGTCTCCGCGCCCGGCTTCCTCAACGGTCTGACCGCACTCGCGCACGCCACCACCAACTGCTACCCGATGATCCTGGTCTCGGGCTCCTCCGAGCGCGAGATCGTCGACCTGCAGCAGGGCGACTACGAGGAAATGGACCAGCTCGCGATCGCCAAGCCGTTGTGCAAGGCGGCCTATCGCGTGCTGCACGCCCAGGACATCGGCATCGGTTTCGCCCGCGCGATCCGCGCCGCGGTCTCGGGCCGTCCGGGCGGCGTCTATCTCGACCTCCCCGCAAAACTGTTCGGCCAGGTCATGAGCGCCGATGCCGGCCAGAAGTCGCTGGTCAAGGTGATCGACGCGGCGCCCGCGCAGATCCCCTCGCCCGCTTCGGTCAAGCGTGCGCTCGACGTGCTCAAGAGCGCCAAGCGTCCGCTCATCATCCTCGGCAAGGGCGCGGCTTACGCGCAGGCCGACGAAGAGATCAAGAATTTCGTCGAGAAGAGCGGCGTGCCGTTCCTCCCCATGAGCATGGCCAAGGGCCTGCTCCCAGACACCCATCCGCAGTGCGCCGGCGCGGCCCGCTCGACGGTGCTGAAGGAATCCGACGTCGTCATGCTGATCGGCGCGCGGCTGAACTGGCTGCTCTCGCACGGCAAGGGCAAGAGCTGGGGCGAATCCCCGAAGAAGTTCATCCAGGTCGACATCGAGCCGCGTGAGATGGACTCCAACGTCGAGATCGTCGCGCCCGTGGTCGGCGACATCGGCTCGGTCGTCTCCGCCTTCAACCAGGCGATGGGAACGGGCTGGACCGCCCCTCCCGCCGACTGGACCAAGGCCATCTCGTCCAAGCGCGAAGAGAACGTCGCCAAGATGGCGCCGAAGCTCATGAACAACAAATCGCCGATGGACTATCACGGCGCGCTCGGCGTGCTGAAGAACGTCATCAAGGAGCACCCCGAGGCGATCCTCGTCAACGAGGGCGCCAACACGCTCGATCTCGCCCGCGGCGTCATCGACATGTACCGGCCGCGCAAGCGTCTCGACGTCGGCACATGGGGCGTGATGGGCATCGGCATGGGCCAGGCGATCGCGGCCGCGCTCGAGACCGGCCATCCCGTGCTGGCCGTGGAAGGCGACTCGGCGTTCGGCTTCTCCGGCATGGAGGTCGAGACCATCTGCCGCTACAACCTGCCGATCTGCGTCGTCATCTTCAACAATGACGGCATCTATCGCGGCACCGACGTCAACGGCGCCAATTCCGATCCGGCGACCACAGTGTTCGTCAAGGGCGCGCGCTACGACAAGATGATGGAAGCCTTTGGCGGCGTCGGCGTCAACGCGACCTCGCCCGACGAGCTGAAGCGCGCCGTCAACGAGGCCATGAAGTCCGGCAAGCCGACGCTCATCAACGCGGTGATCGATCCGGCCGCCGGCTCGGAAAGCGGCCGCATCGGCAACCTCAATCCGCAGAGCGTTCTGCAGAAGAAGAAGTAAGTCCACCCCTCAACCCTTTATTCCCTGCCGGGTGCAGGGGCAGACACAGAGTACGGAGCAACAAGATGACCAAAGCGCTCACGGGCGTTCGCATTCTCGATTTCACTCACGTCCAGTCCGGGCCGACCTGCACGCAGCTCCTGGCGTGGTTCGGCGCCGACGTGATCAAGGTGGAACGTCCGGGCGTGGGTGACATCACCCGCGGCCAGCTGCAGGACATCCCGAACGTGGACAGCCTGTATTTCACCATGCTCAACCACAACAAGCGCTCGATCACGCTCGACACCAAGAACCCCAAGGGCAAGGAAGTCCTCACCGAGTTGATCAAGAAGTGCGACGTGCTGGTCGAGAATTTCGGCCCCGGCGTGCTCGACCGCATGGGCTTCCCCTGGGAGAAGATCCAGGCGATCAACCCGAAGATGATCGTCGCCTCGATCAAGGGTTTTGGCCCCGGACCGTACGAAGACTGCAAGGTCTATGAGAACGTCGCGCAGTGCACCGGCGGCGCCGCCTCGACCACGGGCTTCCGCGACGGCCTGCCGCTCGTCACCGGCGCGCAGATCGGCGATTCCGGCACCGGCCTGCACCTGGCGCTGGGCATCGTCACCGCGCTCTATCAGCGCACGCATTCGGGCAAGGGCCAGCGCGTCACCGCCGCGATGCAGGACGGCGTGCTCAACCTCGCCCGCGTCAAGCTGCGCGACCAGCAGCGCCTTGCCCACGGCCCGCTCAAGGAATACAGCCAGTTCGGCGAAGGCATTCCGTTCGGCGATGCCGTGCCGCGCGCCGGCAACGACTCGGGCGGTGGCCAGCCCGGCCGCATCCTGAAGTGCAAGGGCTGGGAGACCGATCCCAACGCCTACATCTACTTCATCACCCAGGCTCCGGTCTGGGAGAAGATCTGCGACGTGATCGGCGAGCCCACCTGGAAGACCGATCCGAACTACGCGAAGCCTGCGGCCCGCCTGCCGCGCCTCAACGAGATCTTCGCCCGCATCGAGCAGTGGACGATGACCAAGACCAAGTTCGAGGCGATGGAAATCCTCAACAAGGACGACATCCCCTGCGGCCCGATCCTGTCGATGAAGGAAATCGCCGAAGACCAGTCGCTTCGCGCGACCGGGACCGTGGTCGAGGTCGATCACCCCACCCGCGGCAAGTACATCTCGGTCGGCAACCCGATCAAGCTGTCGGATTCACCGAGCGAGGTGGAGCGCTCCCCGCTGCTCGGCGAGCACACCGACGAGATCCTGCGCTCGGTGCTCGGCTTCAGCGACCACCAGGTCGCCGAGATCCACAAGTCCGGCGCACTCGACCCGCCGCAGAAGCAGGCCGCGGAGTAAGCGGACACAACAGCGAATGACGAAGGCCGCCGGTTTCGGCGGCCTTTTTGTTTGATCCCGATTTCGAGCTTAGTGCTCTCCGAGCTGATCGCGGAAATACTTCACCACCGCTGCATTGAACTCGCGATGAAAGCCCACCCGGTCGAACCCGGCCGGCGTGTCGGTACAGATGCGGGGGACGGCTGCCGCGAGCTCGGCCGAACACGGCGCGAGGAACGCAAAGTGGCCAGCTGGAACGACATGAATCTCCGGCTTGCCCGGCAATCCCTGCGCGACGCGCTCCGTGCCCGAGCCGTCGCCGACGCCGGGGCCGCCGAACTGCGAGCGCCAGAACTGGAACGGCACCTTGACAACGGCGAGATTCTCCCGCGTCAGGGTGCCTGGCGCGGGATCAACGATGACAGCGGTGCGGATGCGCGCATCCTGGATCGGCTCGGGCGGCGTCTCGCCATTGTGAAGCTGCGCGCAAGCGCCGCTCGTCTCCTTGCAGAAGCTGGCGATCCTCGCGAAATCCGGCTTGGTCCCCATCAGCACGAAGCCGGTCGCACCGCCACTCGAGAAACCAAAGAACCCAACCTGGGCGGGATCGATCACCGCCCGGTCCTTCCAGTTCTTCAGCATGAAATCGAGCAAACGAACGATATCCGCCGGACGCGAGCCCCAGAGGGACAGCGTATCGCGCCGCGAGGAATCGTTTGCGGTGTCACCGGGATGGTTGATGGCCGCAACGACGAAGCCCGCATCAGCCAGCGCCTCCGCGGTGTCGTGATGCTGGCCGAACCAGCCGCCACGACCGTGCGAAAAGATGATGAGCGGGAGTTTCGCGCCTGTGACGGGACAATCCCTCGCCCCCTTCAGGTCGAAATCGGCACCGACCGCAAGGCTGCCCAACGCCACATGCGCCGTCTCGGCCGCGCACGGATACCAGATCGCGCCTGACAGCGCCGGGCCGGATTCAAGGAGCTGAATGCCCGCAGCCTCCGCGGTCGACGTGAAACAGCAGAAGATGACGGCAAAAACCCAAAGCATCCTGCGCAACGGAAGTCCCCTAGTTTCGCGCTAGAGTTGAACGAAGAAGGACAGCGGAATTGTGGCTTCGGTTTTGAAGCGGATGCAGATTGCCGGCGGCCGGTCACCCGCCAAAAAACGCGAGACCTCGTGTCGGATCGGCGGTGTCCCGTTCGTCCTCGTGACATGAAGGGGCCATAGACGCCAATCTCGGGCCCATCAATCAATGAGGATGCCAACCATGCCCAGCACGATCCGCCTGCATCGCGTTCTCGCCACCAGCCCGCAGAAGGTCTATCGCGCCTTCCTGGAAGCGGATGCTATGGCGAAATGGCTGCCGCCGAACGGCTTCACCTGCACCGTGCATCATTTCGAGCCCAAGGTGGGCGGCACGTTCAAGATGTCGTTCCGGAACTTCACGACGGGCAACAGCCACTCGTTCGGCGGCGAATATCTCGAGCTCGTGCCCGGCGAGCGCCTGCGCTACACGGACAAGTTCGACGATCCCAACCTGCCCGGCGAAATCCAGGTCACCGTGATCCTGAAGAAAGTTTCGGTCGGCACCGAGATCGACATCACGCAGGCCGGCATTCCCGACGTCATCCCGCCGGAGGCCTGCTATCTCGGCTGGCAGGAATCGCTGCGCAATCTGGCGAAGCTCGTCGAGCCCGAGATCAATCAGTAGCGGCGACATCAGTATGGTAGGGCGGGCAAGGCGCACTGGCGCCGCGCCCGCCATTCGTCTCTGGTCGCGTACAGGACGTGGGCACGCTTCGCATTGCCCACCCTACGGCGCTGCGCCCGCAATGGCGGAGAATGGGAGCGAGCGCTATGCGCCCGCCTTCTTCCCGATCCCGCCATCGGCGGTCCAGCGATCCGGCTCGGGACTGTGCCCGATCAGCGCGAGCCCGTAGGCGATCGACTCGAACTGGTCGCCCGACATCAGCCGTTCGTTGCCGAAGCGTTCGGCGAACAATTTTCGCACCGCCGGCACGAACGAGGTGCCGCCGGTCAGGAACACCTTCTCGACCTCGCGCGCGGTGATGCCGGCTTCGCCCAGCACCTTGTCGACGGTGGCGCCGAGGCGAGCGATGTCGTCGGCGATCCAGGATTCGAAATTCTTTCGCGTGACGGTCGATCCGATATCGACGCCGCCGCCTCTGAAACGGAAATCCACCTCGTCCTGCGCTGAGAGCGCAACCTTGGCGTCGGACACTGCGCGGTACAGCGCAAAGCCGAGGTCGAGATCGACGATGGTGATGAAATCCTCGAGCAGTTCAGGCTTCAGCGCGGTGCGCGCAAGCTCCCGGAGCTCGCGCAGATCGCCATTGCTCTTCATCATCGCCAGCTGATGCCAGCGGGCCAGGTTGGTATAATGACCGCTGGGGATCGGCAGCACCTTGTCGAAGGAGCGGAAGCTGGAGCCCTTGCCCAGGCGCGGCGAGACCACGTGATCGACGATGCGGTAGTCGAACGTGTCGCCGGCAATCCCGATGCCGGCATGGCCGAGCGGCTCGGCGCGAAGGGCACCGCCTTTGCGCGAAAAGCGCATCACGGAGAAATCGCTGGTGCCGCCGCCGAAATCCGCAACCAGCACGGTGGCATCGCGCTCGAGCTTTCGGGCGAAGGAGAACGCGGCGCCGACCGGCTCGTAAACATAGCGCGCGTGGCCGGCGCCGAGGCGCTCGAAGGCGGCACGGTAGCGCTGCATGGCCAGCGCCTCATCCGGATTGCCGCCGGCAAAGCGCACGGGCCGGCCGACCGTGATGTTGGACGCCTCGAAGCCGAACTTCTCACCGCCATGGCGTGCCAGCGTGCGCAGGAATGCCGCCAGGATGTCCTCGAACTTGAAGCGCTGCCGGAACACCTGGGTGGTTTGGAAGCTGCTGCTGGCGGCAAAAGTCTTGAACGACTGGAGGAACCGGTAGACGTGGCGGCCTTCGAGGAACGTCTCGATCGCCCACGGGCCGCCCTCGGCCTGGGCCCCGGCGCCCGGCCGGTCCTCCCAGAAGCACAGCGCCGAGACATAGGTGCTGTGGCGCTGGCCGCCATGGTCGAACCGGATGGCCTCGACCCGACGGTCGTCCGCCGCGAGCGCGACGACCGTATTGCTGGTCCCAAAATCGATGCCGATCGAGACGGCGGGCGAAGCGCTCGACATGAACCACTCTGACGGTTGATTGGATAAGGGGGCGGACCACTAGCCGCTTTGACTTGTCCTGCCAAGCCCGTCCGCTGCAGTGCGGCCGGAGCCTGGCGCCCGCCGCGACGAGATTCCGGGATTCCGCCCGGGCTTTCGCGCCTTTCGGCAATGGCAGGGCCCGCTCAGCGGCTTGAGATGGGCAATTTCTTGCCCGAACCGGCCGCATTAACCCGGCGTTATGCTGCAATGCGGCGTATTACATGCTGCCATGCAAACAAACGCATGGACAGTGGCATCTGGTATACATAGATTGTTCCCAGACATGAGACGCAAGACTGACCGTCTCAAGAAAGGAAATTCCAATGTCCAAGACCGCTTCCGTTGCTTTCGCCCCCTCCGCCTCGCTGTTCGCCCGCCTGATGGCCGCGATCGACAGCTTCCTGATGGCGAGCGCCGAGATCTCGAACCACAACGGCGACCTGCCGCGCTTCGGCCTGTAAGCCGTTACTTTCCCGCGCTGCCACGCAGCGCGACGGTTTCAGAACGATCCACATGCTACTTTTGATGAATGGCCCCGCACGACGGGGCCATTTCTACTTGTGCTGTTCCGAGTCACAGTTGCCGCTGAACAAGGCTGCGACATTTGCGCACGGTGGCCGGACCAGCGCTTGAAGCTTGGCATAATGCATACAAGAATGCCTCTCCAGCGCTCGCAGAAAAATTAGAGGCGCCACGGGAGGCTTTATGACGGACATGGTGCAGGCAACCGCCCCTACTACCGCGCGCGTTAGCGACACGTATCGCTGGGCGCAACTGGCGATCGGTGTAGGCGCGATGGTGATGATCGCCAACTATCAATACGGCTGGACGTTCTTCGTCCCCGACATCCAGAAGAAGTTCGGCTGGGATCGCGCGTCGATCCAATGGGCCTTTACCCTCTTCGTGCTGTTCGAGACCTGGCTGGTGCCGATCGAAGGATGGTTCGTCGATAAATACGGTCCGCGAATCGTCGTGCTGGTCGGCGGCGTGCTCTGCGCCATCGGCTGGGCGATCAACGCACAGGCCACCACGCTCAACGGCTATTACCTCGGCATGATCGTCGCGGGCATCGGGGCCGGCGGCGTCTACGGCACCTGCGTCGGCAACGCGCTGAAGTGGTTTCCGGACAAGCGCGGCCTCGCCGCGGGCATCACGGCGGCAGGTTTCGGTGCAGGCTCTGCGCTGACGGTCGCGCCGATCCAGGCCATGATCAAGGACAGTGGCTTCCAGACCACCTTCCTCTATTTCGGCCTCGGCCAAGGCATCATCATCTGCATCCTCGCCTTCTTCCTGCTGTCGCCGAAGGCGGGCCAGGTGCCGAACGTGGTGGCGAACGCCAATCTGCTGCAGACCCGCCGCAACTACCAGCCGACCGAAGTTCTGCGTCAGCCGATCTTCTGGCTGATGTACTTCATGTTCGTGATCGTCGGCGCCGGCGGCCTGATGGTGACGGCCAACCTGAAGCCGATCGCGGCCGACTGGAAGGTCGACAACGTGCCGGTCACGCTGATGGCGGTGACGATGACGGCAGTGACCTTCGCGGCCACGATCGACCGCGTGCTCAACGGCCTGACGCGTCCGTTCTTCGGCTGGATCTCCGACATGATCGGCCGCGAGAACACGATGTTCATCGCCTTCGGCATGGAAGGCTTCGGCATCTGGATGCTCTACCTCTGGGGTCACGATCCGATCTGGTTCGTGCTGCTCTCGGGCTTCGTGTTCTTCGCCTGGGGTGAGATCTACTCGCTGTTCCCCTCGACCTGCACCGACACATTCGGCGCCAAGTTCGCGACCACCAACGCCGGCCTGCTCTACACCGCCAAGGGCACTGCCGCGCTGCTGGTACCGATCGCAAACTACATGCAGCAATCGTCGGGCACCTGGGACAGCGTGTTCATCATCGCAGCCGGCGCCAACATCCTGGCCTCGCTGCTGGCGATCGCGGTGCTCAAGCCCTGGCGCAAGGTCGTCGTCGCAAAATCGACGGTCGCCTGACGCCCCACCACAGCTTCATCGAGCAGACGCCCGGCCTTGCGGCCGGGCGTTTTCGTTTGGGGAAAGCTTGCGGCGCCCGCTCCCCGCTGGAACCGAATATTTGTGACAATCCGCCGCAGTTAGCACTTGCTTTCTGGAATATGGTATACCAAGCTCTCCCCCGCGCTTGCGACGATAAGCCACAACATTTGCGACACTGGGTCATCTTGCAATCCCAAGTCGTAGTCAATCAGGCGCGTTGGGAGGTTCTTGATGATTTCCAGCACGGATGGCGCCGTCACGGCCGCGCCTCTTCGCACCGGTTTCCGTTGGTTCCAGCTCGCCATGGGCATCGTCTGCATGGCGATGATCGCCAATCTGCAATATGGCTGGACGCTGTTCGTCGATCCGATCGATGCCGCCCATCATTGGGGACGCGCCGCGATCCAGCTCGCTTTCACCATCTTCGTCGTCACCGAGACCTGGCTGGTGCCGGTCGAGGCGTGGTTCGTCGACAAATACGGCCCGCGCATCGTCATCATGTTCGGCGGCGTGATGATCGCGCTGTCCTGGATCCTCAACTCCTATGCCGACTCGCTCACGCTGCTCTACGCGGCAGCGGTCATCGGCGGCATGGGTGCGGGCGCGGTGTACGGCACCTGCGTCGGCAACGCGCTGAAATGGTTTCCCGATCGCCGCGGCCTTGCCGCCGGCGCGACGGCCGCGGGCTTCGGTGCGGGCGCTGCGCTCACCGTGGTGCCGATCGCAGCCATGATCGCATCCAGCGGCTATCAGCACGCCTTCCTCACCTTCGGCATCGGCCAGGGCGTGATCGTGTTCGTGCTCGCCTTCTTCATCCAGCCGCCGCGGCTCTCGATCCCGCCGAAGAAGAAGCAGCTCAATTTGCCGCAGACCAAGATCGACTTCACCCCGCCGCAAGTGCTGCGGACGCCTATTTTCTGGGTGATGTATCTCGTCTTCGTCATGGTCGCCTCGGGCGGCCTGATGACCGCGGCGCAGATCGCCCCGATCGCGCACGACTTCAAGATCGCGAGCACGCCAGTCACGCTCGCCGGCTTCCAGATGGCGGCACTGACCTTCGCGATCTCGCTCGACCGCATCTTCGACGGTTTCGGCCGCCCGTTCTTCGGCTTCGTCTCCGACACGATCGGCCGCGAGCACACCATGTTCATCGCCTTCGGCACCGCCGCCTTGATGCTGCTGACGCTGTCGGCCTACGGTCACATCCCGCTCGTCTTCGTGCTGGCAACCGCGGTTTACTTCGGCGTGTTCGGCGAGATCTACTCGCTGTTCCCCGCGACCTGCGGCGACACCTTCGGCTCGAAATTCGCAACCACCAACAACGGCATGCTCTACACCGCGAAGGGCACCGCCTCCCTGCTCGTTCCGCTCGCAAGCGTGATCTCGGCGGCCTATGGCTGGAAGGCCGTGTTCGTGGTCGCAGTGGCCTTGAATGCGACGGCGGCGCTGATGGCGCTGTTCGTGATCAAGCCGCTGCGCCGCTCCTTCATCCTCGGCAAGGAAGCCGAGAGCACCGAGACCGCCACCGGCAGTGCCAAGACAAGTGCAAAGACCGAGACGGCGTAGCCGCCGCACATTCGCGACAACGAGAAGGGGCGCAGCGATGCGCCCCTTTTCTTTTTGTCTCGACGGCAAACGTCAGTATCGCTGTCGCAAGATTTTTCGGATCGGCCAAATCCAATGCTTGACGGTTGGCATTATGTATACCACACTTCTCCCAACATTCACCCAGGGAGGTTGCAATGCTGGTCGGAGACATTCTGCGCAAGAAGACGCCGCGCGTTGTCACGGTGCGGATGAACGAAACGGTGGGTATCGCCGCCAAGCTGATGCGCGCCAACAACATCAGCGCACTGGTGGTCAAGGACGTGGTCCGCTCCGAGGGTAACACCGCGGTCGGCATGTTCACCGAGCGCGACGTGGTGCGCGCCGTCGCCGAGCACGGCACGAACGCCGTCAACGTCAAGGTCTCGCAGCTCGTCTCGGTGCAGCAGCTGGTGTCCTGCACCTCGAGCGACACGATCGATGACGTCCGCCACCTGATGAACCGGCACCACATCCGCCACCTGCCGGTGATCGACGATTACAGCCTCGTCTCCGTCATCAGCATGCGCGACATCGCAGCTGCCATCGACGAGGCCCTCAACGGCACGCCGCAAGCGGCCGCCTAAACGATACGACCCTTCCCCTGCGACTGCCGGCCCCGGCTCGGATCCTTCCGAGCCGGACCGGATCTTTCGTCCCAAAAATCCGACTTCGGCTCCCTCCGCGAGGATTTCATGAAGATCTGTATCTACGGCGCCGGCGCGATCGGCGGATATCTCGGGGTTCAGCTCGCACGCGCAGGCGCCGATGTCAGCCTCATCGCACGCGGCGCGCACCTCGCCGCCATGCGCGAGCACGGCCTGACGCTGCTCGCGGGCGAGGAGAAGCACACCGTGCATCCGCGCTGTACCGACGACCCCAATGAGCTCGGCGTGCAGGACTACATCATCATCACGCTGAAGGCGCATTCGATCACGGGCGTGATCGAGAAGATGCAGCCGCTGCTCGGGCCGCACACCCGCATCGTCACCGCCGTCAACGGCATTCCCTATTGGTACTTCCACAAGCACGGCGGCCAATACGAGAACTCGACGCTGGAGAGCATCGATCCCGGCGGGCGGCAGTGGCGCGAGCTGGGCGCCGAGCGCGCCATCGGCTGCATCGTCTATCCCGCCACCGAGCTCGAGGCGCCCGGCGTGATCCGTCACGTCTACGGCAACAACTTCCCGCTCGGCGAGCCCTCCGGCGAGGTCACACCAGACGTGCAGCGCCTCGCCGATCTGTTCGTCGCCGCCGGGCTGAAGGCCCCGGTGCTCGACCGCATCCGCGACGAGATCTGGCTGAAGCTCTGGGGCAATGTCTGCTTCAACCCGATCAGCGCGCTCACGCACGCAACGCTCGACGTGATCTGCACCGATCCGTCCACGCGTGCGCTGTCGCGCGCGATCATGGTGGAGACGCAGGCGATCGCCGAGACCTTCGGGGTCAAGTTCCGCGTCGACGTCGAGCGCCGCATCGAGGGCGCCCGCAAGGTCGGCGCCCACAAGACCTCGATGCTCCAGGATCTCGAGCGCGGCCGCCCGATGGAGATCGACCCGCTCGTCACCGTCGTGCAGGAGATGGGCCGCCTCACCGGCATCCAGACGCCCGCACTCGACTCGGTGCTGGCGATGGTGACCCAGCGCGCCCGCATCGCCGGGCTCTATGACGGCGTCTCGACGCCGGCAGATCCCCGCGCACTGGCGGTGGCATGATGGCTGGCGAGATCAAGAAGTGGCTGCGCTTCCGGAATAATGGCACGACCGGTTTCGGCACCCTGACCTCATCGGGCATCAGCGTGCATGAGGGCGAGATGTTCGGCCGCAATGCCGCCACGGCCAGGACACTGGCGCTGTCGGAGGTCGAGCTGCTCGCGCCTTGCGCGCCCAGCAAGATCGTCGCGCTCTGGAATAATTTCCACGCGCTCGCCGCCAAGCTGAACCAACCCGAGCCGCCGGAGCCGCTCTATCTCCTCAAGGCAACCACGAGCATCACGACGCCGGGCGCCGTGATCCGCCGTCCCTCTTATTACGACGGCAAGACCACCTATGAGGGCGAGCTCGGCATCGTCATCGGCAAGACCTGCGCGCGCGTCTCGCCGGCAGAAGCCGACAGCTTCATCTTCGGCTACACCTGCGTCAACGATATCACCGCCAACGACATCCTGACCAGCGATCCCACCTTCCCGCAATGGGCCCGCGCCAAGGGCATCGACGATTACGGCCCGTTCGGCCCCGTGATCGCAACCGGCCTTGATCCGGCGAAGCTCACGGTGCGTACCATCCTCAATGGCGCGGAGCGGCAGAACTATCCGATCTCCGACATGATCTTCTCGGCGCAGGAGCTGGTCAGCAAAATCTCCCATGACATGACCCTGCTCCCGGGCGACCTCATCGCCGTCGGCACCTCGGTCGGCGTTGGGGTGATGAAGGAGGAGGTGAACATTGTGACCGTCGCGATCGACGGCATCGGCGAGCTCACCAACGAGTTTCGGCTGTAGCTGCGATGCCGTAGCCCGGATGGAGTAGCCCGGATGGAGCGAAGCGTAATCCGGGGCAGTCCATCGTCATGCACAGGTCCCGGATTGCGCTTCGCTCCATCCGGGCTACAGGCTATCGCCATCGTCGCCGCAGCGCGGCAAAATTGATCCTGCGCAAATCGCGCCGTCCCGGCCGCCACTATCCTTTCCGGCAAGAGATCGATGTCTCATGCCAGGGAGGACGCCATGACAAATGCCAATAATGCACTTTTGTGGACGGCTCTGTACTTTGCGCTCGCATTCGGCGCGATCTTCGTCGTCTGGTTCGCCGACAAGATACGCGCGAGCTTCCTCGGCAAATGAGCGCGCCGCGTCGCGTCGGCGGCTTAGGCGAGTAACGAAATCTGCGTGGAATGTAGCGTAGTCCGCGTCCCGCGCGCGATGCTCCCGCATGCGCCCATCCGGGCTACAGAAATGCCCGCTCCGTCATTCCGGGGCGGAGCCCCCACCGCTGCGGGAAGACCCGGGGCACCCCGCCGTGCCGTCCTTCCCTCAATCAGCGGTGGATCGCGCGTCCCGAGGCATCATGCTCCTCCGACAGCCCCTTGCGCGGTGTTCGGCTCTCCAATAGCAATCATGGCGAAAATGTGTGCCGGCGTGAGGAATTCACGATGTGGCTGTTTTTCCTGATTGCCTGGTTGGTGCTGCTGGCCGTCATCGCGTTTCTCGCCCAGCAGACGTTTGGTTACGACTTTGCCCATCTGCCCGCCTGGTTCGCGGGGCTTCCCATGCCGCAACGCATCACTGTCGGCGCGATCCTGGCGGGGACGCTGGGCCTGATCGGCGCGTCTGCCTGGCGGCTGTCACGCCAGGACCGCAGGCTGAAGACGCTACGTGACCGTCTCAAGAAGACCCGCGAGGACGTCGTCGTCGCCCACGCCCTGCAGAACCATCTCGACGCCACCGTCCAGCATTTGATCGAGAACGATCCCCGGGAAGCGGTCTCCGCCCTCCACGACAAGCTCGGCGAGACCGAGCGGCGCGCGCTGCTGCAGCAGGGCCGCAACGAATCCACCGACATGCACGACCAGCTCGCCGAAATCCGCCGCCGCCAGCAGGCACTGCGCGAGATGGTCGGCAAGGTCGCCGATCAGCGCCGCGCGGTCGAGCCCGTCTTCACCGAGATCCGCGACCGCCAGAACCAGCTGGAACGCTCGCTGCACGACCTCGAGACCGACGACCGCAAGAACAACCTCGCCGACCGGCAGCGGGACATCGCGCGCGACGTGTCGGCGCTTCTGGGGCGGGTGAACGCGGTCCAGGACACATTCGCGACCCTCAACCGGCACAAGGAGGATCTGGCAAGATCCCACGCCGAGCTGGCGCCGCTGCGATCCTCGGATGCCGGCATCAACGCCTTGATCGGCGAGCTCAGCCTCAGCCACGACCGTCTCGCCAAGACCATCGACGAGCTTGAGACCGGCGGCGAGACGCCGCTCGCGACGCGCGTCGAAACACTCTCGAAGAACAAGATCGAGATCGAGCAGCGCCTCGCCCGCATCGACGACAGCTTCGACATCCTGAAAAGCATCCGGCTCGATTTCGAGGAGCTCGGCCAGCGCCAGGCCCAGCTCGAACGCGCGCTCGCCGACGTCGAAACCGATTCCGACGGCAAGACCCTCGCAGACCGCCAGAACGCGCTGAACGAATTCGTCCTCCAGTCACGCCAGCGTCTGGCTGCCTTGCAGGAGACACTGGCGACGCTGAACGCGTTCAAGACGGAGCTGTCGAAGTCGCAGGCCGACCTCGTCCCGCTCAAGGCGCCGGTGTTCGGCATCGAGGCCATGATCGCGGAGGTCGGCGCCACCCGCGATCTCCTCGCCAAGACCGTCAGCGAGATCGAGGCCAACGGCGACGTGACGCTGGCCTCGCGCGTCGAGACCCTGACCCGGAGCAAGCGCGAGGTCGAAGACCGCCTCGCCCGCATCTTCGACAATTTCAACGCGCTCGACGCCCTGCGCAAGGACATCGGCGGCATCTTCGCGACGATCAGGAATGGCCTCAATCGGATCGGGTGAGGCGCTTCACGCCGTTCCGAAACATCCAGACACATCACATCTTTGCGCGTCAGACATATGCCGCTGACACGCCCTGCGCGCGCCGCAACTTGGTCGCATTCGGACGCCCTTTTGTGAGGCGTGTCTGGGGGCACGGCATGGCCGTGTTTGGGCCAAACCTTCTAGGGGTATCACTGTGAAGAAGATTGTAATTGCTCTGGGTGCCACGCTTGCTCTGGTGACGGCCGCGAACGCTGCGGATCTGCCGCGCCGCCAGCCCGTGCCGGTCTATTCCGAGCAGGCGCCGATCGGCAAGATGCCGATTGGCAAGAGCCCGGTTGGAAAGGCCCCGATCGGCAAGGCGCCGGGCCCGGTTGCGGCGCGCTACTGACGCGTTAGCGCGCAAGACCAGCGTAAGCGGCCGACAGTCGAGGGGCACAGCGTGACGAACAAACCTGATCGATCGGGATCCTGCATTCTTGCCGGGCTCGCTCTCGCGGCGATGATCGCCTGCCTGATGCCCTCGGCTTCGGCCCACGAAGCCAACAAGCGCACTGCAGAGGCCAATGCGCTTGCCACGACCGACTCCACGTCACGGCCGGCGCCGCAATCGACGCGGCGCTCGCTCGCGCGCGCGGAGAAAGGTCCCTATTACGTTGACTTCCGCGCCCGCACGGCCGCGAGCTGGGGCCATGCCTTCGTCTGGTACGGCAAGACCAGCGAGAAGGCCGTCGAGGTCGCAGGGCTGACGCCCGCCGGCGACACGCTCGCTTACGTGCTCGGCCACATCACCTTCGTGCCGTCGGAAACCGGCGCGAGCTATGGCGATCTCGATCCGGAATATCTGACCGCCAGCTACCGCGTCTATCTGAACGAGGCCGACGCCAAGCGCGTGTTCGCCTATATCAAGAAATTGCAGACGAACTCGCCGGTCTGGAACGCCGAGACCGCCAACTGCACCGGCTTCATCGGCGACATCGCCGAGTTCATGGGCCTCGAGGTCCCCAACCGCTGGCAGCGCCCGGAAAACTTCGTCAACCGCCTCAAGGAAATGAACGGCGGCCGCCAGATGGTGCGGCTGTCGGCGGAGTAGCTTTCCCCTCATTGCGAGGAGCGTAGCGACGAAGCAATCCAGAAAGCAGCCTCAGCGTCGCCTTGGCGGACGCTCCTGCAAAGGCGGCACACCCCAATTATCCGCCTCGCGGAATCTCCTCGTCCCCCGCATGCCGCCCCGCCCCCACCGCACGCTCGGCTGATAGACTTTTCCCACCCCCGGCGGCATCCTTGCGGCATCAACCGACAACAGAGCCTGCGGGCCATCGCTGGGGGAAACTTATCATGCTGCAGACACGGTTCACTGAACTCGTCGGGGTCGAGCACCCGATCGTCCAGGGCGGCATGCAGTGGGTCGGGCGTGCCGAGCTGGTCGCCGCCGTTGCCAATGCCGGCGCGCTCGGCTTCATCACGGCGCTGACCCAGCCGACGCCGGAGGACCTCAGGAAGGAGATCGCGCGCTGCCGCGACCTCACCGACAAGCCGTTCGGCGTCAACCTCACCATCCTGCCGGCGATCAAGCCGCCGCCCTATGCCGAGTACCGCGCCGCCATCATCGAGAGCGGCATCAAGGTGGTCGAGACTGCCGGCAACAAGCCGCAGGAGCATGTCGACGAGTTCAGGAAGCACGGCGTCAAGGTCGTGCACAAATGCACCAGCGTGCGTCATGCGCTCTCGGTCGAACGCATGGGCGTCGATGCCATCTCGATCGACGGTTTCGAATGCGCCGGCCATCCCGGCGAGGACGACACCCCCGGCCTGATCCTGATCCCGGCCGCCGCCAACAAGATCAAGATCCCGATGATCGCCTCCGGCGGCTTTGCCGATGCCCGCGGCCTCGTCGCCGCGCTGGCGCTGGGCGCCGACGGCATCAACATGGGCACGCGTTTCATGGCCACCAAGGAAAGCCCGATCCACCAGCTCATCAAGGAGAAGATCGTCGCCAATGACGAGCGCGAGACCGAGCTGATCTTCCGCACCATGCGCAACACCTCGCGCGTCGCCAAGAACGAGATCTCGACCAGGGTGGTCGCGATGGAGAAGGAAGGCGCAAAATTCGAGGACATCCGCGAGCTCGTCGCCGGTGCCCGCGGCAAGATGGTCTATGCGACGGGCAATTCCGATGAAGGCATCTGGTCGGCCGGCCAGGTTCAGGGCCTGATCCAGGACATCCCGAGCTGCGCCGAGCTCATCTCCCGCATCGTGCGCGAGGCGGAGGCGATCATTCGCAGCCGGCTCGAAGGCATGATCGTTCAGCCGCAACGCGAAGCGGCGGAATAATCACTTCAGGAGGCGAGAGGATTTCATGAAAGCCTATGTCTACGGTCCTGAAGGCGCTCGGATTTCCGACGTCGCTCAACCCAAGCCGAAAGGCACGCAGGTTCTCGTCAAGGTCCGCGCCTGCGGCCTCAACCGCGCCGACACCGGCATGCGCAAGGGCCACGCCCATGGCGCGGCCGGCGGCGTCGGCACCGTGCTCGGGATGGAATGGGCGGGCGAGGTCGCCGAGCTCGGGCCGGATGCGAAGGGCGTCAAGATCGGCGACCGCGTCATGGGCTCGGGCGGCGCGGCCTTCGCCGAATACACGCTGGCCGATCACGGCCGGTTGTTCCACGCACCCTCGAACATGAATTTCGAGGAGGCAGCCAGCCTGCCCGTCGCGCTCGCGACCATGCACAACGCCGTGGTCACTGTCGGCGGGGTCAAGCCAGGCCAGAGCGTGCTGATCCAGGGCGCCAGCTCCGGCGTCGGCCTGATGGCGATGCAGATCGCCAGGCTCAAGGGCGCAAAGCTCGTGATCGGCTCCTCCACCGATGCCATCCGGCGCGGCCGGCTGAAGGACTATGGCGCCGACCTCGCGGTCGACTCATCCGATCCCAAATGGGTAGACGAAGTGCTGAAGGCGACGAACGGCGAAGGCGTCGATCTCATCGTCGACCAGGTCTCCGGCAAGGTCGCCAACCAGAACCTCGCCGCGACCAGGGTGAAGGGCCGCATCGTCAATGTCGGCCGGCTCGGCGGCACCCATGCCGATTTCAACTTCGACCTGCATGCGGCGCGCCGCATCGACTATGTCGGCGTCACCTTCCGCACCCGCACCATCGAGGAGGTCCGCGAGATCTTCGCGGAGGTCCGCAAGGACATCTGGGGCGCGGTGGAGTCGCGAAAGCTGCAGCTGCCGATCGACAAGGTATTTTCCTTCGACGACATCGACCGGGCGTTCGAGCACATGGAGGCGAACAGGCATCTGGGGAAGATCGTGGTGACGGTGTGAGGAAAGTCATTCCGGGGCGGTCCGCGGGACCGAACCCGGAATGACATCGCCCCGCTCCTGCAACTCACTCGCGACTACTCCTGTGGATCGCCGCTTGATGTTCGGCCCCGGGCTGCTAAATCCCCCGCCATGACCTCCCAGCACGACAAGACCTCGGTCGCGGCGATCTCGATCTTTGCCAGCGGCGCCATGGCGGCGGCCAAGTTCGTGGTCGGAATCGCGATCGGCTCGCTCGCGCTGATCTCCGAGGCCCTGCATTCCTCGATCGACCTGGTCGCGACCATCATCACCTGGGCGGTGGTGCGGGTGTCCGACAAGCCGGCGGACGATGAGCACCATTACGGCCATGGCAAGCTGGAGAGCATCTCCGCGCTCGGCGTCACCGCCCTGCTCTACGTGCTCGCCGGCGGCATCCTGGTCGAGGCGTATAGCCGGCTCCGCGAGGGGGCGCCGCCGCCAACCATTTCGGCCGTGCCGTTCGTCGTGCTGGTGATCGACATCATCGTCAATCTCTGGCGCGCCCGAGCCCTGCACCGCGCCGCGCGCGCGACGCGGAGCCAGGCGCTCGCGGCCGACGCGCTGCACTTTGCATCCGACGTGATGGGCTCGTTCGCCGTGATCGTGGGCCTGATCCTCGCCGCCCTCGGCTTCTGGTGGGGCGATGCCGCGGCGGCGGCGGCGGTCGCCGTGATGATCGCGGCTCTCGGCCTGCGCATGGCCGGCTCGACCGTGCAGACGCTGGTCGACCGCGCTCCCGAGGGTGCGCAGGAAAAGGCCACGGCCGCGATCTGCGGCGTGCCCGGGGTGATCGCCGTCGAGCGCCTGCGCGTACGCATGGTCGGGGCGACGACCTTCATCGACACCATCGCCAAGGTGCCGCGGACCTATCCGATCGACCGTGTCGAGGACATCAAGCGCAACGCGCAGGCCGCCGTCACCAAGACCTTCGGTGATGCCGACCTCACTTTCGCTGCGGTGCCCGTGGCGCGCGACAACGAGACCGTGCGCGACCGCATCATGGTCATCGCGCGCAATTCGGGGCTCGCCATCCACCACGTCACGGTGCACGATCTCGGCGGCAAGCTGATCGTCAGCATCGACCTCGAGGTCGATGGCGGCATGCAGCTCGACGCCGCCCACGACATCGCCAACACGCTGGAGCGCAACATTCAGGTGGAGTTCGGCGAGGACGTCGAGGTCGACGTCCATATCGAGCCGCTGGAACCGGAACTTCCGTTCGGCATCGATGCCGCGCCGGAGCGGGTGCGGACGATCGCCGCCGCGCTGGCGGACTATGCCGCCGGCGGCGAGATCCACGACATCCACAATGTCCGTGTCCGCAACACCGATGCCGGCGAGATCGTCAACTTCCACTGCCGCGCGACACCCTCGATGAGCGTGATCAAGGTGCACGAGCAGGTCGATGCGATCGAGCGCGCGTTGCGGCGCGCGTTCCCGAGCGTCAAGCGCGTCATCAGTCACGCCGAACCGCCGCGCGCGTGACGAGGCGCACGACACGAAGAATGTGCGAGGAGTCACACGTTCCCGTTTCGGACTCCTCCCGCCCGTGAGTTTGCGGACGCGCGATGCACAAATCTCGCGTTGGATAAGAATAATTTCGCGTTAACGATTCGTTGACTCTCGACAGCCCGCGAAAACTGGATTCAAATCGCTGTGATTCGGAAGCGATGTGGGGCTGCTTCCGGACTTCAGTTGCAAGCTGGTTTTCAGGGGGCCGAAGGCATGTCGCGTGCAGACGCCGCGAACGCGTGCGTCCAATCCGATTCGATCAAAGGATTGGCGCAATCGATCGCGAAACCTGCCTATCATCGGCTCTTGATCGCGGAGCCGGCGCTTCGTCGCGCCGTGCCGACGCTGATCATCGCTTTCCTGATCACGATCTGTCTCGGCGCGTTCGTTCAGGTCGTCGACCAGACGCGCCAGAAGCGGCTGGTGATACGCCACGACATCTCGGCGCTCGCCGATCTGCTGGCCGAACGCATCGACCGCCTCACCTCCGTGCGCCAGGAGCGGCTGAAGAACATCGAGAGCCTGCCGACGCTGCTGCCGGACCTGATCCCGTCCTGGGGCACGGCCTCGGGTCGCCACGTCATCGTCACCTCGGCCGGCATCGACCGCCGCGTCCTCGCCCGCGTTCCGGTCGACAGCGACCCCTCGGGCAACGACCGTCTGCTCGATGCCATCACGACGGCCCAATTGCTCGCGGCGCCGACGCGCGACGGCAACATCTCCGACATGACGCTGCCGAACGGCAACGCCGCGATGGCGACCTCGCGGCAGATCAAGTCGATGCCCGGTTTCGTCACCGTGATCCAGGAGCGCAACGAGCCGATCTGGGGCTCGGACGCCGCGCTCTCGGTGACGCTGTCGGCAACGACCGGATTCGTCGTCCTGATCCTCGGCTTCGCCTTCCACTGGCAGTCCACCCGCGCCCGCGAGGGCGACCTCATCAACGACGCCGTGCGCGGACGTATCGACACCGCGCTCAACCGCGGCCGCTGCGGGCTGTGGGACTGGGACCTGTCGCGCGGCCGAATCTTCTGGTCGCAGTCGATGTTCTCGATGCTCGGCCTCGACGGCCGCAACGAGCTGCTCACCTTCGGCGAGGTCAACGCGCTGGTGAAGTCCGACGACATCGACCTGTTCGCGATCGCCGACCAGCTCATCTCCGAGAAGATCGACCACATCGACCAGACCTTCCGCATGCAGCACGTCGACGGCCACTGGATCTGGCTACGCGTCCGCTGCGAGAAGACCCGCGGCGCCACCGATTCCAGCGTGCACCTGATCGGGATCGCCGTCGACATCACCGAGCAGAAGAGCCTCGCCGAGAAGACGGTGGAAGCCGACCTTCGCCTGCGCGACGCCATCGAGACGATCCCGGAAGCCTTCGTGCTTTGGGACGCGAGCGACCGCCTCGTGCTCTGCAACTCGCACTTCCAGCGCCTGCACAAGCTGCCCGAGACCGCCGTCATTCCCGGCACCTCCTACGAGACCGTGCTGGAGGTCGGCCGCATGCCGGAGGTGCGCACCCGCCACAACGAGACCGCCGCCCAAGGGCCCGGCGCGCGCACCTTCGAGGCGCAGCTCGACGACGGCAGCTGGCTGCACATCAGCGAGCGCCGCACCAAGGACGGCGGCTACGTCTCGGTCGGCACCGACATCACCCGCATCAAGGAGCACGAACAGAAGCTGGTCGACAACGACCTGCGCCTGCGCGCCACCGTCATCGACCTGAAGCGTTCGCAGGCCGCGCTGGAGCGCCAGGCGGTCGAGCTCGCCGACCTCGCCGAGAAATACCAGCGCGAAAAGACCCGCGCCGAGGAAGCCAACCAGACCAAGTCGAAATTCCTCGCCAATATGAGCCACGAGCTGCGCACGCCGCTCAACGCCATCATCGGCTTCTCCGAGATCATGGGCTCGGGCATGTTCGGCGAGCTCGGCAGCGAGAAGTACCAGGAATATTGCCAGGACATCCTGACCAGCGGCCACTATCTGCTCGAGGTCATCAACGACATCCTCGACATGTCGAAGATCGAGGCCGGCCGCATGAAGCTCGACATGGAACAGCTCGACCTGTCGCGGACGCTGGCGGAATCCCTGCGGGTGGTTACCGGCCGGGCCCAGGACAAGCACATCACCCTCGACGCCGACATCGCCAAATCCATCGCCGTCGTCGCCGACCGCCGCGCCACCAAGCAGATCATCGTCAACCTGCTCTCCAATGCGGTGAAGTTCACGCCCGACGGCGGGCGCGTCGTGGTGCGCAGCCGGCAGCTCGACGACCGGATCGTGCTGATGATCGCCGACACCGGCATCGGCATCGCGCCACATTCGCTGGCACGGCTCGGCCGCCCGTTCGAGCAGGTGGAGAGCCAGCTCACCAAGACCTATCACGGCTCGGGCCTCGGCCTTGCGATCGCCCGCTCGCTGGCCCAGCTCCACGGCGGCTCGATGCGGCTGCGCTCCAAGCTCGAGGTCGGCACCGTCGTGCGCGTGACCCTGCCGCGCGACGCGATCAAGGCGGCGTCCGGGATATCGGCCGCGGCCTGAGGCCCTACAGCTGCAACGAGGGAAGTGCGCTCCCTCCCCCGCTTGCGGGGGAGGGTTGGGGAGAGGGTATCTCCGCAATCGAGAACCCCCAAGAGGAGAGAACCCTCACCCGGCGCGTTGCGCCGACCTCTCCCGCAAGCGGGAGAGGTGCACCGAGCGCGCGGCCGCTTAATTCAACTCAACTGCACTCTGCTCTACAATTGCAGCGACGGCGCCACTTCCCGTGCGACATTGACGAGCGCCGCGATCAGCGGCGTCATCGGATCGCGCTGCGGGATGACCATGCCGATGCTGTAATTGACGTCGGGATCGACGATCGGGATCGAGCGCACCGTGTCGGACAGACCGAGCGTCTCGGCGAGCTTGGCCGGCATCACGCTCGCCCAGCGCCCCGTCTTGACATGCGTGAACAGCACCAGCAGCGAGTTCGAGGTCAGCGTCGGCGTCGCCTCCGCGCCGACGGAACGTAGCGCGCGGTCGATGATGCGGCGGTTCTGCATGTCGGGCGTCAGCAGGCAGAGCGGCACCTGCCCGACCTCGGTCCAGGTCACCGTCTCGCGGTCGCCGAACATCGCATCCGGCGCAGTCAGAAGACGATAGCTCTCGTTGTAGAGCGGAATGGTCCGCACCTTTCCGATCGGCTCGTTCTCGATATAGGTCAGCCCTGCATCGACCTCGAGATTTTCCAGCAGCCCGAGCACCTCGGACGAGGTGGTGGACTGGATGCGGAAGCGCACTTCCGGATGCTTGGCACGGAACGGCGTCGTCAGCGCGGCCACCATGCCGAGCACGGTCGGGATCGCCGCGATGCGGATCTCGCCGGAGAGCTGGTGCTTCAGCCCGTTGATCTCCTCGCGCATCGCGCGGGCATCGCCCACGATCCGCCGCGCCCAGTCGAGCGCCCGCTCGCCTTCCGGCGTAAAGCCCTGGAAGCGCGACCCGCGCTGGACCAGCATCACGCCGAGGATCTCCTCGAGCTGTTTCAGCCCGGTCGACATCGTCGGCTGCGTCACGCCGCAAACCTCCGCTGCGCGTCCGAAATGCCGCTCCTTCGCCAGCGCCAGCAATAGTTCAAGCTTGTCGATCAACCGCCAGTCCCCTCGGATCCATCGTGGCATGCAAGCTAGCACGCCTGGCCTGCACCAACACGCGAAAACCGGCAGCCGATCCAGTTTTCATTACCAATTCGTATCGATCGATTGCGGTTGCAAATCGATCTGAATTCGCAATCGCAGCACGGGACGGCTTTATTGATCTTCGAATGATTCCAACTAGTTTGCGCTGAGGAAACGCTCAGGTTGAGAACGAAGAATGACAGCGCTTTTTGAGCCTTGGAACGAGACGCGCGGCGGCGAGATCATCGCCGAACATGCCAACCAAGAGGGCGCGACGCTCGTCATCCTGCATGCGTTGCAGGAAGCCTTCGGCTATGTGCCGGAGGCCGCTATCCCGATGGTGGCGCAGGCGCTCAATCTGTCGCGCGCCGAAGTGCATGGCGTGTTCACGTTCTACCACGACTTCCGCCACAAGCCGGCCGGCCGCCGCGTGCTGAAGCTGTGCCGCGCGGAGGCCTGCCAGGCCGCGGGCGGCGATGCGCTGGCCGCGCGCGCAGAAGCAAAGCTCGGCGTGTCGCTTGGCAACACCACGGCCGACGATCGCGTCACGCTGGAGCCGATCTACTGCCTCGGCCTGTGCGCGACCGCTCCGTCCGCGATGCTCGACGGCCGCCTGATCGGCCGGCTCGATCAAAAGCGCCTCGATGCCCTCGTTGCGGAGGCCCAGCGATGAGCTTGCGTCTGTTCGTCTCACGTGACGCCGGCGCAGTCGCCGTCGGCGCCGACGAAGTTGCCCTGGCGCTGAAGCAGGCAGCAAGCAAGCGCGGCGTAGGAATCGAGATCGTCAGGACCGGCTCGCGCGGGATGTATTGGCTCGAGCCGCTGGTCGAGGTGGCGACCCCGCAGGGCCGGATCGCCTTCGGTTCGGTCACGGAAGCCGACGTGCCCTCGCTGCTCGACGCGCTCGCCAGCAACACGCCGCATGTGTTGCGGCTGGGGGCAACCGACGAGATTCCCTGGCTGAAGCGCCAGACCCGCCTCACCTTCGCCCGCTGCGGCGTGATCGATCCGCGCTCGCTCGACGACTACCGCGCCCATGGCGGCTACAAGGGCTTTGAGCGCGCCCTCTCGCTCGGACCCGATGCGATCCTGAGCGAAGTCACGGCATCGGGCCTGCGCGGCCGCGGCGGCGCGGGCTTCCCGACCGGCATCAAGTGGAAGACCGTCGCGCAGGCCAAGGCCGACCGCAAGTTCATCGTCTGCAACGCCGATGAAGGCGACAGCGGCACCTTCGCCGACCGCATGATCATGGAAGGCGATCCTTTGCTGGTGATCGAGGGCATGACCATCGCCGGCCTCACCGTCGGCGCGACCAAGGGCTACATCTATATCCGCAGCGAATACCCGCACGCGGTCGAGGCGATGAATGCGGCTATCGCAGCCGCCAAGCGAGGCGGCTATCTCGGCGACAGGATAAGCGGTTCCACCTCCAGCTTCGATCTCGAAGTCCGCGTCGGCGCCGGCGCTTACGTTTGCGGCGAGGAAACCTCGCTGCTGGAAAGCCTCGAAGGCCGGCGCGGCATCGTGCGCGCCAAGCCGCCGCTGCCGGCGCATCACGGCCTGTTCGGCAAGCCGACCGTCATCAACAACGTGCTGTCGTTCGCGGCTATCCCCTTCGTCCTCGCCGAAGGCGCCAAGGCCTATGCGGATTACGGCATGGGCCGTTCGCGCGGCACCATGCCGATCCAGCTTGCCGGCAACATCCGCCATGGCGGGCTGTTCGAGACGGCGTTCGGCGTGACGCTCGGCGAGCTCGTCGACGATATCGGCGGCGGCACCTTCACCGGCCGCCCGGTTCGCGCCGTGCAGGTCGGCGGGCCCTTAGGCGCCTATTTCCCCCGCGCGCTGTTCGACACGCCGTTCGACTACGAGGCGTTTGCCGCCCGCGACGGCCTGATCGGCCATGGCGGCATCGTCGTGTTCGACGACAGCGTCGACATGCGCAGGCAGGCGCGCTTCGCCATGGAGTTCTGCGCCGTCGAATCCTGCGGCAAGTGCACGCCCTGCCGGATCGGCTCGACCCGCGGCGTCGAGACCATCGAGAAGATCATCAACGGCGAGCGCGTCCATGAAAACCTCGCGCTGGTCGAAGACCTCTGCAACACCATGAAATTCGGCTCGCTCTGCGCACTCGGTGGTTTCACGCCGTACCCTGTGCTGAGCGCATTGAAGCACTTCCGGGAGGACTTCATCCCGGCACCGACCACGCTTCAGGCCGCGGAATAGGAGAACGACGATGTCTCTGATCGAAGAAATCGACTACGGCACGCCGCGCTCGAACTCGGAAACGATGGTGACGCTGACCATCGACGGCAATGAGGTCACGGTGCCCGAGGGCACCTCGATCATGCGCGCCGCGATGGATGCCGGTCACCAGATCCCGAAACTCTGCGCGACCGATATGGTCGACGCGTTCGGCTCCTGCCGTCTCTGCCTCGTCGAAATCGAGGGCCGCGCCGGAACGCCGGCGTCCTGCACCACGCCCGTGATGAACGGCCTCGTCGTGCACACCCAGACCGAGCGGCTGAAGAAGCTGCGCAAGGGCGTGATGGAGCTCTACATCTCCGACCATCCGCTCGACTGCCTGACCTGCGGCGCCAACGGCGACTGCGAATTGCAGGACATGGCCGGCGCGGTGGGCCTGCGCGACGTGCGCTACAGCTATGAGGGCGAGAACCATGTTTTCGCCAAATCCCATGGCTGCGACAACGACCATTGGATGCCGAAGGACGAGTCCAACCCGTACTTCACCTATGATCCCTCCAAGTGCATCGTCTGCTCGCGCTGCGTCCGCGCCTGCGAGGAGGTGCAAGGCACCTTCGCGCTGACCATCTCCGGCCGTGGTTTCGACAGCCGCGTCTCGCCTGGCATGAGCGAGAGCTTCCTCGGCTCGGAATGCGTCTCCTGCGGCGCCTGCGTGCAGGCCTGCCCGACCGCGACGCTGACCGAAAAATCCGTGATCGAGATCGGCCAACCCGAGCACTCCGTCGTCACCACCTGCGCCTATTGCGGCGTCGGCTGCACTTTCAAGGCCGAGATGCGCGGCGAGGAAGTCGTGCGCATGGTGCCCTACAAGGACGGCAAGGCCAATCGCGGTCATTCCTGCGTCAAGGGCCGCTTCGCCTGGGGCTACACCAACCACGGGGAACGCATTCTCAAGCCGATGATCCGAGACCGGATCGAGGATCCCTGGAAGGAAGTCTCCTGGGACGAGGCGTTCTCGTTCGCCGCGACCAGGATGCGCGGCATCCAGACGAAGTACGGCCGCGATGCCATCGGCGGCATCACCTCGTCCCGCTGCACCAACGAAGAGACCTATCTGGTGCAGAAGCTGATCCGCGCCGGCTTCGGCAACAACAATGTCGACACCTGCGCCCGCGTTTGCCACTCCCCGACCGGCTATGGCCTTGCCACCACCTTCGGCACGTCCGCAGGCACGCAGGATTTCGACTCGGTCGAGGACACCGATGTCGTCGTGGTCATCGGCGCCAACCCGGCCTCCGCTCACCCGGTGTTCGCTTCGCGGCTGAAGAAGCGGCTGCGCCAGGGCGCCAAGCTGATCGTGATCGATCCGCGCCGCACCGAGATGGTGGAATCGCCGCATGTGAAGGCGCTGCACCTGCCCCTGATGCCCGGCACCAACGTCGCGGTCATGACCGCGCTGGCGCATGTCATCGTCACCGAAGGCCTCGTCAACGAAACCTTCGTGCGCGAGCGCTGCGACTGGAGCGAGTTCGAGGAATGGGCGGCCTTCGTCGCGCAGCCCAAGAACAGCCCGGAAGCCACCGCCATCCTCACCGGCGTCGATCCGAAGGACCTGCGCGAAGCCGCCCGCACCTACGCCACCGGCGGCAACGGTGCGATCTATTACGGTCTCGGCGTCACCGAGCACAGCCAGGGCTCGACCACCGTGATCGCGATCGCGAACCTCGCGATGGTCACCGGCAATATCGGCCGCCCCGGCGTCGGCGTGAACCCGCTGCGCGGCCAGAACAACGTGCAAGGTTCCTGCGACATGGGCTCGTTCCCGCACGAGCTGCCCGGCTATCGCCACATCTCCGGCGATGCCGTGCGCGACCAGTTCGAGGCGCTGTGGAACGTCAAGCTCAACCCCGAGCCGGGTTTGCGCATTCCCAACATGTTCGACGCCGCGGTCGAAGGCACGTTCATGGGGATCTACGTGCAGGGCGAGGACATCCTCCAATCCGACCCCAACACCAGCCACGTGGTGGCGGCGCTGTCGGCGATGGAATGCGTCATCGTTCACGACCTCTTCCTCAACGAGACCGCGAACTACGCCCACGTCTTCCTGCCCGGCTCGAGCTTCCTCGAGAAGGATGGCACCTTCACCAACGCCGAGCGCCGCATCCAGCGCGTGCGCAAGGTGATGACGCCGAAGAACGGCATGGCCGACTGGGAGGTCACGATCGGCCTCGCCAAGGCGATGGGTTTCGAGATGAACTACAGCCACCCCTCGGAGATCATGGACGAGATCGCGGCGCTGACGCCGACCTTCGCCGGCGTCTCCTACGCCAAGCTCGACGAGCTCGGCTCGGTGCAGTGGCCCTGCAACGAGAAGGCGCCCGAAGGCACGCCGGTGATGCATATCGACGGCTTCGTTCGCGGCAAGGGCAAGTTCGTCGTCACCGAATATGTCGCGACCGACGAGCGCACCGGCCCGCGTTATCCGCTGCTGCTCACGACGGGCCGCATCCTCAGCCAGTACAATGTCGGCGCGCAGACGAGGCGTACCGAGAACGTGGTCTGGCATGCCGAGGATCGCCTCGAGATCCATCCGCACGACGCCGAGCAGCGCGGCGTGCGCGACGGCGACTGGGTGCGGCTGAAGAGCCGTGCCGGCGAGACCACGCTACGCGCGGAGATCACCGACCGCGTCGCGCCCGGCGTCGTCTACACCACCTTCCACCATCCGGACACGCAGGCCAACGTCATCACGACCGACTATTCGGACTGGGCGACCAATTGTCCCGAATACAAGGTCACGGCGGTCGAGGTCTCGCCCTCGAACGGCCCGTCGGACTGGCAGAAGGCCTATGACGCGCAGGCGCGGCAGTCGCGTCGCATCGCGCCGGCCGAGGCCGCGGAGTAACGGCATGCACGTCGCGGTTCAGGCGATCGATCGCGGAATCTGGCGCAACGGCGTGGCGTCCGAAGGAACGCGTTTCATTCCGGAGGAGACGCCGCTGGCGCTGACCTACAATGGTGGTACCTACGCCGTCATGATGGGAACGCCGCAGAACCTGGAAGACTTCGCGGTCGGCTTCAGCCTCAGCGAGGGCATCGTCAAGTCGGTCGACGATATCCGCTCGCTCGAAGTGGTTCGCCTGGACGACGGCATCGAGCTCAGGATGTGGCTGGCGCCCGAGGATGCCGCGCGCATCAGCGAGCGCCGTCGCCACGTTGCCGGGCCCACCGGCTGCGGCATCTGCGGCATCGAGTCCATTGCCGAAGCCGTGCGGCCCGCGGCGGTCGTGTCGCAGGGCCAGAGCTTCACGCCCGGAGAGATCATGGCGGCAATGCAGGCCATCGCGCCCTTGCAGTCGATCAACCTGCAAACCCGCGCGGTGCACGCCGCCGCATTCTGGTCCCCCGCCGGCAACATCGTCGCGCTGCGCGAGGACGTCGGCCGCCACAACGCGCTGGACAAGCTCGCCGGCTCGCTGGCGCGCAGCCGCACCGACGCCGCCGGCGGCATGGTGCTGCTGACGAGCCGCGTCTCGGTCGAGATGGTGCAGAAGGCCGCCGCGATCGGCGCACCGGTGATGATCGCGGTCTCCGCGCCGACCGCGCTCGCAATACGCACCGCGGAAGCCGCCGGCATCACGCTGGTCGCGATCGCCCGGCAGGACGGATTCGAAATTTTTACGCACGGCAGCCGGGTCGCGGCTCGCCATGCTACGGAGGTTGCCGATGTCGCCTGACCGCCTGATCTACATGGCCAACCAGATCGGCACGTTCTTCCGCAGCCAGGGCCACGGCAAGGCCGTGCCGGGGATCGCCGAGCACATCAAGAAGTTCTGGGATCCCCGGATGAAGCGCGCGATCTTCGCCCATCTCGACGCCGGCGGCGCGGGCCTGGAGCCCGACGTGCGCGAGGCGCTCGCCTCTCTGAAGCAGGCTACGCCCCTTCCAGCAGCGCCCTGAACACGCGCCGCACCTCGCTCTGCGTCTCCTTCACGCGCGCCTCCAGCGACGAGAAATCCGGCGCGTCGCCGGCCCGCGCCATCACGCGCTGCAGATCGTTGCCGGCGGTCTCGGGCTTGAAGCGGTCGCTGACGCACAGACGCAGGATCTGCGTCAGGTCGTGGTAGAGCCGCGCGGCGGCACGCAAGATCCCGGTCTCCGATTGCGGCAGCACGCCGAGCCTGCAGGCATTGTCGAGCACCTGCATGGTGCTGACGTCGAGGATCTCCGGCTTGTCGTGCGCGTGCACGAGCTGGAGATATTGCGCGATGAAGTCGATGTCGACCATGCCGCCGGCGGCATGTTTGAGATCCCAGCAATCGGCCTCGCCCTTCTCCTGGGCGATGGCGCGCCGCATGTCGGCGACGTCGTTGGCGGTGATGACGGGATCGCGGTGGCGGGTCAGGACGTCGCGGATGACGCGCTCGATCCGTTGCCGGAATTCCGGCGAAGCCGACACCACGCGGGCGCGCGTCAGCGCCATATGCTCCCAGGTCCAGGCCTCGTTGGCCTGGTAGTCCGCGAATGAGACGAGGCTGGAGGCCACGGGGCCGGCGCGTCCCGAGGGTCGCAGCCGCATGTCGATCTCGTAGAGCACGCCGTAATTGGTGCGCGTCGTGAACGCGCTGATCAGGCGCTGGGTCAGCCGTGCGAAATAATGCGCGCCCTGCAGCGATTTCGGCCCATCGGAGTCCGGATTGTCGGCGTCGAAATCGTAGAGCAGGATCAGGTCGAGATCGGACGAGGCCGTCATCTCGCGGCTGCCGAGCCGGCCCATCGCGATGATCGCGGTCTCCTGCCCCTTGATGCGGCCGTGCTGGGCGGCGAAGCGGTCGGCCACGAGGCCATGCACGGTGTGGACGATGCCTTCGGCGACATCGGCAAAGGCCGTGCTCGCCTGCTGCGCCGAGACGGTGCCGGAGAGGATCCGCGTGCCGATCAGGAACAGGCTCTCCTGCCCGAACAGGCGCAGGCGATCGAGGAACTCTTCGTATGAGCCGGCATCCTGCACGGTCGCAGCCAGCCGTCCCGACAGTTCCTGCCGATCCGGCATGGCGCCGAAGAAGCGCGGATCGATCAGGCCATCCATCAGCTGCGGCTGCCGCGCCAGCATTTCGCCTAACCGCGGCGCCGCGCCCAGCACCAGCGCCACCAGCGCGACGAGCTCGCGGTTCTGGCCAAGCAGCGTGAACAGCCGGCCGCCGCGCTGCAGTGCGCCCAGGAATTGATCGAACGCCACGACGGCGCGATCCGGCTCCTCGGCATGGGCAAGCCCGTCGATCAACGCCGGCACGAATTCGACGAAGGCATTCCGCGTGGCGTCATTGCGGAACACGCGATAGTCGCCGGTGACCCAGTCGCGCACGGTTTGCGCCACTGCGGCAGGCTTCTTGAAGCCGAGCGCTGCGAGGTGCTGCAGCATGCGCGGATCGTCGGGACCGGCGCTGTAGTCGAGCGCCGGCAGCTTGGCCGTGCCGGTCGGATCGTCGCCCTCGAACAGCTTTTCGTAGTGCCCCTGCACGATCTTGAGCTGCCGCAGCAGGTCGCCCGCAAAGGCTTCGCGATCCCGATAGCCGAAGAAGCGCGCAAAGCGCTCGACCGCGTCCTTGTCTTCGGGCAGCGCATGGGTCTGCTCGTCGGCGATCATCTGGAGGCGATGCTCGACCCGGCGCAGGAATTCGTAGGCCGTCGTCAGCTCGTCGCGCGCAGCAGAGGTGATCCAGTTGCTCGACGCGAGAATGTCGAGCGCCCTCAGCGTCGGCCGCACCCGCAATTCCGGATGGCGGCCGCCGGCGATCAATTGCTGGGTCTGTGCGAAGAACTCGATCTCGCGGATGCCGCCGCGGCCGACCTTGACGTTGTGCCCCTCGACCGCGACCTCGCTCTGGCCGCGATAGGTCTGCATCTGCCGCTTCATGTCGTGGACGTCGGCGAGCGCGGCGAAGTCGAGATGCTTGCGCCAGACGAACGGCGCGATCTCGGCCAGCAGCGCCTCGCCCGCCTTGGCATCGCCGGCGCAGGCGCGCGCCTTGATCATGGCAGCGCGCTCCCAAGTGCGCCCTTCCCGCTCATAATAATTCAGCGCGGCATCGCGCGAGATCGCCACCTGCGTCGAGGACGGATCGGGCCGCAGGCGCAGATCGACGCGGAACACATAGCCGTCATAGGTGCGCTGCTGCAGGATGCGCGCCATGCCTTGCGTGACGCGGACGAAGAACGGCTGCGGCTCGATGTCCGCGACCAACGTCGTCGCATCGGGATCGAAGAACACGATGAGATCGATGTCGCTGGAATAGTTCAGCTCGCCCGCGCCCATCTTGCCCATGGCGAGCACGATCAGCCCGCAGCCCTCCTCGGGCGCCTCGGGATTGGGTGGCGCGATCTTGCCACGTGCGGCTTCCTGCCGCAGCAGGTATTGGAGCGCCGCCTGCACCGAAGACACCGCGACATCGGTCAGCGCCGCCGTCACCCGCATCACCGGCCAGACCCCGCCGATGTCGCACAGGGCCGTCAGCAGCGCGGCTTCCGCTTTCATGCGGCGAAGCAGCCGCATCACCTCGGCCTCATCCGCCGCCGCGAGCACCGCACCCCTGGCGTCCGCGATGAGTTCCGTCAGATGCGCATCCGGATCGCATTCGAGCAGCCGGATCAGGCGCAAGGCATCGGCGCGCACCAGATCGAACAGATAAGGCGAGAATTCCGCGATACCGGCCAGGATGTCCCGGGCAAAGGGATGAGCCAGCAGCGTTTCGAGACGGGCCGATTGGGCCGGCTCGAGCTCGCTCAGCCAGCTTTCGAAACGTCGTTCGTCGGTTGTGGAAGCGGCAATATGGGGAGCCTCCGCGAAGCGCGCGGCCAGCCTCTCACCATGCTTGTCCGCGTTTCCCGGCGCGGAGTGGTTCATGCCACCTTCTGTGGCACATCCGGTATTGGCGGAGCAACCCTGTCGCCAGCACCGAGGCGCGCCGGCAGCACCAGCGTAGCGACGAGGCCGGGCTGGGCGTCGTCCAATCTCAACTCGCCGCCATGCAATGTCGCGACCGCCGCGGCGAGGCTGAGACCGAGGCCGGAGCCCGGCAGCGTGCGGCTCGCTTCCAGGCGGACGAATCGTTCGACGGCATGCGCGCGGTCGGCCTCGGGTATCCCGGGACCGCGATCGGTGACGCTGAGCAGCACCTTGTCGCCGTCGCGCCTCGCCTCGATCAGGATCGGCCGGGCCTCCATGCTGACCACGGTTCCGCCCGCCTGCGCGACGGGCTTGCCGTATTTGATCGCGTTCTCGACCAGATTGGCGAGCGCCTGACTGATCAATTCGCGGTTGGCGTGAACGGGCGTCGGGTCGGCCTTGACCTTCAAGGTCATGCCGTCGTCCTCGGCGAGCGGCTCATAGAGCTCGTGGATGCCACCCGCGACCTCGGCCGCGTCGAAATCATCCATGTTGCCGCGCGCCTGTCCGGACTCGGCGCGCGCGATCATCAGCAGCGCGTTGAAGGTGCGGATCAGACCGTCGGATTCCTCGATGGTGCGCTCCAGCGCCGCCCGGTAATCGGCCTCGCAGCCCGATTTCGCGAGCGCCTCCTCGGCCCGGTTGCGCAGGCGCGTCAGCGGCGTCTTGAGGTCGTGGGCGATGTTGTCGGAGACCTCCTTCAGTCCCGCCATCAGCGCCTCGATCCGCTCCAGCATGGCATTGAGGTTCTCGGCGAGGCGATCGAGCTCGTCGCCGCTGCGCCCGACCGGCAGGCGCTCGCTGAGATCGCCGGTCATGATGCGCTGCGCGGTCCCCGTCATCGCATCGATGCGCCGGAGCACGCGGCGCGCCACGAAGACGCCGCCGCCGAGGCCGAGCACCACGACGATCAGGACGGACCATTGCGCGGCCTTGGCGACGATGCCGAACAGCCGCCGCCGCTCGGCAAGGTCGCGGCCGATCAGGAGGCGGAAGCCGTTCTCGAGTTCGGTGACACGCACCAGCGCACGATGGTCGCGGTCGTCGGCGTCCTCGATCCGCCGGTAGGCGGTCTCCGACCAGCCGCGCGTCGCCATCACGCCGGGCGCCAGGGAGCCGACATTGCCGGCGATCGCCTGCCCGGTCGGCGTGGTCACGAGATAAAGGTTGGCGCCCGGCCGCAGCGCCCGGTATTCGATCGCCAGCACGAGAGCCCGCAGGCCCCGGCGGCCGTAGATCTCGGAGATCTCCGAGGTCTCGGCATTGACCGTCTGCGTGATCTCCTCGGTGATCAGCCTCCGCGTATTCCAGGCGAAATAAGCCAGCAGCGAGGCCGCGAACATCGCGAACAGCAGCAGATAGACCAGCGTCAGCCGGAATGCCGTGGTGCGGACGAGTTTACCGAATGCCGTCACGGATCATGTACCCGGCGCCGCGGATCGTGTGCAGCAGCGGCCGCTCGAATCCCTTGTCGATCTTGGAGCGCAGCCGCGAAATGTGCACGTCGATCACGTTGGTCTGCGGATCGAAATGGTAGTCCCAGACGTTCTCCAGGAGCATGGTCCGCGTCACCACCTGGCCGGCATGCTTCATGAGATATTCGAGCAAGCGGAATTCGCGCGGCTGCAGCGTCAGCTCGTCCTTGCCGCGGGCGACGCGATGCGAGAGCCGGTCGAGTTCGAGATCGCCGACGCGGTAGAGCGTGTCCTCGGCGGGCCCGCCGCGGCGGCGCGACAGCACCTCGACCCGGGCCAGCAGCTCGGCGAAGGAATAGGGCTTTGGCAGATAATCGTCGCCGCCGGCGCGCAGGCCCTTGATGCGGTCGTCGACCTGCCCGAGCGCGGAGAGAATCAGTACCGGCGTGGTGTTGCCTTTGTCGCGCAGCGCGCCGATCACAGACAGTCCGTCGCGCTTGGGCAGCATGCGGTCGACCACCAGCACGTCATAATCGCCGCTCTCGGCCATGGCGAGGCCCTCCTCGCCGTCGGCGGCGTGGTCGGCAATATGCCCGACTTCGCGAAACGCCTTCACGAGGTAGTCGGCAGATTCGCGGTCGTCTTCGATGATGAGGAGGCGCATCGTGCGTTCGGCGGCGGTCAAGGAGGTCAACCTTCTCTAAACATGGCGCGAGCGGCAATCGCATGCAAGCCGAGTGGGAGACTCTGGCATCGGGAAAAAAGGCGGGCGGTGAAGCTGGGGGGACTCCACCGCCCTAAGCCTTCCGACGGAGGGGGGCGTTTTTCCACCGGAAGGTAGCAAGGGGAAGCTGACGTTACGCTGCTTCCCCGAAGGGCGCCGACGGCGGGGGCGACTGATGCCGGCGACACCCTTCATCTCAAAAGCTCCTGAAGGCTTACCCCTTGGCGAGGGGCACCGCGACGAAGCGCGACTGGCCGCCGCTCTTCACGCGCATCAGGACGCTGTTCTTGTTGTCGGCCCGCGCCGCGGTGATGGCATCGCGGACTTCGCCGGCGGTGGCGACGCTCTTGCCGCCGACTTCGAGAATCACGTCGCCTTCCTTGAAGCCGCGTTCGGCCGCGGCGCTCTTCGGATCGACCTCGGTGACCACGACGCCTTCCTTGCCCGCGCCGGCCACGGAATTGGCGGGCGCAACGGTCATGCCGAGCTTGGGCACATCGGTGCCCTTGCTCGCACCCTTGCCGCTGTCATTGTCGTTGTCTGCCTTGGCCTCGACCGTGTTCGGCAACTGGCCGAGGGTGAGGTTGATGACCTTGTCCTGGCCCTTGTGCAGCACGTTGAGCTTCACGGTCGCGCCGGGCGCCATGCCGCCGATTGTGCGGGCGAGCTCGCGGGCGTCCTTGACGGTCTCGCCGTTGACCGACGTGATCACGTCGCCGGATTCGATGCCGGCCTTCGCGGCCGGACCGTTCGCCTGCGGCTCCGCCACCAGCGCGCCTTCGGCCTTCTTCATGCCGAGGCTGTCGGCGATGTCGGACGTGACGGGCTGAATCTGCACGCCGATCCAGCCGCGGCTGACCGAGCCCTTGTCCTTGAGCTGGGCGACCACGCTCTTCACGGTGCTCGCCGGAATGGAGAACGCGATGCCGACGCTGCCGCCGGACGGCGAGTAGATCGCGGTGTTGACGCCCATCACCTCGCCGTTGGTGTCGAAGGCCGGACCGCCGGAATTGCCCTTGTTCACGGGCGCGTCGATCTGGATGAAATCGTCATAGGGACCGTTGCCGATGTCGCGGCCGCTCGCCGAAACGATGCCGGCGGTCACGGTGCCGCCGAGACCGAAGGGATTGCCGACCGCGAGCACCCAGTCGCCGATCCGCGGCTTGCTGTCGGCGAGCTTGGCGAACGGGAAGTTCGAGCTGCCCTCGACCTTGATCAAGGCGAGGTCCGTGCGCTGGTCGGTACCGATCACCTTGGCGGTGTAGGTCTTGCCGTCGTCGGTGGTGACCTCGACCTTGTCGGCGCCGTCGACCACGTGGTTGTTGGTCACGGCAAAGCCGTCAGCCGAGATGAAGAAGCCGGAGCCCTGGCCCTGCACCACGCGACCACGGCCACCCCCTTTGAGGCCCGGGGGGAAACCGTCCGGACCGCCGAAGCGGCGGAAGAATCGCTCCATCGGCGAGCCCGGCTGGAACGGCGAAGAGGAATCGTCGCCATCGTCGTTGCTCGCGGTCTTCTCCTTGATGTTGACCTTCACCGAGATCACCGACGGCTTCACGCGCTCGACGATGTCGGCAAAGCCGATGGGACGTTCGACCTTGCGGACCTCGTTGTTGACCTGCGCATGCGCCGGGCTCGAGAACAGATCGGCCGGCGACGTCGACGGGCTGAAGCCGTAGACCGCCGCGCCGAGACCGGCGACGACCGAGGCCATCAGCGCGAATTTGCGCGCGGAGAACACCGACCGGCGCGGCTGCCGATAGGACGGAAGGTTCGAGAGGTCGATACGGTCGGTCATGCAGAGATCTCCAGGGCCTTGAAATCCATGTGATGCCTGAGGGCGGCACCTTACGGACCTGAAGATGGGGGCTCCCGCCTTACCGTGCGCTGGCGGCGGGGTTAAACTTTCGTAATGAACGGGGAACGCGGATGCGGCAGTTCGGCGCAGACGAAAAATTATGAATCACCAGGAACTTAACCAAGTTCCCGTGATGGCGCGAAAGGCTCCTTTTTTGCGCGCTTAGCTTGCCCTGACGCTGACGATGAACTCGTCGACTTCGCGCTTCAGGGTCTCGGCCTGCTGCGACAGATCGACCGCCGAATCCCTGGCCTCGGCGGCCATTCGGCCGGTTTCCGCGGAAGTCGAGGTAATCTGGACGATATGGTTGGAAACGTCGAGGGTCCCGCGCGCGGCGTCCTGGGCGCTACGCGTGATCTCCTGGGTGGCGTTACGCTGCTGGGCGGTGTCGATCTCGATGCCGGACATGATCGACGAGATCTCAGACAGCGTCTTGGAGATGGCGTCGATCGCGCCGCGGGTCTCGGCTGTGATGCCCTGAATGCTGGCGACATGGGAGGTGATCTCCTCCGTCGCCTTGCTGGTCTGATGCGCCAGATTCTTCACCTCGGAGGCGACCACCGCAAATCCCTTGCCGGCCTCCCCTGCCCGCGCCGCCTCGATGGTGGCGTTCAGCGCCAGGAGATTGGTCTGCGACGCGATCGCCTGCACGAGCTGGACGACCTCGCCGATCTTGTCGGCGGCATCGGACAGCGTGTGGATGGTGTCACGGCTCTTCTCCGCCTGCGACGCCGCACCTTCGGCGCGCTGGGTCGCGTCCGTGACGCGGCGGCTGATCGTGCCGATCGAATTCGTCATCTCCCCGGCAGAGCCTGCCACCGTCTGCACGCTGGCGCTGGCCTGGCTCGCGGCGCTCGCCACCGCATTGGCCTTGGTGCTGGTGTCGTTGGCCGTTCGCGACAGCGTCTCGGCGTTGCTCTTCAGATGCACCGCCGACGACGCCACGCTGTCGACGACGCTGGCAACGAGATCATTGAAGCGCTTGATCCGGTCGTCCAGGAATTGCGATCGCTCGGCCTGGTGCTGCGCTTCGTGCAGCTGCCGTTCGGTGAGATGGCGCCGCTCGATGCCGTTGGTCTTGAAGACCTCCAGCGCGCCGGCCAGCAGGCCGATCTCGTTGGTGCGGCCGAGCCCCGGGACTGATGTCTCGAACTTCTGGTCGGCGACCTCGCGCATCGCATGGACGATCGCCGCCAGGGGATTGAGGATGCCGTTGCGGACGGCGAACCAGGTGGTGAGGCAGATCGCGAAGGCGACGATTGCGATCACGCCGCAGGCGGCCAGGAAAAACGAGAACGCGGTCTGCGCCTGCTGATAGATCTGCATGGCGTGATCGCGCGCAGGACCGCTCAGCGCCGCGAAGTCCGCGGACAGGCTGGTGATCTCGTTGTTGAGATAGAGCACCGCGATGAAGCCGGTGCCGCCACCGATGCCCAGCAGAAACAATAATGCAGCGACGACGGCGCCGACCAGGAAGCGGATCGTCAGATTGCTGTTCGCGAACATCGGGGACTCGGAGTCTGGAATCAAAGCTCGCGACAAGCTTCCAGACAAAGGTCAAAATACCATGAACCGCGCGGCGGCGGGCCGCCCGTCTACGTAGCATTACGTAACCAGGGCGCGTGAGTTGCTAGGGAGATTTGGCTTCGTCGGACATCAAGGCCGCGACCCGTGCCTGTTCATCGGGCGTGAGCGGCGGCGCTGGTAAATCGGCACCATCACGCGCGCGACGTCGGATTTGCAGCCACAGTGCCACGCCGCCCCCCATCAGCAGCAGCGGCCCGAGCAGCCACAGCACCAGGGTCTGACGCTCGAAGCGCGGCTTCAGCAGCACGAACTCGCCGTAGCGCGCGACCAGGAAGTCGAGCACCTGCGAATTGCTGTCGCCGGCGCCGATGCGCTCGCGCACCAGGAGCCGCAGGTCGCGCGCCAGCGGCGCATCGGAATCGTCGATCGACTGGTTCTGGCAGACCATGCAGCGCAGTTCGCGCGACAGCTCGCGCGCACGGGCTTCCTTGGCGGGATCCGCCATGATCTCGTCGGGCTGCACCGCGTGGGCCGCAGGCAAAGCCAGCAGCATCAGCACGGCGAACGCAGCCATCATCCGGCGCATCGGATCACTCCGCCGGCTGGAGGCGCTGCTTGGCCCGCGCCGGCTTCGGCGCGCCGACCCGCAGGCGCCGGTCGGACAGCGACAGCACGCCGCCGAACGCCATCAGCACCGGCCCCCACCAGATCATGAGCACCATCGGCTTGTAGTAGATGCGTACGGCGATGGCGCCCTCGGCATTGGCGTCGCCGAGCGAAATGTAGAGCTGGCTGGCGCCCCGCGTCAGCAGCGCGGCCTCGGTGGTCGAGGAGCCGCGGGTGGTGAAGCTGCGCTTGGACGGCGTCATGACGCTGAGCGGGGCGCCGTCGCGGCTGACGTTGAACTGCGCGATCATCTCGCGAAAGTTCGGACCCTGACGCTGCAGGAGACCGTCGAGCTTGACGTCGAAGCCGGCGATGTGAGCGACGTCGTTCTGTTTCATCGTCGCGATGTGTTCGCTGTTCCAGGTGGTCTCGCAGACGATCCCGATCAGTGCGACACCGAGGCCGGCATGCGCAAACGCCGTGCCCCAGGCCGAGCGCGGCAGGCCGCGGGCCCGGTGCAGCACCGTTGCGAACGGCAGCCGCACGAGGCCGGTTCGCTCGACGATGTCGGTGATGGCGCCGGCGATGACGAAGATGCCAAGCCCGATCGCGAGCGGCGCCAGCGTGCTGCCGCCCGTGGCCCAGCCCCAGGCGACGGCGACCGCAACGAGCCCGGCAACGCCTGCAGCCAGCAGACGCTGCGTCACGCCGAGCAGGTCGCCGCGCTTCCAAGCCAGCATCGGCCCGAACGGCACGGCAAGCAGCAACAGGGCGAACAGCGGCGCGAAGGTCAGGTTGTAGAACGGCGCACCGACCGACATCTTGAAGTCGGCGAGCATCTCCATCGCCAGCGGATAGAGCGTGCCGAACAGCACGACGGCGCAGGCGACCGTAAGCAGCAAATTGTTCAGGACCAGCGCGCCCTCGCGCGAGATCGGCGCGAACAGGCCGCCCTGCTTCAACGAGGTGGCACGGCCCGCGAACAGCGACAGACTGCCGCCGATGAACAGGCAGAGGATCAGCAGGATGAACACGCCGCGGGTGGGGTCGGTGGCGAAGGCGTGCACCGAGGTGATGACGCCCGAACGCACCAGGAAGGTGCCGAGCAGCGACAGCGAGAAGGTCAGGATCGAGAGCAGGATGGTCCAGACCTTCAGCGCGTTGCGCTTCTCCATCACCAGCGCCGAATGGAGCAGCGCCGTACCGGAGAGCCACGGCATCAGCGAGGCGTTCTCGACCGGATCCCAGAACCACCAGCCGCCCCAGCCGAGCTCGTAATAGGCCCAGTACGAGCCCATGGCGATGCCAAGCGTCAGGAAGATCCACGCGACCAGCGTCCACGGCCGCACCCAGCGCGCCCAGGCCGCGTCGATCCGCCCCTCCATCAGCGCCGCGATGGCGAAGGAGAACGAGATCGAGAAGCCGACATAGCCGAGATAGAGCATCGGCGGATGAACGGCGAGCCCGATGTCCTGGAGCACCGGATTGAGATCGCGTCCCTCGATCGGCGGGCTCGCGATGCGCAGGAAGGGGTTCGAGGTCACGAGGATGAAGAGATAGAAGGCGCTGGCGACCCAGGCCTGGACGGCGAGCACATGTGCGCGCAGCGACAGCGGCAGATTGTTGCCGAAGGCGGCGACGAGTCCGCCGAACAAGGCCAGGATCGACACCCACAGGAGCATCGAGCCTTCATGGTTTCCCCACACGCCGGTGATCTTGTAGAGCAGCGGCTTCATCGAGTGGGAATTCTCGTAGACGTTGGCAACGGAGAAATCCGAGTTCACGTGCAGCATCACGAGCGCTGTGAATGAGGCGCCGACGAACAGCAGTTGCGCCAGCGCCGCGGAGCGCGCCACGTTCATGAGCGCGACGTCGCGCAGGCGCGCGCCGATCAGGGGCACGACGGATTGGATCAGTGCGAGCCCAAGCGCCAGCACCAGCGCGTAATGTCCGGATTCTGCGATCACCGCACTGCTCCCTGCGGATTGCCCTGCGCGGTCGTCGCCGCGGGCTTGCCTGCGTCAGACGTCTTGCCGCCATCGGAAGGCTTGCCGCCGTAATCGTCCTTCCAGTGCCCCTGCTTCTTCAGGGCATCGGCAACATCCTTGGGCATGTAGGTCTCGTCATGCTTGGCGAGTACGGTATCGGCCTTGAACACACCATTGGCGTCGAGCGCGCCCTCGGCGACGACGCCCTGCCCCTCGCGGAACAGGTCCGGCAGGATACCCTTGTAGGCTACCGGCAGCTTGGCGTTGCCGTCGGCGACCTCGAAACTCACCGCGAGATTGTCCCCGCGCTGCAGCGAGCCGGGCTGCACCAGCCCGCCGAGACGAAACCGCTTGCCCGGCTCGACGTGCTTTTCGGCGACCATGGTTGGCGTCGAGAAGAACACGATGGAGTCGCGAAGGGCGTTGAGCACCAGCGCGGCCGCGAGCGCAAGCACGGCGAGCGAGCCGCCGATGATGGTCATACGTCGCTGCTTGCGCGTCATGGCGTATCCGTTCTCCGCTGCTCTCGTCCCGACATCGTCATCCGCCGAGCCCGAGAGTCTTGAGGCCTTCGTTGAGCTGGCGAAGCCGCTCGGCATCGCTGGCAACCGCCTGCCGGGCATCGACTGATGCCCCCATCGCCTTGTCCCGCTCGCCCATCACGAGATAGGCGCGCACCAGGCGCAGCCAGCTCTCGACGTCGTCGCCGTTCTGCTTCAACCGGGTGGCGAGGCGCTCGACCATGCCGCGCACCATCGCGTTGCGATCGCCTTCGGCCATGTCCTTGGAAGCGGCAATCGTCTCGTCGGACAGCGCGGGCATCGTGCCGCCGCCGCCGACCCGCGCCAGCGAGGTCTGCACCAGGGCACGCCACGGCGCATCCGCGGGCGCTTTCGCGAGCAGCGCGCGCCAGATATTGGCAGCATCGTCCTTGCGGCCGTCCTGCTCGGCGGCAAGGCCCAGGAAGTAGTTCGCCTTGGGATCGTCGGCGTCCAGAGCGTGGGCACGGTCGAATTCGGACTTGGCCTCGGCGGTCACCACGCCGCCGGCGGCGGCCGAGAGCGCCTCGCCGAGATCGGCCCGGCGCTCCGCGCTCTCGCCATTGTAGGTGAGCGAGCTGCGATAGGCGCGCACGGCGTCGTCGAAACGGCCGAGCCGCTGCAGCACCGGCGCCAGCACGTTCCAGCCGCGCCCGTCGGTCGGATTCTTCTCCAGATGCTGCTGGACCTGCTCGACGAGATTCTCGAGCGACTGCGCCTTGCCCGGCGCGCGCTCGCGTTGTGCCAGCGGGAAGTCCTGAAGCCTGGGCGAGCCGAGCGGCATGTAGACGGCGATCGCAACGAGCGGCAGGCCGGCGAGCGCCGCTACGGCCGCGGCGCGGCGCCATTTCAGATTCGACGTCGGTGCCACCATGGGCTCGCTGGCGGCCGCGGCAAGCAGCCTGCGGCTGATCTCGACGCGCGCAGCCTCGGCGTCCGGCGCCGGAATCAAGCCTGCGGCGAGATCACGCTCGACCTCGGCCAGCTGGTCCTTGTAGACCGCGACCTCGCTACCTTGATCTTGCGCGCGTCCCTTGCGGCCAAGCGGCCAAAGCACGGCGAAAATCGCCGCGACCGTCATCAGCGCGAACACGAACCATAGCGTCATCTGGCAAGCTTCCGGCAGCGCACGAACCGCGCCCATAGGTGGCTTTACACCACGGCCGGACGATGCGGCAATTGACAATTGTCAATTCGGCGCGACCGCGCACGGTCTCGAAACGGTGGAAGACCAACGGCTTAGCCGATCTCGAAATCCACACTTTGCGCGGCGTCCTCACCGTGCCCGTTGAAGGCCTTCAGGAAGTATGTTCCCGGCTGGACGGCCTCCGGCAGTCTGATGCGCAGCGCGCCGACCGGAACCGGAGATGCAACCCTGGTGATGGTCTCGGACAATTGCCGACCGCTTGCCTTCTCGACCAGCACCACCTTGGCGCCGACCATCAGTCTTTGATACTTGGCAACAATGATGCGGTTCTCAATTTCGATCGAGCTGATAACGGGTTTCATGCGCCCACAAATAGAAGTTCCCCGGAGTTGCACGGGACCGTACGGCGCGCCACCGGCACCGTCAACCACAAATTGTGATCACGAAAAGATGCGCTTGAATCAGCTTGCGCGCGACGATTTGCGCTCGCCCGTCGCGGCATTCTGCGCGGCCCGACTCATCAGCGAGGCGTAGTCGTCGCCAAACAGCACCTGGCAGAAGCGAATCGCGGCGTCGACCTGCTGTTGCCTGTAGGTGCGGACCTTGTGATCGGCGGCGCGCAACGACTGCACCAGCTGCTCGGTCGAGCGTTCGACGTATTGCTGGAGATCGGAATAGGTGCGCAACGTCACCTCGTTGATCGCAAGCTCGCTCGCATAATTGCGGCAGGTCGCGACGAAATCGATCAGCGCCACGGTTTCTTCAACCTCGGTGCTGTCGATGCGCGCGCCCGGTGGAATGTCCTTCTCGGGGCGCTGGCGCAGGATGCGGCGGACGCGACCGGGAACGCTGTCGATCTCGGATTGCAGCGCGTTGGAGATGTCGGCCCGGATCGAGGTCAGCTGCTTGCCCCAGGCGGAATCGTTGCGCAGGTCGAGCTCGGTGCGCAGGCCCCGCACGCCATCGTGCAACGTCTTGAGATTGCCGGCCACGTTGTCGAAATGGCCGCGCTTGATGTCCATGCGCAGGGTGGCGGCGACACAGGACAGATCGTGCAGCGCGATCGTGACCGCGACGCCGTAAGGCGTCGCCGCAACGCGGATCTCGTCGTCGGAGGCCGCAATCTTGATGGCGAGGCGGATGATCTGCCACGGCGCGGTCATCCGCTGCACCACGATCGACAGCGCGAAGGGCAGCATCTGCGGCGTCTGGAGCACCGGAATGTTGAGCGCCGACGTTACCGAGGCGATCTGGGAATCGCCGAAGGCGCGCAAGGTCCGCGGCAGCTTCTCGTTCAGGCCGGCGATGGCCTCCCGGACCTGCAGCACCGCTCCGATCGAGTAGAGGTCCTCGATCACGTTGGGCGGGCCGACCCGGGCCAGCGCGCGCGATTTGTCGCCGCCGCCGGGACCCGTCAGCTCGAAAATGGCGTCCGCAGCCACGGCTTGGAGCTTCTGCGCCAAGGCCTCGACCTGCCCCGCACTGTCGGCGGGCATACGCGCCAGCGCGGCCTCGAATTCGTTGACCTTGTCCGGCGCGCCGTCGCGGCCGAGCCATTGCCAGATCGGCTGCAGCGAGGAGCGGCGGATCTGACCGACCCGGATCGGGGTGCCGGCTTCGACCAGGAAGGGTTCCAGCACTTGGAACAGCAGCCGCGACAGATCATCCGTGCGCGGCGGCGGGGCTTCTTCGGCTTCGGTCTTGCGGACGATCTTGCGCAACTGCTCGAGCACGAGGGTCGCCACCGCGGTGTCCTGGCCGCGATCGAGCGCACGCTCGAACTCCCGCATCAGCAGCGCCTGCGACTGCGGCGGGAGCTGCGCGAGATATTCCCTCAGCCGCTCGATCGATGTCTGGCTCATGCGCCCGGGTAATGCACGGTAAAATGGCGGACATGGGATGCGTCCGGGCGCGATCATAGGAGGCCCCACTTAAGAAGCCGTTTAGGAAGTCGGCTCGAATCCCCTCGGTTGGCGTCCGCAGGCCTTGGGCGAGGACGAAAAGCCACGTCGGAACAAGGGATTATATTCCCGGAAGGACCAGTTCGGCCCGCAGGCCGCCGGTCGGCGCGCCACCGAGCGAGAGGCTGCCGCCGTAGAGCGCGGCAAGGTCGGTCACGATCGACAGCCCCAGCCCCGATCCGGGCTTGGACTCGTCGAGCCGCTGGCCGCGCCGGGAGACCTGGGCGCGCTCGGCCTCTGACAGCCCGCGGCCGTCGTCATCGACGATGATCCGCAGCCGCGGGCCCACCCCTGCCTGGTGCGGCGCCTCCACCAGGACCTCGATGAAGACGCGCGAGGCCGCCCATTTGCAGGCGTTGTCGACGAGATTGCCGACCATCTCCTCCAGATCCTGGCGCTCGCCGCGAAATTTCGCCGAATGATCCGCCTTGGCCTCGACCACGATGCCGCGATCACGATGGATCTTCTCCATGGTCCGCCGCAGCGCCTCGATGGCAGGCGCCACCTCCGTCACGGTCGCGACCACGGAGACCCGCGCCGCGATGCGCGCGCGCTCTAGATGATGGGCGACCTGGTCGCGCATCACGTCCGCCTGCTCCATCACCTTGGCCGCGAACGGATCGGCAATGTGGGCGCCGGCCTCGTTGACGATGACCGAGAGCGGCGTCTTGATGGCGTGGGCGAGATTGCCGACATGGGTGCGCGCGCGCTCGACGATCTCGCGGTTGGCATCGATCAGCGCGTTGGTCTCGCGCGCCAATGGCGCGATCTCGACCGGGAATTCGCCTTCGAGCCGCTCCGCCCGCCCGGAGCGGATGTCCGCAATCGATTCCGAGATGCGCTTAAGCGGTGCGAGGCCGAAGCGGACCTGGAACACGGTCGTCAGCAGCAGCACGATGCCAAGCGCGGTGAAGGTGCCGCCGAGATAATAGTCGAAGCTGCGCGTCTCGTCGAAAATCTCGGTGTCGTCGCCGGCGACGCTGACGAGAAATTTGCCGTCGGCGCCGAGATCGACGGGACGTTCGACCATGCGCAAATTCTGCCCCTCGGGCCCGTCGACATAGGCGAGGCGAATGCCGGCGGCGGTGAGCTCGGTGCCCTGCTCCTCCAGCTTCGGCAGCTTCTTGTCCCAGAGCGAGCGCGAGGACCGCACTTCCGGCTTCTCGGTGTCGGTCCGCGTGATCTGCCAGTACCAACCCGACAGCGGCAGCTCGAACAGGGGCTCGCCCAGCGACTGGAACTGGCGGTCCGGCGGCTCGTCGGGGGTCGCGACCTCCGCGATCAGGGTGCGCAGATAGAGGTTGAGCCGGCGGTCGAAGGCGCGCTCGGTGGCGTTCTTGTAGACCGACGACAGCACCACGCCGGTGATGGCCAGGATCACCACGAGCCAGGCGGTCGCCGACAGGAACAGTCGGTTGGCAAGTGAGCTAGCGGCCATCGGAACGATCCCGGGAGGCGCAGGATGGCAGGGCGTCGGAGGTCATGACCGGACCAAGGCCCGTGCCGGGCGGCCCGTCAAGCCCCGGAACGCCTCAAGCGGCCGGCGGGGTCAGGAGATAGCCGAGGCCGCGGACGGTCTGGATGATGTCGACGTCGAGCTTCTTGCGGATGCGGCCGACGAACACCTCGATCGTGTTGGAGTCGCGGTCGAAGTCCTGGTCGTAGAGGTGCTCGACCAGCTCGGTGCGGGACACCACACGCCCGGAATGGTGCATCAGGTAGGCCAGAAGCCGATATTCGTGCGAGGTCATCTTGACGGGATTGCCGGAGACGCTGACCCGGCCCGTGCGGGTGTCGAGGGTCACGGGGCCGCAGCTGAGCTCGCTCTGGGCATGGCCGGTGGAGCGGCGCAGCAGCGCACGGATGCGCGCCAGCACTTCCTCCAGATGAAACGGTTTTGCGACATAGTCGTCGGCGCCGGCATCGAAACCCTGCACCTTGTCGCTCCAGCGGTCGCGTGCGGTGAGGATCAGGACCGGCATGGTGCGGCCGTTGCGGCGCCAGGCCTCCAGCACCGAGATGCCGTCCTTCTTCGGCAGACCGATGTCGAGCACGACGGCATCATACGGCTCGTTGTCGCCGAGATAATGCCCCTCCTCCCCGTCGAAGGCCCGATCGACGACATAGCCGGCGTCGGTCAGCGCCTTGGTGAGCTGGCGATTGAGATCGGGGTCGTCCTCAACAACGAGCAGGCGCACGTTTCTCTCCAGAGATAGGCCGCATCAACACTGCGCCAGATGAGCAATTCCGGCGTGAACTGAATATGAACGCCGGGAACCTTCCGCGTTACTTTTTGGTCATATACGCCGTGTTCGCAGCCAACGCGACTGCGCCCGCCCTGCGGCCGGACGAGCCGGCAGCAGGACGGGCGCAGATGTGCCGCGGACAGCGGCGCGTGGAAGGTCCGCCCTTCCCGTGAATTCGGCCGTCAGGTCCGGAAGAACACGAACCAGATGACGGCGAGGATCAGGATCGCAAGCCCGGTCGAGATGGCGAGCAGGGCGGCAACGGACGGCCCAGGTTCACCCTGCCGCGCCTCGGTTGCCGTTTCGACGATCTGATGCTGCTCTCGCGTGGTTGCCATGATGCCCTCAATCTCTGGATGTCGCTCCCGATAGCCGCGACCTCCTCGCAGCCGATGTCCAGAGCCAACGCGTGATGGGATACGATGTTCCGGCTTTTGCGGCCGGATCCGGCGGCACAGCATGGCCCAGCGGCCAGTTAACGCAGTTGCAAGATTCAGCAACCGGCCTTGCTTTGATTCGCTGTTCCCCGATGGTATCCTAGTCGTCTGTCCCCGTTGCGTTTGGAGTAGCCCATGGCCCCCCGCGCCAATTGGAAGGGTTTTCTGCGTCTGTCGCTCGTGACCTGCCCGGTCGCGCTCTATCCGGCCACTTCGGATACCGAGAAGGTCTCCTTCAACCAGATCAACCGCAAGACCGGGCACCGGATCAAGTACCTCAAGGTCGACGCCGAGACCGGCGACGAGGTCACCTCCGAGGACATCGTCAAGGGCTACAAGGTCGACACCGACACCTATATCGAGGTCACCAAGGACGAGCTCGACGACATCGCGCTGGACTCCACGCACACGATCGAGATCGACGAGTTCGTGCCGAAGTCAGACATCGACAACCGCTATCTGATCCGCCCCTATTATCTCGTGCCGGACGGCAAGGTCGGCCACGATGCCTATGCCGTGATCCGCGAGACCATCCGCAGCATGGACAAGGTCGCGATCGGCCGCGTGGTGCTGACCAACCGCGAGCACATCATCGCGCTCGAGCCGCTCGAGAGCGGGCTGATGGGCACGCTGCTGCGCTATCCCTACGAGGTCCGCAGCGAGAGCGAATATTTCGACGACATCCAGGACGTGAAGCTCATCAGGGACATGCTCGACCTCGCCAAGCACATCGTCGAGAAGAAGTCCGGCGCGTTCGAGCCCGAGCTGTTCGAGGATCATTACGAGACCGCCCTGATCGATCTCATCAACAAGAAGCGCTCGGGCATGCCGATCGCGGCCAAGGCCGCGCCGAAGACCGGCGGCAACGTCATCAACCTGATGGACGCGCTGAAGAAGAGCATCGCGAACGAGAAGGATACAGCGCCCGCGGCGAAGGTTGCCAAGGAGACCAAGGCCAAGAAGCCGAAGAAGCGCGTCGAGGGCCAGCGCGAGATGCTGCTGCCGATCGCGGGCAAGGGCGGCAAGGAGGCCGCGGCGAAGGCCGCGACCGCACCGAAGAAGGCCGACAAGCCGGTGCGCGCGCCGGCGCGAACGAAGAAGGCCGGTTAGCCGCACCGCGCGCGCGATCACGCCGTGATGTCACCTCTCGCGGATCGGGCGGCCTGACATGCCCTGGTCGACGGCGTTCGACGATCCCGTTCGCGTGAGCAGCAAGCGCGCGCTGCTCACGCTCCAGGACGCCGCCGACTACATCATGCAGCTGCCCGCGGACGCCCAGCACGAGGCACATTGGCAGACCGCCGTCGAGACCTTGATCAATGCGGCCGAGACGGGCGGCGGCTGGATGATGTTCGCCCGTATCGCCATGTTGCGGGCCCTGAACGCGCCTGCCGGGCGCCGATGACCGCGATGGCCCGGCAAACAGCCTCAACAATTCGTTAAGCGCCACCCCTCTCTCGATGCCGGTATCGTGGCAAGCGCCTCCCGAGGCTTGACCAGCCACACGGGCCCCGCGATTTGAATCCATTTGGACAGGCCGGCGGAACCTTAATTTAATGACTGCCGTCGTATCAGCGGAGGCGCGATCGCCCGGTCTTAATTCTATTGGCGCGCATAAAGACTTATTCGATCTATTGACGAATTCGATGACGACGCGGTCTTACGTTGGATCGGACGAACAGGAGTTGGCAATGCCTTTGCTTAGGTCTTTCCTTGCCGATGAAAACGGTGCGACCGCGATCGAGTACGGTCTCATCGCCGCCGGCATCGCTCTGGCAATCATAACGGCCGTGAACACCATGGGCACCACCCTCCTCAACAGCAAGTTCGTCGCAATCAGCACGGCGATGAAGTAGCCCCGATCCCCGATCTGGCCGGCCGATATCGGCGATATCGCCGCCGCATTCGGCTCCTCCTCTTTTCCGGACCGACGCGCCTGCAGCAGCACGGCTGCGTGACGGCACGCCGCGGCCCGCCCGTGCTGTGGCCGCGCGCGGGCCATGATCTGGGTCAACAGCATCAGGACCCCGACGTTTAAGCATGGAGGCCGAGTTTCCTCCTGCCGGCTCGTCCATGCATCCAGACCTTCCGCACGCCCAACTGAAGATCCGCCGTGTCCGGCTCGATACCGGACGCGAAAACGTCGTCGTCCTCTCCCGGCAGTCGAGAGCGCTGCGCGCCGAGATCTTCCGCGGCTTCAGCCGCGTCGAGCTGCGCCAGGGCGGCAAGGTCCTGCTGGCGACGTTGCTGATCACCGACGACGATACGCTGGTGGCCCCCGACGAGATCGGCCTCTCTGAACCCGCGTTCCACCGCTTCGCGCAAGGCGTGGGCACCCAGGTCACCGTCAGGCCGGCCTCCCCTCCGGAGAGCCTGGAAGCGGTGCGCGCGAAGATCCGCGGCCGAACCTTGAGCCAGGCCGAGATCGGCGCGATCATCAACGACCTCGCCCATTATCGCTACTCGGACATGGAGATCGCCGCCTTCCTGATCGGCTCGGCGAGCTTCATCACCAGCGACGAGCTGCTCGCCCTCACCGGCGCGATGGCCCAGGCCGGCACGCAATTGGTGTGGCCGACGCCTGTTGTCGTCGACAAACATTGCATCGGAGGCATCCCCGGCAATCGCACCTCGATGGTGGTGGTGCCGATCGTCGCCGCGCATGGCCTGCCGATCCCCAAGACCTCCTCGCGCGCCATCACCTCGCCCGCCGGCACCGCCGACACGATGGAGGTGCTGGCGCGGGTCAATGTCGGCGTCGAGGAGATGAAGGCGATCGTCTCGGCCTGCAACGGCTGCCTGATCTGGGGCGGACATGTGAACCTGTCGCCGGCCGACGACGTCCTGATCTCCGTCGAGCGCCCGCTCAGCCTCGACACCCGCGAGCAGATGGTCGCCTCCATCATGTCCAAGAAGATCGCGGCCGGCTCGACGCATCTGTTGATCGACATCCCGGTCGGGCCGACCGCGAAGGTCACCAGCGGCGTCGAGGCGATGCGGCTGCGCAAGCTGTTCGAATTCGTCGGCGACCGCTTCGGCCGCACGGTCGAGGTGATCATGACCGACGGCAGCCAGCCGATCGGCAACGGCATCGGCCCGGTGCTCGAGGCCAATGACGTCATGGCCGTGCTCGGCAACGATCCGGATGCGCCGCGGGATCTGCGCGAGAAGTCGCTGCGGCTGGCCGCGCATCTGCTGGAATACGATCCGAAGCTGCGCGGCGGCGCCGGCTATGCGCGGGCGCGCGAGCTGCTCGACAGCGGCGCGGCGCTGAAGCAGATGCAGAAGATCATCGACGCCCAGGGCCCGTCGACATGCAGCAGCGAGCTGGGATCGCTCAGCTTCGACGTCAAGGCGGCGCATGACGGCACCGTGTCCGCCATCGACTGCCTGCGCCTGAACCGCCTCGCCCGCACCGCCGGCGCGCCGCTCGACAAGGGTGCCGGCATCCGCCTGTTCAAAAAGATCGGCGATCGCGTCGAGCAGGGCGAGCCGCTCTATCGCGTCTACACGTTCGGCCGCCCCGAGCATGACCTGGCGACCGATGCCGCCACCGAGGAGAGCGGTTACGTCGTCAACGGTCATGAGCCCCCGCAGGGCAAGACCGCGCCATGAGCACGATCGCGCTGCAGACATTGTCCGGCGGCAACGATGCGGCGAAACGCCTTGCGGCGCGGCTTGGGCTGTCCTGCGCGGAGATCGCCGTGCATCGCTTTCCGGACGGCGAGCTGCGCGTCACCGTCGCGCCGGCGACCGACACCACCCTCCTCTATGCCCCGCTCGATCAACCCAATGACAAGCTGATCGCCCTGCTGTTCGCTGCGGAGGCCTTGCGACGTGGCGGCGCGAAGCGGCTGGTGCTGGTCGCGCCCTATCTCTGCTACATGCGGCAGGATGCTGCATTTCATGCGGGCGAGGCCATCAGCCAGCGTGCCATGGGTGATCTGCTCGCAAGGACCGTCGACCGAATCGTCACCGTGGATGCGCATTTGCATCGCACCTCCGACATCCGCTTGGTCTTTCCAGGCATTGAAGCGGAGAATCTGTCCGCCATGCCTGCTATCGCGACCGCACTGGCAAGCGGCGGCATCGACCCCGCGACCATCGTGATCGGACCCGACGTGGAGTCCGAGCCCTGGGTCAGCGACATCGCGCGCCGGCTGCGATTGCAGCATACGGTGGCGAACAAGACGCGACACGGCGATCGTTCCGTGGCGATCAGTTTTGCCGATCCCGGGCTGCTGTCGGGGCGGCCGGCGCTGCTGGTGGACGATATCGTCTCTTCAGGGACGACGCTCATCGAAGCGGCCAAGGCTCTGACGGCGATGGGCGCGACCGCCATCGATGCGGTCATCACGCACGCGCTGTTTCCGCCCGCGATGACCGTCGCATTCTCCAGCGCTGGCATCCGGTCGATCCGCTCGACCGACAGCGTGCCGCACCCGACCAACGCGATTGCGCTCGACCAGGTTCTCGCGACCGCGTTGCGGTCCGAACTGCCGACGACACATCTTGCGGAGACGATTCCATGAGCATTACCGTTCGATTTTGCGGTGCCGCCCGCACCGTCACGGGCTCGAGCTATCTGTTCCAGACCGCAGGCGGCCGCTTCCTGGTCGATTGCGGCCTGTTCCAGGGCCAGAAGACGCTGAAGGAGCTCAACTACGGCGCCTTCCCGTTTCGTCCCACCGATATCGATGCCGTGCTGCTCACGCATGCCCATATCGACCATAGCGGCCTGTTGCCGAAACTGGTGCGCGCGGGATTCGAGGGGCCGATCCTGGCGACGCGCGGCACGATCGATCTCTGCTCCTACATGCTGCCCGACGCCGGCAGCATCCAGGAATCGGAAGTCACGCAGCTCAACCGGCGCAACGCCTCGCGGGGCCGCAAGGAAGTTTACCCGATCTACACGCAGGCCGATGCGATCGCATCGCTGCAATCGTTCCGTGCGGTCGACTACGAACGCTGGACCGACGTGATCCCGGGCGTCCGCGCGCGCTATTGGAACGCGGGCCATCTGCTCGGCTCGGCCTCGATCGAGCTCGAGATCGCCGAGCAGGGAGCGCCACGTCCGCTGCGCGTGCTGCTCTCCGGCGACGTCGGGCCGGAGGCCAAGCTGCTGCAACCCGATCCCGAAGCGCCAAGCGATCTCGACTACGTCATCTCGGAATCGACCTATGGCGACCGGGTGCGCGAGGCCACGACCCCTGCCCTTCGCCGCAATCACCTCGCGGCCGAGGTGCGCGATGCGGCGGCGGCCGGCGGCGCGCTGCTGCTGCCCGCCTTCGCGGTCGAACGTACCCAGGAGCTGATCGTCGATCTCGTCGACTTGATGGAGCACGGCGAGATTCCGACCGCACCGATCTTCCTCGATTCTCCGCTCGCGATCCGCGCCACCGAAGTGTTCCGCCGCCATGCCGAGAGCCTCGACCCCTCGGTCGATGCCACGCGGCTGCTCAACTCGCCGCATCTCAAATTCACGGAGACGGCGGACGAGAGCAAGGCGATCATGCGCCTGTCCGGATTCCACATCATCATCGCCGCGAGCGGCATGTGCGACGCCGGCCGCATCCGCCATCATCTGAAGCGCTGGCTGTGGAACGAGCGCGCGACCGTGCTGCTCGCCGGTTTCCAGGCCAACGGCACGCTCGGCCGCTTCCTGCAGAACGGGGCCAAGGCGGTGCGGATCCAGGGCGAGGAGATCAAGGTCGCGGCACGCATCCGCATGATCGACGAATATTCCGGCCACGCCGACGGCGCCGGCATGGCCGGCTGGATCGCGGCGCGCCGGCCGATCGCCCGCGGGCTGTTCCTGGTCCACGGCGAGGAAGGCGCCATCGCAGGCCTCGCCGAACGCGTTGCCGAGCGCATCATTCCGGCGGCGAAGGTCTATCAGCCGACGCTGGACGACATCTACGAGCTCGCCGCGCCCGAACCGCGCGTGCTCGACGTCGATCACCGCCGCCGCCTCGCGCCGGAAGCCGTGACGCGCCTCGACTGGCACAACGAGATGTCCGAGCTCATGCTCGACATCAACGACCGGATTGGAGTCGCCGCCGACGACCGCGCCCGCGGCGTGATCATCCGACGGCTGCGCCGCGCGCTGGAGGAGACGACGTAGCGGCGCGTTGGCGCCTCTCCAACCGACGTCATTGGCCATATCGCGCCGCTCTCGTGTCCCGGACGCCCTGCAGTGCTCTTGCGCTGCTGCGCAGAGCCGGGACCCATGCTTCCGATCGTCGCGCTGTGAGATATGGGCCCCGGCTCTGCGCCGCATCACTTCGTGCTGCGGCGCGTCCGGGGCACGGGACTGATTTCTGGCGATGGACATAGCTTCCCATCCTCGCGGCGAATCTCGCCCGAGCTTTGCTGTCTTCTTCCGCCCTCTTCGAAAGCAAGGGCGCAGGGAAGGCCGGGCGCCGGCTGGCACCCGAGGTCCCGCGTGTGCTAGAGAACGCGCACGGGGTGGACGACAGGTACGCCGGTCACCCGGCCTTCCCTGCGCGATGGTTTTTACGGTGTCCTTCGTGCTCTCCTCGGGGAGCGTTGCACTATTGCCCCCGTCGCCTTGCGGATGTGTGATGCGCGCACCGGTTGGCCGCTGCATCTCCGCTAAGACTTGACGCCAGAACCGCGGGCGTCGGGACCACACGACTTCTCCGTCCGCGCACGTCCTCGCTGGGCTCTCCGCGGCTGGCGTGCGCTCACCGCAAAGACCATGCGAAAGACGCTGTCAGCGCCGTGTCGTATCGCGCCTGGCGCTGCTCACGGTTTCCCGCCCTGCTAGCCACCATCGCGCGCCGACGCCGTCGCGGCCACCGCATCCCGGCCCGCGTCTCGTGACGATCGCGAAACGCCCCTTGTGGCGGGCGGGATGGCGCGCGTTGTACGGCAAAACCGAACTTCTGTAAATACGAATATTTTTGCGCAAAACTCTCGACCCAGCGCTGGCGTGTTTTGCCCGTCGGGCGACACAACGGATGGTGTGTGGGCATCGGCCGGGTTGGCGCGAACACGGCTGCGTGAACTGCCGCTCCACCCCGCCCTTCCCGAAAATCAAGCTGTTCTCAAGGAAAACAGGAGCCCATCGGAAGACTTCAGCCAAGCCGGAACCGGCATCCCGGCCTACAGACAAGATTGTTCGCCGTTCGCCTCGGCATCGCGAAAAGCGTCACGATACCGCCGCACGGCCTATTTCGATCACGCAGAGCGAGAAATGCACATGGCTGTTACAGCAAATTTTTCCGCCGGAATTCTTACCGTCCTTGGCAACGGCCACAACAACACGGTCACGTTGGGCCGCAACGCTGCCGGGACGATCGTCGTCAACCACGGCGCAGTCGCGATCAAGGGCGGCCCCGCGACGGTCGCCAACACCAAATTGATCCAGGCCTTCGGCTTGGACGGCAACGACATCATCGCGATCGACGAGAGCAACGGCGCGATGCCCGCGGCGAACCTGTTCGGCGGCGCCGGCAACGATGTCCTGACCGGAGGATCCGGCGGCGACATGCTGTTCGGCCAGTCCGGCAACGACACGCTGTTTGGCAAGGGCGGCAACGACCTGCTGTTCGGTGGTTCCGGCAATGATGTGCTGGTCGGCGGCGACGGCAACGACCAGATGTTCGGTGAAGCCGGCAACGACCGCATGATCTGGAATCCCGGCGACGACAGCGACCTGATGGAGGGCGGCGAAGGCATCGATACGGCCGAGGTGAACGGCGGCAACGGCAGCGAAACCTTTGCCATCACGGCGAACGGCACGCGCGTGCGCTTCGACCGGGTCGACCCGGCCCCCTTCTCGCTCGACATCGGCACCACCGAGAACCTCGTGGTCCATGCCGGCAGCGGCGACGACATGATCTCGGCCTCAGGCAATCTCGCCGCGCTCATCGCGCTGACGCTCGACGGCGGGGCCGGCAACGATACGATCCTCGGCGGCAACGGCGCGGATCTGCTGCTCGGCGGCGACGGCAACGATTTCATCGACGGCAACCAGGGCAACGACACCGCCCTCCTGGGCGCCGGCAACGACACCTTTCAGTGGGATCCCGGCGACGGCAGCGACAAGGTCGACGGACAGGCCGGCACCGACACCCTGCTGTTCAACGGCTCGAACATTGCCGAGCACATCACCCTGTCCGCCGCCAATGGCGGACGCACGCTGCTTACGCGCGACGTCGCCAACATCGCGATGGACCTCGACAGCATCGAGACCGTCACTATCAACGCCCGCGGCGGCAGCGACGATATCGTCGTCAACAACCTGGCTGGAACCGACGTCAAGCAGGTCAATATCGATCTCGGGTCAAACGGCACTGGCGACGGCGCGGCCGACGCCGTGACGCTCGTCGCCACGAACGGCGCCAATGCGATCGAGGTGTCCGGCACGGGCACCTCGGTTGCGGTCACGGGACTGCCGGCCGCACTCGCCATCACCAATGCGGAAGGCGCGAACGATGCGCTTCTCATCGAGGGCCTCGGCGGCAACGACACGATCTCGGCCGTCGCGCTGGCCGCCGGAATCCTGCACCTGACGATCGACGGCGGCGCCGGCAACGATACCATCCTCGGCAGCGCCGGCAGCGACACGCTGATCGGCGGCGACGGCAATGATTTCATCGACGGCAACCAGGGCAACGACGTCGCCCTGCTTGGCGCCGGCAACGATATCTTTCAGTGGAATCCGGGCGACGGCAGCGACACCGTCGAGGGCGGTGCCGGCGTCGACACGCTGCGGTTCTTCGGCGCCAACATTGCCGAGACCATGTCCATCTTGGCGAACGGCGACCGCGCCCTGCTGACGCGCGACGTCGCCAACATCACGATGGACCTGCACGGGGTCGAGCATGTCGATCTCCATACGCTCGGCGGCGCCGACCATATCGCGGTGGGCGATCTGACCGGGACCGAATTGACGCAGGTGAACATCGACCTCGGCGGCTCGACCGGTACGCCCGACGGAGCCGTCGATACCGTCTCGGTCGATGCCAGCCAGGCTGCCGACACGTTCGGCGTGCGCGGCAATGCCGGCGGCGTGACGGTGTTCGGCCTGCATACGGCGACGCACGTGACCGGAATGGACGGAACCGATCAGCTGACGCTCAATGGCCTCAGCGGCGACGACGTCATCGACGCCAGCGGGCTCGCTGCCGGCGTGCTGCAGCTGACGATCAACGGCGGCATCGGCAACGACACCATCCGCGGCAGTCAGGGCGACGACATCATCAACGGCGGCGACGGCAATGACGTCGCGCTGATGGGCGCCGGCAACGACACCTTCGTCTGGAATCCCGGTGACGACAACGACACGGTCGAGGGCCAAGCGGGCAGCGACTCCCTGCTGTTCAACGGCGCCAACATCGCCGAAACCATCAACATCTTCGCGAACGGCTCCCGTGCCGAGCTGACGCGGGACGTCGCCAATATCACGATGGACACGGGCGGCGTCGAGACGATCGCGTTCAACGCCCGCGGCGGCGCCGACAAGATCACTGTCGGCGACATGACCGGCACCGACGTGACGCAGGTGAAGATCGACCTCGGCGCCGTTCCCGGCACCCCCGGCGGCGACGGCGCGGTCGACAACATCGTGATCAACGGCACCGGCGGGGACGACGTCATCACGCTGTCGCTCAACAGCAATGGCGCGCTGGTGATCGACGGTCTGGCCAGCCAGGTCGTGATCGAGAATTTCGACTTCAACGACACCATCACCATCAACGGTCTCGGCGGCGACGATGTGATCACGGCGTCGGGCGTCGGCCCGGGCGGGCCGCACCTTGTGTTCGACGGCGGCGCCGGCAACGACGTGCTCATCGGCAGCGCCGGCAACGACACGCTGCTTGGCGGGCTCGGTGACGACGTGCTGATCGGCGGCGGCGGCCTCGACGTGCTGGACGGAGGCCCCGGCGACAACGTCGTGATCCAGTCGCTGCTCGCGCATGCGAGCGCGGGCACGCTGATCTGAGCCTACGGATCATGTCACCGATACGATCGCGCGCGACCCCGGGGCGCGATCGTCAATTCGGGCAGGGTTGCCCGGCGGCGCCCCACAGGACCATGTCCTTGACGTGATCCTCGAAGGTGCCCGGCGGGGTCGTACGTCCCGCTCCTGGCGCCCAGCCCCGCGGGATGAAGCCGCTCAGCGACGCATCGTGCCGCAAGTGCTCGACGAGACCGGCGGCGTCGCGACCGCCATTGCGCTTGGGATCTTTCATCTGCGCGCAAATCTCGGCACCACTCTTGCCGAACCAGATGAACTCGACCGGAGCGAGCTGCCAGTCGATGCCGGCGCGCGGCGGCGCAGGCGCCGGTTCGTTCGCCTGGGTTGAGGTCATGTGACAGGTCGAGCACGGAATCGCTTCCGCGCCGATACGGCTCTCGCCGCCGTGGATGTTCATGCCATGCACGCGCGGCTTGGTTTCGCCGGCCGGGGTCCAGATCGGGATGGCCTTGGCATCGACATGGCAGTTGGCGCAACGCGGATGCGTCACCACCGCCTCGATCCGCTTCCAGGCTTCCAGTCCCGCCGCCCGGCTGACGCTGCCCGGCGGCAAGACGTCCTTGCTGGCTTCGTCCTTGGCAGCGACCAGTCCCGTGAGGGCTGCAATCGACGAGACGGCGAGGACCGCCGCGATCAGGAATCCCTTCATCATCCGCCTCACACGAAATCGATGAACTTGTTGAAAGGCATCTCGCGGATGCGCTGCCCGGTCGCCGCGAAGATCGCATTGGCGAGCGCAGGCGCAGCGGGAGGCACCGGCGGCTCACCGACGCCCCTCACCTTCGGATCGTGCTCGAGCCCGCGAACCTCGATGACCGGGCATTGATAGATCCGCATGGCTTCGTGGTGATTGTAATTGGTCTGCTGCACCGCGCCCCTAGCGTAAGTGAGCTCGCAATTGATGGCGTGACCGAGCCCCCAGATCACGCCGCCCTGTACCTGGTTCTCGAAATTGACGGGATCGACGACCTTGCCGACGTCGACCGCGACCCAGACCTTGTCGATCCTGATGCCTTGCGGCGTCGCGGTCACCTCGACGACTTCGGCGGTCGGCGTCCCGAACGACTCGACGAACGCGACGCCGCGTCCGCGGCCGTTGCCGAGCGGTCCCTTCCATTCCGACATCTGCCCGACCGTCTCCAGCACCTTGCGATAGTGCGGCACGGTACACATCGCGATACGCGCTTGCAGCGGATCGAGGCCAGCTGCATGAATCAGCTCGTCGATGAAGCTTTCGGTGAAGAAGCCCGATGTCGAGGCGCCGACCGACCGCCACGTGGTGCTGGGCGACAGCCCTTGCGCCTCGTAGCTGGTGGCCCGGAAATTGGGAATGTCGTAGTAGATGTTCCACAGGCCGGCAGCCAATTGCCCGTCGGGATCCTTCGAGGGCGTGCCCGAACGCTCGAGCAATCCCTTGAGCGGCGGTGTCGAGGCGAGTTGCAGATCGGCCGCGACGATCTTGCCCTTGTCGACGCTGCCGCGATGCCGGGCGATTGCAATCTGCCGCGGAATATCCTGGAGAAAATCCTCCTCGCGCGAGAACACCAGCTTGATCGGCGTGCCCTTCATCTGATTGGCGATCTCGGCGAGGACGCGGACGTTCTCATATTCGAGACGATGGCCGAAACTTCCGCCGCTCCACTGATTGTGGAAGGTGACCTGTTCCGGCTTGAGGCCGATCGCCGTCGCCGCGACCCATTGCACGAAGCGGGGGCTCTGATGGCCGACCCAGATCTCCATCCCCTGATCCGTGACGATGCCGATCCCGTTCAGCGGCTCGAGCGGCTGATGCGCCACGTAAGGAGCGCGATATTCGGCCTCGACGCGCGTCCCTGTCTTGAGGCCAGTTTCGATGTCGCCGATCTTCCGCCACTGCTTGCCCAGGAATTCGGGCTTGAATGACGACTCCAGAACCTTCCAATGATCGGCCTGCTCCGCGGGATACGCCGAAGGCGCCCACTCGCAAACGATGGCGTCGACCGCCTTCATCGCGTACCAGCTGTTCGTGGCGATCACCGCGACGCCATTCTTGATCTCGAGGATCTTCTTGACCCCCGGCATCGCAAGCGCCTTGCCTGCATCGTATGATTTCAGCGGCTGTCCCTTGGCGGGGTTCAGCTTGACGGAGGCGTAGAGCATGCCTTCCATTTTCAGGTCGATGCCGAACTTCAGCTCGCCCATCACCTTGTCGCGGATGTCGAGCCGCGTCATCGGCTTGCCCAGCATGCGCCACTTGGACGGGTCGCGCGGCTTGGCATCGAGCACCGGCGGAATCCTGGCGGCGTCCGCGGACAGATCGACATAGGCGATCTTGGTGCCGCCCGGCAGGATCACATGGCCCGATTGGGTGCGCAGGTCGGCCACGGCGACGCCCGACCGCTTGGCGGCGGCGGCCTTCAGCGTCTCGCGCGCTACCGCGCCGGCGACACGCAGCTTCTCATAGGTGTCCGGCAGCGTGCTCGATCCGCCGGTCATCTGCAGGCCCGCCTGTCTCAGCCATTCGAGCGTCTTGGCTCGTGCTTCCTCCGCGGCCGGGCTCTGGTCCGCCGCCACAAACGGCGCGAACTCGTCGGCGAAGCCGGTGTTGAAATAGGCGGGGCTTGGACCGGCGAAGCGGATCTCGAACTGGCCGGGATCGAGGTCCATCTCTTCTGCGATCATGATCGGCTGCACCGAGCCGACGCCTTGCCCGATATCGGCGTGCTGTGCGATCAGCGTGATCCTGTCCGGGCTGATCTCGACCCAGGGATTGAAGGTCACAGAGTTCGGCGGAAGGCCGGCGGCGAGAGGATTGCCTTCGGCGCTGGGTGCGGCCGCTTCGGCGTGATCATAGGCACCGAAGGCAATGCCGCCGGTGATGGCAGCGGAGCCTATGACGAAGGCCCGGCGCGAAAGGCTCTGCATGTGACCCATCTCACTTCTCCGCCATCTTCTTCGCGGCCGCCGCGTGGATCGCCGCCCGGATGCGCGGATAGGTGCCACAGCGGCAGAGATTGCCGGACATCACCTGGTTGATTTCGTCGTCGGTCGGATTGGAAATCAGATCGAGCAGCGAGATGGCCTGCATGATCTGTCCGGTCTGGCAGTAGCCGCATTGCGGCACCTGATGCTCGAGCCAGGCCTGCAAGACCGGATGTTGCTCCTTCTTGTCGAGGCCTTCGAGCGTGACGACCGACTTGCCTGCGACCTCGCCGATATGCGCCTGACAGGATCGGACCGCCATTCCGTCGATATGGACAGTGCAGGCGCCACATTGCGCTACGCCACAGCCGTATTTGGGACTAGTGATGCCGAGCTCGTCGCGCAGCACCCAAAGCAGAGGCATCTCGGGGACCACGTCGACGCGGTGACTGGTGCCATTGACGGTGAGCTCGATCATGTCGATGCTTCCCTTGCAAAGTAGATGTCAGCGTGCCTTCGCGCCCGCGCGACTGTCAAACCGAATTCCCATCACAACAGCGCACAGTTTCAAATTCGCACGGCAACGATTGCAATGTGAATTCGGAACCGCCTCTGATGCGGCGAACTGCCTAATGCGACAGCAGCGCAGCGCCTGGGTGCGCCGTCTCGTCGCGCGACATTTTGATCGGCGCCGGGAGGCAAGTGCGGAGACGAGAATGCAGGAGTGCCGGCGGGTGCTGCGACGGTCAGGTCGGCTCGCTCAGGTCAGCTCTCTTGCTCCGGCAGGCGTTTCGATCCGGGCGCGGTAGCGCAGCTTCGGTCCCTTCACGATTTCGGGCGGACGATCGATCGTCAGCGCACGATACAGCGTCTCCAGCGCGGCGGGTTCCGGATGTTCGAGCGTGAAGGAGTTGAGCCGCGCGCCGAGATTCGCGATCGCAGCCATCGAGCGGGGCTTGCCACGCCTGTCGATGATCGAGGGAGCGGCGCCGTCGAGCGGGAGTGAGCCGTCGTTCGGAATGGCGAAGTCGAACGACGGATCATTTGCGGGAAGCGGAACCTTGGCGCCGAAGATATCTTCTCGGCCCGCGAGGACCGCGTCGATCACATCGGTTCGCGCGACCCAGCCGCGCAGGCGGCGGCCCTCGTCCCAATCGGACCTGACCTGATCCTGGTCGTCCAGGCCGAACCAGCGCGAGCGGCCCGTCGCAACGGCCTCGGGATCGAGCGCCACGATTTCCAGGTAGACGGAGTCACCGAGCTGAAGCAGGTGATTGTGGGTGCCCATATAGGCATGGCGCTGCCCGAACGGGACATCGAGATCGAGGCAGTTTCGAACATGGAGGACACCTTCGGCCAGGCTCGGAGCGATGACCGTGATATGATCGAGCTGCAACATCTTCCGGGATTCCGCGGCGAGGTTGCCTCATCATGCAATCGTCATCTCCGGCTTGCAACGTCGTCACTCGGCTCCACTTTGGCCTGGTGACACCCCCCCTGCATGGCTGACCTACCGCATCCGCGCCGCGCTTCGCTTTACCCTGCAGTCGATTCCTGATCCTCTCTGCCCAACCGGCCGGATCAACCGGCCAAAGCCTCAAGGGGAGAGAGACGCCATGAAGCTCGGCACCGCCATTGCGGAAATCATGCGGCGCGAGGGGATCGAGATCCTCTGCGGCTATCCCGTCAACCATCTGATCGAGCACGCCGCGAAAGCAGAAATCCGCCCGGTGATGGTGCGGCAGGAGCGCGTCGGCATCCACATGGCGGATGCGATCTCGCGGGTGACCTCGGGACGCAGCATCGGCGCGTTCTGCATGCAGCATGGGCCCGGCGCGGAGAATGCGATGGGCGGCGTCGCGCAATGCTTCGGCGAATCCGTGCCCGTGCTGGTGCTGCCGATGGGCTATCAGCGCCGGCTTGCGCATATCGAGCCGAACTTCAATTCCAGCGAAGCGATGAAGCCGTTCGCGAAATCCTCGGAGCCGATCATCCTCGCGGCGGAGGTCGCCAACATCTTCCGCCGCGCCTTCACGAAACTGAAGAACGGCCGCGGCGGCCCTGTGATCGTCGAGATCCCCTCCGACATGTGGAACGAGGAGGTGCCGGAGCCGCTCGACTACACGCCGGTGCTGCGCACGCGCTACGGCGCCGATCCCGTTCATGTGAAGGAAGCCGCGCAACTGCTCGTCAACGCCAAACGCGCGGTGATCTATGCCGGCCAGGGCGTGCATTACGCGCAGGCCTGGCCGCAGTTGAAGCGGCTCGCGGAGCGGCTGGCGATCCCCGTCACCACCAGCTTAGGGGGCAAATCGTCATTCCCCGAAACGCATCCGCTCTCGCTCGGCTCCGGCGGCCTTGCGGTGCCGCGCGCGGTGCCGAAATTCCTCGGCGAAGCCGACGTCATTTTCGGCATCGGCTGCTCGTTCACGGAAACCAATTTCGGCATCGCGATGCCGAAGGGCAAGACCATCATCCATTCCACGCTCGATCCCAATCATCTCAACAAGGATGTGGAGGCAAAAATCGGCCTCGTCGGCGACGCCGGCCTGGTGCTCGATGCGCTGCTGGAGGAGATCGGCAAGACCGTCACCGCGGATCGTGACGCCTCGGCGGTGGCGGCCGAGATCGCGGCCTCGCACCAGGACTGGCTGGCGAAATGGATGCCGAAGCTCACCAGCAACGATGCGCCGCTCAGCCCCTATCGCGTGCTGTGGGACTTGCAGCGCACCGTCGACATCGACAACACCATCATCACGCACGATGCCGGCAGCCCGCGCGACCAGCTCTCGCCGTTCTGGAAATCGACAAAACCCCTCACCTATCTCGGCTGGGGCAAGACGACGCAGCTCGGCTACGGCCTCGGGCTCGCGATGGGCGCCAAGCTCGCAAGGCCCGACAAGCTCTGCGTCAATGTCTGGGGCGATGCGGCGATCGGCTTCACCGGCATGGATTTCGAGACCGCAGTGCGCGAGCGCATCCCGATCATGTCGATCCTCTTGAACAATTTCTCGATGGCGATCGAGTTGAAGGTGATGCCGGTGTCGACCGAGAAATATCGCTCGACCGACATTTCCGGCGACTACGCCGCCATGGCGCGCGCTTTCGGCGGCTATGGGGAGCGGGTGACGCGGCCGGAGGACATCATCCCCGCGATCAAGCGCGGCATCCAGAAGACGCAGGAGGGCATCCCGGTGCTGCTGGAATTCATCACCAGCAAGGAGACCGAGGTGTCGCGGCCGGGCACGTGAGGCAAGCCGGGCGCTGGCTCCGGCCGCAGGGGATGTGATAATCCGGCCCGGTGCCGCGCCTGCCGTGGCGCCAAGCCGGATTGCGAATGACCAATTCTTCCCATGATGTCGCCGTGGAGCTTGCGGCCGAGAATGCGCGGTTGCGGAGCGAGCTTGCCATTGCGCGCGACCGCCAGAACGCCAGCGCCGAGATCCTGCGCAACATCGCGGCCTCGCCCTCCGATGCCCGCCCGGTGTTCGCCGCGATTGCGTCGAGCTCCAAGCGCCTGCTCGACGGTTTCTCAGCCACCGTGCTCCAGTTCATCGGCGACGAGCTGCATCTCGTCGCCTACACGCCGACCAGCCCGGAGGCCGACGAAGGGCTGAAGGCCTCGTTCCCGCGCAAGATCGCGGAGTTCCCGACCTTTGCGCTGGTGCGCGGCGGCGAGACGATCCAGTTTCCCGACAGCGAGGCCGCTGACGTCCCCGAGCTGAACCGTGAGCTGGCGCGGCTGCGCGGCTTCCGCAGCGTGCTGTTCATGCCGCTGATGAACCGCGGCACGCCGGTCGGCATGATCAGCGTCACGCGCGCCGAGCCGGGCGCGTTCGCGCCCGACCTCGTGCAGCTCTTGCAGACCTTCGCCGACCAGGCCGTGATCGCGATCGAGAATGCACGCCTGTTCAACGCGACACAGGAGGCGCTGGAGCGCCAGACCGCGACCGCCGACATTTTGAAGGTGATGGCGGCCTCGCCGTCCGACGTGCAGCCGGTGTTCGAGGCCATCGCCGCCAACGCCAACCGGCTGATCGGCGGCTTCTCGACGGCGGTGCTGCGCTATGTCGACGGCGCCGCGCACCTTGCGGCGTTCACGCCGACCGATCCGGCCGGCGATCGCGTGCTGCAGGCCTCGTTCCCGGTGCCGTTCGCGCGATTCCCGCCCTATCAGCTCGTGGCCAAGGGGACCGCCGCGCAATTGCCCGACACCGAGCTCGAGCCGGCGGCGCGCGACATCGCGCGCGCCCGCGGTTATCGCAGCATGCTGTTCGCGCCCTTGATGAGCGAGGGCGAAGCGATCGGCATCATCATCGCGACGCGCCGTGCGACGGGCCCGTTCGCCGAGCATCACGTGCACCTGCTGCAGACCTTCGCCGACCAGGCGGTGATCGCGATCAAGAATGTCAGCCTGTTCAATGAAGTCGCGAGCCGCACGCGGGAGCTTGCCAGGTCGCTCGACGATTTGCGCGCGGCGCAGGACCGGCTGGTCCAGACCAAGAAGCTCGCTTCGCTCGGCCAGCTCACCGCCGGCATCGCGCACGAGATCAAGAACCCGCTCAACTTCGTCAACAATTTCGCCTCGCTCTCCGCCGAATTGACCGACGAGTTGAACGAGGTGCTCGCACCTGTCGACCTCTCCGACGACGTTCGCGCCGAGGTCGACGAGCTCACGGGGCTGTTGAAGGACAATCTCGGCAAGGTCGTGCAGCACGGACGGCGCGCCGATTCCATCGTCAAGAACATGCTGCTGCATTCGCGCGAAGGCGGCGGCGAGCACCGGCTGAGCGAGATCAACGCGGTGGTCGAGGAGAGCCTCAACCTCGCCTATCACGGCGCGCGGGCCGAGAAGCCGCAGTTCGACGTGACGCTGGAGCGCGACCTCGATCCGGCCGCCGGCTCGGCCGACGTATTCCCGCAGGAGATCACGCGGGTGCTGCTGAACCTGATCGGAAACGGATTCCATGCGGTCGCCAAGCGCAAGGCGGAGACCGCAGCGGGCGCTTACGAGCCGGTCGTGACCGCCGCGACCCGCGACCGCGGCGACAGCATCGAGATCCGCATCCGCGACAACGGCACGGGCATCCCGGATGAGGTGAAGGAGAAGATGTTCAACCCGTTCTTCACCACCAAGCCGGCCGGCGAAGGCACTGGCCTCGGACTGTCGATGAGCCACGACATCGTGGTGAAGCAGCATGGCGGCACGATCGAGGTCGCGACGGAGCCGGGCAAGTTCACCGAATTCACGATCCTGCTGCCGCGCAAGAGCAGCTTCCCGGATCGCGCGGACTGAGCCCTACTCCGCCATCTCGACGGGTTGCTTCGCCGAAGGGCCGGCCAGCGGCCGCTCCTCCATCGCGATCAGGCACAGCGCGGCAATGGTCATCAGTGCGGTGGCGGCGCCGAACACGTAGCGGAAGGCGTGCCGCATGTCCTCGGTGGGAATGGCGACGCTGCCCGCGGCGTGATGTTCGCCGGCGAGCGGAACGTCGATGCCGAGCGCGATCAGCAGGATCGCCGCGAAGGCGGCGACCGTGAACGAGGACATCAGCGAGCGGAAGAAGTTCATCGCGCCGGTGATGGTGCCGACCTGCGGGCGCGCGACCGAGTTCTGCAGCGAGACCACGCAGACCGGGAACGTGGTGCCGAGGCCGAGCGCGAACGCCGCCATCAGCGTGAGCAGGCCCCACAGCGGCAAGGTGGTGAGCGTGAGGCCGAGGCCGCACAGCGCGGCCCAGGAGGTGCCGATGATGGCGACGCGCTTGTAGTGTTTTGCACGGGCCATGGTGCGGCCTGCGATCGCCGCGCCGCAGGTCGAGACCGCCGCCAGCGGAATCAGCGCGAGACCCGCCTCGCTGGCGGTGAGATGGTAGACCGACTCGTAATAAAGCGGCAGCTGCACCGTGAGGCCGGTGATCGCGCCGAGCCCGCAGCCGCCGGCCGTCAGCGCGAACGGCGCCACGGACCCGGTCAGCAGCTTCAGCGGCAGGAACGGCTCGTCGGCCCGCCGGGCGTGCCAGACGAAGGTCACCGCGAGCGCGACGGCGCCGCCCACCATCGCCAATACGGTCGGCGACAGCCAGGGATAGCGCGAGCCGCCCCAGGTCAGCACCAGCATGAAGACGACCGCAGACGCCATCAGCAGCACGCCGCCGAGCCAGTCGACCTTGCGCTTGCGGTGGAACACCGGGATCTTCTTCATGTTCGGCAGCAGCAGCCCAAGCGCCGCGGCGGTGAGCGGCAGATTGATCCAGAAGATCATCGACCAATGCAGATGCTCGGCGAACACGCCGCCGATGACCGGACCCAAAATGCCGCCGACCATCCAGACGCTGGAGAAATAGGCCTGGTACTGGCCGCGCTCGCGCGGCGAGACGACGTCGGAGATCACGGTCTGCACGACAGGCATGATGCCGCCGCCACCAAGCCCCTGAAGGCCACGCGCCAGGATCAGCATCGGCATGTTCGGTGCCACCGCGCACAGCACCGAGCCCGCCACGAACAGGCTGAGCGAGATGATGATCATGACGCGGCGGCCGTAGATGTCGCTGAGCGTGCCGAACACCGGCGCGACCGCGGTCGAGGCGAGCAGATAGGCGGTGATGACCCAGGAGAGATTGGAGACGTCCTGGAACTGGCGCCCGATGGTCGGCAGCGCGGTCGCCACGATGGTCTGGTCGAGCGCCGCCAGGAACATCGTCAGCATCAGGCTGATGACGATGGTGCGGACCTCGTCCTGCGACAGCGGCGCCGGCGGCGTGATGGACGGCGCGTCATCGACACTGATGACCTCGCTCGGAAGCCGGGACAGCTCCTCGGCGATGTCGTCGGGCAAAGTCTGGATGTCGGCAGAACTGCTCTGCCGGTCGAACTTGTTCATCTCGCTCGGACGTCGTGGGGCGGCGCAACGCCGCAAAGGATTCGTTCTATGCAGCCCAATCTAGACAGCAAAGTTTGTCCCGGGCAGGCACCCCGGCGCATGGGAGCATCCCACCCCCGGGTCATCCCGAACAAGTGATCGGAGCCGTGCGGCGGCTCAGTCCTTCGGACGTCGCTTCAGGCGCGCCCGCTTCGGCAGCAGCGCGGGCCATTGCACGATGTGGTCCTCGAGCTCCTCGTCCGGGATCTCCTCCTCGCTGCCCTCGACCCGGCCGCGCACGGAGACGCCGGCTTCGTGCACGGTGTTGGGATCACCGGAGACCAGCGGATGCCACCAATAGAGGTCACGGCCCTCGGCGACGAGCTTGTAGCCGCAGCTCGGCGGCAGCCAGTTCAGGGTGCGGACATTGGCCGGCGTCAGGCGGACGCAATCCGGAACCTTGTCGGACCGATTCGGATAGTCCTTGCAGGCGCAGCTCGCACCATCGAGCAGCTTGCAGCCGATATGGGTGAAATAGATCTCGCCGGTGTCTTCGTCCTCGAGCTTGTTCAGGCAGCAGCGGCCGCAGCCGTCGCACAGGCTTTCCCACTCGCCCGCCGACATCTCTTCCAACGTCTTGGTTTTCCAGAAGAATCCTTCCTGGCCTGAAGGTCGTTTGGGAGCTGCGGTCATGCGCCTCAACAAAGGTTCGAAAGAGCAACGAGCCATGCCATCTAGGGCGTGCGGCCGCCATGGTGCAAGCAACGCGCCTTTGAGGCCCGTAATGACCCGGGGTCAATTAGGCCTGTTGTTCAAAATCGCGAGCCTGACCATTGGTTTATGGCCCCCGCTCGGCTAGAAGGAACAGCAAGTCCCTCGGATGCTGGCCGGGCGCCTTGGGTTTGCCGCAACATTCCCCCAAGACGTCTCGACGCCGCCCCGGCCGGGTGCTTGAACGCTTTCGAAGCGAGCCTCAAGGGTTCTAGGTGCGCCAGATCATACCACCGCATTGGAAGCAGAAGATCCGGAATTTCTTCCTGGATCTCGATGCGCGCATCGACTCCTCGCTGTTCTCCTCGGCCAAGGGCATCCGCGAGCTCTACGAGCGCTATTCGACCTTCATGGACCGCTTCTATGTCGGGCGCTGGAAGCGCTGGGTGTTCATCGAGCCACTGTCGGAAGCCGCAACGCTGGGCCTCGGCGGCCTGGTCGTGATGCTTACCCTCGCCATTCCCGCCTTCCGCGAGACCGCGGACGAGGACTGGCTGAAGAAGTCCGATCTCGCGGTGACCTTCCTCGACCGCTACGGCAACCCGATCGGCAGCCGCGGCATCAAGCACAACGACTCGATCCCGCTGGAAGATTTTCCTGACGTGCTGATCAAGGCGACGCTGGCGACCGAAGACCGCCGCTTCTACGAGCATTTCGGCATCGACATCGCCGGCACAGCGCGCGCGCTCGTCACCAACGCGCAAGCGGGTGGCGTCCGCCAGGGCGGCTCCTCGATCACCCAGCAGCTCGCGAAAAACCTGTTCCTGAGCAACGAGCGCACCATCGAGCGCAAGGTCAACGAGGCCTTCCTCGCGGTCTGGCTGGAATGGCGCCTGACCAAGAACGAGATCCTCAAGCTGTATCTGGACCGCGCCTATATGGGCGGCGGCACCTTCGGGGTCGACGGCGCGGCGCATTTCTACTTCAACAAATCCGCGCGCGACGTGACCTTGGCGGAAGCCGCGATGCTCGCCGGCCTCTTCAAGGCGCCGACCAAATACGCCCCGCACATCAACCTGCCCGCGGCCCGCGCCCGCGCCAACGTCGTGCTCGACAACCTCGTCGATGCCGGCTTCATGACCGAGGGCCAGGTGTTCGGCGCCCGCCGCAACCCGGCCTTCGCGGTCGACCGCCGCGACGAGGCCTCGCCAAACTACTATCTCGACTACGCCTTCGACGAGATGCGCAAGCTGGTCGACACCTTCCCGAAGTCGTACACCGAGCGCGTCTTCGTGGTCCGGCTCGCCATCGACACCAATGTGCAGAAGGCCGCGGAGGACGCGGTCGAGAACCAGCTGCGCCAGTTCGGCCGCGACTATCACGCGACGCAGGCCGCGACCGTGGTGTCCGATCTCGACGGCGGCATCCGCGCCATGGTCGGCGGCCGCGACTACGGCGCCAGCCAGTTCAACCGCGCCACCGACGCCTATCGCCAGCCCGGCTCCTCGTTCAAGCCCTATGTCTACACCACCGCCCTGCTGAACGGTTACACGCCGAACTCGGTCGTGGTCGACGGCCCGGTCTGCATCGGCAATTGGTGCCCGCAGAATTATGGTCATTCCTATTCCGGCTCGGTGACGCTGACACAGGCGATCACGCGCTCGATCAACGTGGTGCCGGTGAAGTTGTCGATCGAGATCGGCCGGAGGAACGAGCCCAAGGCGCAGAACCCCGCCAAGGTCGGCCGCGCCAAGATCGTCGAGGTCGCGCGCCGCTTCGGCCTCAAGGCGCCGCTGCCCGACACGCCGTCGCTGCCGATCGGCTCGGACGAAGTCACCGTGCTCGAGCACGCCGTCGCCTACGCGACCTTCCCTAACCGCGGCAAGGCGGTGACGCCGCATTCGGTGCTCGAAGTGCGCACCGGCGCCGGCGACCTCGTCTGGCGCTGGGACCGCGACGGCCCGAAGCCGCGGCAGGCGATCCCGGCCTCCGTTGCCGCCGACATGGCCGGCATGATGAGCCACGTCGTCAGCGAAGGCACCGCGCGCCGCGCCGCGCTCGACGGCATTCCGACCGCGGGCAAGACCGGCACCACCAACGCGTATCGCGACGCCTGGTTCGTCGGCTACACCGGCAATTTCACCTGCGCGGTGTGGTACGGCAACGACGACTATTCGCCGACCAACCGCATGACCGGCGGCTCGCTGCCGGCGCAGACCTGGCACGACATCATGCTCGCGGCGCATCAGGGCGTCGAGGTGCGGGAGATCCCCGGCATCGGCATGGGCCAGAAGCTGCCGCCGCAGCACGTGAGCAACGCGCAGGCCAACGCGGCGCCGAAGATCCTGGAGACCAAGCCCGGTCCGCCGCCGGTGCTGACCAAGCGCGGCGCCGACATCCTGGTGCGCGTCGAGAAGCTGCTGGATGACGCGGCCAAGACGGCCAGAAAATCGGCGGATGCCGACGCCAAGGCGGCCAAGCCGGCCTCGGCGACGAGCGCGCTCGCCTTCCCGCAGAACTATGCGGAAGAGAATGCCAACGCCACCGCCCCGCGCAAGAACTGATCGAAACCCGTGCGGCTGATCCTGATCACATTGACGGCCCTTCTGCTCGCGACGGTGGTCGGCGTCGGCGCGACCTGGATGACGACGACGCGCGGCACCGAGATCGGTGCGCTGACCATCGGCGCCTGGACCGCGCGCCCGCGCACCGGCACCGCCGACGTCGATCCCTATTCGCGCGCCACCATCGTGCGCAACGGCGAGCTGCCGATCGGCACCGGCGACGGCGTCGCCTTCACCGCCACCACCGACGACAAGAAGAAGGCGCTCGACGGCCGCTGCGACGTGATCGTCTCCGGCGTGACGCCGCCCGCGCGGTTCTGGACGCTGACGCTCTACGACCGCAAGGGCCATCTCGTCGCGAATTCGCTCCAGCGTTACGGCTTCACCAGCCAGGAGATCGTGCGGCAGTCCGACGGCTCGTTCGAGATCCGCATCGCCTCGCGCTCGCGCGCCGGCAACTGGCTGCCGACCGGCGGCATCGAGCGCTACGCCCTGATGCTGCGCCTCTACGACACCCCGGTCGGCGTTGCGACGCGTACCCAGCGCGATGCGCCGATGCCCTCCATCTCGACGGTGGGCTGCTCATGATCCGCCTGCTGTTCACCATCGTTGCCGGCATCGTGCTGGGCCTCGTCGTCCATCTCGTCAGCGTGCTGGCGCTGCCGCGGATCGCGACGCAGGACGCCTATTCCAGGCTGACGCCGATGACGAAGCTGAACGCCGTCAGCCAGCTTCCCCTCGCCGATCCCTCGACGTCGCCGATGCCGTTCATGGACCCGGCCTTTGCGCTGGCGATCTGCCGCTACGACCTTTCGGGCGGACCGATCAAGCTCACCGTGCCCGTCAGCCAGGCCTACACCTCGGTGTCGTTCTACACCCGCAACGAGATCGCCTATTACGCCATCAACGACCGCTCGGCGGGCCGCAAGGTGATCGAGCTCGATTTGATGACGGAAGCGCAGCACAACGATCTGCCCGAGGACGAAGAGGTCACCGCGGCCGACCGCCTCATCATCGATTCCCCCAGCACCACCGGCCTGATCGTGATGAAGGCGCTCGCCCCCGAGCCCGGCCTGATGCAGCAGGCGCAGGCCACGCTGCAAGCCGCAACCTGCGCGCCACAGACCGAGCCGCCCGCCAAGGCCGAAGCGCCGCGCGGCCGGCGCTGAGGGCGGCTGGTTCGGCGGCCCTCAAGAGCAAAATCTGAAAAACAACCCCATACACAGTAGCAGGGGCATTGAAATCGTTGGGTTTAAACCGCGGACCACTCAAGCGGCCGCTGACCTGATGTCGGCCTGTTCGGATCTTGAAAGCCTTTGTCGGCGCGCATAGCCTTGCAGCCAATGTCGCCGGCTCGCACCATCGATATCGACGACCTCTGGCGCGCCGCCGCGCGAAAGCTCGGCGGTTGGAGCAAACCACCAGACGATGTTCATCTCGATGGATTGCGCTGCCTCGCCTCGGCGCTGGCGAGACCCGGTCGGTACACCGAAGGGGAGTTGCGTCTCCTCCAGCGCGAATTATTCGTCCGCATCCTGGCCGACCTCAGCGTATCCCGGGATATCGCTGATCATCCCGAGATCGCAGACATTCCGGTCAGGCGCCCGCTCTTGATCACCGGATACGGCCGCACCGGAAGCACTCTCCTCCATAATCTGATCGCGCTCGATCCTCACATGCGCGCGCCTCGGCTGTGGGAATTATGGAGCCCGTCGCCGCCTCCGCGTCCCGAGACGGCCGCGTCCGATCCGCGCATCGCGTTCGCGCGGCGACGGCTGAAGGCGTTTACTGCCGCCGATCCGTCGATCCTGAAGATACATCCGATGGCAGCCCTTGCGCCGGACGAGTGTCACTGGATGATGCGGCATAACACGCTGACGCCAATGTTCTATCAGGCGCCTGAATATTGGGAATGGTTGAAGCAACTCGGCAAGGGAGACCTCCACCAGCTCTACTCGCATTATCGGCTGCAGGTACAGCATTTGCAGTTATATGTCCGCGGCGATGTCTGGGTGAGCAAATCCCCCACGACCCACCTGCATTTCTTGCCAGTGTTGTTCGACGTCTTTCCCGACGCCAACGTGGTGCGGCTGCACCGCCATCCCTCCGACGCGGTGCCATCCCTGTGCAGCCTCGTGGCCGGTTACCGGCGGCTGTTCGCGCAAAGAGTGGACTATGCCGAAATCGGCTCCACTCTTCTGGACATGTTCGTGGATAACATGGACCGGTCCATGGCGGCGCCGGCGGACAAGGCGGGCCAGATCACCGACATCCGATTTGAAGATCTCGTCGCGGATCCCGTGGCGACGGTACGCAGCATTTACCGGCGCTTCGGCTATCCCTACGGCGGCGCGAGTTTTGAAGGGACGATGGCGCGCCATCTCGAGAGCGAGCAGGCCGCAAAAGCGCGGCACACTTATGCGCTCGACCAGTTCGGCCTTTCCCCAAGCGAGGTGATCGATCGTTGCGGGAATTATCTCCGCTGGCTGGGGACGCACGGCAGCGGGTCCGTCGGCGGCACACCGTCGTGACGAACCCGAACCCGGCTTGAGCCCCGCAGATTCAGCTGCCGTACGGCGGCTCGTTCGCCAACGGATGGCTGTCGGAGGGATAGCGACTCTTGATCAGGATGGTGATACCGCCGCGCGAAGTCCGGGTGTCCGGTGCCTGCCAAATCAAGACCTCGAAATCGTACCCAGGTGCCCAGGCAAATGTGATGGGCGTCGCCGGGTCAGTCCCGAGTGCGGCGAAAATGACGGCGCGGATCGCTTCCTGCTGCGCGATCGGTATCTGCCCCAGGAACTTCCTCCATTCGCCCTTGATCGCCATCTTGTCGTCGATGACGACGCCGCTCTGCCCAAGAGGCTGGCCTTCCTTGAAGGCGTCCCTGTGCGGCACCAACTTGGCAATCCTTTCCTTCGAGAACGCGATGTTGAGCTTACCGAGCGCTGTTTGAAGATGAGGCATCCGCAATCTCCGATCAAATGGCTGAAGAAAACTCAATGCAGCTTAAGATTGACACTGCTCCATAGCCGGCGCAACGGCGATTATCTGCCCTGACCGTTTACCGCATCGCGTGCAGACGTCGGACCTTCATCGAACCTTGCCGCGACCTCATCCATCAAAGGCGCGTATAGCTTCGCGCCGGTTTCCTGCATCAGGCTTCGGGCGCGCGCCAAATCCGAGAGCGCAAGCTCGACCCGGCCCGCCTGTCGCTGTACATCCGTCCGCACGAGACGGGCGAGACATTCGGCAACGCGCGCCGTCCGTGCCGTCGCCACCTCGATCGCCTCTGCTGCCACGAGTAGAGCCGCCTCCAGCTCATTGTTCAGCCGGTGTGCATTGGCAAGATCGGCCAGAATCCGCGCCTCCGATTCAAGCCCGGCCTTGCGCACTCGCGCAACCGACAGCGCCTTGTCGAGGCTTTCCACCGCTTGGGCAAACCGGCCGCCAACCAGATGCGCCAGGCCGAGACAGGCGAGCGCATTGACGAGGATATAGGGGCTGCCGGTTTCGGTGGCCATCGCCATGGCACGCGCGGCGTGAAGATCGGCGAGCGCCTTATCCTCAAGCGCCCACGCCATGTCGACAAAGGCAACGTTGACGAGATGGAGCGTGATGTCGTTGGAGTCGGCTTCGGTCTGCAGCATACGGTCGAGCCAGGGCCTTGCCTCGTCGAAGCGGCCGAGCTGGACCAGGACCTGCCCGCGCATTGCTGTCAGCCAGCGCGCGACGTCGAAGTTGAAGAGCTGACGGTCGAATTCGCTGATGGCGTCAGCGCGGTCGGTCGCGTCGATGATGGCCTGCAGCGCCTCGTCGAGCCGTCCCGACAACCGCGTTGCTTGTGACAGCACGGCGGTCAGCATCGCCTCGCCGCTACGGTCCTGCCCACTCGTCAGCGCGAGCGCCTCGCGCGTCCGCGCGACGTAGTCGTCCGCTGATCCGCTCACCGCGAGGTTCCGGCCGTATGCGGCATGGATCCAGGCATGGGCCCGCGCATTGCCCGAGACGAGCGCCAGTTGCCGTGCTTCCTCGAACCAACGCCGCGCCTCCTCGGCCGAAATACCTTCGCGCCACCCGAAGGTCAGGACCTGAATGCAGCAGGTCAGCCGCAGATAACCGATAGACTCGGATAACGGCTGGCCTTCCAGCAATTGATGGACCTTCCGCCAGCTTCGCAAGGCCTGGCTTGAATCGTGCGTACCGATCCATAGTGCGGCCCGGATATGGGCCTGCGCCGCTTCCATCGGCTGGCCGGCTTCTTCGAGATGATAGGCCAGTAGGCTGGCCCGCTCCTCCTTCCGGTCCGTGAAGTGCTGCTTCATGATGCGCGCGACGTCGCCATGGATGCCGCGACGGCGCTCGCGCAGGAGAACGCCATAGCAGGTCTCCTGAACGAGTGGATGCGAGAAGGCATGGACGCCGGGATCAAGCGCCAGTTCGCGCAGCAGCTCCGAGCGGCGCAGCCGGTCGAGCGCATCGTCGAGCTCCGGAGACGACAGCCCCGTCAGCGCTTCGAGAATATCGCGCGGCGCTTCGCGGCCGATCACCGCGGCATACTGCAACACGCGGCGCGCTGGTTCGTCGAGGTGATCGATCCGGGCAGCGAGCAGGGCTCGGATCGTGGGCGGCAAGGGGATCGCCTCGATGCCTCCCGCAAGCCGGTAATTGCCGCGTTCCCCCTCTAAATCGCCGCGGTCGACAAGGCAACGCACCAGCTCCTCGAGAAAGAACGGGTTGCCCTGCGCGCGATGGGCGATATTGCGCGAAACCAGCGCCAGCGAGGAATCGGAGCCGAGAAGCAGGCGCAATAGTCCTTCGGACTCGGTATCGGCCAGCGAGGAGAGGTTGATTTGCCGGTAATGGCTTCGCTGCATCCAAGGCGCGCTGTAGCCATGCCGGAAGTTCAGCAGCAGCATGGTCTTGGTGCCGGTGATGGCATCGGCGATCACGTCGATGAATTCCTCGCTCGCGGCGTCGATCCAGTGCAAGTCCTCGAGGAGAATGAGCGCGGGCTGCAGCTGCGGTCCCGATCGCACGAACAGACGCACCAGTTCGACGAGCCGCTTCTTGCGCATCGCGGGATCGGTCTGGGCCGTCGGCTGATCCGGGTCGACGAGGCCAAGAAAGCCGAGCAACAGTGCCAGCGTCTCGTCGTCCACCCCGTATGCCGACATGACGCTTTCCACCCGCTCCTGCGCCTCGGAGGCCAGCATGCCGGGCTTGATGCCAAGAAAGTCGCGAGCCAGTTCGACGACGGGCTGATAGGGCGTCGCGTGGCCGTGCGCTGTCACACGAGCTTCGAAAACCCGATAGCCTCGATCGCGACAGCGCTCGGCGAATTCGAAGCAAAGCCGGCTCTTCCCCGAGCCGGCTTCTCCGACGACGCCGACAGCCCGCGGCTCGCCGGCGGCTGCGCTGGCGAGTTCTGCCTCAAGCAGGTCGATCTGAGCGGAGCGACCGATCAGCGGGGTTAGCGCAGTCTGACTGCGAAATATGACGCTAGCCGGCGCATGATGCAGGCGCTCCAGCCTGAAAACCTCCATTGGTTCGGTCACTCCGCGAACCACACGCAGTCCAAGCGGCGTCGCTTCGACGTAGTTGCGGGCCGCGGCGGCCGTGGCGCCGGTGATCAGGATTTCGCCCGGCTCGGCCATCTGCTCCATGCGCGCCGCCACATGCGCGGTGGACCCGGACACATCGTATGTGTGATAGAGGCTGTTGACGACCGCCTGCAAAATCACCTCGCCGCTGTGGACGCCGACCCGGATCCTCAGATCGCGATCACCGAGTTCCGCCAGGGCGGCCTGAAGCGCAAGGGCCGCGCCGCAAGCGCGCACCGCGTGGTCCTCACGGGGCACCGGTGCGCCGAACAACGCCATCACGCCGTCGCCCTGCACCTTGTTGACGATGCCGTCGTAGCGCTCAACGCCCCGCCGCATGGCGTTGATCGCCGGCTGGATCCGGCGCATTGCGTCCTCGGGGTCGGCGTTTTGGATCAGCCACGTCGAGTTGCTGATATCGGCGAAGAGGATGCTGAGCTGCTTGCGTTCGCCGCCGGTCGCGCTCAGCGCGCGCAACCATTCTTCCGCCGACCGGCTCGAGGAAATGGTGAGCGGCGCGCTGCATTTGCCGCAGAAGCGGCTGATCGGGCCGTTGATGTGGCCGCACGCGATGCAGACCGTGCGCATCGGCTTTCCGCAGGTCTCGCAGAATGCATTCGTCGCGCTGTTGTCGCTATTGCAGTATCGGCAAAGCATACGCAGGACCTTGCATCCGATCGCCACGGATCAGGATAACGCGGGAAATGCGTTGTTGCCATAGTCATGGTCCCGCCGCGCATTCGACCCCCAACCTGCCGAGGTCCTAACGCTTTGCGAACGGGATCATCATCAGGAGCGGTCGCTGGACAAGCTGGGCGGAAAGTCCCGCAATGGCACCGTCGTTATCCCTATAATATTCGACCAGCACGGGGAAAAAGGTCCCGAACGCCCCCACCGTAAACAGGAAGGTCGTGTCGCCAAACTGATCCAGCTGCCAGCTCGACCCGTAATAGCTGATCGACAGAATGGTGCCATTCAGGCTCACTAGGAGATCGCCATATCCGGGATTGCTGAACATTCCCGTGAATTTCGCGATTGCGGGCGGCGCCAGGGCCATGGCCACGCCCTTGGCCACCGGCGACGGCGGCTCGGCGGACAAGCTCAGGGCTCCCATCGGAGCACAGCTGGGAAGCTCGACGGTATTGGAAAGCGAGTTGGTTAGCAAATGATCGTAAACGGCGGTCGCGATCTTGTCGGGCCATTTGTTGCGCAGCATCTGGTTGGTGCAGTGCTGGTTGGTGAGGACGACCACCCCCATCCCGTCGTCCGGCATGAACGACACGTATGCCGAACCGCCCTGGGGATCGCCGGTATGGAAAACCAATCTCTTCTGCCGAGGACCGTTGGGTGTCTTGATGGTCAGCTTCCCGACGTTCCACCCCAGTCCATACATGGTCCCGTCGCCGGGATCGCTGAACGGGTGATAGGTGAGTCCCAGCGCTCCCTCGCCGATCACGACCTTGCCGTTCCCTGTCATCCCCCTTCTGAGCAACAGCTCGACCCACTTCGCCATGTCGAGTGCCGATGAGTTGATCTCGCCCGCGGGACCAATGTTGGTGAAGTCCTTCAGGGCCAGGGGTGCCTCGCCGATATAGCCGAGCACGCGATTCGAACTTTGCAGATAGTCCGCAAACGACAGCGTCGTCTCAGTCATTCCGAGAGGACCGAGGATGCGGCTCCGTATGATATCCTCGTAGCTCTCGCCGGTCAGTATCTCGAGGAGATGGCCGGCAACCATGTACAACAAGTTGTTGTAGATGAACTTCGCCCGGAACGGCACCGCAAACGGCAGATCGCGCAGGCGGTAGAACAACTCCGCCCGCGCGAAAGGACCGAGGTACCAGAGGCAATCATGCGGGGCGAGCCCGGTGCGATGACAGAGGAGGTCGATCAACGTTGCCTCGCCCGAGGCGAGCGGGTCCGACATCTTGAAGGATGGAACAAACTGGCAGATCGGCCGGTCAAGCGATAACACCTTGTCCTCCGCGAAGATCGAGAGCAACGTGCTGGTGAACGCCTTGGTGGCCGAGCCTATTGGAAAGAGTGTGTGCTCATTGACCAGCGTCCCGGTCGCGCGGTTGCGGAAGCCGAAGCCACCGGCATAGACCATCCGGCCATTCTGCAGGATCGCGACGCCAACGCCTGTATTTGCGACCGGCGGGTCGGCAGCCTCGATTGCGTCCTCGACGATGCGTGCGAAATCCGGAGTATTCATTGGTTTGTCCTCAAATGCCGCCCACGTAAAAGAACACTCTTCCAAGATCACAGAACGGAAAACCTGAGAGGCAGAGTCCGAGGGCCGCCGATAAAAATCGACGCCAGCCGGCGCGGCGTACCCGAAAGCTCGATGAACGTCAGCCGGCGCAGCAATTCCTCGAAAAAGACCTGCATTTCCAGCCTTGCCAGATGTTGACCAAGGCAAATATGCGCACCATGACCAAAGGCAACGTTGCGGCCGCGGTCATGGCCGATACGGAAATGGTCTGGCGAGTCGAAGGCCTGCTCGTCCCGGTTTCCCGAGAGATAGCACAACATCAACCAGTCGCCGGCGGCGATCTGGCGCCCGTCCAACACGACATTCTCCCTCGCGGTCCGCATCACGTGCTGCACTGGCGCGGTCCAGCGCACCGCTTCCTCGACCAGATCAGGCACGAGACGGAGGTCGGATTTGACTTTGCGGAATTCGCCGGGATTTTCGCACATTGCCCAGATTGCGCCCGATATGGCGGAGCCAACGGGGTGATGACCGGCCGTCAGGAGCACCATCAGATAGCTGACGGCTTCGAACCGATCGATCGGCTCGCCGTCCACCGTGGCATTTGCGATCACGCTGATGAGGCCATCGCGCGGGGATCGACGAGCCTGTTCGATCAGCGGCGCAAAATAGCTGTCAAAGTCGGCAACGGCGTCTCTCAAACGCCTGGCGTGCCGTGCCGGATCACGGCTGGCCCAGCGCGCGCGCGCCGGTGGGTCGTCCTGACTACGGAACAGTCCCTGGATGAGAGCGAGCAGATGCGCCTCGTCCTCCGCCGGTAGCCCGAGCATCGTCATCGTGACGCGCAACGGGTAGAGCTGGGCCACGTCGTGCACGAATTCGCAGGTCTCGCCCCGCTTGATCGTGTCGTCGACGAGGTCACGCGCGATCGCTCGAACGCGGTCTTCAAGCATCGCAACGCTTTGGCGCGCGAACCATCGTTGCGTGACTTGGCGATATTGTGAATGGTCCGGGGCGTCCATTTGCAAAAGTGTCCGCATGAGATGCGGACTGCCGCCGGTCAGGCTACGCGCCAGCCGGTCGGCGGCCTTGGGCACGAGTGTGCTGGCCCGATCGCCATTGCGGAAGAGATCGTGGCGGCGGCTGACCTCGACGATATCGGCATATCGAGTGACCGCCCAAAACGGGTCGAAGCCGTCCATCTCGAGCCAGCCAAGCGGCTTATTCGATCGCAACCAGCGAAAGCCAGCCATCAATGCATTCTGGGTGGCGTAGGCCCTGGGGGACACCAAGAGCGCACTTAACTCGGCGGGTATAGCGGAGGCATGACACATGGCCAAAACTAAACTGGCGGGCTGAACTGCACCAATGCTAGCGCTCGAAATTGGCCCGGCCCCACATCAGAGCGGAGGGACAAGCACCATCGCAATCAATGATCAGACTGGCAGGGCGCGAGCCTGCGAGGCTTGATCCGAAGGTAGATTGCAACCAAAAATTGGTGAGAACAATGTATTTTCCGGATCCCCGTCGTTCAGGGGGTCTCGGCTGGCTGTTTTGATTTGATTTCAGCGCATTGCACTGTAATCCAAGGCGACGAAAACCCCATCGTCTCAGCCACCTATGCGTTGCCTTGTCATCGTGAGCACGCGCGCCTCGTCACGTCTTGCCCAGATGCGATTGGCCCTACAGCGTGGCCGGCCTAAATCTTCACTGCTTTTGCCGCCTGCTCCAGACTGGACGGCACGATCACGCGATGAAACGGTGCTATCGTCGCCAGATAGATGCGCCCGAGCCGGTTATGGCAATGCACCACTGTGCCCGCGACCAGTTCGCGCCGATTGGCTGCGTCGGCGCGAAGCTGGATCGTGAGGCGGAAGTCGAGATGCCGGTCGTCCGCGCCGAGGATCAATTCCGTCGCGCTCTTTGACAGCACCGGGAAGAAGCCGATCACCGGCCCACGCGCCGCGCCGGCGAGACCGACGGCGCGCGACGATTTGACGCCGACCATCGACATCACCACATCGCGGAGGCGCGTGAGTGCACGAATCCACCACGCCTGTCGCTCGAGCGCGGCGCGTGCCAGCACCTCGACATCGTCGCTAGCGCCCGCCGGCAGTTGAATTGCAAAGGCGTCCAGAAGGTCCGCGCCCTCATAAAGCGGCGTGAGCACGCTGTTGCTGGGCATGGGCACGGCGCGCGCTTTGGTCATGAGATGAGGTCCCGGAAGCTGGGGCGCTGGACGTAGCGTAGTTAGTGGTGCGGACGATTTCGCCGTCGTCCATTTCTATATCCAGGCGCTCTGCATCGCAACAATTCTGCGGCACGCACGTCTCAGTTGGGTCACAAGCCGTCGATGACGTCTGCCTGGGTCGATGACCAGTCATCCGCCCGTCCTACTGTTCCGCTCTGACTCGTCGGACAAAACACCGGCACGGTCGAACTCTTACGCCGCAGCCGTCGGTGGGCTCTTCTGCCCGAGGGCCTCGCCCGCCGGCTCAGTCCAGCCCGTTGCCTCGATGCACAGCCTGACGGCCTCGCCGATGCTCGTCGCAACAAGGTCGGCTTTGGCGCCCTCCCGCAGCGATTCCAGCGCAGCCGCATCAATGTCTTTGACCCAGCAGCCCAGAATGATGGTCGCCTTCGGCAATTTTCGCCTCAGGCGCCGGACTGAATACCGCATGTGTGCCGCACCGCGGGCATCGAGATAGACCAGGCAGACGATTGCGACTCCCGTGGTATCAAGGCGGAAGACATTCGTCGTGGAAAGCGATTCCGGCCCTTCGACTCGTGCCGCGAGACCATGCTCCGTCGACAGCTGAGCCAGCATGATTGCGGCCGCCTCGTCAATGAGGCTGCGTCCGGCCACGCACAAGACAGGGTGCTCGCCCTGCCAATCCAGCGGGAGAGTTTCCTTGCGAACGTAAGGCAAGCGTTCATTGACGGCATTTTCTGCAACACCCTCCACCGCTGACCATGCTTCGACATCGCTGGTTGAGCTGCTCTTCGCCGGCGGCCGGTCGTCCTGATCGGAAAGATCGCTGGTAAATTCGCTAACGGCGTCCCGGATTTTCGCAAGACGCTCCTGGTCAAGCGCATCGCGTTCGGCGTCGGCTTGCGCCAGTTGCAAACCCTTCAGGGCGACCTCGTCATAGTACGACGCTAGCGAACGCTCTTTCAGAAACTCTTCGGCCTTTTCGGCCGCTTCGGTCGGATCGCCGGCCAGCATCCGCTGATAGAAGATCTCCGGAGGAGAAAGCGCTGGCCGGTCGCCGAACATGACGTCGAGAAATTCCAAGCGCTCCACGTGCCGCCCGAGAACCACGAGGCAAACGGTCAAGGGAGTCGCGAGAACGAGCCCGATCGGGCCCCAAAGCGCCGTCCAGAACGTCGCCGAGGCAACCACGGCAATGGGCGACAGCCCCGTGCTGTGACCGTAAACCATCGGCTCGACGACATGGCCTACCAACGGTTCCACAACAAAAAACAGGGCGAGAGTCCAAAGCAGCATCGACCAACCGGGATCGATGGCAACCGCCAGCGCCAACGGGAACGCGGCCGCGATAACGGCCCCGACATAGGGGACGAAGCGAAGCGCAGCCGCGAGGATACCCCAGAGAATGGCGCTTGGTATTCCGATGAAGTACAGGCCGGCGCCGATCACCACGCCGAATCCGCCATTTAGGATGAGCTGGGTCAGAAACAGCCTGCTCAGGCGGCTCGCGGCATCGTCCAGTGCAGCCGTCGTACGCTGCAAATCCGACGAACCGGCCAGTCGAATAAAGCGATTACGAAGGTCCTCGCGCTGAATGAGAATGAATATGACGAAAATAATGATGATGCCGGTGGTCGCCAGCGGATGAATGAGTGGAGAAATCAAGGTTCGCAGACTTTCCAACGCCCCGGGATCCGGTTGGCGTACTTCAACGGGCACCGGCGGCGCGGAAGCATTCGATCCAGCAGCGATCGTGCCGATCTTGGGCACAGATGGGGCGTCTTTCGGCTTATCGAGCTCCTTGCTGAGATCCTTCAGCATGTCGGAGGCCCGCTCCAGCGTGCCCCGGCCGGCTTTGGTATCTCGAAATGATTGGATCTTTTCGCTGATCGTCGACTGGTAGCGGGGAAGGTCACCGGCGAGCTGCGTCAATTGCGCGGCGAGAAGGCTTCCTATTGCGAAGATAAGCGCAAAGGCAACGCCAACCACGCTCACGACGGCCAATCCCCGCGGGACCCGCACGCGTTGCAATATTTCGACCAGTGGCGCCAACACGAAGCTGAGGAGAATAGCCAGCGCCACGGGCACGAAGATATCCCGGCCGAAATAGAGCATCGCGATGATGATGACGGTGAGAATCGCGGTCGCTACTGCACCAAGCAGCGCCATCAGTTCCTCAGTGGTGCGTGGTTTGAAGGGCTGTCTTGCTACAGGCCTCATTTGCCGTCCCTGTCCCCGTCGTCCGCTGAGCGTGCAAGGATTTCAGCTGCAGGGTTGCAGGACGACACTGCATAGGACAGCCGCTCAGGCACTCATCCATACGGTCTTCATGAGCGGGCCTCGTATTTGCGGCCGCGCCGTGGCACGCCAACAGGTCTGCCCAGAAAAGGTTCCTGGCTGCGGTCATGATGCATGCTGCCGGAGGAGCTTTTTCCATAGCCGCACTGACGATCCGCAGCATAGCACCGCGAATGGTTCGCTCCGCGAGAACTGGTCAGCACTAGCGCTCCTCGGTCGGATGCACCCATTTATAGGGCGTGATGCTTTGCGTTGCGGTCAGCTTGATCATGTGGACTGGCGGCGCGGAACGTCCCTTTCGGCACGACCGGCATTTGAGCGAGGCTTCCAGCTTCCAGATCGGCGTATCGCGTGGCCGGCGGATGGCGTCGAGGGGCAGGCTCGCACGCGTCTTGCACCTGTTGCACTCGACCTCGAGCCATCCCATGCCGCCGTTGAGGCATTGCGCGATCGTCGGCGAGGGCTGCGAGGGGCCACCATAGCCTTCCATCCGGACCGACCAAACCTCGGCCTCGGCGCGGTCGGCCGTGCGGACCGCCTTCCTGGCCTCCTCGCGCGCGTGCTTGGCGGAGATTTCCGCCCCCATAATCCGGCCGCTCCAGATGACCTCGCGCGATTTCGTGCTCATGCCGCAACCAAAGCGAGCCCGGCGAGCGTTGGCAAATTATCGATCGCTAGTACGTCGAGCGTGCAGTTCGATACTGCGTGTCGTGGGTGTGGACAATCGGGGCGCAGAATCTCTGGCGAAGCCGTGGCGCCGACGGTGGCAGAGCGCCACCATTAGAAGTCGTGACGCCTGCGCGGGACCATCCCGCGCAGGTCTACGGTTTCAAAAGCCGCTGGCGGGATTTCAACGGCATGCTAGCATCGGGTTTTTCAAGTTTCATGAGCAACGTGTTTCATGAGCAACGTCATGCATCGCACAATCTCTCGTCGCGTGGCGCTCATCGGTTGCCTGGGTTTGGTAGCGCGGAATGCGGTGGCACAGCGATCCCGGACCTGGCGCGTCGCCTATCTGGTGTCTGGAAGAGCCGCGGCCACGACTCCCGTCATCAAGGATACACTCCGCTCCCTGGGCTACGAGGAAGGCAAAAATCTCGTTTTCGAAGTTCGCGAAGCGAATGGCCATTACTCAGAGCTTCCGGATCTGATGCAGCAACTTCTCCAATTGAAGCCGGACGTCGTCATCGCCGAGGCCACTCCGGCGATAGCCGCTGCCCAGAAGGCCACATCGACCATCCCCATCGTCATGTCGCCATCGACGGATCCGATCGGCTCCGGCTTCGTGAAGAGTTTTGCCAGACCCGGCGGCAACATCACCGGTGTCGCCAACATGTTCGGCGACCTCACCGCCAAAACGCTCGACATCGTCCAGCTCGTATTCCCGAACGTGGCAAAACTCGGCGTCCTGACGTCCAACAATCCGACCCACCCCGCGCTCTATGAGGTTGCCCGCGACGCCGCAGCAAAGATCGGGATTTCGGCGGAACGCTATATCGCAGCGAATCCGGAAGACCTGAAGAAGGCCTATCAGGACATGAAGGCCGGAGGCTGCGACGTCGTGTACGTGCTCGCCGATCCCATCAGACCTTCGCTTCCGCCCATCGCGTTGGAGCACCGCTTGCCTTCGGTTTTTCAGGTCAACAGCTACACGGAACTGGGCGGGCTCATGAGCTACGGGCCGGACATCTTACCGCTGTTCGTCAAGGCTGCGCACTATGTCGATCGCATCTTGAAGGGTGGAAATCCTGCCGAGCTCCCCGTCGAACAGCCAACCCAATTCGTATTTGCCATCAATCTGCAAACCGCAAAGGCGCTCGGCCTTTCAATTCCGGAAAAGGTATTGATCATGGCCGACAAGGTGATCGAGTAACCCTGCCTCCTGGCCGGTTACGACGGCGGCTTGCCCGAGTGATCATTCCGGGCCCACAATAGCGCCAGCGGACCCAGCGCGATTCCGGCCGCGAGCACGATGAACACCAGCAGCCAGCCGCTTGCGCTCTGCGGTCCGCCGGCGATGTCGAGTGCCACGCCGGTGCCCCAGGCGCCGAGCGCCGACAAGCCAAAGCCGACCGTCGAGTGCAGGGCGAGTGTCGCACCGCGATGCTCGGAGACAGCCGCAGCCGACATGCCCGCGGTGAGCGCGCCTGAATCCGCCGGCACCGTCAGGCCGTAGAGCATCAGCAGCAGCGCGAGCACCCATGCCGGAGCCGTGGCGTTGAGTCCGATCACCAGCGCAACGCAGGCCGACGCGATCATCACGACCGTGATCGCGCGGTGGCGTCCGAATTTCAGGGCGGCCTCGTTGCCGAGGATGCTGGCGGGCATCGAGATCACCGCGAAGCAGAAGCTCATCAGCACGGGCGTCATCCAGGACGGCCCGCCTTGATGCGCAACGACGAAGGTCCAGAACCCGACCAGCCAGGTGCGGATGCCGTAGAGCTCGAAGCAGTGGGCGCCGTAACCGAGGATGTAACCGAGCGCCTCGCGATTGGTGAAGACGGGTGCGAAATTCAGCAGCCGTCCGGCCTTCGGCGCCGGCCGCCGTTGCTCGATCAGCAGGCACGCGGCCACCATCGCGATCGGGCCGACGCCGGTAACGTAGAACGCGGTCCGCCAGCCCCAGCGATCGGCGAGGACTTGCGCAACCAGGAACGACAGGCCGACGCCGACCGAGAAGCTCGACGTGTACAGCGTCACCGCCCGCGACGTGTCGCCGGCAGGCAATCGGTCGGTCAGCGCCTTCAGCCCCGGCATGTAGGCGCCGGCAAAGCCCAACCCTGCGAGCGACCAGATGATGGTGCCCGACCAGAACCCGTCGGCGAAGATGCCGAACGCCAGGGTCGCGAGTCCGCTGACGATGGAGCCGCACAGCAGCACGATCCGCGCATCGATGCGATCGGTCAGCGTCGTCAGGACCGGAACGGCCAGCATGTATCCGAACGCGTAGCCGCTCGCCATCAGCCCGCCTTCGGCAGCAGACAGCCCCCACGCCGGCATCAGATGCTGCGCCAGGTTCGCGGACAGCGTTACATGCGGCAGCAGATTGCCGAGCTGGCCGATACACATCACCGCAATCAGCGGCGCCCCGCTCAAGCTCCGAATGCTGTCCTCCTGTCTGATCGCGTCATGAGCAGCCACACCCGGCGCGGCCTGCCTTCTTGGCCGATTCATCGGCCGCGCAGCAAGCCGAGAGATCCTGCTTCGCCGGGCCGCCGCAGCATCCCGCGTCGGCCGTCTCCACCCCACCGCGCGTGCAGACGCCTGTCTCCGGCAGCACGAGCTCGACCCGAGCAGCGGCCTTCTTGTCACCTGAGATGTCGGCCGCGATGGAGCGGACCTGCTCGTATCCGGTCATCATCAGGAAGGTGGGCGCACGGCCGTAGGACTTCATGCCGGCAAGATAGAGGCCCGGCTCGTCGTGCGCGAGCTCGCGCGCACCATGGGGACGGACCGTGCCGCAGCTGTGCTCATTGGGATCGATCAGCGGCGCGAGCGCCACAGGCGCCTCGATGGCCGGATCGAGCCGCAGCCGCAATTCGGACAGGAACGATAGATCTGGACGGAAGCCGGTGGAGACGACGAGTTGATCGGCCACCACACTTCGCGCACCGCAGCCGCTGCCAGCCGAAATCTTCAGGCGACCTTCGGCCTCCCCGAGATGCATGACTCCAAATTCGCTCTCCACCTTGATCTTGCCGGCGGCGACGAGTGCGGCAAAGGCCGAGCCCAGTTCGCCGCGCGCGGCCAGCTTGTCATTGCCGCCGCCGCCGAAGGCCTTGGCGGGATCGGCGCCGCGCAACAACCAGATCGCTTGCGTGCCCGGTACCTCGCCCGCGAGCTGCGCCAGATCGATCAGCGTACCGACCGCCGAATGGCCGGCACCGAGCACGGCAACGGTCTTGCCGGCATATCTGGCGCGACCTGTGCCCCGCACATCCGGCATGCCATAGGAGATGCAGTCGGCCCGCTCGCGCTCACCAATCGCGGGCAAACCGTTGCTGCCGGCGGGGTTGGGGGAGAACCAATTGCCTGACGCGTCGATGACGGCATCGGCACGCAGCTCCTCGGGACCCCTGCCGTTCTGATAACGGATCTCGAAGGGAGCCTGCTCTCTCCCCTTCGTCTTCGCCTTGTCGAAGCCGGCGCGGCTGATCGCCGTAACGCGGCTCGAAGTCCGGATCGTCTCCCGCAGCTTCGTGCGCGTGGCGAGCGGCGTCAGATATCGGTCGATCAGCTCGCCGCCCGTCGGATAGGACTGAGGGTCCGGCGAATTCCACCCCGTCGGCGCGAGCAGGCGCGCCGCCGCCTTGTCGATATTGTACTCCCACGGCGAGAACAGCTGGACATGCTGCCACTGGCGGACCGCGTGCGCGGCTTCAGGCCCGGCCTCGAGCACGATGGGAGACATGCCGCGTTCGAGCACATGTGCGGCGGCAGCGAGGCCCACCGGCCCGGCTCCGATGATGGCGACCGTCTTGGCGCTGATTTTGGTGCTCATTTCGACTTCTCCCATATTTCTAGAATTATCGAACAAAATCGCAAAAGGATCACGCCGCCGTTTGCGCCCCCTTGCATCCCACTTCGTCGGCGCAGCATTCCGCCGCCAGGAAGGCCACCAGGCCTCGCATCGCGTCAAAATTGGCGTGGCAGATCAGCGTGGTCGATTCCCTGACCTGGCTGACGAGCCCGACCGCAACCAGGGTCTTGATGTGATGCGACAGCGTCGACGCCGGGATCTTCAGCTTGTCCTGCAGGCGGCCGACGGGCATGCCCGCGTGCCCGGCCCGGACCAGGGCCCGGTAGATCTGGAGCCGGGTCTGATTGCCCAGGGCCTCCAAACGTGCTGCTGCGTCGGCGATCTTCATGATGCCCACGCTGCGCCTGTCCACGCTTTCTGTCAAACTGTATTTCTAGAATATTCGAATTACGGAGGATCCCTCGGCACAGGATTCAATTGACGACCTCCTGATAATTCCATAAATCTGGATATATGGAAAATGAAGAAGCCGTCCTCGCCCTCGCCGCGCTGGCGCAGCCGACGCGCCTGGAAGCCTTCCGGACGCTGGTCAGGCACGAGCCTGACGGCTTGGCCGCCGGCGACCTCGCCCGCCTGCTGGAGGTGCCGCAGAACACGCTCTCCGCGCATCTGGCGATCTTGACGCGCGCCCGCCTCGTCTCCTCGGAGCGGCACAGCCGCTCGATCGTCTACCGCGCCAATCTCGGCGAATTCCGCGATGTCGCGGTTTTCCTGTTGCGCGATTGCTGCGGCGGACGCCCCGAAGTCTGCAACCCCGTCGTCGAGACGCTGCAAGCCTGCTGCACGCCGAAACGAAAGATGCGAGCGCGCTGATGGAAGCATTCGATCTTTCGCGGCGACTTGCAGCCGAGGCGCTCGGCACCGGTCTTCTCGTCGCCACCGTGGTCGGATCCGGCATCATGGCGGAGACGCTGACCAGGGATGTCGCGCTTGCTCTGCTTTGCAACACATTGCCGACCGGCGCCATTCTGGTCGTCCTGATCACCGTGCTCGGTCCGATCTCAGGTGCGCATTTCAATCCGGCAGTCACGCTGGTGTTCACCGGCAAGCGCGAGCTGCCGGTCAATGAGGCGGCGCTCTATGTCGTCGCGCAAATCCTCGGCGGCATCGCCGGAACGATAGCCGCGCATCTGATGTTCGGCCTGCCCGTGCTCGACGTCTCGACAAAGGTTCGAACTGGCGGGCCGCAATGGTTCGCCGAAGCCGTAGCGGCCTTTGGACTGGTCGCGACCATCCTCGCCGGCGCCCGGTTTCAGCGCAATGCGGTGCCCTGGCTGGTCGGCCTTTACATCACGGCGGCCTATTGGTTCACGGCCTCGACCTCGTTCGCCAATCCGGCAGTCGCGATCGCGCGTTCACTGACGAACACTTTCGCCGGCATCCGTCCCGCCGACCTGCCCGGCTTCATCCTGGCCGAGCTTTGTGGAGCGTTTGCCGGCATGCTGCTAATGAACTGGCTGCTCGGCCCCTCGCACGCGCGCGGCCCGGTTCCAACCGCGGAGACATCTCGATGAGCGTCACGATCTACCACAACCCCGCCTGCGGCACCTCGCGCAACACCCTGGCCATGATCCGGCAGAGCGGCGTCGAGCCCATCGTCATCGAATATCTGAAGACGCCGCCCACGCGCGAGAAACTCAAGGAGCTGATCGAGACGATGGGCGTTTCCGTGCGCGCGCTGCTGCGCGAGAAGGGAACACCCTACAAGGAGCTCGGCCTCGAAGATCCCAAATGGTCCGACGACGAGTTGATCGACCAGATGCTCGCACATCCCATTCTCATCAACCGTCCGATCGTGGTGACGCCGAAGGGCACGCGGTTGTGCCGCCCATCGGAAGCCGTCATCGACCTGCTGGACAATCCCGTCGGCCGCTTCGTCAAGGAGGACGGTGAAGTGGTGGAAACGCGATAGACGGTGTCGATGGCAGCAGCTGTCACGCGACAGTAGGACGCAAGCGCAAACCGATTGCGCCGTTGATGCTGCAAATCGCGAGCGCTATCGATCGGCGAAGAAATATCCGATCGGGAGAGACGCATGAGCACCATCACCGGCGGCTGTCACTGCGGCGCGGTCCGTTATGAGGTCGAGGGCGAGGCTATCGTGCATGCGCTGTGCCATTGCCGCGATTGCCGCCTCCATGCCGGCGCACCTGTCGTTGGCTGGACGATGTATGCGGACGGCGCCGTCAAACTGACCAGGGGCGAGCCCAGGATCTACAGCTCGTCGGAACACGGCCGGCGGCACTTCTGCGGCGATTGCGGCACCGGCCTGTTTTACGTCAATGCCGGCCTGATGCCGGGCGTGATCGACATCCAGAGCGCGACTTACGACGATCCCGAGGCCGTGCCGCCCACGATGCAAATCCAGGTCGCCGAGCGCCTGCGCTGGATGGAGCACGCGCATGAATTGCCGGCGTTCGAGCGCTTTCCGCCGCAGCCGTAGTACCCTGCGACGCTGATCCTACTCCGCCGCTTGCGACGCCTGCACGGCGCTGACCGCTTCAACGGCATGGCTATCGGCCAGCGCCGGCTGCTCGCCATCAGGCAGTCCCCGCCCCTTCACCAGGCCGAAGATCGCGGGGATCACGATCAGCGTCAGCAGGGTCGACGAGATCATTCCGCCGATCATCGGCAGCGCGATGCGTTGCATGATCTCCGATCCCGTTCCGGTGCTCCACATGATCGGCAGCAGGCCCGCCATGATAGCGACCACGGTCATCATCTTGGGCCGGACGCGCTCGACCGCGCCGACCATGATGGCGTCGTGAAGATCGGCACGGGTGAAGACCCTACCCTCGGTGCCGCACCTTGCCTTCATCTCGGCCAGTGCGTGATCGAGGTAGATCAGCATGACGACGCCGGTCTCGGCGGCGACGCCCGCGAGCGCGATGAAGCCGACGGCGACCGCGACCGACAGGTTGAAGCCGAACCACCACATCATCCAGATGCCGCCGACCAGCGCGAACGGCAGCGACAGCATCACGATCAGGGTCTCGGTCAACGCCTTGAAATTCAGGTACAGCAGCAGGAAGATGATCGTGAGCGTCACGGGCACCACGATCTTGAGGCGCGCGGCGGCGCGCTGCAGATATTCGTACTGTCCGCTCCAGACCACATAGGTGCCGGCGGGAAACTGGATGCTCTCCGTCACCGCGCGTTGCGCATCCGCGACGTAGCTGCCGATGTCGCGATCGCGGATGTCGACATAGATGTAGGTCGCGAGCTGGCCGTTCTCGGTGCGGATCGAGGTCGGTCCGCGCGCCGGCTCGACCTTGGCGACCTCGCCGAGCGGCACGGCGCCGCCCGCCGGCATCGGCACCAGGATTTCGCTGGCGATCGCCTTGGGATTGTCGCGGAGGTCGCGCGGATAGCGCATGTTCACCGTGAAGCGCTGCCGGCCCTCCACGGTCGTCGTCACCGTCTGGCCGCCGAGCGCAGCAGCGATGGTGTCCTGAACGTCCTGGATCAGGATGCCGTAGCGGGCGAGCGCCTCGCGGTCCGGCACGATCTCGAGATAATAGCCGCCGATGCCGCGCTCGGCATAGGCCGATGACGTGCCCGGAACCGTCTTGATCACGCGTTCGACCTGCCGCGCCAGGCGGTCGATCTCGACGAGATCGGTGCCCATGACCTTGACGCCGACAGGCGTGCGGATGCCGGTGGACAGCATGTCGATGCGCGCCTTGATCGGCATGGTCCAGGCGTTGGAGACACCAGGGAATTGCAGCGCCTTGTCCATCTCGGCGATCAGGCTGTCGACGGTGACGCCGGGGCGCCAAGCCTCCTTCGGCTTCAGATTGACCACCGTCTCGAACATCTCGGTCGGCGCCGGGTCGGTCGCGGTCGCCGCCCGTCCAGCCTTGCCGTAGACCGAGGCGACCTCGGGGAATGATTTGATGATGCGGTCCTGAGTCTGCATCAGCTCGGCCGCCTTGGTGACGGAGATGCCGGGCAGCGTGGTCGGCATGTAGAGCAGCGTGCCCTCGTTCAGCGTCGGCATGAACTCGGTGCCGAGCCGGCCTGCCGGCCAAGCGGTGACCGCGAGCACTGCGACGGCGGCGAGGATCACCAGCGTCTTGGCGCGAAGCACGCCCTTGATGACCGGCCGGTAGATCCAGATCAGGAAGCGATTGATGACATTCCTGCCCTCCGGCACGATCCGGCCGCGGACGAAGATCACCATCAGCGCCGGCACCAGCGTGACGGACAAGAGGGCCGCAGCGGCCATCGAGAACGTCTTGGTGAAGGCGAGCGGACTGAACAGCCGCCCCTCCTGCGATTCCAGCGTGAAGATCGGCATGAACGACACGGTGATGATCAGCAGGCTGAAGAACAGCGCAGGACCGACTTCCGAGGCGGCATCGATCAGGATCTGCACGCGCGACTGATCGGGCTTGGCGCGTTCGAGATGCTTGTGCGCGTTCTCGATCATGACAATCGCGGCATCGACCATGGCGCCGATCGCGATCGCGATGCCCCCTAGGCTCATGATGTTCGAGCCGAGGCCGAGCAGCTTCATGGCGCCGAACGCCATCAGCACGCCGACCGGCAGCATCAGGATCGCGACCAGCGCGCTGCGGACGTGCAGCAGGAACACGATGCAGACCAGCGCGACGACGATGCTCTCCTCGAACAGCGTGTGCTTGAGCGTGTCGATCGCCGCGTAGATCAGGCTGGAGCGGTCGTAGACCGGGACGATCTCGACCGATGCCGGCAGGCTGCTCGCGATCTCCTTGAAGCGTCGCTTGACGTTCTCGATGACGTCGAGGGCGTTGACGCCGAAGCGCTGCAGCACGATGCCGCTTGCGACCTCGCCCTCGCCGTTCAGCTCGGTAATGCCCCTGCGCTCGTCCGGTCCGAGCTCGACATGGGCAACGTCGCGGAGCAGCACCGGCGTGCCGTTGCTCGTCTTCAGCACGATGTTGCCGAGATCGTTGATGCTCTTGATGTAGCCCTTGCCGCGGATGACGTATTCGAACTCGGCGAGCTCGACGGTGCGCCCGCCGACATCGGCGTTGCTGGCGCGGATCGCGTCGCGAATCTTCTGCATGCTGATGCCGCGATCGCGCATCCGCTGCGGATCGAGCACCACGTTGTACTGCTTGACGAAGCCGCCGATGCCAGCGATTTCGGCGACGCCTTCGGCCTTGGCCAGCGCGAACTTCAGGTTCCAGTCCTGGATCGTCCTGAGGTCGGCGAGATTCAATTCTTTCGACATCACCGCGTACTGATAGACCCAGCCGACGCCGGTGGCATCGGGCCCGATGGTCGGGCTGACGCCGGCGGGCAACCGCGACGCCGCGCCGTTCAAAAACTCCAGCACGCGCGAACGCGCCCAGTAGATGTCGGTGCCGTCCTCGAAGATCACGTAGACGAACGACACGCCGAAGAAGGAGAAGCCGCGCACGACCTTCGATTTCGGCACGGTCAGCATCGCCGTGGTCAGGGGATAGGTTACCTGATCCTCGATCACCTGCGGCGCCTGGCCGGGATATTCGGTGTAGACGATGACCTGGGTGTCGGAGAGGTCCGGGATCGCATCCAGCGGCAGATGGATCAGCGCATAGAGACCGGCGGCGGCCGCAAAGCCGGTACCGAACAGCACCAGCAGCAGATTGCGCGCCGACCAGGCGATGATGCGGGCGATCATTTGTGCTCTCCCGCGGCGTGGCCGGGTTCGGAAGCCTGCGGCGCGGCTTCGGCAAAGCCTTTGAGCGCGGCCTTCAGATTGCTTTCCGCATCGATCAGGAAGTTGGCGGAGGTGACCACCACCTCGCCGTCAGCGAGTCCGTCGCGCACCTCGAAATAGCCGCCGCCGCGCCGGCCAAGCTTCACCTCGCGCGGCTCGAAGCGGCCCTCGCCCTTGTCGACCAGGACGGCCTGACGCGCGCCGGTGTCGAGCACCGCGCTGTCCTGGATCGCCAGCACGGGCGCGCCATCGGCCGTGTCGATGTCGGCATCGACATACATGTCCGGCAGCAGCACAGCATCGGGATTGGCGAGCTCGATGCGGACGCGCACCGTCCTGGTGTCGCGGTTCACCTGCGGATAAACCACGGCGATCTTGCCGCTGAAGATGCGGCCGGGAAAGCTCCGCGCGCGCACCGCCACTGGCTGCCCCACCGCGATCGTGCCGAGATCGCGCTCGGCGACGTCGACCAGCGCCCAGACCAGCGAGATATCCGCGATCCGGAACAACACGTCGCCGGGATTGGCGCGCATGCCTTCGATCGCGCTGCGTTCGAGCACGATGCCGTCGCGCGGCGCCGACCAATGCACGGTGACGGGCGCGACGCGCGTCCGCTCCATCTCAGCGATGATTTGTTCGGGCACGTTGAGGTTCATTAGCCGCTGCCGCGAGCCGCGGCCGTACATCTCGACGCCGCCCACCGTCTTCGAGGTAATCGTCGCGAGATATTCCGCCGCGGCGGAGGCGACCGCCGAACTGTAGATCTCCATCAGCGGCTGGCCTACCCTCACGCGCGTGCCGGTGGTGACGTCGGCAACCTCTTGCACGAAGCTTTCGGCGCGCATCGCGATCACCGAGATGCGGCGCTCGTCGAGTTGGATCGTGCCGGGCGCCTTGACCGTGACGCGGATCGCGCGCCGTTCGACGGGCTCGGATTTCACGCCGGTGCGCTGAATCTTGCCCGGCGAGAGTTTTACCGTGCCGTCGTCGACCTCGTCGCCTTCGTAGACGGGGATGTAGTTCATCCCCATCGGGTCCTTCTTCGGCACCGGCGAGGTGTCGGGCAGGCCCATGGGATTGCGGTAGTAGAGGATCCTTCGCGATGACGCCGCCTGCGGCGGCGGCTTCGGTGCCGCAGCGGCGGCTTGGCCGTCCTCGTAGACCGGCAGATAGTCGCGGCTGCGGTCATCCTTCTTCGGAGCGGCGGACCAGAACGGCGCGCCGCTGGGATCGCGGTAATAGAGCGGAGCCCGGTTCGCCTCGGCCGCAGCCGGCGTTGCCTCGGCGTGAACGGACCAATGCCCGTCGAACAAGGCCCAGGTCGCGCCCAGCGCGAGGCCACCGCCCAGCGCGAGAACAGTCAGGAGACGCAGCGTTGTCATGATGTGATCGTGTCCATGTGAAAGGGACAGAGAAGTCCGGACGCCGCGGGGCGCGTCCGGACGCTCACTTGATCGCCGTGACGATCACCTTGCCGGTGACGGTCTCAGCCTCGCCCTGCACCTTGGCCGACAGCGTGACCTGGTAACGGCCCGCCATCGGCAGGTCGGTCCTGAAGGCGTAGACGCCCGGCTCCTGCGACGGCAACGGCGCCACGGCCGATTCCATCTCAGCCATGCCGTCCGGGGCCATGTCGACGCGGGTCTTGAAGATAACGGCGTCCGCCACCGGCTTGCCGGTCTGCTTGTTGGTCAGGCGCACCGAGAGCGTGACGTCGTCGCCCTTCTTCATTTGCGCCGTGACGGGCTCGAAGGCGTAGTCGCCGGCGCCCGCCATCGCGGCGGAAGCGGCAAGCGAAAGGGTGGCGGCGAGCGCCGCTGTGCTGAATTTGGCAAGCATTGTCTTGTCCTCATGATCTGATCTTCGCCGTGGCGCCGGAAGCGCGCACGTCAGTCCTCGCGCGCGAGGCATACCGCACGCGTCTTTGGGCTTGGCGAGATCAGATTCGAGGAGGTCGGAAGGGAGGAGGGCCGCCGCGGACGGAGACGACCTGGTCCTCAGGGATGGGAAGCGTGCTCGCCGCGACGGCGAAATGCCCGAAGACGACGGGCCTGACGTCATCGAGCGCAACGAGCCCGCCGACGCAGCAGAAGCCCATCCCGCATTTGTAGCTGCCCGTGGTGGAGGCCGGTCCCTTCATGTCGGGGCAGCAATCGTCCATCGCCATCTCGGCGTCGCCGCCCATCTGCATGGTCGCGTGCATGTCGTCCGACGACGTGGCAAGGCTTGATGCGGACACGCCAACCGGCAGCATCGCCAGGGAAATGGCGATGGCAAATGCCAGGATGGTACGGACGAACCGCATCTAGATGAATTTACCTTTCGGGCCGCGATGCCTTCTTCCTAACATATCCCAGAGCCGGCGGCGCTTGTTGATCCGGATCAAGCATTCGTGAGCAGAGGGCCCGGCCGGCATCGCGCGGTCCCCTGCCCGGCTCAGATCTTCGGGATCTTTGCCCGCTCCACCACGCCGGTCCATTTGGCGATCTCGGTCTCGATCAGCTTCTTCATCTCCTCCGGCGAACTGCCGCGGACCTCGCCGCCGACGGCCGTCTCCAGCCGCTGCTTGAGCTCGGGATCCCTCAGCGAGTCCAGCGTTGCGGCATTGAGCGCGGCGATGATGGCAAGCGGCGTTCCCTTGGGGGCCAGCAGGCCGGCCCAGGTGCGCACGTCGTAACCCTTGATGCCCGCCTCCTGCACCGTCGGGACATCGGGCAGCAACGCGGTGCGCGCCGGCGAGGTCACGGCAAGGCCGCGGATCGCGCCGCTCTGGATTTGCGGAGCGAGCAAAACGGGCGTGCCGACGACGACAGGAACGTCGCCGCCGAGCAGCGCGGTGGTGGATTGGGAATCGCCGCGATACGGCACGTGCACCATCTCGATTCCGGCCGTGGCGTTGAGCAATTCTCCCGCGAGGTGATGGGTCGAGCCGAAACCCACCGATCCGAAGCTGAGCGAGCCGGGCTTCGCCTTGGCGATCGCAATGAGCTCGCCCAGCGATTTCGCGGGATAGTCGTTGCGCACGGCGATGACGAGCGCGTAGTAGACCAGCGTCGAGATCATCTCGAAGCTGTCGGCCGGCTGATAGGCGAGGCTCTTGTAGGTCGCCGCGGAAATCGCGTGGGCGCCGGTGACGAGCCCGAGCGTATAACCGTCAGGCGCCGCCTTGGCGACCGCATCCGCCGCGATGTTGCCGCCGGCGCCCGGCTTGGCCTCGACGATAACCGGCTGGCCCAGCTTCTTCGACAGTCCGTCGGCGATGATGCGCGAGAGCGTGTCGGCCGCACCGCCGGCGGCAAAGCCATGCAGCAGGCGGATCGGACGCGACGGATAATTCTCCGCCGATGCCGGACCGGCCAGACAACTGGCAAGAAAAACGCCGAGCAGAAAAATGGCCGCAGCAAGCCGCTTCATCCCTTGCATGGATGCTTCTCCCCTTGATTGTTCTATCGTTGGCCGCAGCGCGTGCGGCGTCTTCAAGTCGTGATCGCGCTAGCGCGCGAACTCGGTGCATTCAGGCGATGGCGGCATGCCCCAGACGTCGCGCGGCAGCCCGACCCAGACCTTCGGCCGCTGCGGGCGATCGCGGTGCCAGGGACGCGGCTCGAAATAGCCGAGCTCCTCGTCCACCATCCGGTCGAGATCATGGAACAGCTCGACCAGGTGGCCATCGGGATTGCGGTGATAGATCGCGGTGTTGTGGCCGGGGCCGTGACGCACCGGCCCCCAGAGCACGGGCAGCTTGTGCCGCGCGAGATGATCGCAGGCGCGATGCATGTGGTCGGGGCCCCGCAGCTCGAAGGCGAAGTGATGAAGACTGCGGACGGGCGCGCGGGCAAAATTGAGCGTGTGATGCTCGAAGCCGCTGCGCATGAAGACGAAGCGGTCCTCGATCCAGTCGGAGACGCGCAGGCCCATCACGTTCGCGTAAAACTCCGAGGCGGCTTTCGGGTCAGGCGTGCGCAGCGCGACATGGCCGAGCTTGGCGACCGCGAACCCGCCGATCCGCTCCTGCGCGGGCGTCGGCGTCCAGCCCTGGATCAGCTCGAAGCGCGTGCCTTCCGGATCGGTAAAGGACAGCAGTCTGGAAACACCGGGCAACGGATCGCTCCGCAGCTCGGGCCGCAGATCCGCCTGCTTCAGCGCGGCGCCCAGTGCGTCGATCTCGACCTCCGGGGAGATTTCAAAGGCGATGCTGCCGAGCGCGGCATCACCAGGCTCGATCACGAGCGAGAGCTGCTCGGACTCGCTGGCAAGGAACAGGCGGTCGCCATCGCGGGCAACGAGGCCAAGGCCGATCACGCCGCGATAATAGTCGAGCAGCCGCTCCGGATCCGGCGAGGTGAAGGTCGCGTGCCGCAGCCGGGTGAAGCGTGCAATGGGTGCTTGTGTGCTCATCGTGCAATCCACCCCCTCATGGAATCATGATGATCTTGCCGAGCGCCGAGCCCTGCTCCAGCAGCGTATGCGCTTTCCTGACCTCGTCGAGCCTCAGCACGGCCGAGATCGCCGGCTTGATCGCGTTGCGGCCGAGCGCCTCGATCACGCTGCGCATCAGGGCGCGGCGGCCGTCGCGATCGTGGTCGTAGATGTGGAAGGAGAAGCATCGTATCGCCGGACAAATGTCGAGATGGTTGCGCATCGCCGCCATCAGGTTTTCTTCCGGAAGTCCCGCGAAGGCGTTGTAGGACAGCAGCGTGCCCCATTTGCCGAGTGCGCCAAGATAGCCGGTAAACTCGGGACCGCAGACATGATCGAGCACGAGGCCGACGCCCTCGCCCCCCGTCAGCTCGCGGGTGCGCGCCACCACGTCCTCGCTGCGGTAGAAGATAATGTGATCGGCGCCGTTCGCTTTCGCGAAGGCAGCCTTCTCCTCGGTGGAGACCGTGCCGATCACAGTCATCCCGGCGAGCTTGGCCAGCTGCACCAGCGCGGTGCCGACGCCGCCGGCGGCGCCAATCACCAGCACGCTGGCCGGCGCGCGCGGATGGCGGCACTCGTGCAGCAGGGCATAGGCCACCTGGTAGTTCGACAGGCACACCGCGGCTTGCAGATCGACATTGTCGGGCAGCGCGTGAACAGCATCCGCGGGCGCGACGACGTAGTCGGCATAACAGCCGCCGCGCTGGGCAAGATCGCGCGCGCTCAGCAGCACCTTCTGGCCGATCGCAAGTCCCGCAACGCCGGATCCGAGAGCGGCGATGTGCCCCGCGACGTCATTGCCCGGATTGGCCGGCAGCGGCGGCATCCATTTGTAGACGCCGCGCCGGATCAGCACGTCGGGCTGACCGACCCCGAATGCTTCGGCCCGGATCTGCACCTGGCCAGCACCGGGCGCAGGCATCGGAAGCTCGACCATTTCGAGTGCATCCGGCCCACCCGGCTGACGCACCAGCACCGCTCTCATGACGTCCTCAGCCTCCCAAGCCGTATTTTCGAAAATCATACTCATTACGAAAATTATTGCAAGATGGTCGTTGGCACGGCATCTTGGGGCATCGATTCAATGGCAGACCCCATGGCTGACAGCGCCGTTCGCCCGCGCAAGGAATTCGGCAAGACCATCGCCGCCGACATCACGCATCGGCTGCGCGAGGAAATCATTGCCTGCGCGCTTGCGCCGGGCGAGCCGCTGCGCTTCGACGTGCTGCGCGAGCGGTTCGGCGCGAGTTTTACGACGCTGCGTGAGGCGCTGACCGCGCTCGCCGCCGAAGGCCTGGTCGACGCGCAGGAGCAGCGCGGCTTTCGCGTCGCGCCGGTCAGCCGCCAGGACCTGATTGAAGTGACCGACGCGCGGGTGCTGATCGAGGTGGAATTGATCCGCCGGTCGATCGAGCGCGGCGACGACGACTGGGAAATCGCTGTCATCTCCACGCTGCATCGCCTGAAGCGGATCGAGCAGCGCGATCCCGAACATCCCCTGCGCGACCCCGAATGGAAGATCGCGCATCGGCAATTCCACCAAGCACTGGTGTCTGCTTGCGGCTCGGCGACGTTGCTCGCCATTCGCGCCGAGCTGTTCGACCGTGCGGAGCGCTACCGGCACCTGTCGGCCAATTTCCGGCCGCGCCCGCGCGACAAGGCTGGCGAACACCAGGCCATCATGCAGGCCGCGATCTCGCGCAACGCCGATCTCGCCGTGCAGCTGATCGAGACCCATATCCGCACCACCGCGGATAATGTCGCAAAATACGCCGCCCACCTGCTCGACAGCGAATAGGCGGCGGCATTTTCACAGGGTGGGCTTGCGCCCCGACCGATTTTCGAAAATAATATACCAGATCGAAAATTAGAACCCTTGGGGCGAAACCATGAAGCTGCTGTCGTTCTTGGAAGGAAATCGGGAAAGCTGGGGTGCCGTTGTCGAAAACGGCGTGGTCGATCTCGGCCGTGCCCTGCCCCAATACCCCACGCTCGCGGACTTCCTCGGCAGCGATGACTACGCCAAGCGCGACGCCATCGTCGCCCAGCACAAGCCGACGCTGGCGTTGAGCGACGTCAAATACCTGCCGGTGATCCCGCGCCCCGAGAAGATCGTCTGCGCCGTGCGCAACTATCTCGACCACCACAACGAAGCCGTGGCGTTCGGCATGAAGCGCGAGATCACGGAGTTTCCGCCGATCTTCCTGCGGGTCTGGCGCTCCCAGGTCGGCCACAACGCGCCGGTGATCCGGCCCAAAGTCTCGGACAATTTCGACTGGGAGGGTGAGCTCGCCGTGGTGATCGGCAAGGGCGGCCGTCACATCAGCCAGGGCGACGCCTGGACTCACGTTGCGGGCTACTCGATCTACAACGACGTCAGCGTGCGCGACTGGCAGCGCCATGCGCAGCAGATCGCCTCCGGCAAGAATTTTGTCGGCACCGGCCCGTTCGGTCCGTGGCTGGTCACGCTGGACGAGATCGGCGACCCGACGAAACTCAAGCTGGAGACGCGCGTCAACGGGGCGACCGTGCAGTCCTCCGACACCTCGATGCTGATCTTCTCGATCCCGCGGCTGATTGAATATTGCTCGACCATCTTCGACCTCGTGCCCGGCGACGTCATCGCGACAGGCACGCCGGCCGGCGTCGGCTTCACCCGCAAGCCGCCGGTCTTCCTCAAGCCGGGCGACGTGGTCGAGGTCGAGATCGAGAATATCGGCGTGCTCCGCAATCCCGTCGTGGACGAGGCGTAAAACGCCGCATGTCCTACGACATTCGCAAGACCGCGCTCGGCGTCGAGACCGTCTGGCACGAGCGCGGGCCCCGGCTGGAGGAGCCGCTGCTGGTCGGCACCGCGATTGCCGTGATCCGCAATCCCTTCGCCGGCCGCTATGAGCCGGATCTGATCCCGTTCCAGGCCTCCTTGCGCGGCCTGGGCCGCGAGCTCGCTGGCGCACTGATCGCGCAGCTCGGCGGCGCAGAGCGCATCGAGGCCTATGGCAAGGGCATCATCGTCGGCGAGGACGGCGAGCTTGAGCATGGCGCGGTCTGGCATGAAGCCGGCGGCCAGGGCATGCGCGAGGTGTTGGGACAACCGAAGGCGATCGTGCCGGCGGCAAAGACCATCGGCGGTCCCGGCACGCGGCTGATGGTGCCGCTCGGCCACATCCACGCGTGCTATGTCCGCAGCCATTTCGGCGCCGCGGAGATGACGCTGTGGGACGCACCGAGACGTGACGAGATCGCCTTCGGCCTCGTGATGGCAACCGGCGGCCGCCCCCACGCGCGCATCGGGGGCCTGAAGGCATCCGAGATCTCCGTGCACGACGGGCAGCGCTGAGGCGCTGCCGCGCTCAATGCGCGCCGCAGCGGCAGCGCTCGTAATCGGCGGGATCGTGGCTGTTGACGATCGTCACGCGATCGCCGTGATCGCGCTTCAGCGCGCGCAGCCGGGCCTGGTTGGCGATCCGCATCGCGCGGTCCATGTCGCCGCGGCGCTGGAAGTAGCCGAGCATCAGGGGCACGCGCGGCGATGGGTCGAGCTGAGCATGATGGAAGTAGCTGTCGCCGGCATGCAGCAGCCATTTGTCGCCCGAGCGCACCGCGATGCCGCAATGGCCGAGCGTGTGCCCGGCAAGCGGGATCATCAGGATATCGGCTTCCGTGTCGCCGAGCGCACGCACGCCTTTGAAGCCGAACCAGTCCTCGCCGGCTTCGCCATAGAATTGCCAGCGCGGCCCGTGGCTCCACTGCCCCGTGACATAGCGCCCTTCCGGCGGCGCCGGCTTGCGCTCTACCGCCATGTCGTATTCGGCGCGATGGACGTGAATCGCGGCGTGGGGAAAATCGGGTACGCCGCCGGCGTGATCGCGGTCGAGATGTGTCAACAGCAGGTGACGCACGTCGTTGGGTGAATAGCCGAGCGCCCTCACCTGTTCGACCGCCGTCTCCGCGGGATCGAGCTTTGGCGCGGTCTGCCGGACCCACCGCCGCCCCAGCCGCTCGGGCGTCGCGATGTCGCCAAGACCGATGCCGGTATCGACCAGAGCGAGTCCGTCCCCGGTCTCCATCAGCAGGCAATGGCAGACCAGGCGGGCGCGCTGGAACAGGCCGCCAGAGCCGTTCACCAAGCGGCGGCCGAGCGGGCACATCGTGCCGGTGTTGAGGTGGTGGATTTTCATGGATGACCCTCGCCTGTCCTGAGCAGCCGTTCTTGTCATCGCTCTCGTCATAGGTAAAATATCGATTATTGATGCTATCTCTAGGCTTATCCTATGGACATCCGCGAGCTTCGCTATTTCGCCGCCGTCTACCGCGAACGCAATCTGACTTCCGCCGCACGGGCCTGCTTCGTGTCGCAGCCGTCGATTTCGACCGCGATCACCAGTCTCGAGGCCGAGCTCGGCACCACGCTGTTCATCCGGCACAAGAAGGGCGTGGCGCCGACCGCCTCGGCCGAGCAGTTTCACATTCTGGCGCGCCGCATCATCGACGAGACCGACGCGGCGCGCAGCCTGTTCAGGAAGCCGAGCACGAAGACCAATGTCACGCTCGGCCTGATGCGCACGCTCGACGTGCCTCGCACGATCGCGCTCTTGAAGCCGCTGACGGCGCGCAGCGACGTCGCGCTCCGCCTCGTCGGCAGCGACGAGCAGGCGGATGCGCGCATCATCTCGAAGAGCATGCTGCGCAAGGACGAGCAGTTCGTCGCGCTGTGGAGCGAGCGCTACGTCGCCGCGCTGCCGCCGTCGCATCCGCTGACGCTGAAGGACAAGCTTCGCACCGCCGATCTCGCCGGCGTCCCGCTGATCGACCGCTGCCATTGTGAACAAAGCGCGTTCTTCGGCCGCAATGCGCAGCGGCGCCAGACCGCTGCGATCGCACAATCCGAGGATTGGGCCATCGCGCTGGTCGCGGCCGGTGTCGGCATTGCCATCGTCCCCGAGGGCTTGGCGCGCGGCAATCCCGACATCGCGGTGCGCGAGATCGAGGTCAAGGTGACGCGCGAGGTCGGCCTCGCCTACCGCGCCTCGGTCCCGCTGGCGGACGCGCTGAAGGAGTTTGTGGGGAAGCTGCAGAAGCAGCGGCCGGCCGGACCGCGCGCTGGGGCTAAAGACCGAGCTAACCCAACAAGCCCTTCAAGCCGGCATAGATAGAGCCGATACCGGTCGCGGCCACGCCGGCCAGCGGCCCGACGGTCTGCATGAGATCCTGAATTAGGCGGGCGCGGCGGCGCAGTTGCTCTTCGCCGACGTGCTGGCCGAGCAAGCGCGCCACGCGAAAGGCAAACGCATTCGGCTTGCCGCCCTGGGTCAAAACCCGCGGCAGCACTTGGAAGATCACCACGCTCAAGATGTTTCCGGAGACGAAGGCAAGCAGGATGCTAGCGCCATATTCGAACACCTCGCGCCATTCGATCCACGCTTCTGGCAAGATCGGGACATGATCGTGAACTCCGGTTACCGTCAGCATCGACAGGATGCTGACACCTGCCGTCAGGAACGCCAGCACGAAGGCGGGCAAGGTAGAGACGCGGTGCAACGGATAGGCCACGAAGCCGAACAGAAGTGGTATCGCGATCGACGCGATCCGAAGCGGGAGCGCGGATACGTTGAAGGTGATGGTCACGAGCACATGCGCGACCACCAGCAGGAGGGATGGAATGGCAACGTAGAGCACCGCGTGCGTGCCGTAATAACGCAGCGGATTGTTGTAGCGCTCCAGCCGGACATTGATGCGGTCGAGGTCGCGCCTGAGCTTGTCCAGATCGGCGACAATGTCGTCGATCTCGCGCAGCATCGGCTGCACGACGCGTAAGTCCCGCGAGCAATGCTTGCACGCGATCGCTTCATCCTTGATGGTTTCGGCGCAGAACGGACATTCCATCGCTAGCGCGACTTCCTTCGCCTTGTGACGGCTTCGATTTCGGCTCTGGCGCGCCTCAGTTCATCGCGCAGTTCCTCCCGTTTGCGCAGGAGATCGTCTCTCTCGGCGATCAACGTGGCGGGCACGGCGATGTCGCGCCCGCAGGCAGCGCAGACCAGCGCACCCTCGGCGCTGTCAGCCCGGCAGTAAGGACACGTCACTTGGGTGCAACCTTCAAGGTAAAGATGGTCGTGCCGGGCCGACCATCGCTGTCCTTGACGTCGACCCGCACGGTGTATTCCCCCGGTGGCAGCTCCGCGTCGAGCATGTTGATGCCTTCCGCTTTCACGAATGGCTTGACCCGCGGAGTGAGGTCCACGTTGGGCGTGCGGAGGAAGATCACCTTGACCGATTCCGGGTCGATCTTAGCCCCGCCGAACGACTCGAACTTCAACACCAGCGGCATCGGTGAGCTGACGGCACCGCCGGGCGAGATGAATTCGACCTTGGGACCGCGCAGAATGCCGCGCCGGTCGGCCGCGACCGCTCCCTTCGGCGGCGGCAGCTTGGCTTCTTCCTCGGTGATCAATTGCGTGGCGTGCGCAGGTGCCGAAAGCAACAAAGCTGCCGCCACAATGCCCAACAAGACATTCCGCGTCATCGTCCGTTCACCCCTTCCCTCATTTGTTTGTCAGCGCACGCCGCCATCGCCGATGATCGTGTACGGCGCCCAGAACAGCGGATGCGCATAGGCAAACTCGGTTTTTCCTTCGCTGTCGAGATAGCCCGGACCATCGACGAGAGCCATCGCCGCCTGACGCAGCGCTTCGCTGCGCGACAGCTTGGGATCGTCGGCCTGCCGTTTGAACAAGTCCGTCACCAATTGCCGCGCCGACTGCGAATGCACCGACCAGTTCGTCACTAGGAGCGCACGCGTTCCAGCGTAGAAGAATGCGCGCCCAAGCCCGGACGCCGCCTCGGCCCCTGCGCCAGCGCCCGCACCGGTGTTGCAGGCCGACAGGATCACCCAGTCAGCATCGAGCTTGAGACCCAATATCTCCTCCATGGTCAGGAGGCCGTCGCCGCCCTCTCCCGTCACCGCCGGCGAGGACAAGGCGAGTGCTGGCTGCGTGAGCCCGTTCAGCTCGCCCGGGACGAGGCCGTGGGTGGCAAAGGCCAGGATTCTGAAGCCGGACAGATTCATGGTCTTTACCGCATTCTCGGTGGCGTCCTTGCCTAGGAACAGGACTTTCGAGGGATCGGCCTGCAGCGCCAGCGCGATCGATTTCAGCTCGTCCGCGGTGTCGGGTAGCCGCGGCAGCAAACCAAGCTCGGCGCTGTCGACGCCATCGAGCTTCGGACTGTTGCGCCGCTTGAGCGGGCCGCCGCGCGTGACATTGCCACCCGCGTCGGCGACCTGAACTTTCTCCCCGGCGCCGTCCGCCTCAGCCTGCTGTTCCCTGTTGAAGTAGGGATCGCCGAAGGCGACGAGGTCGCCGCGTCCCGGCTTGCCCGGCGGCAGTTGCCGCAGCGTGCGCAACGCCGCCGCGGATGGGACCGTCGACACGGCATGGGTTCGCGCCAGCCACGCCACGTTGCGGTAACCGATGAACAGCGGATCCTCGTCGGCGGCGACCTCCGCCGGCGCCGTCGGCAACAATGACAGTGGCAACAGGCCGAGCGCGCCATTGGTCACGACGATCAGGTTCCTGGCCGGCTTCCATCCGCTCTCAACGGGCCTGAGCAACAGCTCGTAGAGTTCATAGCCGAGCTTGAGGTCGAACGGCGGGATGTCCGAGATCATCGCGGCCTGCGGTTCGAGCGCTTCGCGCAGCTTGCGGATCTTGCTTTCGATATCGCCGATCTTCGCCTGCACGGCGGCGAATGCGACAGGCCCCGACTTCGGCACGGCCCAGACGAAGCTGCCGTTCTGGCCGAAATAGAACGACAGCATGGCCTCGTTGTCGGCCAGCGTGGCGCGGATTTCCGCGACACTCGGCGGCCGGGGTGAGACAAGATCGGCGTAGATTGGGAATTTCTGCTTGATCTCCTGGCGTGCCTTGTCGCGCTGTCCGCGCAGTGCCGCGATCGAGGCCTGGATTTGCGCAACGCCCTTGTCGTCCCGTTCCGCGGCGGGGAGCGCAAGCACGTTGTTGAGCGTACCGAGCTGGGCGTTGACCTGCTTGGTCAAGTCCTGCTCCTTGCGCACGAGGTCGGCGAGCGCGGGATCCTTTGCCGCCGCGCGCGCACTCGAAGCCGCCAGCGCCTGCTGGACCGAACGGCCGCGGACAGCGTCGGCGAGGCCGAACGTCTCTTCCCCGACGTCCTTGCCGGTCCCTTCGGCCCTGGCGAGCAGCATCAAGTAACTTTCGACGATGGTTTGCAGCCGCTGGCTGCGCGCGGCCACCACCGTGGTGTTCTCGTCATCGGCGTTCTCATTGGCGCTCGCCATCATGACCGGAATGGCCGCCTTGAACTCCCTGATCGCATCGGAGTCGCGCCGAGCGCGCATCAGTCCGACGGCCAACGTGCCGCGCGCCGAAGCGGCATCGAAATGGTTCTCGCCGACCCGGGCGATCTGCTTCTTCACGAGCTGCTCGGCGGCGGCAATGCCTGCGTCCAACTGTCCGGAACCATAGAGCGACAGGATACGAGACGGATTGAGTTCGAACACCTGACGGCGCTGCGAATCCCAGCCGGCGACGGCCTTGTCGATCCTGGCAAACATCTCGCCCGCCTCGGCGGTCTGGCGGCGCAGCGTCAGGATGCCTGCAAGCTGCGACAGCAACTGCACCGTCGCCTGCGACTCCTCCGGCACGCCGACCTTCTTGTTGATCTCGAGGGCGACACGGCCGAGCTTCTCGGCCTCCTCGTAACGACCCTGGTCGACCAGAATGCCCGCCAGCCCCATCACGAAGCGCGGCGTGACGGAATTGTACTTGCCGGTATCCTTCAGGCGCGAGAGCAGCGCGCGGCGCGCATCCACCTCAGCCTCGGCGAGCCTGCCCTGCCTGGCCTTCATGCGGGCTTGATTCAGCACCATGCCGTCGATCGCCTGCAGCAGGATGGTCTCCGCCGGCGGATTGTCGGATTCCATGACTGCCTTCGTACTTGCGCGCTTGCGCAGCTCGGCCTTGCGATATGCGGCCTCGGCGTCGGCAAACTGCCCGCGCGCCTCGAAGATCAGGGCGCGCGAGAGCTCCAACTCGCCTTCCCAGCTCTGGCCGAACTTCGCGTAAGCCGACCGCCAATTGGGATGACCGCTGGTGCGGGCCTCCTGGATCGCGATCTGGCTGCGGCGGACATAGGCTTCGGCCTGGGCGACATCGCCCATCTGGATGAGGACGGACGCGACGGCGCGGTTGGTGTTGAACTGCAATCCCTTGGCGCCCGGCATGCTGGCCGATTCGCGCAGAAGCCTCTGCATGATCTCGAGCGAGCGCTTCGGATCGCCGGCGAGAGCATATTGCAGCGACTGGAGTTGAAGAATCCGTCCTAGCAATTGCGGACCGACCGCGCCGCGCCCCACCTCCACGGCCTTGTCGGAATCGGAGATCGCTTCGGCCAGCCGACCGAGCTGAGCGCGTGCGTTGGCGCGATCGAAATAGAGCTGAGCGAGATCCTGGCGGGATTCCTTACCGCTGGGCGCGGCGTCGGCGTCCGATTTCAATTCCGCGATCATCTTCTCGTCGGGCTTGTCGCCGTCGAGGACCGCCGTGATGTCGGCAATGCTGCGCGGCGGCGCAACGAAATCCTTCGGGAGCGCGGCACCTACCTCGAGCTTGGGCGCCGTTTCCTTGGGAAGCTCGACCGCGATATTGGCACGACCATTGGCAGCATTCAGCGCCGCCATCACGCAAGCCTTGACCTGAGGCGAGGCCTTGGCGCGGCAGGCTTCGAGATTGGCGCCCCCGGCGGGTCCGCCGCCAGCGCGCATGCAGGCCTGCACGATCGGTTTGCCGACGCTCATCCGGCAATTCTCGATCGCTGCCTCCTTGGTCAACGCGGCCGCGGAGCCGGTCGACCCGAGGAAAATGGCAAGCGCGAGCAGGTGATGGCGCGGGGTAACGTCCGGACGGCTCTTGAACGGACGCAGGGCGTCTAAGCTCATCGCGAAAGACCTTCGGGGTAAAATGACTTTGAAGAAACGGGACAATCCTATCCGGCCGGTCCGGAAGGACAAGAGCCATGAATCCGGTTCCCTGAGGTCTCAACAGAGTTGGGCGGCCCAGGGACGGCACAGGTCCTCGGGATTTCGAACTGACGCGCGGCCTCGGGCTGAGCGCGCTGATTGGCCGCGGGGGCAGGATCGCCTGGCGCGAGTGCCGACAGGGCCGCGCCCTCAGCCCTTCGAGACCACCGCGCGGCCGTACGGCGGTTGCGCCTGGACCGGCGGGTTGGCGGTCTGGGCGGCGAGCTCGCCGATCAGGCGGTCGGCGTCGGCGGCCATGCCGTCGGGCGCCTGGATCACCAGGCGCTCCAGCGCCCAGCGGTAGGACGAGACGCGCTGCTCCAGGCATTGCTGCACCCACTGCACGATCAGCGAGTTCTCCTGCATGCGCGCGACCGCGTCGTCCTTCTCCTTCGGCGAGAGCGCTGAGACGCGCGCCATGCTGGCATCGCGCTTCCTGTCGAGATCGATGACGCGGATGGCGCTGCCGAAGAACGGCTCGAAGCGGGTGATGTCGTTGCGCACGTCCTCGATCAGCTGCGCATAGCGCGAGGAGTGCGAGCGGTGCGGCTCGTCGATCAGCGTGCGGCCGTACATGGTGCGGTCGAACACGACCTTCTGCCGCCAGGGCGAGGGCATCGCCTTGTAGTCGCCGAACACGCTCTTCCAGGCGGGGCGCGACAATGGCGGCTCGATCATGGGATAAGCGAGGTCGCGCAGCTGGCGCTCCTCGTCGGTGAGCTGGAATTGCGAAGGCTTCAGGCCGACGCTGAAAGTGACCTCCGCACCCAGCCAGCGATGCATGTCGTCGCTGCGCATGTCGGCGCGCGTACGGCCGAAATCGCCTCCGCTGCACGCACCGAGCGTGGCAGCGAGCAGCGCGAGCAGGACGGCCGATCTGACGGGCCGGATCTGGCGGATGGTGTCCGGCATTGCACGCAGCCGGATGTCAGCGGCGGCGACGACGGCGTCCCGGCGCTGTGCCCTGCTCAGGGCCGCGATCGCCGCTGGTTTCATCTGCCTCGCGCTCGATACGGATGACGGGAAGGATCAGGATCGTTCCCATGTCCGCGCGCGGAGCGACATCCCCCGACGAGCCCACCCGGCGACCGGCCGGAAATTCAATGATGGTCCCCATGTCAGCTCTCTTCAATTGCCGCGCGACCGAACGCGCCCCTGCAACATGCAATTCATTAAGATCAGTTCATGGTTAACGGGGTGTAAACGCGACGTTCCGACCGTAGCCGCACGGGCCGGCCGCGACGTCCCGTCAAGGCACGGGATTGCTACAAGTCGAGCGTTCGGCTTCACGCCTCGTTTTCCTTAACGAGCCTTTAAAGGAGCCTGCGCTAGGCTGGCGGCGAGCATGTTTTTCAGGTCGCGTATCCCTCCATGACCAAGTCGCTGTTTCCCGGATTCGACGGGCTGATGTCGCTGTCCCGTCGCGAAGGCGTCGATGTTCGGCCGACGCTGCTGCGCGTGCTGACCGACCTCTATGTCCAGACGCGCGTCCACAGCGAGGACGAGCAGCGGCAATTCACCGAGCTTGCAACACGGCTGATCGACCAGGTCGACGATGCGACGCGCGCGGCCATCAAGGCCAAGCTCGCGGTCTATCCGCAGACGCCCGTGGCGGTGCTGCAGAAGCTCGGGCTGGTCGCAGCCCAGGAAGGCCGCAGGATTCCGCTTGCCCGCGAGATTCCCGTTCCCGCCCCCGCGCCGGTCCGCACGCCCTCCGACGCCGAGCTGCGCATGGCCGCCAGCATGGCGATGCAGCCGAAGGACGCCGCCGAGATCCACGACATGTTCTTTGGCGCCGGCCCGTCCGAGCGCGCGCTGATCCTGCACAATCTGGCGCAGACCCCGCTGAAGGCCGCCCCTCGCATTCCGACCGTGCGCGCCAAGCGTGCGATTCAGATCCTGGAGATGGCTGCGATCGCGGGCGATGTCGAGAACTTCGCCCTGGAGCTCGGCGACAGCCTGATCCTACCCTCGCGCGTCGCAGCCCAGATCGTCGACGATGCCGGCGGCGAGGCCCTCGCGGTCGCCGCGCGCGCGCTCGACATGCCGAGCCCGAACTTCCAGCGCATCCTCTTGTTCTTCAAGCCGGAGATCGGCACCTCCGTGAACGAGGTGTACCGGTTGTCGCGGCTCTACGACCGAATCAGCGAACGCGCGGCGCTGGTGATGCTGGCGGCCTGGCGCGGCTCGACGCTCGCCGTCACCCGCGCGAAGTACCAGCCGTCACTGCACGACGGCGAACGCCAGCGCGCCCGTGCCGGCGCGAGCCAGACGCGGCCAAGCGTGCAGCCGGGCGCGATGCCGCCGCGCCGCACCGGCACCGACGGGTCGTCGGAGCGCTAGAGCCGGCCCTGAGGCTTCTTCAGCTCGTGCCCCGGACGCAGCGCGCTAGCGATACGCTACAGAGCCAGGGTCCATCTCACCGCGTTACGCCGTGCAGCCCACTGGGTCCCGGCTCTGCACGGCGACGCTGACGCGTCGCCGTGCAGAGCCGGGATACGATCGAAGCAGCCGTTACGTCTTCGCCAGCTCCAGAAAATGCCGCCCGGCGCGGTCCTCTGTCTCGACGATCCAGGCGTCCGGGTCGAAGCGGACTTCCTTAGTGAGACGTTCCTCGATGGTATGCTCCGGCAGAGGCTGCGGCGCGACCGGCACGAAGAAGCGATCGACGGGGCGGCCGTCATCGTAAGAGGTCTGCGGGGCCGGCGCATACAGCATCGCATGGCCGTCGAGCAGCGACACCTTCACGAACACCGCGCCCGCCTCCTCGGCGCCGCGACGGCGGACCGCTCCGAACACGCCCTCGGTCTGGCACCGGCGCAGGTAAGCCGCGACCCATATGTTGGATTTCAAACGCATGAGTCGAACGATAGGCCAGCGTGACGCGCGCCGCCAGTCTCAGCGTCCGATTATCACGCCTTGCTGACGCCCCTCCCGCCGCGGATCTGAAGCGCAACGAGGTATGACAGCGGCACCGCAAGCGCAAATCCCACGGCGACCGCATAGGGGATGTTCCTGATCGCATCGGCGGCGAAACTCGGCACCATCAGCACGACGATCAGACTGACACCCGCCAGCACCGTACCCAGCATGATCCAGACCAAGACCGAGACCTTGAACATGACACCCTCTCTTCCTCGTTGAAGATGGGCGATCATGGTCCACGTAACTCTCGGCCGTCATTGATCCCAAGCAAATCGCGCCTGCCGAAGACGCCATGATGTGCCGGTGCGGCATGCCCGACAATTGATCGGCGTCAATGACAGCGAGCGGCGTGGCTATTCGACGGGATGACCGATCGCGGCACCGAGCTCGCGCAGCAGCCGGTCGGACAGCTGGCCGGTGACCTGCATCTTGTGCTCGCGCTCGAACTTCTGGATCGCGGACTGGGTCTCGCCGCTCATCGTGCCCGTGATCTTCAGATTGCCGTAGCCATATTCGGACAGCGCGCGCTGCACGCCGGCGATACGCCGTGCGGCCGGGTTGTGGGTTACGGGAATCGGGGCCGGCGGACGCATCGCGGAGGACGGCGTCGAGGTCGTCTGCTTGACCAGATTGGTCATGGGATCGTTCGCGCGCGTCGATGCGGTCGCTTCGACGGGTTTCTCCGGCGGCTTCTCGGCGGCGCGCTCGGCGGGTTTGGGCTCAGCGCGGAACTCGGTCGCGCGCGGCTCGAGTGGCGAGCTGTCGGCGCCGACGGGGCGCGGCCGCGGCAAGGGATTCGACAGCGCCACGGAGGACGGCGCGGGCAGATTGATCACGGTGCCGAACATCGGCGCCGGATGCCGGCCGGTCTGCAGGAACAGCGCATTGGCAACGATCGCGCCGATCGCGGCGACGGCGATGAGACCAGCCAACGTGTCCTTGGGGCTGTGCAGCAGCACGCGCATCACGAGGTTGCGCTCGGTCTCGATATCGACAACCGCTGCTTTGGCACCACGGCGGCGCGGAGCGACTTCGTTCTTGGCAGATTTCTTAGGCACTTTTCTTCACCAGAGCGGATTGGTCCTGAGAGGGGGCGTGAGCCTGGTCTTGAATCTCTCGGCCTTGAAGTTCCTGACCTTGAATTTCCTGGCGCAGCACCGGCGTCAGCGTCGCGATCTTGCTCTCGGCCGGCTTGGCTTGCGACGGCGTGTAGACGAGCGGCAGCCTGACGGTGACGGCGGTGCCCTCGCCCAACCTGCTTTGTACCGTCAATTCGCCGAGATGCAACGCCACGAGGCTCTTCACGATCGACAATCCGAGGCCGGTGCCTTCGTGACGGCGCTGATAGGTCTTGCCCGCCTGGAAGAACGGCGCGCCGATGCGCTTGAGATCGTCGGGCGAGATGCCGACGCCGGTGTCGCTGATGCGCAGCGTCAGCTGCGAGCCGGTCACCGCTGCGGACACGGACACCTGGCCGCCGCGCTCGGTGAACTTGATGGCGTTGGCGACCAGATTGAGCACGATCTGCTTGAAGGCCCTGGGATCGCCGGTCATGACGGGCAGGTCCTGCGGCGCGTCGGTGATGAGGTCGATGCCGTTCTCCCGCGCCTTCAGCGCCAGGAGATTGCAGCAATGCAAGAGCGAGGCGCGCGGCGCGAACGGCTCGGACGCGATCTCGAAATTGCCCGACTCCATCTTCGACATGTCCAGGATGCCGTTGACGACCGACAACAGATGCTGGCCGGAATCGTTGATGAGCTGGGCATATTCCCGGCGCTGGGCCGCACCCAGCATCAGGGTCTGCTCCTGCGCGATCATCTCGGAGAAGCCGATGATGGCGTTCAGCGGCGTCCGCAGCTCATGGCTCATGGTGGCAAGGAAGCGCGTCTTGGCGGCATCGGCAGCTTCAGCGGCGCTGCGCGCCTGCTCGAGCGCCTGCTCGGACAGCTTGTGACCGGTGACGTCGCGCATCACGGCGACGACTTCGGCCTCGCGCGTGGCGTCACGTCCCAGATCCTGGTCGAGCGGGCGGCAGCGCATCTCGACCCAGAGAAAATCGATCTGGCCGCGCTCGGTCCCATCCGGCTCACGCCGCAGCCGGAACTCGACGCTGCGCACCTCGCCGCGCGCGGCATCGGACAGCGCGGTGAGATAGGCCGGGCGATCGGCGACATGGACGCGGTCGAACAGACCATGGCCGAGCAGTTGCGCCATCGGCAGGCCGAGCATGGCCTCCGCCGCCGGCGAGATGAACTGCACGGCACCGTTGCGCTGATGCCGCGAGACGACGTCGCTCATGTTGCGGGCGAGCAGGCGGTAACGCTCCTCTTCGCGGGACAGCAGCGCAACGCTGGTGCGCGCGAGCGATTCCGCACCGAAGGCGAGGCCCGCGGCATAGACCGTCGCCGAGACGACACCGCACGCCATCAGCACGCCGCGTTCTGCGGCGCTGGTGTCTGCTGACGGCAGCCAGCCGAGCTGACTGAGAAGGGTCAGCAGTCCCGCACAGGACAGTGCGAGCAATGCAGCGAAGACGGTGACGCGGCGCGAGGCCGACAGCGCGGCTTCGAGCGGAACCACGACCAGCCAGACCGCGGCGAACGATTCGATGCCGCCCGTTGAGCCCGCGACCGCCATGATCAGGCCGGCGAGCGCCAGCGAGGACAGCACATGCGCGCCTTCGTAGCGGCCGGTGCGCGACAGGAACCAGGACAGCATGATCGGCGCGACCAGCCATGCAAAGGCGGCGACCTCGATCGCGCTCGGCGCGCCGCGCAGGACGAGATAGATCGGGAATGCGGCAAAGGCGGCCAGGCTGCCCAGCAGCCGCGGCGCCATGAAGGCACGATGGCGCGCGCGCATCAGCGCATCGTAACGCGCGGAGGGATGCAGCAGCGCATCGAGACAATCGCGGATGATACTCAAAACTGTCACGGGTCTCGCGCTTCGGCTCAATCGTCTTAGAAGACGCGCCGGAACGCCTCCTTGTCGTTGAACCCACCGTGTCAGAGCGACCTTAAACGAGTGCTAAGGCGGCGCGACACGCGGCCGGACGCCGGGACATCGCGGGGCTTTTTAGACGATTTGGCGACGTCTTCAGTGAGGATGGTGAACACAGGGTTTCACCGTCCCGCTCATGGTTTCGAATTGGTGGATAGGCCCGCCAGCAGTATCACCGGCCGCGGCGTCAATCGAAAATTTACGACACCTTCGATCGCGAAGAATTTTGCGCCAATTTTCCGCGAATTAAGCTCAAGGCAATCACTTGCGATTTATCGAGAGTTGCTAGGTCCGACATCCCCGGAGTTCGCCGCGGACGGGATCTACCATACAGGTCGATAGAGATGCGCTTTCTGCTCCGCATCACATTCTGGCTCGGGCTGGTGCTGGTGCTCCTGCCGCGGGACAAGACGCCCGAATCGGACAAGCTGCCGCAGATCGGCGCTGCCGACGCGGTTCAGGCTGCGACCGCGGCCGTCTCCGACATGACCCAGTTCTGCAAGCGCCAGCCGGCGGCCTGCGAGGTCGGCGGGCAGGCCGCGACCATCATCGGCCAGCGCGCCCAGGACGGCGCGAAGAAGATCTACCAGATCATCAACGACAAGAAAGATCAGATCACCAACGACAAGAACGAGAAAAACGACAAGAACGACAAGAAGGCGCCCGACCATACCGGCTCGATCGCCATGGCCGGCGAAGGCGATGCCGTCTCGAGCGAAGCGCCGCACGACACCCTGAGTCAGGACGATCTCGCGCTGGAATGGCGCGGCCCTCAAGCAGCGAATTAGGCCCCAAACCCTATCGATTTCGCCGCTTCGCATCCCTATATTGGCGGGAAGCGGGAACACGGGCCAGCATGACGACAATCGACGAAATCAGGGACAATTTCGAGCTTCTGGACGAGTGGGACGACCGCTACCGGTATGTCATCGAGCTTGGCCGCACCCTGGAACCGATGCCGGAGGCGGAACATTCCGCCGCGAACAAGGTGAACGGCTGCGTCAGCCAGGTCTGGCTGCAGAAGCTGGTCGACCGCAGCCATGGCGCGCCGATCCTGAAGTATCGCGGCGACAGCGACGCCCATATCGTGCGCGGGCTGGTTGCGATCGTGCTGTCGCTCTATTCGGGCCGCACGCCGCAGGAGATTCTCGATACCGACGCGATCGCGGTGTTCAACGAGTTCGGCTTTCGCGATCATCTGACGCCGCAGCGCTCCAACGGCCTTCGCTCGATGGTCGAGCGCATCAAGACCGACGCGAAAGAAGCGCTCGCGGAAGCGTCGTAAGTAGCTTTCGCAGGGGGCGGAAAGCGAAGCGTGCCCACGTCCTGAGCGTGATCGGAAAAAACTCATGGCCACGGCGCGCAAGAGCGCACCTTGCCCGCCCTGCGACACCTCCCGAGCAGCGGCGTGTCACGCTACCCGCGCTACTTCCCCTTCTTCCGCTGCTGCTGCCCGAGGCCCATCTGCTTGGCCAACTGCGAGCGCGCCACTGCGTAGTTCGGCGCGACCATGGGATAGTCGGCCGGCAGGCCCCATTTCTCGCGATATTGCTCCGGCGTCATGTTGTACTGCGTGCGCAGATGGCGCTTCAGCGATTTGAAGCGCTTGCCGTCTTCCAGACAGACCAGATAATCCGGTGCGATCGACTTCTTCAGCGAGACCGCGGGCTTCGCCGGTTCGAGCGGTGCGGTCTCGGTGCGGCCGGACGACACCCGCACCAGCGCGCCATGCACCTGGCTGATCAGGTTCGGAATATCGGCGGCCGGCGTCGGGTTGTTGCCGACATAGGCCGACACGATGCTCGCCGTCAGCTCGATGAAATTCTTCGCCCCAGCGTCCGACATCGGCCCGCCCTCTCTCCACCTTGCGCCTCACGGGATAGACGACGCCGAACTATCCGTGTCAACCAGACGTTCGGCCGAAATGCGACAACTGGCGAGGATGAGCTGACGACGGGTGGAGGGAGCTCTATCTCGCTCAGCCGCGCTGGTCGAGATGCGAGCGCAGTTCGTCGATCGAGGCAAAGCGCATCATGCCCTCCGGCATCTGCGCTTCGATCGAGCCGTCGGAATAGAGCGAATAGGCCATGCCGTCGACGATGCCGGATTTGAGCACGGTGACGGGCGGCTGCTCGACAGGTGGTGGAGGCGCCGGCTCCGGCGCAGGCGGGGCGGCCTCCGCGAAGGTCGATGGCGAACGCGGCGGCGGGCGACGCAAGGCAGGCGGCGGCTCCGGCGGACGCATACGGTCCGGCTTCGGCCAGGCATCGTCGAAGCTTGCAGATGGAGTCTCCAGGGCCTCACTGGGCTCGGCAGGCAGTTGCGGCGGCGCGCCGTCGGTGGCCTTCGCCTCGGCACGCTCCCGCTCCTTGCGCGAGGTCGAGGCGAACAACAGATTGCGCCGGCGTGGCGCTTCCGGAGCCGCGAGCGGCGTTGCAGCCTCAGGCTCCGGCGGCGTCTCGATGCGCGGACGCTCCCGCGCGGCAGCTTCGCTCTGCCACGGCGGCGGGCCTGCAGCCGGTGGCGGCGGTGGCGGCGCCGACTCGTTTCTTGCCTCGCTCCTTGCCGCCGATGCAGGCATCGGCTCGGGCGCAGCGGCGCCCGGCCCGGATGCACCGAGGCCCGGCAGCACGGGCCTGACCCGCACCTCGGATGGCGCACCAGCCAGCCGGCGCGCGATGCCCCGCAGTTCCGCGACCACGACATAGAGGCCGGCCAGTAACAATCCGGAGCAGACGGCGATGGTGCCCGAGATTATGAGGGGGCTGCCGAGGCTGAACTCCCTGACTGAGAAGCCGAACAGGATCGAAAGGAGGCCCGCCACGACGGCGAAAATCCCCGCGATCAACAATGCCAAGGTCATCGAACTCACCCCCGGCCGCACGTCCACACGCGACCCGTCACGCCACGATACCGTCATACGGTGTTCCACGCCAACGACCAAATACATGCAGCGTTCCTAATGGGAAGGAAATCAGGGACTTATTCACATTCCCTTCAGCTAGGGCTCGCTACTGCTGGGTGACTGCCGCTGATCCGGAATTGCTGCGTCGCATCAGGAATTTAGCCATAATGCCCAATTACTTGGTAATGGAACTGCGCTATAGGGAGTCCGGGGTTGAGGCCCGCGCGCACCAGCAGGGCCAAGAGGGGATTCCGGGGCACCGATAGCCATGACATCCATCACGACTTCGGCGATCGACACGCCGCAGCGGCGCTCGGTCGAACGAACTTGCGACGATCTTGCCATGCTGGTGCTGGCTGCGGTCGCCGTCATTGCCGGCTTGACCTTCCGCGACTACGGCCTCGGCTGGGACGATTACACCCACGCTGAATATGCCGACCTGCTGCTGCGCATGTTCGGTTCCGGCTTCAAGGACACCGCGGCGCTCTCCTTCGCCAATCTCTACATGTATGGCGGCGGCTTCGACATGGTCGCGGCCCTCCTGCACAAGGTCATTCCGCTCGAATTGTTCGAGACGCGACGCCTGGTCGGCGCCATCGTCGGCGTGATCGGACTTGCGGTGACCTGGCGCCTCGCCCGCCGCATCGGCGGCCCCCTCGCCGGCCTGGCCGCACTCCTGCTGCTCGCGCTCTGCCCGATCTTCTACGGCCACATGTTCATGAACCCGAAGGACGCGCCCTTCGCGGTGGCCATGATCATCCTGATGCTCGGCCTCGTCCGGCTCGCCGAGGAATATCCTCAGCCGTCGCCGCGCACGATCCTGATCGTCGGGCTCGGCGCGGGCCTCTCGCTCGGCTGCCGCATTCTCGGCGGGCTTGCGCTGGTCTATGCCATGCTCGGCTTCGTGCCGCTGTTCCTGGAGGAACTGCGCGGCGAGGGTCTGCGCGAGGCTATCAGGCGCTTCGCCCATGTCGTCTATGTGCTGCTGCCCGGCCTCGCCTTCGGCTATCTCGTGATGGGCCTGATCTGGCCGTGGTCGATCCTGGAGCCCGGCAATCCCTTCGAGGCGCTGACCTATTTCTCGCACTTCTTCGAGAAGCCGTGGAAGGAGATGTTCGACGGCGCGATCGTGTCGGTGCCCGACATGCCGTGGTCCTATCTGCCGACGCTGTTCGCGCTCCAGTTGCCCGAGGTGATGCTGGTGCTGACGGCCGGCGCCGTGGTCAGCACCTTCGCCATGCTGCCGCGAGGCCACGTGCCGGCGCGGCGCAAGACCATCATGCTGATGCTGACGCTGGCTGCGACCCTGCCGCTCGCGATCGCGATGGTGAAGCGGCCGGCGCTGTACAATGGCATCCGCCATTTCGTGTTCGTGATTCCGCCGATGGCGGTGCTGGGCGGCGTCGCATTCGCAAGGGCAATGGAGCGCCTGCGCACCAATCACCGCACCTGGCAGCCGGTCGTGCTCGCGACCTTCTGCTTCGGCCTCGCGCTGTCGCTCGCCGAGATGATCCGGCTGCATCCCTACCAATACACGCATTTCAACCACATCGCCGGCACCGTACGCGGCGCCGACGACCGCTTCATGCTGGACTATTGGGGTCTGGCGCTGAAGCAGGCCTCCGACGAGTTGCGCGAGCAGATCGTCGAGCGCCAGGAAGTGCCGCCGGCTGGCCGCAAATGGAAGGTCGCGGTGTGCGGTCCGCAGCGCCCGGCGCAGGTCGCCCTCGGGCCCGACTTCACCATCGGCTGGGATTCCAACGCGGCCGATTTCGCGATGACGCTCGGCGAGTTCTACTGCAAGGGCCTCACCGCGCCCGTGATGGTCGAGATCAAGCGCGACGACGTGGTGTTCGCCCGCGTCTACGACATCCGCGGCCGCAGCATTTCCAGCCTGCTGTCGATCCCCGCGCCGTAATGATCTTTGTGGCCCGCTCCATGCGGGCTACGCTGGACTGCCGCGCTCTGCGTGCCTTGCTGCCAACCTGGAGCGGTACTACGCTCCTCCCCGCAACAACGATGTTCGGAGAGACCAGCCATGTCGCCAGCGGAAGCGCGCCTGAAGGAAGTGCCGTCCAACATGACGGAGGCCGAGTGGCAGCAACGGGTCAATCTCGCCGCCTGCTATCGCCTGGTCGCGCTGTACGGCTGGGACGATCTGGTCGACACCCACATCTCCGCCCGCGTGCCCGGTCCCGACCATCACTTCCTCATCAACCCCTATGGGCTGATGTTCGACGAGATCACGGCCTCGAGCCTCGTCAAGGTCGACCTGCACGGCAACCAGCTCTCCGAGAGCGAATACAGCATCAACCCGGCCGGCTTCACCATTCATTCTGCGATCCACGAGGTGCGCGAGGACGCGATCTGCGTGCTGCATCTCCACACCCTCGACGGCACCGCGGTGTCGAGCAGCGCGGAGGGTCTCTTGCCGCTGAACCAGACCGCCCAGCTCGTCACCCACGACCTCGCCTATCACGACTATGAAGGCATCGCGCTCGACCACGACGAGCGGCCGCGGCTGCAGAAGGATCTCGGCGACCACAACCACATGCTGCTGCGCAATCACGGCACGCTGACGGTCGGCCGCTCGGTCGCCTCCGCCTTCGAGCGCATGTACCACCTCGAGCGCGCCTGCTCGATGCAGGTGCGCACGCGCGCGCTCGGTACGCCGGTCTATCCGGTCGAGGAAATCGCGATCGAGAAGAACACCGAGCTGCTCGCCAACCGCGATCGCGCCGAGCTGCGCGCGACGAACCTCGTCTGGCCGCCCTTGCTGCGCAAGCTCGACCGCGAGCTTCCGGGCTACCGGTCTTGAGATTTTCGGGATTTGGTGTAGAGTAGCTCTCAACGAACCTCTACGCCTTTTGGAATGAAACGCCGCCCAATTCCGGGCGGCGTTTTTATTTTGGGCCACTCGTCATTGCGAGAAGCGAAGTGACGAAGCAATCCGCGGCGGGATTTCTGGATTGCTTCGCTGCGCTCGCGATGACGGGGACAGAGTGCCCTTATTTCACTTCCGCGAGCGCGGCGAGGATCCTTGCCCAGGAGCGGATGCCCTTTTGGAAGCTGCGCAGGTCGTATTTCTCGTTCGGCGAGTGGATGTTGTCGTCATCGAGGCCGAAGCCGACCAGCAGCGAGTCGAGGCCGAGCGTGCGTTTGAAGTCGGCGACGATCGGGATCGAGGCACCCGAGCCCATCAGCACGGTCTCCTTGCCCCATTCCTCCGTGAGCGCCTTGCTGGCCGCCGCAAGCGGCTTCATGTTCCAGTCGAGCGCGACGGCGGGCGCGGCGGAATGGTCGTCGAACTCGACCTTGCAGTCGCCCGGCAGCCGCGCCGTGACGTAGTCGCGGAAGGCTTTGCGGATCTTTTGCGGGTCCTGCCCTTCGACCAGGCGGAACGAGACCTTGGCCGAGGCGTGCGAGGGGATCACCGTCTTGGAGCCCTCGCCGATATAGCCACCCCAGATGCCGTTGACATCGCAGGTCGGGCGCGACGATGCCTGCTCGATCAGCAGCCGGCCCTTTTCGCCCGCCGGGATCGACAGGCCGATCGGCTTGAGGAACATCTCCGGCGTCAGGTTGAGCTTCTTCCATTGCGCGAGGATGTCCGGCGGCAGATCCTTCACCCCGTCATAGAAGCCGGGAATGGTGATGCGGTTGTCGTCGTCGAACAGGCCGCCGAGAATTTTCGTGAGCACCCGGATCGGGTTCATCGCGCTGCCGCCGAACACGCCGGAATGCAGGTCGCGATTGGCGGCAGTGATCTTCAGCTCTTCATAGAGCAGGCCGCGCAGCGAGGTCGTGATCGCCGGCGTGTTGCGATCCCACATGCCGGTGTCGCAGACCAGCACGTAGTCGGCCTTGAACTCGTCCTTGTTGGCCTCGATGAAGGGCACGAAATTCTTCGAGCCGACCTCCTCCTCGCCTTCGATCAGGAAGGTGACGTCGATCGGCAGCGAGCCGGTCACTTTCTTCCAGGCACGACAGGCTTCGACGAAGGTCATCACCTGGCCCTTGTCGTCCTCGGCGCCGCGCGCGACGATGATCTTGCGGCCGTCGGCGTGGTCGGTCACGACGGGCTCGAACGGCGGACGGTGCCAGAGATCGAGCGGATCGACAGGCTGCACATCGTAATGGCCGTAGAAGATCACATGCGGCCGCCCGCCGGACTTGCCGTCTCCCTGGGTCTTGCCGACGATCGCGGGATGGCCCGCGGTCGGCCTCACCTCGGTGGCGACGCCGAGGCTCGCGATGTCCTTGGCGAGATGGTCCGCCGCCGCCTTGCAATCCCCGGCAAAGGCCGGATCCGCGGAAATCGACTTGATCCGGAGCAGTGCGAACAGACGCTCCAGGCTGTTGTCGAAGTCCTTGTCGATGTGATCGAGCACGGATTGAAGCTGCGCATGGGCCATGGTCATGTTCCTGATTTCCGGTGTCGAGATATCTGCGCTTTTAGCGCCGCCGCCGCGCCGGTGCCAGCCACGACACGACGTAGCAAGCCTGCGCATGGCGGGCGTCTCGAAGGTGGCGACGCGAGAGCTGCCTACCTTCGCAGCAATCCGCCGAGCGCGCCGCGAACCAGCGTGCGGCCGATCGAGCCGCCGAGCTGGCCGCCGAGCGATTTGCCGATATTGGCCGCCATCCCGCCGATCACCTGGTTGGTGACCGATCGCGTCACATCCCGCGCGATGACCTGGCCGGTCGACATGCGGCCGCGCTTGACGTTGGTGCCGAACACCGTGCCGACGATCGAGCCGATCTGGCCAAGAATGCCGCCGCCGCTTCCGCCAGCCGATCCGTCGGCCGTCGCCGCCGTGCCGGCGATGCGCTTCTGGATCATCTCGTAGGCGGACTCTTCATCGACCGCGGTGTCGTATTTACCCTTCACCGGGCTTGCAGCCATGATCGCCTTGCGCTCGTCCGGCGTGATCGGTCCGATGCGGGCCGACGGCGGACGGATCATCACCCGCTCGACCATGGTCGGCGTGCCGTTACCTTCGAGGAAGGACACCAGCGCCTCGCCCTTGCCGAGCTCCATGATCACCTTGGCGGTATCGAGCTTGGGGTTGGGCCGAAAGGTCTGGGCCGCGGCCGCGACCGCCTTCTGGTCGCGCGGGGTGAAGGCGCGCAGCGCGTGCTGCACCCGGTTACCCAGCTGTCCGAGCACACGGTCGGGCACGTCGATCGGGTTCTGCGTCACGAAGTAGATGCCGACACCCTTGGAGCGGATCAGGCGGACCACCTGCTCGATCTTGTCCATCAGCGCCTTGGGCGCGTCGTTGAACAGCAGATGCGCCTCGTCGAAGAAGAACACCAGCTTCGGCTTGGGCAGATCGCCGGCCTCGGGCAACTCCTCGAACAGCTCCGACAGCATCCACAGCAGGAATGTCGCGTAAAGCCTGGGGTTCTGCAGCAGCTTGTCGGCGACCAGGATGTTGACCATGCCGCGGCCGTCGCGGTCGGTCTTCATGAAGTCCTTCAGCGTCAGCGCCGGCTCGCCGAAGAATTTGGTGCCGCCCTGGTTCTCCAGCACCAGCAGCTGGCGCTGGATGGTGCCGACGGTGGCCTTGGTGACGTTGCCGAACCCCTGAGCCGCCTTTTTGACGTCGGCCAGCGGGCTCTCTTCGGCATCCGCCCCCTTCTTTCCGCTATCGGGCACGATGGCGTCGAGCAGTGCGCGGAGATCCTTCATGTCGATCAGGGTCAGCCCGGCGTCGTCGGCGACGCGGAAGGCGACGTTGAGCACGCCTTCCTGCACGTCGTTCAGATCGAGCATGCGCGCGAGCAGAAGCGGCCCCATTTCCGTGACGGTCGCGCGCACCGGGTGGCCCTGCTCGCCGAACACGTCCCAGAACACCGTCGAGAACTGGTCGGGCTGGAATGTCAGCCCCATCTCGGAAGCGCGCTTGAGGATGAAGTCCTTGGCTTCGCCGACCTCGGAGATGCCGGAGAGGTCGCCCTTGATGTCGGCGGCGAAGACCGGAACGCCGGCGCGCGCAAATCCTTCGGCCATGACCTGCAGCGTCACGGTCTTGCCGGTTCCGGTTGCACCGGTAACGAGGCCGTGGCGATTGGCCAGCGCCAGCGCCAGCCATGCCTGCTCGTCTCCCTTGCCGACGAAGATCTTGTCGTCGGTATCGCCGAGCTTGCTGTCCTGTGCGGTCATACTTCTCTCTGATCTCTTCTGCCGGGTTTCGCGTATTGAAACTCGAATGCACCAGTTCCGTAGTTTAACGCATGTCGCGCGCCGATTAAAACCATTCAACGCGCTCCGCGCATGCGACATTGTCGGAAACCGACGAATGCTATCAGCCAAAAGTAGGAACGAGCCGTTCGCAACGCGGCATTTTTTCGCCGATTCCATCTCCGCTCTTGCAACGCTGCAACACCTTTTGCGCGTTCGAAGGTGAATCGCGGCGAGGCCCGCGTTCATCGCTTGTATTTCACATCACACCGGCTCAAGATCATTTTCGAAAGCAATACTCCGGCATACAACCGGCTGAGGGGCGGGCCTTATGGACGAGCTGATCGGGCGGCTGGCGACAAACGCCAGCATAGATGGTGCTGTCGCTGAAAAGACCGTCGGCATCATCCTGGGCTTCCTCCGCAGCGAGGGTCCTCCCGATAGCGTGCAGGCCCTGATCGATCAGATCCCCGGAGCGGAAGCCGCGATCGAGGCATCCAGGAGCGGCGGCGGACTGTCGCGGCTGATGGGCGGCGGCCTGATGGCGGTCGGCACGCGCCTGATGGGCCTGGGGCTCGGCATGTCGGAGATTCAAAAAGTCGCCCGTGAACTTTTCCGCTTCGGCCGAGACAAAATCGGAGCGGATCAGATGGGCAAGATCGTTGCGGGGACGCCGGGCCTCAGCCAATTCGCCTGAGCCTTATTTCGCCTGAGCCTTGGCATTTCATATCGAGTATCATGACATATCCGATCTCCGAGATTGAGGGCCTGTCGGTCTTTGCCGCCAACAAGTTGAAGGCGGAAGGTATCCGCACCACCGACGCGCTGCTCGAGGCGGCCGGCACGGTGAAGGGCCGCAAGGCGCTGTCCGCCAAGACCGGCATCAGCGAGCAGTTGCTGCTGGAATGGGCCAACGTCTCCGACTACATGCGCATCCCCGGCATGGGCCGGGCCAAGGTCGGCCTCGTCCGCGCCGCCGGCGTCACCACCGTGCGCGAACTCGCCTATCGCAATCCGGCAAGGCTCGCCCAGAGCATGCGCGACGCCAACGAGAAGAAGAAGCTGCTCCGTATCCTGCCCTCCGAGAAGTCGGTCGGCGACATCATCGCCAAGGCGAAGAAGCTGCAGCCGAAGATCACGTATTAGCTGTGGCGTATTGGTCCGCCCTCTCCCCGTCATGCTGAGGTGCGAAGCACGGGACGCAGCGCGTCCCGTGGAGCGCCTCGAAGAATGAGCGGCCACACCTCGACAGCCGGGCCGTCGCCCTTCGAGGGCCGCTGAAGGAATGGCCACCTCAGGGTGACGGGAAAGCGAGGCTCGTAGCCCTCGGCATCCCGACCCCGCTTGACTCCCCCTCCCCGACCGCTAAAGCCACCCGCATGAATGCCTCGCCCTCCCCAACCGTCTCCGCGGCCGGCTCGGCCGGGCCAGATGCGCTGCGGACGCTGCTGGAACGGCCTGTCCCGGCGGTGATGGGCGTGCTCAACGTCACCCCGGACTCCTTCTCCGACGGCGGCGAGTTCATCACGCCCGACAAGGCGCTCGCGCGCGCGCGGGCGATGATCGCGGACGGCGTCGACATCATCGATATCGGGGCCGAGTCCACCCGGCCCTACAAGGGCGCGAAGCCGGTCACGGCGGACGACGAGCTCGCCCGGCTGAAGCCGGTGCTGGCTGGCGTCGCGGCCCTCGGCGTGCCGGTCTCGATCGACAGCATGAAGGCGGAGGTTGTGGCCTTCGCGCTCGACCAGGGCGCGTCAATCGCCAACGACGTCTGGGGCCTGCAGCGCGACCCCGCCATGGCGCCGCTGGTGGCCGCAAGAGGCGTGCCCATCATCGTCATGCACAACCGCGACGACGCCGATCCCGCCATCGACATCGTCACGGACATGAAGACGTTCTTCCTGCGCTCGCTGGATATCGCCGCCAAGGCCGGCATCGCCCGCGACAAGATCGTGCTCGATCCCGGCATCGGCTTCGGCAAGACCGCCGAGCAGAGCATGACCGCGCTGGCGCGCTTACGCGAATTCGAGATGTTCGGCCTGCCGATCCTGGTCGGCGCCTCGCGAAAACGCTTCATCGCCTCGGTGTCGCCGTCCGAGCCATCGGGGCGTCTCGCCGGCTCGATCGCCGCGCATCTAATCGCCGCGCAGCGCGGCGCCAAGATCATCCGGACCCATGACGTCGCCGAGACCCTGCAGGCCCTGCGGGTCGCGCACGCGATCGAGGGCAAGCCAGAGGGCAAGTAATGACCGACACGATCTTCGTCACCGGCCTGTCGATCCATGCCCGCCACGGCGTGATGGATCACGAAACCGAAGTCGGCCAGCGCTTCGTCATCGACCTCGAGCTCTATACCGACCTGTCGGAGCCCTCGCGCAGCGACCGGCTCGCCGACACCGTGTCCTATGCCGACGTGGTGGCGACCACGACGGCGGCGTTCAAGAACACCAATTACAAGCTTCTGGAGCGCGCCGCCGGCGCGGTGGCCGATGCCATCCTGTCGCACTTCCCGCGGATCCGCGCCGTGAAGATCACCGTGCACAAGCCGCATGCGCCGATCGCCGCGATCTTCGACGATGTCGGCATCATGCTGACGCGCTCGCGGCATCCCTGACATGGCGAGCGTACTGATCGCACTCGGCGGCAATGTCGGCGATGTCCGCGCGACGTTCCGCAAAGCGATCGCGCACATCTGCGGCATGGCGCAAGGCGCATTGATCGCACGCTCTTCGGACTATGCGACCCCGCCCTGGGGCGACCAGGACCAAGCCCCCTTCACCAATGCCTGCATCGAGATCGAGACCGGCCTCGATCCGCACGCGCTGCTGTTCGTGCTGCAGAAGGTCGAGCAGAAGTTCGGCCGCACGCGCGACAAGGATCGGCGCTGGGGCCCGCGCACGCTCGATCTCGACATGATCGCCTATGACGATGTGTCCTTGCAGAAGCCCGACCTGACCTTGCCGCATCCGCGCCTGTTCGAGCGCGCCTTCGTGCTGGTGCCGCTGGCCGAGATCGCGCCGGACCGCGTGATCTCGGGCATTCGTGTGCGCGACGGGCTTGCCAGCGTCTGGACGCAAGGCATTGAGCGGCTTCCGGATACCGGTTAACCAAAAACGACCGTTTGCAGGGACGGTCCGCCGTGGCAAATTCGCCCCGCGAATAACAAGACGTTTGGGAGCCCCTCGCCGCATGACCTCCGTGACTGACGACCTGCCGCTGGCGGCGGATTTTCCCAAGGCGACCGCCGAGGACTGGCGCAAGCTGGTCGATGGCGTGCTGAAGGGCGCGCCGTTCGAGAAACTGGTCGGCAAGACCTATGACGGACTCAAGATCGATCCGCTCTATCCGCGCGCCAAGGATGTCGCGCTCGTGGCGGGACGGGCTGCGGCCGCGCCCTGGCAAATCATCCAGCGGATCGACCATCCCGATGCGGCGCTTGCCAATGCGCAGGCCTTGCAGGATCTGGAGAACGGCGCGACCGGGCTCGCGCTGGTGTTCGCCGGCGCAAACGGCGCTTACGGTTTCGGGCTGGAACCTTCGGCCGACGCGGTCGCAAAGGTCCTGAAGGACATTCATCTCGATGCCGGCATCGGCCTAGAGCTTCAGATCGGTCCGCAGTCGCGGATGGCGGCGATCCATGTCGCGGAATATGTGAAGACCCAGGGCCTCGATCCCGCGGCCTGCAACATTCGCTTCGGGCTCGATCCGCTCGCGGCCGGCGCGGTGTGGGGCCACAGCCCCTACACGTGGGAAGAGATCGCTCCCGCGATCACCGGTGCCATCAAGGGCCTCGCCGGGCTCGGCTTCAAGGGACCGTTCGCCTCCGCCGACGGACGCGTGATCCACGATGCCGGCGGCTCCGAGGTGCAGGAGCTCGCCTTCGTGCTCGCTTGCGGCGTCGCTTATCTGCGCGCGATCGAAGGCGCCGGTATTCCGCTGGAAGCCGCGCAAGGCATGGTCTACGCGCGGCTGTCCGCCGACGCGGACCAGTTCCTGACCATGGCCAAATTCCGCGCGCTGCGGCTGCTCTGGGCGCGTATCGAAACAGCGTGCGGGCTGACGCCGAAGCCGCTGTTCATCGCTGCCGATACGGCCTGGCGCATGCTGACGCAGCGCGATCCCTACGTGAACATGCTGCGCGCGACCATCGCGACGTTTGCCGCCGGGCTCGCCGGCGCCAACGCGATCACCGTGCTGCCGCATACGCTGGCGCTCGGGCTGCCCGATCCGTTCGCGCGCCGCGTGGCGCGCAACACGCAGCTTTTGCTGCTGGAAGAAAGCAATCTCGCCAAGGTCAGCGATCCCGCAGCGGGCGCCGGCGGCATCGAGACGCTGACCGCGCAGCTTTGCGAAGCCGCCTGGGCCCTGTTCCAGGAGAGCGAGAAGGCCGGCGGCGCTTTTGCCGCGCTTCAGCAAGGCCTGTTCCAGAGCAAGGTCGCGGCCGCGCGAAAAGCGCGTGACGCCAACATCGCAAAACGTCGCGACGTGCTGACCGGCGCCAGCGAGTTTCCAAACCTGCATGAAAGCGAAGCCACCGTCCTGAAGGCCACGCCGGTCGCGCTCGCCCCCTATGGCGAGCAGAAGTATAAATTCGATCCGCTGCCGCCGATCCGGCTCGCGGAACCGTTTGAGGCACTGCGCGACAAATCCGATGCGATGCTGAAGGCGCGCGGGACGCGGCCAAAAGTATTTTTGGCCAACCTCGGCACGCCCGCCGATTTCACGGCGCGCGCGACCTTTGCCAAAAGCTTCTTCGAGGCCGGCGGCATCGAGGCCACGGGCAGCGAAGGCTTTGTCGATCCAGCGAAGCTTACCGCCGCCTTCAAGGCTTCCGGCGCCGAGCTGGCCTGCCTGTGTTCCAGCGACAAGGTCTATGCGGAACACGCCGAAGCCGCGGCCAAGGCCCTGCAAACCACGGGCGCGCGACATATCTATCTGGCGGGTCGCCCTGCTGATGCCGAGGCGACGCTGCGGGCCGCCGGCGTCACAGGCTTTGTCTTCGCCGGAGGCGATGCGCTTGCCACGCTGCAAGACGCCTATCGACGGATGGAGCAGCCATGACCGACACCTCTAAACCCGTTCTCACCGGCGGCTGCCAATGCGGGGCGGTGCGCTTCGGCGTCACGACGGCGCCGAACCGGGTCTCGATCTGCCACTGCCGCATGTGCCAGAAGGCGGCCGGCGCGCCGTTCGCCTCCTTTGCCGACATCAACAAGACCGATTTCACCTGGACCAAGGGGCAGCCGTCCTTCTTCCGCTCCTCCACCATTGCCGAACGCGGCTTCTGCGCCGCCTGCGGCACCCCGCTGAGTTTCGGCCGGATCGACGGCGACCGCATCGAGATCATGACCGGCGCCTTCGACCGCCCCGACCGGGTGATCCCGACCCGGCAGTTCGGCACCGAATCCCGCCTCGGCTGGGTGGTCGGCATCGCCAATCTGCCGAGCCAGACCACGCAACAGAATTACGGACCGGAGAAGATGGCGACCATCGTCAGCCATCAGCATCCGGATCATGATTGATGATATGGTTGAAGCCATGAGCCGCATTCCGAATTTTGCCGACATCGCCTTCGAAAGGGCTACCACCGCCGCGCCCGCGGGGAGCGCCGAGCCGTGGCTGACGCCCGAGGGAATCCTGGTGAAGCCCGCTTATGGCGAAGCCGATCTTGCGGGCCTCGACTTCCTCGAGACCTATCCGGGCATCGCGCCCTATCTGCGCGGTCCCTATCCGACCATGTATGTCAACCAGCCCTGGACGGTCAGGCAATATGCCGGCTTCTCCACGGCGGAAGATTCCAACGCGTTCTACCGCCGCAACCTCGCTGCCGGACAGAAGGGCCTCTCGGTCGCCTTCGACCTCGCGACCCATCGCGGCTATGACTCCGACCATCCGCGCGTCGGCGGCGACGTCGGCATGGCTGGTGTCGCCATCGATTCCATCTACGACATGCGCACGCTGTTTGCGGGCATTCCGCTCGACCAGATGAGCGTGTCCATGACCATGAACGGCGCGGTGCTGCCGATCCTCGCGCTGTATGTCGCGGCGGCCGAAGAACAGGGCGTGCCGCCGGAGAAGCTGTCGGGCACCATTCAGAACGACATTCTGAAAGAGTTCATGGTACGCAACACCTACATCTATCCGCCCGCGCCCTCGATGCGGATCATCTCGGACATTTTTGCCTACACCTCGCAAAAGATGCCGAAATACAATTCGATCTCGATCTCCGGCTATCACATGCAGGAGGCCGGTGCGACGCAGGACCTCGAGCTTGCCTATACGCTCGCCGACGGCGTCGAATATCTGCGCGCCGGACTTGCCGCCGGTCTCGACGTCGACCGCTTCGCACCGCGCCTGTCGTTCTTCTGGGCCATCGGCATGAACTTCTTCATGGAAGTGGCAAAACTGCGCGCCGCGCGGCTGCTCTGGGCGAAGCTCCTGAAACCCTTCAACCCGAAGGATCCGCGCTCGCTGTCGCTGCGCACGCATAGCCAGACCTCGGGCTGGTCGCTGACCGCGCAGGATGTCTTCAACAACGTGATGCGCACCACCGTCGAGGCGATGGCGGCGACGCAAGGCCACACCCAGTCGCTGCACACCAACGCGCTCGACGAGGCGCTGGCGCTGCCGACCGATTTCTCGGCGCGCATCGCCCGCAACACCCAGCTGTTCCTGCAGCAGGAGAGCGGCACGACGCGGATCATCGATCCCTGGGGCGGCTCTTATTATGTCGAGCGTCTCACCCGCGACCTCGCGGCCAAGGCCTGGAGCCATATCCAGGAGGTCGAGGAGCTCGGCGGCATGGCAAAGGCGATCGAGGCCGGTCTGCCGAAGCTGCGCATCGAGGAAGCCTCCGCCAAGACCCAGGCCCGCATCGACGCCGGCAAGCAGGCGGTGATCGGCGTCAACAAGTACAAGCCGACCGACGAGGACAAGATCGAGATCCTGAAGGTCGACAATTCCAACGTCCGGCGCCTGCAGATCGACAAGCTGACGCGGCTGAAATCCGAGCGCAACCAGAAGGACGTCGATGCCGCGCTCGCCGCGATCACGCGTTCGGCCGGCGAGGGCAACGGCAATCTGCTGGCGCTCGCGATTGATGCTGCGCGGGCCAAGGCGACCGTCGGCGAAATTTCCGACGCAATGGAGAAGGTGTTCGGCCGGCACCGCGCCGAGATCAAATCCATCACCGGCGTCTACAAGCGGGAGGCGTCCAGCATGGGCAACCAGGTCGAGAAGGTTCAGGCGCTGATCGACGCCTTCGAGGAGGCCGAAGGCCGCCGCCCGCGCATCCTGGTCGCCAAGATCGGCCAGGACGGCCACGACCGCGGCCAGAAGGTGATTGCGTCCGCGTTTGCCGATATCGGCTTCGACGTCGATATCGGGCCGCTGTTTGCCACCGCGGATGAGGCCGCCCGGCAGGCGGTCGAGAACGACGTGCACATCCTCGGCGTCTCCTCGCTCGCCGCCGCCCATCTGACCGCCGTGCCGGAGCTGAAGGCCGCGCTGAAGAAGCAGGGCCGCGACGACATCATGATCATCGTCGGCGGCGTGGTGCCCCCGCAGGATTACGATGCGCTCTATGCCGCAGGCGCGGAAGCCATCTTCCCGCCGGGCACGGTGATCGCGGAGGCCGCCGAAGAGCTGATCCGCAAGCTGAACGCCCGGCTCGGCCATAGCGAGGCGGCGGAGTAGCTTCGCCGTCTATTTTCCGGCAAGAAAGGTTTGCGTGATGTTTCTCGCGCCAGGTTTCATGCGCGCGCTCGCTGTTGCCGCGGTTTGCAGCGCGCTGTTCGGTCCCACCCACGCCGCCGACCCCAAGCCCGACACCGTCATCAAGACCAAGAGCATCGAGGCGCGCCTCTTCCTCGACGACAAGATCAAGGCGAATGCGGCACTGGCGGCGGACTGCCTCGCCGAAGGCAAAAAGTGGCTCGACAAGAATGCGGCCGAAGCTGCCGCCGCGCGCAAAACCGATCCGCAGTTCTTTAAAGACGGCGGCTGGGATTTCGAGCGCAAATACTCAATCCGCTCCGTCGTCGCCGATCGCTATGTCAGCATCCTGCGCGACGACTACATGAACACTCGCGGCGCGCATCCCAATTCGGACGTGAACACGATCCTGTGGGACAAGGCGGACAACAAGCGCATCTCGATCCGCCCGTTCTTCACCGAGACCGCCGACAACGGCGCGACCATGAAGGCGATGGTGAAGGCCATCATCACCTCGCTGAAGGCCGAGAAGAAGAAGCGCGACGCCGGCGAGACCGCAACCGAGGAATGGTTCAAGGAGCTGAAACCGAGCCTGCTCAAGATCGGTGCGGTGACGCTGGCGCCGTCAACTGAAGCCGGCAAGAGCTCCGGCCTCACCTTCCACTATCCGTCCTACGCCGTCGGCCCCTATGCCGAAGGCGAGTATGTCGCCTTCGTGCCGTGGGAGACGCTGAAGCCTTACCTGGCGGCGGAAGGCACCCGCATCTTCGGCGGCGCGCGGCCGAAGGGCGATGCGGACGAGCCGTGAGCGATCGCTAACCGGATCGCGGATGAGCCCGCGCCAATGTCCGGGCAAGTGAATCCGTCCAATCCGGAATCCAGGACGCAAACAGGGCCTGCCAGCGATCGGCGTCCGCGGGCTCGGTCTCGAGATCGACCGACCATTCGATGAGGGTACGGTCGCCCTCGGTGATCGGGCGCAGATGCATGGTGCCTTGATAGCGTGTCGGTGCCGGCGCCTGACGTCCGTCATATTGCGGATAGGGCAGCGCTTCGAGGCCGGCATAGGTCAGGGTGTGCTTGCGGTCCGAATGATCGACCAGGCGCTGGCGGATCCAGTTTCCGAGATAGCAGAAGCGCCTGATGGCGCCGACTTCATCGCCGCGCTTGTCGTCTTCGATCACGCTCTCGCTGACGCCGTCGATATAGGCGGGATAATTGTTGAAATCGCGGATCAACGACCAGACTTGGTCCAGCGGGCGGTCCAGCACGGCGCTGTAATAGGCTTGGGTCATCGTTACTTGCCTTCGGCTTTCGTTACGCGCTCAGGTTGGTGGAGCGCGCAGACAAAACCCACCCGATTTCCGATTGCACATCCGATGGGCATGCGGTTTTCACACAACATGTCGATCTCATTGGTAGCGCTACCTTGCGGCGGCGCTGCAAAGCCGACTAGAATGTCGTCATTGACAAGAGCGCCCGACGTCACGGGCGCCGCTGGGAGGCATTCAATGTCCAAGATTTCGCGCCGCACCTTTGCGGCTTCGACCGCCGCCGTCGCGGCATCCGCCGCTTTCGGGTTCAAGCCGGCACTCGCACAAGCCTATCCGGCCCGTCCGGTCACCGTGATCGTGCCCTGGGGCGCCGGCGGTGGCACCGATGCGACCGCGCGCATCGTCGCTGCGCTTCTGGAAAAGGACCTCGGCCAGCCCTTCAACGTGGTCAACCGCACCGGCGGCTCCGGCGTGGTCGGCCATAGCGCGATCGCGACCGCGCAGCCCGATGGCTACACCATCGGCATGCTCACCGTCGAAATCTCGATGATGCACTGGCAGGGCCTCACCGAGCTGACGCCGAAGAGCTACACGCCGCTGGCCCTCATGAACGAGGATCCCCCGGGCATCCAGGTCTCGTCCTCCTCGCCCTACAAGACGGTCAAGGAGCTCGCCGAGGCGATCAAGGCCGCCCCTCCCGGCAAGTTCAAGGCTTCGGGCACCGGCCAGGGCGGCATTTGGCATCTGGCGCTGGTCGGCTGGATGCAGGCGATGGGCCTGCCCGCCAACCAGGTCGCCTGGGTGCCGTCGAACGGCGCCGCGCCCGCGATGCAGGATCTCGCCGCCGGCGGCCTCGATCTCACCACGTGCTCGGTTCCGGAGGCGCGCGCCATCATCGAGGCCGGCAAGGCCAGGAGCCTCGCCATCATGGCGCCTGCGCGCAATCCGGTCTTCAAGGACGTGCCGACGTTGAAGGAGGCGATGGGCATCGACTACGCTACCGGCGCCTGGCGCGGCATCGGCGCACCGAAGGGCCTGCCGCCGGAGATCGCAACCAAGCTCACCGCGGCGCTGAAGAAGGTCTACGAGTCCGCCGAATTCAAGGACTTCATGAGCAACCGCGGCTTCGGCACCGTATGGGGCGATGCAACCCAGTTCGCGGGCTTCATGGACAAGGGCGACGCCCAGATGGGCGAGGCGATGAAGGCGGCGGGCCTCAGCAAGGCTTGATTTTTTCACCTCGCCCCGCTTGCGGGGAGAGGTCGAACTCGAGCTTCGCTCGAATTCGGGTGAGGGGGAGCTTCCACGAGTCCAACTCTCACCGTTGTCGCGGAGACTCCCCTCACCCCACTCTCTCCCCGCATACGGGGAGAGAGTGGACTTCTCTCACAGGACTTCTCTCCATGCGTCTTCCCGACTCCATCACGGGATCGTTTCTCGTCGCACTCGGCGCTGCGGCCGCCTATGGCGGCTATATCCTGCCGCCGGTGCCGGGCCAGCCGGTCGGCCCCAACGTGTTTCCGCTGGTGATCGGCAGCGGGCTCGCGCTGTGCGGGCTCGCGATCGTGTTCGGGATCGGCCACTCCTTCGAGGAAGAGGAAGAGCTGATCCCGCTGGAGGACGGCCAGGCCGCAGCTCCGCCGCCGCAGAGCAAGCTCTACGGCCTGCGCGCGTTGCTGCCGCCGGCGCTGCTGCTGTTCTACGTATTTGCCGCCGACCGGCTCGGCTTCATCATCACCGCGGCGATCATGGTCTATGTCACCTCGACCGCGCTCGGGGCCAAGTGGAAGCTGGCGCTGCCGCTCGCCGCGCTCTCGCCATTCGCCATCCACCTCATCTTCGGCAAGTTGCTGCGTGTGCCGCTTCCTGCCGGCCTGCTGCCGACGCCCTGGTAATTCTCCATGCTCAAGACCCTGATTGAAGCGTTCGCCTTGATCTCCACCTGGGAGGTCATCATCGCGATGGTCGCAGCCTCCGTGTACGGCCTCGTGATCGGCTCGCTGCCAGGCCTGTCGGCGACGATGGCGACCGCCCTGCTCGTTCCCGTCACCTTCTACCTGTCGCCGATCGCGGCGATCGCGACCATCGTCGCGGCCTCCTCGATGGCGATCTTCTCGGGCGACATTCCCGGCGCGCTCTTGCGTATTCCCGGCACGCCCGCCTCCGCCGCCTATGCCGATGAAGCTTACGCCATGACGCGCAAGGGCCAGGCCGAGCTCGCGCTCGGCGCCGGCGTGTGGTTCTCCGCCGTCGGCGGCATCGCCGGCGTGCTGTCGCTGATGATCCTGGCGCCACCGCTCGCCGAGATCGCGCTGTCGTTCTCGACCTTCGAATATTTCTGGCTGGCGCTGCTCGGCCTGATGTGCGCCACGCTGGTGGCGCGCTCCTCGCCGGTGAAGGCGATCGCCGGCATGTTCATCGGCCTGCTCGTCTCCTGCGTCGGCATCGAGAATCCCGGCGGCGTCCCACGCTTCACTTTCGGCCTCACCGATCTGTTCGGCGGCATCGAGCCGATCCCGGCGCTGGTCGGCGTGTTCGCGGTGGCGCAGGTGATGCGCGCGATGCTGACGCCGGAACCGCCGCCCCTGCCACGCCGAAAATTCGGAAGCATCATGGCGGGACAGTGGAAGCTGACCAAGCAGTATCACTGGCAGATGACGCGCGGGAACATCGTCGGCATCATCATCGGCGTGCTGCCGGGCGCCGGCGCCGACATGGCTGCCTGGGTGTCCTACGCAATGTCGAAGCGCTTCTCCAAGGAGCCGGAAAAGTTCGGCACCGGCCATGTCGAAGGCCTGGTCGAGGCCGGTGCCAGCAACAATGCCAGTATTGCCTCCGGCTGGGTGCCCTCGCTGCTGTTCGGCATCCCCGGCGACACCATCGCCGCGATCGCGATCGGCGTCCTCTACATGAAGGGGCTCAATCCCGGCCCGACGCTGTTCACCGAGAAAGCGTCGAGCATGTACGCGATCTATCTGATGTTCATCATCGCGAACATCCTGATGATCCCGCTCGGCATCGCCATGATCCGGGTCGCCGCCTACATCCTGCTGGCGCCGCGCGCGGCCATCATGCCGATCATCATGCTGTGCTGCGCGGTCGGCTCGTTCGCGATCGGCAACAACATGTTCGGCGTCGTCACCGTCGCCGCCTTCGGCGTGATCGGCTATGTCATGGAAGCGAACGGCTATCCCGTGGCCGCCATGGTGCTTGGCATCGTCATGGGCACCATGGTCGAGCAGGCCTTTGTCACGTCGCTGATCAAGTCCGACGGCAGTATCCTGCCGTTCTTCGAGCGGCCCGTCGCGGCCATCCTCGCGTCGATGGCGATCGGCGCCCTGCTCTGGCCGGTGATGGTCTGGGTCTGGCGCAAGGTGAAACCGGCGCAAGCCGCGGCAGCAACAAGCAGGTGATTTGAGGCGAGCGGCCCTCGCCTGCCCCGCATCGGCGTTGTAAAGCAGGGCATGACTGAGAAGAAGGCCTCGCTCGACATCAAATCCCTCGCCAAGGAGCTCCGCGCCGGCAGCCGCGCGGCCCTCGCCCGCGCCATCACGCTGGTGGAGAGCCGGCGCGGCGACCATCAGGCGCTGGCGCGCGAACTGGTGCAGATGCTGCTGCCGGACACCGGCAAGGCATTCCGCGTCGGCATCACGGGATCGCCCGGCGTCGGCAAATCCACCACCATCGATGCGCTCGGCACGTATCTCATCGAACAGGGCCACAAGGTCGCAGTGCTCGCGGTCGATCCGTCCTCGGCGCGCAGCGGCGGCTCGATCCTCGGTGACAAGACGCGGATGGCGCGGCTGTCCGCCTCCAGCGACGCGTTCATCCGGCCCTCGCCGTCCTCGGGCACGCTCGGCGGCGTCGCGGCCAAGACGCGCGAGGCGATGCTGCTGTGCGAGGCGGCCGGTTTTGGCGTCGTACTGGTCGAGACCGTCGGCATCGGCCAGTCCGAGACCGCGGTCTGTGACATGACGGACTTCTTCCTTGCGCTGATGCTGCCGGGCGGCGGCGACGAATTGCAGGGCATCAAGAAGGGCCTGGTCGAGCTCGCCGACATGATCGCGATCAACAAGGCCGACGGCGACAATCTCAAGCGCGCCAAGGTCACGGCCGCCGACTATCGCGGCGCGCTGCACATTCTCAGTCCCCGGTCCGAACATTGGCATCCTCCGGTCGAGACCTATTCGGCGCTGACCGGCGACGGCATCGCAAAGCTCTGGCAGAAGGTCCTCGACCACCGCAAGGCGATGAATGCCTCCGGCGAGTTCGCCGCGCGGCGTCGCGAGCAGCAGGTGAAATGGATGTGGTCGATGCTGGAGCAACGCATGCTGGCGCGGCTGCGCAGCGAGGCATCGGTGCGCGCCAAGGTGAAGAAGATCGAGACTGAAGTCGCCGAAGGCCACCTCACCCCGGCCCTCGCCGCCGAGCAGATTTTGGAGTTGCTGCAATGAGCGACAGGCTCCGCGTTCTCCTCACCGGCTTCGGGCCGTTTCCCGGCGCGCCCTACAACCCGACCCAGCCGCTGGTGGCGCGGCTCGCGCAATTGCGTCGGCCAGCGCTCGACGATGTCGAGCTGTTCAGCCACATCTTCCCGGTCGCCTACGCCGCGGTCGATCGGCAATTGCCTGACGTGCTCGCGAAAGTGAGGCCGGATGCGCTGTTGATGTTCGGCCTCGCCGCGCGCACGCCTTACCTGCGCATCGAGACCCGCGCGCGCAACGCCGTCACCATGCTCTGGCCCGATGCCGCCAACACCCGTTCGAGCAAGCGCGGCATCACAGGCACCGCGGACGCCATGGCGTTCGGCCCGCACACGGCAAGGCTGCTGCGCGCCGCGCGCCTCACCGGCATCGACGCGCGGTCCTCGCGCGATGCCGGCGCCTATCTCTGCAACTATTTGAGCTGGCGCGCGATCGAGAACGTCAAGGCCGGTGGTCCGCAGCTTGCGGCGTTCATCCACATCCCCCTGCTTGGGCGCAGCGGCGCGTTGCGACGGAAGGGCGCAGCCCGGATCACGCTGGAGGAACTCGTTGATGCCGGCGAGGCCATGCTGATGGAGATGGTGGGGTTGGCAAGGAAGCGACGGAACACGCTGGCACCTCCGCCGCGGTAAACGTTTAACCCTACCGCGAACAATCCCCGCGCCCGCGTCCGCCCTGCGCTACCTAATCCGCGCGGAGGACGCGTCATGGACCTCAATCGCCGCCACCTCATCGGAGCTTCCACTGCCGGCATCGCCGGTGCGCTGGCCATGCCGGCCGACGCCGCGCGCGCGGCGCCGCTGACGTCCCTGCTCGGCCGCGATGCCACGCAATACGGTGTGCGACCCGGCAGCAGCGAAGATCAGACCCGCGCGCTGCAGCGTGCGATCGACGAGGCGGCGCGAGCGCAGATGCCGCTGGCGCTGCCGCCCGGCGTTTATCGCAGCGGGCTGCTGCGGTTGCCGAACGGCGCACAATTGATCGGCGTGCGCGGCGCAACGAAACTCATCTTCACCGGTGGAGCTTCGGCGATCCAGAGCGACGGCTCCGATGCGATCGGCCTCACCGGCCTCACCTTCGACGGCGCCGGCATCCCGCTGCCGACGCGGCGCGGGCTGATCCATGTTCTGGGCGGCCGCGACGTCCGCATCACCGATTGCGAGGTCACGAGATCGGGCGGCAGCGGCATCTGGCTCGAGCAGGTGTCCGGGGAGATCGCCGGCAATATCTTCACCGACATCGCGGTGACGGCGGTGGTGTCGTTCGATGCCAATCGCCTCAACGTCTCCCGCAACACGATTCTCGGCACCAATGACAACGGCATCGAGATCCTGCGCACCGCGATCGGCGATGACGGCACGCTGGTCACCGATAACCGCATCGAGAACATCAAGGCGGGCCCCGGCGGCTCCGGCCAGTACGGCAACGCCATCAATGCTTTCCGCGCCGGCAACGTGATCGTGCGCGGCAATCGCATCAAGAACTGTGATTACTCCGCCGTGCGCGGCAACTCCGCCTCGAACATTCAAATATCAGGCAACAGCGTCAGCGACGTGCGCGAGGTCGCGCTTTATTCCGAGTTCGCGTTCGAAGCCGCGGTGATCGCCAACAACATTGTGGATGGCGCGGCCGTCGGCGTCTCCGTCTGCAATTTCAACGAGGGCGGCCGCATCGCGGTGGTCCAGGGCAACATCATCCGCAATCTGATTCCGAAGCGGCCGATCGGCACCGCGCCGGATGACGATGCCGGCGTCGGCATCTATATCGAGGCGGATTCGTCCGTGACCGGGAACGTGATCGAGAACGTGCCATCCTACGGCATCGTCGCCGGCTGGGGCAAATATCTGCGCGACGTCGCGATCACAGGCAACGTGATCCGCAAGGCCCTGGCCGGAATCGGCGTCTCCATCGTGCCGGGCGCCGGCATTGCGCTCGTCAACAACAACATGATCTCGGAGACTCCGCGCGGCGCCGTCGTCGGCCTCGATCACGCGCGTGCCGTGACCTCGGATCTGTCGGCAGAGGGCGCGCAGCGATTTGCGCAGGTGGTGCTCGGTGGAAATGCGGTCCGAAGGTAGGCGCGGCTGACAGCCGGCCGTTCATCCTTCGAGCCTCCCCATGGGACGCGTTGCGTCCATGCCTCGCACCCTCCAGCGACAACCGCTTCGCGGTTGCGCGGGGATGACGGATGCAATCCCTTGCTGAGCGTCTCTTAGAACGCGTTCCGCAGCAGCGGGTACTTGGCTTCCAGGCCGTCGAGGCTGAAGGTGAATTCGACGACGCGCTCGGGGGCTGCGACGATTTCCTCGGCCGGCGGGGTGAATTGCGGCAAGAGCGCCGCCATCGCGGCAGGCGCGGCCCTGGGCGGCTTCGCGGCAGGTACCGCCAGCGGCGGCTTCACGTCCGGCGCGGTGAACTGAGCCATTGCGGCGGGCGTGTCGAGCGGTGACCTCACGGCGGGTGCGGTGAGCGGGGCCCTCGCAGCGGGAGCCCTGAGCGGTGGCACCTCGGCCGGCGCGGTAAATGACGCCAACGCTGCGGGCGCGGCGAGCGGCGCGAGCGGGGCTTCGGTGATTTCGGCAAGAACGTTCGGCTTGGGATCAAGCCTGACCGGCACGGCGGTCTCGGAGGCGATATGGACGGCCTTTGGCTGCAGGGTCTTGGGCTGCAGGGTCTTGGGCTGCAGGGTCTTGGGCTGCACGGCCTGCGCCTGCTGCTCACGCGGAAATACGCGGGGCATGGTCGCCGGCGACCAACCGAATGCCGGCGTCACGCTTGCGGCCGCCTCCGCGACGTCCCCGCCGGTTGCGAGCGCGCGCCAGGTCTGGACGGCGCGCTTGGCTTCCTGGATGTTTTCGAGGAATGCGATCTCGGAATGATAACGGCGCCAGCGGCCGGTCTCGAACATTTCGGAGAGATGCTGCAGCCGCTGCTCGGCGAGAGCGCACCAGCGCGCCGCGACGTCGCGGCCGCCGGCCACGGCGCGAATAGACGCGCCGTTAGATTCTTGGCGAAGTGTCATAGACCAGCCCGTCAGGAGAGAACACGGACGCGGGGACGCAACGCACACGAATCAATTTAGAAGCGACATGAATATTTTGTGGAAAAGTTTTGACTTGTCCAGCAACGACACCCCGCGCGTCGCCAAACTCCGTAGTCGTGCGGATATTTACTGCGTTTTCGAGTCAAGCTTCGCACAAGCATAGCGGGCTTGCGGCGTGTCGCTCGAGCGGCGGCCGGAATGCCGACGCGACCTTTCAACCGAAAGCTGAACGCATGCAGAGTTTCAAAAAATCGGACGCCCAAAAAGAAAAGACCCGTCCGGGGGGACAACCGGACGGGTCGAGCCATATGGGCGCTTGGGGTGGATGGGCGCTCGCGCCTGATATGACTGATGGGGAGGGATGACCGCTCCCACATAATTTGGTCGTGGCAGCGGGCTGAACGTTCAACGCGGGGTTCGCTTTTTTGAGCTTCGCTCTGCCGCGCAGCTTTGCCGCAGCCGCTAGCGCGTCGCCGGCCTATCCGCCTGAGAAACCGTGGCTTTATCATCCGCGCTCGACAGCGAGGGTTGTTCGATCGCGCGGCTATTAGGCTCGTCGCGACGCTTGCCGGCATCTTCACGTTTTGTTGTACCGGACGCAGCCGCGACCGGCGTCGCGTTGTCGGCGGGGACGGCCATGACCGCGGCAAAGGCATCGGCCTGCCCGTCGCCGAACAGCTCGTCACGCCCGGGCGAGCCGAGGTCGCGCGCAGTCTTCGAAAGCGTCATGCGCAACGCTTCCGGCTTCAGGGCGTAGTTGCGCTCGAGCAGCAACGCCGCGACGCCGGAGACATAGGCGGCCGAGAACGAGGTTCCCGAGGTCATCTGGTATTTGCCGTCCGGCGCCGGCAGGAAGATGTCGACCCCGGGCGCTGCGACGGCGATGTAATTGCCACGGTTGGACGCGGTGAACAGCCTGTCCTGCTGGTCGGTCGCGCTGACCGCGATCACGTTGGGATTGGCCGCCGGATAGAGCGGCGGCGATTTCGCGCCGGCATTGCCGGCGGCCGCAATCAGCACGAGGCCGCGCGCGGCGGTCGCCGCGATGGCGCGCTCGATCACCGCGTCCTTTGGACCGGCAAAGCTCATATTGACGATCTGCGCGCCGTGCTCGGCGGCGTAATTCAGCGAGCGCAGGATGATGTAGGACGAGCTTTCGGCGCCGCCATTGGCACCGCCAAAGGCACGGATCGCGATGATGCGCGCCTCGGGCGCGCTGCCCATCAGGCGGGCATGCGCCACGATCGCGCCGGCGATGCCGGTGCCGTGGACGTGCGGCCCCTCGGCGCTGCCGAGCGCATCGAAATTGTCGGAGACGGAATCGGCGAGCTCGGGATGCTTGGCGTCGATGCCGGAGTCGATCACGGCCACCGTGACGTTGGCGCCGTGCGCCAGCGTATGCGCCTGCGGCAGGCGGAGCTTGGCCAGGGCATATTGCGCCGGGTCGCCCTCGCTCTGCGTCGTCGATTTCTGGTCCTGGAGCACGTACCGGAAGTTCGGCTGGACCGAGCGGACACTGCCGTCGGCCGCGAATTCGCGTTTCACGGTCTCGTACGGTCGGCCGTCCGTGATGCGGAACAGGCCGAACGTCGCCCCGATCAGCGGGAAATTCTCCGAGGAGACGCGCGTCAGGCCGTGCCGGCGGGCAAGCGCGTCGGTGTCGCCAGGCGACAGCGTGCCGTCGATCTCCGCCACGAATTCGTTGGCGAAGCTGCGCAGATTGGCGGCGCTTGGCGTGGCATCGCCCCGGCCCTTGCCGGCGCTCTTCTTGCCGGATTTGGCTGAGCCACCGCCGCCTGCATTCGGCTGCGCCAGGCATTCGCCATCGGCATCGCGATAAGGCGCGGTGCAGGCCGGGTACAGGTTCGGCGAGTAGTGCGCATAGGGCAGCACCGTCGTCGTCGGCCGGATGCGCGACGTCGTGGTGTGGGGAATGGTGGCCATCGTCCGCGGGCCGCGGCCGACGCTGACCGCGCGCGCGGCGATATTGGGACTGACCCGCGGGGTGATGTTCGTGGAGATGGTCGGCGTTCGCGAGGGCACGCTGATCGTGGGCGTGCGCATGATCGCCTGCGCCTGTGCAACCTCGACGCCGAGACAGGCGGCGATCAGAAGCGCAGCGCCGACCGATGAAGCGTAGGCCCCGGCGCGCACCCTGCTCTCGGATTTGCCCGTCATCGGTTCAGCGGCGCGCCTAGGGCGCCGCGACGGCAAGGTTGACGAACTTCTCGCGCTGCATCCTGCCGAGCAGCGAAGCGAGCTCGTCCCGGTTCATGGCCTTGTCGAACTGGAGGCGGAACATGCCGCCCTTGGCATCTCCGATGATCGAGGCCTGGTAGCTGTCGAGCAGCCCGGTGATGTCGGAGACGCGCGCCTCGGGCGTGAAGCGCACCAGCGCGCGGGCCGGCGCGGTGGCGCTGCCAAGCTCGCGCGTGATCGGCGCGCTGGTCGAGAGCGAGGCGGTCTGGAAGGTCGCGGGTTGGTTCTTCATCAGCACGGCGCCGATGATGCCGGCCTGCAGCACGAGCGCGACGGCGCCAAGGCTTGCCGACCACGCCAGCGTGCGCGGCGACAGGCTCGCGAAGAAGGTCGAGATGCGCGCCGACAGCGGCAGCGAGCCGCTCGCCCGCGCCGGCTCGGCGTCGATGGCGGCGAACAGCTTCTGCATCGCGCGCGCCGACGGAGCGCCCAAGCTCTCGTTCAAATGAATGGTCTCTTCGTATTCGCCGCGGGTCACAGCATATTGCTTGGCGAGCTCGGGATCGCGCGCCAGCGCTTCCTCGACACGGCGCGCATCGCGCGCGTTCAGCGTGCCGGCAGCGTGCCAGGGCAGCAGCAGTTCAATTTCACTGGGCTCATGCTCCAGCATCTTCTTGCTCAAAGCCATCATGGCCAGCCTCGCTCAACGCCGGCTGCCTTCAGCAGTTCGGCCAGTTTCTTGCGCGCATAGAACAAGCGCGTCTTCACAGTGTTCTCGGGTATCCCGACGATTTCGGCCACCTCTTCCACGGACTTCTCGTGGTAGTAGACGAGATCGACGATTTCCCTGTGTTCCGGCGAGAGGCCCGTCAGACACCCTCGCATCGCTTCACTGGTATCCTTCTTCTGAACCACCGTTTCCGGATTGTCGGACGTGTCCTCAATCGCGTTCGCGGCGTCTTCGTCCAGTTCGAAATCCTTCCTGCGCCGGAGCGCAGACAGGGCCTTGAACCGGGTAATTGCCAGCAGCCAGGTGGAAACGGCGGATCGGCCCTCGAACTTGCCGGCTTGACGCCAGACGTCGAGAAACACCTCGCTGATGAGGTCTTCCGCCGCCTGCTCGTCTCGCACGAGCCTCAGCCCGAAACGATACACCCTGACATGATGCCGCCCGTACAGCACCTGCATGGCGAGCCGGTCACCTTGAGCGATCCTGGCGATCAGGACCTCGTCCGAAGCCGCCTGTGTCACGCTCAATTGCCGTCTCGCAAAGTTGGTCGGGTCGATACGGCGGACGGTTCGACGGGGGGTGCAAAATTGTTCAACATACCGCAGTCATACGGGCGCCTGTGTGATCCACCCCACATACGCGCGTTTTTCTCGTCCCGCCCGCGGCGGTCGGCCGCTACAATCCAGATCGGTAACATAATACTGAGATACTTCCCTGCGGAATGCCTGTCCGGCACAGGCGGCCCGGCCTCATCCGGTTCCCATAGCAGTTTTGCCCGACAGCAGTCCTGCCCGACATATGTCGCGCCAAGCGCGACTTTGGCTCGACCGCATCGCAGCGGATGCCTGATCCCCGGTAAAATTTCCTCCGCCGACCCATCACCCTGTTCCGTGCTGCACGGTTCGGATTCGGTTTCAAAAGGATACCAAACCTAAAGGCTTGCCACGTAGATTTTTACACTGACATCCACCATTGGCGGGACCATGAGCACGGCCGCGACGTCCTTTCCCGAGAGGAATGCCGCTGAGGTCGCGGATCTCGTCCTCGCGCCCGAGGCTGCGGCCTCCGAGGTCCAGGCGCGCCGGACCCGGCAGCGCCGCCAGATGTATATCGGCCAGGTGGCAAGCTATTCGCTGGGCGCCTCGGTCCTGCTGCTCTACGCCTTTGGCGGCGCGGTCGACATGGCCGTTCCGTCGCTGTTCTGGCTCGGCGGCCTCCTGATCATCGGCACGTTCACCGTGCTGTCGGAAGCCGGCTTCGGCGACCGGTTCGAGGATCATTACCTCACCGTGTTCCAGATCTCGGCGCATATGGCGCTGCAGCTGGTGTTCCTGCTCGCCGTGCCGACGGTCGGGGTCGCGTTCCTCGCCGTACTGTTCCTGATCTTCGCGTTTGGCACGCTGCGCATGACCTCGCGCCAGGCGATGGTCACCTGGGGCCTTGCCACCTGCGGGCTCGCCCTGGTCTTCCTGGGCTCGGACCTCCCGATCGGACTGCCGGTCGGGACCCGCCTGGAGCGAACCGCCTCGATGCTCTGCTTCGTGCTGGTGATCGGCCAGTGCGCCTTTCTCGGCCTGTTCGGCGCCACCCTGCGCAAGATCCTGTACCGGCGCAGCATCGAGCTGAAGGCCGCCTATCAGCGCATCGAGGAACTGGCCGAGCTCGACGAGCTCACCGGCTCCTACAACCGCCGCTGCATCATGCGCCTCCTCGACGTCGCGATCGAAAAGTCGCGACAGGCCTCGACGCCTTGCGCGATCGCGCTGATCGATCTCGACTGGTTCAAGCGCATCAACGACGCCCACGGCCATCCCATCGGCGACGAGGTGCTGCGCACCTTCGCGATCACCATTTTCGCCAACATCCGCCCGGCCGACAGCTTCGGCCGCTACGGCGGCGAGGAATTCCTGCTGCTTTTGCCGGACACCCCGGGCGACGCCGCACAGCGCATGCTCGATCGCCTGCGCAGCATCGTCGCCGATCTCGACTGGAGCGCATTCTCTCCGGGCATGCACGTGACCATTTCCGCGGGCGTCGTCACGCTGCGCGACAATGATACCGCCGACACGTTTCTCGCGCGCGCCGACCGCGCGCTCTATTCCGCCAAGGCGCAAGGGCGCAACCGCATTGCAACGAGCTGACCAATCCATTTTCCTCCGGTGCGGCAGAAGCCGCCGCCGGACCGAGCGCTCCAGGACAGGGCAATGAGATCCAAATCCGCAAAATCATCCGAGAATCTGCTGGAAGAATTACAGACCGCGCTCTCGCACGGCACCGTGGCGCGCCGAGTCGAGACGTTGCGCCGCGTCACCGATCTCTTCGTGGGCAACGCGGTGGATTATTCCGACGCCCACATCCGCGTGTTCGACGACGTGTTCCAGTGCCTGGCCGAGCAGATCGAGACGTCGGCCAGGGCGCTGCTCGCCGACCGCCTCGCACCAATCGCGGCCGCGCCGCCGAAAATCATGCGCACGCTCGCGCTCGACGAGGTCATCGAGGTCTCCGGGCCCGTGCTGTCGAAATCGGAACGGCTGGACGAGACGACCTTGATCGAGATCGCGCGCACGAGAGGCCAGGCGCATCTCAAGGCGATCTCGCTGCGGCGCGTGCTGTCGGAAGCGCTGACCGACGTGCTGGTGACGCGCGGCGACGCGGACGTGGTGCAGTCGACCGTCAAGAATCCGGGCGCCCGGCTCTCGGAGGGAAGCCTCACCGACCTCGTCACCCGCGCCGAACGGGACGACGACCTCGCCACCTGCATCGGCCTGCGGCCCGACCTGCCGCGTCATCATTACCTGAGGCTGGTCGCCAAGGCCTCCTTGAGCGTGCGCAGGAAGCTCGAGGCCGCGCATCCCGAGCTCGCGGACGAGGTGTCGAGCGTGGTCCAGGAAGTGGCCCAGAGGGTCCGCGCCGCCGCCATGACCAAGCAGACCGAGATGGCGCGCGCGCTGGTGAAATCGCTGCACGAGGACGGCCGTCTCAACGAATTCCAGGTCACCAATTTCGCCGAGCAGGGCAAGTTCGACGAAACCAATGCGGGGCTCGCCGCGCTCGCGGGCATCCCGGTCGAGACCGCCGAGACCATGATGATCGAAAGCCGCACCGAGGGCGTGATGATCCTCGCCAAGGTCGCGGGCATGACCTGGCCGAGCGTGCGCGCCATCATCGCCATGCGCGAGAAGCTCTCGGGCGGCTCGCAGACCGACATGCTGACGCTGCGCGATACTTACGAGGCGCTGCGCTCGTCGACCGCGCAGCAGGTGCTGCGCTTCCACCGCATGCAGCAGGGCACGATTCCGGCGTGAGACTGGCTCGTCAGTAGCGCAGGACCCTGGATCCGACCGCCGCGCCGATCGCCGCCACCAGCGCGGCGGCGAGCGTGTACCAGGTCGCGACGAACAGGGGCGAGTCATCGGTGCAGTGCGAGGCGTAGAGCGTCGCGGCCAAGCCGGCCGACACCAGGCCGGCGAGCGCGCCGGCCAGCGCGGGTTGCGAGGGTGCACCATGTCGCAGGCCGAATAGCGCACCCGCGAGCAACGGCAGCGACATCGCGGGGATCGCGAGCAGGCACACCCTGGAATTCTTGCCCACCAGCCGCATCGTCATCGGCATCGCCGGCGCCATCATCGCCTCGCTGCCGATCGCGACCGCAAGCAGCCCAACGGGGAGCAGCAGCAGCCAGCCCCAGCCGCGCATCAGGGCTTCGGGACGCGACAGATGCAGGCTGACGATGATCGCCGGGATCGCGAGCGACAGCGTGACCGCGAACTTCATGTCGAAGAACGGATTGCGCATGGCCGTCATCACGTCGGCGCGCACGCCGAGGAAGGTCGCGAAAATCAGGATCGACAAGGGCGCGGCCACCAGCAGCGCCATGGTCAGCACGGCGCCGACGCGCGGGGCGCGGTGGGCGTTGTCGGCTGCGAGCGAGCGGATCAGTTGGTCGGTATCCATGACTAGTGGTCCCGCAATTTGGCAGTCAGTGCCGCAAGTCCGCGATGCAGTGCGACCCGCACCGCGCCTTCGCTCATCGAAAACTTCGAAGCCGTGTCCTTGATCGAGGCGCTCTCGACCGCGATCGACTGCAGCACGTCGCGCTGGCGCTGCGGCAGCGTGCCCAGTTGCGCTGCGACCTCGCCCGCAGAGACTGTTTCCTGCGCAGTCTCGCCCGGCAGCGTCTCGGCGAAATCGTCGATGTTGACGAAGACGCGCCTGCCGCGTCGCCTCAGCGCATCGATCAGCTTGTTGCGGGCGATCGCGAACAGCCAGGGGGCGAAGGGGGCCTCGCTGTCCCAGGTGTGCCGCTTCAGGTGCACCGCCAACAGTATCTCCTGCACGATATCCTCGGCCTGATCAGGGGGTTGCCCGGCCCGCGCCAGGCCACGCCTCGCCGCGGCGCGCAGCACCGGCGTGATCGCCTTCAACAGGCGATGATATGCCGCATCATCGCCTGCCATGGCCGACCGCATCAGGCCGGTCCATTCGTCCTCACGTCCGCGCACGCGCGCCCCTCACCATGCAATTCGGCCGTTCGTTCAATTTGTTACGCGGGCCGAACGAGATCACGAATTCGTGATCAATGCCCGGACCTCGCGACCGATACGGCCGTCAACCTCTGCGACGGCTCATAACACCGATCGGCTCGTCCCGCACCCGGCGGCCGGCGGCAGCGGGCGGGTTTGCCCCGTTTTTGCCCGGTCTAGCCCGAAGATTCCCATTTTCTGCCCCGCTGTCGTCACGCCCCGGGGTCTCTGTTCGCTCCCGGGACGGGCGGAATTGGGGAGATCATCACCATGATGAAAGCCAGCGGGCGCGCGGCATTGATCCTTCTTGCCGGCCTTTTCGTGCTGTTCGGAGGCGTTGCACAGGCGGCGCCGGACCAGGCCACCGGCGGAAAATTGGACAGCGCAGGCAAACAGGCTGACGCGGCCAAGCCGAGCAAGCACCGGCGCCACGAGTCGCGCCGCACCAGCAGCAGCAAGACCGCACAGAAATCCGACGACAAGACCGACGCCCCGGCAAAGACCGAGGAGCCGAAGGCCGACATCAAGGCCGAGAATGACACGCCGGCCTCGAGCCAGATGCCGCCGGCGGTCGCCAATGCCAATGCCCAGCTCGCCGCCGCCGATACGCCGACCGCGGCTGCGGCCTCCGCGATGACTGACCGCGCCAACGACAATGTCCAGGCCGCGGCCGATAATCCCGGCGCCCCGAACGCCGAGAGCCAGGTTGTCGCACCCGATCAGCTCAACGACATCGACCGTGCCGTGCAACAGGACAGCCCGCCGGCGCAGAAGACGGTGATTGCCGCAACCGAGGCCCAGCCACGGCCGGCGCCGGTGATGGCAAGCAGCCAGCAGAGCTCGGCCTGGGACCAGAGCTCCCTGATCGGGAAGATCTTCATCGGCGTCGGCACGCTGCTGACGCTGGCGTCCGCCGCACGCATGTTCATGGCGTGATTGCGAGCCCGGGCCCGGCCCGAATTCTTCGTCTGAAACACCTCTTCCGGAACGCGCGCTCGCCGCGTGTTCCGGGGCCTTGAGCCCCCTTGAAGGCATCCGCGCCAGCGGGCACATTGCCCGCCCAATCAAACGCGTGGGTGGAGCATGAGCACGTTCGAACACATCATCGTCGAAAGCAAAGGCGCGGTCGGCATCATCAAGCTGAACCGGCCGAAGATGCTCAACGCGCTCTCCTTCGGCGTCTTTCGCGAGATCGCAGCTGCCGTCGATGATCTCGAAGCCGACGACGCCATCGGCTGCATCGTCGTGACCGGCAGCGAGAAAGCCTTTGCCGCCGGCGCCGACATCAAGGAGATGCAGCCGAAGGGCTTCATCGACATGTTCTCCGAGGATTTTGCCGCGATCGGCGGCGACCGCGTCGCGCGTTGCCGCAAGCCGACGATTGCGGCAGTTGCCGGTTATGCCCTCGGCGGCGGCTGCGAGCTCGCCATGATGTGCGACATCATCATCGCCGCCGACACGGCAAAGTTCGGCCAGCCCGAGATCACGCTCGGCACCATTCCCGGCATCGGCGGTACCCAGCGCCTGACGCGCGCGATCGGCAAGTCCAAGGCCATGGATTTGTGCCTCACCGGTCGCATGATGGATGCGGCGGAAGCCGAGCGCTCAGGCCTCGTCAGCCGCATTGTCCCCGCCGACAAGCTGATGGACGAGGTGATGGCGGCGGCTGAGAAGATCGCCGCGATGTCGCGCCCTGCCGTCGCGATGGCCAAGGAAGCGGTGAACCGCGCCTTCGAGACCACGCTCGCCGAAGGCATGAGCGTCGAGCGCAACCTGTTCCACGCGACCTTCGCGCTCGAGGACCGCTCCGAGGGCATGGCGGCGTTCATCGAGAAGCGCAAGCCGGTGAACAAGAACCGGTAATTTCGGCGAGCGGTCAGGCTGGTGTAAGGCTCTGCCGCGCTCCCTTAAGCCCCCTGTGACGAAGCTGCAACAAGCACGGATTTCATGGGGGTTTCCCCCGCGGCAGTTTGCCTGCGGGACCTCGGCTGGTTAAACAGTTAAGAGGCCACCGTCGGCGGGGGCGGACAGCCGGGTTAAGCGGGATTACATGATTGGACGTACCGCCAGAGCTGGTCGCGTGATGACGCGGCATCGATCGGGCGTGGGTCCTGCGCTTGCGACATGGACCACGCTGGCGTTCTGTTGCGCCCTGCCCTCCAGCGCCTGGGCCGAAGCCCTGCCGGAGGCGCTGGCCAAGGCCTACCAGACCAACCCGCAGCTCAATGCCGAACGCGCGCGACAACGCGCCACGGACGAGAACGTGCCGCAGGCCCTCGCCGGTTACCGGCCTCAGATCGTGGCGAGCCTCAGCGCCGGCCTGCAAACGGTGCGCAATCTCCTGCCCGACAACACGATCCAGACCGGCAATTTGAAGCCATGGATCATCGGCGTCACCGTGACGCAGACCCTGTTCAACGGGTTCCGTACCGCCAACAATGTGCGGGCCGCCGAACTCCAGGTGCAGTCGGGCCGCGAGGCGCTGCGCAATGTCGGCCAGGGCGTCCTGCTCGACGCGGTCACCGCCTACACCAACGTGCTCGCCAACCAGTCGCTGGTCGAGGCGCAGCGTTCCAACGTCGCCTTCCTGCGCGAGACGCTCGCGGTCACCCAGCGCCGCCTCAACGCCGGCGATGTCACGCCGACCGACAGCGCGCAGGCCGAGGCGCGCCTCAATCGCGGCCTTGCCGATCTCAACGCCGCAGAAGTCGCGCTTGCCATCAGCCAGGCGACCTATGCGCAAGTGATCGGCAATTCGCCCTCACAGCTTCGGCCCGCCGAAGTCGTCGACCGCTATCTGCCGAAGAGCCGCGAAGACGCCATGACGATGGCGATCCGCCAGCATCCGGCAGTGATGGCCGCCAGCTTCGACGTCGACGTTGCCTCTACCAACATCCGCATCGCCGAAGGCGCGCTGCTGCCGAGCGCCACCATCCAGGGCAGCGCCAGCAAGAGCCGCAACAACGACCCGACGCTCGGCACCTTCGCCGAAGACCAGGCTTCGATCGTCGCCAACGTCACCGCGCCGATCTATGACGGCGGCCAGGCCGCCGCGCAGACCCGGCAGGCCAAGGAGATCACGGCGCAGAGCCGGCTCGTGCTCGACCAGGTGCGCAACCAGGCGCGCACGGCGGCGGTCAGCGCCTGGGTTGCCAATGAGGGCGCCAAGGTCGCGGTCTCCGCGTCGGAGTCCGAGGTGAAGGCCGCGACCGTCGCGCTGCAAGGCGTGCAGCGCGAGGCCGCCGGCGGACAGCGCACGACGGTGGACGTGCTCAACTCGCAGGCCGACCTGATCCAGGCCAAGGCCCGCCTGATCGGCGCGCAGCGCGATCGCGTCATCGCCTCTTACACGCTGCTCAGCGCGAGCGGCCATCTCGACGTCAAGACGCTGAGCCTGAACACGCCGGACTACCTGCCCGAGGTGCACTACCACCAGGTCCGCGACGCCTGGCACGGCCTGCGCACGCCGTCGGGACAGTAGGCGCCCGCGCAGCATCGCTTCACAGCATCCTGCACCGCCTGCCGTCTCGATGCGTCACCCCGGTTTCTTTGACATGCTGTCGCCCATGGGCTACAATTGTGTCCCATGATCGAGGTGAGGCAGACCGAGCTTTTTTCGGAGTGGCTGAATCGCCTCAAGGACGCGAGCGCGGTTGCCCGTATCACCGTCCGCCTTCGCCGCATGGAGATGGGTAATCCCGGCGACAGCAAGGGCGTCGGCCACAACATCCGGGAAATGCGCATCGACCACGGTCCGGGCTACCGGATCTATTATGTGCAGCGCGGAACGCAGATCGTGATCCTGCTATGTGGCGGCGACAAACGCACGCAGCGACAGGACATCAAGCTAGCTCAGCAACTAGCGGAGACATTGTGATGCCGAAAGCAGCAAAAACGGCGGTCAAAGCGGCATCCAAGACGACGCGCTTCGATGCCGCCGACTATCTCGACACTGAAGAGCGCCAAGCCGCCTATATTGCCGCCGCGCTGGAAACCGGTGACGCCGATTTCGTGCGCGACGCCCTCGGTCTCGTTGCGCGTGCGCGCGGCATGAGCACCATCGCCAAGAAAGCCGGCTTGAACCGCGAAAGCCTGTATAAGGCCCTCGGAGAGACGGGAAATCCCGAGTTTGGCACAGTCATGCGCATTGTCGCGGCGTTGGGCCTGACATTGTCGGCTCAACTCGCGACCAGCGGACGAGCGACGAAGCGCCGCCGCGCCGCCTGAGGGAGCCCGCCGCAAGGCGCCCTGGACGTCGCGATTGCTGTGACCAGCCGCCCGATCGGTTCAGACAATGTCAGGTGAACATGAAGAGCCGCCGCATCCATCTGATGGGAGCCTCGGGCGCCGGCGTGACGACGCTCGGTCGCGCGCTTGCCGGCCGGCTTGCGCTGCCGCATCACGATAGCGACGATTATTTCTGGCTGCCGACCGTGCCGCCCTACCAGACCACGCGCCCGGCCGCTGATCGGCTGCGTCTGATGCGCGAGATGTTCCTGCCGCGGCACGACTGGGTCTTGAGCGGAACCGCCACCGGCTGGGGCGACGAACTCGTCGCGTATTTCGACCTCGTCGTCTTCGTGGTCACGCCGCGCGAACTACGGTTGAAGCGATTGCGCGCCCGCGAGGCCGCGCATTTCGGTGCTGATGCCGTCGCGCCCGGCGGCTGGCGTCATGAGGAGACCGAAGCCTTCATCGAATGGGCGTCCCATTACGAAATCGGAGATCGCGAGGGCCGCAGCCTCGCAAAGCATGAAGCGTGGCTCGCCGGCCTGTCCTGCCCGGTCGTGCGTGTTGACGGCGCACGCCCGCTTGCGGACCTCGTTGAGCAGCTATGCAGTGACGTGCAGCGGTTGCCGGGCTGATGTGATACTGTCCCGGCGTCGTCTTCAAGAACGATGCAGGGAGAGAAACCATGCTCAGCCGACGCGGCGTCCTCTTCGCCTCCCTTGCCGCCGGAGTAGCCATGACCAGCAAAGCCCACGCCCGTGCGGCGCAGCCTGCAACGCCGGTGAATTTCGACGTCCCGGCTCATGCCTGCGATTGCCACACCCACATCCATGGCGATGTCGAAAAATTTCCGTTCTTCGCTGGGCGCGTCTACACGCCCGAGCCCGCCAGCCCCGAAGAAATGGCCGCACTGCACAAGGCGCTGCATATCGAGCGCGTCGTGATCGTCACCCCGAGCGTCTACGGCACCGACAACTCGTCCACCCTGTTCGGCATGAAGGCGCGCGGCGCAACCGCGCGCGGCGTCGCCGTGATCGACGACAAGACCACCGAGGCGCGGCTTGACACGATGCATCAGGACGGCTTCCGCGGCATCCGCCTCAACCTGGCGACCGGCGGCGTCAACGACCCCAATGTCGGCCGGCCGCGCTTCACCGCGGCCGTCGAGCGCATGAAGGCGCGCGGCTGGCACGTGCAGCTCTACACCACGCTGACCATGATCTCGGCGATCAAGGACCTGGTCGAGACGGCGCCGGTGCCCGTCGTGTTCGACCATTTCGGCGGCCTCGAAGCCGAGCGCGGCGTGGAGCAGCCCGGCTTCTCCGATCTCGTCGCGCTGGTGAAGTCCGGCAAGGCCTATGTGAAGATCTCCGGCGCCTATCGCTCGTCGAAGCTCGCACCCGACTATCAGGACATGGTGCCTTATGCGCAGGCCCTGATCGCGGCCAATGCGGACCGCATCGTCTGGGGCACGGACTGGCCGCATCCGGATTCGAGCCGGGTCGAGGGACGCAAAGCCACCGACATCGCGCCGCTCTACCAGATCGACGACGGACGTCTGCTCAACCAGCTTCCGGTCTGGGCGCCGGATGCCGGCGTGCGCAAGAAGATCCTGGTCGACAATCCGGCGCGGCTCTACGGCTTCTGACGCTCAGCGCGCGCGGCGCGAGAAGAACGAGATCAGGACCGGCAAGGTCACGAGGATCACGACCGGCGCCAGCATCATGCCGGTGACGACGACGACCGCGAGAGGCTTCTGCACCTGCGAGCCGATCCCCTCCGACAGCGCCGCCGGCAGAAGGCCGACGCCGGCGACGACGCATGTCATCAGCACCGGCCGGAGCTGCAGCTCTCCGGTGCGCACCACCGCCGTCATGCGGTCCATGCCCTCTTCGATGAGCTGGTTGAACTGCGACAGGATGATGATGCCGTCCATCACCGCGATGCCGAACAGCGCGATGAAGCCGATCGCCGCGGAGACGCTGAATGCCGTGCCTGATATCAAGAGGCCGAGCACGCCACCGAAGATCGCCATCGGGATCACGCTCATCGCGAGCAGCGTGTCGGTCATCGAGCCGAAATTGAACCAGAGCAGCACGCCGATCAGCGCCAGCGAGATCGGCACCACGATCGACAGCCGCCGGATCGCGTCCTGGAGATTGCCGAACTCGCCGACCCAGTCCATGTGCGCGCCGGGCGGCAGCTGCACCTGGTCGGCGATCTTCTGCTGGGCCTCGCTGATCGCACTGCCGAGGTCGCGCTCGCGCACCGAGAACTTGATGGGCAGATAGCGTTCCTGCTGCTCGCGATAGATGTAGGCCGCGCCCGAGACGAGGCTGATATTGGCGACCTCGCTGAGGGGAATCTGGGTGACGGTGCCGTTCGGCCCGGGCGCGCCGATCCGCAAATTCTGGATGGCCTCCGCGCTCCTGCGATATTCCGGCGCGAGGCGGACGATGATCGGGAAGTGACGATCGCTGCCGGGCTCGTAGAGGTCACCGGCCGTATCACCGCCGATCGCAACCTTGATCGTGGCATTGATGTCGCCCGGCGCAAGGCCATAGCGCGCGGCCTTGGCGCGGTCGATGTCGATCTGGACGGTCGGCTGGCCAAGCGAGGTGAACACCGCAAGGTCGGTGACGCCCTGCACGGTCGACAGCACCTGCTTGATCTTGTTGGCGGTGTCGGTCAGCGCCTGGAGGTCGCTGCCGAACAGCTTGATCGAGTTCTCGCCCTTCACGCCGGAGACGGCTTCGGAAACGTTGTCCTGGAGATATTGCGAGAAGTTGAATTCGACGCCGGGGAAGCGATCGTCGAGCTGCTTGAGCAATTGCGCGGTCAGCTCTTCCTTGTCGCGGGTGCCGGGCCATTGGCTGATCGGCTTCAGCGGCGCGAAGAACTCGGCGTTGAAGAAGCCGGCGGCATCGGTGCCGTCGTCGGGACGGCCGTGCTGCGATACGACGGACTCGACCTCGGGCCGGGCGCGGATCACCTTGCGCATCTCGTTGACGTAGGAGTTACCCTCCTGGAGCGAGATGGTCGGCGGCAGCGTGGCGCGAATCCAGAGATTGCCCTCTTCCAGCTTCGGCAGGAATTCGAGGCCGAGCAGCCGGGCGAGCGCTACCGTCATCAGCACGAGGCCGACCGCACCGCCAAGCACGATGCTGCGATTGGCGACCGCCCATCGCAGCAGCGGCGAGTACAGCCGGTGCAGGATCAGCATGACCCTGGTCTCGGTTTCCTCGACATGCGCGGGCAGGATGATCGCGGACAACGCCGGCGTGACGGTGAAGGTCGCAAGCAGCCCGCCGGCCAGCGCATAGGCATAGGTGCGGGCCATCGGTCCGAAGATGTTGCCCTCGACGCCCGACAGCGTGAACAGCGGCAGGAAGGCCGCTATGATGATCGCCGCCGCGAAGAAAATCGAGCGCGAGACGTCGGCCGCCGCGCTGAGGATGGCGTGGCTCTTCATGCCGAACAACGTCTCATTGGACATATGCTCGGATTCCGACATCGGCGTCGTCTGCGTCAGACGACGGAAGATCGCCTCCACCATGATGACGGTGGCATCGACGATCAGGCCGAAATCGATCGCGCCGACCGACAGCAAGTTGGCCGATTCCCCACGCAGCACCAGGATGATGACGGCGAAGAACAGCGCGAACGGAATGGTGGCGCCGACGATCAGCGCGCTGCGCAGATCGCCGAGGAAGATCCACTGCAGCAGCACGATCAAGAGAATGCCGACCACCATGTTGTGCAGCACCGTATGGGTGGTGAGCTCGATCAGATCGCCGCGGTCGTAGATGCGCTCGATGCGCACGCCGGGCGGCAGGATGCTGGAATTGTTGATGGTCTGGACGAGCTGATGGACCCGCTTGATGGTCGGCGAGCTCTGCTCGCCGCGCCGCATCAGGACGATGCCCTGCACGATGTCATCGGCCTCGTCGAGGCCGGCAATGCCGAGGCGCGGCTTCTGGCCGACGGTGACGGTTGCGACGTCCTTGACCAGCACCGGATTGCCGCCGCTCTGTGCCACCATGGTATTGGCGAGATCGTCGATCGACCGGATCAGGCCGACGCCGCGCACCACGGCCGATTGCTGGCCGATATTGACGGTGTTGCCGCCGACATTGACGTTGGAATTGCCGACCGCCTGGAGCAATTGCGGCAGCGTCAGCCCGTTGGCGACCAGCTTGTTGAAGTCGACCTGGATCTCATAAGTCTTGCTTCTGCCACCCCAGCCGGTGACGTCGATGACCCCTGGCACGGCGCGGAAGCGGCGCTGCAGGATCCAGTCCTGAATGGTCTTGAGATCGAGCACGCTGTAGTTCGGCGGCCCCACGAGACGGTAGCGGAAGATCTCGCCGATCGGGCTCAGCGGCGAAATCTGCGGCTGCACGTTGCCCGGCAGCGGCGCGAGCTGCGCCAGGCGGTTCAACACCTGCTGCAACGCCTCGTCATAGGTGTAGGCGAAGGAGAACTGAATCTTGACGTCGGAGAGACCGTAGAGCGAGATGGTGCGGATGGTCGTGACGTTCTTCAGGCCTGCGACCTGGGTCTCGATCGGGATCGTGATGTAGCGCTCGATCTCCTCCGCCGACAGTCCCGGGCTCTGCGTCACGATGTCGACCATCGGCGGGGTCGGATCGGGATAGGCCTCGATGTTGAGCTGGTTGAACGCGATCACGCCGCCGATCAAGACAGCGACGAACATGCCGACCATCAGGAAGCGCCGGTTGACGGCAAGGGCGACGAGACGATCCATTCAGGTCTTCAATTTTCTTGGGTCGTCGATCAGCTGCCGGACGCCGCGCGGTCGATGAACAGGCTGCCCTTGGTGACGATCTGCTCGCCGGGTTTCAGATTGCTGGTGACTTCGACGAGGTTGCCGTTGATGAGGCCGATCTTGATCTGGCGCAGCTCGACCGATTTGTCCTCACGCGCGACCCAGATACGGACCTTGTCGGCTTCATAGATCAGGGCCTGTTTCGGCACGGCCGGTGCGGCGCGGTCGCCGGCCGAATAGATCGTGACGTTTGCGAACATCTCCGGCTTGAGCAGGCCGTCCTTGTTGTCGATGGTGGCGCGGACCAGCAGGCGGCGGGTATTGGGATCGATCGCGGCGGCGACGTAATTGATCTTGGCGGTCAGCGGCCGGCCCGGCAGCGCCATCACGTTGACGGTGATGTCCTGACCGATGCACACGGCGGCCGCGTCGCTCTCGCGCACGAAGGCGGTGAGCCAGACCGTGGAGAGGTCACCGATCACGAAGACCGGATCGCTGGCGCCGGAATTGACGTACTGGCCGGGGCCGATCTTGCGCTGCACCACGGTGCCGGCGATCGGCGAATAGATCGTGACTTCCGGATTGATGGCGCCCTTGTCCTGGAACGCCTTGATGGTCTCGTCGGTGAAGCCGAGGATGCGGAGCTTGTTGCGCGCGGCCTCCAGCGCGGTCTGCGAGGACCGCATGTCGTTGCGCGCCTGAACCTGCGTCGCTTCCGCCTGCTGATAGTCCTTCAGCGGAATGGCATGGCCCTCATAGAGGTCCTTGGCGCGCTTGTACTGGATGTCGGAAAGTTCGAGCGCCGACTTCGCCTTGTTCTGCGAGGTCATCGCCGCGATGAAATCGTTCTGGGCCTGCACCGTGTCGGCGGCCTCGATCGTGAACAGCGGTTGACCTTGCTTCAGCGTCTCACCCGGCTTGGCCAGCAGCTTGGTGACGCGGCCGGCATAGGGCGAGAACACCGGCGTCGAACGATCCTCGTCGACGGCGACCTTGCCTTCGGTGACGTATTCGGCGCGGAAGGCCCTGGCCTTGACCGGCTCGATCGTCAGCGTCGCCCATTCGGACGGCGTCGGCGTGAAGTTCTGCGCATTCCTGCGCGACTGGCTGGAAATCTCGGAGTGTTTCTTTTCCTTGGGGCCCAAAGACAGGAAGCCGTAGGCACCGGCGCCGGCAAGAGCTAGTAAAACTACGGATGTGATCACCCGTTGTTTTGTAAACACCTGCAATAGCTTGGTATTTTGAACTACCATGGAGCCCGGTCGTGTCTGCGACGATCTCGGCAGGTACCTGCCTTATCGGTTGCGCTAATAGTGCCGAATTAGGATTTCAAACAACCTAAAAAACGCTGCGCACCTTTCGGTTTGCGTTAAATTTTTGCGACGTGTCAGCTTCACGTCAGCTTCGCTCCGGCCACCGTGCCGGATGAGAGCCGAGCGGCATCGCCGGACGAGACCATTGTGCCGGTGTCGTCGACAGCAGCGCCGAATGGCGCACCGCCTTCAACATGCCGAAGCCAGATGGCATGCTCTCGATGAACGCAGCATGTACGGCCTCGCCCGTAAGATCCGGGGTGTTCAGTCCGCCGTCGAGCCGGCCGAGATTCCAGAGCCAGCGCCCGGTCTGCGCCAGCGACACGCGTACGTGCCAGCTGCCGCCCTCGCTGGCCTGACGCGCCTTGGCCATCATCGCACCGAACGCCATCAGATAGCCGGTGGCGTGGTCGAGCATCTGCGCCGGCAATTCCTTGGGACCATCGAGGCCGGCCGCGCGCCCTTCGGCGTGGTTGAATCCGGTCGTGGTCTGCACGAGCGAATCGAAGCCGCGGCGCTCGGCCCAAGGACCGGCATGGCCATAGGCCGACAGCGTGACATAGACGATGCCGGGATTGATCTTAGCTGCATCCTCCGGCGCGAATCCGATCGCGGCAAGCGCATGCGGACGATAGCCTTGCGAGAAGATGTCGGCATCCGCCAGCAATTCGCGCAACTGCGCCCTGCCCACCTCGCTCTTCAGTTCGATGAAGGTGGTGAGCTTGCCGCGGCCGGTGTCGATGGTGAGCCAGTCGATGGCGGGCAGTTCCGGACCCGACACCAGCAGCACATCAGCACCGTGCGCGGCGAGCGTGCGGCCGGCGACGGGACCTGCGATGACACGGGAGAGATCGAGCACGCGAAGGGCCGAAAGCGGACGATCGTTGCTCGATGATCCTCGTGGCCACGGCTTCGGCGCGGCTTCGCCGATCTTTTCGATCGAGATCAGCGGCAATTGCCCGAGCGCGCGCGCCTGCGGCAGCGCGGACCACTCGTCGTAGCTGCGCATCAGGGCAACGACGCCGCCCGCGGCGTAAGCCGCAGTCTCGAAATCCTCGCCCTTCCAATGCATGAGCGCCGCCTGCACCTTGTCGCGCTCCGGCTCGCAAGCAAGCACCTTGCAGACGGCGTCACGATGATGCGGGAAGTTGGTGTGGCAGCGAACGAAGCGGCCATCGCCGGTCCTGTAGACGCCGGCGATGGCGTCCCACGCCGGCGGCGGCGGTTTGTCGTCGAGACGGAGATAGCGCTCGGAGCGGCATTCGGCGACGGCGTGGCGCATGTCGACGGAAACTTGCTGCGTCTCGCCGCTGCGCAGCCGCCAGATTTCAGCAGCAGCAAGGCCGGCGGCAGCGATCGTCGTCTGCCCGGCGACCGCGACACGAAACGAGGACGGGATTTGAGGCTCCTCGCCGGTCAGCCGCACGCGATCGAGGGCGGCCGCGTCACCACCTGCAGAGGTCCAGATGTCCTTGAGAATGTCGGCGGGGCTTTGCATGGCCGCTTCTCTCCCTTTAGTTTTCCCGACCATGTCACGTTCACAGAAAGGTTTGCAATGGCCGCCATCGATCCCCTCATCGCAGGTGCCGTATTCATCGCGACGGCGGCCACCGATGCCGTCTATGTCATGTTCACCTCGGCCGTGATCGCGCGCAAGCGCATTCCGGCGGCGAACTGGAGCGCGGTCTGGTACCTGCTCTCCTCCTATGCCGTGATCAGCTACACCGAAAACGCGTTCTACGTCGCCTTCGCGGCCATCGGCTCCTGGGCCGGCGCCTATGCTTCGCTGACCTTCCTGCCCGCCCGCCCGGCGGCCCGCCGGTGGGAGCGGCGCCGGAGTGAGGGTCTCTCCCCGTCATTGCGAGGAGCTCTCGCGACGAAGCAATCCAGACTGTTTCCGCGGACGCATTTCTGGATTGCTTCGCGGCGCCTGTCATCGGGCCGCGCTTCGCGCGGACCCGTTGGCTCCAATGACGATGTGGAGGCTTATGCGGATCTCCTGAAACAGCTACACTCGCGGCACCAAAAAAAGGAGCCAACAATGGATCTCGGTCTCAAAGGCAAGAACGCCATCGTCCTCGGCGGCACGCGCGGCATCGGGCGGGCGATCGCGGCGACGCTCGCCGGTGAAGGCGCCAATGTCGCGGTGTGCGCGCGCAACGCCGATCAGGTCGCGGCCACCGTCGCGGAACTGAAGGCGAGCGGCATCAAGGCGACCGGCGGCGCGGTCGACGTCACCGACGGCGCGGCGCTGAAATCCTGGATCGAGGGCGCGGCCAAGGAGCTTGGCGGCGTCGACCTTTTGTTCGCCAATGCCGGCGCAATGGCGCAGGGCCACGATCCTGCATCGTGGGAGCAGAATTTCCGGCTCGACGTGCTCGGTGCCGTGCACGCGTTCGACGCCGCGCGGCCGCTTCTCGAGGCCAGTGGGGCGAACAGCGGCGACGCCGCCTTCGTCATCATTTCCTCGATCTCAGCGGCGCAGGCCGACACGGCCAGTTCCTACGGCCCGATCAAGGCGGCGCTGATCCACATGGCCAAGGGACTGGCGCGGCAATACGCCAGGAAGAAGATCCGCGTGAATGTCGTGTCGCCCGGCACGGTCTATTTCAAGGGCGGCGTCTGGGAGATGATCGAGAAGAACATGCCCGAGCGTTACAACGACGCGATGAAGCGCAATCCGACCGGCCGCATGGCAACGCCGCAGGACATCGCGAACGCCGCGGTGTTTCTGGCGAGCCCGGTGTCGGGATTCACCACGGGATCGAATCTCGTCGTGGACGGGGCGATCTCGAACCGCGTGAATTTTTGAGGATGCGGCTTGCCGGGCTCTCTCTTCCGTCATGGCCGGGCTTGTCCCGGCCATCCATGCGCTGCTGTGCTCGCCGAAAGACGTGGATGCCCGGGTCAAGCCCGGGGCATGACGACCGAGAGTGTGGCGCACCGTCGTCGCAATGACGGTGTAGAGGCATCCCGCGCCATCCCTCAATGGAAATCCCGCGACGGCGGCAGGATGCGCACGTTTCGGGGGTGGCGGATCTTTTGCGCGGGCATATCCGCAAGCGCGCGGGGGTCTTCATTGAGCGGCTCGACCAGTGTGGCGCCTGCCGGCGCCGAATGCTTGCGGCTCAGCGCATCGTTGGCGAGACCGACCAGATCGTGCGAGCGGTCGATCATGCGCTGGGCGATCAGATGCGTCACCTTCTCGGGGCTGCTCTGGATATAGCCGTGAACCTCGATGAGGCGCGCGCCCATCACTTCTTTCCGGTACTGCTCCATGATCTTGGGCCACACCACGACATTGGCGATGCCGGTTTCGTCCTCCAGCGTCATGAACACGACGCCGCTGGCGCTGCCCGGCCGCTGCCGGACCAGCACCACACCCGCACAGCGGACGCGGCGCCGCTCGTTCTCGTGGATGATCTCCCTGCAGGCGACGATCCGCTCGCGCGAAAACATCTCGCGCACGAATTCCATCGGATGGCCCTTCAGCGACAGCCGGATGGTCTGGTAATCCGCGACAACCTGCTCGGGGAGCGGCATCTCAGGCAGCGGCTTGGCATGCTCGTCCGGTTGCTCGCGGGCGGTCGCCGCCTCGAACAGCGGCAGCGGTACATCGTCAGGCAGCCGCCGCACCTGCCACAGCGCTTCGCGGCGGTCGAGCCCGAGCGAGCGGAAGGCGTCGGCATCCGCCAGCAGGATCAGCGCGCGCTTGGGCAGACCGGTGTCGCGGGCAAAGTCTTCCAGCGAGGTGAAGGGCCGGCGCTTGCGGGCGGCGACGATGCGGTCGGCCCAGTCTTCCTTCCTGTCATTCCGGGACGCGTCAGCGTCGAGCTCTGATGCGCAATTGCGCATCTGAGAATCCATTCCTCCAGGCGTATGCGGCCCGATGGATTCCGGGCTCGCGCCACGTGGTGCGCCCCGGAATGACAGCTGAGAGCGCTTCGGCCGCTCCTCATCCTCGTCCAGCCAGTGGAATCCGTCGATCTGACGGAAGCCGAGACGCACCGCGCAATATTTGCCGTTCCCCTCCTCCAGCGTGTTTTGCGCAAAGCTATAGGATACGTCGATGTCACGAATCTCGACGCCGTTCTTGCGGGCATCGCCGACGATCTGCGCCGGGGCGTAAAAGCCCATGGGCTGCGAGTTCAGCAGGCCGCAGCAGAACGCGTCAGGGTGATGGTATTTCAGCCATGACGAGATGTAGACGAGCTGCGCGAAGCTCGCCGCATGACTCTCGGGAAAGCCGTAGGAACCAAAGCCTTTGATCTGGTCGAAGCAGTTTCGCGCGAATTGAGGATCGTACCCTCGACGGATCATATTGCCGATCATTTTCTCTTCGAAATTGCCGATGGTCCCGACGTTGCGGAACGTTGCCATGGCACGCCGCAATCCGTTGGCCTCTTCCGAGGTGAACTCTGCGGCCACGATCGCAATCCGCATGGCCTGCTCCTGGAACAGGGGCACACCGAGTGTTTTGTGCAGGACCTCACGGAGCTCGTTCTTGTTGCCACCCTTCGGATAAGGATACTCGATATCCTCCGGCTTCATTTTCCGACGCCTTAAGTAAGGGTGCACCATGTCGCCCTGGATCGGCCCGGGCCGCACGATCGCGACTTCGATGACGAGGTCGTAAAACGTCCGCGGCTTCAGGCGCGGCAGCATGTTCATCTGGGCGCGACTCTCGACCTGGAACACCCCAAGCGACTCTCCCCGCTGCAGCATTTGATAGACTTCGTCGTCATCTTCTCCCTTGATATCCGCGAGCGCGTAGCGCTCGCCCTTGTGCTGGTCGATCAGATCAAAGCACTTGCGGATGCAGGTCAGCATGCCCAGCGCGAGCACGTCGACCTTCATCATGCTGAGAGCGTCGACGTCGTCCTTGTCCCATTCGATGAAGGTGCGATCGTCCATCGCGGCGTTGCCGATCGGCACATAGGTGTCGAGCCGGTCTTGCGTCAGCACATAGCCGCCGACATGCTGGGAAAGGTGGCGCGGGAATTCGATCAGCTCGGTCGCAAGCTCGACCGCGAGGTTGATCATGGGGTTTTTGGGATCGAGCCCGGCCTGCCGGACCTGCATGTCGTTGAGGCCCTTGCCCCAGCTGCCCCAGACGGTGTCGGCGAGCGCGGCGGTGACGTCCTCGGTCAGGCCCAGTGCCTTGCCGACGTCGCGAATGGCACTGCGCGGGCGATAATGGATGACGGTGGCGATGATCGCGGCGCGGTGACGGCCGTAGCGGCGATAGACATATTGCATCACCTCCTCGCGGCGCGAATGCTCGAAATCGACGTCGATATCGGGCGGCTCCAGCCGCTCCTTGGAGATGAAGCGCTCGAACAGCAGATCGACCTTGGTCGGATCGACCGAGGTAATGCCGAGCACGTAGCACACGGCCGAATTCGCCGCCGATCCCCGCCCCTGACACAGAATGTTCTGGCTGCGCGCGTAGTGCACGATGTCATGCACGGTGAGGAAGTAATGCGCGTATTTCAGCTCGGCGATCAGCGCGAGCTCCTTCTTCAGCGTGGCGCTCAGCTTTGCGTCAATATTATCGATACCGCCGAAATATTTGTCGACGCCTGCCCAGGTCAAATCTTCCAGATGCCCCTGCGCGGTCTTCCCGGGCGGCACCGGCTCGTCAGGATATTGGTATTTGAGCTGGTCGAGCGAGAAGTCGATTGCGTCCGCAAAGCGCATGGTCTCCGCGATCGCCTCGGGGAAATCTCGGAACAGCCGCGCCATCTCGCGCGGCGTCTTCAAGAACCGTTCGGCATTGGCCTCGAGCTTCCGCCCCACAGCTTCGATCGTGGTCTTTTCCCGGATACAGGTCAGCACGTCCTGCAGAGGACGGCGTGCGGGATCGTGATAGAGCACCTCGTTGGTCGCGAGCAGCGGCACCTTTGCCTTCGAGGCGAGATCATCGAGCCGCGCGAGGCGGCGGCGGTCGTCACCGCGATAGACCAGGCTCGCCGCCAGCCACACGCCTTCGGCGCGGCTCGCTTTCAGCTTTGCGAGAACATCCAGCGCCTGCACCGGCTCGAAGCGATGCGGCAGCGTCAGAACCAGGAGCTGTCCTTCCGAAAACTCCAGGAGATCGGCAAAGGCGAGACGGCACTCGCCCTTCTCGATCCGCGTGATGTCGTCGCCACGCTTGCCCCGGGTCAGGAGCTGGCACAGCCGGCCATAGGCGGCGCGGTCGCGCGGGTAGACCAGAATGTCGGGCGTGCCGTCGCTGAAGACGATGCGCGCGCCGATCAGCAGTTTCGGCTTGTGCACCACCTTATCGTTGTCGAGCTCACTCCACGCCCGCACCACGCCGGCTAGCGTGTTGTGGTCGGCGATCCCGATCGCGGGAAGGCCGAGCTCGCTCGCCTGACGCACATAGGCGCGCGGATCCGAGCCGCCGCGCAGGAAAGAGAAGTTCGTGGTGATGCCGATCTCGGCATAGGCGGGGGACGTCATGCGAAGAGACCGTGCACATACCAGCCGGGAGAAGCGGGCTTGCCATCGCCATCGAACACTTCCCCCTCGTAAAGACCGTCGCGAAAGATCCAGAAGCGCAGGCCCTCGGCATCCTCGATGCGGAAATAATCCCGCGTCAGCTGCTTGCCGTCCTGCCGCCACCATTCCATCGCGATGCGTTCCGGCCCCTCCACCCGCACCACGGCATGGAGCGCGCGGCGCCAGGTGAATTGATGCGGCGGACCATCCGGCACGGCCGCGAACGGCACCTTGATCGGCTCCGGCTTGTCGAACAACCTCAGGGGACGCAGCGGCGGCTCGCTCTCGACACGCGCGGGCCATTCGGCCTGCATGGCGGCTGCGAGATGATGCTGCGCCGGCGCGGCCATCACCGCACATTCAGGAATATGGGTATCCTCCGGCAGGTGCACGACGACGCGTTTCCCCCCGATGCGCGCGGCGATGCGGTCGATCAGCGCGGCGAGCTCGTCATTGTCATGGACATGAGCGTCGAGATCGCGCTGCTCCTGCACCACGATCTCGGTGCGGCTCGCCGACAGGCGCACCATGTCGAAGCCGAAACCAGGATCGAGCGGATCGGCAAGCGCATCGAGCCGCTCGCGGAACAGGCGGTCGATCACCGCGCTTCGCGTCACGGGACGTCCGGTCTCGACCATGATGGCGCGCACCACGCCGTCGGTGCGGAAGAAGGCGGCCTCCAGCCGCCGCGCGCCCTTGCCCTGTTTCTCCATCGATGCGATCAAGGTGTCGGCGAGCCGCGACAGCGTCATCGCGATCATGGTGTCGGTCGCGATCGGTTCGGCAAAGCGCTTCTCGACGATGTAATCGGGCAGCGGCTTGCGCGGGCTGATCGGCGCATCGCCCTGCCCCCGCGCATGTGCGAGCAGCGTGGAGAACCGGGCGCCGAACCGCGCCGTGATCTCGGAGGCGCTGCGCGATGCGACGTCGCCGATGGTCTTGAGGCCGGCGCGGCGCAAGCCGGTGGTAATGGCCTCGTCCGCACCGAGCGCGGACACCGGAAACCGCTCGATCGCCGCCGCCTCGTTGCCATCGGCAACGATGCTGCCAGATGCCTGCCGCGTCAGCGTACGCGCGCAGATCGACGTGCCGGCGATCGCCGCACCGACGGCAAAGCCCTGGCGGGCGAGCGCGCGAACCAGCGTCTTGAGCAGCGCAGCCTCGCCGCCGAACAGATGCGCGCAGCCGGTGATATCGAGGAACAGCCCGTGCGGCGGATCGAGCGCCACCAGCGGCGTGAAGCGATCGCACCAATCGGCGATGTCGCTGAGCGTTTTGGCATCGGCCACGACATCGGCGTCGAACACCCGCAAATCCGGACACATCGCTCGCGCATTCGCCAGCGGCTGGCCGATATACAGGCCGAGGCGCTCGGCGGCCTCGTCCAGCGCATGAATCACCAGCGCATTGTTGTCCTTGATGACGACGATGCCGGGTTCATCCTGCGCGCCGCCGCTCCCCTGCAAGAACCGCTGGATCCGGTCGATGGGCAGGCGCGGCAGCCACAAGCTGAGAATACGCCTTCGGCTCACTGAACTGGCACTCATCACAATTCCATTCCATGATCCACCGGCCGCAGGGGCCATGACGATTGCGCAAGAGCTCGGCATCGAAGCGCGGCGCGCCCCAGGCACTCCACACAGCTCCCGGCGGCGAATGCGCCGCGCGCAGCATCCATCGCGTCTCTGCGGTCGAGGGCAGCGGCTGCGCCGCCATGCGCAGCAAGAGACCGGTGACGCCGGAGCCTTGCGCGGCCAGCGTCAGCTTGCGGCTCGCCACGAGATCGAACTGCCTGGTCTCGCCCCAGAGCTCGAGCACGACGGCCCCCAGCGCGTCGCAGGCAAGCGCATCGGCCGAGGTTCGCAGCGCGCTCTCGACATCGGCGGCGCGCACCGTCACCACGCGGCGCGGGTCGAGGCCGAGCTCTTTGAGCCCGCTCATCGACAGCGCGCCGGCTTCCAGCTCCGAAAAATCCTGCCGCACCCACAACAGCGGCCGCTGCGCGCTCACGCGTCCCGCAAGACCCATGACGAATCCTGTGGCGGTCGTACCCTGCCGCCCCTCGCAAAACACCTCGTGGATCGCCGCGCGCGCGAGCCCGCCCTTCAGCACGGCATCGACCTCGTTATGGCCGAGCGCGACGCGGTCGTGCTGATGCACGATCTCCGCGGTCTCGATGCGTTCGATCTGGCCGCGCAAGGTCGCAAGCGCGCTTAGACGTGCGCCGCTCATGCTCGCCGCTCCTTCAGAGGTGATTGCCGGTGGCTCCCAAAGAGAACCAATGGCTAGCTCATTTGTTCATGATATGTTCTAATATAAAGCTAACGGCGCGCGGAGAGTCAATCGAATTGGCGCGCTTGCGGATTCATCAGTGGAATCAACGGGATTCAAACATGGACGTACAACGCAAGCTGGAAATCCTGGCCGACGCCGCCAAGTACGACGCGTCCTGTGCCTCCAGCGGTACCGAAAAGCGGGATTCCAGCGACCGCAAGGGCATGGGCTCGACCGCGCCAGGCATGGGCATCTGCCATTCCTACGCACCGGATGGACGCTGCATCTCCCTGCTCAAGGTGCTGCTGACCAACGCCTGCAATTACGATTGCCTCTATTGCGTCAACCGCGCCTCCTCGAACGTGCCGCGCGCCCGCTTCACCATTGAGGAAGTGGTCAAGCTGACGCTCGACTTCTACCGGCGCAATTACATCGAGGGCCTGTTCCTTTCCTCCGGCATCATCCGCAGCCCCGATTACACCATGGAGCAAGTCGTTAGCGTCGCGCGAAAACTGCGCGAGGAGCATCACTTCCGCGGCTATATCCATCTCAAGACCATTCCCGAGGCCGATGACGCGCTGATCGCGGAGGCCGGCAAATATGCCGACCGCCTCTCCATCAATATCGAGATGCCCGAGGAGACCAGCCTGCAGCAATTCGCGCCCGAGAAGGACGTGCGCGCGATCCGCCGCACCATGGGCCGGCTGCGGCTGAAGCTGGACGAAGCCGAGGACAACCGCAAAGCAAAGACGAAGGCGAGGCCGCAGCGCTTCGCGCCGGCGGGCCAGAGCACGCAGATGATCGTGGGCGCCGACAGCGCCTCCGATCACACCATCCTCCACACCAGCTCCAACCTCTACGGCTCGTACAAGCTGCGGCGCGTCTATTATTCCGCCTTCAGCCCGATCCCCGATGCGAGCCGCGCCTTGCCTCTGGTGCAGCCGCCGCTGCTGCGCGAGCACCGGCTCTACCAGGCCGACTGGCTGATGCGATTCTACGGCTTCGACGTTGCGGAGATCGTCGACGACAGCGCGATGCTGCCGCTCGACATCGATCCAAAGCTCGCCTGGGCGCTGCGCCACCGCGACCGCTTTCCGCTCGACGTCAATCGCGCCAGCCGCGAGGAGCTGCTGCGTGTGCCCGGCTTCGGCACCAAGGCGGTCGAGCGCATCATCGCGACACGGCGCACCACCACGATCCGCTTCGCCGACCTCGCGCGGCTGCATGTGCCCAAGCACAAGGCGCTGCCGTTCATCGTCCTCAGCGATCACCGCCCTTCGCCGCACCGTCTCGACGACGCGCGGCTGATCGAACGGTTCAAGCCGAAGGCAACACAATTGGGATTTAGCTTCTGATGCAGTATATCACCCTCGACACCGAAACCGATTTCGACGGCTGGCGCACAGCCGCCCGCAGCCTCGTGCTTCACCACGTGAGGCCCGCCGATGTCACCTTTGCCGTGCAAGGCGGCGAAGCCGAGCTGTTCGCCCCGCCCGCGCCGTCACCAATCCTCGAGGTGAACGACGGCACCTTCAACGTATCAGGCAAGTTCATCGAGCTCGCGAAAGCAGCGATCCTGCACCGCGATCCCGAGCGCTTTGCCATCCTCTATCGGCTGCTGTTTCGGCTGAAGGACAATCACGATCTCATCGAGGTCGCGACCGACCCTGACGTCGCGCAAGTCACCGCCATGGCGAGAGCGGTCCATCGCGACGAGCACAAGATGCATGCCTTCGTGCGCTTCCGCGAGATCGGCAGGGAACGCGCAGCGCATTACGTCGCCTGGTTCGAGCCGGAGCATCACATCGTCGAGCTCGCAGCGCCGTTCTTCGCCAAACGCTTCGCCGACATGCCCTGGTCGATCCTGACGCCGGACCTCTGCGCGCATTGGGATGGCCATGCGCTCGCGTTCACACCGGGCGTCAGCAAGAGCGAAGCGCCGGGCGAGGACCGGCTGGAGGAAACCTGGCGGCGCTATTACGCCAGCATCTTCAATCCGGCCCGGCTCAAGGTGAAGGCGATGCAGGCCGAGATGCCGAAGAAATACTGGAGGAACCTGCCCGAGGCCTCGATCATTAAGCCCTTGATCGAGGACGCCGAGCGCATGACCGGCGCCATGATCGCCAACGCCGCAACCGATCCGCACAAGCCCCAGAAGCGGCCGGAGGCTCCGATGCCACGCAAGACCGCCGCCGACGATCTCGAAACCCTCCGCGAGGAGGCCGCGCATTGCCGCGCCTGTCCTCTCTACAAGGACGCGACACAGACCGTGTTCGGCGAAGGCCCGAGATCGGCCAACATCATGCTGGTCGGCGAGCAGCCCGGCGACAAGGAAGACCTCGCGGGCCACCCCTTCGTCGGCCCAGCCGGGCAGATGCTCGACCGTGCGCTCGCGGAAGCCGGCGTCGACCGCAAGAAGGTTTACGTCACCAACGCGGTCAAGCACTTCAAATTCGTGCCGCGTGGAAAGATCCGCCTGCACCAGAAGCCGAATACGCCGGAGATCCGGGCGTGCCGGCAATGGTTCGAGCGGGAAGTCTCAGTAATCCAACCCGATCTGATCGTAGCGATGGGTGCCACCGCGGCGCAGAGCGTGTTCGGCAAGATCACCCCGATCGGCAAGACCCGCGGCCGCCTCATAGACCTTCCCGACAGGCGCAAGGCTCTGGTGACGGTGCACCCGTCTTATCTGCTGCGACTGCCCGATCCAGAGGCCAAAGTGCTGGAATATCGGCGCTTTGTCGAAGATCTGAAGATTGCAGCGGGCCTGCAGAGGAAAGCCGCGCACGCCGCCTGAATAGTGGTGGGAAAGCGGCCTTCAACCGCCGCTTGTCATCCAACCTTCAAATCCATCGCGGACAATGCCCTTACTTTAAAGTTAAGGGGCGTCCAGACATGACCGATGTTGCATTCGACCGCGCGGTAGCCGATCCCGCGCCCGTTCAGCCGGCCTCGCGGCCGAATCTCGACAAGGGCTTCAATCCGCTGACGATGATTTTGTTCTTCGGCATCCTTGCCGCAGGCCTGCTGTTCGTCGCCTACAGCATCTATGCCGACGTCAACGCCACCGGCACGAAGGTGACGACCTACCTGCCCTACATCCTCCTGCTCGTCGCGCTGCTGATCGCGCTCGGCTTCGAATTCGTCAACGGCTTCCACGACACCGCCAATGCGGTGGCGACCGTGATCTACACCCATTCACTGCCGGCCGAAGTCGCGGTGATGTGGTCGGGCTTCTTCAACTTTCTCGGCGTGCTGCTCTCCTCCGGCGCGGTCGCCTTCGGCATCGTCTCGCTGCTGCCGGTCGAACTGATCCTCCAGGTCGGCTCCAGCGCCGGCTTCGCGATGGTGTTCGCGCTGCTGATCGCCGCGATCCTGTGGAATCTCGGCACCTGGTTCTTCGGCCTGCCCGCCTCCTCCTCGCACACGCTGATCGGCTCGATCATCGGCGTCGGCGTCGCCAACGCCGTCATGCGCGGCCGCGACGGCACTTCGGGCGTGGACTGGACCAAGGCGACCGAGATCGGCTACGCACTGCTGCTGTCGCCGCTGTTCGGCTTCATCTGCGCCGCCGTGCTGCTGCTGCTGCTCAAGTTCATCGTGCGCAACCCGGCGCTCTACGCCGCGCCCGAGGGTAACAAGGCGCCGCCGCTCTGGATCCGCGGCCTCTTGATCGCAACCTGCACCGGCGTCAGCTTCGCGCACGGCTCCAATGACGGCCAGAAGGGCATGGGCCTGATCATGCTGATCCTGATCGGCACCGTGCCGACGGCTTACGCCCTCAACCGCGCGCTGCCGGAATCCCAGGTCGCCCAGTTCCAGAAGACCTCGGAGGCCGCGTCCAGGGTGATCGCGGCGAAGGGCGCCGGCCACAGCATCATCGGCGATCCCCGCCCCGCCGTGACGCAATACATCGCGCTGCGTCAGCTCAACGAAGGCACTTATCCCTCGCTCGCCGTGCTGGTGAAGGATGTCGGCAATCAAGTTGCCCAATACGGCTCGCTGAGCAAAGTGCCGGCGGAGGCCGTCGGCAACACCCGCAACGACATGTACATGACCTCGGAAGCGATCCGCTTCCTGATGAAGGACAAGGAGAACGATCTCGGCAAGGACGAGATCGCGACCCTGAATGCCTACAAGGGCTCGCTCGATGCCGCCACCAAGTTCATCCCGAATTGGGTGAAGATCGCAGTTGCCATCGCGCTCGGCCTCGGCACCATGATCGGCTGGAAGCGCATCGTCGTCACCGTCGGTGAGAAGATCGGCAAGACCCATCTCACCTACGCGCAGGGCGCCTCGGCCGAGCTCGTGGCCGCCGCCACGATCGGTGCCGCCGACGTGTTCGGCCTGCCGGTCTCGACCACCCACGTGCTGTCGTCAGGCGTCGCCGGCACCATGGCGGCGAACGGCTCGGGCCTGCAATGGTCGACCATCCGCAACCTGCTGATGGCCTGGGTGCTGACGCTGCCCTGCGCGATCATGCTGTCGGCCACGCTCTACGTGATCTTCTCGAGGATCTTCTAGAACTCTTGCCTCTCCCCGCTCTTACGGGGAGAGGCAATTGCCTTTGAAGAATGCACAGACGTCGTCATGCCCGGGCTTGTCCCGGGCATCCACGTTCTCAGCGCGTGGACAAGCGTGGATGGCCGGGACAAGCCCGGCCGTGACGCTGTGGTTGGTGTCAATGCCCCAGCCCAAACCTCATTCGCGATGCCCGACCGCAAGCGGGGCTAGGTGAAGAAAAAGCCTTACGACGCCGCCAGCGATTCCTCGACCAGCTTCACCCAGTACGACGTGCCATACACGATCGCCTCGTCGTTGAAATTGTAGGCGGGGTGATGCAGGCCGGCGCTGTCGCCGTTGCCGCAAAAGATGAAGGCGCCGGGCCGCGCTTCCAGCATATACGCGAAATCCTCGCCGCCCATCAGCGGTGGCATCTCGTGCACATTCGCATCGCCCGCGACCTGCCTGGCGATGCGCCGCGCCACCTCGGTCTCCGCGGCATGGTTGTTCACCACGGGATAATTGCGCTGATAGCGCAGGTCGATCTTGGCGCCGGTGATCTGGGCGACGCCCGCGACCACCTCGTGCACGCGCTTCTCGACGAGCTTGCGCACCTCGGGCGAGAGCGTGCGGATGGTGCCCTTCAACGTCGCGGTCTGCGGAATGACGTTGCGGGCGTTGCCGGCGTGGAATTCGCAGATCGAGATCACGGCCGATTCCAGGGGATCGACGCTGCGTGCGACGATCGACTGCAAGGCGGTGATCACCTGCGCCCCGACCAGCACGGAATCGATGCATTTGTGCGGACGCGCGGCGTGACCGCCGACGCCTTCGATGTTGATATCGACCTCGTCGGTCGCCGCCATGATCGGACCGGGCCGGATCGCGAACGAGCCGATCGGGATGCCCGGGCCGTTGTGCATGCCGTAGACCTGCTCGATGCCGAAGCGTTCCATCAGGCCGTCCTTGACCATGGCCGCGCCGCCGGCGCCGCCCTCCTCGGCAGGCTGGAAGATCACGATCGCATCGCCGGCGAAGTTGCGGGTCTCGGCGAGGTAGCGGGCTGCCCCGAGCAGCATCGCGGTGTGCCCGTCATGACCGCAGGCGTGCATCTTGCCCGGGGTCTTGGAGGCGTAAGGCAGGTTGGTCTGCTCGTCGACCGGCAGCGCATCCATGTCGGCGCGCATGCCGATCACCTTGAGCCCCTCGCCGGCCGGCTTGCTGCCCTTGATCACGCCGACGACGCCGGTCTGGCCGAGGCCGGTCACGACTTCATCGCAGCCGAACTCGCGCAACCGCTCCGCCACGAATGCTGCAGTGCGATGAACATCGTACAGCAGCTCGGGATGCTCATGGATGTCCCGGCGCCAAGCCTGAATATCGGGTTGGAGGTCGGCGACGCGGTTCACGATGGGCATGGAGGGTCTCGAGCTTTGTTGAAAATGCAGGACTGTCTACCATGCAAGCGGCAGTCCACCTAACTCCCGCGGATTGAGGGTAGCTCTGTCCTGTCGTCATGGCCGGGCTTGTCCCGGCCCGCGGCGTCTGCCTATTAGGACGAAACGTTGAGTGACCATCCGGGTGGAAGCAGAATGCCAAGACGGCTCGAAGGTGAGTTTGACTACATTGTCGTTGGGGCCGGCACGGCCGGCTGCATCGTCGCCAACCGGCTCTCGGCCGAGCCCAGGAACCGCGTTCTCATCCTCGAAGCCGGCGGCGACGACAACTGGATCTGGTTCCACATCCCCGTCGGCTATCTCTTCGCGATCGGCAACCCGCGCTCGGACTGGATGTTCAAGACCGAGGCCGAGCCGGGGCTGAACGGCCGCTCGCTCGCCTATCCCAGAGGCAAGGTGATCGGCGGCTGCTCGGCGATCAACGCCATGATCTCGATGCGCGGACAGGCTGCCGATTACGATCACTGGCGCCAGCTCGGCATGACCGGCTGGGGCTACGACGACGTGCTGCCGCTGTTTCGAAAGCTCGAAGACCACTTCCTCGGCGCGAGCGAGCATCACGGCGCCGGCGGCGGCTGGCGCATCGAAGCGCCGCGGCTGTCATGGGACGTGCTCGACGCGGTCGGCGACGCCGCCGAGGAGATGGGCATCAAGCGCATCCCGGATTTCAACACCGGCGACAACGAAGGTACCAGCTATTTCCACGTCAACCAGAAGCGCGGCCGGCGCTGGTCCTCGGCGCGCGGCTTCCTCAAGCCGGCGCTGAATCGTCCGAACCTGCGGCTCGAGAAGCATGTGCTGGTCGACCGCCTCATCATCGAGCAGGGCCACGCCGTCGGCGTGCGGTTCATCCAGAACGGCGAGATCATCGAGGCACGCGCGAAACGCGAGGTGATCCTCTCGGCCGGCTCCATCGGCTCGGTGCAGGTGCTGCATCGTTCGGGCATTGGCCCTGCCGACTGGCTGTCGCCGCTCGGCATCGACATCGTGATGGACAAGGCTGGCATCGGCCGCAATCTGCAGGACCATCTGCAGCAGCGCGCGATCTACAAGGTCGAGGGCGTGCGCACGCTGAACGAGACCTATTACAATCTGTTCCGCCGCGGCTTGATGGGCCTCGACTACGCCTTCCGCCGCCGCGGTCCGCTGACCATGGCGCCCTCGCAGCTCGGCATCTTCACCCGCTCGGATGCGACGCGCGCGCGCGCCAACATCCAGTTCCACGTGCAGCCGCTGTCGCTCGACAAGTTCGGCGATCCGCTGCACCGCTTCCCCGCCATCACCGTCAGCGCCTGCAATCTGCAGCCGACCTCGCGCGGCACCGTGCGGCTGCGCTCGGCGAGCCCGGACGAGAAGCCGATCATCGCGCCGAATTATCTGTCGACCGACGACGACCGCCAGGTCGGCGCCGACGCCATCCGCACCACCCGCCGCCTGATGCAGCAGAAGGCGCTCGCCAAATATCGCCCGAGCGAATACCTGCCCGGTCCGACCGTCGGCGACGACGACGCCTCGCTGGCGAAAGCCGCCGGCGACATCGGCACCACCATCTTCCATCCCGTCGGCACGGCGAAGATGGGCGCGGTGAGCGATCCCATGGCCGTGGTCGACGAGCGCCTGCGCTTCTACGGCCTCGAAGGCTTGCGCATCGTCGACGCCTCGATCATGCCGACCATCACCTCGGGCAACACCAACACGCCGACCGCGATGATCGCCGAGAAGGGCGCGACGATGATCCTGGAGGATGCGAAGTAGCGTCCCGCCATCATGAACCCCCACCGCTTTTCAATCGGCCCGGCCGGCGCACAGATCGCGATGTTGCAATGGGGCGAGAGCGGCAGGCCGCCCGCCCTGCTCGTGCACGGCACCGGCTTCGTCGCCGCCGTCTGGGACGAGGTCGCGCGCGAGCTCGCCTCGACCTACACCGTCTATGGGCTCGACCGCCGCGGCCACGGCGCCAGCCACAAGCCCGGCGCCTATCATTTCCTGGATTATGCCGATGACATTTGCCGGGTGATCGACGCGCTCGAGCTGCGCGATGTCTACGGCATCGGCCATAGCGCGGGCGCGACCGATCTTCTGCTCGCGGCAAAGCTCCTGCCCGGACGTTTCACCCGCCTGTTCGTGATGGAGCCGACCGTGATGGACCCGCGCGCGGCCCGTTCCGGAGGACTGAACGACGAATCCCTCGCTCGCGTGCAGGGCACGCTGCGCCGGCGCGCCGAGTTCGACAGCGCGGATGCCGTCTTCGAGCGCTACCGCACGGCGCCGGCGTTTGCGGATTGGACCGAGACCTCGCTCCGCGCCTATGTGCGTCACGGCTTCGTGTCGCTCGACGATGGGCGAGTGCGGCTCTGCTGCACGCCCGAGATCGAGACCGCGATCCTGCGCCCGATCTACGAGGCGATGGAGCAGGTTTACGTCGGCGATGCCCGCGGCAATCCGTTCGGCTCTCTCACCGAGATCGACTGCCCGGTGCGCGTCACGACCGCAGCGAAGTCGGGGCCGATCTACAAGGAGATGGCAGCGCGCGCGGTCTCGCTGATTCCTCGCGTCAGCACGATGGTGTTCGAGGGTGCCGGGCATTGCGTGGCGCAGGAAATGCCGGCGGCTGTGGTGGATGCGGTAAGGGAATTCACAAGATAGGTCTCGTGCCCCAGACGCGACGCAGCACGCAGTGATGCGCTGCTGAGCCGGCAACTGTTATGTTGGCCTAGTGTACAGGTACGGCTTTCGATCGCGCATGATGGCGTTGAGGACCGTCAACAGCTTCCTGGCAACGGCAATGAGAGCGAGCTTGGCAGGTTTGCCGGCCTGTCGCAGTCGAGCGTAGAAGGCCTTGAATGGATCGGCCCGGCGGATCGCATTGAGAGCGGCCATGTAGAGGGCATCGCGGACGCGCTTTCGGCCCCCGACGATCTTCCGCTTGCCGCGGTAAGCGCCGCTGTCGACGTTGAAGGGAGCCAGGCCGGCGAGCGCGGCCACCTGCTTCGGTCCCACTTTTCCGAGTTCCGGCATCTGCGCGATCAGCTGCATGCAGGTTACGGGGCCCACGCCGGGAAGTGACCGCATCAACTGCGCATCATCGGAGACCTCCGGCTCAGTCTTGATCAGTGCGCTAATATCGGCCTCGATTTCGGCGATCTCATTGTCGAGGACTTCAATGAGCCGACCGATGCGATCGGCCATGGCGCGGTCCTCGGCCTCGCTGCGCCTGTTCTTCTCCTGGGCACGCATGAGAACCAGTTGATCCCGCCGTTTTGCAAGCCCCGCCA